>NZ_CP095074.1:0-1476250 GCF_022919835.1 Halobacillus shinanisalinarum | reverse complement strand
TCAAATGCTTGGATGCCCTTATTAAATAGTGGAGAGATCGACTTTGGTATTCTCTCTTACCCAGATGCCAAATGGGCATTGAAAGGGATAAACGGGTACCCTGAAAAAAGCAAAAACGTTCGTTTATTGGTTAGGGGAAATAATATTGTTATTTCTGGTTTTACCGTAAGGGCTAACTCCGGAATTGAAAAGGTGAAAGATCTTAAAGGCAAGAGAGTGGCGGCGAATTATTCAGGTAATCAAATTATACCAAGAGTTCTTGAGGCGCATATTGCTTCTGCCGGATTGACATGGGATGACGTTCAAATGGTTCCAGTTACCGGGGTAGGAGCAGGGGTAAATGCACTGCGTGAAAATCGAGTGGATGCTGCTTTTACAGGGACACCTACTGTTTCTACATTTCTTGAGGCTGATACGGCCATTGATATAGACGGCTTAAACTGGGGAGGCGTATCACCAGAGAATATTGATGAGTTTCCAAAGGATGTTACTCGAGAAATGCAATCCCTCGTACCAAATATTAAACCAACTGTGTTTAACAATGGATTTCTGAATGAAAAGACAATTCTGGCTCAATACCCAATTGCTTTAATTGGTTCATCAAAGGTCTCGGAAGAAACTGCATATCGTTTAACCAAAGTACTTTGGGGTCATTATAAAAAATTGCATTCTCAGTTTACCTGGTTGCAAACTTGGACTCCTGAGCAAATGTTTGATCCAAATCCATCTGTACCTTATCATCCCGGAGCCATTAAGTTTTTTAAAGAACAAGGTCTTTGGACAGAAGAAGCTGAACAAAAGCAGGGAGAATTGTTGAAATCAATAAAGTAATGAATTCTATTTTCTTAAGGATGTTTATCCATTGTTCAGACTTTTATTATAAAAATAGGAGGGAACAGGTATGGCTCAACAAGAGAAAAGCCGGTTTCGGACTCTAAACGGGGTATCTCTAATTATTTGGAGGTCGCTTTTATTCGCAATTCCCGTATCAGGGATCCTGTATATATTAAGTGTACATCAATATTTAGGTATCGCATTATTCCTTGAACAATATACAGGTCTATTTTTGGCTTTCATCTTAGCTGGGGTATTTATCGGGGTTCCGGCAGCTTCATCTTGCAGTTCTAACAGAGTGCCCTGGTACGATTGGATCTTGGCGGCCGCTGGATTTAGTGTCGGGTTCTATATTTCAATCTATTACCCCGACATTGTTCTAAGGTTTGGTTATGTTACAACAGATAGATTCATTGTTTCGTTACTTGGAATTACCCTTATTATGGAATCCTTGAGACGGTTGTTCGGTTGGTCTTTGGTTATAGTTGTTGGGGCATTCATGTTCTATGCGTTAGTGCCTTCTATTTTCCCAGGTCCACTTAAAGGAGAAAGAGTTTCCCTGGATCAGTTTTTTAACTACTTATTTGTAGATGCTAATAGCTTGCTGTTCATGCTTAACATCGCTTCAACCATTGCGTTGGCGTTTATTTTATTCGGACAGGTCTTGCTTAAATTTGGTGGCGGAAGTATGTTTAATGATTTTGCATTTGCGGTTTTCGGTCGATACCGTGGTGGGCCTGCAAAAGCTTCTGTTGTCGGTTCAAGCCTAGTAGGAAGTGTTTCGGGCGGTCCGGTTTCGAATGTCGTTTTAACAGGAAGCATGACGATTCCCTTGATGATTAAAAACGGATTCAGTCGAAGGGAAGCTGGTGCGATTGAATCGGTGGCCTCAACTGGAGGGATCATAATGCCGCCTGTGATGGGGATTGCCGCCTTCATTATCGCGCAAAATTTAGGAGTGCCTTACGTGGAAGTAATGATAGCTGCCATCATTCCCGCTCTTTTATATTATCTCTGCATTTTTGTCCAAGTGGATTTAAGGGCTGCTAGTAAGGGATTGGTCGGTCTTCCAAAAGAACAGTTACCCTCCATTAGGAAGGTATTAAAAACAGGATGGATGATCGTACCTATATTTGCCGTGCTGCTCTATCTTTTATTTGTTGCTGGGTATACACCTACAACGAGCGGTGTCTATACTGCATTTATAGCGCTTCTCATTTTATTGTTGCAACGTAAGTATCGAAAAAAGCTATGGAAGCGGATTTGGGATACGCTTATTGGAACGGGGGAAACGTTACTTGAAATTGGTATCATTCTTGGTGCTGCAGGATTAGTTATTGGGATTGTAGGAATTACTGGTTTAGGATTTAATTTAGCCTTGTTATTAACACAAATTGGTGAATCTAACCTCATTCTTTTGTTAGCCACGAGTGCGATCGTTTCGATTATATTAGGTATGGGGATGCCCGCGGTTGCAGCATATGCCCTTGTAGCTACATTGGTTGCACCATCGCTTGTAGAGCTGGGCGTACATCCAATGGCTGCCCACTTGTTTGTTTTCTATTTTTCTACTGTTTCTAGTTTTACACCGCCTATTGCTGTTGCCGCTTTTGCGGCTGCTTCCATTGCCAAAGAGAGTCCTTACAAGATTGGTTTTTCCGCGATGGGACTAGGTATTGCTGCATTAATTGTTCCATTTCTATTTGTTTACTCTCCGTCCCTCTTGTTAGGAGTAGGGGATGATATTAGTGTGTTGACGAGAGTAATTTCAATCTTAACGGCGATACTAGGGTGTTTTATATTGTCAGTTAGTGTGGCAGGCTTTTTATTTAGTTCTCTTCATGCATTAAAAAGAGTTTTGGTAGCGGCTTCAGGATTGTTTTTGCTTTTCCCGGTAGTAGAAGGTCTCCAGTATACATGGGTTTTAAATGTAGCTGGGTTTGGGCTGTTTACGATTCTATTATTGGCAGAATTAAGGTTTCGAACCAACGATAAGAAACATCATAGCGACCAATCCCGGAGTCCTGAAAAAATTATATAACTAAATAGTAGGGTTAACTGTCGATGAATATAAGAAAAACTAGGTCCTGATTTTGAGATCACTTCACATCAGGGCCTGTTTTTAAGCTTTAAACTCCTCCTGTTCCTCCCAATACTTAATCAATTTATTCTTAGCATGCCGCCGCCAATTCTTCATCGCATCCCTCGTGACGCAGCGCTAATGCTCTCCAAAGGACATAGGACAATCATCCTGGCTCATTATCTTTTAAAAACATCAAGAAAAGACATGAGGGAATGACGAAAATTGATTTTTTTAAAGCCAATGAGATTAAAATAAGGCATCAGTATCTTCCGCAAGAAGGGAAAAGGCAATTAAAAAGTATGGGGCACTCATGAAAACAAATGGAGCTCTGATGAAGTTATGCAAAAATGAAGATGATGAACTTCTCTTATTTTAGTGGGCTAGATGCATATAACGCTCTAACGGTCATTACTCCTGAAAAGAGTGTCCCATGTTATTTATTTTCTTATTCAGTTGATCCATTAGATTGGACACATAATTTACTTAATAGCTGCTTTGTTGAAAATTTCTACTTTCAGATGAGGTATGAATACATTATGCTTTTATTTTAAAAAACAGGTGATGACGCAGAAAAGATTGCTACAATAGCTGGATGCTCTAAAAAATAAATTGAGAAATACATTATTGACGATAAAGTACCCGACCAATAATAAAGAATTAGCTTATAAGTATGGTAAACAATCATTCGTTAACGAAGTATGTAGTGATACCGTTATTTTGCTTGCTTATAAACACCTCATTTATGAAGCAATTTTTAAAGATACCAACCCTCTTTAACTAAAAGAAAAGTTTCGTATCTTTCGAAAATATATTAAGGATGGCTTTCAAATAAATTTAAGGGTAGATGTATCCTTTGATTCAATTAAACAAAATTGTTGATAAGAATCAAGCATGGAAAGTTTATTGGGATCAATTAGAGAGTTTTAGTCACCCTACAAAAGAGAAACATTCCTCTAGTTATACTATCCGAGGATTCGATAACAGGTCTCAAATTAATATTAAAATGAATCACAAGAACTGTTAATAAATATAATGTTTCTGTCCATTGCCTGGAAACCTGATAAGTAATGGAATACGGAACTGAATAAAAGTTAAAATGAGTGGAAAGCGCAGAAAAGGAAGATTGCCTACGGGACCTGAACGGCCTGAATAACGGCGAATTAAAGCTTTAAACTAATTTTATTTGAAAAAGTACACAAAAGGTTCAGTAGCTGAGTGATACATGCTCAGTTATTGGATCTTTTGTTAGCTGATTAGATGTAGAAAAAACTTATGAGAGTTTTGTGATTTTTTTCACAAACTATATTGTTTTATTCAATCGGCCTATGCTATAATTTGTTAGTCAAAATCACATCCTCGATTTTGACGTTAAACTCCCACCTTTATATGAGATCTTTCGTCACTTCACTACACCCTGTAGTCGACAGTGATATTCCTTATCATTTATTTAAAACCGGTTAAACAACAGAAAACAATGTATTTATTTTTGTTTGAAAATTATAGACGACAAAGGGGGAACATACACTCGTATTATGGATAACTCCTATTCGTCTAGCCCTTAGTTTACTAAGTTTTTTTTATGACCATACTATAAATTGCATTGAATATTTTTTACATTGGAAGATCGGGCCCGATCACTTTTTACTGGATTATAGTATCTCACAACGATTTCAAATCAAATGTGGTTTGATTATTTTGATTATGGAAATGAGGTGAATTCACGTGAAGCTAAACCCGGTTGAACAAGAAAAGTTAATGTTATATTTTGCGGGTGAACTCGCATTGAAGCGTAAGGATAAAGGTTTGAAATTGAACTATCCTGAGTCAATAGCTCTTATCAGCCGCTTTATTTTGGAAGGTGCCAGAGAAGGGAAAACGGTGGCTCAATTGATGAGTGAAGGAAAGCACGTCCTAACAAGCGATGACGTAATGGAAGGCATTCCCGAAATGATAGAAGACGTCCAAGTAGAGGCGACTTTCCCTGATGGCACAAAACTTGTAACGGTTCATACACCCATTCTATAACAGTTTACTGATCACATAATCAAGGAGGTAGCCCCTATTGATACCTGGTGAATATAAGGTTTCCAGTGGTGATATTGAAATTAACCCTGGACGACAAACGAAAACCATACGAGTTGCAAACACTGGAGACAGACCGATTCAAGTCGGTTCCCATTATCATTTCATCGAAGCAAATAAATATCTATCATTCCCGCGTGAAGAAACGGTCGGCATGCAGTTAAATATTCCAGCTGGCACTGCCGTACGGTTTGAACCTGGAGAGGAAAAAGAAGTCGAGTTAACCGAAATTAGTGGCCGGCAAAATGTGTATGGTCTAAACGACTTAACAGGTGGTTCAACCGACAATGAAGAGGAAATTATCGAAAAGGCTGATAAATCTGGATTTAAAGGAGTTGATGATGAGTGAAAATGTCCAGAGAAAATTACGCAAATATGTATGGCCCCACTGCAGGGGATAAGGTTCGCCTTGCAGATACCGATCTTTGGATAGAAATTGAAAAAGATCATACACACTACGGTGATGAAGGTGTATTTGGCGGAGGTAAGTCTCTGCGTGTCGGGATGGGACAGAATGGCACGCAAACTCGCCTTGAGGGTGTGCTGGACTCTGTAATAACAAACGTCATGATTGTTGATTACACTGGCATCGTAAAAGCTGACATTGGGATAAGGGATGGAAGAATTGCTGGAATTGGAAAAGCAGGGAATCCAGATACGATGAATGGCGTTGATCCGAATATGGTGATCGGTGTCGGAACAGAAGTTTATGCCGGCGAAGGATTAATTGCAACGGCTGGAGCAATTGATACACATATTCATTTTATTAGTCCCGACCAAGTGGATGTTGCGCTTGCTTCAGGAACAACCACCATGATTGGAGGAGGGACAGGTCCTGCTGCAGGTTCGAAAGCTGCAAGCGCTACTCCAGGTGAATGGAATATCTTCAAAATATTAGAGGCCTTTGATAATCTACCAGTTAATATTGGAATATTAGGAAAAGGTAGCAGTTCTACCCAACAGCCGTTGATCGAACAAATTAGAGCTGGGGCGATAGGGCTTAAAGTTCATGAAGACTGGGGTGCAACGCCCTCCGCACTTCATCAGAGTCTGACCGCTGCGGATGAATATGATGTCCAAGTTGCCCTCCACTCAGATACGTTGAATGAAGCGGGGTTTGTTGAGGACACGCTTAAAGCTATTGACGGCAGGGTCATTCATACTTTCCATACAGAAGGTGCTGGTGGCGGCCATTCCCCAGATATGTTGAAAATGGCAGCTTATTCGAATGTATTGCCTGCCTCCACTAACCCGACAAAACCGTTCACAACGAATACAATTGATGAACATCTAGACATGATGATGGTTTGTCATCACCTGTCACATAACGTTCCGGAAGACGTTGCCTTCGCGGATTCCAGGATTCGTCCAGAGACAATTGCCGCTGAAGATATTATGCAGGATCTTGGCATTTTAAGTATCATGTCATCAGATTCACAGGCAATGGGGCGTGTCGGTGAAGTGAATATCCGCACATGGCAGACCGCTGACAAAATGAAAAAGCAACGCGGGGCCTTGCCAGAAGATGAAGGAAAGGATCATGACAATTTCAGAGTGAAGAGATACGTGGCAAAATATACGATCAATCCGGCCATCGCTCAAGGAGTTGGGCATGAAATTGGTTCAATTGAAGTAGGAAAATTAGCGGATATTATTCTCTGGGATCCTAAGTTTTTTGGCGTTAAACCTGAGGTTGTAATCAAAGGTGGAATGGGCGCCTATGCACAGATAGGGGACTCAAATGCCTCTATCCCGACCCCACAGCCTATGATGAGCCGCCGTATGTATGCTTTCCATGGACAAGCAGCTTCGCTTACAAGCATGGTATTTTTGCCGAAAATTGCTGTTGATAATGCGGTTCCTAAACGTCTCGGTTTACAAAAACAAACCGGTGTCGTAAAAAACTGTCGGAACATTGGTAAAAGCGATATGAAATTAAACGGTGAAACTCCTATTATTGATGTAAATCCGGAGACATACGAGGTAAAAGTAAACGGTGAATTAGTAAGCTGTGAGCCTTTTAGTGAACTACCTATGGCACAACGCTATTTCTTATTTTAAAGCGAGGGGAAAGAATCATGTTTATTCAGAAAGTTGTAGGTAACATTGACGGTGAAAAAACAGTATCTAAGCGACTTGAATGGGTCGAATTAGATTGGGAAGAGTTGAACAAACGTATTTTGCGGAAAACAACGGATCAAGGGACGGATGTAGCGATTTCCTTGGAGCAGGAGCAACCACTACAATTCGGTGACCTTATTTTTGAAGATGAAGAGAGACAGATTGCTGTACGCACAAAGCTTGAAGAAGTGATCGTCATCCGGCCAAAAACAATCACTGAAATGGGGAAAGCGGCTTTTGAACTAGGGAACCGTCATACACCGTGTTTGATAGATGAAAGTGAGATTATTGTCCGATATGATCATACGCTTGGAAAATTGCTAGATGAGGTTGGTGTTGGTTATGAGCGGTCAGAAAGAAGATTCAAACAACCGTTTAAATACCGGGGGCATCAGCACTGATCAACAACTTCTTCACCTGTTTCAAATACATGACTCAGCGTTTCCAATCGGATCGTACACACAATCCTTTGGTATGGAGACATATATTCAGCAGAATATGATTAAGACGAAACAGGATCTCATCGAATATTGCAAATCCTACCTTTATTATAATTTGGCTTGTGGTGATGGAATCCTTATTAAGGAATCATATAAGGCAGCGGAGAATGAGGATTTTGATAAGCTAGCTAAATTAGAGCAAATTTGCAATGGAATGAAACTGGCCAAAGAATCGCGGGATGGCAGTATAAAGATGGGGAAACAGTTCCTGCAAACTGTTTTGCCGTTAAGTGAATCTAAACTAGTAAATGAATGGAAAAACAAATTTGACAATAAAGTGATCAAAGGACATTATCCCGTTCTGTATGGAATTTATACAGCCAGCCTCGATGTTCATGTTGAACAAGCCGTATTGACGTTTTTGTATGCCTCCGTTAACGGACTGATACAAAATGCGGTACGAGCCGTTCCTCTGGGGCAAAACAATGGTGTACAAGCAATGTACGAGTTACTCTCGCCAATTGAAGAAGCATCACATATTGTAGAGAACAGCACATTAGATGATTTGCACAACAATGCGTTGGGGATTGAAATGGCCTCGATGCAACACGAATATCTATTTTCGCGTCTATTTATTTCATAAATTCTGGCGCTGTCACATAAAAAAGGAGTAGATGAACATGAAACCAGTACTACTTGGCATTGGCGGACCTGTTGGTTCAGGAAAGACATCTCTTGCAGATCGACTAACGAGCGAACTTCATAATCAGTATGAGTTAGCAGTCGTTACAAACGACATTTATACAAGAGAAGACGCAGAATTTCTAATAAAGAGTGGTGTCTTGGAAGAGGACAGAATTGTTGGGGTCGAAACAGGCGGGTGCCCTCATACGGCAATCCGTGAGGACGCTTCAATGAATTTTGAAGCTATCGACCAGTTGAAAAATAGGTTCAACAATTTGGATATTATCTTTGTGGAAAGCGGCGGCGATAATTTGTCGGCGACATTCAGCCCTGAATTAGTCGATGCGTATATCTATGTAATTGATGTCGCAGAAGGGCAGGATATTCCCAGAAAAGGTGGCCCCGCATTAACTCGTTCGGACTTGCTCTTGATTAACAAAATTGACCTTGCTCCACATGTTGGAGTGGACTTGGATCAAATGGAGAAAGACACAGAAAAGATGCGTGGTGGGCGTCCATATGTATTTACCGACTTAAAAAGTAAAAAAGGACTTGATGATGTGATTGGTTGGATTAAAAGCGATCTATTGTTGGAGGGGGCGGATTCCGCTGGAACAAATACTTCAGCATAAGATTAACCACCATGGAAAACTTTCGATGGAATTTCAGAAAAGAAACAATCGAACACTTTTAACAAACTGCTTTCAGCAACCACCGTTAAAGGCAAGCCGTGAATTATATCTTTCTAATAAGGAAAAGGCTACTGTTTACATTATGGAGTCTTCGGGTGGTATGGTAGCCGGAGACTGTAATGAATTTGATGTCCACTTAATGAAAGATGCCAATGTTTGCCTTCGTCAACAATCGGCAACGAAAGTGTACCCGTCTTTAAATGAACTATCTTGCGTCCAGCATTTCTCTGTCAAGCTTGATGAGCGTGCGCGCTTAGAATGGACGCCCGAGGTGATTATTCCTTTTGAACATGCCAGATTTAGCGGAAATACGAACATTCAAATGAAACAAGAGTCCACGTTATTGTGGGGAGAGATTATAGCACCAGGCCGCGAAAAAAGAAATGAATGTTTTCACTATGATGATTTTCGTTCAAGCTTTCAAATATGGCTGGAAGAGGAGTGTCTAGCGTATGACACCCTTCACCTTTCTCCTGCGATGATGCCTTTACAGCAAATGGGATTGCTTGAAAATTCCCTTTACATTGGATCATTATGGTTCGTCTCTCCGGTTGTTCAAGAGGTCAACCTTAAAGATATACACGAACAACTGCAAGAGTCGGAACAACTTAAAGCTAGTGTTACATCCCTTGAGGGAAAGGGTGTTCACATCAGGTGGCTTGGTTCCGATTTATGGCTGATGAAGAAGGAAATCAATAAATTAGGCAAGAAGTTCATTGATTTGCAAAAGTAGAAAGGGTTAAAAATGTAACCCCCATAATAATCATACGAAACCCGGGCCTGTGTTATTGAAACCCCGGGCTTTGTACTGTGTTAAGACCTTTGTCAGTACCTAAAACATAGATTTATAAAAAGGTAGAAAATGTATGAAATACGTAGGAGGAGAAGAAGTTGAATTATAAATCTACTATTTTTATTTTTATAATAGTTGGCTTGCTGCTGGCTGCATGTTCCTCTTCTAGTGCCGATAACGCTGAAACAGAACAGGATAAAAAGGATCACTTAATTTTAGCAGTTGGTGGGGAACCAGAGGATGGATTTGATCCGACGACCGGTTGGGGACGTTATGGATCACCTTTGTTTCAAAGTACGCTCTTAAAACGTGATAAGGAGTTTACGATTCAGAACGATCTTGCAACTGGTTACGATGTCAGTGAAAACAGGTTAGTCTGGACAGTCAAGATTCGAGATGATGTGAGCTTTTCGGATGGCGAACCACTAACAGCAGAAGACATTGCTTTTACTTTTGAAACAGCTGCAACTAGTAGTTCTGTCATCGATTTAACTAATTTAGAAAAAGTGGAAATGGTTGATCCGTATACGGTTAAATTTTTTCTTAAACAGCCACAGTCAACATTTGTTCATTCGCTAGTTTCTACAGGGATCGTGCCCAAACATGTTTACAATGAGAATTACAATGAAAACCCAATTGGTTCAGGCCCGTATATGCTTGAGCAATGGGACAAGGGGCAGCAGTTGATCGTGAAAGCGAATCCTGAATATTATGGGGAAGAGCCTTATTTTAAGAAGCTTACATTTTTGTTTCTATCTGAAGACGCCGCATTTGCTGCAGCGAATGCAGGGGAGGTTGACATCGCTGCAATATCACCAGCTTTTGCAAATCAAGATGTGCCTGGTATGGATTTGAAGGCACTCGACAGTGTAGACAATCGTGGTGTTATGTTTCCAACTGTGCCTGAAGGTGGAAAGACCGAACAAGGGTTACCTATCGGAAATGATGTAACAGCCGATCTTGCCATTCGTAAAGCAATCAATATAGGTATTGATCGTCAAAGTCTGGTCGATGGGGTTTTGGCAGGGTATGGTACACCGGCTTATACGGAGAATGATGGACTGCCGTGGTGGAATCCCGAAACTGTGATCGAGGGTGGCAATCTGGAGCGTGCAGGGAAGATTCTCAAAGATGCAGGTTGGCAAAAAAGTGAAAAAGGTATTCTCAAAAAGAATGGTTTAGAAGCGACGTTTAAACTTTTATATCCAGCAGGTGATCAAATTCGCCAATCATTGTCAATTACACTTGCTGACATGATGGAACCACTAGGAATTATCATAAAGGCGGAAGGGAAAAGCTGGAATGAAATCGAAAGAATGCAGCACTCTACACCCGTCATGATGGGATTCGGAAATTATAATCCGATAGAGTCATTCAATCTTTTCAGCAGTAGCACCCAAGGGGAAGGCTGGCTCAACGCTGGCTTTTATTCTAATCCAACAGTAGATAAATATATGGAACAAGCGTTAGCAGCATCTAGTGAAGCGGAAGCTATACAATATTGGCAGAAGGCACAATGGGATGGAGAAACGGGTTACAGCGTTAAAGGTGATGCGGCATGGGCCTGGCTCGTTAATTTAAAGCATCTGTATCTTGTTAAAGAAGGCTTGGACATTGGTGAACAAAAAGTGCACCCCCACGGTCATGGTTGGCCGATAACAGATGTGATCACGCAGTGGCATTGGGAAAAATAGAGTAGGAGAAGGAGGCTGTAAAAGTGCGAACAAAATCAATCACGCTTTTTATCATTGGAAAAGTATTAAGGATGACAACATTGCTGTTTGCGCTAAGTTTGATCTCCTTTTGGTTGATAAGTCACTCGCCAATTGACCCAGTCCAAGCGTATGTAGGTGCTGATATGACTCGGGTAAGTCCTGAACAACGAGAACAAATTGCAGCTTATTGGGGCTTGAACAAACCGATGCTGGAACAATTTTGGATCTGGCTTACTTCCTTATTGAAAGGTGATTTAGGTACCTCCCTCATATACCGCAGTCCTGTTTCTAGTGTGATTGCTGAGCGCTTTATGGCTTCAGTGGCATTGATGGCATCCGCTTGGCTATTTTCTGGAATAATTGGATTCTCGCTTGGTGTGTTAGCCGCTATGAAACAAAGAACATGGGTGGATCGATTGATTAAATGGTATTGTCTTACATTAGCTTCAACACCAACGTTTTGGTTCGGTTTATTGCTGCTAATTGTATTTTCTGTATGGCTTGGTTGGTTTCCGATTGGTTTAGGAACACCCGCTGGGACGTTATCAGAAAATGTGACTCTTCTTGACCGGATAAGGCACTTGATTTTACCTGCCCTTACTCTAAGTGTACTAGGTGTTGCTAACGTGGCACTGCATACACGACAGAAGTTAGTGGGAGTGCTGGATAGTGACTATGTTTATTTTGCAAAAGCAAAAGGCGAAAAAGGCTTTATTCTATTTTGGCGACATGGCTTAAGGAATGTTGCTCTGCCGGCCATCTCCTTACACTTTGCTTCCTTTGGTGAGTTGTTTGGCGGTGCTGTTCTTGCAGAGCAGGTATTTTCCTACCCCGGTTTAGGACAGGCCACTGTTCAAGCCGGTCTGCAAGGGGATATCCCTTTATTACTTGGAGTTGTTTTGTTCAGTGCCATCTTCGTTTTCATTGGTAATGTGATTGCAGACCTTCTTTATAACATCATCGATCCCCGTATGAGAAAAGGGGAAACGGTATGAAAATCACGAATTTGCTGAAAGAAAGGACAGGTCTCCGTCTATTATCTATGAATCTCAGACAAAGGACCTTGCTATTTATAGCCATAGCCGTTTTCATATTAACTGCTATTGTAGTGGGCGGCGCACTAATGGGGGAGGGACAGCTTGCCACAAACTTCTCCATAAAGAATAATCCTCCCTCACTGGGTAATTTTTTTGGAACCGATTGGATGGGAAGAGATATGCTGGCTAGAACTTTAAAGGGGCTTACCTTAAGTTTTGGCGTAGGTATGCTTGCAGCTTCTCTTAGTGTATTGGTCGCGTTAACACTAAGTCTTCTTGCTTCGACGAGCAGGCTTGCGGATCTTTTTGTGACTTGGTTGATCGATCTGTTTCTCAGTATTCCTCACTTGGTTTCACTTATATTGATTGCTTTTACGTTAGGTGGTGGGTTTAAAGGAGTAGTGGTCGGAATTGCCTTAACGCATTGGCCTAGTTTGGCACGTGTGCTTCGAGCGGAAGTACTGCAGTTACGTAACGCAGAATATGTTCAAGTTTCGCGACGGTTTGGGAAATCTCCTTGGTGGATTGCGTACCATCATGTTTTTCCCCATTTGCTGCCACAATTATTGGTAGGGTTCACTTTATTGTTTCCCCACGCCATTTTACATGAAGCAGCTGTTACTTTTTTAGGCTTTGGTTTATCACCGCAGCAACCTGCTATCGGTATTATTCTATCGGAATCTATGGCTTACTTATCAACTGGTATGTGGTGGCTTGCTTTTTTCCCGGGTCTTTCACTTATTATCATGGTGCGGGCTTTTGATATACTTGGTGACCAAATTCGAAAACTAATAGATCCGAATCACGCTCATGAATAGGCAATTCAAATAGAAAGGAGGAGTACTTATGCATCACACGGTTCAAAAGCCGGAACTGAACATAAATAAGAATTGTGCCTTTGATAGTGTGAATGAGGAAGAGAACGTGCTAATGGAAGTCAGAAATCTATCTATCTCGTTTACGCAATATATGAAAGGATTACGACATTCTACTATGCAAGTGATAGATAATGTTAATCTGACTATTGGAAAGGGAGAAGTTGTCGCCGTAATTGGAGCTAGCGGTTCCGGGAAAAGCCTGCTTGCCAGTGCTATTCTTGGGATATTACCAAAAAACGCTAATTTGACAGGATCGATTTATTATGAAGGAAAAGCATTAAATGCTGAAGAAACGGCACGACTGCGTGGTAAAAGCATGGCTCTCATTCCACAATCTATCAATAGTCTTGATCCTCTGATGAAGACTGGAAGGCAAGTGCAGACTGTAGATAAGGAACGTAAGCGTGCAAAGATAAATAAGATACTTTCCAAACTTCGTTTACCACCTGAAACAGAAATCAAGTATCCTTTTCAGCTTTCAGGTGGGATGGCCAGAAGAGTGTTGACAGCGACAGCAATGGCTTCAGAGGCTCAGTTAGTCATTGCCGATGAGCCCACACCCGGCTTGGATGAGGAGTCGCTTAAAGAAACGATTGGTCATATCCGGCAATTTGCTGATGATGGACGAGGCGTCATGCTTATTACACATGATATTGATGCAGCATTAAAAATTGCTGATAGGATCGCCGTGTTTAACGCTGGGACAGTGGTGGAAGTTGCTCAAACGAACGGCTTTTCTGGTAAGGGAGAAAAACTAAAGCATCCATATACGAGGGCTCTCTGGAATGCCTTGCCTCAAAATAGTTTTATCCCAATCGAAAACATTCAGTCGATGGCAAACAGTAGATCAGATAAGCTTGCTCCAATAAGTGTTCAGGTGACTGGTCCCGGGGAAAAGGAAACTGACAAAAATAAGATGCATAGAGGCGTGGGAAGTTCTTACAAGCTTGAAGCAAATGACGTTGGTTTTCGTTATGGGAAGGGCCCTTGGATTTTTAGGAATGTAGATATAAATGTTCGCCCTGGGGAAGTAGTCGGTTTGTTCGGTCCAAGTGGTTTAGGAAAGACGACACTCGCACGAATTATAGCAGGCTATGAGAAACCAACGGACGGAAGTATCAAGATTGATAACAAGCCAATCCCTTTACGTGGCTATCATCCAGTTCAATTAGTTTGGCAAAATCCCGAAAAAGCCGTAAACCCAAGATGGCGTTTAGAGAAAACTCTTCGAGAAGGCTGGTGGCCAGATGACCATATCCTTGCCGATCTTAAAATTGATAAGTCTTGGTTGAAACGATGGCCTAACGAGCTGTCTGGAGGTGAGTTGCAGCGTTTTTGTCTAGCACGTGCACTTGGACCAGATACCCGCTATCTTATTGCAGATGAAATGACAACAATGCTTGATGCGGTTACCCAAGCGCAGATTTGGGATGTTATTTTAAAAACAAGCGAAGAACGCCAAATTGGAGTACTTGCCATTAGTCATGATCTACCCCTTCTAAAACGAATTAGTAATAGAATGATCGACTTCAGTGAATTGGGTTAATATTCTATGATCAATTAACTATTGCTATTTCAATATGTCTGAAAAATTAGTACCACATGATTTATGTACAGGATTTATGGGGGAATTTGCAACGAGCAAAATTTAGGGCGTCAGACTAGAGAAAAAAAGGCTTAATCCCCACTTTCTATTCAATTTATATGCTAGCATCAAATTTAAGTAGTGATAAATAATATAGCACCCGAAGCAATCATCCGAGATTGCAAGTGTGAAAAAATTTGAACGCTTGCAGGTCGGGAGGGCTTAGATCAATCCTCCGAAGATGTACCGCATAGATACTGTGATATAACTAAATAACGGATTTTGGAAAGTATTTAGAAAGCCCAAACTCTCTTTTTTAACACTGAGAGATTGGGCTATTTTAATTTTAAAACATCCTTAAACATATTAATGTGATACCTTTAATTTCCATCTATCAGGTTTGTCTTATCATTTTTTTATATAACAGCCATTATTGATCCGTATAATTTAGTGGCCATTTTCTATGGTATGGTAAAAAAAAGCGGGAGAGGAGATGTAGAAATTGCCCCGCCAACCATAATTATTCTTGGGAGGTTTTTTAGATGGGAAAGCAAAAATCATGGCTATTAGCCATACTCTTGGTGACGATAGTGGTTTTTGCAGCGTGTTCGGACGATAGCGAGGGTGCTGCAAACAAAAAAGAACAAACTGAAGACAAAGATGAAGTTACAGCAACAGGCCTGAAGGTAATGGAAAGTGAAAATGTCGGCAAGTATTTGGCAGATACGGAAGGCAAAACCCTATACATTTTCACAGAGGATAAAAAAGGTGTCAGCAACTGCACAGGAAAGTGTCTCAGTAATTGGCCAGCTTTTCACACCAAGGATTTCAAGGTGCCCGAAGGTTATAACAAAAGCGATTTCGGAACAATTACAAGAAAAGATACGGATGAAAAGCAAACCACGTACAAAGGTTATCCGCTATATTATTTTGTGAAAGACAAAGAAAAGGGAGACGTGAAAGGTCAAGGTGTTAAAGATGTCTGGTATGTCGCCAACAACCAGACCTTTAAAAAACACATAGATCAGGCTGCTTCGTTAACAGAGGGGATCGATAAGGTATTAACCTCCCTTCAAGATTTAAAAGACACAGTTCAGGCCGCACCTAATGATGCCAAGAAAACAAACAATAAAGGGAAAGCTCTGTCGGAAAGCTGGGAGCCTATCGAAAAAACGGTAGAAAAACGCAATACTGAGGCTTATGAAAATATCGAAAAAAGTCTGTATCCACTCATTGCTGAAGCGAAAAGAGATCATCCGGATATAGATAAAATGCAAAGGCTGATTGAAGAAACTACGTCCAAACTAAAAATGTTTAAGAAAAAGCTAGCTTCATCCTCTTAATAAGCTGGGGACCAATCGTAAAACCATCCATGTGATGGTTTTATTTTTTTAAGGGTTTTAAATAAAGAAGAGGGGTTTATAATGTCAAGCCGACGTGTTCACAACATAGTATTGATTTAATGGAGACGGAATTGTCAAATAGAGACAGTTCCTTTTTTGTATTGCATGAAATGTACTCCTATGAAGTAAATCCGTTTACACACATTGTGTCGTAAAAATTGGCTTTGACAGGCATCTGAAAAGGGGAATGGCGGTATTTAAGTGCGGCTGATTCGCTCGCATCTTATTTATAAACTTGCTGATTTAATTGAACAAAATAGGAAAGAACTTGTTCAATTGGAATCCTTGGGCAAACAGTACCTATATCCCCGATTATTTAAACGATTCACGTCACGAATCAGTCGGTGTAGTTGAGCAGATCATTCCATGGAACTTTCCCTTGTCGGTGATTCCTAGAAGTTAGGTGCAGCCTTAGTTGCTGGATATACAGTCGTATTGACCGCCGAACAAGCCCTTCTGCCAAATCAAAAAGCATCACGACCTACTAACGAATCGTGAAGAAAAAAACATCTTCTTATGAAGTTAAAATGTAAGAAGGTTTGCCTTTCACAATGAAAGGCAAATTCCTTTCTTTCGATTCGTCGGCTCCACCATGGTCTTACACCATTACATCTCATAATCCCTCTCTTTAAATTATTTTAATATTCACCTAATTCAGTTTTGTTTGACAAATGATCGCGATTCGTGTAGTCTCTTTTTTAGGTTACCTCGTCGGTGGTAACCTAAAAAGCAGAAACTAATTATTTTAAAGCAATCGATGTATTTAAGCACTTTTTGTGGGTTTGTGAAACCGGTTACATAATTTGAAAGGAGTGAGTAAAAAAGAGGTATCGGAAGACAGCTTATAGTTTCTGCTTTTACGGTTGCAAAGTTTGGCGCACACATTTCTGGAAAAAATGATCTAATTCAACAGATTACTTGTAGACACGTAAAATACATCCTTAAAAAATAACAGGGGGGAAAGACATGCAAATATTATGGGGGTTCGGAGGTGTGATGGTTCTTCTTGGCATCGCCTATTTGTTTTCAAAAGATAAAAAGGCGATCAATTTCCGAACTGTACTTGGTGCCCTGGCGATCCAGCTGACGTTCGCATTTGCCGTATTAAAATGGGAGCCGGGAAAAGCGGCGTTGCAGTGGGGATCCAACAAAGTCCAGCAATTGATCGGTTATGCAAGCGCCGGGATCAACTTTCTGTTCGGTAATCTGACAAACGGCAGTGTAGAAAAAATCGGATTTGTTTTCGCCTTTCAGGTGTTAACGGTCATTATCTTCTTTTCATCACTAATTGCCGTGTTGTACCGTCTCGGGATCATGCAATGGATGATTCGTATTATTGGCGGCGGGCTTTCCAAGCTTCTTAAGACGAGTAAAGCGGAGTCCATGTCAGCAGGCGCGAATATTTTTGTCGGCCAAACGGAAGCACCACTTGTCGTCAGACCTTTCATCAATAAAATGACGCAATCAGAGTTTTTTGCGGTTATGACCGGCGGGATGGCGTCTGTGGCAGGTTCAACGCTTGCGGGATATGTATTGCTTGGTGTTCCGGTTGATTATTTGATTGCGGCCAGTTTTATGAGTGCGCCCGCTGGTTTGTTAATGGCAAAAATTCTCGTTCCGGAAACAAAACACGAGGAGGTGAACAATTTAGTTGATGTTGAAAAGGATTCGGAAACAGTGAACGTCATTGATGCTGCTGCGCGTGGTGCTTCTGACGGGATGTCATTGGCTTTGAATGTCGGTGCAATGCTGCTTGCTTTTATCGGATTGATTGCATTAGTCAATGGCATCCTTGGCGGAGTCGGCGGCTGGTTTGGTTACGAACAATTATCGATGGAACAGATATTGGGTTTCCTTTTGGCACCGCTTGCATTTATTATTGGTGTTCCCTGGGGAGAAGCGATTCAGGCTGGAGCGTTTATCGGCCAAAAAGTTGTACTCAATGAATTTGTGGCCTTCTCCGCATTTTCTCCGCATATTGAGGAATTGTCCGATAAAACGGTAGCTATCGTATCGTTTGCACTGTGCGGATTTGCCAATTTCGGAACGCTTGCAATTCTTCTCGGCGGAATGGGCGGGATGGCACCAGAGAGGCGTCCGGAAATTGCACGGCTCGGCCTTCTCTCCGTTTTGGGAGGAACGCTCGCCAACCTGCTGAGTGCTGCGATTGCAGGTATGTTGATTTAAGTAAATTGGTGTTGAACTTAATGAATTAAAAGAAACATAGATCAGAGATTGAAACTTGTTTCATTAAAAAATAGTTTATAAAAAACTGGGGGATGGGTCTCATGGGCAAGTTGCTTTTATCAGTTTTACTTTTAATTTCTCTCTCGTTCACGCTTTTTCCATCACATTTAATCACTCAGGCAAAAGAGAATACCAACAACGATTATATACCTTTTCAAATACTTTCGATAAATGACTTTCACGGGAACCTTGATACGAAGAGCACATTGAATGGGAAAGAAGTTGGCGGTGCCGCTTATTTAGCCACACACCTTAATCAACGTCAGGCCGAAATGGAGGCACAAGCGGAAAAAGACGGAAAAAAACCTGTTACGCTCCGTTTAGAGGCAGGTGACGCTGTGGGTGCGAGCCCAACCGTTTCATCTTTGCTTCAAGATGAGCCAACTATGAAAGCATTGAATCAAATGGACTTTAAACTCGGTGTGCTTGGAAACCATTCATTTGACGAAGGAATTCAAGAATTCAAACGACTTTTACATGCAACCTCTGTTCATCCAAATGTAGCTAAATATACAGAGGGAACGGATTACAAATATCGTGGGGTTGATGATGACTTTAAATTCTTAGCAGCAAATGTTGTTGAAAAAGCATCAGGTGAACATATTTTTGATCCCTATACGATTAAACAGGTCGGCGGCGTCCATGTTGGTTTTATCGGTATTGTTACTCCGGAAACGACAACGTCCGCTGCGCCAAAACATACAAAATCATATCAATTTCTTGATATAACGAAGACGATTAACAAATATGCTATGGAGTTGGAAAAAAAAGGAGTGAAAGCCATTGTTGTGGTAGCTCATGAAGGTGCTTCTACAAATAATGGCGAAACAACAGGTGTTATGGCGGATCTCGCTTCAAAACTAGACGATCAAGTGGATATTATCTTTGCCGCTCACAGTCACGAAATCGCAAACGGTGTTGTTGATGGCAAGCTTATCAACCAGAACTATAATTATGGACAAGCATTCGGAGATGTTCGTACAAAATTGGATCCTGAAACAGATGACTTTGTCAAAGGTTCGACTAAAGCGGAAGTCGTACTAAATACACGCGATGTGACACCGGACCCTGAAGTTCAGGCCATTGTATCCGAAGCCAAAAAAGTGACAGAAAAAGCAGCAAGTGAGCCGATTGGACAAGCGGCCAGCGGAGAGTCGATCGGTAAACGAAAACCGGAAGACGGTGAGAATGAGCTCGGCAATCCTGTGACGGATGCCCAACGGATCATGACAACTGGTGCCGATTTTGCTATTACAAATTCAGGCGGTATCCGGGAAGCGCTGATTCCACAGACAAATGACAAAGGTAATCACATTATTACATGGGGAGCAGCCTATGCCGTTCAGCCTTTTAATGGCTATATGCAGCTCATCGAATTAACAGGCCAACAAATTAAAGACGGATTGAGCCAGCAGTGGCAAAAACCTGGAGAGATCATGTTTCTGCAAATTTCAGGTTTTAAATATACGTATATTGACGGAAGCAAGGTTCCTGACTGTAAACAAAAATATTGCGTACAGGATGTCTTTTTAGCAGATGGAAAAACAAAAATGGATATGAACAAAACCTACAAAGTTGCAATGAACGAATTTTTGGCTGACGGTGGGGACGGTTTTAGCGTATTTTCACAAGGTGAAGTTCTAAGAAATGCCCAAACTGATACCGAAACGTTTATTGCTTATATTGAAAAGTTAGCTTCAGAAGGAAAAAAAGTTGATCCAAAAATCGAAGGGCGCGCGACACTAGTTGAACCGTCAAAAAAAGATGTGGACGATGGCTCAAGCGGAACAGCTATTGATAAAAGTCACGGTAAAGCTGATGATGATAACTCAAAAACAGACAATTTAGGTGATAATACAAATGATTCGAATAGCGGACATAAGCTCCCGGAAACTTCCACCAATATTTACAAAAATTTATTGGTAGGCATCATACTCATTGGTGCAGGTTTCACAATTTTGCTCTATCGCAGGAAACGAATTTAATCTTTCTAGGGTAAGACTCCGAAATTCGGGGGGGGGGGGTTCCTATACTTAAATGGATGAAGGATTTACATGCTTAACGAAACTTGAAAGGGGTTTAATATGGGAAAAGGTATGAGACGTAATGTTGTTCTTCTTTTTGTATTGGCTGTGATTTTGGCTTTTATTCCGTTTAAGCAAAGCTATGCAGATGAAAAGCCAAACACACACAGCACGATAAAGCTGAGATTGATGGAGACAACAGATATACACAATCACATTGTCGACTATAATTATTACCAGGATCAGTCGACCGATGAATTTGGCCTGGCCCTAACCGCAACATTGATTAAACAAGCTCGTAGTCAAGTAAAAAACAGTATTTTGTTTGATAACGGGGATCTTATTCAGGGAAATCCCCTTGGGGACTTTACCGCACAGCAAGGTCTGGAGGAAGGGGACGTTCATCCTGTCTATAAGGCAATGAATTTACTCAATTACGCAGCAGGAAATATAGGCAATCACGAGTTTAATTACGGGATTACCTATTTGAAAGAAGCCATTGATGACGCAAAATTTCCGTATGTGAATGCAAATGTGTATATCGATGACGAGGATGATAATCCAGACAATGATAAAAACTTTTTCACCCCTTATAAAATTTTGCAAAAGCAAGTCGTAGACGATAATGGTAATCAACAAACTGTCCACATCGGCGTGATCGGTTTTGTTCCGCCTCAAATCATGCAATGGGACAAAACGAACTTAAAGGGAAAAGTGGTCGCCAAGGATATTTACAAAACCGCTCAAAAGTTTGTACCGCAAATGGTTGCGGAAGGAGCTGACATTATCGTAGCCATTCCACATTCCGGTGTAGGTTCAACAGAGATTAACGAGAAAGAGGAGGATGCAGTCTATGACCTTACAAAAATTGAAGCGATTGATGCGATTCTATTCGGTCATTCTCACCTTGTCTTCCCGAGCGGGGAGTTTGCCGGAATCCCGAATGTTGATCTAGAAAAAGGGACAATTAACGGGGTTCCTTCTGTTGAAGCTGGGATGTGGGGCGACCATTTAGGCATCGTAGATCTCACTTTGGAAAAAGATAGTAATGATTGGGATGTCATTGACTCAAGTTCAGAAGCACGTCCGATTTATGACGCTGAAACCGGCAAAGCATTAGTTGAACCGGATCAAAAAATACTAGATGCTGTTCGCAAAGACCACCAGGCAACACTTAATTATATACGTTCAAAAGTTGGTGAAACGACTGCACCCATTTATAGCTACTTTGCTCGCGTGAAAGATGATCCGTCTGTACAAATTTTATCTGATGCCCAAAAATGGTACACGGAAAAAATTGTTCAGGGAACAAAATACGAAGGGCTGCCGATTCTATCAGCAGCGGCTCCATTTAAAGCTGGCGGGCGCGGCGGACCTGATTATTATACAAGTATTCCGCAAGGCCCAATCGCAATTAAAAGTGTGGCTGACCTTTACGTTTATGCCAACACATTAAAGGTTGTTAATTAAATGGGGCACAAATAAGAGAATGGCTCGAAATGTCAGCCGGCCAGTTCAATCAGATTGAGCCGAATTCCACAGAAGAACAGCCATTGATTAATACCAATTTTCGAGCTTATAAATTTGACGTTATTGATGGAGTCACGTATCAAATCGATGTGACAAACTCTCGGCGTTACAACGGCGACGGTGAAATCATCAATAAGGACGCACACCGTATTGTGAATCTTCAATATAAAGGTGAACCGGTTGACGAGAATCAAGAATTTCTGGTTGCGACGAATAACTATCGCGCTGGCGGAGGAGGAGATTTTCCAAATCTGGATGGTAGTCAGATCGTTCTTTCACCACAAGCCGAAAACCGTCAAATCATCATTGACTATATTAAGGAAAAAGGGAAGATCGATCCATCCGTCGATAACAATTGGTCGATTGCATCTGTCGAAGGTGATGCGAAGGTGGTATTTCGATCTTCACCGGATGGTCGGGCATTTATTGACACGAAGGAGGCTATTACCTATGTCGGTGAAAGTACAGACGGCTTTGCAAAGTATAAAATAGATTTGAGCAGAACATCTAATGGTAAGGCTAGTCGCGACAATTCGACAGTAGACGGCGTGAATTCGGGAAAAGAGGATTTGAGTCCTAAGAAGCAAAATGAAAACTCAAGTAATGACTCGGGCCTACAGACAAAAGACAGCGGACATAAGCTCCCGGAAACGTCAACCAATATCTTCAACTACTTATTAGTCGGCCTCATACTAATGGCTGCTGGTTTTCTTATATTAATCTATCTGAGGAAAAGGGAAGCTTCCAAATAGCATATGTTTTAACTAATAATCCCAAACAGACAAGTTTCTATTCAAATTCTTGTATGTTTGGGATTCTTTTATGCCAAAAAATAATACTGCCAATTTAATAAATGCTATATACAGAGAAAGCGTCTGAACATATCTTTTGATGAAAATAAATGTTTGGAATTTAATGTATTCAGAAAATTATTGCTTTTAAGAATAATGAAGTTTAAAATGTACCTAATAAACATTAGGTGGTGAAGTTATGGGGCGACAGGAAGTGATTGATGCGGCGATTAACCAGTACGCTTTAAATGGGTATCACGGTGCTACATTACAAAAAATTGCACAGGAAGTCGGGATCAAGCCAGCTTCGGTTTATTTTTATTATAAAAATAAGGAAAGTTTGTTTACGGCTGCTTTTCAACGAATTTTGGACAGGCATTTCGCACAAATGAAAAAAATAATGAAAGAGGTGGAGGACCGTCATATAGAGGTGATATTCCATTCGCTATTGGATGGAACTGTAAGCTATCATAAGGAAAATACGACGGAGACAACGGCATATATATCGTTAGTTACCTCACCTATACCAGAGATCAAAGAGTTTATTCAGAAATACATGCTCACGTTTAATGATTGGTTGAAGGAGTCTCTCTATTCTAATGTGAAGCGAGACTATCCGCATATTTCAGAGGACGAAATAGCTAAGATAAACAAACAATATATCCTTATTGCGAATGGCGTCTTTTGGGGCATTCATTTGTATAAAGATGATGACTTTGCTGAACAGATACACTTGGCTAGAGAAATGATAGCTAACGTTTTACATCAAATCCCGGCTAAACAATAAGCATTTTTTACAAAGATAAAGAATGAGAGAAAACGACTGGAAACTACCTAAGAGAGGGAGGAATCACGGATGACAGAACGCTCCGAAAAGAAACTTGTCAAAGATTATGAGAGAGAGCCTGTACCACAAGAAAAACGAAAAGGCTGGCTAACGTTATCCTTTGTGTGGATGGGAGCTGTGATTGCCTTATCTGCCACTGTATTAGGCGGCACGTTAGGTGGCGGGTTATCTTTAGGAGCCAGTATTTTAGCCAGCTTTATTGGAACCTTTATTTTAGCAGTGCTTAGTGCATTATGTGGAATCGTAGGGGCAAAGACGGGGCTGTCCACTTCGTTGGTATCAAGGTTTGCTTTAGGTAAATACGGATCTTATGCGGTGTCTATAGTCATTGCGATTGCCCTGTTTGGTTGGTTTGGAGTTCAGGTGGATTTATTTGGTTCAAGCTTGCACTATATATTGGCTGAAGTTTTTTCCATTGATGTTCCGCCTAAAGCATTGGTTATACTAGGCGGGGTGCTTATGACGACGACGGCTGTTATTGGATACAAAGCCATTGAAAAACTTAGTTTACTAGCTGTGCCGTTATTAGGCTTATTACTTGTTTCATCACTAATTAAAGTCATGGGTGATACGTCCTTTACAGAGATTCGCAATGCTCCCTTAGTTGGCGATCCGCTTACTATTGGTGCTTCTGTTTCACTCATCATCGGTTCACTTGCGATCGGAGCGATTATCGGTCCAGATATTTCAAGGTATGCAAGGTCTACAAAAGACGCCGTTATATCCTCGTTCGTTGGGTTCTTTGGCGGGTTTAGTGTGGTGTTGATCATTGCGGCCATATTAGCCAAGGCTACCATGAAAGTAGATATCGTAGAGATTATGCTTGAGCTGGGATGGGGAACGGCTGCGATGGGCATTTTGATCTTAGCCCAATGGACGACGAATGATAACAATCTTTACTCATCGGCTCTAGGTTTTTCAGTGATTTTTTCCAAACTGCCGAAGTTTGTGTTAACGATTATGGCTGGTTTTATAGGAACAGCCATGGCTATCGGCGGTATTTATGAAAACTTTATTCCTTTCTTAGTGTTTTTAAGTGCTTTAATTCCACCTATAGGCGGAATATATGTGGCGGATTATTTGGTGAACCCAAGTAAATATAGTTATCGATATATCGATCGTATGAAGCGTGTGGATGTAATGAGCACGATTGTATGGGTTGCAGCGGCTGCCGTTGCATTTATGACGACCCCGGCGCCGAATGGTTTTGGGTTATTTAAACTGACAGGGGCTTCAGGTCTTGATGCCTTTATTATAGCGTTTGGGTTGCAACTCATTGTAGCGAAATTCTTGAGGGATAACCCTTCACAGAGGAACGACCAATATCGAAAGGTAGGGAGTTAGTGATGAGATATATAGGAAAGCAGGAAATAGAAGATATTGCGATTGGTGCTACATTGTTGGGGACTGGTGGTGGTGGTGATCCCTACATTGGAAAGCTGATGGCCTTGCAGGCAATAGAAGAATATGGTCCCATCCAATTGTTAAGTGTCGATGAAGTTCCTGAGGATGCCCTAGTGGTTCCTTCAGCGATGATGGGGGCTCCAACAGTAATGGTGGAAAAAATCCCGAATGGTGAAGAAGCTTTAGCTGCTTTTGAAGCGATAAAAAACTATTTAGGAGAAGAGATTTACGCCACGATGCCAATTGAAGCGGGTGGCGTGAACTCCATGTTGCCTTTTGCTTTGGCGGCAAGATTAGGATTGCCTGTTATTGATGCGGATGGAATGGGTCGAGCTTTTCCAGAGCTCCAAATGGTGACGTTTTATTTAGATGGAGTTTCTGCGACACCTATGGTTTTGTCTGATGAGAAAGGAAATAGTACATTGTTGAATACGGTGAACAACGTCTGGGCGGAACGAATTGCCAGGGCAGCTACGGTAGAAATGGGCGGATCGACCATGCTGTCTATTTACCCGATGTCAGGAAAAGAAGTAAAGTCAGCCTCTATACCAAATATCTTGTTGCTAGAACAAGAAATCGGACGCAGGGTTCGGGAGGCGAAACAGAACAATAAGGATCCGATCGCAGAAATTCTAGACGTGGCGAATGGCTATCGATTATTTACAGGGAAGGTTACGGATATTGATCGGAAGACTGAAGCTGGATTCGCACGTGGGATGGCTACGATACAAGGGCTTAAAGAGGACAAGAATGAAGAACTGTATCTTCACTTTCAGAATGAACATTTAATGGCTCGTACAAACAATGAAGTGAAATGTGTCACACCTGATCTGATAGCGGTACTGGACTCGGAAACAGGAATGCCAATTACTACGGAAGGACTAAGATATGGGGCCCGTTGCGTAGTGGTTGGAATGCCTTGTGACCCGAAATGGAGAAGTTCAAAAGGGATTGAGGCAGTTGGACCTCGTTATTTTGGTTATGACGTGGACTTTCAACCCATTGAAGAACTAATCGAAAAAGAGGAAAGTAACATGGGAAGTTACCGTATTGGAATTGATGTAGGAGGAACACATACAGATGCCATGGTACTAGACGAAGGCTATCGTGTCATTTCTGAAATCAAACAACCAACCACCGAAGACGTGAGTACCGGAATTTATCAAGCAATGAAAGAGGTGATTGCCTCATCAGGAGTACCTGCGGAAAAAATTAATTATGCGATGCTAGGTACGACACATTGTACGAATGCCATTGTAGAACGTAAACGTTTAAATAGAGTAGCTGTGATACGGATTGGTGCTCCTGCAACACTTGCCATAAAGCCATTAGTCGGAGTGCCTGACGACTTGAAAGAGATCCTTGATCAACATACGTATATTGTAAAAGGCGGGCACGAATTCGATGGGCGAGAGATTGTCGAATTAGATGAAGAACAAATTTACAAGATTGCCAGAGAGATTAAAGGAAAGGTAGATTCGGTTGCGATTACTTCTGTGTTCTCACCCGTATCGAGTGATCATGAAACACGTGTCGCCAAGATCCTGGCAGAAATCTTGGGGGAAGAACTCCCGATTTCATTATCTAGTGAAATTGGAAGTGTGGGTCTGCTTGAGCGCGAAAATGCTACGATTCTGAATGCTTCGATCGTTGACGTTGCAAGGACAACAGCTAATGGTTTCATACAGGCTTTGCAGAAAGAAGGGGTAGAGGCAAAGGTTTTCTTTGGACAGAATGATGGGACCTTAATGTCTGTAGAATATACAGTGAAGTATCCGATACTAACCATCGCGTGTGGTCCAACCAATAGTCTGAGAGGAGCGGCTTATTTAACAAACCGGTCAGATGCCTTAGTAATAGATGTAGGAGGAACAACGACGGATATCGGTGTTCTCGTAAGCTCGTTTCCCCGTCAATCTTCACTAGCCGTTGAAGTAGGTGGAGTGAGAACGAATTTCCGTATGCCTGATATTCTATCGATTGGCTTAGGCGGGGGGACAGTTGTCCATGTCTTAGAGGATGGAGAGATTAAAATAGGACCTGAGAGCGTGGGACATAAACTCTCTAAAGAAGCCATGATTTTTGGTGGAAATACACTTACGACTACAGACGTTGCAGTAGCTTTAGGAATTACTCATTTAGGAGACCCAGACAAGGTAGCACATCTCGATCAAGACATGTTACAAAACGTCTACTCCCGGATGGTAGAAATGGTAGAGGAAGCACTGGATAAAATGAAAACAAGCGGCGATCCAGTACCCGTGATTTTAGTAGGCGGAGGTAGTATCCTGTTTCCAAAAGATTTAAAAGGAGCTTCCGAAGTGATACGACCAGATCACTTCGGGGTTGCAAATGCGATTGGTGCAGCCATTTCTCAAGTAAGTGGTCAGGTAGAACGAATTTTTTCCATAGATGAACTTGGGAGAGAGAGGACTCTAGAGCTTGCAAAGGATATGGCACGTGAGGAAGCCATAAAAGCTGGGGCTGACCCATCTGAACTAACCATCGTTGACTTGGAAGATGTTCCGCTGGCTTATCTGCCTGGGAACGCAACGAAGATACGTGTGAAGGCTGCTGGTAAATTAATGAAAACAATGTAAGGAATCATCGAGTTCTTTAGCTTAATTTCATGGAACAAGCTGGTTTCTATTGGATTCTGAAGCCCTTTGTAACAGGAATCCAGGTTTTTTGTATTCTGATCCAGCATTGATATTAGCTTTGAAGGGTCTGGTGAATGCACCAAATTTAACCTGAGATAGAAAGTAATCACTTAGATATTCCATTGACAACAACTGAATGATCCTGACATAATAAGATCAACTTTATACAGGTACCTTTAAATCAGTCCCGTGAGGCTGACAAGGATGGCGAAGTAGAGATGAAGGACGGAAAGAGTACGTTTCGGTATAGGTGACGTCTACCTTTTTCTTCATACACTACCAAAGGGCTTCTTGTCGGGAAACGGCGGGAAGTCCTTTTTTTACCCGCACCTTTTCTTGCATGCTTACCCGGCACCGTATCATTATGGAAAAAACTAGAAGAATGGAGGTCATCACAATTGTTTCCGTAGGTCATTTGATCTTTGTTGTTTTAACTTGGATAAGAAAATTAAGCGCTGGAGGATCATTTTTTAATACGATTTGGAGGACTATATAATGGATAAGCTAAAATTTGGAGAAAAGTTGTTTCAGTTAACGCAAAATAAAACGGATGTGAAGACAGAAGCTATTGCGGGATTGACGACGTTTATGACGATGCTTTACGTGCTTATCGTCGTTCCGGGTATGCTTGAAGAAGCAGGGATGCCTAAAGGACCTGTAACGGTGGCTGTTATTTTAATGACTGGGATCGTAACCATAGCGATGGGAATATATAGTAATCGTCCTTTTGCACTTGCCCCGGGGTTAGGTTCGGTAGCCTTTCTTGCCGTAACGTTGGCGGTAGCGGAAGGAATACCGTGGCAAGTAGGGATGGGGATGGTATTCGTTTCCGGTATCCTTTTTGTCTTATTTACTATTTTTGGATTAAGGCAGCTGATCGTACGTTTAATGCCGCCAGCTATTAAATTATCGATTGGTGCAGGGGTAGGCCTTTTTATTGCTTTGATTGGGTTTAGGAATGCAGGTCTTGTCGTGGCAAGCGAAGAAGCGAATTCGCTTCAGCTGGGGGATATTGGCTCCCCTAATGCCATTTTGGCACTTATAGGCTTTCTAATTATGAGTGTCCTTTTGGCTAGGAATGTACGAGGCCACCTTTTGATCGGGATCGTTATAGTAACTTTGATTGGAATCCCAATGGGAATTACTCAATTGCCGAGTTCCATCTTTTCACTCCCTGAGAGTATGGCACCGGTAGCATTTGAAATGGATATTATGGAGGCTCTCAAACTTTCTTATTTTCCATATTTGCTGGCATTTTTCGTGCCTGACTTTTTCTCAAGTCTTGGGACGATGCTGGGGGTAGCGGGTAAAGGAAACATGCTGGATAAAAATGGGGACTTGCCACAGATTAACAAACCTTTTTTGGTAGATGCTGGAGGTACGACGGTCGGTTCATTCCTTTCGGTTCCTGTACTCACGACGTATGTTGAATCGGCAGCGGGAGTTGAAGCCGGAGGGCGAACAGGGTTAACATCTCTTACAACTGGTATTTTATTTCTTTTAACATTATTTGTTACGCCGTTAATCATGATCATCCCTACGGAAGCCACAGCTCCGGCACTGATTCTAGTCGGACTAACGATGCTTTCATCTGTTCGAAATATTAATTTCAATGATGTAACAGAGTCACTCCCTGCCTTTATGACGATAGTGATCACCATTTTCACGTTTAACTTTGGGAACGGGATCGCAGCCGGAATCATTATTTATGTGCTTGTGAAAAGCTTATCCGGCCGTTACAAGGAAATTCATCCTGGCCTATATGTTTTACTCATCCCACTTATTTTTTATTTTATTACATTAGCACATTAAGACATTATATGAATCGAAAGGGGTTAATTGATATGGCACATACACGCCAAGATATAGTTGCTGCTGCACGAGGGGATCTGCCGATGGACACAGTGATACGTGAGGCTAGTCTAGTCAATGTTTTCACTGCTGAGATATATCGTGCGGACATAGGGGTGAAGGAAAATCGCTTTGCGGCTATCGCACGCTATGAAAATAACGAGCCGGAGTTTTGGATGGAAGGTGACACGGAAATAGATGCGAAAGGCAAATATGCCGTTCCAGGCTTTATTGATTGCCATGTCCACATTGAGAGTACAATGATTCCACCCGATATGTTCGCAAGAGCCGTTCTCAGACATGGGACCACAGTGGCTGTTGTTGATCCACATGAGATCGGCAATGTTATGGGGGCTGAAGGAGTTAACTATATGGTGGAAGCAAGTCAAGGACTTCCTGTTCGAATTCTTACAACAATTCCTTCGTGTGTGCCAGCTGTTCCAGGTTTGGAGACTGCGGGAGCAGAATTCAACCCGCATGATATAGCCGAATTGCTGAAACTTCCTGATGTAGTGGGCATCGCTGAGTTAATGGATTATCCAGGCGTCATCAACCAAAGTCTGCGGATGGCAGGCATTGTGGAGAAGGGACTGGAATTTGGCGTATTAAATGAAGGACATGCACCAAGAGTTTCCGGTCGACCATTACATGCTTATTTAGCCGCCGGCGTGAATTCTGATCACGAAAGCCGCTCAGAGGAAGAAATTCTTGAAAAATTGCGAGCAGGAATGATGATTTATATTAGGGAATCCAGTGTGAGCCAGTTTGCCGATATTGCTGCAAAGGCATGGAAATCCGTACCTTATGTTTCGAATATAGCTATGTGCACAGATGATATAGAGCCTAATGATATGTTGAAAAACGGCCAGATGAATCGAGTGGTTCGCCGCGCGATTGAAGAAGGCATTCCTGCACCACTAGCGATTCGCTATGCCACACTTGGAGGAGCCATTCGTTACGGACTTCGAGATCGAGGAGCCATCGCTTCAGGGTATGTAGCGGATTTTTCCCTGGTCGATTCTTTGGAAACCATGGAAGTTCGTGATGTATTTGTACAAGGAACCCAAATGGTGTCAGATGGCGAAGTGACGGCTGACATTAACAGCAGCATCCCGCCATTACTAAAGAATACAGTGGTTCTTCCTCCATTAAAGGAAGAGGATTTTATGATCCATGCACCGATACAGAATGGTACAGCTACTCTGAACACAATGGAAATGACATCTATTGGGACAACGGCACAGGGAAGCTTAGATGTCGACGTAAGCAATGGAGAAATAAGTTCGTTACCTGATGATTATGTCTTTGCAGCCGTGATAGGCCGCCATGGACAGAACCGCAAACCTTTTGTAGGTGTTTTGAAAAATTCAGGTCTACAAAGTGGAGCGTATGCGACAACTGTTGCCCATGATAGCCACAACTTGGTAGTAGCAGGGACAAACGCCCGTGATATGCTGCTGGCTACGGAACAATTGCAGGCTTCTGGTGGAGGACTCTGTCTTGTGGAAGAGGGAGAGATTGTTGCACAAGTAGATCTTCCTTTAGCGGGACTAATGTCTCCTGAGACGATAGAAGAACTTTCTCCAAAAGTGGAACGATTTAATGAAAAAGCTCAATCGATGGGGGTTAAAGTGGGCAAGCGTTCCCCGTCAATGGCTCTATCTTCATTGACGCTGACGGTTATTCCAGAGGTTAGGATCAGTGATCTGGGGTTAGTGGATGTGAATGAGCAAAAATTAATTCCACTTTTTGTGAAGTAAATTTAATAAATTAATGTTGAAGGGGAAGGCTCCATTATCGTTCGTGTAAAAGCCCTTCAAGGATTATATCAAATAGTAAGAAGACAGGCTGATGAGTAATCGTCTATCTCAGGTCTAGGAGAATTTGATGTATTGGCTCCTTGTTGCGCAATTAAGCTTTATCGTTTCTGGAAATTAAATCATGGAAGAAAGCGGACCGTATCTCAATCCTGTGTACAGAAGCTTTTGTTATGTTTATTCTTTCGGATTAACTCAATTGGATGAAGATATCAAACAGTTATAATGGATAAATCATTTAGAGAAGACTTGTAAGATGCATATCGAAACAAAAAAGAATATGATCGGTTTAATATTACTAAGATCCATTGCATAAGAATTGCTGATATTGTTACAGCCTTATGACTGAAATCGGTGCCGACATATTCAAACAAAGAGAAAGAATATGCAAATGAGATTTGGAACACGTTGACTAAAAGCGAAAAAAATAATGCAGAACAACTTGTTGCTATCGCAAATGAAAAAGTCACGATCCGTTCTGAACAATATTTAGCAGAAGAAATCTACCCAAGATATAGCTCCAATGCAGTGGTACCAGGTTCATCGGATGTGGGCGACGTCAGTTGGATCGCTCCTACTGCTCAATGCATGATGACAACATGTGCGCTAGGAACCCCTCTCCATAGTTGGCAAATGGTCGCACAAGGCAACTCAACGATTGCTCAAAAGGGGTTGCTGCAAGTGTCAAAAATCCTCACATTGACAGCTATTAAGGCATTAGAAAATAAAGAAATTATAGAGAACGCCAAAGAGGAATTACTAGAAACACTGAACGGTACTCATTATGAATGCCCCATTCCTGCAGACGTACAACCATCAAAAGTAAATTAATACTAACTTTTTATTTTAGCTAAAGTAAGGGCTTAAAAAAGAGTTATTATATGAGAGTTAAAGGGGCTTGTATTATAAGGTTAACCGGTTCAGCTGGTTAGCCTGTTTTTTTATGGGTTATTCATTAGGTAGTCGGGGGAGGTCGTTAGGACGAGTGAGAGTTATCGGATCTTTTTTGTTAGTTGATTAGAAGTAGAAAAACTCGACAAACTATATTGAATGAAAACCCAATTTCTCTTAAAGATAAGGGAAATTGGGTTTTTTTAGTTCGTCGTTTCCTTAGACTTAAGATATATTCAACTTTTACACAAACTACCGTACGTCATCCTAACGTTTTTCCTTATGTATTTATATAATTGTTGTGATACATTACTTTTGAAGATTATAGTGCAATGCTATTTAGAAAAGGAGATTAAAGTTTATGTCAAAAGAACACTGGGATAACAGTTTTTCAAATCAAGATTTTGTTTATGGTGAAAGCGAAAATGTATTTATAAATAATATAAGTCATATAATTCCGGAGCATTCAAAGGTTGGTTGTTTTGCTGAAGGTGAGGGTCGGAATGCAGTTTATTTAGCAAAACTTGGTCACGATGTAACCACTTATGATCAATCAACGATCGGTCTTGAAAAAACGAAAATATTGGCCCGTCAAAATCATGTTGACGTAGAAACGTTTGCGATGGATTTGACTAAAGAAAAAGTTAAAACAAATCAATATGATGCCGCAATAATGGTATTTGGACACGTTCCCAAAAAAGATCAGCCATTTTTTATGGAAAGTATGATTAACTCAGTGAAACCAGGTGGGTATATCATCTTTGAAATTTACTCCGAAGCTCAACTTAAATATCAAACAGGTGGTCCAAAATCTGTTGATATGTTATATGATCCAGTAGATATCCTAAATTGGATTAAAAATTACAAATGTATTCATTTTTATTACGGTGAAGCGGAGCGGGAGGAAGGAAAAAGACATGTAGGTCTAGGGCATGTTATTCAGGCCGTTATAAAGAAATGATAAATAGAGATCATCCCGAATTGATCAGATATTGGGGCGCGTTCGCTGAACAATGCTGAATTATAGTTAGAAAAAATCTTGTAATTAATGACTGATTGTTGATGAATTTAAAAAGGAGTGTTAAACATGGCATATATCTTACAAGTGGATTTCAAAATGGATGGACCATTCGGTGATGAGATGGTTGAAGAATTTTCTGATCTAGCAAAAAGTATTAATGAGGAAGAAGGGTTCTTATGGAAGGTTTGGACGGAAGATAGGGAGGCAAAGGAAGCTGGTGGTATTTATTTGTTTGAGTCAAAAGAGTCAGCTCAAAACTATTTAACGATGCACACAGAGAGACTAAAGGGCTTTGGTATTGAGCCAGTTAACGGTAAAATATTCGAAGTGAATAAAGGATTAACTCAGATCAATAACGGCCCGATTAAATAATTTAGGGGCTAGATTGGAAAAGGCCAAACATAGGCGATCCCTATGTTTGGCCTTTTTAATTTAAGTCTAGGGTGCAGCGACGATTATTTTTAAAATATATGGTCATTTGGCTGAGGCTCTTTTTACGATCTAAGGTGGGACCTGCAACCTTTATCGTTCGATTATGAATTTGCCTATTTTCATTAAACTTTCATATTCCAGTTTTATAATCTAACTAGAATCTATTTTATACAGGAGGAGCTGCTGCTATGCCATCAGCTTGGATCATAGGTCCTTTCGTGATAAAAAGCTCAATCATAATAGTTGTGGGGAGCTTTATAGTGGGCTTTATCTTTTTTCGGCTTTCAAGCCCTTTTTCAAAGTTAGAAACAAAGCAACGATCAGATGAAATGATTTCCCTTCTCATTGTGTTTGTCATTTCACTGTGGATTGGAAAAATCTTAGTCAATTTCTCAACATTCTTAAGTGATCCACGTGCCATTTTAGCTTATCCAAGTGATTCAAGAGCCTTTTATATCGCCGTATTATTTACTATGGTATATGGCGAATTCAAAATGGTTGATCACTATCAGAAATTGCTAGATCTACTCTTCTCCTTTATGTATATTTTTTTATCTGCTTCCTTTGTGTATGAATTTGTTCAAATTACTTGGGGAGGAGGAGAAGATGTGTGGGGATACTTAGGGTTACTCGTTACCCTTCTTATCATTCTTATACTGCTCCAGAGCAAAGCGACAATTGCAAAACTTACGTTTGTCAGTATATTGGGATGGAGCTTGGGGCAATGGGTTTTATCCACTTTTTATCAGACAAGTGTTTTTCACTACTACTTAGATCAGTGGTTTTATAGCGTTATTTTTATTAGTAGTCTATTTCTGATTCTTTATAGAAAGAGGGTTAAATAATGAATGCTGCAGCGGATATTACGATATGGGTGGCATTAGGAGCAGGGATTCTGTCATTCCTTTCTCCATGTACCTTGCCTATTTTTCCGGCATACCTGTCTTACATTACGGGGATGAGTGTGAAGGAAATCCAGAATCAAAATGAATGGAAGGTACGTAGAAAATTATTGCTGCACGCCGTTTTTTTCTTACTCGGTGTTTCGATGATTTTTATTAGCTTAGGTGTAGGTGTTTCCTTTCTAGGGCAATGGATTCAGGGTGTGTTATCAGGTGAATCAGGGCTATTCCTTCAACGGATTGCCGGTATATTCATTATCATTATGGGATTCTTCGTAGCGGGCTGGCTTCAAGTGACATGGTTTATGAAGGAAAAGCGTTTTCACTTCACTAAAAAACCTGTTGGCTACTTAGGGACCATTTTTGTTGGCATGGGTTTTGCGGCAGGGTGGACACCTTGTATTGGTCCTATTTTTGCATCCATTCTAGTTGTCGCAGCTAGTAATCCAACGCAAGGAGCCTTATATACGATCATGTATGTCATCGGTTTTGCGATCCCATTTCTCGTACTTACTTTTTTCCTTGGTTCCACAAAATGGCTTGTTCGTTATAGTCAAACAATCATGAAGGCAGGTGGAGCCATTATGATTGTTATGGGAGTGCTTCTGTTTACAGGACAAATGGCTCGTTTATCTAACTTCTTACTGAGACTTGTACAAGATAGCTGGTTTTCTAACTTAGGATAACAGGAGGTATTTATTGATGAAAAAAGCGATGATCATCATTGTTATCGTCGGAATGTTTGGATGGGCGGTGTATGACCTTGCTTTTCAAGCGAATCATACATCAAGTCCAGATATGAATAAAGGGATTGAGCAAGGAGAGCGCGGTTCGGATAGCGATAAGGTGAACGATACTTCTAATGATAAAGAGAATAAAACAACTTCAGAAGCTGCTGTAGGCCTGAACATAGGTGATATTGCTCCCGACTTCCAGCTTCAGACATTAGAAGGTGAGAATGTAAAACTATCGGATTACCGGGGCCAACGCGTCATGGTGAACTTCTGGGCTACTTGGTGTCCCCCTTGTCGTGCTGAAATGCCGGATATGGAAAAATTCTATCAAAATAAAGATGTTGTGGTTTTAGCCGTCAATTTGACTCAAACAGAGAGTAATCTTCAACAAGTGAAAGATTTTGTGAACGAGTTTACCTTAACTTTTCCTATATTATTAGATAAAGAAAGCAAAGTGGCTACGAATTATGAAATACGTCCTATTCCATCTTCCTTTATGATTGATTCGAATGGAATTATTCAATACAAGGCCTTAGGTGCGTTAAATTATGAACGTATGATCCAAGAATTTGAAAAGATGAAATGAGTCCCTCTTATTGAGTACAATAAGGAAGAGGTGATCCCGTGAAACAAACCATATTAGTTGTAGAAGATGATCCATTAATCCGTGAGCTTGTCAGCATTTATTTGAAAAAAGCCGACTATGATGTAGTAGAGGCTGCTGACGGGGAAGCGGCAAAGGATGTCTTTTTAACTTACCATCCGTGTTTAATTGTTCTTGATTTAATGCTTCCTAAGATTAGTGGAGAAGAATTGTGCAAATGGGTACGAGAACAGGAACGTAATGAAGTATCGATTATCATGCTCTCGGCTAAAGCACGTACAGATGATAAAATTAGTGGATTGAAATTAGGCGCCGATGATTACGTAACAAAGCCGTTTGATCCAGAGGAACTTGTAGCCCATGTTGAAGCAGTTCTGCGGAGAACGGGACAGTTTTGTCAAAAGATTGTTTACGAAGGTTTATGTATAAAGCCGCGAAAAGGGGAAGCGCTGCTTTATGATCAGCAGATTTGCTTGACGAAACATGAATTCAATCTTCTCTATCATTTTATGGAAAATCCAAATGTGGTACTCTCGAGGGAAGATCTTATTCGTCAACTATATCCTTCGGCTGATAAAACGGTTTTGGATCGTACTATTGATGCACACATAAAAAAGCTTCGGGAAAAAATTGAGGATCATCCTGCGGTTCCAAAACGTATCTGTACTGTCCGCGGAATGGGGTATAAATTTGTTTATTAAGAGGTCTTGGCTTCCAAAACAGTTCTTGTGGCGTTTAACACTTTTAAATATAGCGGTTATTTCTGCTTTTATCGTCCTTAGTAGTTGGGCCATTTATAACACAGCTTGTTTTTTAGTCGATGGAATGGCCACGATGAATGAGTATAAACAGTCCCAATTTAATTCGACTCTCTCTCATTACTTATGGATTTTCAGCCTTATCGCGATTGTGAGCGGAAGTATGATTCATTTTTATTTAACAAAAAAACTGATACGTCCGTTAAGGGAGTTGATTGAGTCTACGAAAAGTATGAAACGAGGCCATTATCCAAGCCCTATCGAAAGCAAGTCCGAGGATGAAACCGGGCAATTAATCGTTCAGTTTAATGGGCTGGTTCAGCAACTGCAGAACAATCAACAACATCGGCAAAAGCTAGTATCTGACTTATCACATGAATTTCGCACGCCCTTATCTAATTTAAATGGATATCTTAGTGCATTAAAAAATGGTGTGATAGAAGGGGATCAACACCTGTATCAATCGCTTTATGAGGAGTCCAAGCGTCTTACGAAGATGCTTGAACAACTGGAGCAACTAAAGGAATGGGATTATGTCTCAGCCCAGACTTTTTCTAAAAAAGAAGCTGTGGATATGGCCTTATTAATTGATCAATCCGTAGAGATGTTTCGTTGGTCCCTAAAGACAGCAAGGATTTCCGTAGACGTTCAAGCAGATCATGAGATGGTGAGTGTCTATAATGAAGGGATCCCCCAGGTTGTCAGTAATTTGCTGGACAATGCCATTCGCTACTACTGGGGTACTGGACCTATTTTGATAAAAGGAGAATCATTAGAGTCGGAATACAAAGTTTCCGTCACAGGTCCAGGTCAACCTATACCCACAGTGAAACAGGAAAAAATCTTTGAGCGATTTTATCGTATAGATTCCTCCCGCAATCGTGAAACAGGAGGGACAGGATTAGGCCTGGCGATAACAAAAGAAATTGTAGAACATCATAATGGAAGGGTTGGCATCAGGTCACAAGGTAATCATCATACCTTTTGGTTTACTTTGCCTCTGTCCGGTACTGACAGGGCAAGGACTTGACCTTTGATGATAGTGACAAGATACGGATACTTACGAAATAAGTGATGAAACGTCATCGATCTAAACGGAAAAATGGTATTGCCTCCTTATGTCGAACCACACATTCATCTGGACTATGCGCTTACTGCAGGAACTTCCTAGATGAAATGACGATAAAACTTCGAGGGTTGTTGCAGGGTACCACCATATAGATTTTGCAAGAGAATGTTTATCAATGATGGCAGAGAGGGTAGATTCCCTCTCTGTTTTTTAATGTGGCGTACAGCCAGCCTCTACAAAGGATAGATTTGGAATCAATTTGACAATTGTTAATCATTACTTTTTAATCATTGAAAGTTACGTGTCATAATGTTACTATTTTTCTGACAAAGTAAAATTTTCCTTTTTGGAGAGGGAGGAGACTTTAGGATATTTGTAAGTCCATCATCAAAATCGAAAGGAGATCATTAATGTTTAGAAAAATGGGTTTGTTCGGTCTGTCTATCCTTTTGACTCTTATTACCTTTCATCAAACTTCACAGGTAAACGCCGAGTCCTCTGGAAAACCAGAACCGATCGTACGTGTAGAAAATCAGCAGATTAGTGATGGGAACTATACGAATTTGAATGCGAGGGTAGATGAGCTGAAAGAATTAGAAGAAGGGACGATTATTGTAAGGTTCCGTTATACAGGATCCTCCATTATGTCACTTTTTTCATTAAGTAATACGAACTTAGCGGATAGTCATTTCCATCTATACATTACCCCTACAAGTGTTGGAAGCGAAAATCGTTATGAGAAACCGGGGGAGGAGAAAGAGAACATCCATATTAAAGCTACCCCTGTGGATTTGAAAGAAGGTAACGTCCATACATTGGCTATGGTTGTAGATAAGGAAAAGGGTTATAAATACTTTCTAGATGGTGAATTAATCAAAAAGGATACAGAGTCACCAAGAAAGTTTCTGAGTAATATTTACAATCCGAACAACGCACAGTTAGGGCGTACAGAAAGGGCATCCGGGGGAAACCCTTATCTGTTTAGCGGGATATCGGTTTTTTTGAAATTTACAATGAACCCTTTTCAGAAGATACACTGACCACCATCACAGACGTCACCTCAGCTGATTCATTAGTCACTCCAATGCCTGAGGATGCCTATGTTTCAGATCCTCAAAGCCTTTTTTATCCAGGATTTATGGATTCCAGTAACTATAGAATCCCCGCACTGCTTCAAACTGAAGGCGGCACGTTAATTGCCGGAATAGATCGCCGTATGGAGAGTGGTGCTGACTCGCCAAATAATATTGATGCCGTCATCCGAAGAAGTTTTGACGAGGGGAAAACGTGGGAGGAAGATGGCATTGTCATCAACGACTACCCTGATCAAGCCTCTAACATTGACTTGTCTTTCTTGCAGGATCAATCGAATAAACGAATCTTTGCCCTCGTAGACGGGTTTCCTCATGGAGCTGGATTGATGGGCGGTTTTGGTACGAATGCCTATAAGGGAACAGGTTTCAAGACAGTAAATGAAGAAGAGTATATGTTTCTCACTGACGAAAATGAAAACGATTACACAATTAGGGAAGAAGGCAAGGTGTATGATGATTCAGGAGAAGTCACTTCATATACCGTCGATGAGGACAGGAATTTGTATCTAGATGGGGAGAAAGTAGATAACATTTTTAGCAAAACATCTCCTTTGAAACCATTTAAAACGTCCTATCTTGAGTTGTATTACAGTGATGATGAAGGGGAGGCGTGGCAAGGTCCTATTGATCTAAATGCTCAAGTAAAAGAAGAGTGGATGATTTTTCTAGGTACAGGTCCTGGGAACGGCATTCAATTAACCAAAGGGCCAAACAAAGGGAGACTTGTGTTCCCGGTTTATTTTCTCAATGAAAATAATCGACAGGCAAGTGCTGTGATTTACAGTGATGACCAGGGGAAAACCTGGTACCGCGGAGAATCCCCTAATGAAGGTAGGGTCGTAGAGGGGGGCAAGGTGATTGATGAGAAAACCTTTACCAATCGTGAGTATGAAATTACGGAATCGCAAGTTGTAGAAATGCCGGACGGCCAGCTCAAAATGTTTATGCGGAATCATTCTGGCTATGCACAAATTGCAACGAGTTTTGACGGTGGCGAAACCTGGCATTCTAAAGTGGTAACAGAGAAAGAGTTAGTTGCCCCATACAGTCAAATGTCGGCTATTCGGTATGACGGACAGGTCAATGGGAAGGAAGCCGTTGTTTTCTCAAGTGCGAATGATCCAAGCAGTCGTATAAATGGCACCGTAAGATTAGGTTTAATTGAGGAAGTCGGGACCTATGAGAACGGGCATACAAAGTATACGTTTGACTGGAAGTATGAGCAGCTAGTCAAGGAAGGGCATTATGGATATTCCAGTCTCACCAATCTATCAAATGGTAAAATCGGGCTGTTTTACGAGGGAACGGCGAATACAGAAATGGATTTTATCAGGTTTAACACGGATTTTGTGAAGTGGAATAAGTATAAAGACGAACCGGCTCCTAAATTAGACTCGTTCAATGTAGTATCAAAAGAGTCAAATGTGTACCGCCCGGGGGATACCATTGAGGTGGAAGTGACTTTTGATGATTATGTGATGCTGATCGGTAATCAACAGCTTAGCGGGGAGATTGGGGAGCAGGAGATTAATTTTACCTTAGTAGAACAAACAGGGCCGAGTCGATTCATATTTGAAGGGACTGTTCCCGATCTGGCTCCTCGATCATATACGATGGAATTAGAGTTTGATAAGCAATTAGATATTTACAATGTGTACGGAGAAGTATTGGATAAGGATGCTGCTAAACTGATAGGTAGAGTGAACGTGGCAAAAGATGTACGATCATTCTCTCAACATTAGATTGTATAAGTTGACTAAACCCTCTACCTCTTTGCAAAAGGGGGAGGGGGGTTTGTGTGAATTTATCCACATGTATCTGTGCAATAGTATTACTTATTTATTTGATCCTCCTTAACCAAATATGCTTGACATTGAAAAAGATTTAATCCTGCATCGATAAACGCTTATAATGATAAGCGATATTGGCTAGCTCAAAAAGCAAATTCGGACTCCTGCCGTGATAACGATAATCCTAGAAAAAGGGGGGAATCTGACCTTATTCTGTTAAAGTGGCGCTTATCCTTATAAGGAAAGCGTCTTTTTAGTGCGTCTGCATTTCTTATAGGTTCTGGCAGTCTGACTTTTAATAAGGTTTGCTGCCGATAAATTTACGTGGCCTTAAAAGTGTGATGGTATACTTAGCAGTAGTAATGATTATTTTCTGTTAGAAGTGAATATCATATCTGTACTTAAAATAAGGATAGTCTTATGGAAGAAGAACGAAAAGGAGTGCAGCATTATTGTTTATTCGCGAAGTAAAAAATCTTCAGTTTTATAGTCAATTGTCCCTGAAACATGTAGAGGACCGTCTTTTGATCAATGCAGACTTTCCTAAAGACTTCCTTTTAAAAAATCGATTAGACCATCCTTTTTTATACGTGACTTTGTATGTTCGCGGTGGTTCTAGAATCAAAATCATCGATGAAGGTACAGCAAAACTTTACACTCCGTCTAAAAAGGAATTTGCAGCTAAAACTTATAATCAAATTGTCAAATTCGCAATGAAGCACGCACCACAATTTAAAAACCTATCATAAGAAGGTCATGTTTAAGCAAGAGCACGCTTATTGGATACTGGAGGCTTAAGATAAGTGAAGCCTTCAGAGGGTCGAAAAATAGACATAAGAACTCAGGTGTTGCGCTTTGTGGTTAAAAAGGAGAAGACAGGGATGAGAGGAAATATCGAAATTATTCTTGGCGTGATCGGCAGCATTTTAAATGTAGTCATTTTTATCTCTATCCCCTGCCTCGACTCTATCGTATAATCTCTGATCTGTATCATGCCAGTACTCAACCTGGCATGTCAGTATTTATCATAGTCGTGTTATTATTGGTTGTTCTGGTAGGTGTAATGGTTATTATTATACCGATGGCAGGCGTAATTTTCGGGATCATCGCTACAATACTTCTAATTAAAAATAGGAGGTCAAATAGGGCTGGAGTTTTTTTCTTTTATCTGCCGCAGTAGCGTGTATTCTTACATGCTTTTTTGCCGGACAAGCAACAGCAGGGAACTTATCCTTTTTTCCTTCTTTGTTCATGATTATTTTTCCATTTTTTCTAGCAGTATTGGCTTCGCTTCCACATTTGGTTGGTGGTATTTTGTGCATGGCAAGGAAATAGGTGGTGAACTGGCGGACATTTTTTGGTAGAAAGAACATTACAAAGAATAATAGTTGTATCAAAAACACAAACGTAAACGTGGATGTTTACGTTTGTGTTTTTTTGGTCTAGATGAGAATCAAGCGGGAGATTAGTCTAGACAGTACACAGCCTTCTTTCAATTACCCCATCCCCGGGTCCCCAGGATCTTTAGCTAAAGCATGAATAGAGATATAACTAAATGGTTTCAGTACCAAAGTTTGAAATGATTCCAAACAATATTTTTTCATCAACATTTCTCCTCGTATAAACACTCCAAGAGTAGGTTAAATATGCAAAAATACTCCTTGATCCAACCGTCTGTTATGTGAATTGTCTTAAGACAACGCTCAATAACCTTAACCCACTGATAATTATATAGGATAAAAAGTAAAAATATCGTCGTTTTTTGTAATTTTTTTAATATTTATATATTTTTTTAAAACCTGTAGAAGGTATTCCGTGAATTTGAGATCAATGATGGAGTTAATCATGTTTTTTGTATGATCGAGAGGAAAAAGTAGACAATAAGAATAATGGAAAAATATGAGTGGTGTTCAAGATAGCGGATCATTTTGTCAAAAAATAGATATGGATTTCCTTTTCGGTAAAATTGGGACAAGTTTACTTAGGGGAATATATACATATCCATCGCGTTCACAATTAATAAAAGAAGGGGTGCTGTTATGAAAAATCACGGATATCCTGCTCCTCAAGGTTTATATCATCCGGAAAATGAACATGAAGCATGCGGAATTGGGATGATTGCCAATATTAATGGAAATAAATCACATGATATTGTTCAGGATGCGATTACTATTCTATGTAACCTCGAGCATCGCGGCGGACAATCGGCCGACACAAGCACTGGAGATGGGGCCGGTCTACTAACGCAAATCCCTCACACTTTTTTTGAAAGGCAGTGTGATAAAGAAAACATTGTTCTTCCCGCAGAAGGAAAATACGGGGTTGGCATGGTCTTTCTCCCACAGCGTACGGAAGGTAGGAAAAAGGCGGAGGAATTAGTGAAAAGTGTGATTGATAGTGAAGGCATTCCGTTTCTTGGATGGCGTACCGTTCCTGTCAATGATTCCTTTGTCGGCGACCTTGCGAAAAAGACAAAACCTTTTATTCGTCAAGTATTTATTGGACGATCTGATCAAATAAGGGATCAAATGACGTTCGAAAGAAGATTATATATTCTGCGAAAACGGTTGGAAAAAGAAATGTACGCCTCAGAGATTGAAGAAGCTGAGGATTTTTATATTTGCAGCTTATCAACTAGAACGATTGTGTATAAGGGGATGCTTATCCCTGAGCAGCTCGATTCTTTTTATCGAGATTTAAATCATCGTGATTTTAAATCTGCTTTAGCGGTGGTGCATTCTCGTTTTAGTACGAATACCTTTCCGAGCTGGCAGCGTTCCCATCCGAACCGTTTTACAATTCACAACGGTGAATTTAACACAGCAAGAGGCAATGTCAACTGGATGAGGGCGCGAGAGTCCTTGTGTGAATCTGAATTTTTCAAAGGGAGGAGCTTAAAAAAGTGCTGCCTGTTATCGATACAGATGGCAGCGATTCCTCCATTTTTGATAACTGTTTTGAATTCCTTCATTTGTCCGGCCGGTCGCTTGCCCATACAGCCATGATGATGATCCCCGAACCGTGGGTGAACGATGAAAATATGAAGAAGGAAAAACGAGCTTTTTATGATTATCATAGTTGTTTAATGGAACCGTGGGACGGACCGGCGGCGGTTGTCTTTACAGATGGCCGGCAAATCGGGGCTTGTCTCGACCGAAATGGGTTAAGGCCGGCGCGCTATTATGTCACAAAAGACGGTAAGATCGTTTTAGGCTCGGAGGTCGGTGCGCTAGATATTGACCCCGAGGATATTGAGGTGAAGGAAAGGCTGGAACCAGGAAAGATGCTGCTAGTTGACTTGGAAAAGGGGAGATTATTCCTGATGAAAAAATTAAACACCAAATTGCGACAGATCACCCTTATCAAAAATGGTTGTCCAAACACTTACTTCATTTAGATGATATGCCGGGACCTAAAGAGAAGCAGCCTGAGAGTTCTCCACTAAATGTTGATGAGCTCGTTGAACAACAGCTGGCATTTGGCTATACAACAGAAGAGTTAAACAAATTGATAAAGCCAATGATCACGGATGGAAAAGATCCGATCGGTTCGATGGGGTACGATTCACCTCTCGCTGTTTTATCGAAGCGCCCTCAACTTTTATACAATTATTTTAAACAGCTTTTTGCCCAAGTAACGAATCCGCCCATTGATGCGATTAGGGAAAAAGTTGTGACCGCTATAGCAACGACAATTGGCGGGGAAGAAAATCTAGTGAACCCCGAGCCAGAAAGCTGCCAACAGATTCGTTTGGACACACCAATTTTGACCAATCAGCAGTTGGAAAAGCTGCGCAGTTCGCAGTTAGAAAATTTTCAAGCCAAGACATTATCCATCCTGTTTGAGGCCGCTGACGAGAGCGGTCAGTTGGAACAAGCATTAGAAACCCTTTTTCAACAAGCGGATGCAGCGATGGATGATGGAGCTTCCTTGTTGATTTTGTCTGATCGCGGCATGAATGCCCACTATGCTGCCATTCCCGCTCTGCTTGCGGTGTCTGGTTTGCATCATCATTTAATTCGAAGGGGCATGCGCACGAAGGTTAGTCTGCTGGTTGAATCCGGGGAACCGAGGGAAGTCCATCACTTTGCGGCCTTACTCGGGTTTGGGGCAGAAGCGATCAATCCTTATCTAGCGTTTGAAACACTGGGCGAGCTTATTCGGAAGGGAGAGCTCCGTGAAGTATCTTTTGAGGAAGCTATAGAAACGTACATCAATACCGCGACCGAGGGTGTCGTAAAGGTTTTATCAAAGATGGGGATCTCAACGATTCAAAGTTACCGCGGGGCTCAAATCTTTGAGGCGATCGGGCTTGACGCAGACGTCATTGAAAAATATTTTACCCGCACGGCGTCGCGTTTAGGCGGAATTGACCTGGAGACGATAGAAAAGGAAGTATTAATCAGGCATAAAAGAGCGTTTGAATTCAAAAGGGGCGGCGTCAAAACATTGGCTTCCGGTGACGACTTTCAGTGGCGTAAAAACGGGGAGGATCATCAGTATAACCCGGCAACGATCCATAAGCTCCAGCAAGCCTGCCGCTCGAATAATTATCAAATGTTTAAAGAATATTCCGCGATGCTCACGGATACTAACCGCAATTTACAATCGATCCGCGGCCTGCTTTCTTTTAAGAAGAGAGACGGGATTCCCATAGAAGAGGTCGAATCCGTCGAAGACATTTGCAAGCGGTTTAAAACTGGGGCGATGTCCTACGGTTCGATCAGCCAGGAAGCCCACGAGACACTTGCCATTGCCATGAATCAGATTGGAGGTAAAAGCAATTCGGGTGAAGGCGGGGAAGACCCGGGGCGTTTTACCCCGGATGCCGATGGAAATTGGCGCCGAAGTTCCATTAAACAGGTAGCTTCAGGCAGGTTTGGTGTCAATAGTCATTTTCTTGTGAATGCCGATGAAATTCAGATAAAAATCGCGCAGGGAGCGAAACCAGGGGAGGGAGGCCACCTTCCCGGGAAAAAGGTGTACCCATGGATCGCGGAGGTGAGAGGGTCCACACCAGGGGTTGGACTGATTTCACCGCCGCCGCATCATGATATTTACTCGATTGAAGATTTAGCTGAATTGATTCATAACTTAAAAAATGCAAACCCGAAGGCGCGAATTAGCGTCAAGCTCGTTTCGAAAGTTGGGGTTGGCACTATTGCAGCAGGTGTGGCAAAAGGAAGGGCGGACCTTGTCTTAATCAGTGGTTATGACGGCGGGACTGGAGCAGCCCCTCGGACCAGTCTTAAGCATACCGGGCTGCCATGGGAAATTGGTCTGGCTGAAACCCACCAAACCCTGCTTATGAATCGTTTGCGTGATCGCATTGTTGTGGAAACAGACGGCAAAATGATGACAGGCCGTGATGTCGTCATTGCCACTTTACTTGGCGCAGAGGAATACGGTTTTTCAACCGCGCCGCTCGTTGTCCTGGGCTGTATTTTAATGCGGGTATGTCACCTTGATACGTGTCCAGTCGGTGTGGCCACACAAAATGAGGAGTTGCGAAAAAAATTCATAGGTGAAGCTGATCATGTAGCCAACTTTATGCGTTTTATTGCTGCTGAAGTACGCGAATTGATGGCTGAGCTAGGGTTCAGAACGTTGAATGAGATGGTTGGAAGAACTGATGTGCTAGAAGCCAACCAGGCGATTGACCATTGGAAAGCCAAGGGTCTTGACCTAACCCCGCTTCTTTACCAGCCTGATGTCCCAGAAGGTGTTAGCCGCTATGCAACTACCGAACAAGTCCATGGCTTGGATAAATCTTTGGATGTGCAGGAACTTATCCCGTTTTGCCAGACGGCAATCGAACATCAGGAAGCGGTCGAAGGCACATTTTCGATCAGAAACATCAATCGTGTTGCCGGAACGATGCTCGGACAAGAAATCACGAAGTGCTATGGCTTGCGAGGACTGCCTGACGATACGATACGCTTGACGTTCAAAGGTTCGGCCGGTCAGAGCTTCGGGGCCTTTATTCCTGCAGGATTAACGCTGAAGTTGATCGGCGATGCCAATGACTATGTAGGGAAAGGGCTGTCAGGCGGAAAAATCATTGTCCGTCCATCAAAAAAATGTACGTTTAAAGCAGAAGAAAACATCATTATTGGGAACGTGTCCTTTTACGGGGCTACGGCGGGCGAAGCTTATATCAATGGAGTGGCCGGAGAGCGCTTTTGTGTAAGAAACAGCGGCGCCTATGTCGTCGTGGAAGGCATCGGTGACCACGGTTGTGAATATATGACCGGGGGACGGACAATTGTGTTAGGGTCAACCGGAAAAAATTTCGCTGCCGGCATGTCAGGCGGAATTGCCTATGTGCTTGACGATGCTGAACAACCTTTCCGCATAAATTGCAATATAGAACAGGTTCACCTGCAATCGTTGACAGATAAAGAAGAAATGGAAGAGGTCTACCAGCTGATCGAAAAACATGTCCACTACACGAACAGTGCCCGTGGAAAAAAAGTGTTAGATCATTGGAAGACCTTGCTGCCAAAGTTTGTTAAGGTCATCCCTAAAGATGATTTAGAAATGAAGAAAAGAATTAAAAATCTGGAAGCAAGCGGGCTAAGTAAAAGCAAAGCAGCACTGGCAGCATTTGAGGAAAGCAAAAAAGCAGTAGAAGCATTGAAATAATCGGGTAGGAGGCTGAGCAAATGGGAAAGCCGACTGGTTTTATGGAATATGAGCGTGAGCCAAGGCCTGAGCGCGACCCCCTAAAACGAACGAAGGACTGGGAAGAATACACGCTTCCCATGCCGGAAGAAGAGGTGAAGGAACAAGGGGCACGCTGCATGGATTGCGGGGTCCCGACTTGCCAAACGGGAGCTATGATTGATGGGATGACGTCCGGTTGTCCCGTCTATCATTTGATTCCGGAGTGGAATGACCTCGTTTATCAAGAACAATGGCAAGAAGCGCTCAAACGGGAACACCAAATGAACAATTTCCCGGAATTTACGGGAATGGCTTGTCCAGCGCCGTGTGAAGGAGCCTGCGTCCTGGGCATTAATGAACCTCCTGTAGCCATCCGGACGATTGAACTTTCTATTATTGAAAAGGGGTTTGCGGAAGGATGGGTGAAACCGGAGCCCCCTTCCGTTCGAACCGGAAAAAGGCTAGCTGTTGTCGGCTCAGGTCCAGCGGGATTGGCGTGTGCCGCCCAGCTTAACAAAGCCGGGCATCATGTCACCGTATTTGAACGCCATGACAGGGTTGGCGGGCTGCTGACATATGGGATCCCCGACATGAAACTTCCTTATCGCGTCGTTAAACGACGGGTGAATCTTCTCAAAGAGGAAGGAATTACTTTTATTACAAACACCGAAGTGGGCCAAGATTATCTGTTAGAACAATTACAAAAGGATTTTGATGCTGCCGTTCTTTGCGGTGGGGCCACACAGCATCGTGACTTAGAAGTAGAGGGCAGGGAGTTAAAAGGCGTGCACTACGCGATGGACTTTCTCCACCAAAACACGAAAAGTCTATTGGACTCCAACCATAAGGACGGTAATTTCCTCACCGCTGAAGGGAAAGATGTAATCGTAATCGGCGGCGGGGATACAGGAACCGATTGCCTCGCCACATCCGTTCGTCACGAATGCAAAAGTCTAACGCAATTTGATATTTACCCTGAAAAAGGTGACGTTCGCGAGGAGGATAACCCCTGGCCGCAGTGGCCGATCATCCACCGAGTTGAATATGGTCAAAAGGAAGCGGCTGCGGTATTTGGCCAAGATCCCCGTGCCTACGCTGTCATGACAACCAAATTTGTCGGTGATGAAAACGGCCACGTGAAGGAAGTCCATACGATCAACGTTGAAACCTATACAGATGAGCAGGGGCAGCGCATAAGAAAAGAGATCCCCGGCACGGAAAAAGTTTGGCCAGCCCAACTCGTTTTATTGGCGATCGGGTTCAGCGGACCAGAACAAGGTTTTCTTAAGCAGCTTGGCGTCAAAACCGATAAAAGATCAAACGTCAAAGCCGACTATGGAACGTTTACAACAAATGTCGAAGGAATTTTTGCTGCTGGCGATATCCGGCGCGGCCAAAGCTTGATTGTATGGGCAATCAACGAAGGAAGGGCAGCCGCAAGGGAATGTGATCTCTATTTAATGGGAGAAACAGAATTATCATAAATGATATAGAGGGCTGTCCCAAAAGTGATTTTCACTTAAGGGGCAGCCTCTTTTTGGGTAGGCGGGATTTGGGGTTGCTTAGAAGAATAAAACAAAAAATAAGAGTTAGATAGTTAACAGATTATTGTCAATTGCGGTTTAATATTTTTCGTACGAGAGGGAGCTTTAGAATATTTCTTTTTAACAACAAAAATGGTTTGACTATAGAAGCAGTAAATTGATATTCTAAAGATGAAAAGGTCGTTCTATCTAAATAAAGGAGAAGTGGATGACATGAGTCGATCTATAAAAAAAGATACATTACTTAAAGTAGCTGAACGGTTATTTTATGAGCACGGATTTCATGGAGTGGGATTGAAGCAAATCATCAGTGAAGCGAATGTAGCTACGATGACGCTTTATAATCATTTCTCTTCCAAGGACAATTTGGTCGAAGAAGTACTTAAGCAGCGGGAAGAACACTATTGGTCTTATTTGGATTCACATGTAGAAATGGATTCAGATTCGCCTTTCATCCTTGCTGTTGAAGCTCATGGCCGTTGGTTAAAAGAACAATCTTACAAAGGATGTATGTTTTTAAGAGCGATAGAAGATTATGCGGGAACGAATAATGAGATTGAAAACATTGCAAGAGGGCACAAATCCAAATTGCTCAAATATTTTCAGCATTTGGCTCAAAGGAAAGGGAAAGATAACGAACGAGACTTAGCTCATCGATTTACATTGCTGCTTGAAGGAACCACTTCCATGACGACATTAATTGGTGCAGAGAAAGCAACAGAACATTCTATTGCGATGGCGAGGACACTTGTCCAACATACATCGTAATTTTTTTACCTGAAAATTAGAAAGGTCGTTCTATATAATTTACAGTTAGGATGAATACCATGAAATTTTCAAAATTAGTTTTACCTGGAGTTACGATGATTGCTGTTACCTATGGATTGGCGAGGTTTAGTTTTGGGTTACTTCTCCCGGCGATCAATGAATCACTGGAAATGTCCGAGTTTGTATCAGGGATGATTTCTTCTCTGTTTTATTTAGCCTATTGCTTCACGATCATTCTATCCACTGTGATTACCACAAAAGAAGGACCAAGAAGGATGATTATCTCAGCTGGACTGTCAGCCTTTGCTGGATTGCTGTTGATAGGTATCACTCCAAATGTATGGGTGCTTGCGTTGGGAGTGTTATTGGCTGGAGGGAGCACAGGTTTGATCTCTCCACCTTATGGCGCGGCGATATCGCTTTGGATGAAAGAGGATGTACAAGGAAGAGCGAACACATGGATCAATTCAGGAACAAGTTTTGGCATAGCCCTTTCTGGGATAGGAGCGATTTTATTAACACCGAATTGGAGACTGACCTATTTGATCTATGCGATCTTGACATTCCTGATATTGATATGGAATTTCCGAGCGATTCCGAAAGCCGGGACGAGTTCGAGGTTGATGTTTAAAACAGGGGACCTATCTATACGAGGAGTAAAAGGAGCCGCCCCTTTGATTTTAGCATCCCTTACCCTGGGAATTTCCACAGCGGCCTTTTGGACATTTTCCAGATCTTTTATTGAAGTGGCTGGTAATTATAGTGATTGGCAACTTTCTGGATTTTGGGTCATCATAGGACTATTTGGTGTACTAGGAGGGTTTTCAGGTTCTCTAGTTGAAAAGGGGGACTGTCTTTAGCTTATAAGTTAGGGAGTTTGTCGATTGCTTCAGCTTCGATCGTTCTATCTTTTTCACCTGGAAATTTGTTAATGACTTACTTATCGGCTGGACTCTTCGGTTGCTCCTATATATTTTTAACCGGAGTTCTTCTTGTCTGGGGAATCCGTGTATTTATTACGAATGCATCATTAGGTATTGGCGTTCCATTTTTACTCTTGGCGGTGGGGCAAGTCATAGGTTCAATACTCGCTGGCTGGTTTATTGGGACATGGGCTATGTTACTTCTTTTATAGTTTATGGATTGATCGGTATTGTGGCTACCCTTATAGGCCCACAAAAAAAGAGTTAGAGAGTCCATTTGAAAGTGGCCGAGAAAACGTGAAAGACTGATATTGTACGAGCAGTCATTTATGCTGTGACTCAGCCAGATCACGTAAATGTAAATGAAATTACGGTTAGACCAGCTTAATAGGATCTATTCTAAAATGATCAGACGCCATTTATCTAACGCCAGATAATATTTTTGGAAGTGAATCCGAAAGATAGTATCATGCATGAGATTGCTTGGATTTATGGTTATGTTAATATGAAAAATATCTATGTCTATCAAACAAATGTAAAGTAAAAAGGATGAACTTCATTATGAATTAAAAAAGCAAACAATTTTCCAGCGTATTCACTTACGCATCCATAATTGTCGGAATACTAGTACTTGTCGGTTCTGCCAGAAGCTTCTACCTCCCTCATTCAAGATGCAACAGCCTTGAACGAGAATTAGCTTAAATTAAGGAGTGGTTTCGACGACTCCTTTTTTACTATAAAAATAATTCAGTGTGTTGAACGATCTTACGACAAAATTACTAGGTCAGGACGTAACAACCTTATCTATTATTCTATCTTATTTAATACCGATAGCGATTGCATTTATTACAGGGATAATAGTTTACCATCTCATTGGGCAAAGCAAATGTATAGAAGTATTGGAGGGGATTAGATGAATGAAACTATATTATCGGCTTTTTCCATCCCTGAATTAGATGTAGATGCCGGAGTCCGGGTGAAAAGCTATGTAGATTCGCTCACCGTACCGCATGGCAGTTTAGGTCGGCTTGAGGAGTTGATCATCGAATTAGCCGAGATAACAGGGAGTTCATTTCCAGAAGTCTCTAGACCGGGTGTAATTGTATTTGCAGCCGATCATGGTGTGACGGCAGAAGGGGTTTCTGCTTATCCAAAAGAGGTAACCGAACAAATGGTCAGGAACTTTTTAAATGATGGGGCAGCCATAAATGTTCTAAGCAGATCCATAGATGCTTACTTTAATATTGTCGATATTGGTATTGATTCGGATATCACATTGGAAGGATTAACTGTTAAAAAGGTTCGACGCGGGACAGGAAATTTTGCAAAAGAAAATGCCATGACACGGACTGAAGTCATCGAAGCGTTGGAAATAGGTTATGAACAAGGACTGAAGATGATTGAACGAGGCGCGAAATGCCTGATTCTCGGTGAAATGGGAATTGGAAATACGTCAGCTAGTTCGGCTATTATTTCAGTAGTAAGCGGTGAACCTATTGACACTCTTGTTGGCAGTGGAACAGGTCTCACAAAAGAGAGGGTGATACATAAAAGGAATATCATTGAAAAGGCGATTTTAGACAGAAAACCAGATCCAAATGACCCGATCGATCTATTATCTAAAGTTGGTGGTTTGGAGATTGCTGGTATGGCAGGGGCAATGCTTGCTGCAGCCAGTGATCGTACGCCGATATTGGTGGATGGCTTTATTTCGACCACTGCGGCAGTTGTTGCAAAATTGATTTCGCCAAGAGTGGTGGATTATATGTTTGTCGGCCATGAGTCTATTGAACCTGGTCACAAAAAAGCGATTGAATTAATCGGGAAACAACCACTGATCAATATGAGGATGGGTGTTGGTGAAGGAACAGGTGCAGCGGTTGCATTCCCTATCTTAAAGTCGGCCACCTTATTGTTGAAAGAAATGGCCACATTTGAATCGGCAGGTGTTTCTTCTAAGACAAAGACATAGCACGTAAAATGGTTGGTTCTAAAAGGTTCAGGGACTCATGAGAGTGTAGGCTTGGTTAGTAGGTAGGAGGTTCATGTCAGAATACGTATAGAAATTTGTAATGAGGTGGTTATACTGACTCAAAAACATGCACTTATCATAGGTGGAACAGGTATGTTGGCAGGTGTGTCTCTTTGGCTAACGGAAATAGATTATAAGGTTTCTGTAATAGGAAGAAGTAAACAAAAACACTGCCATTTAGTTGAGAAAGCGGCTGATCCTTACTTATTCCACAATTTAATCGTGGACTACCACAATCATTCATTATTAGAAGAACAGGTTAGAAAAAGCATTCGGCAAAACGGTGCTATTTCATTAGTAGTAAGCTGGACACCTTCTCTTCAATCATTAGAGATTGTAAATAGGATCGTTTCTGAACAGAATAATGATTGGAAGCTGTACCAGGTAAAAGGGAGTAGAAGGTATTTCAATGATGACAACTTACATGTTCCGTCAAATTGTACACATAGCAGTATTTATTTAGGCTTTATTATAGAAGGAAACCAATCCAGGTGGTTAACGAATGACGAAATTGTAGAAGGTGTAATTAAGAGTGTTCAAGAAGATAATTCTGAGTCCATAATAGGAAGGCTTTATCCCTATGAAAGGCGACCAGATTAGTAAAAAAAGCAACCTCATTTTAGGACCAATTTTCAAAGGAATGCTTTTGGGGTAGCTACTATGATTGGATTTAGTCAGGTTGCAAAATCAATGGGAATTAGCAGGGTAGACTTAGAGAAAAGTATAAAGATGGAGGGCTTAACAAGTTGTGATTCCTGAGTATATTTGCTATTACTAGAAAGGTACATCTACAGCATGTTTAACAATATACAGCTACATACTGAAACCTAACATTTAACCAACCTTGGATGATTTAGCCTCTTCTTTGGCATTGTCATATTCACAGTAATGTTTTACTGTCATCCACTTGATGAGCTCCCTCTCATCTTTGGTTAAATCTCTATCTAGTTTCCGCTGAAAGTCCTCAACTAAGCTTTGCTCTATCTTATCCATGTGGATTAAACCTCCTAATAGCTTTTAATTCATTATACCTAATTTTACTGAAAAATCAAACAATTATTTAATGTTTGATTACAAGTGTATAGACATAATGCGGCCTTTAGAAGGAATACAATCCCAGTAGCATGTATCCTCACGACAATTTTATAAGGGAAAATGAAAAAGGAGAAACCTTTATAGAAGATACCATCAGGCTTGATTTATCGAAGTAGATAACCCTAGACATTGAAAGGGGATTAGGCTGTTTATCTTTCAAAAACCTTATCGTTATGAATCCGTTTCATCCTGACGCTCAATAAATACTTCATTCAAACGTGTTAGCAATTCGCCAAATAATTTTTTTTCATCACTTGACCAGTCCTTTAACATGTTATGATAGCGCTCGAGCCTCATTTTTTTGTCAGCTATTAATTTTTGCCTGCCTAGTTCCGAGATTTTAAACAAACTAACTCTTCCATCTGAGGGATCTGAACAACGGAAGATTAGACCTTTTGCTTCTATAGCAGAGGCTTGTCTAGAAAGAGTTGAAATATCTAATTTAAATGAGTCTGCCAATGTTTTCACGCGAGCAGGGCCAAATTCATCTAGCTGCCTTAACAATAAATAGACGGGTCTCTCTAATTCCCCAATTTTATTTTCTGAGTTATCTACGTAAACAGCTCGTCGAATAAAAGTCGTTAGTTCATATTCAATCATTTCAGTTGTTTTATCATTTCCTCTTTGCAAAATACTTCCCCTAGCTTAGATATACTTTAACTGTTCGTTGACAAATCGTCATTTGTTTGTATAATGCAAGTATATAGTTGTATCGTACAATTAAATGAATGAAAAGTAAAGGGAATATCTGTTAACATTGTGTTTAACAAAAGGAAGGAGACAAGTTGTTCTTAATGAGGATGTTCAAAAAGTCACCAAATGATCAGCGGCGAAGGTCTTCGTTGCTCGGTTTTCCCGGCCCTCACGTAGGGAAGTCATACGCTGTGGTCCTCAAAACTGTCGCGCCTCGACCTTCTTGAGACGCACAAGGAACGTGCTCGTGTCGACGTTCTCATTCGTCAACTTTTTGAACACACACTTTTAATGGAAGGCTGCTTTCTCAAAATTTGTGGCTATTTTTAAAACATAGTAAGCACTTCGTTCCTATTACTTATGATCAGAGTCATAGATAGGACTAGAAATAACCTTGCTTAAACAATGTCTTTTAAATTTAAGAAGCAACAAATTCTTAGAAAAGAGCCTAAGGGAAGGAACAACATAGGGTGATGAGAGGAATACGAATTATTTTACAAATCGGCATTTTATATGTTTTTTCAATGATTGGAGATGCTGTTCATAATATCTTTCACATCCCAATCCCAGGAAGTATTATTGGCTTAATTTTATTGCTTATTTGTTTATTATACAAAATCGTTCCGCTTAAAATAATTGAAGATGGAGCAAGTTTTTTATTGTCTTTTTTACCTTTATTATATATTCCAGCTATGGTAGGGATTATGAAGTATCCATCGCTAATCTCGAGTAGCGGGGCAATCTTATTTTTGGTTGTAGTGATGAGTACAATTGTGACCATGATAGCTGCAGGAATCACCAGTCAATTTTTAGAACAGAAAGCAACAATGCGAAAGGAGAAAAAGAAGTGTACCAACCCCTTATCGCAATCATTATAATTTTGGTAACTGTTGCTGCTTATTTAGCGATGACCAAGTTATACTTGCGTTTTACTTACCCAATATTAATTCCGGTCCTAACGACAACGGTTCTTATTATCCTGCTTCTCTTCATGTTTCACATCTCTTATGAAGATTATATGGTTGGCGGTCAGTGGATAAATTCATTACTAGGACCTGCCATTGTTGCCTTAGCGTATCCGCTGTATAAGAATCGTCATATTTTAATTGAGTATATTTTCCCAATTATCTGTGGTGTGTTTATTGGGTTGTTTTCTGGAATGATAAGCGGACTTTTATTTGCGGAAGTCTTTGGATTTGACCGTGACTTGATTCTTTCGATCATTCCAAAATCAATCACTACACCTGTAGCAATTCAAATTGCAACAGGTATAGGAGGGGTACCTTCCTTAACCGTGGTATTTGTCATGATTGCTGGTTTTTCTGGTGTCATTCTTGGACCAATGATTTTAAGGTGGGTGCGCATCAATAGCTCGCTTGGAAAGGGAATTGCGTTTGGAAGTGCTTCTCACGCCCTCGGTACTTCAAAAGCATTAGAGTACGGTGAATTATCAGTTTCGATGAGTTCTGTTTCCATGACATTATGTGCTGTACTTGGATCGGCGTTTGGGCCCATTGTAGTGTGGGCTTTTAATGTTTAGTCAGCTGAATGAATTTCATAAATTAAATCCTTTGTGCCCCAGGGGATTCAAAACCTAAAAAAGGAAGTACCTCCCCAAATCTAGTCAAGTAGGAAATTTGAAATCATTTTTATTAGGTAAGGGCAGTGATCTGGAAGGCTCAATCTCGAGATAGGTTTCCGTTTCCTTGGATGGAGAAGGAGGCCCGGGAAATCACTCGCTTTCCATGGGCATGCGCTGAGCCTCCTCGGACTCTTTCCTCCGGGGTCTCACCTGTCATGTTTATCCCACAGGAGTCTCGCAATCCCCCGGGCCTCCTTGTGTTTGTGAGAAGAACGGAAACACTCCAGGTTCATAAGTCACCCAAAACGACAGAAGAACTTCCTATCAGAGAGCTGAAAATCTCTCTGTGACGCGGTTATTATGCCACATCATGATGGATGAAGCCCTCTGAACATGGGAGACTCATTCGGAATACGAATGGCTCCGTTCACACAAAACAGGTGGGGTGGCTGGAGAAACGGCGAGACTCCCGCGGGAGAAGGAGCGAGGCAAGCCTCCTCAGGCTTCGCCTGAGGAGGCTTGCTGTTTAGAGGAAGTTCGACTAAGTTCGGCACGTCCTGTGCCAACGTCGAACGACCCCACGTCCTGTGGGGCCGCAGGAAAGCGAGTCGTTTCCCAGCCACCCGAGCCCTCATACCGTAACGGACCTAAGTGTCTCGGAGCTGAGTCTCCAGGATAAGGGGGCGATGTGAAGCAACATGGATAGAAAGTGATCAAACTTCTTTATAAAACGGAAACTAAAATTTGGCTGGATAAGAATCCATTTTGAACCTTTTCGGAAAAGACCCTTATATTCTGCCAGTCTTTGGCGTTTTAAAAAGAGCAATTATGAAATTGGTTCAGGTAAGATGTAATTTTTTTAAAGGCTGTACTTCTAAAAAAACCTATTACCCCTTCTGATGTTGGACAGTGAGTGGAGATATTAGAATGGATATTGCTGCACATAGGAGCAATGTGAATGCTCTATTGATAAATTGTATCGCGTTGAGATAATTAATAAAGAAAAGAGGTTTTGATAAGTAGTGCGATGAATACATTTTTTATATCGCAAGGTACCTGATCCCAGAAAACCCTGAGTATATGCTTTGGAAATGTCAGCTTGAGACGCTTTCTTTGAATAAGAAGAGCCAATATTTTTAACTTATTTCTTCGACTATTATCAATATAGTTTTGCAAGAACTTACCCTCCGCGGCATCTCGAGTAATATTTTCTTATCGTAGAGAATGGATTAAAATGGAATGTGTGTATTAAATGAGGTATAATTCTATCAAAATCCCTCTGCGAACTTAACACAACTCTATTGAAAAAGGTGCGTGGACATACATGATTGAATCTCAAACGACTCCTTTAAAATTCTATCCAATCTCAGTCCCTACTCAGGGTAGTTTAAAAACGGTGAACTTCTATCTTCTCTTAATTAAAGACCAGTTACTATTATTTGATGCGGGCTGGACAGGGGATTCATACTGGCAAGCTCTAAAGCAAACTTTAAAAGAAAATCAATTCGAGCTTGAGGATATATCAGGTATTGTTCTCAGTCACCACCACATCGATCATTGTGGGCTGGTGAATCACATAATTGAACAACATGATATCCCTGTCTACGCTCATAAAAAGGCCTTTCCTCGATTACAAAGAGAGGAAACCTTTTTAAGGGAGCGAATCCAGTTTTTTGAGGCCTTATACGGAAAATTTGACTGTAGAGATAGAGGAGAGGATCAGGTCGAATATTTAAAACGTTCTTTAGAGAAGAATCGTCATCTTGCTGTAAAAGCAAACCTTTTACCGATTGAGGAAGCTCCCCTTAATGGGTTAGACGCTCTTCACTTCCCGGGACACGCCCCTGACCAAATAGGGCTTTGGGAACAAACAAAAGGGATTTTATTTGGAGCTGATGTACTCATTCAGCATATTTCCAGTAATGCGTTAGTTGAGCCAAATGAAAGTGGCGAACGGCTGCCCACACTTCACCAGAGTGTCGAGTCACTTAAGACTATTGCTTCCTTACCTGTTCAACTTATCTATTCCGGGCATGGATCTGTCATTCGCGATCCCCAGGCTTTAGTTAAGAAACGGCTGGACCGTATTGATCAAAAAGGAGATAAAATCATTTCTCTAATTGAAAAAGGCGCTTCAACTGGAAAAGAAATCGCCCAAAGTTATTACGGTTCTACATACGATCAACAGTTTTCATTAGTTATGTCAGAAATCATCGGCCAACTTGATTACTTAGAAATCCAAGGGAAAATTGATAAATCGATAAAAGACGGTATTTATCATTACTCGCCAGTAATTTAAACGTATTAAAAAATTCGGCTAAAAAAACCTCTACACCGTTTATTAAACGATGTAGAGCTTTTACTTTGAAAGCAGCATTTGGCAAGAAAGGTATGAACGATTTGCAATGATATATGCACGATTAAAAGCTGTATATGCGTATTTGAAAAAAAAGAGGCTTGCCCCTGCCTTTTTGGAACAGCCCCTTCCTATTAATCTATATAAGCTCTTTCACACCCTGTTTTTGTTCATGTCTAATAGTGGCTTGTGCCGCTGCAAGACGGGCAAGGGGGACGCGGAAGGGGGAGCAGCTTACGTAATCCAACCCTACATCATGACAGAATTGTATCGACTGTTTTTCTCCTCCATGTTCCCCGCAAATTCCTGTTTTTAACCCAGGCTTTGTTGCTCTTCCAAGTTTGACACCAGTTTCTACAAGCTTGCCGACACCTTCCTGATCAAGGGAAGCGAATGGGTTTTCTAATAGCACTTTGTTGTCAATATAGGTTTGCAGGAACTTACCCTCTGCGTCATCACGACTATATCCAAAGGTCGTTTGAGTTAAGTCATTGGTTCCAAAGGAGAAAAAGTCTGCCTCTTGAGCAATTTGGTCCGCAGTGAGCGCCGCGCGTGGAACTTCAACCATCGTACCAACGAGATAATTGTAATCCTGGCCTTTCTCTTCCTTAATTTGCTCCCCAACGTTGAGGACCAATTGGCGCATTTCCTTCAACTCATTGACATGGCCAACCAACGGAATCATAATTTCCGGTTTTACATCCATTCCTTTTTCCACCATTTTGGAAATTGCGTAGAAGATGGCTTTTGCCTGCATGAGGTAAATTTCAGGATAAATCATTCCCAGTCGGCAGCCACGGTGCCCAAGCATTGGATTCGATTCATCTAATAGACGAACTTTTCTTAAAAGGTCTTCCTTTTCCTTTAATTCCTTAGACTTTGGATCTAAGATTTGTAGCTTTGTCACATCGACGAGCAGTTCTTCCTTATCAGGCAAAAACTCATGAAGAGGGGGATCTAGTAGACGAATCGTAATAGGGTGTCCTTGCATCGTTTCAAAGATTCCTTCAAAATCTTCTTGCTGCAGGGGTAGTAGTTTTGTGAGAGCTTTCTCTCGCTCTTCGTATGTTTCAGCAAGGATCATATCCTGAACAAGTGGGATTCGGTCTACATCCATAAACATATGTTCTGTCCGGCACAATCCGATTCCGCCAGCCCCGAATTCAATAGCTTTTGCGGCATCCTTCGAGTTGTCAGCATTGGCCCTTACGCCAAGTTTTCTCTTCTCATCTGCCCAGGTAAGTAATAATTGAAACTCCTCCGAAAGCTGCGGCTCGATCATAGGTACTTCACCTAACATGATGTCACCCGTTGAACCATCAATGGTAATTCGATCGCCCTCGTTCACGATGACATCTCCTACTGTAAACTGCTTTCCTTTTACATCAATATATAAGGCTTCACAGCCACAAATACAAGCCTTGCCCATGCCTCTGGCAACTACAGCCGCATGGCTTGTCATTCCGCCGCGGCTAGTGATCGTTGCTTGGGAAGCAACAATCCCATGGATATCGTCAGGGGTGGTTTCTGGACGAACAAGAATCACCTTTTTGCCATCGTTCGCTAATCGTTCGGCTTCATCCGCATCAAATACGGCCTGGCCTGTTGCTGCTCCGGGAGAGGCTGGCAATCCTTTGGCTAACTGCTTCCGTTGATAGGAATCATCAATTCGATGATGGAGCAGTTGATTAAGCTGGTCAGGGTCGACACGCAGAAGGGCTTCTTTTTTACTAATGATGTTTTCTTCCGCTAAGTCAACGGCGATGGTAATTGCTGCTTGCGCTGTTCTTTTACCTGTCCGTGTTTGAAGAATAAATAATTCCCCACGCTCTACTGTGAATTCAATGTCCTGCATGTCTTGATAATGCTCTTCTAGTAGATTGCTAGTTTCAACAAACTGTTGGTAGACTTCCGGCATTTCATCTTGGAGGGTAGCAATCGGTTGAGGGGTACGAATGCCTGCAACCACATCCTCGCCTTGTGCATTTATCAAATATTCCCCATAAAGCTTCGATTCACCTGTAGATGGGTTACGCGTAAAGGCAACCCCCGTACCGGAATCGTTGCCCATATTCCCAAAGACCATGCTTTGAATGTTCACGGCTGTTCCAAGGTGACCGGGAATTTTTTGAAGGCGGCGGTACACGATAGCTCGCTGATTATTCCAAGAATCAAAAACAGCTCGAATGGAAAGGAATAATTGTTCTTTCGGATCCTCAGGAAAATCCCTTTTCGCATGTCTTTTGACGATACCTTTGTATCCTTTAATCACTTGTTGCCAATCCTCTGCGGACATTTCAGGATCTGAATCATATCCTTTTTCTTCTCTAATTTCTTCTAAAAATTGCTCAAAGTAAAAGTTATCAACATCAAGGACAACGTCACTAAACATTTGAATGAATCGGCGGTAAGAATCATAGGCAAAACGTGGATTTTCTGTAAGAGTTGCCAATCCTTCCACTGTTTCATCATTCATCCCAAGGTTTAAAACGGTATCCATCATTCCTGGCATCGAATGAACGGCACCGGAACGAACGGAAACAAGCAGGGGATCTGCGGGATCTCCAAGTTTTTTTCCTGTTTTTTCTTCAAGGATTTGAAGGGCTTCTACTACTTGGAATTCAATCTCCGCAGGGATCGATTCACCAGCATCATAATAGGAATTACAGGCCTCTGTTGAAATCGTAAACCCGTAAGGAACAGGTAAACCAATGCGGGTCATTTCCGCCAGGTTAGCTCCTTTACCTCCTAAAAGCTCCTTTTTTCCGCTGCCTCCTTCATCGAATGTATAGACAAATTTATTCATAGTTTATAGCTCCCCTCTTTTTTAACATGGCTAATATTAAATCAGCCGTCTCTTCTACGGCTTTATTTGAGACATTAATAATTGGACAACCAATTCGTTTCATAATCGTCTCAGAATAATCGAGTTCCTCAAGAATCCGTTCTAAGTTTGCATAATTCGCATGGGTGGTTAACCCTAAACTTTTCAATCGTTCCTCACGAATTTCATTCAATTTATCTGGTGTGATCACTAAACCAACACACTTACTTTTCGGAATATCGAAAAGTTCATCCGGGGGGTTGATTTCCGGCACCAAAGGAATATTTGCCACCTTAAATCTTTTATGGGCCAAATACATGGAGAGTGGAGTCTTTGATGTTCTGGAAACGCCCACTAATACAATGTCTGCATGTTTAATCCCGCGTATGTCCTGGCCATCATCATATTTAACTGCGAACTCAATGGCTTCCACTCTTCGGAAATAGTTATCATCCAATTTCCTCATTAACCCTGGTTGGCGTTCGGGAACTTTATGAAATTTTTCAATAAATGCTTCCATAAGCGGATTCATTAAATCCACTGCTATAATTCCTTGTTCTCGTGCTTTCTGATCAAGATATTGCTTTAAAGCGGGAATGACGATCGTGTAGGCAATGATGGAGTTGCTATATTTCGCTACAGCCAAGACATTATTAAGATCCTGGATCCCTTCTACATAGGATATGTGTTGGATTTCAACATCCGCTCCATTAAATTGACTTGTCACGGCTTTTACCATCAACTCGGCTGTTTCGCCAACTGAATCAGAAACTACATAGACAATTTCTTTTTCATTCACATCCGATCTTCCTATCCTTTAGGGTTTAGTTTTGCATGATTACTTTAGCCGTTCTTGATTTATCGTTGTTTGCTCGCCCGCATGATGGTCACCTCATATGTACCATTCACTTGAAAAAAGGTTAGCCAGTGATTTGCTTAACAATAGTTCCATCCCTTCTTAAGAATTTGTTTTGTTAAAGTATTGTGTCATACTAAAACTTTGATTTCATGACAATGTGTTATACTTTTTAGTTGAATAGTATATTATCATTGATTATAAATATATACAATCCTTTTTTTTGTTTCTAGTGTCCAAACGATGATTTGGTTCTACGTTAATATTTGACGTTTGGTCTAACTTAATCATATGCGAAATTATTTCTACCTAGAGACTTGATCGTTTGTGGTAGAAAATTTTTTCTCCTAGTGTTCATTACATATAATAGATTGGCGGGGGCTGAAAACTTTTAGAAAAATCCCGTATCATCTTCCTGTTGGCAAGTGAGAATACTGTATAATGTGTTTCTCTATTGCCTTTATCCCTCTACAACATTCCTTAACTTGAATATCTTCAATAGGGGGTTACAATCTTGAATATATTGTTCACTCGAGTTTTACGCCTAATTTTTCTCTGCTTATGGGAGAGGAATTGGGCTTTTTTATCTTTAGTTCTTAGAATGGATTTCTCATCAGGGCGATCTCAAAGGACGTTTCTGCCTCTAATTAAGTCATTTTAAGATTAGCAAATCAGACGAAAAAAAGAGTACATATAATAATTTTTTAAAAAACAAAATTTTCTGTTTTAATAGCGCTTTCATAGTGTTATAATTTACTAAACCGATTTAGAGAACCGGTTTAGTAAATCGTTTTAGATAAGGGAATGAGCAAAATGAAGATTAAGAAACCGACAATTAGTGATGTTGCAGAACATGCACACGTCTCAAAAAGTACAGTATCACAGTTTCTGAATGAACGATTCGATTATATGAGAGAGGAAACTCGTGAAAGGATAGAGAAGTCGATTGCTGAACTCAATTATCAACCAAATGTGGTAGCAAGAAGCTTAAAATTAAAAAGCACTGCAACAATTGGTGTAATCGTAGCGAACATTCTTCATTCATTCTCTACCCAAGTAGTTAGAGCCATTGAGGATAAATTAAATGATAATAATTTTTCTACTATTATTTGTAATGCAGATGATGATCCTATTAAAGAAAAAAGGTACATAGAAACTTTATTGGCCAAACAGGTAGACGGCTTAATTATTTTTCCTACAAGTGGAAATATAGCAGTGTACCAGAGATTAGTTGATGCGAACTACCCTATTGTCTTTGTTGATCGTTGTGTAAGCGGTTTATCCGTGGATACGGTAAAGTTGGAAAATCACGAAGCTGCTGGTCTAGCTGTAGAGCATTTAGTAATGAATGGTTACGAGGACATTGCTATTATGACAACTTCATTAGATGGGGATATTACCCCAAGGGTAGAGCGCGTAGATGGGTACAAATGTGCACTTGAGAGATTTCAAAAACCAGTTCAAGAAGAATATATTAAGGGAAAGGATCGGAAATTTTTAAAACAAGAACTGGCGGAGCTCTTTTCACTACCTAAGCCGCCACAGGCGATTATTTCGGGAAATGATCTTACATTAATGGAAATTTTAGAATATGCGACAGAAAATGGTATTAAAATTGGGACCGATATCGGTTTGGTAACGATTGATGAGGTAGCATTTGCGCAAGTTTATCATCCTTCTTTGACAACTGTTTCTCAGCCAACATTTGAAATGGGAGAAAAGGCGGCAGATTTACTGTTAAACAAGTTTAATTCTGAAAAAAGCATTAAAAGCCAAATTTATAATTTCACACCATCACTGATAGTTAGAGATTCTTCTAAGGAAGTAGGTGTTAGTCATGAATGACGTAATTACCATTGGTGACGCCATGATAACTTTTGACCCTTCTACTACGGGTCCACTTAGATTTGCTGACTCCTTTAAAAGAAAGGTGGGAGGAGCAGAACTAAATGTGGCTATCGGCTGTTCTAGGCTTGGGCTTAATACAGGGTGGATTGGCCGCTTAGGCAAAGATGAATTTGGTCGTTTTATATACAACTTTGCTAGAGGTGAAGGAATTGATGTTTCGGAAGTTCAGTTGATAGAAGGGTACCCAACATCGCTGAATTTTAAGGAAATTAGAGCGGATGGTTCGGGTAAAACAAATTACTACCGTGATAAGTCACCAACATCCACACTAACACCAGAATCATTAAACGAGTCTTTTTTCCAAAAGGCTAGATTACTTCATATAACAGGAGTTTTTCCTGCAATTGGAGAACAAAATGTCAGGACTATTGAGAAGGCCGTATTATTAGCACGAAAGTATGACTTGAAAATATCGATGGATCCGAATATACGGTTGAAACTTTGGAATGAACAACAGGCACGCTCAACCTTACTTCAATGGATGCCTTACGTTGACTACTTATTGATAGGACAGGAAGAAGCAGCGTTATTATTTGGCACAAGTGATACCCAAGAAATTGTCGAACATATCAAGCATTATAATGTCTCGCATTTGTTCCTGAAACTAGGGTCGGAGGGTTCAATTGTCTGGACAGAAAATAAACAAATAGAGGCCACGTCTGAAAACGTGGAGAAAGTTGTAGACACAGTTGGCGCAGGAGATGGATTTGACGCAGGCGTTATTTATGGATTGTTAAATCAATGGGATCCGGAACGAATTCTAAAATTCGCGAACTTTATTGGCTCTATGGTCGTTAGCGTTTACGGAGATAATGAAGGGTTGCCATATTTAGATGATGTCTTAGAAAAGTTTGAAGGAAAAGCGACAATTGAAAGATAGGTAGGCATATTCCTTAAAAATCTCATTTTAAGTACATAGGGTTAGATATAAACCAATGAAGAATATAAGCCATACAAACATCAAGGTGAGGGAGATAATGGTATGTCAGAAGTCATAGTTCAAGCAGAAGATCTTAAGTCTTTAGTCGTGAAGAAACTAACTGAGACAAATGTAAGTGAGGAACATGCAGAAGTTGTAGCAGACGTCTTAATTCATGCAGATCTAAGAGGGGTGAGTTCTCATGGTGTATTAAGAACAGAGCATTATGTAAAACGAATGTTGGAAGGGGGGATGAACTCGGATCCACAATTTAACGTTGAACAAAAAGGGGCTTCTGCTGCTTTGTTTGATGGCGATAACGGGATGGGGCATACCATCTCTAAGGAAGCAATGGATCATGCTATTAAACTATCAAAGGAAAATGGGATCGGAATAGTTGGGGTTGTAAACAGTAGTCACTGTGGTGCATTGTCCTACTATGCAGAACAAGCGGCTAAAAAGGAAACTATCAGCATGATCATGACTCATACTGATAGTGCTGTAGTCCCTTTCGGGGGAGCAGAACCTTATTTCGGAACAAACCCTATTGCTTACGGTTTTCCGGCTAATAAACATCGGCCAATAGTTTTGGATATGGCAACTAGCAATGTCGCATTGGGAAAAGTTCTTCATGCTAAAGAAACTGGTGATCGTATTCCGGATAACTGGGGTGTAGATGAGAAAGGGGCCCCGGCTACAGATCCGAATCTTGTTAAGCACTTATTACCAGTAAGCGGGCCTAAGGGGTATGGTCTCGGGCTAGTAGTTGACGTGTTAACTGGAGTTTTGACTGGCTCTGCTTTCGGACCAAATATTTCCACTATGTATGGTGAATATAACAGTTATCGAAGGTTAAGCCACGTGATTGTAACAATAAATCCAGGGCTGTTCACTAATAAGGATGAGTTTCTCGAAAACATTGACAAAGTGATTGACGAGTTGCACGATGTCAAACCAGCTGAAGGGTTTTCTTCGGTAATGGTTCCGGGTGAGCCGGAACAACTAAAAGAAGAATCCCGTACCAAAGAAGGTATTCCGGTACCACAAGGTATCTATGAATATTTGAAATCTTAATTAAGGGTTAAATGCCTTTATTAAAATTCAGGGAGGTTTATTTAATGAAAAGGAAATTAAGCATTCTATTTGTTTCAATGTTGGCATTAGTTTTAGCGGCATGTGGTGGTGATGAGGGAGCTTCAGGTTCGGGGGATTCTGGAAACTCGGGAGAGACAATTACATGGAAATTGGGACACCTATCTAACGAAGATCACCAGTGGCATAAAACCGCAGAGAAATTTGCTGAATTAGTTAATGAAAAAACGGAGGGTAAATTAAAAATAGAAATTTATCCAAATGAGCAGTTGGGTAGTGAAACTGATATATTAAATGGTATTGAAGCAGGAACGGTAGATATGACTATTTCGGGAGAGACGATGCAAAACTGGGCACCTGAGGCTGCATTAATGGCAGTACCATATCTTTTTAAAAATCAAGAACATGTTAAAAAGGTAGTAGAAGGTGAGATTGGTAAGGAAATTAAAAGTGCAATCAAAGAGAAAGTCGGCGTAACACCGCTTTATTATCATTTAAGGGCCCCACGTAACTTGACATCAAATGAACCAATTAAATCACCTGCCGATTTAGAAGGGTTTAAAATGAGAGTACCTAACGTTCCTTTATTTATGGAATCATGGGAAGAAGCTGGAGCCCGTCCGCAAGTAATGGGTTTTAGTGAAGTATTTACAGCTTTACAACAAGGGGTTATTGATGGGCAAGAAAATCCAGTTGATTTAATCCACAGTGCTAGCTTTTATGAAGTTCAAGATTATGTGAACAGAACGGAACATGTTCGTAGCTGGATCTATGTAGTGGTTGGAAATGAACAATTAAAATCATTGGATGAAAATATGCAAACTGCCGTTAAAGAAGCTGCTAAAGAAGCGCAGAAATTCGGTATGGAACTTTATGAACAAGAAACAAGCAAATATGAGCAAATGTTAAAGGATGAGGGCATGGAATTTGTTGATGTTGATCAAGATGCTTTTGCCGAGGCAATGAAACCAGCTGTTGAAAAGAGTCTATCTGAAGAACAATTAGCATTATATGAAAAAATTCAAAACGCAGCAGAATAGTGATTGTTGGAACATCTCTAAATGGGGTGTTCCTTCCCTTAATCTTTAAAAGAGGTGAAATCATGATGAAAGCGGTAAATGTTCTTAGTAGGACATTGGAAACATTAACGGTTCTTGCTTTTTCTGGGTTAATTGTAGTGGTTATTATTCAGATATCCGGCAGATATTCACCGTTAACCTTTGTATGGACAGAAGAATTATCAAGGTATTTGTTTATTTATTCTGTTGCTTTTGGTGCTCCAGTGGCAATGAAAAAAAGAGAATATATATCAGTGGATTTACTTGTTGGATTTTTACCTGAAAAAGTTAAGAAGTACTATAATGCATTCATTTATCTTGTTCTAGGTTTATTCTCCTCGATGTTAGTCATACATGCATATGGCTTTGCACTACTAGGAGAGAATCAAACTTCTGCAACACTAGGGGTCGAGATGTATTATATCCACTTTAGTATGGTTATTACACTTATATTTTTGGCGATATATAGTTTCTTAAATATTTTTCATATTCTTACGGGAAATACAGGTGAGAAGGGAGAGGGTGTTGGATTATGATGGCACTCATTTTATTTTTGTCATTTTTGGTGTTGATTTTCGTAGGCATGCCGATTGCGTTCAGTTTAGGTTTATCATCATTAATATACCTTTCCTTAGCTGATATACCACTAACAATTATTCCGCAAAAAATGTTTGAAGGGATTAATTCATTTGTTCTACTTTGTATTCCAGGTTTTATTTTAGCCGGTAATTTGATGAATGCCGGTGGTATTACAGATAGAATAATAAATTTCACCAATAATTTAGTAGGTCATATTCGTGGAGGCCTAGGGTTAGCTAATGTTGGTGCATCCATGGGCTTTGCTGGAATTTCTGGAACAGCTTTAGCAGATACGGCTAGTATTGGTTCGGTTATGATTCCCTCTATGAAAAAAGAGGGGTATGATGCGCCTTTTTCTGTAGCTGTTACTTCATCATCGTCAACTATTGGTCCTATAATACCCCCGTCCCTGCCCATGATTATATTAGGTACTTTGGCAACCGTTTCGATAGGGGATTTATTTATCGCCGGTGTAATTCCTGGGATATTACTTGGTGCAGGGCTGATGATTGTTACATATGTTATTTCAGCTAAACGTAAGTATCCACGCGCGGAACGACAAAGTTTTACTACTATATTTAAGTCATTTTGGGGCGCCTTTTGGGCATTAATGATGACGGTAGTGATTTTATTTGGGATACTAAGTGGTTATTTTACTCCAACAGAAGCATCAATTGTAGCAGTTGTTTATGCAATTGTAGTAGGGTTATTTATTTATAGAGATTTAAAGATTCGTGAATTACCTAAAATCATTCTGGACTCCATGGTAAGTGCAGCAGGAATTATGATCCTCGTTGGATTTGCGAATTTATTTGGGTGGATTTTAGTTAGTGAACGTATACCCCAGCTAGTTGCTGATGTCATTTTATCTATATCTGAGAATCCAATCATCATAATACTATTAATTAACTTGTTACTATTGTTTGTAGGTACATTTATGGAAACAATTGCTGCTATTGTTATTTTATTTCCAGTACTTTTGCCTATAGCGACCCAAATAGGAATGGATCCCGTTCATTTTGGTGTGATGATGGTATTGAATTTAATGATAGGACTATCTACACCACCAGTTGGCGTTTGTTTATTTGTAGCTTCTAGTATTGGGAAAATATCGATAGGCAGAGCATCGTTGGCATTACTGCCTTTTCTAGGTGTTAGTTTAATAGTACTATTGCTAGTTAGCTTTATCCCAGAAATCACGCTATTTCTACCAAGTCTCTTTAAATAATAAGAAGGGGGTATTTACCATGAAAGCAATACAAGTCACTGAGCCTCATGATTTGCGAGTGGTTGAAGTGGAAGAACCAGAGTTGAACACATCCAATGATGTAAAAATTCGTATGAAAGCAATGGGGATTTGTGGCTCTGATATGCACATCCTGCATGGAGAAAATCCATTCGCCAGTTACCCAAGAGTCATTGGGCACGAAGTAGCAGGGGAAATCATTGAAACTGGAGATTCTGTTTCCAATCTTTCTGTTGGTGACAAAGTTGTTGTAGAGCCAATGACTTCCTGTGGAGAATGTTACGCCTGTAAACATGAACGCCCAAATGTATGTGAGAACGTCCAAGTATATGGTGTGCATCGTGAAGGTGGGGGTCGTGAAGTAATGATAATGCCGGATCATTTAGTGCATCGGGTAAATGATTCGCTTAATTGGTCAGAGATCGCACTGATTGAACCTTTTACAATTGGCGCTCAGGCGAACTATCGTGGTCAAGTGCAAGAAGGTGACTATGTTTTCATTATTGGGGCTGGACCGATTGGTTTGTGCTGCCTAAAAATGGCGAAACAAGCAGGTGCAGTAGTTGCTATTTCAGATTTCAATGAAGAGCGATTAGCCTTTGCGAAAGAGTGGGGAGCAGATATTTCTATCAATCCCATGACATCTGGTGTTGATGAGCAAGTATTTGAGTGGACAGGAGGAATGGGTGCAAATGTTGTGATTGATGCTGTAGGTACCCCTAAAACAGTCGAGCAAGCCATCGCTGTAACATCTGTTGCTGCTAGAGTAGTGCTGCTCGGTTTTGATACGAACATATCTGAAATAGCACAAGTGAATATTACCAAAAAAGAATTAACCATTTGTGGCTCGAGGCTGCAAACTCATCGTTTTCCAAAAGTAGTCGAATTATTTAATTCGTTACAATTTGATGTAAAAGATTTAGTTAGTCACCAATTCAAATTAAGCGAAGCGAAAGAGGCCTTTCAATTGATGGAAGATGCACCTTCAGCGGTGCGTAAAGTTGTAATTAGGATGTAAGAAGGCTAAGTCAATAGCTGACTATAAGAACTTTCAAAAAGGAAGGGGCAAATCGTATGAAAATGACGATGCGCTGGTTTGGAGAGGGAAATGATCAAGTTCCTTTAGAATATATTAAGCAAGTTCCCGGTGTGGAAGGGATCGTTTGGTCCTTGCATGACGTTCCGGCAGGGGATGAGTGGCCCATGGATAAGATTTTAGAGGTGAAAGAACAAGCGGACCGACATGGATTAAATATAGATGTGGTCGAAAGTGTCAACGTTCATGAAGATATTAAGTTAGGACTCCCAACTAGAGATAAATACATTGATAATTATGTTAAAACGATCGAAAAGCTCGCTAAGGTTGGTGTAAAGGTCATCTGTTATAATTTTATGCCTGTATTTGACTGGACGAGAACCAATTTATTTGAAGAAATGAATGATGGTTCTACAGCACTTTTCTTTGAGAACGAGAAGCTGAAGAATATTGATCCAATGGAGCTTGTGAACACTATATCGGAAAACTCTGAGTATACGATGCCTGGCTGGGAACCAGAGCGACTCGAGCATTTAGCTGATCTTTTTGAAAAGTATAAACAAGTAACGGAAGAAGATCTATGGTCAAACTTGCAATACTTTTTAGAGAGAGTTATTCCGGTTGCAAAAGAAAATGACATTAAAATGGGGATACACCCTGATGATCCCCCTTGGTCTGTGTTTGGATTGCCACGAATCATTACCCATAAAGAAAATCTTCAAAGGTTCTTAAACCTAGTAGATGATTCATATAACGGCCTGACATTATGCAGTGGGTCATTGGGAGCTCATCCAAATAATGATGTTCCTGGAATGGTACGGGAATTTGCCGACAGAATTCATTTCGCCCATATTAGGAATGTGAAAACTTATGATAATGGTGATTTCATAGAAACATCGCATCGTACAGAGGATGGATCCGTAGATGTTTATGAGGTAGTAAAGGCTTATCATGATAAAGGATTTACTGGATATGCTAGACCCGATCATGGTAGACATATTTGGGGGGAGAAGTGTAGACCTGGTTATGGACTTTATGACAGAGGATTGGGCGTTATGTATCTATGGGGAATTTGGGACGCATTGCAAAGAATGACAAAGAAGGTGAGTAATTGATGCTGATGCTTAATGATAACTTAGAAGGAAAGGTAGCGGTCATTACAGGAGGCAGTGGTGTTCTCTGTAGTGCAATGGCTAGGGAACTCGGTAGACAGGGAGTAAAGATAGCCATATTAAACCGTAATGAAGAGTCTGGGAAGAAAGTCGAACAAGCCATCAAAGATGCAGAGGGAGAAGCTTTGGCTGTCCCTTGTAATGTGCTAGATGCAGATAGCGTTCGCAAGGCTGAAGAAATTGTCACTGCTGAGTTGGGGGTGTGTGACATCCTAATTAACGGTGCAGGTGGCAACCACCCAAATGGTACTACAGAAAATGAAACGCTAAGGGAGGAGGACTTGGACAAAGAGGATTTGTCTACGTTTTTCGATATGACGACAGAGGGCTTCCAATTTGTGTTCAATTTGAATTTAGTAGGCACTTTTATCCCGACACAGATTTTTTCAAAAAAAATGATGAATCGAAAAGGTGCCACAATTATTAATATGTCATCGATGAGCGCCCCATCTCCAATGACCAAAGTACCTGCTTATAGTGCTGCAAAAGCAGGTATCAATAATTTTACCCAATGGTTGGCCGTTCACATGGCAGACGTTGGTATTAGAGTAAATGCAATTGCGCCTGGTTTTTTTCTTACAGATCAAAACAGAAACATGCTAACGAACGAGGAAGGTTCGTTAACGGAGCGTTCCCATAAAATTATCGACCATACACCGTTACAAAGATTCGGCTCACCAGAAGATTTACTAGGTACCCTTATGTGGTTGGTTGATGAAAACATGTCAGGATTCGTGACAGGAATTACAGTCCCAGTAGACGGTGGCTTTTTAGCTTATTCCGGCGTATAAAGGTATTCCCGTAAAGTTTGAGGTAATGGGATAAATAAGGAGGGGAAATAATGAGTCATTACACTACATTAGATAAACTATTATCGTCAGGAATCGTAGCTGTAGTTAGAAAAGTCGAATCAGATAAAGTGGAATCCCTTGTCCAAGCACTTGTAAAAGGTGGGGTTTCCGGAATCGAAATCACGATGGATTCCGATGACTCTGCCAATACGATTCATGAATTAAAACAGCGTCATGGAAATGAAGCTGTTATCGGAGCAGGAACAGTGTTCAATAAGGAGCAAGCAAAAGAAGCTATTGCTGCTGGAGCAGATTTCGTTTTTGCTCCTATCCTCGATAAAGAGACAATAGAATATACAAAAGACCAAGGGGTCATAATGATTCCCGGGGTGTTTACCCCTACAGAAATTTATCAAGCATACCATTGGGGATCTGATATGGTAAAAGTATTCCCCGCCAGTGTGTTAGGACCGCAATTCTTCAAAGATGTGAACGGTCCTCTTGACCAAATACCGAAGATGCCGACCGGCGGAGTAAATCTTGAAAATATTGGTTCATTCATTAAAGCTGGTGCTATCGGGGCAGGTATCGGCGGATCACTTGTTAATAAATCACTAATTGAAAAGGAGAATTGGCCAGAGTTACAAGAACTAGCGCAGAAATATGTAGAAGAAGTTGCCAGGGTAAGACAGGTGGTGATTTCTCAAGAGACTCAGGTATAAAAGTGCTTAAGTAATAGGTGGATATAAATAAGTCTTGTTGGAATTTTCCTCAAGGCTTATTTTTGATTTAATACTTCAATGAAAGATAGGGGTGTCAAATCAACATCAGGGGGGTATCAAAGGAAATTGAAGGAGGAGAAAACTGAACATGTCTAGAAGAAAGACTTAATACAAGGAGAAGGTGAGCGCTATGATCTATGAATTATTTAGCTTTAATTAAGAAAACATACACTAATACTATAACAATGAGCCATGAATGGAGACGATTCATATTCCAACAGATCAAGCAGCCCGAATTATAGATGATATGATGCAAAAAATTATGATGAAGTCATTTGAGCCCGGGGCTAAACTTCCTTCTGAAAATGCTCTTGCAGAAGAGTACCGAGTCCCAAGAGCGACAGTAAGAAATGCATTAACAAAATTAGAAGAACGGGGTTATATTTATTCAAAGCAAGGGAAAGGTCGCTATTTAAAAGAAGAGTCGATTCAAATTGAATTGCATTTGACAGGTAAAATAAGTTTTACAGATAAGATGAAGCGATTGGGATATGATTTGAAAACACGTAATATTTACTGTGAAAAAATCAGCTATGATGCTAAAATCTATCAACTTTTACAGGTGAAACAAGGCGAAGATGTCTATAAGATTGGTAGAATGCGATACATTCAGAATGAACCGATTGCTTTACACAATTCATTTGTTAGTACAGCGAGGTTTCCAATGGTTGCGGAAGACGGTCCGCACATTACGTCCATGTTTTCTTACTATCGACAGCACGGTTATAAAGAATTCGATAGTCATAAGACGCTGCTAAGCACCACCTTTCCAACTCTTTATGAACAGGAGCTGCTTTCTTGCAACAGTATGGTACCGCTTATTATTGTTGAAAGTGATTGTATCGATCTGAACTCAAAAAAGGTATTGGAACATACGAAAATTTTATATCGAAGTGATCGATTTAAATATGATATTACGAGTGTTTAAGAACAGGCTTGAAGCCCTTTATGGTTTCTTGCCTGTTTTTATTATTTGTAAATAGTTACTTAAAAACCATTCCATTTTCCACATTTAAACATTATAACGTTATGTTTACTTTTAGAATATTCCATGCTATGATGCGTATATGAAAAATGAAAGCGCATTTAAATAGAGTTTAAAATAGAGTTTAGAAAAAGGTGAAGTAAAAATGGAAGACCGTTTCGTATTGCGCAATGTAAAGCGTATTAACGAGGAAAAAGTGGATATTGTGGTCGAAAATGGACATATTGCTGAAGTGACAAAGGCTGGGTATGGACGTGGACAGCAAATATTCGACTACTCAGATGTGTATGTGTCAAGTGGTTGGATTGACTTACATGTTCATGCCTTTCCTGAGTTTGACCCTTATGGGGATGAGATCGATGAAATTGGAGTGAAACAAGGTGTAACGACGATCGTGGATGCTGGGAGCTGTGGCGCTGATCGAATAGCAGATTTGGTGGCGAGTAGAGAGCAAAGCCAAACCAATCTATTCGCCTTTTTGAACATCTCCCGAATTGGTTTAAAAAGGGTAGACGAATTATCAAATTTAGAATGGATAGATAGAGAAAAGGCCGTAGAGGCCGTAAAAAAATATAAAGATGTCATCGTTGGATTAAAGGCTCGGATGAGTAAAAGTGTTGTCCATGACAGTGGGATAGAACCTTTACGTATAGCTCGGGAGCTTTCGAGTGCAACGTCCTTGCCATTAATGGTGCACATCGGTTCTGGTCCCCCTGATATTGAGGATGTCGTTCCGCTCCTAGAGAGAAAGGATGTCATTACGCATTATCTTAATGGAAAATCAAATAATCTTTTCAATAAAGACGGGGAACCTCTTGACGTGCTTCTAGATGCGATCAACCGTGGGATCCATTTGGATGTCGGACATGGGACGTCAAGTTTTTCATTTGCGTTTGCAGAGGCAGCCAAACAGCATGGAATTGGTTTGGATACCATCAGTACCGATATTTATCGGGGCAACCGTCTAAATGGTCCGGTCTATAGCATGGCAAATGTCCTATCCAAGTTTCTCTACTTAGGGTATTCGCTTGAAGAGGTTATCCAGGCAGTCACGACTCATGCAGCCAATTGGCTCAACAGACCCGAGCTAGGACGTATCAAAGTGGGCGATGCTGCAAATCTAACCCTATTTACAATTGAAAACGATCCGATCCCCCTTACTGATTCTGAAGGGGAGCAGCGTGTATCGGATAGAAGAATAGAAACAAAAGGAGTGGTTTTGAATGGCGAAATCATTGAGTGCTAAGTACGGCCTTAAGCGGGTCGTGAATGCTAGTGGGCGAATGAGTATTCTCGGTGTGTCCTCTCCGACGGATACAGTCATGGATGCAATGAAGCATGGTGGGCAAAATTATGTAGAAATTGCAGATTTAGTGGATAAAGCAGGAGAATACGTAGCGGGTATTCTTGGTTCAGAGGCTGCCGTTGTTGTAAACTCCGCATCAAGTGGTATGGCCCTCTCTATTGCTGCCCTTATCACAGAGGGGAATCGCCGCAAAAGTGAGCGTCTTCACCAGGAGGACATTCCAAAGAGTGAAGTCATTATGCTAAAAGGTCATAATGTCCAATATGGAGCACCTGTTGAAACGATGATTTATTTAGGCGGTGGTAAGCTCGTTGAAGCTGGCTACGCTAATGAGGGTAAAGCACAGCATATAGAAGAGGCTATTTCTATGAACACGGCAGCCATCCTCTATGTGAAGTCACACCACGCTGTTCAAAAAAATATGATTTCTGTAGAGGAAGCTTGGGAGGTTGCTCTAAGGAATGGTGTTCCGCTTATCGTAGATGCGGCGGCAGAAGAAGATATTCAAAAGTATGTAAACTACTCAGATCTCGCCATTTACAGTGGTTCAAAGGCTATTGAAGGACCTACTTCAGGGATCGTTGGCGGGAAGCGAACGTATATTGAATGGATAAAGGTGCAGTTACAATGCATTGGACGAAGCATGAAAGTCGGTAAAGAGACCACCTTTGGTTTACTTCAAGCAATAGAGGAATATGGTCACAAAGAAGATAAGAGTGAACAAGAAAAACAAACTTTACACGTTTTAATGACGCTAAGTGAACTAAAAGGTGTCCAAGTTTCCATCGTACAGGACGAAGCGGGCCGGGCCATATTCCGTGCACGTATTCAGATTGACCCTGAGCAAACAAACACAACCGCTCAGGAAGTCGTAGACAACCTGCGTGAAGGTGATATTGCCATTTACACTCGAGATTATGGAGTCAGACAAGGGTATTTCGATATCGATCCGCGTCCGCTCCAAGGTGATGATATTCACGTGATTCAATCTAAATTACAAGAAATTTTGGGTGGGAAATAATATGTCAAACATTACGAAACGTTTTTATAAAGATCGTGTTGCTTTAAATGTTTTAGCCAATAGTATAGAAAATGCTAAAGAGGTCTTTACCGCTGCAGAAGGACATGTTTTGATCGGCGTTTTATCTAAAGACTACTCAACGGTTGAGGAAGCTGTGGGGGCCATGAAGGAGTATGGACAAGAGATTGATGAAGCTGTATCGATTGGATTAGGTGCTGGGGATAACCGTCAAGCTGCAGTTGTAGCTGATATCGCAAAACACTATCCAGGCAATCACATCAACCAAGTGTTCCCGGCTGTTGGTGCAACAAGAGCGAATCTTGGTGATAAAGAAAGCTGGATCAACGCGTTAGTATCCCCTACAGGATCTGCTGGCTATGTGAATATCTCAACGGGTCCTATTAGTGCAGCGCAAGAAGAACAAGCGGTTGTACCCGTTAAGACAGCCATCGCTCTCGTACGTGATATGGGTGGTCATGCATTGAAGTACTTTCCGATGAAGGGATTGAGCCGTGAAGACGAGTTTCGAGCCGTTGCCAAAGCATGCGGAGAAGAAGGATTTGCATTAGAGCCAACAGGTGGAATTGATAAAGAAAACTTCGAAACGATTTTGAGGATAGCTCTAGAGGCTAATGTACCAAAGATCATCCCTCACGTGTATTCCTCTATTATTGACAAGGACACAGGAAAAACACGCATCGAGGATGTAAAAGAATTACTTGAAGTCACAAAGAAATTGGTTGATCACGATGGTTAAACGGATCGCAGCTTTTGGAGAGGTGATGATGCGGCTGCAGGTGCCAGGCTATGAGTCCTTAGCGCAAGGAAGAACATTAAACTATTCCTTCTCTGGTACGGGAGTCAATGTCACCTCAGCACTGACACGTTTAGGACATGCAGGGTACATCGTGTCCACCTTGCCAACAAATCCAGTCGGCGATGCCGCTCTTTCCTATATTCAAAAATTGGGGATTACCCCCTCATTCATTACTCGAGGCGGAGATAACCTTGGGATGTACGTTTTGGAAAATGGCTTTGGTGCACGGCCTAGTCGTGTCACGTATTGCAACCGCCAAGACAGCAGCTTTAATACAGCTCCTAAAGGCACGTATAACTTCGAAACGATTTCAGAGAAGATAGATATCGCCCATTTCTGCGGAATTACCCTTGCGATGAATGATCAAGTTCGTCAGTACATGAAGTCTTTTGCCAAAGCTGTAAAAGAAAGCGGCGGTACAGTCATTTTTGATTGCAACTACCGGCCATCACTCTGGGGTCAGGAAGGGTATGAAAAAGCGAAGCCACATTATGAGGACATGTTACATCTGGCTGATATGGTGATGATGAATGAACAAGACGCTAGATTTGTCCTTGGTATGGAAACGGAAAAACGGGACCGCAAAGATCAGCTCATGGATTTAATTCCAGCTGTTGCAGAAACATATAGCATCCCTGTTATAGCGGGTACTCATCGATCTATCAATGACGACGATACCCATTCATTGCGTGGCTTTATGTATAAGAATCATTCCTTTACATTTTCAAAAACCATGACCTTCTCTGTGCTTGATCGAATCGGTGCAGGGGATGCCTACGCTAGTGGTATGTTGCATGGTGAAATAAAAGGATATTCATCCGAGAAAACAGTTGCCTTTGCGGCTGCAGCAGGAATGCTTGCCCATACCGTTGTAGGCGATACCCCGACGGCAACGGAGGGGGATATTCTTCGCGCCATGACCGAATCATCGAGTGATTTAGACAGGTAACAAGGGGCAACAAGTGAAATAACGAAAAATAGAAGTTCAAAAAGGACAGTAAATGTTGCAGATCAAATATACCCCACATTCGTGACAGCTGCCTCTTTCATTTATTTGACTCCTTTTTGAGCAATTATTTCATATAAATTGGAAGCGTTTACTAAACAAAGAAGGAGTACATGAACTATGGAGATCTATTTATTACTAATCACATTGCTCTCGATTGTGATCGTTATTTTGGGAGTTTCGTGGTGGAACTGGCACGCATTCATTAGTTTAACGGTAGCGAGTATGTTCTTGGCAGTAATGTCCGGCTTATCAATGGATAGCATTGTGCACGCTTATGAAACGGGAGTTGGAAGCGTTTTAGGCCATTTAGTTGGCATTCTGGCCCTGGGTTCTATATTAGGGAAGATGATGTCAGACTCAGGAGCAGGCGTGCAAGTCGCTGACTTCTTTGTTCGGATTTTTGGTGAGAAAAAGTTGCCATGGGCCATGCTGCTCTCAGGTTTTATTATCGGAATCCCTGTATTCTTTGAAGTGGGGATCGTCATTCTATTGCCGTTAGTGATTGCCATTCGTGAAAAGACAAACCAAAACATTTTATTAATCGGTATACCCGTGATTGCAGGGCTGTCGATTGTACATGGGATCGTCCCGCCACACCCAGGGGCAATGACCGCCATAAGCATATACGGTGCTGATTTAGGGAAAGTCCTCCTCTATTCACTCATTATTGCGCTGCCTCCGGCCATCATAGCCGGACCATTGTTTGCCAAGTGGGTGCATAAGCGTGTCGTACCAGTTGGAGAGCCTAAAGTAGTCCGACCTGATACACCATCCCAATCGGTGCCAAGCGTAGGGATCTCATTTTTTGTTATTCTATTACCTATTCTATTAATCTTGTTATCTGTTTTTGCACCATATCTGGCACTTCCTAGTATATTAGCAGATGTCCTTATATTCATAGGCAGTCCTGTTATCGCTCTTTTAATCTCCTGCTTTGCTGCTTACTATTTCCTAGGGTTTCGTCAAGGTATGGATAAGAAGCTCATTAAAAAATTAACGGACGAATGTATCCTTCCCCTAGGCTCCATTATTTTAATCATTGGTGCTGGCGGCGGATTTAAACAAATTCTCATCGAGAGTGGTGTAGGGGACTCTATTGCTCAGATGTCCCAGCAATTATCCCTATCTCCCATTGTTTTAGCTTTCGTGGTAGCCGGATTAATTCGGGTTGCGACAGGTTCAGCAACTGTCGCCTTAACAACAGCTGCCGGCATTGTCTCGCCGGTGATCGCTAATCTATCAGGGGTAAACTTGGAATTACTCGTGATTGCTACGGGGGCAGGATCACTCATGTTATCACACGTGAACGATGCTGGTTTCTGGCTGGTGAAGGAATATCTCGGGTTAACCGTTAGAGAGACGTTTAAAACATGGACGGTACTGGAAACCTTGCTTTCCTTTATCGCCTTTGGACTGGTTTTAGTTGTCGATATGTTTATTTAGAAACGGCAAACCATGAAGATGATATGATAGTTGGAAGGGATAAGGTGGTTTCGTCATTAGCGAAACCACCTTATATTTTTGATTCGTTTTAACTGGTATCATAGTGAAAAGTTTGGATCCTTTGGTCGCTAATTGAATGGTGTTGATCCGTGCTTTATAGAAAATCTAAAGAAAAGATGACCGCTTTGTCTCAGGAAATATATATAGTAGAATAAAATGTAGTGGGAAACATGAATAAAATCTTTACAGCTCATGCTTAAAGGTATAATAGCAGCATAAGTTTTCACCAGTAGATGACACTACCTCCATTTAGAGAGAAGCAGTCTTTGTATATGGACGTCAGAAAAGGATGGTTTTTATGAAAATTACCTCTAAAAAAGGACCTTTATATTTTCAAGTGAAAGACATTTTAAAAGAGCGTATCATCAGTGGTTTTTACCCTAAAAACTCCTTAATTCCATCTGAACCAGCTTTAGAAAAAGAATTTTCTGTGAGTAAAATCACCGTAAGAAAAGCAGTGGAACAGTTAGCTATAGAAGGGTACGTAGAAAAACGGAGCGGAGTAGGTACAAAAGTTCTTGATAATAAAGTCACACCCAAGATATCACGAGGGCAGAATTTTTCTGACCAATTAGTAAAGGAAGGTTTTGAGTTAAGAAAAGACAACATAAATATTTCAGTGGTACGTACAGAGGGGAATAACATATTACAGGCAAATATGGGGAGTGAATGTTATTGTTTAGAACGGTTGTATTTGCTGGATAATGAGCCTTACATCTACTTCACACACTACATTCCTCTCGAGGCACTTCTTCCCCTGAAACCAGAGTTATTTAAAGGATCGCTCTATGAATTACTGTTCCAAAAAGGTATGGCGATGAACCATTTCAATGATGAGTTCGATGTGGAAATTCCCGAAGAAAAAGTCGCATCAACCCTAAATACGGATCAAAAGCCGCTTTTAAAAAGAATCAGATCTTCCTTTGATATTGATGAAAAACTTGTTGAATATTCCGTTGCTTTTTATCATACAGACATGCATAAGTATGTTGTTCAATATAATGTGTAAGAGATTAAATGAAAATTAGTGATCAGGTAATAACAGGCTGGGAGCCTTCTATGGGGCCTAGCCTGTTTTTTTATTTTCCCTCAATTCAATCAATTTCTTATTCATTGAATCCTCCTCTGCTTGTACTACTCTAATGGTGCCTCCTAATCTTCTACCCCCAATTTAAAAATTTATAACTGAATCAATTTCATAATTGCTTTTTTAAAAACGCCAAAGACTTGTAGAATACAAGGCTCTTCTCCGAAAAGGTTCAAAATGGATTCTTATCCAGCAGTTTTTAGTTTCAGTTTTATAAAGAAGTTTCGGTCACTTTCTATCAGTGTTGCTCCACAATCGCCCCTGTTTGTTGAATTTGAGTAAGGTTCCGGGGCGGCAGCCTGAGGAAGCTCACTGTACTCCCTCGGAAAGCGACTCCTTCCCCATCTCCACTTAGATATCTCGGAATCGAGCCTTCAAAAGAACTGCCCTTAACCTAATAAACAATATTTCAAACTTCTTACTTGACTAGACTTGGAGAGGTACTTCCTTTTTTACGTTTTGAATCCCTCGGGGCACAAGAGTCTTAAATTATGAAATTCATTCGATTGTTAAGAAAATTTACAAAGCTTAACAATACCTTATCACACAACAACTTGGCGCCAAGTTACGATGGTTTTGTAAAGGAGGTTGCATCTCACAATGAAACGACGTAGAAGAACGGAAATCCTTATCCTAGAACATTCCGGTTTGGCTCAAAACTTTGCAGAAACGATTATTGAAAACTATCCATGTCAGGAAATTGTTGCCCCCAAGTACGGGTTAACGATGATTAAGATGAGGGAATCGGCAAAGAATTCTCTGTTCTATATGGGAGAAGTCCTTGTAACGGAAGCAAAAGTGGAGATTAATCAATGTATCGGCATCGGTATTGTGGCAGGCATGCAGGAGGAATTGGCTAAATATTTAGCGATAATCGATGCAGCTTATAAAGCTCAACTTCTCGAAACGGAGGAATGGGGCTCGCAATTATTGGAAGCGGAGCAGCAGATTAGGCAAGAGAAAGCACAACAGCAGGCAGAGCTGTTTGAAACGAAGGTTGATTTCGAAACGATGGATGTATAGTCCAGACAAATTTACTAGATCAGGAGAGATCATATGGCAATTGATCAAGTACATGATTTGCAGAAGGTCTACAGAAAGTTACTAGAAAGTATGTCGCGGCCAGGAAAGATTTCTTCCCTTCAAGAGGATTTAGTAGATGGTGACTACAAACTCTCTTGTTATGATGCCACCCTGCTTAGTGCGCTGACACTTCTGGATGGAGAAGTAACGTTTCATATTATTTCAGAGAACGATCAAGATCTAGCTGTGAAAATTTCAGAATACACCCTGGCAAGATGTTGTCCTGTTCACGAGGCTGATTACGTTATTGTGTTACGTGATGCGTCTGAATCGGAGATGATACGTGCAATGGAGAATTGTAAAAATGGAAGTTTGATAGATCCTCAATCTTCAGCCACATGGATCATAGAGAGTGCACCTCTATCCAATAACGGTAGTATTACGTGTACGGGTCCAGGGATTAAAGATTTATCACAGCTTGATGTCAGTTTTAGCTCATCTTTTTGGCAGGCAAGACATGAACGGACAAAGGAATATCCACTAGGGGTTGATGTCATTTTTACAGATGAATATTCACAAATCGTCTGTATACCTAGAACAACTTCGGTAACGAATGCGGGGGTGAAATAGATGGGTTATGTCGCAGTAAAAGGTGGAACGATGGCGATTGATGCTTCGATTAAACGATTGAAGTATGAACGTTTGAAGGACGAGGAGATCATTGAAATCAACACCATTCTGTCTACTATGAAGGCGATGGTCGATCAGGTAATGTCTGAGAGCAGCTTGTATTCGCCCTTCTTGGCAGCATTGGCTATTAAGCAGGCGGAAGGAAGTATGGAAGAAGCGGTGTTCTTAATGCGTGCTCATCGTTCAACTCTACCTCGACTCTATTACAGTCAGCCCGTCGAATCACAAACAATGCTGGTTGAACGTCGGATTTCAGCAAGTTTTAAAGATATTCCAGGAGGACAGCTGTTAGGTGCTACATATGATTACACGCATCGATTACTAGATTTTCATCTAACAGAAGAATGTGCAGAGGAGAACGAACAGTGGTTAAAGGACTATAAAAATGAGTTGCAATCGGTCGAGGCATCAGTGAATGTGCAGTACTTTCCAAAGGTCGTGGAGTATTTACGGGAAGAGGGACTGTTTGAAACGTATGAAGCAGATAACACCCCTCCTAAGGATATTACGAAGGAAAGTTTTCAGTTTCCGGCATCGCGAAGTGAACGGCTGCAAGTGTTAACTCGCGGTCAGACAGGAGCTGTCACCTCTTTAGGCTACGCTTCCCTAAGAGGATATGGTCAGGTCCATCCAACTGTCGGCGAGGTACGTGTCGGCGCCTTACCGATTTACGTGGAGCATCCCAATGAATTAGAAACAGATGAGGAAGACCATTTTTATATTGGAGACTTTAAAGCAACCGAAGTCGAATCGTTTGTTCCTGTGTCGGTGAAAAATGACAAGAATGAGGAGGAACTGGAGTTTGAAATAGGGTATGGGGTTTGCTACGGGCAAAACGAAACAAAGGCGATTGCGATGAGTATTCTGGATCAATGCCTGGAACACCCTGAGTCGGATTTTCCAACCCATGATGAGGAATTTGTTTTATTACACATTGATTCTGTTGAGTCGACAGGGTTTATTTCTCATTTGAAATTACCTCATTACGTGACGTTCCAATCGAAGCTGGACAGTATCCGTCAAGTTAAGAAAGGAGTGCAGGAGGATGAAAACTAACACACACTTTGCGTTTTTGGATGAAGGGTCCAAAAAGGAAATCCGCCGCGCCATGTTGAAGGCTGTTGCGATTCCAGGCTATCAGGTCCCCTTTGCCTCAAGAGAAATGCCGATTGCTCGCGGCTGGGGAACCGGCGGATTGCAGATTACGCTTTCGGTCATTGGTACAGAAGATGTGCTGAAGGTCATCGATCAAGGGGCCGATGAGTCGGTTAATGCGGTCAGTATTAAGAGATTAGTCCATGAGACAACAGGTGTTGAAGGAACCGAGCGAACAGAGGAGGCCTCCGTGATTCAGTCACGGCACCGCATTCCGGAAGTCCCACTGTCGGAGGAGCAAATTCTTGTCTTACAGGTGCCAACGCCGGAACCGCTTCGTAATGTGGAAGCCAGCGAGTATGTGACGAAGCGGCTCCATTCAGAGGATGAGTACAGCGGTGCCTGGCTGATGCTGTTCGAGCAAATTATGAAATACGGGAAAACAGCGACCAATGCCGATCATCCCGTCTATGTGAATGGCCGTTATGTGATGGCACCGAGTCCGATTCCAAGATTTGATAATCCGAAGATGCATCAATCGGAAGCCTTAATTTTACTTGGGGCAGGGCGGGAAAAGAAAATCTATGCGGTCCCACCTTATACCGACGTCGAATCGCTTGCCTTTGAAGATTATCCATTTACGGTGGAATCTTTTGATGGACAGTATTGTCACCTGTGTGGGGCGACGGATGTGTTTATGGATGAATTAATCGATCCAGTTACAGGAGAAGCCACCTATCAATGCAATGATACAAGTTTTTGTGTGGAGCGATTAAACGACAAGGAAAAAGCGGAGGTAGAGACGAGTTATGCATGAGAAACCACTATTGCAAGTGCAGCATTTAAACAAACAATTCGGTCCCGGTTGTTCCCGTTGTCATCCATCTGAATCAAAAAATTTAGAGAAAAACTACTGCCCGCATTGCGGCACCGTTTATGCCTGTCAGGATGTGTCCTTTGATTTATTTTCCGGGGAAATTCTCGGGATCGTTGGAGAAAGTGGAAGCGGAAAGTCAACCATGATGCAATGTCTGTATTTTGATGCCGATGTGACATCAGGAGCGGCTTATATCCAGGATCCTGAGCTTGAAGGGGAGAATGTTTTTGCCTTATCTTCCCAGAAAAAACGTTATATTCGTAACCATAAATACGGGATGGTTTATCAAAATCCTGTTCATGGATTGAAAATGAATTTCTCTTCGGTTGGTAATATCGCAGAGAAGCTAATTGCTGCCGGTAACCGCAATGTAACGGACATGGAGACAACAAGTAAAACATTACTCGAAGGTGTGCATATTCCCCTTTTCCGGATGAAACAAGAACCGCGAAACTTTTCAGGGGGGATGCAGCAGCGGGTTCAAATTGCCAAGGCTTTATCCAATAACCCGCCGATTCTGTTTCTTGATGAAGTGACGACAGGGCTTGATTTATCGGTCCAAGCCAATGTGCTCGATTTAATTAAAAACATTCAAAGAGAATTAGGCATCAGTATGATTGTCGTCTCTCATGATTTGGCTGTGATCCGAATGCTGGCTGATCGTACGGTTGTGATGTTGAATGGTTCGGTGATTGAAGAAGGGTTGACGGATCAAATCCTAGAGGATCCGCAGCATGCGTATACGCAGGAATTAGTCTATTCATTACTATAGGAGGAACGTCACGATGTACGTTATTCATAATGGGCAAGTTGTCACAGAAGAAACCATCCTCGATGGATATGCGGTTGTTGTTGAAGGCGAGATGATTCAAGCCGTTATCCCTGAAGAGGAAGTGGCCAGTTATTCACATGCACAGCTAATCGATGCAAGGGGAGGATATATTTCACCAGGATTTATCGATATTCACTCCGATTATATCGAAACCATCGCATCCCCAAGGCCGACAAGTATGATGGATTTTAACATCAGCTTACGAGAGGCGGAAAAGCATTTAATCAATCATGGCATTACGACAATGTTTCATTCGCTTTCCTTTTACCGGGAAGATGCGTTTTCACATAAGCCGATTCGTTACCCGGAGAATGTGCAGCGGATGGTTAATGCGATTGATGAGACGCACGAGGAACTGCATATGATCCGGCATCGCCTGCATGCCCGGTTTGAAATTGACAACATCGATGAGGTGGACCGGCTTGTTCAAAATATCGAAGACGATAAAGTCCATTTATTATCGTTTATGGACCATACGCCTGGACAGGGGCAGTATCGCAATCTGGAAGTCTACCGGGAAACTTTGCAGGGGTACCGTGATCTGACCGATGATGATGTGCAAACGATTATTGTTGAGCGCCAAAATACGGAAGTTATGACGATAGAAAAAATCAAACAGGTAGCCGACATGGCCATCGAAAAAGGTATTGCAGTCGCTTCACATGACGATGATGATGTGCATAAATTGGAGCTCGTCAAGGAGTTTGGGACGACGGTTAGTGAATTTCCTATTACGTTAGATGTGGCGAAAAAAGCGACAGAAATGGGATTGCAGACGATTGTAGGTGCGCCAAATGTGCTGCTCGGCGGCTCCCACTCCGGAAATTTATCAGCTGCTGAAGCGGTTGAGCATCATTGTGCCGATATTCTTTGCAGCGACTATTATCCGGCGGCTTTACTACATGCGATCTTTGATTTAAGTGAGCAGCATGGGAATGATTTGCACCACATGTTTATGATGGTCACCCTAAATCCAGCCAAAGCCGTCCGGATGGATGAGGAGATAGGATCGATTAAAGCAGGGAAAAAGGCTGACATGATTATTATTGAGAAAATGGATGATGGCTATCCGATGCTAACGAATACGATGGTCAATGGTGCCTTAATTACGACCACCAATTATCGCGTTAAATAAGGGAGGGAACAGGATATGTCCATGCTCGAAATTAAAAATTTTGGCAAGCGATTTACTATTCATCATTTAGGAAAAACGATGCAGGCTGTGGAGCACATTGATTTTTCACTGGAAACAGGGGAGTTCATCGGTATCGTCGGGAAAAGCGGCAGCGGGAAGTCGACGATCTTAAAGAGTATTTATCGTACGTATTTACCGGATGCAGGCCGTCTTCTCTATTATTCAGAGCGCTTTGGTTCCATCGATTTAGCCGAAGCAACCGAAAGAGAGATCCTTTATTTGCGTCAATATGAGATTGGCTATGTCTCCCAGTTTTTAAATGTGATGCCGAGAACAACATCAAGACAGCTTGTTGAAAAAGCCCTTCTTGAAATGGGGGAGGCAGAGGAAGTCGCGCGAAGAGAAGCAGAACAAGCCTTAACTCACTTTGAACTTGATCCGAAATTGTGGGACACCTATCCAACGACCTTTTCCGGCGGAGAAAAATTACGCTTAAATATTGCGATGGCCACCGTGAAAAAGCCAAGGTTATTATTGCTCGATGAACCGACCGCGAGTTTGGATCAGCAATCTAAGGAGAAGGTGCGTGACATTATTAAGAAGTTAAAGGCAAATGGCACCACATTGGTTGGCATTTTTCATGACATTGAATTTATGGACGGGCTATGTGACAAGGTTTTTGATATGAAAAGGAGATCATTCATTATGGAAAAGCAAGGTGTTGCCCATGAAGGCTGATTTGCATGTTCATAGCCACTATTCCGACGGCTCTGATTCAGTTGAAGAAGTGATAAAGCAGGCGAAGGCCAATGGTGTGACGCATATCAGCTTTGTCGATCATGATACGGTCGATGGATTGCCAGAGATCATTATGCTGGGTGAGAAATATGGATTGGAGATCATCCCCGGGATCGAGATTTCCGCATACGACTACAAAAGGGATCGGAAAGTACATGTGCTCGGCTATCATTATCATCCTGAGGCGCTCCATATCAAATCGGTATGTCAGCCGATTCTGGAAAGACGGCAGCAACATTCACTATGGCAAATCCGTCAGATTAACAAAGCTGGTTATAAGCTGAATGCCGAAGCGATTATGGAAACGGCTTGGCCATGTAGAACAATCTATAAGCAGCACATCATGAACCATTTAACGGGTGATGCCTACGCTTCCCCTGAATATAAGGAATTGTATAAACGTTTGTTTAAAAACGGTGGAGTGGCCTCGGGTGACATTAAATACGTTGATGCATTTGCGGCGGTTGAGGCGATTGTGGCGGATGGGGGAATGGCAGTCGTTGCCCACCCCGGTCAACTGGAATCCTATGAGATGATCCCTGAGCTTGTTGAAGCGGGATTAGAAGGGGTGGAAAGAAACCATCCAGACCATGCTGAAGAAGATCATCAGAAGGTAGAAGCTCTAGCCAAACAGTATAACCTTGTAATGACTGGCGGCACGGATTATCACGGTTCATTTGGAGCTTCTATTGAAATTGGAAGTCTTACAAGTCCTTCCCTTTGGTCACAGATAAAAGAGGTCCGCTAGTTCTCGATATGTATGGCTCATGTAAACCGTTTAAAGATACCGTTAAAGTATCATGAATATAGGCTGTTTTGGGAAAGTTATATGTTTCAATGGAACTAGTTTACTAGGTTTTTATAAGTCAAGTCGCACAGGTTACAAAATGAAGGTACACGAGGGGAGAGTTTTTAATGAAAAAGAAAGTATCATTACTGGTCATGTTTGTCGTATTCGCGGTATCTTTGACTGCATGCTCTATGGGAAGTGCTGGTGGCAGTACAAAAGCTGATGATGTGATCGATATCGTTTGGTACCCTAATGAATCTGGTTCAGATATGAAATCCTCGCGTGATGAAATGGCCAAGGTTATCGAAGAAGCGACAGGCAAGAAAGTCGAACATCATTTAACGACGGATTACGCGATTGCGATTGAAACGATGGTGAACAATAACGCAGACCTTGCCTTTATGGGCGCCCAAGGGTACATCGAGGCACATAAAGGTAATGAGGCCATTAAACCGCTAGTAGTAGCTACTGGCCCATCAGGTACATTAGACGATGCTGTCTATCATAGCTGGTTAGCTGTCAATCAATCTGATCAAGAGAAGTATAAGGTGGACGGAGAATTCTCGCTGGATACGATCGAAGGGAAAAATATGTCCTTCGTATCCAATAGCTCAACATCTGGGTTCAAAGTGCCTGCAGCTAGTATTCTTACCCATTTTACAAAACAAGAAAAATATTCCAATTTAACGGAAATGGATTTGATGAAGGGCGGATCCTTATTTTCCAAAGTATTATTCGGAAACTCCCATCAGGGTTCAGCGGTCAATCTATTAAAGGGAACGGCTGATGTGGCTGCCTTCTGTGATACGTGCGTCGAAAATTATGTGGAAGTCGTTGAAGGAGAGGGAAATACGGAGGGTGCTGTTTACAAGGTTCAAGATGATGCTGCGGAGCCGTTTAATCAAGTAACAGGGAAGAAGTTTACCCTTATGAGTGTTACACCTGTATTAAATGCCCCATTTGTAGCGAATATAGATGTGCTGGGGCAAGAAGATTTTGACAAGTTGCAAAAATTATTTACTTCAGATGAGGTCGCAAATAATGAAGAGATTTTCGTTCCTGAGAATTCTGGCAAGTCGGGCTTATTCTTTAAAACAGATAAAGAAAGGTTTGCGGCGGTTAAAGATTCATGGTTTGATCCAATCCGTAAGCTTTCCAACTAGCTGAAATATCCTAAGAGGTTGGATTATGTACCATGTGTTCGTGCATACTCTGCCCCTTTAAATATCCTAACAAAGGAGACGATGAACATGTCATTGTTACAGGTTGAAGGAATGGGTAAATCGTATGGTTCAGAAACGAAAGTGCTGAAAGACATCAATTTTGAAGTGGAAGCGGGAGAATTTGTTTCCATCATTGGCCCTTCAGGCGCAGGGAAATCCACGCTTTTACGGTGCATGAATCGAATGGTTGAGACCAATGAAGGTCGTGTTATTTTTGATGATTCTGATGTCGGTCTTTTAAAGAAAAAGGAACTCCGAAAGTTGCGTACGGAAATCGGGATGATCTTTCAGCATTATAACCTCGTCCCACGCTTAACGGTTATTGAAAATGTACTGCATGGGCGTTTCGGCTATAAAACAACGATGCAAGGAATTCTGGGCAAATTTACGGAAGACGAGAAGGAGCGGGCTTTTTCTCTACTGAAGAAATTAGGTATCGAGGAACATGCGTATAAACGTTGCGATCAGTTGAGTGGGGGACAGCAACAGCGGGTAGGAATTGCCCGTGCGCTTATCCAGGATCCTAAACTTGTGCTTTGCGATGAGCCGATTGCATCTCTTGATCCGAATGCCTCGAAGGTGATCATGAACCATTTAAAATCGGTGACGTCTGAACTGAATATTACCTGCTTGGTTAACTTACACCAGGTCGACGTTGCTCAGATGTATTCAGACCGAATTATTGGGTTGAACAATGGAGAGGTCGTATTTGATGGACCCACTCACAGGCTCACGAGTGAGCGTATTGACAGCATCTATGGAACAGAGACAAGAGAGTTAATCACAGTATGAGGAGTAGGTAACGTGAATGAACAAATCATGCGGAATCGTAGCTTGAGTACGACCATTTTTCTGACAGTTATTATTGTCATCACCTATTTATCAGCCCAGATCACGAACTTTAACATTTTGCATGGGATGGCGACCGTTCCTGCTGCGATCGGCTGGATCGTTTCGAACTTGTTTATTACACAGGAATCGCTTGAGCAACTTCCGGCGATCTTAAAACAATTAAACGAAACGATCTTTATGTCGATCGCAGCTACAACTACAGCGGCAGTTGTCTCAATCTTTTTAGGATTAATGGGCTCGAAAACAACGAAAGTGAATGGATTCTTGAGTATGTCAGCCCGTCTGGTTGCCTCCGCTTCAAGAAATATTCCAGTGGTGGCCTGGGCCTTAATCCTGCTGCTTTCCTTTGGTCAAAATTCTGTGACAGGATATTTAGCCTTATTCGTAGGAACAGTAGGATTTTTAACCAGAGCGTTTATAGAATCGATTGACGAAGCGAGTCAAAGTTCTGTAGAGGCCTTAACAGCAACGGGGAGCACCTATTTTCAAATTGTCAATAAGGCTGTTATCCCGCAAAGCATGCCTCAGATGATCAGCTGGATTTTGTTTATGATTGAAACGAACATTAGAAGCGCGACACTGGTCGGGATCTTAACGGGGACAGGGATTGGCTACACCTTTGATTTGTATTATAAGACAATGGATTATAATACCGTAGCCCTGATTACATTTAGTATCGTCCTCGCTGTGATTATCATTGAGCTGATGTCAAACTCGATACGGAAGGTGATTCTATAATGGAAGCCATATCAACGACCACGTACATAAAAAGGAAAAAAGATGGTCGAATTCATATCAAATCCGGCAGTAAAGCAGAAAGGGTAATGCGCTGGACCATCGTCTTGTTCATTGTATTAACGATCATGGCTTTTATGTTCTTTGATTATGGACAGCTAAATCTCATGAGTGCGATTACAGAAACGGCCTATAACTTAAAGATTATGTTTATGCAGCCGGCTTTGAGTCATTTTACCTGGGGAGAAGCCTTTTATCAGGTAGGGATTACGCTTGGCCTGGCTGTCTTATCCACTGTACTTGGAGCCGTGATGGCCTTCTTTTTATCATTGATGGCAGCAACCAATTTGTCTAAGGACTGGGTGTCGAAAACCGTTCGAATTATGGTTGCCTTTATCCGTGCTGTTCCAACGGTATTATGGGTGCTGATTTTTGCGATTGCAGCAGGATTGGGCAGTGAAGCGGCCGTCCTTGGGATGTTGTTCCATTCTGTTGCTTATTTAGTTAAAGCTTTCTCAGAGGCCTTTGAAGAGGTAGATGCGGGGATCATTGAAGCGTTACGAGCAACTGGATCGAGCTGGTGGCATATCGTGACACATGCCGTTTTGCCTTCCACCTTCACATATTTACTGTCATGGACGTTTCTAAGATTTGAAATAAATTTCTCAGTAGCTGTAGCGATGGGAGCGGCAGCTGGGGCAGGCGGGATTGGATTTGAACTGTTTATGGCATCTGGATTCTACTTTGATTTGAGTGAAGTTGGATTTATCACGTATGCGATTCTAGTCATTGCAATTGTTTTAGAAGTGCTTTCGACGCGACTGAAAAATCGTTATTTTGCAGCATCTGCTGGGGAGTAACTGCCTGCGGAGGATTGACTCATCTATCTTAAACTCAACAAATAAAACTTAATTCTAAAGATAGCCCTTTTTCCATCTAGTTTTTTGTACAGGGAAAAGGGTTTTTTGTGCAAATTAATCCATTTGTATCTGTTCTATAGTCCTTATATTTGTAATATTCAGTCTATTAATTTATATAAAAGTAGATTGATGGTATAATTTGCTAGAACATTCAAAAAATTTAAAGGAGGAGATTATTTGAGAAGGGTAAAAAAGCCGTTCATCGTTTTCGTTAGCTTTTTGCTGGTGATGACTATGGCTACACCAGCTTTAGCAGCAAAACCAGGATTGGATTCATTTCCTGAACCAGTAGATTCACAAAATTGGATTCTACCAGAGGATATGACGTGGGAAGACTATCAACCAGTTCCTGGGATTGACTGGCGGGAGGCTGATGTTGAACCAGACAGAGTACTTAAGGGGGCACTTGTCGTAGTAGATTTCCCTGATCAAGAGTTTATTATCAGCCAAGAAAAAGGGTCTGGAGTAGCGGGAAATCCAGTAACTGATGGAAGTATTCCTAGAGAGGAGGTACCTGAATTTTGGGAGAGTTTTTTGACGGAACCTCAGCCGTTGAATAATCATCGGTCGATTGATGAGTTTTGGAGGGAGAATTCTTACGGTGAATGGGCGGTAGAAATTGATGCTTTCGGTACGTATCGCATGGATCATAATGAATTTGAGTACGGAATGGGCGAATTTGGACAAGAAGAAAACCTGCCACCTGGATATGAGACTACATACGATCTAAGAGAAGATGCCTTGGAGAAGGCACAAGCTGACATTGAAGCATCAGGGAAGGAGTATGATTTCACATTTGTACTCCATGCAGGTTATGACGAATCCGGTGTTTGGCAGGAATTTGGTGAAATGATGTTTGAAAGTCCTGAAGCAGTTACTGATGAATTTGGCCCGCCAGCTGAGTATACAGACATGCCGAATTCGGCTAATACACGCTATGTGGATTGGACATCGTGGCTTGCGGCCAGCAGTCTTTGGTCCAGAGCAGGAGATGGTATTTCTATTCAAGGTGAGAACGCTGGGATGGGCACTTTCGCTCATGAATTCGGTCATATTATGAACCTTGGTGACAACTACAACAATCCTTACGGTGAGCCAGTATCCCGGTCATATTCAGGGCCTTGGGAGTTGATGAGTCGAGGCAGTTTTAATGGTCCTGGGGGGCCGCATACTCGTTGGATGGTAATGCCTACGTTAGGTGGATCAGCGCCAGCTCACCATATGCTGCGGAATAAGATTAAACAAGGTTTTTTAGAAGAGGATCAATATCTTGATATTAGTCGAGACGAGCTTGCTGAAACTGGACCAGTATTTGCTGACATTATAACTCGCGAAGTTCCAACTGGTGAAGCATTTGGACGTACAGGGTTCCAAGGCATCAACATAAATATGGTCGATTTAACACCTGAGAACTCCTTAGAAGACGATTGGCGCGCGGATATGCAACGCGGCGAAAAGTGGTACGATAACTACACAATCGAGGTAGTTGATCAGGTAGGGTTTGACTCTTTTCTCCCGGATTCTGGCGTACTCATGGCCAAAACAAAAGATGAGGAAAGAGCGCCGAACATCTGGGTTATTGACTCTCACGAAGAGGATATCGATCAAGTAGACTTTGTGAGGCCTGACGGAACTAAAGCAATGTACTCCAAGGGCGACTATCGCCAGTTAGCAGATGCCCTATTTAAAGCAGGAACTGGGGATGGAGTGATTAGTGAATACAAGGACGAGCACAACCGTCTCCATTTCTATGTATTAGGGAAAAATCGTGACGATGAAGATGTACTTTCTTATCGAGTAGCTGTACGGCACATGGATGGAGCAGGTCCGTATGAGCGTGGGATCGATGCAGCCAGCGGTTCAGTCGACTTTGCGGTCCCGGGTCAAGTAGCTGCTTATCATTTCAGTGTAACAAACACAGGCGAAGCAACCGACCTTATCCGGATTAATGCAGAAACGGAAGCTGGTTGGGACGTTCAGTTGCAGCATGAAGTGATTGAAGTAGAGGCTGGTGAAACGGTGGATGTTCCCGTTTATACGAAGATACCTAAAGGGGGGCAAGGTCCTAAGCCGGCTCCAACAGAACTTACTTTTACGAGTACGTCAGAGACAGACTCTAGCAAGATGGCTACTGTGACTCGTCGGGTGGGTCCTGGAAAAGGGAGATAAAGATGTATATCTCATTCCCAAAGCGTTAAAATTTTTGAATAAACATACTAAAAAAGTCCGACAACTGAGCATACATTGCTCAGTTATCGGACTTTCTTGTCTCCATGTAACAGCGAATAAAATGTCAGGACCATTAAGAATTTACCTCTCCATTATGTTACAAAACAAATTATGGAATATAGTTCAAAATTTAAGGCTGTCTCTTAATTAAGGAGGCAGTCTTTTTTGAGGTATGCTTGGGGAGTTGTGGTTAGTACCCCTTATACTAATGAATTACTGAATAAACTTGTGCATCAACTGTGTTTTTTAATGTTAATCACTATGTTGTACATTAAATGTACGTTTGTTTGAGATGAAAGCGTATACATTCAGCTTTTTCTGAATGCTACAATAAATTTTGAAAGGGGGCCTAAGGTTGTCACTTGATGACAGAAGTAAGCGGATTTTGGATAAATTGGTCAGCAATCCAAGCATCACTAGTATGGATCTTGAGAAGAAATATGACTTAACTCGTCGACAGCTCGGATATAGCTTCAATAAAATCAATGAGTGGCTGATGACCAAGAACCTTCCAGTGATAGAGAGAACGAGAAGGGGTCACTTTATCATTGAACAATCCGTTTTTACGAAGCTTAATGGTGAAGAAGAAAGTCCCGCCCTAGACAAAACTGTTCTTTCGGAGAATCAACGAGTTTATCTTATTATCATGATGCTGCTAAGCAGCGAGGAAGAGCTTTCCCTTAATCATTTTACGATCGAGTTGGATGTGAGTAAAAATACCATTCTTAGTGATATGAAGCGTGTAAAGAACGAATTAAACGATTATGACTTGACCATTCAGTATACAAGAAAAGCCGGTTATTTACTTGAGGGTAATGAGTTTCAGATTCGAAAACTACTTATTCATGTCACCTATCAATTGCTGCAAGTGCATAGTGGGCAAAATAAGATAAAAGAATTAGCCAATATTGAAAAAAAACAATTACATGAATTTAATCAACGAATTGAAAAAGTAGAGAGCAAGCTGAACTTGAAATTTACCGATGAAAAATTGGCAACGATGCCTTATATTCTTATTTTAAATTTAAGAAGGATTGAGCAAGGCAATGAAATTAACTCCTTTTCTATCGAGTATGAGGAATTATCCGATACGAAAGAATATCAGGCGACAGAGGAAATTTTCCATGACTCCAGGCAAATCCCTGTTGAAGAACGCTTGTTTATCACACTGCATCTATTGACGACAAATGTATATTGGTCGGAATATTTAACGGATGATGATGCGATCCCGAGATTGGTCCCAGCCATCGATAACATGCTGCGTTTATTTGAAAAGAGTGCCTGTATTTATCTGCAGGGCCGTGAGCAGTTGATGAATAAACTGCTGCAGCATATCAAGCCCGCCTATTATCGAATTAAATATCAACTTACTGAAACGATGGATATGCAAGATTCTTTAAATAAGGAATTCAAGGAATTGCACCATCTGGTCAAACGGTCAACTGGGCCTCTGAAGGATTTAATCGGCAGTGATATTCCTGAGAGCGAAACAACCTATATCACTATGCTGATTGGTGGATGGATGACGAAGCAGGGTGACAGCATTGAGAAAAAGATAAAGGCGATTGTTGTCTGTCCCCAAGGAGTGTCGGTTTCAAGACTGATGTTTACTGAATTAAGGGAGCTATTTCCGGGATTTGTGTTTCTAGATTCCTTGTCTGTACGAGAATTTCTTGACTACGGCTTGGATTACGATATCGTTTTTTCTCCAACATCTTTGGAGACAGATAAAAAACTGTTTATTTCCAATGCTTTTCTTGGGCACGAGGAAAAATACCGGCTGCGCAAACAAGTCATGCTTGAGCTGCACGGTTATATTCCAAGGGACATTAACGTTGATCATTTAATCGACATTATAAGAAATAATGCAGTGATCAAAGATGAAAAGACTCTGACCGAAGATTTACAAAAGTATATTGATCGAGATGAAGAAGCATCCGTTAAACAACCTATGAAAACTAGGGAGATAAATCTAAATGACCTCATTCCGGCAAATCATATAACAATTAGAAATTCAGTCCAATCTTGGGAGGAAGCCATCCATGTAAGTGCAAAGCCATTAGTTGAGAGCGGTAAAATTGAGCGGGAGTATGTGGAAGCGATGATACGTCGTACGGGTGAGGATCCCTACATTGTCATTGGTCCAAACATCGCGATCCCGCATGCAGCCCCTGAAGAAGGCGTCAATGAAGTGGGAATGAGCCTTTTAAGGTTGGAAGAGGGCGTGAATTTTACAAAGGATTACAGGATAAATCTAGTGGTTGTCATCGCTGCAGTAGATAAGCAGCAGCATATCCATGGATTAATGCAGCTAATGAAGCTTGCTGGTTCGGAAACAGACCGAAATCGTGTCATAAGCGCTGATTCAGTCGAAGAGATTCAAAAGATGATTGCATTATATTCCGTCGATTGAACAAGCCGCCATTATAAAAGCAGATCGTGAGGTTAGAAAATGAGAGATGTCTATTTGGATGAATCTGTCATTCTACTCGATGTAGAAGGTGTCGCGAAAGAAGAAATTTTAACAGTAATGGGCCGAAATCTAGTGGATAAGGGGCTTGTTAAGGAAAGCTTTATCCAAGCTATTATTGCACGAGAAGGGGAATTTGCCACAGGTTTACCAACAGCCGGTATTTCTGTAGCCATTCCACACACTGATGTAGAGCACGTAAACAGAAAAACCATCAGCGTAGGAGTTTTAAAAAAAGCTGTTGATTTCGGGGTGATGGGGGATGAAAGTGAGATCACACCTGTGAAACTAGTATTTATGCTGGCCATGGATGAAGCTCATTCCCAACTATCCCTGTTACAACAGTTAATGCAAATCTTCCAAAGTGAAGAGACTTTGAAGTATTTAGTAAGTGAAAAAGATAAAACCAGCATTAAACATCTACTAGAAGAAAAATTAGACTTTATGGCATGTAAAGGAGATGAGTAAGAATGGAGAAGAAACAAGTATTGGTCGCGTGTGGAGCAGGGATTGCAACATCTACGGTGGTTAACGGGGCTATTGAAGAAATGGCAAAAGAACATAACCTTAAGGTTGATTTAGTTCAAATTAAAATTGCTGAAGTAGACAGCTATGTAGATACCGCAGATTTACTCGTAACAACTGCGATGACGAAGAAAGAATATCCATTCCCAGTTATTAATGCACGTTCATTCCTAACCGGTATTGGAACAGAAGATACGAAAAAGCAAATATTAGAGGAGCTGCAGAAATAAAAAAGCTCGATTTTTGACGGAGAGGTTCGCTTTAAAATGTGGGGAGGATGAAATAGATGCAAGGGTTTGTTGATATTATACAAGGCTTTTTAGATTTAGGAGCAACAGTAATCCTGCCGGTTGCCATCTTCTTATTAGGTTTACTATTTGGTCAGAAACCAGGTAAAGCCTTTCGCTCCGGTTTAACGATCGGTGTGGCTTTCGTTGGTATTTTCTTAGTTGTAGATTTACTTGTTAATAATTTGGGGCCTGCAGCCCAAGGGATGGTTGATAGATTAGGAGTAGAATTAAACGTTATTGATGTAGGTTGGCCGGCGACATCGTCCATTGCCTGGGCATCAGTGGTCGCAGCTTTTATCATTCCGCTTGGTTTAGCTGTAAACGTTATCATGCTCGTTACGAAGACGACGAAAACCATGAACGTGGACATTTGGAACTATTGGCACTATACATTTATGGCTGCCTTGGTATACGCGATTTCAGGGAGCATCATCCAAGGTCTCATCGCTGCAGTACTATTCCAGATTGTCTGTCTTAAAGTCGCTGACTGGACAGCACCTATGGTTAGCGAATTCTATGAATTACCTGGGGTCTCCATCGCAACGGGCAGTACCATTTCCTATGCCCCAGGGATCTTCCTCGTAAAGTTACTGCAAAAAATCCCTGGAGTTAGAAATTGGAATGCTGATCCTGATACGATTCAAAAACGATTTGGCATTTTTGGTGAATCGATTTTCATAGGGCTGTTTTTGGGAGCGGCTATCGGGGTCCTTGCAGGTTACAATGCTGGGGAAGTGATCGAAATTGGTATGGCCATGGCTGCGGTTATGGTATTGATGCCGCGTATGGTAAAGATTCTTATGGAAGGGTTAATGCCTGTATCCGAATCAGCCCGAGAATGGTTATCCAAGCGATTTGGTGATCGAGAAATTTATATCGGACTTGATGCAGCTGTCGCCCTCGGGCATCCCGCGGTCATTTCCACAGCCCTGATTCTCGTTCCGATTACAGTTGTTTTAGCCGTCATTTTACCAGGGAACTCCCTACTGCCGTTTGGTGACTTGGCTACAATTCCGTTTATTGTAGCCTTTATTGTCGGCGGTGCCAGAGGGAATATTGTTCATTCCGTTATTGTAGGGACAATTATGATTGCGTTGTCGCTCTATATGGCAACAGATGTGGCACCAGTTTTCACAGAGATGGCGATCAATACTGACTTTAATATGCCGGAAGGGTCAGCCAAAATTTCAAGTATTGACCAGGGTGGTAACTTAGTCAACTGGATTATCTTTAAGTTATTTAGCCTATTTAATTAATCCGATTAAATCACACAGAAATAGATTGAACTGGAGGAGTTCAACATGAAAGCACTAGTAAAAACAGAACTCGGATTTGGACATTTAGAAATTCAGGATAAAGAAGAACCACAAGTCGGTAAAGATCAAGTGAAAATTGAAGTGATCTATGCAGGAATCTGTGGGTCTGATATTCATACCTATGAAGGGCATTACAAAGTTGGCGTCCCCGTGACATTAGGGCACGAATTTTCCGGAAAAGTTGTTGAAGTTGGCGAAGGGGTAACAGAATTTAAGGCTGGCGACCGCGTGACTTCAGAAACGACATTCTATATTTGCGGTGAATGTGAATATTGTAAGGCCGGTGATTACAACCTCTGTAACCATAGAAAAGGACTGGGCACCCAGCAAGATGGCGGCTTTGCAAAGTATTTAATTGCCCGTAAATACAGTGTCCATCACCTTCCTGATCATGTAGATGACCAATCCGCAGCCATGACAGAACCGTTGGCATGTACACATCACGCCGTTATGAAAACGGAGATCAATGAGGGAGACATTGTCGTTGTCATTGGCCCTGGACCGATTGGTTTGTTTACGGCCCAGGTTGCTAAAAGCCAAGGGGCTAAAGTTCTGATCACAGGATTAACGAACGATAAGGTCCGTTTAGATAAAGCGAGAGAATTAGGAATCGACTATGCAGTGGATACGCAAGAAAAGGATATTAATGAACTGGTGAACAGCCTGACAAATGGCTATGGGGCAGATGTTGTTTTTGAATGCTCGGGCGCAGCCCCTGCCGCCAAACAAGGACTTGATCTGTTACGTAAAAAAGGGCAATACGGCCAGGTGGGAATTTTTGCTCAACCAGAAGTTTCCTTCGATCTTGAAAAAATCATTCAAAAAGAAATCCGCGTTGTAGGGAGCAGAAGTCAAAAGTCAGCGGACTGGGAACCCTCTCTTGAATTAATGAATAACGGAAGTGTCAACGCCAAAGCGATGGTGACACATCAATTTGATATTACCCAATGGGAAGAAGCATATCAGGCCATTAAAAGTGGGAAAGCGATCAAAGTATTATTAACTCCTGTTGATTAAATGGATTCTTAACGAAATGAGGGGATACGATGACAGATGCACTGTTGGATTTTATGTTAGGCCCCATGCGGGTCATCGGTGATGTTTACTATGAATACCAAGTGATCTTCAACACACTTGTCGTAGGTTTCGCCTTATATAAAATGATTTTCAGAGGAAAGAAAACTCAACAATCATCAGCCAACTAGTAAAGGATCGATAGAAAGGGGGAAGAAAGATGAGAGCCCTTAATCTTTATGACGAACAAGATATACGTTTTGAAGAATCGCCAGAACCGATCATTGAACAAACAGATGACGTTATCGTCAAAGTAAAAGCGGTTGGGATTTGTGGTTCAGATATATCTAGATACAAAAAGCTAGGCCCCTATGTAGAAGGGATGACATTTGGCCACGAATTTGCAGGAGAAGTTACTGAAGTTGGCGCGGATGTTGAAGGCATTAAGGTCGGTGATCGCGTGGCAGGCTGCCCAACTTACTATTGTGGTGAATGTCTAAGCTGTCAAAAAGGTGAGTTATCACGCTGTGAAAAACTAACCGTAATAGGAGCTCGTCATCCCGGCGCCTATGCCGAATATGTAAAACTGCCAGCAGAGCATATCGTCCCACTTCCAGACAATGTAGATTACGATACAGCAGCATTGGTGGAACCATCTTCTGTTGTAGCCCACGGTTTTTACCGTACAAGTATTCAGCCAGGGGCAGAAGTAGCGATTATGGGATGTGGAAGTATCGGGTTACTAGCCGTCCAATGGGCAAAAATTTTCGGCGCAAAAAAAGTGTATGCTATAGATATTGACGATACAAAGCTCGAAGTGGCCAAGCAAGTGGGGGCTGATGTATTAATAAATTCGCTAGATAAACCAGCACATGAGCAGATTCTTGAACAAACAAAAGATATCGGGGTTGATTTAGCAGTAGAATCAGCAGGATCTCCCATTACTTCTGCCCAAGTATTTGCTGTTCCTAAAAAAGGCGGGGAAGTCGTCTTCATGGGGATCCCTTACTCTGATATTAATATTGAACGTTTTTATTTTGAAAAAATTGTACGGAATGAGTTAAAAGTATTGGGGTCGTGGAATGCAATTTCGGCTCCTTTTCCAGGGAAAGAGTGGCGATCTTCGATTCACTATATGAGTACGGGTCAGATTAACGTTAAACCGATGATTTCTCATCAGTTGGACTTGAAAGACGGACCTGAAACGTTTGATCATTTGATTAATAGAAGGGGTTCTTATGTGAAGGTGTTGTTTTATCCTGAGAAAGGGTAAGTAAGAATAGGGACAGAATTGTGTGTTTTCCACAACGCTGTCCTTTTTTGCACTGCACACTAATATTAATCAACTGGAATTAACTTTATTTTTCCGTGCGTCTCTATGACATTTCCTTCTTCAGTAAAAAATACATAATCCCCACTACCGTGATCGTTCCCTAATATTGTATTAACGATTGCATAACCATCGGAATCATATACGAAGAAGTTGGTTCCGCGGCCAACATTGGTTACTTGATACCGTCCCACTGGTATATCGGGGCCTACCGTGTACTGACCGGCAATGAGCGAAATTGGTTCAGTTTTCTTTTTATTAATTACATTCCCGATGTTTTCTAATTCGCTTTCTTTAGTTTGAATTTTGTCTTCGAGTGCAGTTAACTCATTTTCTTCCGTTTTAATTTTATCTTTAAGGGTAATTAACTCACTTTCTTTAGACTTAATTTCACTATCTTTACTACCGATTTTATCATTTGCTGAATCGACCTCCTTCCCCAGTTTTTCAATCTCTTTTAGGAGTGCGTCCTTTTTGTCTATATAAGATGTGACTTCGACAAATTCCTCTTTTTTACTGTTTAGGTTATCCTTCTCAACTTCAATCTCATCTTTTATTTTCGTTAATTCCTTTTGAGAGTCACTAATTTCATCTTTCACTTGCTCAAATTCAACTTCAATTTTCTTAACTTCTTCTTTCATTTTCTCCTTTTCTTTGTAAATCGTAGATGCCCTTAAAGTCTCCTCATGAGTAGGGGGTGGGGAAGTGGTTATACCTACAAAGAAACTAACAACGAAAATAGTTAAGATTATGGCATTTCGTTTAAGTTTACCGTTTTTCATAATGAGTCCAAATAGTAACACTACAATCATTACGACAACACCTGCAAGCCCTAACATCATTAGAAACATGGACATTGTTCAAACCTCCCATTTCTCTTTATTAAAATAATTATACTCACGGCCCCTGAAATGTATATAATTATTTTTTGAAATTTGGGGGATTTTCTATGCGTACGAGCACAGGTCTAACATATGTTGGGTAAGGTGCGCATCTATCCCGACCTTGCTGTTTGAGCTGGGAAGGTCATGGGTGCTCTAATTCAAAAATTCCGCGGCTGCCTTCTTCCTCGCGTTCCCAAGTCAGTTTCCTTACAAAGAGTATGTACCACAGACACCCACGGAAAACTGATGCACCCTCGTTTCACAGGGCTGGGGGATAGCCTGTTGCACTTCATTTCACCTAAATGTGTTGTGGACTTTTACACGGGTGTTGAGCCGGAATAACTGGCAATTCCCCGCCAAAAGGTAACATTCACTTTATACGATTAGGGTTGGAGGGGCAATTGCTGTATAATGAAAAACTGCTGTTATTTGTGCTGTTCCTTTCATCCACTATAGGATAGAAGCCATCGGTTTTTGTAGATGCAATAACTTAGGGGGAAGCAGGACCGTAACATTAAATTGTCCAAGTTCTTGCGCGAAACAATGAACACTAGAGTGAAAATTAGAAAGTCTATCAATCAAGCAATTACTTACATGAGGTGAATGAATGTCAAATCGTTATTGGATTTCTTTAAGGGAAAGAGTGAATTGGCCCGTTTTTATTTTAAGTGGCGGTCTTCTGCTTCTCTTCGTTTTACTTTCAATCTTTAAGGTAGATATGGTGAAAAATTATGTGGATATAGGTTTTGAATTATCGATTCGTTATTTTGGAGTTTATTGGCAATTTCTTTTGTTAGCGACGTTTATTGTAGGGGCTGTGATCGCTTTCTCAAAATATGGACAAGTAAAGCTTGGTAACCCGAGTAAACAGCCGGAGATGAGCCTTTTCAAATTTATTGCTATTGTCGTTACTTCAGGACTCGGAGCTGGCGGAGTTTTCTGGGCTGCCGCCGAGCCGATGTATTATTTCATGGAAGTTCCACCTATGTACACAGGGATTACGGCTGGGACGAAAGAGGCGGTGGCGCCGGCACTTGCTCAAAGTTATATGTCATGGGGGTTTACGGCTTGGGCAGTTTATGGTGCTATCAGCACAATTGTGATTATGTATACCCATCATCATAAGGGCATGCCCCTGAAGCCGAGAACACTTTTGTACCCTATTTTTGGCGAAAAAATTCGTAATAGTATTTGGGGAACACTGGCTGATGTTTTTTGTATTATTGGAGCGGCTGCTGGAACGATCGGCCCCATCGGGTTCCTTGGCTTACAAGTGAGTTATGGGGTCAACGCTGTGTTTGGATGGCCTGACACGTTTAGTACGCAGGTTGTCATCATTTTAGCACTCATCACGGTTGTTTTAATTTCTACATTAACTGGTATTGAGAAGGGGATTCAATGGTTAAGTAAAGTAAACATTGTTATGGCAGTTATCATTGCTTTCTTCTTATTATTATTTGGCCCTGGTGGGTTTATCATTGATTCCTTCCTTTCATCCTTTGGGATGTATACCAGCGAATTTATATCGGTTAGTACATTTCGCGCAGATCAGGAGTGGTTAGGAAGTTGGATGCTCTTTTTCTTCGGCTGGTTCATAGGTTTTGGCCCGTTAGTTTCTCTGCTTGTCGCGAGAATCGCTGGGGGACGAAAGATTAGAGAGGTCTTCCTTGTGGTGGCTATTATCGCACCTTTAGCAGCCAATTTTTGGTTTACCATTCTAGGCGGGACAGGAATTTTCCAGGAGTTGAGGAATGCAGGTTCCATCAGTGCTCCTTTAATGGAAGGTGGGCTGCCTGCGGCGATCATCGCCATCGCAGAAAAGATGCCATTAGGCTCCATTATGCCGTTTGTCTTTCTGATTTTAACTATGCTCTTTGTCGTCACTACTGTTGATTCAATGGCCTATTCAATTTCGATGAGTGTGACAGGGGCAGGGAACCCGCCGAAAGTGATTCGTGTGTTCTGGGCAGTGATTATGGCTGTGATTGCTACGATTTTAATTAAAATTGGTGGGGGAGGAATCGGGGCATTGCAATCATTTGTTGTGATTGCTGCTGTTCCCGTCTCCATTTTAATGCTCCCGTTGCTGTGGCATGCGCCCCGGATCGCGAAACAATTAGCTAAAGAACAAGGAATAATAGCAGGAAAATCTGAGAATAAAAGATAAGTGTATAGCTAGTAAACTGTGGAACTTCGAACCCTTTATGAGAAGGGTATCGGGGTTCTTTTGTTTGCCTGTATTTCCCTCAATGGTGAGAGTCACTTGGGCTCACACCTCATTCAGCTTGAGGAAAAAGGTTATATTTTGAAACACATTTTAAAATTCCATGTCACCTTTCCTAACACAAAGATTTAAAGGCTTTAAATAAGATGCTATCTTTATATTAATCAGAATAGGGAAAAAAAGGAGGGATGTAAGATGAAAAAAAACAAAAATGTTAATCCATTTACATTTATAGTGCTGGCTATCAGGCTATCACTGGCTAAAAATTTCTGATAGGAAGGTCAGGAGAGGGAGTGAAAATTACGGTAGGAAAATTAGTAGAGGAGCAATGGGGGGGCGTGCCGTGTTTAGGGAACGAGTCAGGGTAGTTAAAAAACAAAGCCGGAGTTTACATCTCCTTTGGCTTTGTTTTTTATTTATTGGAGTTAGCCTCCAAAAGATTAGCTCATCGTTCCGCGGTTGACTTGCTGATTTAGTAGATTCATATTCCCTAACACACTCTCAGATACTTTTCTTAGGGCAACAACAGCATCTGCTTTATGATCGGATAATTGGTGGACAATGTCTGTGAAAAGCAATTCCATTTCTTCGATAATAGACATGGCTGCAACATTATAAAGGTGCACATTCTGATACCCTGAGTCATGGAAGAGAGCATTGTCTACGTAAGGCTTTAAATTCGTTAATAATACGGGGTAACGGATCATGAGACTGTCAACGCCTTTTCTGATTCCCTCAATGTTGGCGGCAACTTCGTCAAGTGGCTGCAATGTGCTTGCGACACTGCTTTTCACTTTATCATCAAAGTCGGTAAAAATGCTAATCAAAGTCCCAGGCAAACTTCCATGGAGGAGCAATTTGGTTGCTCCTTTAACAGTGCTAGATAAAATTTCTAATGTATTTTCGATAATGGTGAGAAACCATTTCAATCCATTGAATATGGGAAATAAAATACCATGGGTTGAACCAGCGAAAGCTCCAAACGCTGCATCCAGGTGGATATCCTTCATGCGCATTCTTTCTAACATATATGGAGATTCCGCAATGGTGTAAACATTCGTTGGCTGGACCTTGACTCCCCCTTCAATTCCCCCCGTTTTCCCCTCAATAGCCTGCCCTAGACCTTGGTCCTCGCTTTCAAAAGCTGAAGCGATGTCGTGAACCTGTCTTTGATATTCTGTTAATTGATGCAGGACCTTATCCTTATTCCCGTCAATAATTTGATAATGAGCCTGCAATTCGCCAACAACGGCATCAATAAATAGCTCTTTTCCACCTTCAAACAATTCGGGGATTTTGTCGGTAATGATATGTCCTGTCGCACTGGTTAGTTCACTGACTTTGTCTTTTAGGCTGTATAAATAACTTCTGGCTTCGCCAAACAAACTTTCAACGCTGACATTCGTGGAGGCTATATGCTCGAGCAGTTCGGCTGGGGGAGAGTTCAAGATGCCATTTAGGAATCTGCACTGTTCTTCCGCAACGTGCAGTAGGCTAATAAGTCCATCAATGTGGGTCTGGAGGATGTAACCTGATGTTGCAATGCCGTTAAATAACGGATCGCCGATCGTCGCTTCAAAAGCATCTTTAAATATTTCTTGCAGTTGACTGACACGTGTAGTAAAATGATTTCCTTCATGTTCCACAATATCAGTAGAGTTACCTAAGTAGTCTTGAACTAAACTTACTTTATGGATCACACGGTCTTCTAGAGCGGTTGCCAGCAAATGAAGGTTTTCTGGATTAATGTCGATGCGTTCAGTCTGTCCCCCGCCATAAAGAGGCATTCCCGACCAAATACTCGTCACAATGTGTTCGTCTGCTGCCATATAAATTTTCCCGAAACCAGGCTGGCCCTTAACACCAATTGTGTAAAACTGTCCCTCGCCTCCACTTGAGATCCCTGTTGTTTTTTTATAGCCCGTATGGTTTGTGGGAAGGTGTGAAAACTCAGGTACGCCATTATTAATTTCGTAGTGTTTGCCGGGAATTCGATCTCCTAGATTTAAAGATACTTCTGTCTTGGTGAGGACGTCATACTTGCTAAAATAATTGGTGATGTTGTCGTATGTCTTGTTAGGGTCCACCATCCCTTCAGGCAATAGGGCAGGGTTTAAGTTAACTGCCTTTACGTCAGGATTTTTGATCGCCACTGTATTTGTATAAGCCCCTGCTAATGAGTTTCCACTTACGGAACTAATCCCGTATTTCTCATCCATCTCGTTATAATAATCTACGGCGTGTTCGAGTTGGACAGGAGGGATGTCACCGAGCAGTTTGGCGTCGGTGATAACATCTTGTTTATCTCCAGTTCCTGTGTAGACGATGGTATATTCTTTGGTTTCTATGTTTTGAACGGTTATAGCGTCCATACCCGTGGGGTCATCGTAATTTACATCTTTGACAACGAAATCTTTTCCATTAACGGTAAGGGTACTACGCAACTCATGTTTTAAATAGGCACTGTAACCTGATAATTCAACTAAATCTCTATCACTAGTAACAGGTTTTATCATATCTTCTGATGTAGATGTTGATACACCCATTTTACTTTTCACCCCCTATTTTTTGATTATTGGGTCGACTAATCCTTTTTCTAACGTGTTATCTTTGCTTCCCTTACCTGACGACTTAGATATCTTATTGTCATTTAAGAAAATCCCATATGATCCACTTGGGAAATCTGCCGCCTCTTCTATATGTTTACAAATCTCTTCAAATAACTTTTTGTCTGGCTGCACTTGTTTTTTTTCCATAAATAATTGTATAGTAATAAATATCTTTTCCGGCTCAACGGTATCCGGTTGATAAACACTCTGAAGTTCTTCGTTTGTGATTTGAGGATTATCCATATAAGCTTCATATAAATGCTTCAAGGAATCACCGGCAACGTCTGCATAATAATAAGGAGTCATAAGGCCGACAGCCCCGGTATTTTCTATTGCTTCCTCGGTTTTACCTACGACAGGTTTATTTCGTACTAAGTTTTCAAGGTATTTGTCTAACTGGTTAAACGCCTCTTCATTAACTATTCGATAAAGGCCTGTTTGGATCGCTTGTTCCACCTGGCCTTCCTGGGACCATACTCCGTCTAATAAGGGTTGCTCATTCTTTATTGGAATAATGGCATAGGTGTAAAAATGAGGGGCGCCTTTGGATTCAACGAACACAGTAGCTCCGTCTTTCGCGCCTATCAGGTTATGAACGGTTACCTCTGTTTTATATTCGTTTAGAAAGAACTCTTCGACAGCCTTGTCAACCTCTTCACGATGAGCTTCGGCAATCTTATCTGTCTCTTCACCACCATTAAGATCGTAGCCTTGCCCTTTGTAATCTTGGACGCTTACGTATGTACTTCCTTTTTGTGTTTCTTCAGCTGAGTTGCTGTCACCATTTTGGTCATTATTTGATTCGCTCACACCACAACCTCCGATCAGTAACGATATTCCGATAGTAAGTGCCATTATTTTTTTCTTATGTTTCATTAAGTTAAGCCCCCTAAGTATGGTAGGTAGGTGCACAGTTGTATGTATAATTTCTTGTTTAAGAGGATGTTCAAAAAGTCACCAAATGATAAAAGGCGAATGTGGTCGTTGCTCGGTTTTTTTCCGGTCCTCACGTATGAAAGGTCCTTAAACCTTCGCGCCTCGAACTCCTTGCGACGCACAAGGAACGTGCTCGTGTCGACTTTGTCACAGGATGTGACGATCTTTGTCGACATTCTCATTCGTCAGCTTTTTGAACACACACTTTAAATACATAACAAGAAAATCCATGAATATCCATTTCATTATAATAAAACAAGGAGGCCTTGTGAACATAATACAGTATTTTAGTAATAACTAACCCCGCTAAACTGTTCGGTGCAGGGCTTTTTACCCTTTCGCATCATTTTTTCCTTTCTTTACAACTACAACATTGTCTGACTTCACTTGCTTCAAGTGTTACTTTTTATGGCGGCGGCCGGGCTTGTTTTTTAAGAACATGAACTTATTCTTTCGCATTAACAGCTAATTCAAGTTGTGTAGTTATTCTACATAGGATTGCAATCGTGTATTTTCAGGGGACTCATTGATACGCTCTGTACTTCAGTATAATGTAGGTTTAACGATCCGATCGCATTAGTGGGTTGTTCTTTTATACTATAGAGGATATTTTCCAACATTCTAATACAGTTAGGATAATAGTCATTTATAAGCCTCTTATTAGCATCCCATCCTCTTCTCGTACTTTGTCATAGGACTCCAATAGCTGTTCAGGTACCAATGTTCTCCCATATTCCCAAGCATTAGTTTCTATTATTGATTTTAGATTTGCTATTTCTTCTTCTTCCCCATACATTAAAGTCTTTAAATCATGTTTGTGTTTCTTAAAAGTTAAATAATAACCAATCTCATGATAAAGAATAATTTTAACGAAGTCTTCATCAGTCTCCTTAATTCTAATTTTACTCATATAACCGTTAACTTGAAGATAATGAAAGTTTATAGTATTTGTCGATACGTTATAACTCATAGGTGCAGTTAGATTGTTGTTAGATACAAAATCTATATCTAAATTATGCTCTTGTAAGGTGCTTTTAATTATCTTCTCGATATTCCATATGTATAGCATCCCATTAATCACTATCCTTTCAAGTACTTATTTCATTCAGTATAATTTAAGACATTCTTGTTTATCAATATAACTGAATTTTTCGTCAATTGAAACTGTTACGGATCATATAAAGGAGGTAAAAGTACTTTTAGAAATGTTTTGTATTAAATATTCTTTTGAGCACACAGGTGTTAAAAGCGCTACTGCGGTGAGGCGTCTCTCTCTGCTTCACCAGGTGTATAGATCAGGTTTAAGGTGGATGGTTTCATGAGATCCCTAATTAGGAAAAACTTTATACTAAAAAATTTATCTCCTTTTAATTGTGACCCTTCCCAGTGAAGAGAATATAAAAAACACGTCTTGATCCACAGTGGTCAAGACGTGTTACATATGGCTTTCTTTAAGGATTGACAAACACTCATCTTTATTTCAACGATAATGAAATAGTAACAAGTCATTTATAATAATGTCTGACCTTCAGGTAATTCTTTGCAAAAAATGGGATACAAACCGGTCCACATCGATTTCAAGACAAACATCGACGTTCCGCATTCCTTGTTTAACCTCATGAGTATTCCCTAATGACTCTCCCCGTTCTAAGTCAACCTCAACGTGCATTGGTACAGTTTTTACAAACGATGGATCGATCAGAACCCCAACAGCCAGCGGATCATGCAAGGCACAACCACCTAAAGAGGAATCAAATTGATGATAGGCGTCGATATAATAGTTGCAGATGGTTTGCAAAAATTCGTTATAAGCCGATTTAACGTTACTCCATTTGCTCACTTGCTCTGAACTTAGTAGCGTCTGCATGGTCACATCAAGACCAACGAGTGTCACGGGCATGCCTGATTTAAACAAAACAGAAGCCGCTTCTGGGTCGGCGTATATATTTGCCTCTGCGTGGGGTGTGACATTTCCCGGAACGGTAACGGCACCGCCCATGATGACAACACGTTTGGCAAGGTTGACAATGTCGGGATCCTTTTTAATCGCCGTCGCAATATTGGTCTGGGGTCCCACAGCTATAACAGTGACCTGGTGTGGATGTTGTTTGACTTGTTCTATGATGAAGTCGGCTGCTTCAGACGGTAATGGCTTGCGTTCCGGAAGTGGTAAGCCACTGTTGCCAAGCCCGTCTTCTCCGTGGATGCTGGTAGCTTTTGCTTTTATATGGGTACCAGCTAATGGTTTATCTGCTCCTGGAATCACTAGGATCTCGCTTTCAACATTCAGCACATCAAGAACTTGGAGTGTATTTCGGGTCGCCTCTTTTTCTGAAACATTTCCAAAGCTCGTGGTGATTCCTAGTATATTCAATTCAGGGGAATGGACAGCATACGCAATCGCCAGTGCATCATCAATCCCCGTATCGACATCTAAAATAACGTGTTCCATTGTTGTCACCTCTCCAAAATAATAATCTCTGCATAATTATTTAATCAGTAAATCAGTTACCATCTTTGTTGAGTGGGGGCGTGTCAAACGCTTCAACTGCTTTCCTATCAGGCATTCCGGCTTGTGCACCAAACTTTGTAACAGACAAAGCAGACACTTTACTTGCAAAGCTTACCGCTTCAGAAATATCCTTATCCATACCAATAGCGTAGCTAAGACCGGCATTAAAGGCATCGCCTGCCCCTGTAGTATCGACAACAGGAACTTGATAGGCAGGGGCTGTTTTTACAGCTGATTCCTGACTTTTATAAGTCGCCCCTTCCGATCCTAAGGTGGTAATCACATTGTCCACGCCGGATCTCTGTAATATCTCCATCGCTCTGTTCAAATCAAAGCCCTCTTGGTCCATCTTTGATAGAATACCTAACTCAGAGTGATTTGGAGTTATGTAATCAACATTTTGTAATAATTCCTCGGGCAATGAGCGTGCAGGAGCGGGGTTTAAAATAACAGTCTTGCCGAATTTTTTTGCAATCTTAGCCGTAGTTATCACCGTGTCAAGCGGGATTTCCAGCTGAAGGAGGACCAGATCTGCTTTTTCAATAAGGTCTTCGTGCTCTCTTATATCCTCGGGAAGACAATCATCATTGGCACCTGGCACCACAACGATCCGATTGTCGCCTTCAGCTAACAGGATAGATGCAATTCCTGTCGGGGCATGATCGACTTTTTTTATTTGGCCAGTTTCTACTCCGTTATCTTTGAGCGAACGTAAGAGACTGGTACCAAAAGGGTCGTTTCCTACCGCGCCAAGCAACGTAGTCTGGGCGCCGAGTTTTGCTAAAGCTACGGCTTGATTAGCTCCTTTTCCACCGGGAATAAAACTGGAGTGTTGGCCCATGATTGTTTCGCCTGCTAAGGGTGCACGATCTGCCTCGATAACAATATCCATATTCAAACTGCCAACAACTAAGATATTTGGCTCTTTCATGGAGAAGTCCTCCTTTGTAGATGTTCTCGGTTTCATATTATCTTTATCAGCAATCGGTTTCAATTCTTGGTTACATTCCATTTCAGTCGTTCGCTATTATTAATACTGAACCTCACTATTTCGTTAACAAAAACATATAGTTATGGTTACCACTATGGTTGTAACCTATTTGGTAGAATACATGAATAGGTATAGTTAGTCAAATGATAGTTTAGATGAACGATCATTAACGCTTGTGTACGGGGACTTTAAGTAGAGGACTTTTATCTAATCCCAATTTGTAAAACACGTAAAAGTTTGTCTTATCCCCTCTTTTATAGTAGATAATTATCTTTTTCCCTATAGAAAAACGCTTTTTCTATGAGACTAATAAACTATTTTTAGGGTTTACATGTAAAGTAATCTAGTTTATTCTTGTGGTATAGGAAATATATTCTTTGGAAGGGATGATTTTCTAAAAAAAGGGGTATATATTTTAATGATGAAGAAATTAATAGCAGGGATTTTTGCCTTTGTTTTAACAATTGGTGGATTTTCTACATTAAATGTGGCCTATGCAGCTGACACTAAGAATTGTAGTGACTTTGATACACAACAAGAGGCCCAAAGTTTTTGGGATGAAAATGGGTACACTAATGACAATGACCCCCACCAGTTAGAGGGGAATGACGATGATGGTCTCGTATGTGAAAGTCTTCCAGATGGTACTGACAGCCCAGCTGACACAGAGGACACTCCAGAAAATGAGGAGTCGGCAGAAGAAGCTGCTCCAGTTAGCGATAAGGACTGTAAACATTTTGCCACACAGCAAGAAGCACAGAATTTTTGGGAAAAGAATGGTTATTCCAAGGACAACGACCCGCATCGCCTAGATCGAGACAAGGATGGAATCCCATGTGAAGAAGACGGTTCCGATGTTTCTGAGCAATCTGGCGAGCAAGGTACTTCAGAAGAGGGAACCACTCAACAAGACGATACCACTGCTGGAACAGATAGTAGCGATCAAGAACAAGGCGGAGAGCTTCCAAACACATCTACTTCATATGCTACATACACATTATTTGGATTAGCACTTGTTGTTTTAGGTGGATCACTTTTCGCGATTCGTAAGCGTTACCAATAATATATTAATAAAATCATCCTTTCCTGGGTGGGCGCATATGCCTACCCTTTTATTTTATATTGATTTAAGTGAAGACTTTAAGACGAGGATGAAGTTTGATTATTCTAATGTTTCGGTTGATTATTGATGGTAATATATAGGTAGTATATGGATAGGTGTAACTTCCTGTTTTTTATAACTCCAAAAAGTTGGTGAACACATGAAGTATGTAGCAATGGCACTCATATTGATTGGTCTTTCTTTTGCGGGATGGAATGCTTTCTTGTGGTGGCAAGGAACACAATCAGTATCTGAGATTGAGTCTTCCACCTCAACTAAATCAGTTCAAGCGAAGGAAAAAGAAACGACGGAGAGTGAGCCGAGATCAGATAATCCCATACAAACTCTCTCGTACAACCATGATAAGGGCGAGAATATAGCCAAGTTAAAAATCCCTTCAATTAATCAGCAATTTGAAGTCTTTTGGGGAACAGGTGAGGATACTTTAGATAAAGGAGTAGGAATGTACGTCAGCAAATGGACGTCTGTTCCAAACAAGGAGAAGGGTCACACCGTATTAAGTGGCCACCGGGATACCGTATTTACTGAACTAGGCAATGTTGAAGAAGGAGATATAATGACGACAGTTTATGATGGAGAGGAATATAAATATAGCGTCGATAAGATTTGGATCACCGATGCTGATGACCGAACCGTTATTGTTAAAAAAGATCAACCGACTTTAACGTTAACTACATGCTATCCATTTGACTATATTGGTGATGCGCCAGATAGGTATATCATTCAAGGACACCTCGTTAAATAAGAGGTGTCCTTCGGTTTCTTCTTAAAACCTAGGGAGAGCTATCCATGCAAGCGTGAAATAGCATTAGAAAAGACTCCAACTTCATAAACGAAAAACTAGTAGAGTGCTAAAATCCACTAAACCATACACCGATTCCTGTACCAATATAATTTCCAACAATATAACCCAGCGTACCTACTAATAAAATAGGAACAACCAATCTCGTCCAACCTTTGGCAATCGCCATCGCAGCAGCTGTTGTCGGCCCGCCGATATTAGCATTTGAAGCTACAATCACTTCCTCAAGGCTAAATTTGAATATCCTGCCTAGTAAGAAGGAGATGATCATATTACTCGCTACCACGATAAATACAAAGACTAGGAGAAGCGGAGCATTTTGAAAAATGAGAGCAATAGAGGCTGGTACTCCAATGACGACGAAGAAGATGTAAATAAGGTATGTACCAAGCTCCTGAGATCCTCGAATTCCTTCAAAGTATTTTGGGAAAACGGTGACCGCAATCATGGTTAGCGTTGTCAGCATGAGGTAGTCGTCTCCTAATATCCCGTTAAAGAGGTTAGCTATAAAGTTTACGTCATCACCTGAAGGAATAAGTTCATCCATCCAGCCTGCAATGAGAAAGGAAACAGCGACAAGGGCAAAGGAAGTCCCGATAGCCATACCAATGTCCTGTAACGATATTTCCTTCCTGCGCCAATAAGAAGCAGCCTCCGTTTGATTGGTATCATCCCCATTTTGTGCTCGTTCATCCATGTAAGGTGTTTTAAATTTTTCTGTAAAAAATTTGATAGCTGGCAATGCCATTAACACGAAAAAATATAAGGCCATCATCATGTTGTCGGCTACTACAGCGGAAGAAACCAATTCCCCTGGGGCTTCGAACTTGGTGGAGAGGGCGGCGAAATTAACGCCCCCTCCTATGTATGATCCAGTCATCATCGCTCCTACTTTATCAAGTCCGGGAACAAATTCTTTCAATAGGAAGAAACCTATAATGGCTCCAGCCACAGTACCTGCTGCACTTAAGAAAAAGATGAGCAGAAGTCTGCCACTTTCGTTCCATATTTTTCTGATATTTGCCTGAAAGAGTAGAAGGGGAATGGCTAGGGGGACCACATAGTTCCACACTGTATCGTAAACAGGAGATTCAAGTGGGATGATTTGCAAGTTAGCTAAAACCATCGCCCCCACCAAGGCGATAATAGCTCCAGAAACCTTTGAAGCCCACTTAAAGTTTTGTTCAAGATAAATGCTTATCGCAGCCCATCCAGCTAGAAAAGCACAAAGTAACCAGATGTCACCAGATTGAATGAGAGAGTTATCCATAATAAAACCTCCTAATTTGATATATCATTTTATACGTTTGGTATGCCTTAATCAACCCTGCATTTACCTTGTTAAAACAATAACTGGACAGAACTTCTATTGCTTTATGGTGTACAGAGCAGCAAACGTCTCCTTTTACTCGAGAAAGGCTACGTGTAGCTTTGTCAGCTTAAGTATCTATCCCATTAGTTGCCGAATCGCATTATAAATTTTTAAGTGGAAAGTTAAAATTCTCATTCCTAAGTGTGATCCTGGTTAAGTGATTGAAATTTTTTATATGATCTCATTTTTCTTACAGTTATGTTTTTACTCCTGACATAAAGAGTCAGGTTAAAGAAGAAGAAATGGGACAAAATAACGTGAGAATAGGAATTCTAATGAATGAGTAAAGGAGTACAAAATGAAGTATATACAAGCATTATTAATAAAATTTGTTATGATGACAGCTGTATTATGGTTCTTTCTAGGAGTATTTTTTGGGATTTCCTTTTTCGATATTCTAATCACAAGCATTGCATTAACTGTCGTTTCATATATTATTGGCGATCTGTTGATTTTACCTAATATAGGAAATACAGCAGCTACCGTGGCTGACATGTTCCTAGCCTTTGTTGGGGTGTGGGTTTTGGGCTCTTTGTTATTTGAAACATCTGTATCGTTAGGAACTATTTCGTTTTTCCTGGCAATTGCTATTACGATTGGAGAGTTCTTTTTCCATGGTTATATGAAGAAATTAATTTTGAAAGGCTTATCATCGGAAGACAAAGCAAGTACGGACTTGTTTGCGGAAAAATAAAGGAACCCCTCTTGGAAAGTAAATAAGTGGAGTATAGACATTTTTAATTCTACATTCGAGCAAATGCTAAACCATAGCCTAACGAGAATTTTCGACTAAAGCACTTTGGCTGGGCAGACCCAGGTACTCGACTAGAAAAGTTTCATAGGTATTCAAATCTTGATCCCGAGGCAAAGCAGGGAATCTGCATCAATCCAAATCTTATTCCTTGGATTAAATAGTAGTCCATTATCGTATGTTACGGGCGCTCAGACGTTTTTCTGGGCGCCCTATTTTTGGTGAGAATTAGTTACCTAATCTGTTTTACTGATATAGACTTCAGGAGAAAAAATAGGTTCGCCATAGTAAGACTTGCCATACATAGGGCAAAAGGTTTTAGAAAATGACAGAGCTATGATTCGTACATCGATGAGGAAAGGGATAAGATAGATTCACTAAAAGCAGAGGGGGCAGGGAAGTGTGAAGGTAGTGAAATGTGTATTCTGCAATAAACCGACAGATCAATTAAGGGTCGTGCCTATCACAAAGGATCAAAAACTTTGGGCAAAGCTGTGCCTGGAGTGTTGTGACTTTTACATTATGTTGTTCGAAGATGATCCTGTTCAATCATAAACTAGCTAATTTTCTGCCGTTGGGTACTCTTTCTAGAGGGGGGCTCCAGCAAAAAATAAGCGAAGATTTGTCGATCTACTCTCTATGAGATAGAATGAAAGTGATTTCATAGGAGGCGGAAGGTGTACGGAATGAATGATCGGCAAAAAGAACTGGTGCGTACGTTGATACTAAACTCGAACGAATTCAGTCATGTGCAAGATTTATCAGTATCTCTTGCTTGTTCAGAAAAAACGGTGCGTAATGATTTAAAAGTCGTGGAAGAATTTTTGAAGGGATATCCCACTGCTACACTCGTCCGTAAACCAGGTGTAGGTGTACATCTTTCCATCGAAGTGGAAGAAAAATCTCGCTTGTTCGATCGGCTCTCCCAATCAAAAACGAAATCTCAAGAGGATCGTCTGATTGAAATTACGTATCAGTTACTGGTTAATGATCGTCCTGTTACATTGAATGATCTGGCTAAGCAGTATTACACGAATAAACCTGCGATTAAAAGTGACTTAGGTCAAATCGCACGTTGGCTTAAAAGGTTTGAACTGGAGTTGATATCTAAACAGCGTCTTGGTCATATCGTCAAGGGCAGAGAATTGCAGAAACGCAATGCGTTAGCACGTCTTCCGGATATCGTCTCTTCTACTTTTACAAAAAGTACCGAGATGTTAAATCTATTCCCTGCGAGCGAAGTGAATGTTGTGCGTAAATTGCTTGGTGATATGCAGCATCATTTTTCTATTATTTCTACAGAGGGTGACTTTGAAAGCTTGCTCATTCATGTACTCGTCATGCTTAAGCGGACGAAACAGCGATCTCCCATTATGCTTGAAGACTCGATGGGATCATCTGTTTCTGAAACGGAGGAGTATGGAATGGCTACGTGGTTCTTGAACCGGTTAGAACGAATGCTTCGTGTGTCATTTCCGGAGGATGAACGGAGATATTTCACTAGGCATCTTCTCAGTAGTAGGGGAAGCCACTACTCATCGAAAAGGAACTCCAATATCCTCGCAGCTAATGTTGTCGATCAACTGATTTCTCAATTAGAGAATGTTACGGTGTTAGATTTTTCAGATGATCAGACCTTGAATGATGGTCTTCATACTCACTTGGAATCGACCATCAATCGTCTCCAATATGGCTTCACTATTCATAACCCCATGTTAGAGGAAATTAAGAAAATGTACCCTTATATGTTTAGCATGGTGGTCCTCTCTCTTGAGAAAGTGGGGAGGGCACACAATCTGATCATTCCGGAAGATGAAGCGGCTTATCTGGTTTTGCATTTTCAAGCCTCCATCGAACGGTTACAGAAACAGCGGGACAAATTGAAGAAGGTACTGATCGTCTGTGATTTGGGTGTCGGCATGTCTCATTTGCTGCAAGCAAAGTTAGAACAGACGTATAAGGGATTCGATATCATCGGTTGTATAGGGGAGTGGGAAATCGATGAAGTATTGACACAGTCATCCGTCGATCTCATCATCTCTACAAAAGCCCTACAAAACATCGAAGCCCCCATCATTGTTGTTTCGCCCCTTTTGGAAGCTGAAGACAAAAAAAGATTGGATCAGTTCTTAAAAACTATGGAACGTGGGAATAGAGAGGATAAAGGGGTAGGAGCCATTGGGCACTTTCTGAATGAGGAGTTTATCTACCTTGATGTCAGACTTGAACATCGGTTTGAAGTCGTCGAAATGCTCGCAAATGGTTTAGTAGAGAAGGGGAGGGTCACGAAGGCCTTCCCACATAGTGCGTTAGTAAGAGAACGATCGTCTGCTACTTCAATTGGAGGAGCAATCGCCATCCCCCATGCCCACCCCGAAGAGGTTCAACGTTCAACTGTCGCTACGGCCATTCTTCACGAGCCATTGGAATGGGGGAGTGAGCGAGTTTCGATTGTGTTTCTTTTGGCAATGACCAGAGAAGATAAAATGATGACAAAACCGCTCATTCAAGCGATATCCACTATCAGTAGAAGACCAGAGCTCATACAAAAGTTAATAGAGGCACAGGGGGCAGGATCAATACGCCGATTGCTGAATCAATAATTCATTTTTACCGTAGTTCCGGTAAAAATGAATTATTTTTTATGAATAAATCCGCCGTAAACTAGAGATACAAATAAAGTGAGGGAGGAAATGTTATGAAAGTACTAGCTGTTACTGCTTGCCCAGTCGGGATTGCCCATACTTATATGGCTGCTGAAAATCTGCAGAAAGCAGGCGATGAGATGGGGGTCGACATCAAAGTCGAGACACAGGGTTCTATCGGTGTTGAGAATGCACTGACAGAGAAAGATATCGAGGAAGCAGATGGGATCATTATTGCGAGTGACAAAGAGGTATCTAAAGAACGTTTTGCAGGAAAAAAGCTGATCGTTGCCGGTGTTCAGGAAGGGATACGTCAACCTGAAAAATTAATACAGCGTATTTTGGACGGGAATGTAACCATTCACAAAGGCGAAACGCCATCAGCTGACGCCATCAAGAAACAAAAGAAAGAAAAGGAAAATCCGATCTACCGCCACTTGATGAACGGGGTTTCCTACATGATTCCCTTTATTGTCGTTGGCGGGCTACTGATCGCCATTTCGTTGGCCTTAGGAGGCAAACCAACGGATGCAGGACTTGCCATTCCTGAAGACTCGTTCTGGAAACAAATCGAGAGTTTAGGTGCCGCCTCATTTAGCTTTATGGTACCCATTTTAGCTGGGTTTATCGCAGTAAGTATAGCGGATCGTCCAGGTTTAGCACCTGGTATTATCGGTGGTTATATTGCAGCTAATGGAAGTTTTTACGGAAGTGAAGCAGGCGCTGGGTTCATCGGAGGAATTATCGCTGGGTTTCTAGCAGGGTATGTCGTACTAGGAATTAAGAAAATTAAGGTGCCTAAATCCGTGCAACCGGTTATGCCGATCATTTTCATTCCTGTTTTTGGTTCATTAATTGTCGGATTGTTGTTCATATTTGTTATCGGTGCACCTGTTGCCGGTATTTTCGAAGGATTGACACAGTGGCTTGAAGGGATGCAAGGAACGAGCTCAATCGTACTGGCTCTCATTCTTGGCGGGATGATTGCCATCGATATGGGGGGACCATTTAATAAGGTAGCCTTCTTATTCGGAGCGGCCATGATCGCGGAAGGAAACTATGAGATTATGGGGCCGATTGCGGTCGCCATTTGTATTCCGCCACTTGGGATGGGGCTGGCCACATTTTTGAATAAGAAAAAGTATAACCAAGCTGAGCGTGAAACTGGAAAAGCATCATTTACGATGGGGTTATTCGGGATTACAGAAGGAGCGATTCCTTTTGCTGCCCAGGATCCTATTCGCGTAATCCCGAGTATTGTCGTCGGCTCTATGGCCGGGTCAGTTGTGGCGATGCTTAGCAGTGTGGGCGACCGTGTCGCGCATGGAGGTCCAATCGTTGCTGTCTTAGGAGCTGTTGATAACGTGCTTATGTTTTTCGTAGCAGCGGCAGTTGGTGTAGTGATAACAGCCTTTATGGTAAATGCTTTGAAAAAAGATGTCGTCACAGCAAGCGTTTCAGCAGGTATAACATCCTATTCTACTTCAAATGATGAAAATATAGACTTAGATAACCAACCATCTGAAGAAAAAGAAGAACAAGTAGAGATCACGAAACTGACTGATATCACAACACCTGAACTCATCGATGTCGATTTGACTGGATCAACCCGAGATGACGTGATTGACGAATTGATTCAAACGTTGGATGCAGAGAATGTGTTGAATTCACGAGAATCATTTAAAGAAGCCATTTTGAACCGTGAAAAGGAAAGCACTACAGGACTTGGGATGAACATCGCTATTCCACATGGGAAATCTTCAGCCGTTAAAAAGCCTGCTGTCGTTTTTGGCATCAAACGTGAAGGTGTCGATTGGGATAGTATGGACGGAACGGATGCGAAACTAATTTTCATGATCGCTGTTCCGAAAGAAAGAGAAGGAGATGACCATTTGAAGATTCTCCAAATGCTTTCAAGACGGTTGATGGATGAGGGATTTAGGGAAGAGTTGTTAAGTGTTTCTACCAAAGAGGAAGCTTATCAGTTGCTGGAAACGATACAGTAAGAAGCACGTCGAGTGTTTTTAACCTACTTTAGCTCGTCCGTGACTTTCATGTCTTGGCATATGTAAAGATTTCCACTGTTAGTTAGAAGCATCTTTTGGTGAACTAAGGTAAAGGTTTTGCTTTCCTTGATTGCCCATTTTTTTGAAAGAAAGAATAAAGAAGCATCAAATCTTAGATGAATGCATCGATTTTTTGGCAAACAAATATCTATAGGTTCTCTTTTGATGTTTGTTTAAGAATTATAAAGGATCGTACATATTGGTAAGGACTAATATGTACGATCCTTTATTTTTTCGCGCAAAATAATGTTCATCGCCCTTTCTAACATTCTTATATAACCATAAAAAAGTTTCATACACTTTTTTCATAAAGCTTTAAGAATTTCATTTCGTGCTCGCTTTCGATGAGATTGCATGGATTCTTGAGCTGCTTTTCCGTCGTTTGCCCGCATGCAGGCTATTATTGCTCTATGTTCAACGATTGAGCGAAAAGGCAGTGGACGTTTATTTATTGTAAATAGACGAGTTCGATATAATTGATCTGCGTGTACTTCGATAACATTCGTTAATCTCTTATTATCGGCGTAATTTATAATTTTGAAATGAAATAGGTCATCGTGTTTAGCCCATTCAGTCAGGTCATTTTCTTTTAAGGCTCTTTCCTGTTCGTCAATGAGGGCTTCAAGATCATCTAACTCTTGATCATCAATTTTATCAGTTGCTAATTTTGCGGTTAACCCCTCCAACACCTCTACCACTTCGTATGTTTCACGTAGATCATCTGTCTCGATGGGTTCAACAATAAAGCCCCTTCGAGGTATAAGCCTAACAACCCCCTCTGTCTGTAAGCGAATCAATGCTTCTCTTACTGGTGTCCGACTCATCCCCAGAACTTCTGCCATTTCTCGCTCAAGAAAAGTTTTCCCTGGCATAAGCTTTAAATCTCTAATTGCTAATCGTAAAATTTGATAGGCACGTTGTGGAAGTTTGGTATCCTTTACATTATTCATGATATGCACTAATTCTTCTTGAACCTTTTTAATATTAATAGATGTTTCTGAATTCTTATCATTGTGCTCTTTCATATTTTCACCACTTCATCATTTATATCTTCATGTTAATTATAAATCTATTATAACTAATTATGAAGAGAGTAGTTATAAAAAGAGGGGGCGTGGCCCTCTTTTTATACATTTGTGTACATTTTGGATAAGTGAGATATGATTGAGTCAGTAACTTCTTTCGTTGTATTTTCACCTCCGATATCGGCAGTTACTACTCCATCTTCTGTAGTTGCCCTAATAGCTTCATTTATCATCTTTGCTTCATCAGGCAATCCTAAATGTTCTAACATTAATGCTGCACTTCCTATAGTTCCAATAGGATTGGCTATACCTTTTCCAGCGATGTCCGGAGCAGATCCATGAACCGATTCGAACATACTAGGGAAACGACCTTCAGGATTAAGGTTTGCACTTGCTGCTATTCCAAGACTACCGGCTAAAGCGCTTCCTAAATCAGATAGGATATCAGCTAGTAAATTAGAAGCTACCACGACTTCTAACTCCTCAGGATGAAGAACAAACTGGGCTGCCATAGCATCTACTAGCCATTGGTCTGTTTCCACTTCGGGATATTCTTTACTTACTCTTTCAAAAACTTCGTCCCATAAAACCATCCCGTATTGTTGAGCATTGCTTTTTGTAACACTGGTCACTTTTTTCCTTTTTCGTTTAAGGGCTAATTGGAATGCATGCCTGATTACTCTTTCGCAACCTTCTTCCGTGAAAATGGATGATTGCACGGCAACTTCTTTCCTATTCCCTCTTCCAGTGAAGTTACGTCCTCCAATACCAGAGTACTCACCTTCTGTATTTTCTCTGACTAGTATCCAGTTTAAGTCTTCTTTATTGGGATGATTCAGTTTACTTTGGATACCAGGGAGAAATTCGACTGGTCTAATATTCGCCCACTGGTCAAACCCCTGACAGATTGCTATTCGAAGTCCCCAAAGACTGATGTGATCTGGCACAGTTGGGTAGCCAACTGCCCCAAAGTAAATAGCGTCATGATTTTTAATTTCCTCCAATCCATTTTCCGCCATCATTCTTCCATGGTCTAAATAATATTGACAACCCCAAGGGAAGTAATCGCTTTCAAATGAGAACTTGTTAGATGTATCTGCTAGATGTTCAACAACTCTTAGCCCTTCGTTTACTACTTCTTTACCAATGCCATCTCCGGGAATCACCGCTATACGAAAATGCTTTTTATTTTCCATGACTATTCCTCCTAAATAATTTTAATTTTGTGTCACTAACACCTAATATAGATAATGTATACGTAAATGTCAACATAACTAGGTGTTTTAGCGTTAAAACTTAATTTAAGAAAATAAATTGACATTAACGTATACATAAAGTAAGGTGTGTTTATGAAAGCGCTAGCAAAAATTAAGGAGGGGAAGGGGTAAAATGTTTTTACAGTCACTATGGGGACGATTATGGCAATGGGATGCTGAAGTTAGAAGGGATGTAAAGAAAACTACAACATTATTATTTTCTAAAAATCCAGGGAATGCAGCTGTACGTGAAGAAGTTGATACTTCCCAACATAAGGTTAATGATGATAGACCTCCGCAACCCGGAAATTACTCTTCGGCTCAAAAAATTGGATTATTTGTCGGTCCTTTATTGTTTCTTTGCATTTCTTTATTACTTAATCCGGAGGGAATGACTAGGGATGCTGTACTGATGCTTGGTCTCATTGCTTGGATTGCTACTTGGTGGGTAACAGAAGCTTTGCCTATACCAATGACTTCATTGCTTCCACTTATTTTATTTCCGATGACGGGTGTTATGGAAATAGGGGACGTATCCTCTTCGTATGGGGATCCACTCATTTTCTTATTTGCTGGTAGTTTTATGATTGCTTTAACAATGGAAAAATGGAATCTTCATAGACGTATTGCTCTTGCTATTATTGCTTTTATTGGAAGCAGTCCCAGTATGATTGTTTTAGGATTTATGGTTGCTACAGGATTTTTATCCATGTGGATTTCGAATACTGCTACTACAATGATGATGGTTCCAATTAGCTTAGCTGTTACTAAACATGTGGCCGAATCGTTTGGAAACGATTCAACAATCGCTACCTCTCCAGGAAAATTCCCGTTTGGAACTGCGTTAATGCTTGGAACTGCCTATTCAGCCACTATAGGTGGATTCGGCACTCTCATTGGAGCCCCGGCCAATACAATTTTAGCTGCAACAGTTAATAATTTGTATGGCATAGAGATATCATTTGCAAGATGGATGATTTTTGGTTTGCCCATGGTTGTCTTACTAATACCGATAGCATGGTTTTATCTTGTTAAGATCGCCTACCCGATGGATAAAAAAAATATACCAGGGGGGAGAGGGATTATTAAAAAGGAACTTCAGGAACTTGGGAAGATGAGTTATGAAGAAAAAGTTGTGCTAACTATATTTACTCTGACAGCAATTGGTTGGATCACACGAAGCTTGCTACTTGAAAAACTCATTCCAGGAATAGATGATACCATTATTGCTTTACTGGGTGCTTTCGCTTTATTTTTGATACCGGCTAAAAATAAAAAAGATAAAATTTTAGATTGGGATACGGTGTTAAAGCTTCCATGGGGAATATTATGGCTTTTTGGCGGAGGACTAGCTCTTGCTGCTGGAATCATGAGTACCGGTTTGGATAAATGGATCGGAAATCAGCTTGTTAACTTCAGTGATGTCCCCTTCTTTATCACGATAGCACTAATCGTTGGTGTTATAACCTTACTAACGGAGTTCACCTCTAATACTGCTACATCCACTATGGTTTATCCGATCGTCGCGGCGGGGGCTGCTGCTTTGGGGACTGATCCAATTATACTTATGGTAGCTGCATGTATGGGTGCAACATTTGCATTTATGTTCCCTGTTGCTGCCCCGCCAAACGCAATTGTATTTGCTACAGGGTATGTAAAGATGAGCAGAATGGCACTGACTGGTGTGTGGCTAAACCTATGCGGAATTATCTTTTCCGTCATTATTATTTACTTTTATGTTCCTCTTGTCTTTGGTGGATTGATGTAATAGACACTAAAATAAGATGATAAAAACATTTATTTCTACGAGGCACTGAAAAACTGCTGAACATCCATTTCAAATTATAAAAACCGGCTCGCTTCGGAATAATTTTCTCCGAAACGAACCGGTTTTTTCATGTTTAAGGTGTTGAAATAATAGTGGCTAATAATAATCCTAATATAGAAGGTATCAAAAAATTATCCCGGAAGAAGACGCCACTATCTGTTCAAAAGAAGTAAACCTCTCCACCTAAATCTTAGATTTTGGTGGAGAGGTTTACGGACCATAATAATAAATGCTGTATTTGGACATTGTATGTTAAAGTATCATAAGACAAGACTAAGGAGAGAAAGAGTATGCCTGACTTAAAAGAACAAGTAATCCTTATTACTGGTGCCAATCGTGGTCAGGGAAAAGCTATCGCTGAGCACCTTGCCTCATTAGGTGGCATTGTGGTGGTTGGGGCCCGGAATTATGACAAGGCTCAGGAAGTGGCAGTGGCTATAGGTAAAGACCACGCATATCCAGTGCAGTTGGATGTCACAAAGGAATCACAGTGGAAAGCAGCTGTGGATGTGATTATGGACAAATTCAGTAAAATCGATGTGCTCGTTAATAATGCCGGAGTTCTAAAACGCAAACCATTCACAGACACAACTATAGATGATTACCAACAGTTGATTGATGTGAATCAGCTCGGAGTATTTCGGGGAATGCAAGCAGTTATTCCGCATATGGAAAAACAGCAAAAAGGTTCTATTATAAACAATTTATCGATCTCTGCGTTTGCCCCAATCGGTAATTCTTCAGCCTATGCCGCGACAAAAGCATCCGTAGTTGCTATGTCTAAAGCTGCAGCTATTGAATTGGGGCAAAAAGGAATCCGGGTAAACATGGTCCATCCGGGTGGAATCGAAACAGAAATGGCCACCCAAGGTAAGGGTGTTCCGGATTTTTACAATTCAGTTCCACTGGGACGTATCGGGCGGCCGGTTGAAATTGCCCGGACTGTAGCGTTCCTTGCTTCTGATGAAAGTTCATACTGTACGGGAACAGAGATTGTGGTTGATGGTGGGATGACATTGGGGACCGAGGAAGAATAAGAAAAGAAATAAGCCCGTATTTAAAAAAGACTTTTTAAGTTCAAGAAATGTCTTTATTTTTGTGTAGCATTGATATTAGATCGCCACTGGGCGTTTCTGCAATAGACAAAAATATAATGGCAAGGGTTACTACTGAGGCTGCAAAAATTGATTGTAAAATATGCATTTGATGATTGAAATTGCATCGTATAGTAGCTGGAGTACAGCCGTATAATATTAGCTCTATACGGGATTAGGAAAATCGGGTTCTATCAAGAAGCCATTACCAAAAAAATGAAACAATTACTTTTTGAAAGTGCGCGATTATTCAATAAGAATAGTCGCCGCTAAAGCTGGCGTTTTTGATGTGCCCTAACATGGCACGCTGGGAACTCCAATACCGTCATGAATATGAGTATGCAGGCAAGCTTATCCTCCTTTACCGAAGATGGACAATTGTTTGCTGAAGGGCTGGCGAAACGATAAAGTCAAAAAATACGACCGGTACATGGCGATCCAGTAGATGAGTGACTACCAACGAACTTCTCCTACGATAAACGATTAGCTGGAAAGTCTATTCAAGGTTCAACCGATGTTGGAGATGTGAGCTGGATTACGCCAACAGGGATGATCAGCACTACCTGTCCGCCAGTCGGTGTACAGCTTCATTCTTGGCAGGCCACCGCTTCTTTTGGAACCTCCATTGGCTACCCAAGGCATGCACTTAGCGGCAAAAACCATTTGATATAAACAAGAAAAAGATCACCTTTCTCTAAAAAATGTGAGGGTGGCTTTTTTTCTTTAATATGGGTGGTGAAACCCATATTCAGTGTGTGTTTTTGTATTTCATGTTAATTGTTGCCTGCTATGAAACTTTTTTAACCTTCATTCGTAACTTTAGAAAGGTAAAGTGAAAAGTCTCGAGTTTGGTTTTTCATGAGGGGGAGAGTCAATGAAAATGAGTGGGATGAAAATCAGTTTGCTTTTAGCTGTCATGATTTTTATCGTTGGTTGCAGCGATCATTTGGATCCAAAAAAACAAGAGCAGAATAAATCCAAAAATGGTGGGACATCCGTCGAAGGTTTAGCAGGTGTTTGGAGGGGTACGATAAACGTACCGAACCAACCGTTACCTATTATGGTTACCTTTGAAGACAAGGGTGGATGGAATGGAACGATTAGCATTCCGGTTCAGGGCGTAAAGGATTATCCGCTTTCTAAAGTAAGGACTGACCAATCAGCCATTTCTTTTCACATAGAAATGGCAGGACAAACCATCACCTTTAATGGGGAGAAAGGTGGGGGAACAATAGCGGGCACTTTTACTCAGGCGGGTCAATCATTCCCTTTTGAATTAAATAAAGGAGAGGCCGAAAAAAATGGCACGGAGCAAGAAGAGGGGCAATTTCTAAGTGTTGATACCAACGAAGGAAAGCTGTATGGGGAGTTGGAGACACCTAAAGAAAAAGGCCCGCATCCAGTTGTCATCATTATTCCAGGCTCAGGTCCCACCGATCGAGATGGTAATTCCGTTACTTTACAAGGGAAAAACAACAGTTTGAAACTTTTAGCAGAAGAATTAGCTGAACAGGGAATAGCTAGTGTACGTTATGATAAACGCGGTGTAGGAAAAAATCAAAGTGCCGCTATACCTGAAAAGGAACTTCGGTTTGATCAATTTGTAAAGGACGCTGCTGCATGGGTGGAAATGTTAAATAAAGACGAACAATTTTCAAAAGTCGGTGTCATTGGCCACAGCCAAGGGTCTTTAGTTGGAATGGCAGCAGCCGCAGAAACAGATGTTGATGCTTTTGTATCCATTGCAGGAGCTGGCCGACCGATAGATGAAGTCCTTTATGACCAGCTGAAAGTAAATCTCACTGAAGAATTGAAACAGGAAAGTAAAGAGATTCTAGAAAAGTTAAAGCAAGGCGAACAGGTTGAGAGTGTAAGTAAAGAATTACAAAGTATGTTTCGGTCATCTGTTCAACCCTTTCTGGCTTCATGGATACAATATAACCCTGTGAAGGAGATACAGAAATTAGAGATCCCTGTCCTAATCATTAACGGGAAACATGATCTTCAAGTACCTGTTAGTGAGGCTGAAAATCTCTATGAAGCAAAAGTGGAGGCTGAACTTTTACTTATAGATAGAATGAACCATGTCTTAAAAGAGGCTCCTAAAGATCGAGCAGAGAATTTGCAGTCCTATTCTAATCCGGATCTACCTTTATCAGATGGGTTAGTCAAAGGGATTGTAAGCTTTTTAAAAGATGCTGAATTTATAGAATGAATGAATTTCATAATTGAATACCCTGTGCCCCAAGTATTCAAAACGTAAAAAAAGGAAGTACCTCCCCATGTCTTGTATAATGGTAGGCATCTGCCAAAAAGTTTATTAAAATTACGACAGGTTTACGTCGGTACACAGCGCGAGCTCGCGGGTCAAAGGCTTGTAAACAAGCTTTATAAAAAAGACAGTAAATATTGATAGAAGTGAAGAAATAGAAAGTCAAATAGATCGCTTTTTGCCAAATTGCCTCTATCGATGAACAAGTAGGATATTATACAATCGTCTGTTTGAGAAAGTACTTACTATAAAATCAATATATTAGGGGATTATAAGGATATCGATTTTCACAAGCAAGGAGAAAGTTAGTATGGAGAAGAGAAACGACTCGAGAATTTTACGATTATCAATAGCAGGTTCTTTAGTTTTTACGGCCATAGGGGTCATTTGGGGAATTGCAGCCAATTCTCAAATGATTATCTTTGATGGATTATATTCTTTCATCAGCTTGGCCTTATCCGCTCTATCTTTGATAGGGTTTTCTTTTATACAGAAAAAAGAGCCTCAGCGTTTCCACTATGGAAAAGAGATCGTCGAACCTTTAATCATTACATTTAAGGCAAGTGTAATTGCAGCGTTGTGTTTATACGCTTTATCTTCTTCTTTAATTGATATATTCAGAGGTGGAAGGGATGTGGAGCTTGGGTCTGCTACGATCTATGCTTTGGTGGCTACCATACTTTGCTATGTCGTTTATAAGTTCATGAGTAAAAATAGAAATGGATCTGAGTTCGTGAAAGCTGAATCTGTCCAGTGGTTAATGGATACTTTGTTAAGTGCAGCCGTTTTGATTGGGTTTATCATCGCTGTCTTACTCAGTCATACAAAGCTTGATTATCTTACGCCCTATATAGATCCGGGGATGGTTTTCATTGTTTCTCTCTATTTTTTAAAAACGCCGGCTAAGATGTTTAGTCAAAATATCAAAGAGATCTTAATGATGCCTCCTCCCCGAAAACACTTGATTTCATTCAACAAAAGATTGACAAAGTCAAGGAATTTTACACTATCCAGGAAGACGTCACAAGAGTAACTAAGGTCGGAAAAACGATCTATATAGAAACAGACTTTATTTTGGATGACTATTCGAGTGTTCGTAATGTAGAAGATATGGATGAAGTGAGGGAAATGGTCGATAGAGAACTCACTTTTGACGGCCGTGCCAAGTGGCTAACGATCTCCTTTACGAAGAATAAGAAATGGGCTTTATAGGTGAGAGCTTGGTTGTAATAAGCGGGTTGATTAGAGCTGTCTTTAGTAAAAAAACGTCGTCGGAACTTTTTTGAAGTTATTAAGTAATAAGACCTGTGTGCGGTGATAAAGAGAGTTAATGTAGGTGAATAGAAGTAGGTCTGGATGATCTTAAGAAGTACCAGCTGTTTTTCTCAGGGTTATAGCAAGGTCGTAAAAATCGATGTGAAAGTGCTCGCCTGGTATTTGGGCGAGTGCTTTTTTTTCGGCCGAAAGTTACAATTTTTTAGATGATTATGTCATAGATGGTATGAACTATTTCGCATCTGAGAACTTATACCTTATTAGGGGGATTATTGTGGTGCTTACTTAGTGCTATTAAGATTGTAACCCTATATATGACAAATTAGCAAATGATTTTACAATTTATTCAAGGAAGATTCCCCCATTTACACTAAACGGGAATCAGCTTATTGTATTTCCTAAGGGCAAATGAAATCTAATAGATTCCAAAAGAATCAAGCGAATTGCAGGTGAAATCATGATTCTTCGAAAGGTTACAGTGCTGACATGTTTATGTAGTATTACATTTTATTTAACCTCTAGTGTTGTAGATGAAACAGAGGCCGGATTTACTGAACAGGAAGTAGCGACATCAATGATCACCGCTGCAGTTGTGTTTCCTGAAACGATTGACGAACTGGTGAAAGAGGCTGAGAAGTTATCCACTCGATTGAATGATACATATGATCACGTGTTACATGTTGCCCTTGATGGTTTAACCATAAATCAGACTGAAGCTAAGCTTGAGGAAGTGCAAGGAGAGCGGAAGGAGATCAAAAGCCATCTACAATCGTTAAGAGACATTTACGATAAAGTGAAAGAGTATGTGGAAAGGGCCCGAACGTCAGATCTCGGAGAGGATTCACACAAGTATGTACAAGCTGGTTTGAATAAGATCCAAAAGCTCTTTGAAAAAGCTAGTGAGAGAGAAGACTCACCGCAATTAGATCGTGTAATAACGGCTTTACAGGAAGAACTCGGGGCACTCAAGCAAAAACATGAGGAGTCCGGACAGCCATCACCGGCAATAAAGAAACAGTCTGAAACAACAAATAAGAAGACAAATGACCAAAAGCAAACCACTGAAGAGCCAGTACCACAAAAAGATCAATCCACCAAGAGATCGACCACGAAGGCAGAATCCAGTAAGGAATCAGGAACGCAAAAAGCCGAATCCACCAAAGACACTCCAACGCAAAAAAACGAGTCCATCAAAGCCTCTATAACGCAAAAAGAACAACCCACCAAAGAAGCAGTACCACAAAAACAAGACAAAACGTCAGCAACAGAAGAACAGTCAGAATCTGTGGAAGCGAGTGATAAGCAAGAAGAAAGTAAACCAAAAGAGGGGGAAAACGATAAAGATGATGAAGAAAATGTTAAAAGTAACTAGCAGTCTCCTTACGTTGCTTATGATTGGGATCATGATCTGTCTAGCTATTGTAGTCATTTCCTCGAAGGCAAGCGGCGGAGAACCAGCCATATTTGGTTATCAGTTGAAGACGGTACTTTCCGGGTCGATGGAGCCTACCTTCCAGACGGGCTCGATTATAGCTATAAAACCGACAAAAGAGGGGATGACATACGAAAATGGAGATGTCATTACATTCCGTGCGGAAGACGACAAAGTGATTACACACCGAATTATTGACACTAACAAAGTAGACGGAAAATCGATCTATACCACAAAAGGTGATCATAACGAATCAGCCGATGTAGATCCTGTTCTTTCACAGAACGTCATTGGTAAATATGTCGATTTTACCATCCCATATGTTGGGTACTTGCTAAGCTATGCAAGTTCGAAAGCTGGTGCTGCATTATTACTCGTTGTGCCTGGTATCATTCTATTCTTGTACTCTATCGTTTCCATCTTTAACACAATAAGAGAGATCGATGGAAAAAAAGAAAGTCCATCTGTTTAATCTGGTTATTCTTCTTTTGTATTTTTCCATATACATAGGAGTTTAATATAACAATCAATTGGGAGGAGATTCATATGGGTATGAAGAAAAAATTGGGGATGAGTGTTGTCACGGCATCACTTGGTATATCGTTAATCGGAGGAGGGACGTTCGCATATTTCAGCGACACAGAAGCCACAAGCAATACGTTTGCAGCAGGGACGTTAGATTTATCTGTAGATCCTCAGAAGATTATCGATGTTAGCAATCTGAAACCGGGGGACAAAATGGTCCGGGAATTTAAGCTAACCAATGACGGAACCGTGAAAATTGACACTGTGAATCTGTTAACGGACTACACAGTAGTAGATGCGCAAGGTGACAATGCATCCGCAGACTTTGGAAAGCATATCAGAGTGAATTTCATATTTAACTGGGAGCAGGAAAGTGAACCTGTCTTTCAAACCACTCTACATGAGCTAAAGAATATGGATCCTGATGTCGTTCAAAGAGAAGTATGGGACCCACTATGGGAACAGAAAGGCGGACTTACTTCCGGTACGATGAATGAATTATGGGTGGAATTTGAGTTTGTTGATAATGGCGAAGACCAAAACATGTTCCAGGGCGATCAGCTTGAACTGGACTGGGAGTTTAACGCAACACAAGGAGAAGGCGGAGATAAATAAGTCGATTAAGCTAAATCCCTAAAGATGTTTCATCCTAAATAAACTGAAGGAGTGGTTTGTCGTGAACAAAAAAATAGTATCTTCCACATTGGCACTATCCCTTGCATTAGGAGGGTTTGCCTCACTAGGCACAACCGCCTATGCTGACGAGAAAAAGGTTGAGTTCAACGAGAAATACAATACGCCATCCTATATCATTGGAAACTGGCAAGCACCGCAACCAAAGAGTTTAACAAAAACAGAACCGTTGAGTGAAGAGGAAGTCGCGTTGGCCTTCATGAAAGCTAACGGTAAATTGTTTAAGTTGAAAGGGGATATGAAACAACATTTCAAAGTCGTAAAGCAAAAAGCGAGTAAGAAAAATGGAACCCACCATCTCAGACTTGTTGAACAATACAAGGACATACCTATATATGGGTCGGACCAAACCATTACCTTGGATGAAAATAACCATGTGACATCTTTCTTTGGGCAAGTTGTCCCTAACCTTGATGAGAAAAAGATTCCAACTGAGCCTTCGATTTCAGATGATGAAGCCGTAGAAATCACTAAGCAGGCGATCGATAAGAAAATCGGTCATGTCGAGAATTACGACGGCGATATTAGCAGCAAGCTATATATCTTTGAACATGAAGGGGAGTTTCATCTTACTTACCTTGTGAAAGCCTCGACTTCAGAGCCTGAACCAGGCTATTGGCACTATTTTATTGACGCTACGAATGGAAATGTTATTCAAATGGTTAATGAAATAGATCACGTAACCGGTTTCGGGAAGGGTGTGCTCGGTAATAAACAGATGTTTGAAGTGACCAAGGGCGATGAAGGAAACTATTTCCTATTTGATGGAACGAGAGGTGAAGGGGTTCATACATTCCACGCGCAGCATATTGATCCACTTATTTTCAATCTTCTATCCCAGCTTACTGATTATACGGGAGAAGAGCTGACGAGCGACCATAAATATTTCTCTGACTCTGCTGCGGTTTCAGCACAAGTAAATGCAGCAGACGTCTACGATTACTACAAAGAAACATTCGGACGCGACTCTTACGATGATCAAGGAGCGAAATTAATTTCTTCCGTCCATGTGGGTGAAAACTGGAATAATGCGGCATGGAACGGAAAGCAAATGATGTATGGTGACGGAGACGGGGAGACGTTCATCTCGTTATCTGGGGCAAAAGACGTCATCGCCCATGAACTTACACATGCTGTCACAGATACTACTTCAGATCTGGTTTACGAAAACGAATCAGGAGCATTAAATGAATCCATCTCTGATATCCTCGGTGTCATGGTTGACCGTGAAGATTGGAAGATTGGAGAAGATGTTTATACCCCGGAGATTGAAGGGGATGCCTTACGTACATTGAAAGATCCAGCTTCCGCAACAAACGCTCTGACAGGCCCTTATCCTGACCACTACAGCAAAAAATACACCGGTGAAGAAGACAATGGCGGCGTTCATATTAACTCAAGCATTAACAACAAAGCAGCCTATCTTATTTCTGAAGGTGGTACACACTATGGAGTTACTGTTGAAGGAGTCGGACGAGAAGCCACAGAACAGATCTATTATCTCGCTAACACGCAATACTTAACAGCTTCATCTGATTTCAGCATGATGCGTCAGGCAGCAATCGAAGCTGCGACAGCGATCTATGGTGAATCTTCAGCAGAGGTAGAAGCCGTGAAGAAGGCGTATAAAGCTGTAGGCGTACAATAACTATTTATGAACGACACTGCCACACAAATGGCGGTGTCGTTTTAGTTTTCATAATTCATGACGGGTTGTGCGAGGGCTACTGCTTTCTTAAATTGACCGATCTTGGAGTAGTGGTTGAAGAGTTCTTTTTCGGATCGTTTGATTAAATAAACATGGCCGTATCGTTTAAAGAAGGGTAAGGCATGGTCATTTAAGTAGGTATAATACCCTGCGTACTCTTTTTTTATTAAAAAAATGGTAAGTTTAAGAATATAACTATACAATGGCGTCTCCATTTCATTAGCCGTGTCTATCCCTTCTTGAGCAAGGCTTAATAGCTTACCAGAAGGTGTTTGCTCCCCTTTAAGCAGCTTTGAATGTACCCCTCTAAGGACAATAAATATTTGCCCGATTTTTTATCCTTCAGATCCATAGATTGTTTGTATAGTTTTCCCGCTGTTTCATAATACTTTATAACAAAATATTCGAAAGCCATATTATGTAGCATTACTGCCTTTCTTGCCGAGGTATGGCACAGCTCACAACTTTGGATTAAAGCTTCGTATTTTCTGCACCTATCATTGAAATCGTGGTGTTTGTCATGACTTTTCAGAATTAAAATAAGCATTTCTACATCGATGATTCTTAAGAAGTTACTTGTTTCTTTAAAGTATCGAAGCGCTTCTTTAGCACAGGAGTAGGCCATATGCTTAGCGTCATTAGCCTCGTAAGCAATCGCCAAATGATAAAAATACTCTGGGTTTTTGTATGTGTCATTATTAATCGATTTCAAGGTTTCAATGGCTTGCTGATATTCCTGATTTTTTAAAAGAAGGATCCCCAGAACGTGTTTATATAGGTTGCTTTCATATGGAGGAAGTTCTTTATCGCCCTTTTTAAAAATTCTTATGATGTCACAGGCCACATCGTGCTTTTCGTTTAAAAGATAGTATCTGGCTAAGAGTAATTTGTAGAAAGAATGATACTCAGATATTTCAATGATGTTATTGTTCTCAAACTCGCTCTTTATGGTTTCTACTTCCTGCTTCCTTTCCATAATCATGGCATTAAGCCATTGGTCAAGCCCTTGTTTTGTCTTTTTAAAAGCATTGATTTCTTCTTTAATATTGATGTTGAGACGTTTGGACACCAGTGTTATGATTTCCGGAGAGTAATGGGTTTGCCCGAGTTCAATTTTGCTGATATGCGTAACAGAACAAACTCCTTTTCCAAGCTGTTCCTGTGTCATTCCCGACTGCTCACGGTAAAATTTTATAATCTTCCCTTCATTCATAATGAGATCCCCTTATATTAAATTAATGAGTTTAAAATAGGTCTTTATAGAACGAATCAATCCATTTTCATTTACTTAGAGCTATTCACGCATTATGAGTGAGTTTTTGTGTTTAGAATTTTCAGATGTATTTATTAAATTAGCGTTTGGTTATACAAATTCTCTCGTAATCTTACATTTCCCCTCCCATATACTAACAATTTTACAGTAAGGATCTTTCTTGCGCTACTAAAAAAGGAAATTATTGGAGGCGATGCATGATGTAATTGAGGGATAAATTGGAGTAAATGAAGACCTTAAATCATTAAATATAACAACAGAGGTTTAACAAACAAAATCGCCTTAAACGATTTTAAGACGATTTCATGACAGCAAAATATGTTTACGAAGAGCAAATAGAGCAACTCCTCAACCAAGGGATTATCCCTGGCTAAAGTTAACTCGTAGAACTCGATTTTTATTTAGTTTCTGAGTACAGCCATATGAGATCTTTTGAGATGGCAAGCAAGCTGTATTTCCAACATATCTTCACTATCACGTAAATCAATATTCAGTAAGTCTTCAATTTTTTTTAATCGTTGATAAAGTGTATTAATGTGAATATGAAGATGATCAGCTGTTTTATTGGCAGAACGGTTCAGCTCCATGTAGATAAGCAACGTTTCTTCCAGCTCCTTATGCTTCTCGTTAGTAGGGGAGAGGGGCGAGAGCGTTTCATTAATAAATTGTTCAATTTCTTCTGTAGGCTGGTTTAAAAATAATCGATTTAATCCAATGTCTTCATACCGAATAATTTCTGTCCTGTTGCGATGATTTAGATAATCCAAGGTTTTATTGGCCTCCTCATAGCATTTCTGGATATTCTCAAGCCCATCATAAACATTACTTAGCCCGCCGCGAAGGATCTGACTATCGGTGTTCTTCCATTCTTCTCTCACCACATACAGCCTTTCATGAATACGCTTTAATTCGGCTGGTCCTGGAAGCGAGATCAGTAAAATTACTTTGTTATAAAAACCATAGGCCAGTTTTTCTGTAGAGGGAAATTCTGTATTTACGCCAGAAATGAGTTGATATATGGCTACATCTAAATACTGAGTATCAACGGAATACTTTGGTATTTCTAGGATGCAAATCATCCAATAGGAAGACGGATTGAGACCAGACTCTTTTCCTAATTTCCGCAAGTGGGAAAGATCTTCACACTGGAGTAACTCTTGAAATTTCTCATAGGTTTTTCGGTTGTAAATAGTTGTAACTGTCTGTTTTTTTACTAACTCCAACGCTATAACCGAGCTGCCTTGTTCAAGTGTAATTCGGTCAGATTTAGAAAGTGAATGGTTTAGTTGGATGATTAGGCAGCCAAGAAACACAGACCCATTATAAATGGGGAATAAATAAAACATATTCTCCGTTTGTACAACGACTTTCACGTGAACAGCCTGGCGTTTCTTCGAAAAAATTGTTTTAACCTCAAATATGCTGAAATATGGTATTGAACTTGGATCAGTAGAATAAAACGTATTGTCAAGGCCGTTAAATAACCATACTTTCCTATCAATCATTTTTTCCAGCTCATCAACCAGCAGATTCATTCCTTTATTTCTCAAAGAAATGCTCATTAATGTTTCATGGACTTCCTGCCGTTGTTCCAGTTGTGAATTTTTTTTTGTTAACTCACTACTTAATGCCGTAATTTCCTCGAGTCTCTGGCTGGTTTCTGTGTGAAATCGGGCATTTTGGATGGCAATGGCTGCCTGTACGGCAAAACCTTGTAACAAATTTAAATCATGTTCAGTCAGTTTTCGCTTGATTTTCCACTGGTGAATAATCATTACACCGATTCTTTCTTCATCAATTGAGATAGGAACACAGATGGCTCCCTCAGTAAATTTGGATGAATGAATAATATACTGAAGGTTTTCAGCTGATATATTGTTTGTATGCATCTCATCAAAAAGCTCTTTTCGGGAATTGAAGATCCTCCCTTTTCCGTCTTCAAAAACCTTCCCTGTGATGGCTTCACCTACTTTTACATTAAATTGATAAATTAAGTCATTAAATCCTACAGGGGCTTTCGACTTTAGTTTTTTCTCATCAGGATCATAAAGCATTAAATAGCCTGCATCTGCTGCCGGGATTACCTTTAACGCATTCCTAATAATGTTTTCCAACACTTGATCAAGATGGAGGGTGGAGGTGATCGAACGAATGCTATCCACCATTGTCTTCATTTCTGTTGTTTTTAGTTGGATCGTTTGTTCAAGATCGAATACACGCATGAGGTGATAGGCGTGCTCCACGTCCTCGTTCGTCAGTGGAAATGAGTCGTGAAAAATACAAATCGCTACCTGAGTTCCCTGTTCGTAATAAAAATACAAAGTTACTTTATTGTGCTGCCTTTTTATTTTATACCTAGAATCACCGGGTGGGGACTTGGGAAAACTCGGTGGTGCACCCTTTTGGTGACCAGAATCATACATTAAATAAATATCATTTTTATAGTAGTCATAACTCCAAATACAAAAGTTGTTATTTTTTAACTTGCTCTTTAAAAAGCGGTACCCATATTCAAGCGTACTCATCTATTCCTCTCCTCACGCAATGTAAAAACCTACATATAATCATTATAAATTATAGATAAATATACATTGTATTCTCATCATCCTAATTGTATAGTAAACTGAATAGTTTGAAAATATCTAAGGGTTAAATGTAAGTGCTTACATGATTTTCTAGTTGGACCATCACCCGCAAGAGTGGTGTAGATTAATTAAACTTTTTTAGAAAAGAGGCGATGATTTTTGGAAGAGGTAATGAGGTTAGCTAATAGTGGTATAGTTTGGATCATTGCAACACTCGTTCTGGCTATTGTTGTTTTTCAGGCTATAAAGTTTATCATGTTGGCTGCTAAAACAAGCAAAGAGATAGGCATGAGTACGGAGGAAGTACATAGCGCACTTAAAACGGGAGCCATTGCAGCAATAGGTCCTTCGTTTGCGATAATAATCGTCGCTATTTCTCTTATTCCGCTCCTTGGGGATCCCCTCACTTTAATGAGAATTGGAATTATTGGTTCTGCTCCAATAGAATCCGTGGGAGCGAGTCTTGGTGCGGATGCCTATGGGACTGGCTTGGGCAGTTCCGATTTTAACTATCAAGCATTTACCACCGTTGCCTGGACCTTATGTCTTGGAGGAGTAGGTTGGTTAGTATTTACCGCTTTGGCCACTAAGTCGATGAGTAAGGTAGAGAAAAAAGTAACAAATAAAAGTGAAAAAAGTAAAAAAACGATGATGGTTGTCACAACTGCGGCGATGGTTGCAGCCTTCGGTAATTTAGCAAGTGCTGAAATGATCAAAGGTTTCGCCTACATCTTGGTTGTCATTACAGCGAGTATAACGATGATCATTTCAACTTCACTTGCCAACAAACATCAACTTAATTGGTTACGAGAGTGGTCACTAGGATTTTCGATTATTGCTGGTTTATTCGTCGGTTACTTCGCATTATAAGAGGTTTGTTCAAAAAGTCACCAAATGATAAGAGTCGAATCTCTTCGTTGGTTTGCTTTTGAAGTACGTGTGCACCTGCGTCTACAAGCCTATTCAAGAAGTAAATTCCTCGGTGCTCAAAACTACGCCACCTTGATCTTCTTGCGATGCACAGGACGTGCTAGTGTCGACGTTGCTCGCGTGTCGTGGTGACCTTAGTCGACCTTCTCATTTGGCAACTTTTTGAACACTCACTATTAGGAAACGAGGAGGGATTGTATCATGAGCGTAAACCAAGAAACTGTTGAGAATAAGGAACTTTCCACAAATACTCAAAATTTCGCCATGGACAAGTTTCATGGTAAGGCTCACTTCTGGGGGCGACTAACGCTGTGGGCTGCTATCATTTTAACGCTGTCGCTGCCTGTATATCTTTCATTTGTTCTCGGATATCACCCTGGTTGGACGATTATTCTCGCAGGATTTGTTGCCTATGCTGGAATCGTTGCGGTTGTGTGGGTACTGGAACCTATCATGTATTTCCCTGTGTTGGGTGTATCAGGAACGTATATTAGTTTCCTTACAGGGAACATAGGAAACATGTGTCTGCCTTCTGCTGCAGCGGCCCAAAATGCGATTGGTGCCGAGCCAGGGACAAAAAAAGGAGAAATTACAGCCACCTTAGGAATAGGAGCAGCCTCACTAGTTAACAAGGTGTTTCTTATTCCTATCATCTTAGGTGGATCCGTTCTCATTTCAGCTATCCCGGAAAATATTCAACAAATTTTCCCGCTTGTTTTACCAGCGATCTTCGGTGGAGTGTTAGCCCAGTTCGCAATTAAAAAACCAATTTACGGAGTCATAGCATTATTGATCGGACTTATCATAAACATGACTGCACTTGTTGTTTATTTAAAAATGTTACTATGTATTGTGTTGACGATCGGCATTTGTCTTCTATTAGAAAAAAGAAACGATGCTAAGCAATCAGTATAGATTCCATTAGAAAAAGAGGAGGGGAACATCTTGAGTAGAAGTGATTTATTACAATGGATCGAACAAAATCAAGACAAATTCACGGAAATAGCACAAAATATCTGGGACAATCCCCAGCTTGCTTATGAAGAAAAATATGCTTCTAACCTGCAAATGACTACATTAAAGGAGGCAGGTTTTCGCATAGAGAATCCAGTTGGTGATGTGAACACAGCATTTGTGGCTGAATTTGGCAGCGGCAAACCTATTATTGGAGTGTTAGGTGAGTTTGATGCTTTACCGGGACTTTCCCAAAAAGCGGGTTTTACACAAGAAGAAGTTGTTCCGAATGGTCCTGGTCACGGGTGCGGCCATAATTTACTTGGGACTGCCGGAGTCGAAGCAGTTATTGCTTTAAAAGAAAAAATGACAGAGGAAGACTTAAGTGGCACGATCCGCTATTATGGTTGCCCGGCGGAAGAAGTCCTTGCCGGGAAAACCCACATGGCTAAAGCTGGCGTTTTTGATGATTTGGATTGTGCCTTAACATGGCACCCTGGGAACTCCAATACCGTCATGAATATGAGTATGCAGGCGATGGTTTCCATTAAATTTCACTTCAAAGGGATTACGGCACACGCCGCAGCCGCACCTCATGCGGGTAGAAGTGCTCTTGACGGTGTGGAACTCATGAATGTCGGAACGAACTATCTTCGGGAACACGTGCCAGATGGGACACGGATTCACTATGTCATAACAAATGGAGGGCTGGCACCTAATATTGTTCCTGAAGCAGCGAGCGTCTGGTACTATATAAGGGCCTCATCCAAAAATCAGGTCGAGGACATCCTTACAAGAGTAAAAAATATTGCCAAAGGTGCGGCCCTGATGACCGAAACAGAGGTCGAACATGAAGTTTCGGCATTCCCTTATGATACGTTGCCAAATGACAGTTTAAATGAGTTGATGTTCAGCACTATGCAAGAAGGTAGCTTGCCCTCCTTTACCGAAGAAGAACAATCGTTTGCTGAGAGGCTTGTAGAAACGATAAAGTCAAAAAACACGACCGGCACATTTGGTAATCCAGTAGATGAGTTACTACCAACGAACTTCTCCTATGATAAACAATTAGCCGGAAAGTCTATTCAAGGTTCAACCGATGTTGGAGATGTGAGTTACATTACGCCAACAGGGATGATCAGCACTACTTGTGCGCCTGTCGGTGTACAGCTTCATTCTTGGCAGGCCACCGCTTCTTTTGGAACCTCCATTGGCTATCAAGGCATGCACTTAGCAGCTAAAACCATGTCATTAACAGCTTATGATCTATTATTGAATAGGAACAATATACTCGAAAGAGCGAAGGAAGAGTTTAACGAACGGTCAGAAGGCAAAAAGTATGTAGCTGGTATATGAAATAATAGAAAAAGCGCCACTATCTTATGAGCCTTTGTATCCATTGCTAGAATTAAAATGTTTAGGTCATCATTAGAAGGAGTGAAGGTAACGATTAGACCGAGTAAGAACTGAAAGCAAAAATAGGAAAGCGCCTCTTGATTAAGAGTATCAGGAGGCGCTTTTTAACTTAGCCCTCTCACCCTGGGATTAGTCATTCCCTTTGTTTGATATTTAATCAGAATTCATAAAAGGAGCGAAGGTTGTATGTATTGATTTGTTTCCCCGCAAAAATTCATTCTAATTTAAAGACTTATTTTGCAATTTTATTTAGGTTGGTTGAAAGAATGAGAAATAATCTAAATGGGGAAGAGTGAGATTTTAATTTGGTTTCTGTATTCCAAGGTAGGGATTGAAAGCAGAGAGACCTTCATCCTCCTGCTATTCACTTCTTCCTCCACTTACCCAAGTATTTCTTCCGATACTTGCTATCTTCTACTGTATCCACTAACTCCATTGCTTTTTGTTCAATTTCATCATCTTCCACTTCATCATATAAGTGTCGCAAACCTTGAATAATGTCACTTCGAATCAGGGTATAATTCTTTTCATCCTCACAGTTTCGAAAACGGTCTACAAGATGATCGACCACCATCTTCTTTTGTTTAGGACCAGCCAAACCTACTTTCCAAATGGCTTGCAAGCTGTGTCTTGCAGTAACAAACTTAGGGTCTTTCGTCACTTCCCATACAGCCGGAAAATCTTCCAGTATTATCCTGGAAGGATCACTTTTGGATAAGCTGGCTAGGAATTGGGCAGCCCTTGAACGCCGATGATGATCGGGGTGAGTCAGGTCTTCTTTGAGCTGATCCCATACGTCATAAGCCCAATCTACTTGTTCATTGGTAGCTTCCATAATATTGGTATAAGCATCGTATTGAATGTTCTTGTCTTCCGAATTTAGATTTTCAAAATACATTTGGGTGTTCTCGTCCATTTGAATTCACCTCTTTTAGAGGATGATTAATCTTAGGAGTTATAGGATTGGATGTCGATGTTTTTTATGCCGTTTGAAATGAATTCTTCTTCATATTTTCCTTCTAACTCATATAATCTCCGAAAATATTCATCCTGGTCCTGAATGACAGCTCTTTCCTTTTCCAGATCTCTTTTTGCCAGGCGCTGACCGAGTTGATCCCAAAATACTTCGTTATCATTTTCTTCAATGACAACATGTAATCGTTCTTCAAATTCCAATGATGGGAAATATCCATCCAACTGTTTATCATAGATGATCACATCATCATAACCGAATTTTTTAGCAAAAGATAATACATATTGGAACAAGGCCTCGTAATCTTCGTTTCTATCATCTTCCACTTTAGAAGAATTTACCGTCCATTCCCCTAAATGGAGTAGCTCTATTAAATGGTGATATTGTTTTTTTTGTGAAGTTGATTTTTATAATAAATTCTCCTCTTTACTGTGACTTGCTCGAAATATGAAGAATAAGCATTTTCCTATTTGTAAGAACTAAATATAAGAGGATATCATCCAAGATAGTTCCAGCCCAAATTTAAGAGTGATGAATTAAAAGATGTGTTGAGAATAAAAAATGGGGGGCAACTTAGTGTATCGTTCGAGGAAGGAAAAGTCGTGAGCTTTAGCTTTTTTGTGATTGGGATCGTATTCACGACGATGAGAATGTTTTAATTATTTTACCTTCTTTTTCAAAGTGAATATTTCTTGTTCATTCTCCCGCGTTTTGTGTGAAAGAAATTCAACATGTTCTTCCATGTTTTCAAAACGTTCATTTGTTTCTTTTCGAAAACTTCTCATTTCTTCCTGAAAGCCCATCGAATCTTCTTTATAGCTTGTCATTTCCTCTTTAAAGCTCAACATATCCTTCTTAAAACTTGACATTTCTTCTTTAAAGCTCAACATATCCTTTTTAAAGCCTGTCATTTCTTCTTTAAAGCTCAACATATCTTTCTTAAATCCTGTCATTTCTTCTTGAAATTTTTCTGCTGTTCCTTGATTTGACTTTACTTCTTTGTGAAGCTCTTTGATGGCTTGTAAAATTTCCTTTTCCACTATGTTTCCTCCTCCCCTGCTTAACTCAATCTATTATAACAAGAAAAAAGAGTAGAAACCATTTTTATATTAAGGGGGAAGACCATGAATGTTTCTGGGTAGAAGTTCATTTCCGCGGGTCCATAAACATGGTCATGTCATCCATAGAATAGCTATTTTTAATAAAGGTAAAGTTTGCCTCCATGTCCTAATAAGGTTTTCCCCTTTAAATCGTACTATTATACTTGGTATTACACGTCGTGTATAATATTTAGCAGTTCAAACAAGTATGCTTTATGCAGTGATGAAACGCACATACTAATTGTACTAGTTGACATAGAAAAACAACAGCTGAGAGGTGAACTAAATGAACAAACAAGAGGGTAACACTAAATTATCCAAGCTCTTAAATGGAATTGAACGGGTTGGCAATAAATTACCCGACCCTTTTATACTTTTTGTTTATTTGGCAGTCGGCGTTATTATTTTATCATGGATTATTTCCTTATTTGATGTCACTTTTACCCTTCCAGGTAAAGAAGAAGAAACGGCCATAAAAAACTTAATTTCTGGTGAGGGTCTTCAGTACATGTTGACCTCCATGCTAGATAATTTTGTTGGATTTAAACCACTCGGCATTGTGTTAGCAATGATGCTCGGGATTGGTTTGGCAGATAAAGTTGGCTTAATTGAAACATTTATTAAAAATACGATTTTAAAAGCACCAAAATCGCTCATTACCTATGCAGTCATTTTCACAGGCATCTTAGGAAACCTTGCTGCAGATGCTGCGTTTGTTATTGTTCCTCCATTAGCGGCAATGGTTTTCTACAACGTAAGGCGACATCCATTAGCAGGGCTAGCAGCCGGATTTGCTGGGGTAGGGTCTGGTTTTACGGCAAACATCCTCGTTACCAACACGGATGCAGTTCTATCCGGAATATCTTCCGAAGTTATGCAAACACTTGATACAGCAGTTACCGTTACCCCGGTAGATAACTGGTATTTTATGATTGCATCAGTTGTTGTTCTATCCGTGACAGGGGCAGTGATTACAGAAAAAGTTGTTGAACCACGTCTTGGTGTCTATCAAGGAAATGTACAGAAAGAATTTGAAGATACCACTCAAGTCGAAAGAAAAGGGTTACGTAATGCAGCTATAGCCAGCATAGTCTATATTGGCTTGCTCGTACTTGCTATAACTTTGCCGAACTCGGCACTTAGGAACGAACAGGGAGGACTTGTTCCATCACCATTTCTTGATGGAATTGTCCCAATCATTATGCTTTTCTTTATTACCGCTGCCGTAGCATATGGTGTAACGGTGAAGAAAATTGAATCCACCCGCTCCATTGCTAAATTTATGGGGGAAGCGATGAAGGACATGTCCGGATTTATCGTTCTCATCTTTGCAGCCGCCCAGTTTATCGCATATTTCGAATGGACAAATATCGGATCATGGCTAGCTGTAAGTGGAGCCGAGTTCCTGGAGTCGGTAGGTGTGACGGGGATAGTAGTCGTCATAGGTTTCGTGTTCCTAACAGCTCTACTCAATTTACTGGTATTTAGCGGATCAGCACAATGGGCATTAGAAGCACCGATTTTCTTGAAAATGTTCTATTTCCTTGGTTATCATCCAGCATTTATCCAGACCGCTTATCGTATTGCAGACTCATCAACAAATATTATTACTCCGATGAACCCATATATTATTATCGTGTTAGCATTCATGAGGGAATATGACAAAAAGGCGGGCTTAGGTACACTGATTGCTCTTATGCTTCCGTATAGTGTGACTTTCTTGTTAGTATGGATTGTCTTATTATTAGCTTTCGTATTCTTAGGCATTCCGTTTGGTCCTGGTGTTGAAGTGTATTTATAGTGCACAGTTAAAACTGCCTTTTTATGTATTTGTTACATTTGAATGGCGGACGGCTCCTTGCAAAGAAGGCGGAGGCAGCCATGTGGGTACGAACCCTCGGTCGAAACCCATAGCTTGAACTCCTTTCTTAGAGAGTGGGGGTAATTATTTACGTCATGGGAATGTAAGAACGAGATTCAAAACATAGGATGCCTGGATACGAAGGAGGCTATGGATGGTACAACTAGGAAGTTGGCGTTATGGTAAAGAATCTCCACAGCCTTTTTAGAAAGAAATGAGTATTGTGGAATTTGCGTAAAAATTGATTTTCATAGGACTGTGCACCGTATCGAATTAACTTTATTATACTTTCCGATTCCGAACCTGAACATAATCTATCGTTGTCACATAGACAAGGTTTGGGTCAAACTGCCAGTGATTGTGTTTATTTAATCCCTGCTAATAAACAATTTTGTGATCTGACCGTAGATGCACCTACATCTGCGGTTTTTTCTATTATAATCACAAAAAAACAAATTATTAAACAAAAGTGAACATTGATTATCAATAACTTATTGACTAATTGTGATTGTAGTATTATGATATAACAAAATCGAACATAAAATAACAAGGGTGAACAATATGCTGCAATTAGAAAGACGTCAACATATTATGAATAAGCTCGGAGCGCAAGGAACAGTTCATATTGAACAAATTGCATCAGACTTGGGAGTGTCCAGTATGACCATAAGGCGTGACCTGGCCTCCCTGGAAAAAGAGGGAAAGCTTGTGCGCTCTCACGGTGGAGCCATACTTCCTGAAAGAATGGCTCAGGAAATCCCTTATCAAACTAAACTTTCGAGCTATAAGGGCGAAAAAGAATTCATCGCAAAAAAAGCAGCTGAAATGATTCCCGAGAATGCAAAGGTTTTGTTAGATTCTGGAACAACGAATCTTGAAATCGCAAAATTAATCAAGACACGCGGTGATTTGCTTATCGTAACGAATGACGCCAAGATATCTATGGAATTGCTGTACTCAGACTCTGAAGTGATTTCCACAGGCGGTGAACTTCAAAAAGATATTGGAGCGTTTATGGGGACCCACGTACAAGCGCTATTAAATCAAATCAGAGTAGATGTGGTGTTTTTAGGAGCTAATGCTATCGATTTGAATGGGGGTATATCCGCACCTTCTATGGAAAAGGCTTTCATTAAAAAACTTATGTTGGAAAGCGCTACGATGAAATGGGTAGTAGCAGACCACAGTAAATTCAATCGACGAGCTTTCGCCCACGTGTGCCACTTGAATACAATTAACGGAATTATTACAGATAACCAACTCGAAGAACATGATCGAAAGAAATTAGAACAAGAGACAAATCTTTATTAGGGAGGTGAACAGAATGGATGTAGTTGTTGTGTGTGATGACTTAACTGGTGCGAATGCAACCGGTGTCAAACTATCAAAAAAAGGATTAAAGACTGCGACCGTTGTACATGGACTTCCTGTACCCGAGAGTGGTTATGATGCGCTTTGTTTGGATACAGATAGCAGATATGTGTCAGAAGAGCAAGCACGCTCCCGTGTGAAAAGTGCCCTTGAAGCCAGTGAAAGTAATGGAAGGGCTATTGTTTACAGTAAGAGGATTGATAGTACATTAAGAGGAAACGTCGGAGCTGAAATAGAGGAGATGCTCCATTTTTCTGGTGAAAATTCAGTAGCAATTGTGGTGTCTTCTTTTCCTGAATCCGGAAGAAGTACTGTGGGGGGATATTTGTTAGTCGATGACGTTCCTCTACAGGAAACGGATGTAGCTAAGGACCCTGTCAGTCCGATCAAAACTTCTAAGGTAAAAGAAGTGATCCAAAATCAAACCAATCTCTCTATTAGTTCTGTTGGTCTTGATATTGTAATGGAAGGACATGAATCCTTGGCAAAATCTCTAAAAAACTTAGGGGCGGCATCCAAGGTTATTTGTATAGATGCCGTAACTGACGAACATATTGAAATGATTGCAAATGTAGTTAAAGAATGCTCATTCCCAGTTGTAACTGTTGACCCCGGGCCTTTTACTGCAGTTTACTCAAGTAAGTATTTGGGTGGTGTGAAAAAGGATAAAAAGTACTTGGTTACAGTCGGAAGTGTCACTTCACAAACAGGACAACAATTGGATTATTTCATTAATAAATGGAAAGTCAAACCGATTTATGCCAAACCTCAGAATCTCGCTAGCTTTACGGACAAATGGCAGAAAGAGGTTGATCGTGTCATTGTAGAAGCGGAAGAGCAAACCGGTCAGTCCAAAATCCTCTTAGTCACCACCTATCACCCGGGGCAGAAGCATCTTGATCTAGCAGAAATTGCTGAAGCCGAGAATACGACGGAAGAAGGATTAGCTAAGAGAATTACCGACGGACTGGCTTCCATCAGCAGAAGAGTTTTGGAAGAGAATAAAGAAGACTTTGCGGGGTGTTATTTGAGTGGTGGTGATGTTACGGCATCTGTATGTTCGATCACGAGAGCACAAGGAATTGAACTTGCGGATGAGGTTATTCCCTTAGCTGCTTACGGAAAATTCATAGGTGGGTATTTAGATGGTATGAATGTCATTACTAAAGGGGGAATGATTGGAGACAAGAAAACGCTCAGCACCTGTATGAACTATTTGGTTTCAGTAACTCATTAATAGAGAGGAAGATTTATATGGAAAACAAATCAATTATCGTAATACCAATCGGAGACCCAGCGGGAATAGGACCTGAAATTGTCATAAAGTCACTAGCAGAAAAAGAAATTTATGAAATCTGTAAACCTATCGTTGTCGGAGATCGTGACGTACTAGAGAAAATCATGGATGCAGTTGACGTGCACTTGCAAGTGAATGTAGTTAATGAATCCTCCCAAGGTAAGTATCAATTCGGCACAATCGACTTGATCAATCTCGATAATATTGACATTGAGAAATACGAAATGGGTGTTGTCTCCGGAATGTGTGGACAAGCCTCTTATGAGTACATTCAGAAGGCAATCCAAATGGTACAGGAGGGGGAGGCGGGATCGATCTGTACACCGCCGATCAACAAGGAGTCCCTTCAAGCAGGAAAAGTGCCTCACATCGATCATACAGCGATGCTTTCAGCGTTCACTAATTCAGAAGATCCTATGACAATGTTTGAAGTGAATGACCTAAGAATATTCTTTTTGACTCGTCATTTATCGTTGAAAAATGCTATCGGGCAAATGACAAAAGAAAGAGTACACACTTACCTTAACCGCTGTAAAGGTGCGTTGGAGCTATTAGGAATTGAAAATCCTACATTAGCACTTGCGGGGTTAAATCCTCATTCAGGTGAAGGTGGTCTATTTGGAAGAGAGGAAATAGATGAGTTAGTACCAGGTATCGAAGCTGCCCGAAAAGATGGTGTAGATGTAACAGGTCCAGTTCCGGCTGACTCTGTATTTCACCAGGCACTTCATGGAAAATATGATGCTGTACTGTCCCTATACCATGATCAAGGGCACATTGCTGCAAAAATGGCAGATTTTGAACGTACCGTGTCTCTTACCAATGGACTCCCATTCTTAAGAACTTCAGTCGATCATGGAACGGCATTTGATATTGCAGGTAAAGGAATTGCGAGCTCAGTAAGTATGGTTGAAGCAATTAAAGCTGCTGCAAAATATACTCCATATTTCAACAAATAAATAAAATTTTCGAGGGAGGGGAAGTAATCATGGAAGCACCAGGTGGTCAAATTATTTTAGGACTTGTTATTGGTGTAGCGTTATTAGTGTTCCTTGTAATGAAAACAAAGATTCATGCGTTCATAGCTCTGATTATTTCTGCTTCTGTCATCGGATTGATTGCGGGGATGACCCCGCCTTCCGTTGCGGAAGCCATTACATCAGGTTTTGGAGGGACTCTTGGCTCAATCGGTATCGTTATTGGATTTGGGGTTATGTTAGGACGTGTGATGGAAGTAGCGGGTGCATCTGAACGTTTAGCCTATTCTTTCGTAAAAATGCTAGGTAAGAAAAGGGAAGACTGGGCAATGGCTTTGACAGGGTACGTCGTGTCCATCCCCATCTACGTAGACTCAGCCTTTGTTATTCTTGCACCATTAGTGAAAGCGATTTCTAGAAAAACAGGACGCTCGGTCCTAACATTAGGAGTCGCATTAGCAATAGGTCTTGTCGTTACACACTCATTAGTACCACCTACTCCGGGACCTCTAGGTGTCGCAGGAATTTTCGGAGTAAGTGTAGGAGTCGTAATTCTATGGGGGCTATTATTTTCAGTTCCTCTTATTATTGTAGGTGTACTGTATGCGAAGTGGCTTGGAAAGAAAATCCACCAAATTCCTGATGAATCAGGTTTAGGTTGGATCCGTCCGGAGCAAGCATCTAGTTATGAAGAATTCGTGGAACAACAAGAAAGCAAGAATTTGCCTTCATTATTTATATCCATGGCACCAATCCTTATTCCCATCATTTTAATTTTTGCCAATACAGTGGTAACCGCATTGGAATTGAGTGAAGGTGTGTTTGGTTATATCCAATTCGTGGGTAATCCAGTCATCGCTGTAGGCATCGGCCTTATTTTCGCAATCTATACGCTGACATCCCAATTGAATCGTACAGATGCAATTGACAGGATGGAAGAGGGCATCAAGTCAGCGGGTATTATCCTTCTCGTGACAGGTGCAGGTGGAGCATTAGGTAATGTGCTAAATGAAAGCGGTTCCGGTGATTATGTAGCTGAATTAATCGTTGGTTTTTCCGTACCACTTGTTTTGCTGCCTTTCTTTGTTTCAAGTTTTGTCAGATTGGTTCAAGGAAGTGGAACAGTTGCTATGATTACTGCGGCATCTATAACTGCCCCGATCTTGTCAGGGGTTGACGGCGTGTACATGCCTTTAGCCGCAATCGGTGCTACAACAGGTTCATTGTTATTCTCCTATTTCAATGATAGTTTTTTCTGGGTAGTGACCCGTATGTTGGGGATCAGAGATACAAAGGAGCAAATTTTAACATGGTCGGTCCCGACTACTTTAGCTTGGTTAATGTCATTAATATTACTAGTTGTTTGTTCTTTGTTCGTCTAATAGAAGGCAGGTCATATTCAACGAATGATCGAGGTTCTGCAATAAACTGGTTCCTGTATTCTGCAGGGGCCATTTTTTTATTGGAAACAATTAAAATTATAGACTGTCATGTTTGGTAGCTTCTCCAAATTTAAGGTCTTGAGTTAACTCAAAAACCAACTTTTTTCAGTAATTTTGCAAAAATATAATTGAAATTCAACTTATCTGTTCAGTTGAGTGTACCCGGTACACTTTAATGCCAGGAGCATTCTTGTTATGAAAAAATTTGAGGTCTGGATACGTTGCGTCGATACCTTGTTATCGTAACAAGGGACTCCATTTGTGGAGGACTTGAAACGAATCATAATCAAGAAAAAACTTGCAAATCACACCATCAAGGATGATCATGAGGTTGATGTGGACCAAAAACCATCTGGCAAACGGGTATACTTTGAAAATCGGATAAAAAGGTTTGAGACCTTTTTGACATGGAGAAGAGGCATACTAAGGATAAAGGTAAAATACATAATTGTTGACCTCCATGGAGCCTGCAGGCTATTACCGTAAGAACTTTGCCCACTACCTTGCAAGGGATATGATATTGTGCTTATGAAAACAAAGAATAATTAACCTCATTGAGGGGGGAGATTGATGATTCAGGATTTCGTTCAAAGTTCAGAACATGAGCTTGAGAAGGAAGAGCTGTTGAAAGTCGAGAGATGGATGATACCGGATCACTGCTCTATTCCAAAAGATAAATCGTTACGAGAAGCGGCGGAAATGATCGAACATCTAAACGTAGAATGTCTGCCGGTGGTTGATGGGAATAAGCATCCTATTGGAATGGTCACATTACCAATACTGCTGAACCGTTTTATTTACGGCCATGCAGAAGAGTCAGTAGCAGATTGCTGCACAAAAAAGAATCATTCTGTTGTTCATTCAAATGTCTCACTTTTGGAAATATCAGCTATGACTTCAGCTCATTTCTCTATCGTTGACGAGCAAGAACGTTTAATAGGTGTGCTATCAAGAAAGGAAATTTTGAAAGGGTTTTCGTTATACATTCGAGAGCTTAATCAGATGGAACATACAGCAGAAATTTTAAATGGCATTTTGGAAAGTGCCTATGAAGGTGTGGCTGTAGTGGATGAAGATGGAATTTTACGGGAGTTTAATGAAGCGTATAGCCGTTTTACAGGGATTGCAGCAAAAGATGCCATTGGACGGCATGTTAATGAAGTAATTGATAACACTAGATTACCTTATACAGTGCAAACTGGTATGCCTGAACGAGGAGTTGTCCAATATATCCAAGGTCAGGCCATGATTGTCCACCGCATTCCCATATGGAAGAACGAGAAAGTTGTTGGCGCTATCGGTATGTTGATTTTTGAGGGTGTCACAGAAGTGTATCGTATTTATGAAAAGCTCCAGGAAAATTCGCTTCATAAGCAACCAAAACCTTTTCCATCCCAAGCCAAATTAAAGGAAAGCCGTTCCATGACACTTGATCAGATTATTGGCAATAGCGAAAGTACGGCTCATATCAAGCGCTTAGCCAGAAAGGTTGCCAAATCGGAGGCTACCGTTTTAATTACTGGTGAAAGTGGGACGGGAAAGGAGATGTACGCCAAGGGCATTCATCATCTCAGTCCTTTTTCATCCGGTCCGTTTATCAGTTTGAATTGTGGGGCGATTCCTGAACATTTATTTGAATCAGAGTTATTTGGTTATGAAGAAGGGGCTTTTACCGGGGCGAAAAAAGGTGGAAAGCTTGGTAAATTCGAATTAGCTCAACATGGCACATTGTTTTTGGATGAAATTGGCGAAATGCCGCTTATGATGCAAACCAAATTATTGCGAGTTCTTCAGGAGAAAGAGGTGGAACGTGTCGGTGGCAATCAACCATACGAAATTGAGACAAGAATCATTGCAGCTACCAATCGGAATTTAAAAGATATGATCGAAGCAGGAGAATTTCGTGAGGATCTCTATTATCGAATAAATGTTATCGAGATCCCTCTGTCCCCTCTTCGTGAGCGGACAGAGGACATCCCCCAATTGGTCTCCTATTATTTACATGCCATCTGCAACAAGTATCAAATGTCAGTGAAAGTTTTCACCTCAGAGGCGATGGCTGTCTTCCTGCATTATCATTGGCCTGGTAATATAAGAGAGCTTATGAATACACTTGAAAAGCTTGCTGTTTTGGTTGATGGGAATACCATTAACAGTCATCACTTACCGGATTATATGATAGATAAAGAGACTTTCAGAAAGGAAGAATCCAATGAAATTACAACTCTGATGAAGCAAGCCAAAAGTCTCGAAAATGAAAAAGAGAGAGAGATTATTCGAACAGTATTAAGGAAAACAGGTGGAAATAAATCAAAGGCAGCGAAACAATTGGGGATTCATCGGACCACTTTATATCAAAAATTGAAAAAGTATGATCTAAACGAACTGTAGTGTAGTTGATCCGCTATAAAATGTAGGTAAAATACTACACAAATAATTCTTAAGTGTCAGTATAATCAGTCATTTAACTTGGCGCGTTTCTTGCATTTGATATAGGTGAATTTATAAAAAAGGAGTGTCAGTTAAATGGACAACTATGCTGTCCTTCGTATGCCGCGGATGATTACCTATGGACGCCATGCACTTGAGAAGGTTGGTAAGGAAGCAGCTGCAAGAGGGAAGAAGGCGCTTATTATCAGCGATAAAGTGATGGATGCTCTGGATTATGTAAGTGAAGGGCGGGACTATCTTACAAAAGCCGGAGTTGAAAGTGTCGTTTATTTAGGGGTTGAGTCCGAGCCAACAGATACCTATGTTGAGGAGGCTCTAGAATTATTTAAAAAGGAAAACTGTGATCTTGTGATATCGCTTGGAGGCGGAAGCTGTATTGATACGGCGAAGGCCATTGTTGTACTCGCTACGAACGGTGGTTATATCGGGGATTACATGGGCGAGAAGAAAGTGGCCGAGGTCGCACCGATCCCACATATCGCCATTCCAACGACAGCCGGAACCGGCTCAGAGGCAACAGATGCGACAATCATCACAAACACTTCCAATGATGTAAAAATGATGATTAAACAACCGGCATTTATGCCGGATGCTGCAATTGTTGATCCCATGTTGACACTGTCTTCACCACAGCACGTAACAGCAGCTACAGGAGTTGATGCACTTAGTCATGCAGTAGAAGGTTATATTTCTAAGCGTTCTCATCCGATGACAGATATGCTAGCGCTCTCAGCGATGAAGCTGATTGTAGAAAATATCCAAGCAGCATATGAGAATGGGGATAATCTTGACGCAAGAGAAGCCATGTCACTAGGGTCTTTACAAGCTGGTATTGCCTTTTCGAATTCGTCCGTATGCTTAGTGCATGGGATGTCTAGACCAATTGGAGCGCTATTTCACGTTCCTCACGGATATTCGAATGCGATGCTATTGCCAGCCGTTTTAGAGTTTAGTAAAGAACACGCTATTAAAAGGTTGGCTGATTTAGGAAGATTTTTCTCAGCTGAAGCTGAACAGTATTCCGAGAAAGAAGCTGCCGATTTAGCTGTTTCTTCTGTAAAAAATCTATGTTTACAGTTGAATATCCCGAATTTAAGTGGATGGGGTATTGATAAGCAAGCATTTGAAAGCGCTGCTGGGAAAATGGCATCAGATGCATTAGCAAGTGGCAGCCCAGCAAACAATCCAAGAGTACCGATACAGTCAGAAATCGAGGAACTCTATAAAGTCTGTTATGAGTATAAGTTTTCAACAGAAAGTACAGTAGGCTAAGAGGATTGATTCACTTCCACGTAATGGCTACGTTGTTACGACAGTTCGCGCTATTTGTGGAGAATCGCATAAAAGAGCCTATAAACCTATTTTTGTGGTAAGCGTCGTTGTGCCTTTAGTTATTATGTTCTTAGCAGTATTCTTATATTCTATTTTATAATCTATTTTAGGGGGAATTTGATATGACTCAAACAAAAGTAAAAACACTTCAGAACTATGTTGGTGGAGAATGGATAGACGCTAAATCAGACGAAACTGAAGCAGTATATAACCCGGCAACAGGTGAGGTTATAGCCCATGTCCCTATTTCATCACAAGAAGATGTAGACCATGCCGTTAAAGTAGCGGACGAAGCTTTTAAAGAGTGGAAGGAAGTACCTGTCCCCAAACGTGCACGTATTCTATTTAAGTATCAGCAATTACTTGTGGATCACTGGGATGAGCTTGCAGAAATCGTAACCATTGAAAATGGGAAAAACTTTAAAGAGGCACAGGGTGAAGTATTACGTGGCATTGAAAATGTTGAATTTGCATCTGGTGCTCCATCACTCATGATGGGTGAACAATTACCTTCCATTTCAAATGGCCTTGACTCAGGTGTCTACCGTTATCCAATCGGGGTTATTGGTGGAATCACACCATTTAATTTCCCAATGATGGTTCCCGCTTGGATGTTCCCAATGGCTATCGTGACAGGAAATACATTCATACTAAAACCGTCCGAGCGTACACCATTACTTGCTAATCGCTTAGCAGAATTACTTGAAGAAGCTGGATTACCTAAAGGTGTATTTAATATCGTACACGGGGCACATGATGTGGTAAATGGCTTATTAGACCATAAAAATGTGGCGGCCATTTCTTTCGTAGGTTCTCAGCCTGTTGCTGAATACGTATACAAACGCGGTACTGAAAATCTTAAACGTGTCCAAGCACTTGCTGGAGCTAAGAACCATTCCATTGTATTAAAAGATGCGAACCTTGATAATGCGACAACACAAATTCTTAATGCCGCCTTCGGTTCCGCCGGCGAACGGTGTATGGCCGCTTCTGTTGTGGCCGTCGAAGACTCCGTTGCCGATGAATTCATTGAATTGCTGACGGAAAAAGTAAACGAAGTGAAGATTGGGAACGGACTAGATGAAGGGGTATTCCTCGGACCAGTTATCCGTGATACCCATAAAGAGCGTACCCTTCAATATATTGAAACAGGGGAAAAAGAGGGCGCGAAACTTGTTCGTGATGGGCGTAACGATGAAGATGCTCAAAAAGAGGGCTATTTCGTCGGACCGACTATTTTTGACAAAGTTACAACGGAAATGAAAATTTGGCAGGATGAAATCTTCGCACCGGTTCTCTCGATTGCACGAGTGAAAGATCTTCACGATGCTGTTGAACTAACCAATACGTCACGTTTTGCCAATGGTGCTTGTCTCTTTACAAATGACGGCGGAAGTGTACGCCAATTTCGCGAAACCATTGATGCAGGGATGTTAGGTGTAAATATTGGTGTACCAGCTCCTATGGCATTCTTCCCATTCTCTGGCTGGAAAGATTCCTTCTATGGTGATCTTCATGCCAATGGAAAAGACGGACTTGAATTCTATACACGTAAGAAGGTTCTTACGACTTGCTGGGTGTAAGGGGAAACTTAGAGACGGATTCCGTGCTTTACTGTACGGGTCCGTCTTTTTTTAAAAAGGATGTGGTGACCATGAACCAAGAAGTTAGTGAGAAACTTAAAAAAAGTAACTATTTGGTTGACCTGAGAAAGTCTTTAGTCAAGCATGAACGTTAACAAAAGCCTTATGGACAGTGGTTTATTCTTCATCTAGTAGTAGATCACCATATAGGCACCAATTAAAGATTCAATTATAATGACTTATAATCTGAATAAGATTCTTCCTTAAGACAGATGATAACCAAAAATGTGGGTGTTTGGCATGAAAGTTCTTTTAATCTTTCTATTTACGCTTCTCGGCATGATATCGATTCATTATGGAATGGATTTATTGATGGGCTTTGATAGAAGTATCGCTATAATCAATTTGTTTAATCCTTTTTGGGTAATGACACCTTTCGGTTATTTGCTTATCACTGTTTTATTCTTAAGTTTCTTTTTCAGCCTGATCATTTCTTTTATTAGAAAAAAGTCAAAAGGTTAACGGGTCTTAAAGTGTCTCCGGATCAACGCAATAACGAGAAGAAGCAACGGGATTCCCGTCTGCAACGGAAGGCTGACATAATAAGTGGTGGCTTTGAGGCCCTCTTTAATATGACCAGCATAATTATTGGCCACCGTCATCGATGAAAGTAAAATGACAATACTAAAAGGTAGAACTAGCCTAGTAAATGTCGATACACGAAATATTTCTGTCGCACTTATAAGTGCAGCGTAAAAAAAGACGGCGATCTTAAAAAAACCACCAATGATGAGGGTCAATACGACAACGACATCTAGTCGCTGAAAGAATCCGGTCATATTAACCAGCCCGATGGACGATAGCAAAGGAAAGGTTGAACGAGTGGCTACGTAAACACCTAGAACGGCAATGTCCATGGCCACGACCCACATTAATAGGATTCCGCTGAAACTCATTGCTGACCAGCCTACCCTGATGCCTAGTTTGGGACGGTTTAAATAAGGTAGTAATACAGTGAACGCGATCATTTCTCCAAAAGGAAATGTATAGGTGACTGGCCACGTAGTTAATACAGGTTTCCAGCCATTTTCCAAGACGGGAAGGAGTTGTTTGACCTCGAGCATTCCGGAAACAAATACCATAATGGTCCCGACAATTCCTACGAACATTAAGACAAAAAAGAAAATCTCACCCGTTCTAGCGAGCACCTCGATTCCGTGACGCAGAACAAAAGCAACAGCTAGAATCATGATGGCATTGATCACAAACATCGGCGTATAGATATAAGTGGAAGCAGTCAACAGTTCACCAAAATCACGCAGGTCTCTTGCTGCAACATATAGAAAGTAAAAGAGGTATAATATTCCGACAATACTCCCTATATATTTCCCAAGTATTTCCTTTGTATACTCCGTTAAGGGTTGGTCGGGGTAGAAACGGTAAAGCGTATAATAGGCGAGAAAAAGAATCATACCCGTGATTAAGCCGAGCAAAACGGCTAACCAAGCATCCTTTTCGGCCCCAAGCCCCGGCCCGATCACGATAGCAGTGCCAAGTTCAAATAGAAACATTAATATAAACAATTGTCCTCCGCTGATTTTAGCCTTTTCCATGCCTTCCCCCCTTTTTTAGTTTCCCTGCAAAATTAAAGGTTGTTTTCGTAGCCCTGTACCACGGATGAAAAACTCGACATTTATTTGGACATCCATGTCAGCAAACGTTTCGTCCCACTGTTTCTTCATTTGTTTCCAGGCTTTCGGATTAGCACGATTGATTGCTTCACCAAAACCAAAGACGTCGTTTTTCTGTTCCTGTGCGATCTTCACAGCTGTGGTTATTTCTTGTTCAATTTGTGACTCGAATGTGTTATTGAGTTGGAAGATAAGCTTAGGATTGGTAAGGTCAATCGGACACGTGATTTCTTCCAAATGGCCTTCCCCACGGATCGCTACTGTTATCTCAGGTTTGCCTTGCTTCACTGTTGCCTTTATTTTTGTATTGGAACGAAGGACTTCAATCGCCATGGTTCCGTCATTCTTCTTACATTTTGATGACAGTACTGTTTTTTTGATTTTATTTTGAATCCATGCCACACCGCGGGCTTCTTTATCATCTAGCCAGCCTTTCAGTTTTCCATCTTTGAAGAGGGCTAATCCGTTAATCTTAACAAGGGTGGTCGGTACGGCTTGTTTAGTGTTTGCTGACGTCTGTCCCTCCGTCAAATTTCCAACGAGAGAAATCCCACCTAATGAAAGTCCCTTGCTTTTACTGGATAACGTTTGAACCACATCATTGATGTTCCGCTGAGGTGTTTCTCCCCATACTCTTTCTGTTTTTTGCACAGTCTCTTGAATTTTCATGGCGGGTATTCTTTCCAAGGGACTAAGAATACTTAAAATTGGAAGGGCTTGTCCCTCCCTTGCAACAAGCACAAGGGCTGTCGAGCGAAAGTCGTAATATCTTTCGGAGAAATCCAAAATCATGGGGAGTCCGCCTTCCGTTGCTAAATCCTCTCCGATGATAAGAACCACAGTGTGCGAAAAACTAAGTAGACGTGGCACTTTTTTTGATATTTTGCGTACAGTTTCAAATATGGTCCTCCCTGTTTCACTATAGGTAGTAACAGCTGTGCCTCGACCTTGTCCCGTTTCTCCACCGGCTACTTGTCCTGGATTCACAATCTGGAATGAAACACGGTATAAATTGTCCTCCTCCGTCTTATCGATCCCCATTCCCATAACCAATGCAATGTCCCCTGATTCCCGATGATCCCAACAGGCTGTTAACAGAATCATTCCCGATAAAAGCCATAACAGCAAAATCATATGTTTCATTATCTCATCACCACTCTATTCCTTTCCTAAGCAGAGTTGTCTGTGTCTGGCGGGGTTGGTTTTTGACTTTTATCTTGCCGTTTAAGATTCTGTTGGTTGATCAGTTTGGGCCTGAGAAGCAAGGACCATAACGGCTGACGCACAAGAGTATCTTTAATATCTGACCAAACAAACGGTGCAAAAGGACTTAGATAAGGGATTCCAAAAGAGCGCAAGCTGCTCAAGTGGGCTACAAGAATAAATAATGCCATTGCCACACCATAGAGACCTAAGCTTCCTGCTAGGATCATCATTAAAAAGCGCAGTAGTCGCGCAGGAACACCAATAGTATAGGAAGGGAACGCAAAGCTTGCGATCCCTGTAAGCGAGACAACAATAACCGTTGCTGCAGAAACAATTCCAGCTTGGACGGCGGCTTGGCCAAGTACAAGTCCACCAACAATGGAAACAGCTTGACCAACGGCACGCGGCATACGGACACCAGCTTCACGTAAAATCTCGAAGGTGATTTCCATCAGCATGACCTCGACAAAAAGAGGAAAGGGAACGCCTTCATTTTGGGCAGCCAAGCTGATTAATAGACGTGTCGGAATCATTTGCGGATGGAAAGTTGTTAAGGCTATATAAAGTGCTGGCGTGAGTAAGGTAATAATATAGGTGGATAGTCTTAACAATCGTAAAAATGAACCAATAAAAAACTGTTGATAATAATCGGCAGGAGATTGAAAAAACTGAATAAATAAAGCTGGTATAACTAACACAAAAGGCGTGCCATCTACCAGGATAGCTATCCTTCCCTCAAGTAAATTACCTACAATAGCATCTGGTCGTTCTGTATTATAGATGGTTGGAAAAGGGGAATAGGGATGGTCCTGAATAAGCTGTTCGATATAACCAGACTCAAGAATTCCATCGATATCAATTCTGCCTAAACGCTTTTTTGTCTCTTTAAGCACCTTCTCATTAGCCACACCTTTTATGTACATAAGAGCGACATCCGTTTGGGTGGTACTTCCAATTTGCATCGTCTCAAGCCATAAATTCGGGGTTTTAATTCGTCGTCGAATCAAGGCTGCATTTGTCCCGATCGATTCAGTAAATGCTTCTTTTGGCCCTCGAATGACGAGTTGGGAAGTAGGTTCTGACACCTGTCGAGTTTCTCCGCCTTTTGTATTGCCAGTGAGGATCTTCGCACAACCATCAACCAAAATTGCCGTATGCCCCGATAAAATGGCCAGAATTAATGTGTTCCATTCTTGAATGACTTTAACTTCTCCAACCGAGATGGCGTGGGTGTTAATAAATTCAAAAACATTTTTCTGATTGATCGCTCCCTCCTCAGAGGACTCAACCTTTATCGACTCCAATACAAATTCATTAACGGTCTTTTCATCCACCAAGCCGTCCATGTAGATTGCCGCTGCATTTAGGCAAAGGTCATCACCTATCGTGAATTTGCGCACAATTAAATCACTACTATTGCCGAGTTCTTTTTTTATTTTTTTTAGATTATTCGCTAACTCATTGTCAAAGTGATCATTTCCTGTATCAGTTGTATTATTTTTATCACGCTTTCCTTCTGAGGTCATTGGATCTTCTCCCGTTCTAGTACTATGAACTTATTATTGACAGAGGCAGGAGGAATTTAAACATATTAGATAGTTATAGGTGTTATTAGCACATTTGGTGAGAAAAAATGTATCTTTTAATCAAGTGTGAGGGATGGCAAAATCGTAAGTGTTCGCTACGTGACGGATCATTGAAATTCTTATGTTTACTTGACCCCCTCAGTGGATAAACATGAAGTGAACCATTTGTGTAATAACCATAAAACCATGTAGGAAAGTTTGTGGTTGGAGCACGTTGTCTCCACCCGGACATAATCGTTATAATTTTCTTAACAGATGAAATTCAATACATTCCATCTGAAAACCACATGGTTACAGTTAATAGAAGAAGATAAAGGAGTGTGATGATCTTGGAAGCCATTAGTAAGAACTTTTTCTTATATCTTTCCAATAACAAGTTATTAGATCGCTTAGCTAAGCGTTTTGGAACGAGTTTTGGGGCTGACAAGATTGTAGGGGGAGAAACATTTTCTCAAGCAATTCCGTTGATTAAGCAGCTGAACCATGATGGGTTGCAAGTTACTGTTGACCACCTTGGGGAATTCGTTGAATCCGAGGCAGAATCGAGAAAGCGCTGTCAGGAAGGTGTTGAGACGATCCAGGCGATTGCTCATCATCAGCTGGATTCCGAGATGTCTTTAAAATTGACTTCACTTGGTCTTGATATTAGCAAGGAATTGGTCATGGAAAACATGGAACGAGTACTTGAGGAAGCTGCAAAATATGATATTACGGTGACCATTGATATGGAAGATTCTTCTAGATGTGAGCCGACCCTTGAGATTTACAAAGCATTAAAAGAAAAACATGCAAATTTGGGAACGGTGATCCAATCCTATCTTTATCGTTCCAATGATTATGTAGATGAGCTGCAGGCTTACGATCCTTATTTAAGACTTGTAAAAGGAGCCTATAAGGAATCGGGCAAGGTGGCTTTTGTTGATAAGCAAGAGGTTGATGCAAACTTGAAACGTCTCATCGAAAAGAATCTGTTGAACGGTCATTATACGGCCGTAGGGAGTCATGATGATGCTATGATTGATTTCACTAAAAAATTGGTGAGAGAACATGGAATTTCAAAAGATCAATTTGAGTTTCAAATGTTATATGGCATGAGAAATCAAACGCAATCAGAGCTGGTGAAGGAAGGGTATACTGTAAGAGTTTACCTTCCTTATGGCGAGGATTGGTACGGGTACTTTATGAGGCGTTTAGCTGAAAGACCTGCGAACATCGCCTTTGCTGTAAAAGGAATGTTCAAGAAATAATTTTTCAAAAATGGAGAGGGGAATTTTATTATGGTAACAGCTTACAAACACGAACCATTTACAGATTTTACTGTCGAGGAAAATAAAAAGGCTTTTGAAGAAGCGTTGAAGCAAGTGAAAGAGGAATTAGGTCAAAAACATGATTTACTTGTAAACGGGGAAAGAATTAGAACAGATGACCAAATTGTTTCCACGAACCCTGCCAATACAAAACAAGTCGTTGGTTCGGTATCAAAAGCGAATCAGGACATTGCTGAAAAAGCTGTTCAATCCGCTGCAGAAGCATTCAAAAGCTGGAAGAAGTGGGATCCAAGAGCACGCGCAGAATTACTTTTCCGTGCTGCCAGCATTATTAGAAGACGTAAGCATGAATTTTCCGCGTATTTAGTATATGAAGTAGGGAAACCGTGGAAGGAAGCGGATGCTGATACGGCAGAAGCCATTGACTTCCTAGAGTATTACGCTCGCCAAATGATCGAATTGAAAGACGGAAAGCCTGTTGAAAGCCGTCCAGGCGAACAAAACCGCTACATTTATACGTCTACAGGTGTGGCTGTAGTCATTCCACCTTGGAACTTGGCTTTTGCGATTATGGCAGGAACAGCCGTTGCACCGCTTGTAACAGGAAGCACAGTGGTGATGAAGCCTGCTAGTAACAGTCCTGTTATCGCAGCAAAATTCGTTGAGGTACTTGAAGAAGCTGGCCTTCCTAAAGGTGTCTTGAACTTTGTACCAGGAAGCGGCGGAGAAGTCGGTGACTATCTTGTCGATCATCCAAAAACAGCGCTGATTTCCTTCACAGGCTCACGTGATGTTGGAACTCGCATCATTAAACGTGCCGCTGAAATTCAAGAAGGTCAGAATCATCTGAAACAAGTAATCGCTGAAATGGGTGGTAAAGATACTGTCGTTGTTGATAGCAGTGCCAACCTAGAGACAGCTGCTGAAGCCATTATCGTGTCTGCCTTTGGTTTCTCCGGGCAAAAATGTTCTTCAGGTTCTCGTGCCGTCGTCCATGAAGATGTCTACGATGAGGTGCTCGACATGGTCGCGAAGCGTGCAAAAGAACTGACTGTTGGAAATGCTTCTGAGGACAATGTTTACATGGGTCCTGTCGTTGACCAAAGTGCTTATGATAAAATTATGAGCTATATCGAAATCGGTAAAGAAGAAGGACGTCTAGTAACAGGTGGTAAAGGTGATGATTCTAAAGGATATTTCATCGAACCGACTATCTTTGCTGACCTTGCTCCAGATTCCCGCATGCAGCAAGAGGAAATTTTTGGTCCAGTCGTCTGCTTCACTAAGGCAAAAGATTTTGACGAAGCAATTGAAATTGCCAATAACACAGAGTATGGCTTAACAGGGGCCGTGATTTCCGATAACCGCGAACACCTTGAACAAGCGAAATATGATTTCCACGTTGGTAACCTTTATTTCAACCGTAATTGCACAGGCGCCATTGTTGGATACCAGCCATTTGGTGGATTCAAAATGTCCGGTACTGATTCAAAAGCCGGCGGTCCAGATTACTTGGCCCTGCATATGCAAGCGAAGACAATCTCAGAAATGTATTAAGAGTTATTTCAGAAAGCTCTCCCATCACGGGGGAGCTTTTTTAACGTGTGAAAGTGATAAGCGCCGATAAAAGGAAGAATTGCGCCGGTAAAAGGGGAGAACGCGCCGATAAAAGAAAGGATTGCGCTGATAAAAGAGGAGTAAGCGTTGATAAATAGAGTAAGTGCCGGAAATATAAGCTAGTTAGAAGCAGTTAAACAAATGTTTTCCTTTCTCTTTCCTCGACAACTCGCTATAATAGTGTGTAATTAGGTGACCTATACAGTAAAAATAACCTGCTTGGAAAGGGAAGGGTTCATATGGAAGCAAGACAATTGATCCTCCAAGTAGAGGATATTCATAAAGCCACTGAACTGATCAGTTCGAAATTACGAAAGCCCGTCATTATAGAAAATAAAAATTTCGAATTAATTTCGTACAGTTCATCCATTGAGGAGTTTGATCAGACCCAGCAGAAGACTATTCTTTCAAAAAAGTGCCCGATCTTCATTATCGATCGGTTGAAGAAGGAAGGAATCGTGCAGCGGCTAGAAAGTCATCCTGATCCAATCCGTGTCCATCCTATCGAAGAATTAGGGTTTCATCAGCGTGTCGTGGTGGCTGCCCAGCACCTCGGCCATACAATGGGATATATTTGGGTTCAAGAATCTGACCATCTCCTAAAAGACGAGGAGCTCGGCTTCCTTGAGGAAATTACCCCACACCTAGGCAAACTGATCTATGATGTTTATGAAAGGATCAATGCCAAAGAAGGAAAGAGAGAAGAGTTGTTGTGGAAGCTTCTTCATCATGAGTACGGAAGCGAAAGTCAATTCCGTCATGACGCATCCCTAACCAAGCTTACCTTACCAGAGCGTTTTTCCGTTGTCGTTTTTTCTGTGACAACACCTCAATATAAATATATGCTCGATTATCTTGAGAAGACAGTTCACTACTCATCCAGTAAGAAACAAATTCATTACTTGAAAACAGAATTCCAAGTGATTTTAATCCTTTATGGTGAGCCAGGAGAAGAAGTATCTTCGCGTAATTTAGCCAGAGAAATAATTGAAAAGGTGAAAAGTGAAGCAGGAGAAGAGGAGTTTTACAACTTTTTGATCGGGGTAGGGAAAGAATATACAACTTTGTATCATATGAGAAAAAGTTTTCTCGAAGCCCTCGAAGTGATTGAAATAGCAAACTTCATAACCCCTAGACCTGAATCCATGCCTCGAGAGTTCACAAAACTAGGGATTTACCGTTATTTAGCTACACTGTATGAAAAAAACAGTTCAGAAGACTATTACAGTGATGATTTATTGACCCTCATCCAGAATGATACAGAAAAGCAGACTGATTTACTGCGGACCCTTGAAGTGTACTTGGCCAATAATGGCAAAGGTAAGCAGACAGCCAATCAATTATTCATCCACCCCAACACGTTAAATTACCGAATTAAAAAAATACAGGAACTCACGACGATTGATTTCCATGATTTCAATATGAAAACCTACTTATATACTGAATTGTTGCTACTTAATAATGTGGAGGCATATTATCAGCGTTATAGGGATGCCCTGTAACCTACCCCATTGAAGTAAAAACACAAAAGCGTCGTCAACGTTGTAGGAAGAAGGCTTGAGAGATATATAAGCTCAAGTAAAAAAATTAATTAAGCGTTTGACCAATTTGGGGTTTTATTACAATAGGGAACACTATTCGTCACAACATGAGAAGAGATACGGAATTATTCTCTGTAAGGTAATGGGGGGACACAAGCTAGACAACAAAATAAACGATCAATTTTAATGAACGTAGCGAATCACTTCTTGCTTGGAATATAGAAAATAGATTTGGAAAAGACGAACCAATAAGTTTGTTTTCATTCTGGAGTCTTGCAAAGAGAATCTTTGCAAGGCTATTTTTATAACACCCAATTAGATGTGGCTTCCGCTCTTGTACCTAAATTTAGGTTTTTGTGCATAGATTAGTCGTACAAGGCAACGAGGCGGGAGCGATTTTAGTGAGGAAGAAAAGTAAATTTAAGATGTTCGTAGCTTTAGCCTTTTTAATTGCAGTTATTATTCTGATTGGTGCACTTTTCCTACGTCAGACGCCAAGTCAACAAGCCAAAAAGACAGTGCAATCCTTCTATGAGTATGAGCAAGAAGCGCGGTTCGCGGAATCTTGGGGGCTGTTTCACCCATTAATGAAAGAAAAATTTACTAAGGGACATTACATTCAGGATCGCGCCCATGTATTTATGAATCACTTTGGTGTTACCACATTTTCTTACTCATTAAGTAACATGGAAAAAGTTGAAGGCTGGTCAATGACAAAGGATGCTGATTCCATAGGGGTTGTTTATGCCACGACCGTTGTTCAAACCTTTAAAGGAAAGTATGGTACATTCGATTTACACCAGGAAGTATTTGTGACTGAAGTGGAAGGGGACTGGCTGATCTTGTGGGATTATAACAAATGAATAGGTTCTATATCTGAATGATCTATAGCCAGTGGAACCACAGTAAAGGATATAAAAAGCTCCTTGACACACGTAATTTCAGTTTGTTTCCCAAGGCCAATAATACTTGACGTTAATCTATCCTTCTTCCATTTCTTTAAAAAACTAAATCCAGCGGGGTGAATATTCATTCTCTTATAAATAGAAAGCACATGGGCAATGTACTCCATGTGCTTCTACTGCTAACTAAAGAATTTGTGATAAATGATACAATCCCTTAGAAACCATACACTCCGCCTTTCACTATTAGTGTATATAATTGACACAAGTTAGTGGAGCCACTGATTTTTAATATCGTTTGTTAAAAAAGTTTTCTATGAATCTTAATGATTTCTTCCGCCAGATCTGTAATCGTCATTGCATTCATCAAGTGATCCTGTGCGTGAATGAACAATAAACTTATGTCTTTTTTTTCCCCTCTTGCTTCTGCTTGGATGACCTCTGTTTGAACTCGATGTGCTTCTCTTAGTTCTTTTCTTGCTTCACCTATACTTTCTTCAGCGGACCTGAAATGTGTTTCTCTTGCAGAGTGGATGGCTTCCATAGCGGAACTTCTGGCGTTTCCTCCATGTGAAATCAATTGGAAAATAATCTCTTCCGTGTTCACGATGACTCCCCCTGTCGAATGATTTGGTCTTATCATGACTTTGTTTTTCCTCTAGATGTTTTTAACGACCTTGAAAAGGAAAATAGAAAGATACGGTAACTAATACGACTTGTAAAATCGCCCCAGAGATACTTCCGGTAAGGATATAGCCTTGAAGGATAGAAGGCATTGTCCACGGCGGAATGACACCAATCGGCTTGGCAACTAACCCTATATCCAAAGCGACATAATTACGAAAACTCCTTGTGTTAGCATAAGGAAATAATCATTAATGGGCTTAAGCGATTTAGTTGTTTCATCTACTAGCTTTTGGCTACAAATAACACAGTTAGGATGCTAAGCTGATTCCCTGCCTCTAGAAAATGAATAAACTTGGCACAATCTAGTTAATCAAACTTTGTGAAAAATGCTCTTTTAGCTATATATATCAATTTTGATTGGGATTTATGAAAGAAATATAATATCCCTACTTAAGGGAACGAGCAATAGAAGACTCGAAAAAATAAGTGCGATTATGGACTTATTTTTCCGGTTATTCGACATAAAAATCTATACTTATGGGTTGTATTTTCTGAAATTTTAAAATAGTATAGAAACATAACATACTAACCAGTAGGTATGTGAAAATGGTTCAAACTATTTCAGCACAAAAAAGCTGATTCTGAAAAAATACTTAAAAGAATGGGGATCGTTTCATGCATTTACGTTTAACGGATGAACAACAAATGGTACAAAAAACGATACGAAAGTTTGTAGAAAAGGAATTAATGCCTCTAGAAAATGAAGTCTTGCGAAACGAGAGGGAAGGAAAGCCGAGTCTTCCTCCTGAGAAAATGAAGGAATTGCAACTAAAAGCAAAAGAGGCTGGTTTTTGGGGGATCAATACTCCGGAAGAATATGGTGGGGCTGATTTAGGACAGATGATGATGGCGATCGTCCTCATGGAAGTTGCCAAGACGTTCGTTCCATTTCAATTCGGGGGATCGGCTGATAATATTTTATACTATGGAAATGAGGAGCAAAAGGAAAACTACCTCATTCCAACGATCAACGGCGAGAAGAAATCTTGTTTTGCGATGACAGAACCTGATGCCGGCTCTGATACGAGGAATATCCGAATGACAGCTGTGAAAGACGGCGATGAATGGGTGTTAAATGGGGAGAAGACCTTTATTACCGGGGGCAATGAAGCGGACTTTGTCATGGTGATTGCGATCACGGATAAAGAGCTGCATCAGTCCTCTTCAGGTCGAAAAGGGGTGACCTGTTTCATTGCGGATCGATCCATGGGCTGGAAATCTGAATACATCGATACGATGGGAGAGTGGGGTCCTGCTGGGCTCGTCTTCGATAATGTTCGTGTGCCAGACGAGAATATATTAGGTGAAGTTAACGGTGGGTATGATCTGGGACTTGAGTGGATTGGATTTGCGCGATGGATAGTCGGTGCACGTGCTGTAGGGGCGTCTGAAAGATTATTGAACATGGCGATCGATTATGCGAATGAACGTAAAACATTTGGCAAACCGATTGCTGCTAGACAGGCGATCCAATGGCAAATTGCAGATTCTGCAGTGGAAATCGAAGCGGCCAAATGGCTTGTACTCAATGCAGCGTTTACCCTCGATCAAGGTGAAGATAACCGCCATGCTGCTTCGATGGCGAAATTATACGGTTCCAATATGGGGAATCGAGTTGTTGACCGTGTCCTTCAGATCCATGGGGGGATGGGCTACACAAGGGAATTGCCGATTGAACGTTGGTATCGTGAAGCAAGGTTGTGGAGAATTTATGATGGCACAGATGAAATCCAGCGTTTAATCATCTCAAGGAATCTATTAAAAGGACATGTAAAGCTAGGATAATATGTCAGCTAATTTTGTAGACTAGTGCATCTAATTAATACTGGAGGAATGACATATGGCAGGTAGATTTGATGGAAAAATAGCTTTTGTAACAGGTGGGAGCCGAGGAATCGGTAAGGGAATTGTCCAGCGGTTCGCTGAAGAAGGAGCCAAAGTAGCTATTATTGATGTAAATGAAGAAGCGTTAAATGAAACGGCAAACGAGTTCAAGGAAAAAGGGTTTGAAATTTTTCCACAGGTGGCGGATGTGGTAGATTTTGAACAAGTTGAATCGGCTGTGAAAAAAGCTCATGAGAAGTTTGGATCGATTGATATTCTTATAAATAATGCCGGAGTTATCCGTGATAACATGTTATTTAAAATGACCGATTCAGACTGGGAAACCGTCATGAATGTTCATTTGAAGGGTTCTTTTAATGCAGCACGTGCCGCTCAGAAATATATGGTCGAAAATAAATATGGGCGGATTATCAACATTTCCTCAACTTCCGCTCTCGGTAACCGTGGCCAAGCAAACTATGCCACTGCAAAAGCAGGATTACAAGGATTTACGAAAACGCTTGCTATTGAATTGGGGAGGTTTGGAATTACAACAAATGCAGTTGCGCCAGGATTTATCGAGACGGAAATGACAAAGGAAACGGCGGCTCGCATCGGTATTTCGTTTGAGGATTTAGTGAAAGCAAGTGTTGACAACATCCCTGTAGGAAGAAGCGGGAAGCCTGCGGATATTGCCAATGCTGTAGCCTTTTATGCTGATGAGAGTTCATCGTTTGTTAATGGGCAAGTATTGTATGTAGCTGGAGGTCCAAAAGATTAAAGGGGCTATCTATGCCACGAAATTATGATCTGGTAACTTTTGAACATATTTTTTAAGTGAGGTGGTCGTTGTGTTAAAACATGGCATTGGAAAAAGATCTAATAAAGTGAAGAACACAGTTGAAAGAGGAGCTGTGAAAAAGTTTGCTGAAGCGATTGGCGACTTGCATCCGATTTTTATTTGTGAGGAAACTGGAAAACAATCGAGGTATAAAAATAATATTGCCCCACCTACGTTTCCAAGGGTGTTCGACTATGGAACCATCGAAGAGTTGAACTTACCCGCAAAGGGTTTGATCCACGGGGAACAAATCTATCATTATGAACGGCCGCTAATGGTTGGAGAAAACATTAACTGTTATTCGGAAGTGAAAGATTACTATGAAAGAAATGGAAAAAGTGGTGAAATGGGATTTCTACTTTTGAAAAGGTATGGGGAAGATCTTGAAGGAAATCTCATCTTTACGGAGGAGCAGGTTGTCATTATAACGGAAGCGGTGCGGAAGGAGATGATGGTGTGAAGGAGCTAAAAGATTTACAAATCGGTGAATCACTTGAGGATGTAACCCTTTCGCCCGTTTCCAGGCTTGACCTGATTAAGTATGCTGGTGCTTCAGGCGACTACAACCCGATCCATACTATAGACGAAGAGGCAGAAAAGGCGGGATTACCTGGGATCATCGCCCATGGGATGTGGACGATGGGCAATCTTGCAAAACTTTTTACTCCCTATTATGAAGAAGGGTTTATTGAAGATTACACGATCAGATTTAAAGGGATGGTCTTTTTAAATGACGTGATCACCCTGAATGCGATTTTAGATGACAACAAAGAAGAAAAAATGAAATTTAAAGTGAACGCGACCAATCAGGATGGAAACGAAGTGATCAAAGGAAATGTGGTGCTTTGTAAGGTTTAAACAATAAACCCTACATAAACGGTTGGTTATTTATAAGGAGGTGCTGAATGTATGAACTTTGAATATACGGAAAAAGTACAGGAATTGCAGAGGAAACTGAATGCATTCATGGAGGAATACATTTATCCTAATGAGTCGGTCTATGGGGAACAACTTAACAAGGAAGCACGCTTCGCTTCCGTTCCGCCAATCATGGAAGAGTTAAAGGAAAAGGCGAAAGAAAAAGGGTTATGGAATTTATTTTTACCTAATAGTGAGTATGGAGCTGGATTAACAAACATGGAATATGCTCCGTTATGTGAAATTATGGGGCGTTCAAGCATTGCTCCGGAAGTTTTCAATTGTGCGGCACCTGATACAGGCAATATGGAGCTTCTTGAGCGGTATGGTTCCAAGGAGCAGAAGGAAAAGTGGTTAACCCCATTATTGAATGGGGAAATCCGGTCTTGTTTTTCCATGACGGAGCCTGACGTCGCTTCATCGGATGCAACGAACATTAAGACAAGTATTATTCGTGATGGTGACGAGTATGTCATCAATGGGACGAAATGGTGGTCATCTGGAGCGGGAGACCCGCGCTGTAAAATAGCGATTGTAATGGGCAAAAATGATCCGGATGCGCCTAAGCACGAGCAGCAATCGATGATCCTGGTTCCACTTGATACGGCTGGGGTCGATATTAAGCGAACGCTTCCGGTCTTTGGTTATGATCATGCTCCACATGGTCACGCTGAAATTGAGTTTAACAATGTGCGCGTCCCTGCTGCCAACCTTATATGGGGAGAAGGGAAAGGATTCGCCATTGCTCAAGGAAGGCTCGGTCCAGGAAGAATCCATCATTGTATGAGAACAATTGGTGCGGCTGAACGGGCATTGGAGGATATGTGTAAGCGGGTAAATGAACGGGAAGCTTTCGGGAAAAAGCTTGCGGATCAAGGTGTGATAGGAGAATGGATTGCGGAATCGAGAATTGATATAGAACAGGCCCGGTTACTTACATTAAAAGCCGCCTATATGATGGATACCGTTGGAAATAAGGAGGCGAAGGCAGAAATCGCCATGATTAAAGTCGTAGCCCCTAACATGGCACTGAAAGTAATCGATCGAGCGATTCAAGCCTTCGGAGCAGCTGGCGTTAGCGACGATTATTCATTGGCAGCGAAATGGGCGAACATTCGAACATTACGTTTAGCCGATGGCCCCGATGAAGTGCATCGTAGAGCAGTTGCAAAATATGAGCTGAGAAAAAACCAATAACGATCAAGGGAGGAAAACCCATGCATATAAAGGAACTGTTTGACCTTTCGGGGAAAACCGCGATTGTAACTGGTGGAGGCAGAGGGTTAGGAAAACAGATTGCTGAAGGATTTGCTGAGTCAGGGGCTAATGTTGTTGTCTGTTCAAGGAAAGAAGAGGCCTGTCAGGAAGTCAGTGAACAATTGACCAAATTAGGTGTAAAATCCCTCGCATTAAAATGTGATATCACGAATCCTGATGATATCCAGCATGTAGTGGATAAGACCGTGGAGCAATTCGGACGGATAGATATTCTCGTGAATAACAGTGGGGCGACATGGGGAGCTCCTGTCGAAGAAATGCCGATAGAAGCATGGCAAAAAGTCATCAATGTAAATGTGACGGGAACATTTTTGATGTCCCAGGCAGTTGGGAAGGTCATGCTTGAGCAAGAGTCAGGAAAGATCATCAATATTGCATCTGTGGCGGGGCTTAAAGGTTCCAATCCGGAGTATATGGATACGATTGGCTATAATTCAAGCAAAGGAGCAGTCATTACTTTTACGAAGGATTTGGCTGTCAAATGGGGCCAAGGGGTATTTATGTAAATGCGATTGCTCCAGGATTTTTCCCTACTAAAATGTCCAAAGTTTTAATTGAAAAAGGAGAAGAGGCCTTTCTTAAAGGAACACCTCTAAGAAAGTTCGGTACGGAAAATGATTTGAAAGGTGCGGCGGTCTTCCTAGCTTCCCCTGCATCAAATTATATTACAGGCGACATTATGGTCATAGATGGTGGTTCTCATGCAATGTAATCATCTTATTAAACAGGATAAGGGAGCGGAAATAGATGAATAGAGATGCAGTGATCGTATCTGCTGTTCGAACAGCTATTGGCAGACAGGGTGGAACGTTAGCTTCCATACCAGCCCATGTCTTAGGGCAGAAGTGATCAAGGAGTCGGTAAAACGTGCTGGCGTTTCACCAGAGCTGATTGAAGATGTGATTTTTGGTAATGTCTTGAGCGGCGGAGGAAATATTGCTAGATTGTCTGCCTTACAATCAGGGCTCTCTATCAATTTGCCTGGATTGACCGTTGATCGTCAATGTGGATCAGGGTTAAATGCTGTAAATCTAGCAGCACAGGCTATCCGGGCAGGAGACGGAGATGTGTATGTGGCGGGTGGAACGGAAAGTATGAGTCGAGCGCCATATTTAATGGATCGTCCTGAGAAAGCGTATAGCCCCATTCCCCCTAAATTCAGAAAATCTCAGCTGTCACCACAAGAAATAGGCGACCCCCCAATGGGGATTACAGCTGAAAATCTGTCAGAAAAATACAAGATTAGTAGAGAGGAACAAGATGAATTTGCCTACCAGAGCCAGCAGCGAATGGCAAGTGCCATAGAAGAGGGTCGGTTTGATGAGCAAATTTTATCTTTAACTGTTCCTGTTCGTAAAAGAGATCCGATTGAATTCAAAACAGATGAACATCCAAGGCCGCAAACAACGATGGAAGCACTGTCCAAACTGCGACCGGCTTTTCTTGAAGGTGGGTCAGTAACTGCCGGGAATAGTTCAGGTTTAAATGATGCAGCTTCTGCCTTGACATTGATGTCGAGGGAAAAAGCGGAGGAGTTGGGGTTTACTCCTTTAGTCACTGTGCGCGAATCAGCAATAGCAGGTGTGGATCCAAACATCATGGGGATTGGTCCGGTTCCTGCGACAAAGAAGGTTTTGCAAAAGTCCGGGCTTACGCTTGAGGACATGGATATCATCGAAATCAATGAAGCCTTCGCTGGGCAGGTTCTTGCCTGTAACAGGGAGCTTGAGATGAACCTAGATAAGGTGAATGTTAATGGGGGAGCGATTGCCCATGGACACCCGCTTGGAGCCACGGGAGCCATTCTAACGACGAAAGCGATTTACGAACTGGAACGGTCAGGTGGCAGATATGCTCTTATCACGGCATGTATCGGCGGCGGTCAGGGAATTGCAACCATTATCGAACGTGCATAATATCTGGGTAAAGTAGAGTGGTTTAGATATGATATACTCTTATAACATATCTAAGTGAGGAGAACATTCTAAATGAGACAAAAGATTATAGATAAAAGTATTGGTTTATTTGATAGAAAAGGGTTCACGGAAACATCGATCCAGGATATTGTGGATGAACTCGAGGTAACTAAGGGCACGTTTTATTATTATTTCAAAAGTAAACAAGAGCTGCTTCGTGATATTCATCTCGGCTTTATTGAATATTTGCTGAAACACCAAGCAGTTATTATAAATGATGACTCTAAGGATAGTAGGACAAAACTCCACGATGCGATTTACATGATTATTCACAGTATTAAGCATCGGAAACAAAGTGCCAGGATTTTTTTCAGGGAAATGCGAAATCTTGGCCCGGAGTACCTTGAACAGAATGTAGAAAAAAGGGACCAGTTTCGAAGGAATTTGCAAAGTCTCATAGAAGAAGGGATAAGCAAAGGGGAGTTTCAAAGTGATCTGAATTCCGATATGATTACCCGTGGAATTCTTGGGGTGACGAACTGGAGTTACTATTGGTTCAATCCTGAAGGGGACGTTTCGGATGAAGAGCTTGCCAGCATTTATCTTGAGATGATCTTAAATGGGATTAATAAAAAAGATTGAGTCATTTGATCATGCCGTAAGAAGGGATAAAGTCAGCATACTGACTAGTTGGTTTGTTAAAGAGCGGAGGTGAAATTCATGAGCCATGATATAGATGTCACGGTGAGGTTTTGTGAAACAGACGCTGCTGGACATGTAAACAATACGAGTTACTTCATATATTTAGAGGAAGCACGTGGGAAATTTTTCGAAAATGTTCTACCGAATAATGAAACGTCAGGAAGGTTTATCATAGCTGGGACGGAATGTAACTTTCTGAGTCAAGCCTACTTTAATCAAAGATTAACCGTTTCCACGTGGGTTTCGAAAATAGGCACGAAGAGTTTCCGTTTCAAACATACCATTAAGGCAGCTGACACAGGAGTGTTGATTGCTGAAGCGGAAGCAGCTATCGTTTGCTTCAATTATGAGGAGCAAAAGAGTGAACCTATCCCATTATCTATCAGGCAAGTGTTAGAAGAACAACTTATGGCCAATTAGCGGTTACAGTATCTAAAAATAAAACATGTTGAAGTTCGTTTTCAGGAATTATGAATGGAAAAGGTGGTGGAGAAGGATTGAATAGATTTATAGACTCTATAGCGGTTGTGACAGGAGCGGGCAGTGGTATCGGGGAACAGACAGCCATTCAATTGGCTGAACAAGGAGCTAGGGTAGTGTTAGTAGGGCGCACACCTTCTAAGCTTGAGAGAGTGGCAGATACAATTAATAACTCTTTTCCTGAACCCGTCGCAGATATTTTTCAAGCCGATGTGACAAAGGAAGAAGAGGTTCAGGAGCTTGGGAAGTTTATTCAACAAAAATATGGTGACCTCCATGTGTTGGTGAATAACGCAGGGGCTTCAGGTAAATCTACCATATTAGAGATGGAAGCAAGTGAATGGGAGCGGATTCAGGACACGAATTTAAAAAGTGTCTTTCTCGTATCGAAAATACTTGGCAAGATGATCATAGAGAGCAGTGAGAAAGAGGAACAGAACGAAAATAAAGCCAACCGTTCCATTGTCAATGTTGCTTCGTTGTCAGGTCATAAAGCGGGAGCTAAGATTCCCCATTACAGCTCTTCAAAAGCGGCTGTCATCAACTTTACAAAAGCATTAGCAGTGGAGTTTGCTCCATATGGAATACGAGTCAATTCAGTATCCCCAGGTTTTGCTGAAACCCCGCTAACTGAAGAAGGATTAAAGAACAAGCGATTTGAAGAAGCCATTCAAAGGAATACAGCGTTGAACCGGGTTGGGAAGCCGGAGGAAATCGCAAGTGTCATTTCATTTGCAGCTTCGAGTGAAGCTTCCTATATGACAGGAACCGATCTATTAGTAGATGGTGGATGGCTGGTTACTTAGAGCCATAGAAAAAAGCGCATCTTAAATTTACAGAATATTAAACCTATTAAAAATAGGAGTTTTTTGAGACTGAAAATGACAGCGTTTACAAAGAGCGCGGATGATTCGGTAGTTGGGAATAACTTGTGAATATTCGTGCATGACGGAAACTTTAAGTATGGGGCGAGAGACGTCCAATTTAAGGATCAATCCATAAGGGAGGTATTGAATAATAGGCTGCTCGGTCATCTATCAAAAAGTAAAAAAGGAGAGATACTCATGCAAACCCGTCACTTTGAATTTTGGCCAAAATTATCAAAGTCCATAACTTTCCCTGAAACTCCTCTTATTGATAATCTAACTGTTTCTGCTGCCAGATACCCTGATCATGAGGCCATTTATTATTATGGACAAATCATAACGTATCGTCAGTTGATGGATGAGGTTACATCATTGGCTGGATACTTGCAGCAAAACTTAGGGGTTGCAAATGGGGAAAAAGTATTGTTGTTTATGCAAAACTCTCCTCAGTTTGTGATCGGCTATTATGCGATTTTAAGAGCGGGTGCTGTTGTGGTCCCGATCAATCCAATGCTGAAGACAAATGAGCTTGAGTTTTACGTGAAGGATTGTGGAATCGAAAATGGAATGATCGGTCAGGAGCTGGTTGAACAAGTTCAGCCTTTAATAGACATCACCTCCCTTCAGAACCTTGTGATCGCATCTTATTCGGATTACAAGGGTGACGAATTTGACGAGATGTTACCGGCAGAAGTGGCTGCACCTCGGGCATCTTTTGAACATCCCGGTTTCTTTTCATGGGAGGATGCTGTACAAACAGGAGCAAAACCAGGGGAGCAAACTAGCAATGCCGATGACCTTGCCGTTCTTCCTTATACATCCGGGACGACCGGTCTTCCTAAAGGATGCATGCATACGAACCGAACTGTCCAGGCAAATACAGTGGGAGCGTATCACTGGTCTCGTTCCACAACGCATTCGAAGAGTCTTATGACCTTACCATTGTTTCATGTAACCGGCATGGTCCACAGTATGCACATGCCAATTTTTAGTGGGAGCACAATGGTGATTATGACGAGATGGAATCGTGAAACGGCGCGGAAGCTAATAAGGGAACAACAATGTACGCACTGGGTGACCATTAGTACAATGTTAATTGATTTCCTTGCCAATCCGGATGTGAAAGCGGAGGATCTTACTTCACTCTTGGGTATTTCTGGCGGAGGAGCTGCCTTCCCGAAAGCTGTCGGCGAGAGGCTGTATCAACTAACAGGACTGGAGTTTGCGGAAGGCTATGGTCTGTCCGAGACGATTGCCCAAACACACTTTAATCCACCAGAGCGTCCAAAAATGCAATGCTTAGGAATTCCTTCGTTTGATGTAGATTCTCGTATTATTGATCCGGTAACAAACGATGAAGTGGGAACAGATGAAATTGGAGAAATTGTCGTCAACGGCCCTCAAGTTATGGTCGGTTACTATAATCGGGAAGACGAAAACGAAAGCTCGTTTATTGAAATTGAAGGAAAATCTTTCTTCAGAACGGGTGATATAGGTCGTGTGGATGAAGAAGGTTATTTCTTCATTGTTGACCGTGTCAAACGAATGATCAACGCTTCGGGGTATAACGTCTGGCCTACGGAAGTAGAATCCCACCTATATGATCATCAGGCTGTCAAGCAAGCCTGTGTAGTTGGAATTCCTGATCCACGCAAAGGGGAGAACATTAAGGCTTTTGTCATTTTGAATGAAGAGTTCGAAGGCGAAATAACGGAAGAGGAAATGATTGAATGGTCTAAACAACATATGGCTGCTTATAAATATCCACGAGTTGTTGAATTTAAAAAGGAATTTCCAACAACGAACAGCGGAAAAATTTTATGGCGTAAGCTGCAGGAAGAGGAAAAGGAAAAAGTTGAGGGGGCCAATAAGCCGTAATCGAAAAGTGGCTAGCAAGAAAGGAATAACTGTTTTAAGCAAATGGGGTCAAAGGGGGACATCCTGGCCTCATTTTTTAAAAATAACCGGCTGAAGGGGGAGTAAAATGGATATTTTAACACAGCAACTTTTTAATGGGTTAACGATAGGGAGTGTTTACAGCCTTGTAGCTTTAGGCTTAACCCTCGTTTATGGGATTTTACACATTCCTAACTTTGCCCATGGAGCTTTGTATATGCTGGGGGCTTATATAACGTTAACCTCCATGCTTTTATGGAATTTTAATTACTGGCTGGCCATGGCCATTTCCATCCTGGTTGTTGGGTTGCTTGGTGTATTGATGGATCGACTTGTTTTCCATCAATTGAGAAATGCACCACCCATACACGACAAAATCGCTGCAATAGGAATATTATTGTTTCTTGAGGCCTTGGCCCAGTTAATCTGGGGGGCTGATTACCGCAGTATGGATACCCCTTATGGGCAAGTTGTGGATGTTTTTGGCTTAACAGTAACGATGCAGAGAGTTCTCATCAACGTTGGGGCGATTGCTGTCATGGTTGTGTTGTACCTGTTTTTGAAAAAGACATTCATTGGTTCAACGATTATCGCGATGGCTCAAAATCGTCAAGGAGCTCATCTGGTAGGAATTAACACAAATAAGGTGGCCATGTTGACCTTTATGATCTCTGGTGGTTTAGCCGCTATTGCTGCTTCGCTTTCGGCCCCCATTAATCTCGTTTTCCCGGGTATGGGACACCTTGTTATTTTGAAAGCATTTGTCATCATCATTCTTGGTGGAATGGGGAGTATCCCAGGGGCAATTATTGGCGGTTACATCCTCGGCTTTAGTGAGAGCCTTGGTGCTACTTATATATCTAGTGATTATAAAGATATCATTGCCTTTGTGTTATTAATCCTTATTCTATCGATCAAGCCAAAAGGGTTATTTTCCAGGGAGGGATTCTAAATGTCATCACTTCTAAGGAAAAGAATAATGATCATTGGCTTAATTGTCATTGCCGGGGTTTTTCCGTTTATCACGCAAAATGAGTATTGGCTTCATATTTTAACCTTAGCGTTTATCTGGATGATTGCCGTATATGGACTGAACTTATTAGCGGGTTATACAGGTTATTTATCTCTTGCCCATGCAGGTTTCTTTGCGATCGGAGCTTATTCACTAGGATTGTTAACAGTCAAAGCTGGTATGGGTTACTGGTCTGCGCTGGCTTTAGCTTGTTTGATTACTAGCTCGATTGGTCTTTTAATTGGATTAGTTGCCCTAAGAACAAAAGAACACTTTTTTGCAATCTATACACTATGTGTTGGATATGTTATCTATCTAGTCATTGACAAATGGGATAGTTTAACGGGAGGGGTCCGCGGTTTAATTGGCATTCCCGCACCTTCTAATATTGGTCCGATATCCTTCCAGAGTCCACTCTCACAATATTATCTTATTCTATTTTTCCTTTTACTTACTGTTTTTGTTATGTATCGAATCGTTCACTCTCTTACTGGGCGAACATTCATCGCGATTAGAAATAGTGAGGAACTGGCTCAGACAATAGGAATATCAACAATGAAAAACAAGTTAACCGTTTTTGTCTTATCTACCTTTTTCGCAGGTTTAGCTGGTGCTTTGTATGCCTCCTTTATTCGATTTATCGGTCCAGACATCGGCTACATTACCATTATCTTTGACTTTCTTACGTATTTGCTGGTGGGAGGAATCGGTACACTCGCAGGGCCGATCGTTGGTACGTTCCTTGTTGTTTGGGTATCACAGTCCCTTCAATTTTTACAGGATTATCGAATGCTCATTTTCGGACCTCTTTTAACATTGCTTATCATCTTTTATCCAAGAGGAATTGTAGGAGCGTTTTTTGACTGGAGAATTAAACGGTCATATAAGAGGACGAAAAGATCCTCAAAAGCCAGGCATTCGAAAGGACAATATACGGATTCTCAATCAGAGTCTGAGCAAAAGATTAAGGAGGGGTGAGTCTTGTTTTTAGAAACGAAGAATGTAACGAAAAAATTCGGTGGTCTAGTTGCTGTAAACAATGTGGATTTTTCCATAGAGAAAGGGAAGGTCAACGCGATTATTGGTCCAAACGGGGCAGGGAAATCAACATTCTTTAACTTGGTTAGTGGAACCTACCCTTTAAGCTCTGGTCAGGTTATTTATAAGGGGAAGGATATCACAAGACTTCCTCCTAATAAGATTGCCAAACTTGGTATCGCACGAACGTTCCAGACAACCAATCTATTTGAAAAGTCCACTGTACTCGATAACGTTATTGTAGGGCATCGATTACGTACAAAATCAAATTTGATTGATGCTATTTTAAGGACGAAACGATTCAAAAGGGAAGAACAAAAATGTAGGGAAAAAGCGATGGAGGTTTTAGAGTTTGTCGGATTAACAGGTATAGCTGACAAAATGGCTGCCAATGTAACACAAGAAGAGAAAAAACGTGTTGCCTTCGCGCTTGCTCTGGCAACTGATCCAGAAATTGTTTTTTTAGATGAACCAGCAGCGGGCATTAACCCAGATGAAACAGAAGGCCTTGCTGAATTAATGAGAAAAATGGTGGAAAACGGAATAACCGTTTGTTTAATTGAGCACAAAATGCAAATGATTATGAAACTGGCAGACCACATTATGGTTTTAAATTACGGTGAAAAAATTGCAGAGGGTACCCCAGAGGAAATTATGAATAATCAGACGGTTATAGAAGCTTATTTAGGGGGCGACGCCAGTGCTTAACCTTTCAGACCTAACTGTTAAATATGGCAGCTTTACCGCAATAGAAGATGTGAATGTCGAGGTAGGGGAAGGTGAATTTGTTGTTTTGCTAGGTTCGAATGGCGCAGGAAAAAGTACGATATTCAAGGCAATCAGTGGTCTTGAGAAACCTAGTGAAGGGAAAATTCTTTTTGAAGGTAACTCGATAGGTGGGCTATCACCGGAGCGTCTTGTCAAATCAGGAATTGTTCATTGTGCGGAAGGCCGTGAATTATTCCCGAGAATGACAGTTAATGAAAATTTGATCATGGGGGCATACGTTCACCGAAAAAAGAAAAAGGAAATCAAACAGTCGATAAAGGATGTCTATGAGCTATTTCCGATTTTACATGAAAAAAGAGAGGATGCTGCTGGATCTTTAAGTGGAGGACAACAGCAGATGCTGGCGATTGGAAGGGCTCTCATGGCAAAACCGAAACTGATGCTGTTAGATGAACCATCGATTGGTTTGGCTCCATTAATTGTTGAACAAATGTTTAATGTGATTCAACAGATTAATAAAGATGGGACGACGATTCTATTAGCCGAGCAAAATGCCAATGCAGCATTAAAGATTGCCAATCGAGGCTATGTTTTTGAAAACGGCTCGATTGTTGTACAGGGGACATCTGATGAACTGTTCACGAATGATGAAGTGCGCAAGGCATACATCGGTGCCTGAAGCTAATTTATACTCAGGAAGGGAGTTGATCCTTTACTAGCATTGTCCGTTAGGTTATGTGAATACCACTTTAAGAGGAGGAATTAGAATGAAGCAGTTCCGATTACTAGCCTTATTGATTGTATTAGCCTTTGCGTTTGTTTTGGCAGGATGTGTTGAAAATCCGGATAATGAAGAGGCTAGTGGGGGTGAAGTAGAAACGGAAACAGAGGCTCCTGCTACGGAAGAAGGGGAAAAGGTAGTAAACATCGGCTATAGTGGTCCATTGAGTGGTCCAGCGGCTTACTATGGAGAACGTACACTGAATGGTTTGAAAATGGCAGCCGAGGAAATTAACGAAAATGGTGGTTTTGAGGTTGATGGGCAAACGTATAAACTTAACCCAGTTGCCCTAGATGATAAATATTTACCTAATGAAACGGCAGCGAATGCGAAAAGGTTACTGCAAGAAAGCCAAACACCAATTATATTTTCACCACATAGCGGTGGAATAAAAGCCATGCAAGTGTTCAATGAAAAAGAAGAATTCCTGATTGCAGCTTATTCGAGTGAACCCGCTATCACAGAGGCCGAAAACTCCTTAACTGTCAGAATTCCTCCTCGATATGATGGGTACATGGAGCCTTTCACAAACTACTCTATGGAGCGATTTGGTAAGAAAATTGCTGCGATCCCAACTGCCTCCCAGTACGGTAAAGACTGGACGGAAATGTTACTACCTTACTGGAAAGAGCAAGGAGGAGAAGTCGTTTATAATTCTTCCGTTGATTTTTCCAAAGATACGGATTTCTTCACGATGGTAACGAATGCATTAAAGGAAGAGCCTGATGTTCTATTTATTGGCGGTCCTTCTGAACCAACAGCAAAATTAGCTGAACAAGCCAGGAAACTTGGGTTCGAAGGCGGATTTATCATTATGGACCAAGCCAAGCTTGATGAGATGAAGAATGTAACAGGAACGTATGAAACATTTGAAGGGGCTATTGGAGTCATGCCGCTCGTAAATGCAGATTACCCGGGTACACCGGAATTCGTAAAGAAATATAATGAAAAATACGGAGAAAATCCGGGGTCGGAAGCAGGTTTCCATTATATTGCAACCTATATCTTTATGGAAGCCATGAAAGCAGCTGGCACTGTCGATGATGCAAAAGCGATTCGAGCTCATATCGAAGAAGGAATAGCTCAAATACCTGAAGATAAACAAGTATATTCGATTTCTGGCATTGGGGAAGATGGAGGATTTATAACAGGTTTAAGTGTCGCAGCTGTTGAAGATGGAGAAATTGTATCCATCGAAGTTAAACAATAGTATAGGGAAGTTTACAAAAAGAAAAAAGCCAATCGATGCTCGACCTGCATCGATTGGCTTTTTGTATTTACTGTCCATTCCAACTTGCACTCAAAGTGGCTACGCTGCTTAATTGGATAGTTAACTGGTGAACGTAACTGAATCTGAAGCTGATAGTACATGGAAGTGGTAGGTGAATGAGATTCTCACCTAAATCTTATCGATTCGGATTCTTACCAAACCGTTAAAGATTCTACCTAAATTCAAGCAGATTTTTCTCTAATTGGAAAAAGGAACAAATCCAGGTACCTGGATTTGTTCCTTTTATAAAACTACCGCTAGAAAAGCTTCAAGACTAGAATTGGGTGCCTCCACTACCCAAAAACAGACTATCTCACTTATAATTTAATCTCGGATCCCGCTACTTCATTTACAACATTCGCAATAATTTCTTCTGGAATACGGAAGAAAACTCCTGAAGGGTCTGATTGGACAGCCGTCACAATCTCTTCTAACTGCTTATGATCGATGGCCACTTCCTCAAATGTGTTCGCTAGCCCAATCTGACTTCTGAGGTCGCGAATATAGGTTGTCACTTGTTCAAGACACTTTTCAGGGGAATCTGAGATATTTTCGATCCTTAAAGCCTCCGCAAAACCCTTGATTCTTGGTAAATATATAGATGGCAGACTTTCCATGACATTTGGCAAAAGGACAGCATTGGCCAGGCCATGAGGGATTCCGTATCTAGCACCTAATGCATGGGCGAGGTTGTGAACGGGGATCGCATTAAGAGCAAGGCTGAACGCAGAGATTGCCATCGAACTGGCCATCAGCATATTTGCTCGTGCCTTAATATTTTCGCCCTCATGTACAGCCGTTTCAATGTTTTCTTTGATCATTCTGGTGGATTGCAATGCATAGGCATCTGTCATTGGGTTGGCATCAGGAGAAAAATAGGCTTCAATTGCATGGGTCAGGGCATCGAACCCAGTGAATGCCGTGATCTTTGGAGGCAGTCCAACGGTTAATTCCGGGTCCAGAACGGCCAGGTCTGCATTAATAAAAGGGTGAATGATACTTACTTTCACGTTAGCATTTTCATGAAATATAACAGAAATCGGCGAGACCTCTGCGCCCGTTCCAGCGGTTGTCGGCACCGCCACATGTGGAATAAAACTTGGCTGTACATCGGGCCAGGATTCGAGTACGCTTCCTAAGAGATGTTCATGGATGTCTGAGAACTTGTTGTCCAGCATCCATTTCACCCCTTTGACTGTATCTAGCACACTGCCGCCTCCGAGGGCTAATAAAGCATCCCCATTGTTTTCTTTGAAAAACCGAACGGCTTGGTTAATAACAGACGATTTTGCATCCTGGACAATATCATCAAAAACCCCTGCAAGTTCGACATCTCCAGGCATCAGTTCAAATAAATCGGTGATTTTTTCAGTCACCCCTGCCTTTGTTAATCCTTTATCCGTAAATAATATCACCCTTTTACCGCCGAGGTCTTTGATTAATTCAGGGAGCTTTGTACGTGAGCCGGCTCCGTTGTGAATAACGGTACGGACAGAAAACTGGAAATAAGATGTTACCATAATATCACCTGCTTCATTAGATTTGGTCAATCATCATTACGAATCTGTTCCTAATAGACGCCATACCATGCTCTTCAAGCTCGGTTAAAGAGAAGAATGGACGTGGAACAGGACATCATTGTAACTTTACTTTATACACTTTCCTTCGGCTTATAGATTTCCTCGATCGTTTTTCCTCTTGCACGAGCGACTTTTTCAAGACGGATCGATAACTGGTTTTGAGAGAACTTGACCGTTTCCTCAAGTGGAACATCGTAAGCGGATTGCTCGGCTCCTTCCTGGTTTAATTGCAGTGACAGTGGTGCAAGGTCGTTCAATTTTTGCGTAATATGGTCATACAGATGCGGGTGTTCGCAGACAAGGCGTTGCAGCAAGAAAGTCCCATAAGCAATATGCCTCGATTCATCACGCTTTAAATACTCAATCCCCTTCATTAGACCAGGCATTTTTCCAAATGAATCTAACATTCTATAAAAGGACCAGTAGCCTGTTTCTGCCAAAACTCCTTCAACAAACATGTTATACACGACGGCTGCTTCCGCGAGCGCTTCAGGGGATTCATCGGTGCGGAGACGGTTCATCGCTTCAGGTAAAATTTCATAAAAAATCTGCTTATACGTATCACTATGGAAGTGAGAGAGATCTCCTTCTGCACCAATTACGTTCAAAACGATCCGAAAGAACTCTGTATGTTTGGCTTCCTCAAATAGAAACGTTGTTAAAAACATTTCTTCTTCGATCCGGCCTTGTTTAGCGATTAACATGATCTCGGGTAAAAGATCGAGCGTAACAGCTTCTTCACCTGCCTGAAACTGAGAGATGAGCCGTAGTATGGACTGTTGCTGTGGTTGAGTTAATGCCTTCCAATCTTCTTTGTCCTGTGTGAAATCAATATCCCTTGGATCCCATACACCTAACCTTTTTGCCTTTTGATACAATCGAAACGGGAATGAGTCCTCTTTGAGCCCACGTGCGCTTGTCGTCAAAATTTCCTTTCTCATTTTTCAGCTCCTCTGTTAAATTTTGAATTTACTGATTATTTTTGTTAAAATGTAAACACTTACATTGATGATAATATAAGTCTATGTCCATTTATATCCCTGAAAATGTAGGGAGGGGGAGCCGATGAACGCTGAAGTGATTGGAAATTATGTGAAGGAGATTCATCCTGCCGAACAACACGATAAGAAGATTCACATCGCAGTGAAAGGGTTTGTTGAGTTGTTTCCATTTTTGCGTGTCTCGTTATTTGCCTATTCACCGTTAAGTTTTATCGGTGAGGGGATCATTAGAATGGACGAATCGGGATCCTATGGAATGAGTGATATTCGTGAAGATGTCAGAGGAATACCACCAGTATATTCGGTTGTCCACTCAAAAAAAGCGACGTTTGTCAATAATGTAAGAGAGGCTAATTCCTTCCCTGACAAGTATGTTAAACGGTTTAATTTGTCTTCTCTGATTATCGTACCAGTCATTCAATCTTCGACAGTCGTCGGTGCTATTTTTTTGGACAGATATACGGGAACCGGCCCGCTCACAAAAGAATTGATCACCTCCCTGGAACAGTACGGGAAGTGTTTGGGACAGCTCTTATATGAACCAAGCGAGAAGAAAGTAATCCTTAGCAAACGTGAAACAGAGGTGCTGCAAGAATTGGCATTTGGTTATTCTATAAAAGAGATTGCTGGCTCGTTTGGAATTAGTCCGTTTACTGTAAGGGATTATGTTGGCTCTGCTTTGAGAAAGCTGAATGTGAAACATCGTGGTCAGGGGATAGCTGAGGCGATCCGGTTGGGGTTGATTCATTAAAAGATTCCTACTTCTATCTATAAAAAGCCCTAGTCAAACTAGGGCTTTTTATCATGAATTCCACTGGAGCTAGAAGCTAGACCCCTTACGCTTTGATGATGATAGAATATTTAATTCTTCTCTATACTTAGAGATCGTTCTCCGTGACACCTTAACCCCTTCTTGATCGCTAAAGTATGCTGATATTTTTTGATCTGAAAGTGGTTTTCTCTTATTCTCATTCTTAACTAATTGCTTTAGCAATGCTTTTACTTTAGCCGTAGAAGTTCCGATCTCGTCTTTTCCAAGTTTGGAGGAAAAAAACATTCGAAGTTCAAATGTCCCCTTAGGTGTTTGGATGACTTTATTTTTTGTTGCGCGGCTGACCGTTGATTCGTGAACATCTATTTCCTCTGCAACGTCCTTTAACGTAAGCGGTTTAAGTGAAGCAGTACCGTTGTTTAAAAAATCAATTTGTTTATCGACCATTACCTCGGTAATTTTTAAAATAGTGGCCCGCCGTTGTTCGATACTATTTACTAACCATAAATATTTTTGATAATGTTTTTTCAAGTAGTGGGATGTTTCGTTATTTTGCCCAAGGTATGATGTGTATTGTTTGTTCATATTTATAGTTGGTGTGAATTTGTCGTTAAGTGAAATGGTATATTTGTCTTTCACCTTTTCAATGATAATATCTGGAACCTGATATCTTACGGGTACGTGATAAATATCTGCACAAGGTTTAGGATCAAGGCTTTGTATGAGTGTAACAATAGATTTCACCTCTTCAAGTGAAATCTTGAAGCAGGAAGCAATTTCCTTCCATTTATTATTAGCGACCAGTTCGAGATAGTCGGTGATTACTTGCTCGGTCATTCGTTCGTTTGGGTGATACGTTCGTAATTGCAGCAGCAGACATTCCTTTAAACCTCTGGCTCCAACACCTGCTGGCTCGAGTTGTTGAAGGAGATCGATGGCAGATATGGCTTCTTGTTCAGGTACATTTAATAATTGCGAAATCTCTAATGTACTCAATGGTAAATAGCCATTTTCATCCAGGTTAAGGATTAGATAACGCAATATAGTTCGTTCTGTTTCTTCAATATCAAGAAACTGTGCTTGTTGTAATAAATGCTCCCACATCCCTTTTTCTTCACTTTTCAGATAGTCAAGTGGGTTTACTTCGGAATGATGACTTGAAAAGTTAGATTGACTTTTAGAAATAGGAACGTCTTCCTTGAACGAGATCTCATGATTATTTTCTTCCAACTCAATCAGCGGGTTTTCCATTGCCTGTTCCTGTATGAACTGTTCCATTTCAACCGTACTATATTGAAGCATTGTAATTGCTTGGTTTAAATCGGGTGTCATCACCATCTTTTGTTTTTGTAGAAGTTCTAATTTCAATCCCTGTCACCCCTTTGAATACGCTTACAAAAAATGTATCTGTACTGGTGAGCCATTGTATATCCCCTTGAAGTTTTCTTCGTCAGTTGACGTCTTTCTAATAATAAAAGGCTTTACATTTATTATATATGTTTTTGTCGATCATTTCATTTTATAATTTTTAAGCTAGACAGAAAATTAAAATAATTATATAATGGTTATACAATGTTCACTCCTAGAAAGATAACCTCTTTCATGATCAGTGAACCCGAGATTCCGTTTAGCAAAATGAATGACTACGACTGTGAATCTTCGTGTCCTCATTATCGTGGGGAGTTTAACGTGGATCTAAGCCAGTTATATCAAGCTTTTTTGATATGGCTGGCTTTTTTACTTTAAAAAATTGGAGGGTTTAGGATGATGAACTTTGAATTAACGGAAGAACAAGAAATGGTTAGAAAAATGGTGCGGCAATTTGTGGATAAAGAAATTAATCCTTATATACAGCAATGGGATGCTGAAGGACACTTTGAGCCGTCGATCATGAAGCGATTAGCTGATCTTGATTTAATGGGAGTTTGTATTCCTGAACAATATGGTGGCAGTGGAATGGACTATAATACACTGGCCATAGTATGTGAGGAGTTAGAGCGCGGAGATACAGCCTTCAGAACCGCCGTGTCCGTCCACACAGGATTAAATAGTATGACACTATTACAGTGGGGAAATGAAGCACAAAAGCAAAAATATCTCACTCCGCAAGCGAAAGGGGAAAAGGTCGGAGCATTTGGCTTAACGGAGCCCAATGCTGGCTCTGATGTTGCCTCGCTACAGACAACGGCTGTCAAAGATGGCGATCATTATATTTTAAATGGGCAAAAGACGTGGATCTCGCTTTGCGATCACGCCGATCACTTTCTCGTTTTTGCCTATACAGATAAAGATGAAAAACATAGAGGGATCTCTGCCTTTATTGTGGAGAGGACCATGCCAGGCTTTTCCTCCAAAGCGATTAAAGGAAAATTGGGGATTAGAGCCGGAAACACAGGAGAATTATTTTTTGACAGTGTGAAGGTGCCAAAAGAAAACCTTCTTGGGGAAGAAGGGGAAGGTTTTAAAATTGCTATGGCCGCTTTAGATAACGGCAGATTTACCGTCGCAGCTGGTGCTTGTGGTCAGATCCTTGCGTGCATTGAAGAGAGTATTAACTACTGTCATGAAAGAAAAACCTTTGGAAAAGAAATCGGAAAACATCAGTTAGTCCAACAAATGCTAGCTAAGATGGAGGCAGGTTACGAAATGTCTCGTCTACTTGTCTTTCGTGCCGGTTCCTTAAAGAATCAAGGAAAAAGGAATACGAGAGAGACATCACTGGCTAAATGGCAGGCTTGTGACTATGCCAATGAAGCGGCCAACGACGCTGTTCAAATTCATGGAGCTTACGGCTATTCAAACGATTATCCAGTTGAACGGTTTTTGAGAAACTCTAAGGCACCTGTTATCTACGAGGGCACAAGAGAGATTCATACCGTGATGCAAGCTGAATATCTTCTTGGATACCGATCAGATAAGCAACTGTCCAACTCCTTACCTGTTTGGCCTTTTGAAGAAACGAAAGAAGAAGTGAAATAGAGAAAGCCATGAATATGTGATGAGTTTCCCATAATCTACTTTGTAAAGAAGGAATTTTTTAGATAAAGGAAGAATTGATTAAAGACGATCATTCATACAAAGGGGTAGAAAAATGGGAAACTCACAGATACTTTTTATTGCCGGCCATGCAAGATTGCCTGAAGGAATGGCGGCCCAAAATATGTATGAAACCATTACGGTCACTGCCGAAGTGGATCGTGTATATGGAGTTGTTTTAGAGGCATCATGTACACTAGCTACTGAGCATGGCAGAGACTATATCGGAAGGATCTTAAAAGGGTTTAGTCTGCGTCATAATATAGAGGCAGCTATTACATGCATAGAAGAACAGTATTATGGAAAGGCAGCGAATGCGATTATTGCTGCATTAAAAGACTTACACTATCAATTTCAGCAAGTGAAACAAGTACAGTCTCCCCGTTAGAGTGGGTTATCTGTAATAAGCTAAATAGCCAGAACAAAGCTTTCGCTGAAAGACCGGCGAAAGCCTTCGTTTTTGTGTCAGAAAAAGAATGGGTGAGATGGGTGAAAATGACCTATATGTTTAGCATTCAGAAATGGAAAGCAATTATTATCTTAACTATGTGCTTTCTATATATATTTCACTTCTTTTTCCCATCGGAACCGCTTTTTTACCTGGTGTCAAGTTTTGGGGTTTTTGTGTTTTTAATCAGTGCGTTTTTTGTTCGTGGGGTCCCAAAGTACGTTACTCTGACGTTACTGTTACTAGGTTTTGCAATTAATGGGATCTACAAGGAGCAACCAATTATTGCGAGCCTTCAGGGGATCCAACAAAACCTGCCGCTTTTAACCTTAATCATCCTAGTGCCCATGCTGTCGCTCCCATTAAAGACGGGCGGCTATTTCCATTCACTCAATTATTTTATAAAAAAGTGGGAAAATAATCCTAGACTTGCTTTCTTCGGTCTTTCCAGCTTTATTGCGTTAATAAGTCCGATCTTAAATATGGGTTCAGTCAAAATGGTTCATGAAATGGTTGACAAATTAAATATTAATCCAATGATCCTAGGCAAGTCTTATTTAATTGGGTTTTCATCCGCTATGCTTTGGTCACCTTACTTTGCTTCAGTGGCTATTGTATTACACGAAGTAGGAGGAGAGATTAGCAGATACATAGGAATAGGGTTGACTGTAGCTATCATTCAATTAGCAATCGGGAACCTATTATTCAGGAACTCCTCCAAAAAGTTGTATTTACCTGATGACGAGAAGGATGATAAGGAAGGAATGGAGGCTTTTGGGAAAGAGGGAGGGAATACAAGTACCCATCTGAGAATTATTGTGAAGCTTCTTGGAATGCTCGTAGCTTTAATCACGTCTTTATTAGTACTAAAATATCTTACTCACCTTTCCATGCTTATGCTCGTCAGTTTAATAGCAATCATCATGCCAATCTTGTGGGGAACGCTCACTTTTAAATGGAAGAAGCTATTCGATGAATGGAAAAATTACACCCGATCTGTTTCATTGATGGATAATGAAATTACATTATTTTTAAGTGCCGGATTATTTGGAAGTGCTATCACAAATACGGTGTTTGCTGATTGGATTCAGTCTTTTTTGATGGGATTTGCAGAAGCTTCCCTCTTATTATTTGTTCTTGTGATTTTTGTGGTTGTCCTCATATTTGCCTTCGTGGGTGTTCATCAGATTGTAGTCATCCCGATTCTGGCTGCCCAAGTTTCAGCGACAGGTCTTGGTATTTCACCGGAATTTTTAGCTCTCATTTTCATTATTTCCTGGTCAATGACGGCTGTATTGTGTCCGTTAAATGCGATTAATATTATTGTGAGTAAATGCCTGCGGCGTAATGGGCTGACCATAGGTTTTCGGTGGAATGGTGCCTATATTATGAGTTTGGTCAGTTTGGTGATCGTCGCGATTACTGTCTACGGATTTTTGTGAAAAAGCGTCAGTTATCTACCTAGAGAAGTCCTTAAAAAAGGAGGCGGTGAAACAGTGATTCTCATTGATGTAGTCGAGCAAATTCCTCTTCCAGCTGTCGTCATTAATCAAGATGGACTCGTTCTTTCCTATAATCATTTGATGGAATCTAGCTTACAAGGGAAAATGGAAACAGGGGTAAGCTTGAAGGATGCTTTTTCACGGTGGGAAACGAGTGCCCGTTCCAAAATTATAATGGCAGAGTCCATGGGAAGCGTTTTGTTTTTATGGAGGGTTCCTTACATGCCTCGAATGATGTTTTACTGATTGGTACAGAAACATCGGAACTGTCTGCACTAATAAACGAGAACAAAGAGCTTAAAAAATTGACCCGAGAGTTAGATGCCATTATCGAAAATTCATATGACGGTATTTATATTACTGATCATACAGGGGTAACATGGAAAACGAATTCAGCAATCGAAAGAATCACAGGCATCCCGAAGGAATATTATATCGGTAAACATGTGGATACTTTGATTAAAAGGGGAATATTAAAAAGCTCCGTTACTCCTAAGGTGGTCAAACAGCGGAGGACGGTTTCGCTCGTCCAGGACAATTATGCTGGAAAAGAAACCCTAATCACGGGAACCCCAGTTTTTAATGAAGAAGGGGATGTTGAAAAGGTTGTCACCAATATTAGAGACTTATCGGACCTAAATGAACTGCAAGCTGAGTTAAGTAAAGTGAATGAGCTAAATGATAAATACAAGAGAGAATTGGCTTTGCTAAAAAATAAGTCGGATCGGTTAGATGGCATTGTTGTGAACAGTGAACGAATGAAAATGATTTATGACACGGCTGACCGAATAGCAGATGTGGATGCCACTGTATTAATATTAGGGCAAACGGGTGTCGGCAAAGACATTCTCGCCAAACACATCTTCACAAATAGCATGCGTTCAAAGGAAGGAGAGTTTATTAAAATAAATTGCGGTGCCATCCCACCTGACCTCTTAGAATCTGAATTATTCGGCTATGATGGCGGTGCTTTTACAGGGGCTAATCGACAAGGGAAGCCTGGCATGTTTGAGGTGGCAGATAAAGGCGTGCTTTTTTTAGATGAAATTGGTGAACTACCATTAATGCTTCAAGTTAAATTACTGAGGGTTCTTCAGGAAAACGAGATTCAAAGAATTGGCGGAACAAAGCCAAGAAAAATAGATGTTCGAATCATTGCCGCTACGAATCGAAATTTGAAGGATATGGTGGAAAAAGGTGATTTTCGTGAGGATTTATATTACAGGCTGAATGTGCTGCCGATTTCTATTCCGCCGTTGAAAGACCGTCGGGATGACATTTTACCGTTGATCCAAACTTTTTTAAAACAGGCGAATGAAAAGTACCATATGACCAAAATGATAGACAGCAAGCTGAAGGATTTCTTTTTCACCTATGATTGGCCCGGAAATTTAAGAGAACTTTCCAATCTGATTGAAAGATTGGTTGTGACCACGCCGAAAGACATCATAAAAATGGAGAATCTCCCCTCTGAATATAGTGAATCTAATGAAACGGCTATAAGTCCAACCCCTATTGTGTCATTAAAGGAAGCAGCAGAAATGGCAGAAGCGAAAGTGCTGCGTCTAGCGGTAGAAAAATATCCGAACACTTACGAGATGGCAAAAGCATTAGATACAAGTCAGCCGACAATTGTTAGAAAGTTGAAGAAATACAACCTTAATTGTAAAAAAGGGGAGGAGTATGAATGAACATTGGTGTTGCTGGGGCAGTAGGTTGTTAATTTGGCGGGTTACTAAAAAATGCAGGTTATCAATTCATAGAGAGAACGATGACTTACATATTACTAGTGAATTTACCGATAACCCAAAGGACCTGGCTAGCAAGCAGATGCCCTCGAAATGGCCACACCAACACTCCAAACCATTTACGGCATTCTAAACTTTATGGACAAACAATCATAGAAGCCGGAGCCGATCTGGTTTTCCTGAGGGGATAACCAAGTATTTAATTCATTTATGAATCGGATCATTCATTTTTAAATCATGCACGAACCCTTTAAATCGTCAAAATGATTTGCTTTTGAATTATCGGTGTCGATTTGAAAATGTAGAAGCTATATAATTTTCTTAATTTTTAAAAACTAAAATTCTTGACTTATGGGCTAAGGCTGCAATTTGCAGTCTTTTTTATATGCTCTTAAAAAGGGAGTTTCGATTTGGCATGATTATTGCATTCTAAACAGTGACGATAAAAACAGGAAGGGTGTTCTAACATGCCGGTTACAGTGACAGATGAGCTACAGCAAATGAAAACGATGATTAAGAATTTTGTAGAAAATGAAGTCGAACCGTATGCACAACAAATTGAAGATGAGGATGCGATTCCACAGCATTTAGTTGAGCAGGCGAAAGAACTCGGGTTGTTTGGCATGAGCATTCCAGAAGAATACGGAGGAATTGGTCTAAACACAGTCGGGAAAGCGACAGTGCTAGAGCAGCTCGGGAGAACACATAATGGATTTGTTTCTTTAATCAGTGCTCACACAGGAATTGGCAGCACCGGGTTAGTGAAACTTGCCTCTGAATCATTGAAACAAAAGTATCTACCAGATATGGCTGCTGGAAATAAGATTGCAGCATTTGCCTTATCAGAACCAGGTGCTGGCTCAGATGCGACAAATTTATCAACCCAAGCTGAGAAAAAAGGGGATCAGTGGATTGTTAACGGGACAAAGCATTTTATTACGAATGCACCTGTTGCAGATGTATTTACAGTATTTGCCCTAACCGATAAGGATAAAGGTGCTAAAGGCGGGATTACAGCATTTTTAATAGAAAAAGACTTTCCGGGGCTCATTGTTGGTAAAAAAGATAAGAAGATGGGGCTGCGAGGATCCTATACTGCCCAAGTCATTTTTGATAACTGTATTGTGCCGGAAGAGAATGTTATCGGTGAAGTAGGCATGGGGTACATGAACGCTTTAAAGATTCTCGGTGAAGGCCGTATCGGTTTGGCAGCGAGAGCAGTAGGCTCTTGCGATAAGTTAATTGAACTGTCAGCAAGCTATGCCAAGGAACGCATACAGTTTGGGCAGCCGATTGCTAACAACCAAGCGATCCAGTGGATGTTAGCCGACATGGCGACCGAAACAGAAGCTGCCCGGACTTTAACAATGATGGCGGCTGAGAAGGTGGATGATGGAAAGAAAGTAATTAAAGAGGCATCGATGGCCAAACTGTTCGCTTCCGAAGTATTTAATAAAGTGGCCGATAAGGCTGTTCAAATCCATGGTGGGATTGGCTACATAGGGGAATACCCTGTCGAGCGTTTTTATCGTGACGCAAGAATCACGAAAATTTATGAAGGTACGAATGAAATTCAACGGCTGGTCATCGCTAGACGTATTCTTGAAGAAAATTGAACGGGAAAACCGATGCCTTACATTTAACTAAACTTTAAGAAAAGAGGGGTTCACATGCGTTGGGTTGTTCTCGTTCTCTTATTCTTTGGAATGATCATAAACTTTGCAGACAAGTCCATCATCGGTCTTGCTGCTGTACCGATAATGGAGGATTTAAATCTTAGTTACGCCGAGTGGGGGCTCGTCGGAAGTGCCTACTACTGGCTCTATCCTGTAACTGGCATTGTGGGCGCCGCGATTGGTGACAGATTCGGTGCTAAAAAGGTGCTTGGGGTCATCATGCTTGTATGGGCGGTGCTACAATTTGGGGTGCTGGCCGTTGCCGCTTTACCACTATTAGTTGTTTATCGTATTTTACTAGGTGCTTTTGAAGGTCCCTTTAGTCCGATTGCCTATAGCCATGCGAATAAATGGTTCCCGCCAAAGCTCCGGGGTTTCGCCAATTCAGTGGTTGTATCTGGAGGAACTGTAGGGGCGATGATTGTTGCACCTGTTCTAGTTGCTTTAATTAGCATTTTTGGGTGGAAAATAGCTTTTGCCTGTTTAGGAGCGACCAGCATTGTCTGGGCAATAGCCTTCCAGTTTTTGACGAAGGAAAACCCTGTTAAAGCTTATGAACAAACGAAGAAGAAAAAGAAAGCTAAGTTAGAAAAATTAAAGCTTAAAGATTTCGGGAGATTACTTGTTTCACCTCCAGCCTTGTTTACGACACTAGCCTATTTCTCCACCTACATTTTAGTTGTATGGATTGCTGTGTGGCTCCCTGTTTACCTTGTTGAAGTCGTAGGGATGTCTCAGGGTCAAATGGGATACGGGGTGATGATTATCGGGATCGCCTCTGTGCTCATTTATATGGGAGTTTCCACATTATCAGATCGTATGTTTAAGAAGAATCAGAATTGGCGTATATCGAGAGTTTATGTAGTAGGGACATCTATGATTATCGGAGCAATATGTTTGGCCTCTATTATGATTTTTCAACATCCGGTTTGGGTCGTTGCAGCGATGTGTATTGCCAAAGGATTAACTTATGCAATTTTGCCGATTGGTCCAACGATTATGATCAATGAACTCCCTGAAAGAGGGGGATTGATGACTAGTATTTTAACCTCATCAGGGAATATTGCTGGAATTGTTGCCCCTTTGATTACTGGATTTATCCTCAATCTAGCTGGAGCAGATGAGATCTTAGGGTACAATCTTTCTGTATTGTTCATGGCGATTCTCGTTTTTATCTTTGCGATTTTATTTTTAACATTAGTGAAACCAACTATCCGTAAACAAGAAGAATCATTGGAGTCACAAGCATCTGGAAATTAGACAATCGTTTGGAGTAGTTAAGATATCTTTTCAATCTGTTAGGAGGGACTATTTATGCAAGGATTAACAAGCCGACCTTGGCATAAGTATCACCACGGACAACGGTTTCAATCGGAGTTTCCTGAAACCTCTCTTTATTCAATTTTGACGGAATCCACAAAGAAATATGGAGAGCATACGGCGATTACTTTTGCAGGTGAGGCAATGACTTACCATGAATTGAAAAGCCGAACGGATCAATTAGCAGGAAGCTGGCAGAAAATGAACTTTAAAAAAGGAGAACGGATTGGATTGATGGTTGGCAATCATCCCGATTACATTGTCTCCTATTATGCAGCGCAGTCGCTCGGGTTAATTGTTGTTCAACTCAATCCTTCGTACACAACAAGGGAACTGCTGCAAATCTTAACGGATGCTGATGTTTCTTATATCGTGGCAGATGCCACCTCGTTACAAACCGTTTGTGAAGTCGATAAGCTTTATTCCTTTAAGGAAATGATCGCTTCGCAAGTAGACATATCTGAATGCCGTGATCGATTTTGGCAGCTGGAGGAGTTAGTTCATTCAGATACAGTACTTGATTCTCCTGCATCAGTGGACATGGAGGATGTGGCTGTGATTCAGTACACAGGAGGCACGACAGGCAAAGTAAAGGGCGCTATGCTGACCCAGCGTAATTTAACAACAAATGTCTATCAAAGTTTTACGATGTATAGGCAAAGGGCAGTTCTAGGTGGGGAAACGATTTTGACCGCTACACCGCTCTATCATGTTTACGCGATGACCAGTGCTATGAATCTAGGGATCTATATGGGGGCCAATATATTATTGGTTGCGAAATTTAATGTAGATGACGTGATGGATCTTATAAAAGAATACCAGCCTACTTTCTTTCCAGGCGTACCAAAAATGTATATATCATTCGCAAACTACCCAAACGCAGAAACCTATGGATTAGATTGTTTCAACGTTTGCTCCTCGGGGTCTGCCCCACTGCCTATTGAGGTGATTAAAAAATTTGAAGCTGTATCCGGTGCGAAAATTCTAGAAGGGTTTGGCATGTCGGAAACTTCACCGACCACCCATCGAACGCCCATTAATGGAGAAAGGAAAGTGGGAAGCATAGGCATCCCCGTCCCTGACACAGATTGCTGTATTGTTGACCAGGATCAAAATGTGCTTGAGGCCAATTTTGTTGGTGAATTAGTAATAAAAGGTCCCCAAGTCATGAAAGGGTATTGGAATAACGAAGTGGAGACGAGCCATGCCCTACAGAGCGGCTGGCTGTTTACAGGTGATCTGGCGATGATGGATGATGACGGTTACTTCTATATTGTAGGAAGAAAGAAAGAGATGATTATTAATGGTGGATTTAATATTTATCCGCAAGAAATTGAAAGCGTTTTATATGAACACCCAGATGTAAAGGAGTCCGCTGTTGTAGGGATACCTGATCGGGAAAAAGGAGAGGTGGTAAAGGCTTATATTGTACCAAAGGCCGGTCATACCATTGATATCGAAGAATTGAAAGGTCATTGTTACCGTAATTTAACTCGTTACAAAGTTCCAAAAAGGTATGAAATTATGGACGAACTGCCTAGAAACACAGTAGGGAAGCTTTTAAAGCGAACACTTGTTGAGGAAGAAAAGAGGAAATTGGAGGAGGAATTAAACAATGGCAATTAATGAGATGGAGACAGTTGCCGTGATCGGCGCAGGCGCAATGGGTTCACAGATTGCGATGGTCTGTGCTCTTAAGGGGTATAGCGTCATTCTAAATGATATTGAAGAAGATAGCTTAACAAAAGCAAAGGAATCGCTTAAGGGTCACATGAATCGCCGCATTCAAAAAGGGAAGCTGACTGAACAACAGGTTGAGGGTGCCTTTGGACGACTGACCTTCGATGCCAATCTTGCGTCTGTTAAGGATGTGGATCTTGTCATCGAAGCCATTGTGGAGAAGCTTGATGTGAAAAGGGAATTGTTTGCAACACTTGATGAAATTACGCCAGACCACACGATTCTTGCTACAAATAGCTCAACCATCGTCAGCTCAAAAATCGCCGATGCAACGACAAGGCCAGATAAGGTCTGTAATGTGCATTTCTTTAACCCCCCACTAGTGATGGAATTAGTTGAAGTTGTCAAAGGACCGCATACCTCTGATGAAACGGCCCAGGCTGCCTATGAATTTATTGAAAAGATAGGGAAGGCTCCTGTCCTGTTAAAGAAAGAGATTTCTGGATTCATTGCCAACCGTATCCTTGGGAAGTTAATGGATGAAGCGCTCTTCCTTTTGGAAAATGGATACGCGACCCATGAAGAGATCGATACCGTCTGTACAAAAGCATTAAACCATCCGATTGGTCCCTTTGCCTTAATGGATCTAACGGGCATTGACGTGAACTATTTTGTCAGGATGCAACGGTACCAGGAATCTGGAAACGAATCAGATAAACCTGCAAAGATCGTAGAAGAAAAGGTGGAAAAAGGTGATCTTGGGCGTAAAACAGGCAAAGGTTTTTACCAATATAGCTAAACGGAAATTGAAGGAGGATGAACTATGAATCTATTTGTACTTATGAAACGCACGTTTGATACCGAGGAAAAGATTGTCATTGAAAATGGTGGGATTGCCGAGGAGAGTGCCGAATTTATCATTAATCCTTATGACGACTACGCCATAGAAGAGGCTGTTCAATTAAAAGATGAACACGGTGGGGAAGTGACCGTTGTGACGATAGGCGGTGAGGACGCAGTAAAGGAACTGCGGACCGCACTCGCGATGGGAGCAGATAAAGCCGTGTTGATTAATACGGAAGATGATCTGGAAGACGGGGATGCGTACACAACAGCTAAGATTTTAGCGGAATTTTTCAAAGAAAAAGAGGCGGATCTGATACTGGCTGGAAACGTCGCTATTGATGAGGGCACAGGCCAAGTGGGTCCAAGGCTGGCTGAATTTCTCGGGATTCCATCTATCACTACGATAACGAACCTTGAAGTAGAGGGAGATCGAGCTGTGATTGAACGAGATGTGGAAGGTGATGTCGAAAAAATTGAAGCTGAACTGCCTCTGCTAGTTACGGCACAGCAAGGGCTAAACGAACCTCGTTATCCTTCTCTTCCTGGGATTATGAAGGCGAAGAAAAAGCCGCTTGAGGAGCTGGAATTAGATGATCTTGACCTTGAGGAAGAGGATGTCGAAGCTAAAACAGAGACAGTAGAAGTATTCCTTCCTCCTGAAAAAGAGGCTGGAAGAATACTAGAGGGAGAAGTGGGCGCACAAGTAAATGAATTAGTGTCATTACTGCAAAAGGAAGCAAAAGTAGTTTAATAGAGGAGGCGGACACATATGAACAAAAAAGTAGTAGTACTGGGAGAAGTTAGTGAGGGAAGCCTGAGAAATGTCTCATTTGAAACGATAGCGGCTGCTAAAGCAGTTGCCGGTGACGGGGAGATCGTAGCGCTACTAGTCGGCGAAAGCGTGGAGTCATTTGCACATGAAATGATTCATTATGGCGCAGACCGGGTCCTTACGGTTGAGCATGAGAATCTTAAAAACTATACTTCCGATGGCTATACACAAGCATTAAGCCATGTAATTGAATCAGAAAATCCAGAAGGGCTTATTTTTGCCCACACGGCATTAGGAAAAGACCTTGCCCGAGACTTGCGAGCAAATTAGAAACAGGGCTCATATCTGATGTGACAGAGATTGAGCAGCAGGGGGAAGAGGTTCTTTTTACAAGACCTATCTATTCTGGTAAAGCCTTTGAGAAGAAAGTCATTAAGGAGGGAACGATTTTTGCAACGATCCGTCCTAATAATATAGAACCACTTGAAAAGGACGAAACACGTACTGGCGAGATAATCTCAAGTGATGTAGAGATTAAAGATTTGCGAACGACCATAAAGGACATTATCCGCAATACAACCGATGGTGTGGACTTATCCGAGGCCAAAATAATTATCGCGGGCGGCCGAGGTGTAAAAGGTGAAGAAGGTTTTGAGACGCTGCAAGAATTGGCAGATGTTTTAGGTGGGGCTGTAGGAGCTTCCCGTGGAGCATGTGATGCGGAATATTGTGACTATGCACTGCAGATTGGTCAAACAGGGAAGGTCGTAACACCAGACCTCTATATTGCCTGTGGAATCTCTGGGGCCATTCAACATTTGGCGGGAATGTCAAACTCTAAAACGATTGTGGCGATTAATAAGGATCCTGAAGCCAATATCTTCAACGTAGCCGACTATGGAATTGTTGGCGATCTATTTGAAGTGGTTCCATTGTTGACGGAAGAATTCAAGAAATTGAAGGTCGGTGTGTAAGCAGTGATCCATCATGTGAGTGTGATTGGTGCAGGGACCATGGGAAGGGGGATCGCCTTTTCATGTGCCCTAGCCGATTTATCCGTTTTCGTTCAAGACATTTCTGAGCAAGGCCTTGAGGATTGTAAGCAATATATCGAAAAGCAATTTCAAAGAAGTATTCAAAAAGGGAAGATAACAGAGGAGCAAGCGAAACAGCTACGAGGGAATATTCACTATTCCCTCAGCATTGAGGAAGCGGTAGCAAATGCTGACTTAGTCATAGAAGCTGTGCTCGAAATAATGGATGTAAAAGTGGAGACGTTTAAAAAGCTCGACATCTATGCGCCGAAGCACGCTATTTTAGCAACAAATACGTCGACTATGAGTCCCACTGAAATTGCGGCACAAACCAATCGTCCTGACCAATGTATTGCCTTGCACTTCTTTAACCCGGTACCTAAAATGAAACTCATCGAGGTCATTTGCGGACTCGAAACATCTGAAGAAACGATAGCGAAGTCCTTCCAACTCGGTGAAAAGATGGGCAAAGAATCCGTGCGAATCAATGAATTCCCTGGATTCGCCGTCAGTCGTATGAATTGCCTGATTGGAAATGAAGCGATGAATATGGTCATGGAAGGTGTTGGATCAGCTGAGGATATCGACAAGGCGATGAAGCTCGGGTTAAACCACCCCATGGGCCCGTTAGAGTTGGCTGATTTAGTTGGTTTGGATACGAGGCTGCGTAACATGGAGTACTTATATCAAACATTGGGAGAAAAATATCGTCCCTGTCCGATTTTGACAAAGTATGTGAAAGCAGGTCATTTAGGTAAGAAAACGGGCAGAGGATTTTACAGCTATTCATAAAATGGGTGTTTAAAAAGTTACCAAATTAGAAGCAAGCCAACGAAGAGATTCGCCTCTTATCATTTGGTGACTTTTTGAACACACACTTAAAGGGAGTGAAGCAGTTGAATTTCAATTTAGAGGAAGACATTCAATTTTTAAAAAAGAATGTGCATGATTTTGTCCAAACAGAAGTAGAAGCTGTCGCGATGGATATTGAAAAAGAAGACAAGATCCCTGAACGAATTATTGAAATGTCTAAAGAAATGGGACTGTTCGGCCTAAGTATCCCTGAAGAATACTGCGGATTAGGGATTGGAATGGTAGGCAAGTGTGCTCTATATGAAGAAATAGGAGCAACCCACAATGGGTATACAACATTGATTGGTGCACATACAGGAATTGGCACAGTGGGCATTGTTGAAATGGGAAATGAGCAGCAAAAACAAAAATACTTACCGAAACTTGCGAGCGGTGAATTCATAGGTGCCTTTGCTCTCACAGAGCCAAGTGCTGGGTCGAATGCGACGAATTTAAAGACCACAGCTGTTAAAAACGGAGATCACTATATTTTAAATGGCACAAAACATTACATCACTAACGCAACGGAAGCCGATGTCTTCACAGTCATGGCGGTGACCGATGCTAGTAAAGGGGCGAAAGGAATTACCTCTTTCATTGTTGAAAAAGATTTCCCTGGCTTTCAAGTTGGTGCGATCGAGCCGAAGATGGGGTTGCACGGTTCCCAATCTGCTGAAATTATTTTAGAAGATTGCAAGGTTCCAGCTGAGAATGTGCTCGGAGTTGAAGGTCAAGGCTACGTCAACGCCTTAAAAATACTGGCTAACGGCCGAGCTGGTCTGGCAGCTAGAAACCTTGGCTCCTGCCAAAAGCTGTTAGACTTGTCGATGGAATATGTCCAAGAACGTGAGCAGTTTGGCGTGCCTATTATCGACCATCAGGCGGTCGGTCATATGGTATCTGAAATGGCCGTTGAGATTGAGGCACTGCGATCATTTACCTATCGAGTGGCATGGATGGTGGATGAAGGACAGAAAGTTATCAAGGAAGCGGCGATGCTGAAGCTATACGGATCAGAAGTCTATAATCGCGTGGCTGATAAAGCGGTTCAGGTTCACGGAGGGATCGGGTATATTTCTGATTATCCAATTGAACGATTTTTCCGCGACGCACGGATTACTAGGATTTATGAAGGTACATCGGAAATCCAAAAGAACATTATCACTGGTCAATTGAAAAAAGAGTATAGCTAATCTTGTTATGGACAGTTCCACCGATCTGAAGGTCATAGGTTTTACTTCTGCTTTCTTTAGGAGGAGGGGGCTGTCATTCATGCCGACCAAACCATTGAGGAGGATCAACATATGAAAGAGGATATTGTCATTGTTAGTGCTGTGAGAACACCGATTGGCCGCTATGGTGGCTCCCTAAAAGGCATATCTTCCGGCCATTTAGCCTCTATCGCTATAGAAGAATCTATAAATCGAGCCGGGATTTCCCCTGAACAAGTAGATGAAGCCATCATGGGCGAGGTGCGGCAAACGACGGAGTCATCGAATGTGGCGAGAGTAGCCGCGTTACGGGCAGAGATACCGGAATCGGCCACCGCTTATACAATTAACCGTCTATGTGCGTCAGGTATGCAAGCTGTGGCTTCAGGTGTTCAGCAAATCGCTTTTGATCAAGCGGATATTGTGGTGGCTGGCGGAGTCGAAAGTATGAGTCGTTCCCCTATTTATCTAAGAAACTCAAGGTTTGGCGGGGATCAGACGACGCTAATTGACTCAAACTCAGAAGCGGGTCAACAGCCACAAGAAATTTACGGAAAGAACTTAGGAATGGGGATGACGGCCGAAAATGTTGCCGAAAAATATGCTGTTTCACGAGAAGACCAGGATGCCTTTGCGATTGAAAGCCAAAGACGAGCTTCACAGGCGATTGAGGAAGGAAAGTTCAAGGATGAAATCGTTCCTGTAGAGGTAAAAGAAAAAAAGAAAACTCATGTCGTCGATACAGATGAGCATCCCCGCCCTCAAACAACGATCGAAAAGCTGGCGTCACTACGACCAGCATTCAAAGAGAATGGAACGGTAACAGCCGGGAATGCCTGCGGCCGAAATGATGGTGCGACAGCCTTAGTCATTATGAAACAATCTCAAGCAAAAGCTTTAGGCCTAAAACCACTTGCACGGATTGTGGATTGGGCGACAGCTGGTGTTTCACCGGAAGTCATGGGAATCGGACCCGTACCTGCCGTGAAAAAGCTGCTGGAGAAAACCTCTAAACAAGTACAAGACATCGGATTACTCGAGTTAAATGAGGCATTTGCTTCCCAATCCTTAGCCGTTATTCGAGAGCTCTCCTTAGACCCAGAAAAAGTAAATGTAAATGGTGGAGCGATCGCGCTTGGCCATCCGGTCGGTGCGAGTGGGGCACGAATTATCACTACACTTTTACATGAAATGATAAAAAGAGACGAACAACTTGGAATTGCTACCCTATGTGCAGGTGGTGGTCAAGGGATGGCCATGATGATTGAAAGGATTTAAATTTGAAAAGTCCCAGGGCGGGGCAAAAGTTCATGGAGGGCCTAAGCATATGAACGATCAATCTTCTTTTTTTGACTATATGGGCTATAAGAAAAATAAAGATGAAAAAGGTTATGTCACCATAGTTTTAAACGTGAACGAGGATGTATTAACTGCAGAAAAGACGATCCCAGCAGGCGTATTTGCAAGCATGCTTGATGGCGTTATTGGTTCCACATTTGGTACCGAGATTGATCAACCGACAACCGAATCAATTTTATAATTGCTCTTTTTAAATGCCAAAGACTGGCATAATATAAGGCTCTTTTCGAAAAGGTTCAAAATTGGATTCTTATCCAGCAGATTTTAGTTTCCGTTTTATAAAGAAGTTTGATCACTTTCTATCCATGTTGCTTCACATCGCCGCCTTATCCTGGAGACTCAGCTCCGAGACACTTAGGTCCGTTTCCCAGCCACTCCACTTGTTTTGTGATGAACGGAGCCATTCGTATTCCGAATGAGTATCCAATGTTCAGAGGGCTTTATCCATCATGATGTGGCATAATAACCGCGTCACAGAGAGATTTTTAGCTCTCTGATAAGAAGTTCTTCTGTCGTTTTGGGTGACTTGTGAACCTGGAGTGTTTCCGTTCTTCTCACAAACACAAGGAGGTCCGGGAAATGGCGAGGCAGGTGAGACCCCGGAGGACAGAGTCCGAGGAGGCTCAGCGCATGCCTACGGAAAGCGAGTGATTTCCCGGACCTCCTTCTCCGTTCAAGGAAACGGAAACCTATCTCGAGATGGAGTCTTCCAGATTACTGTCCTTAACCTAATAAAAATGATTTCAAATACTTGGCTAGATTTGTGGAGGCACATCCTTTTCCTTGGGACAGAAGGGGCTTAAATTATGAAATTTATTCAATCACGGTACATTTAAATTTTACCTTTTTTGACCTAACAAATAAGGGACCCTATACATCTTCAGCGTCTATTACGAATCATGACGGAAAAATGATCACAGGTGAAGGAATCGTTGTGGATAGGAATGAGAGCATTGTCGCAAAAGCGATCGGAACGTTCAAGGTGCTTTCTTCTATCAGACATGACTAAGTTCCTTATGTGTGACCGGATTCATATACTCGTCACCGAGGTTAACATCATCAATCAAAAAGAAAGGGATGACAACATGCCATTTGAAAACATCGAATTAACAACGAAGGATCAGCTTGCCTACATTACGATTAATCGACCGGAAGCACGTAATGCATTAAATAAGGAAACGTTAGATGAGATGGTCGAGGCTTTGGAAAGGTTATCCCAGCAAGAGGAAGTAGGAGCGGTTGTTTTTACCGGGCAGGGGGAAAAATCCTTTGCTGCAGGTGCCGATATTAAACAACTAACAGAAAAATCTGCGATGGATGCTTTAAACCCTCAAGGAATGCAATATGTTTATGACATGATTGAAAGCTATGAAAAACCTACAATTGCAAGGATTAATGGGTATGCCCTTGGTGGCGGCTGTGAATTGGCGATGGCTTGTGATATCCGTATTGCCTCTACAAATGCAAAACTAGGACTACCTGAGCTTAACTTATCGATAATTCCAGGTGCTGGCGGTACACAAAGGTTAGCGAGATTAGTCGGAAAAGGAAAAGCCCTTGAGATGATTTTGACAGGAAAAATGATGGGTGCCCAAGAAGCGGTACAGTTTGGATTGGTATCCGAAACAGTAGCACTAGAGGATTTAACTGCGAAGGTAGAGGAGGTAGCCTCAAAGATTCTCGATAAAGGGCCATTAGCTGTGAAACTTGCGAAACTGTCTGTTCATATGGGGACAGAAACAGATATGAAAACAGGCTTAATGCTTGAAAAGCTTTCCCAGGCGATTTTATTTAACTCAGAAGATAAAAATGAAGGAACACAAGCTTTTATTGAGAAACGTAAAGCAGTCTTTCAAGGGAAGTAGTGGAGGGTGTTAGGATGACGAAGGTAATTGATGAGGTGCGTGAAAGCTTTGAATCTAGTCCATTTTTCTCGCATATAGGCTTTGAGATCCTCAATTTTGAAGAAGGAAACGTTTTTCTTAAGCTTCCTATTAAAGAGCAGTTATTAAATGTAAATGGAACGCTGCACGGTGGTGTTCATGCCACAATGCTTGATTTGATCTTAGGTATGGCCATCCGATCGACCACGAAAACCCGGTGCACAACGATAAATCTTAATGTGAACTATCTTGCCCCTTCCTCAGGTGGGGAGGTTTTTGCAAGGGGAAGGATTTTGCAACAGGGGTATCGGACCGTAACGGCAGAGGGTGAATTATATGATCACGAAGAGAAGATGCTCGCGAAAGGGATAGGGACGTTTAAGCTCATTCGTGATTGAAGAATATAAAGTGATTGTTGTTATTAACAAAGCAATATGAGCTCAAAATAAAGCTTACCCGAATTAATAGATGGGTAAGCTTTTTTGTCTTACCACTAAAGAAATACATAAATCCGAGTATGAACCCCGTCATTAAAGATTCACTCCCTATGTTTGTAAGGAATTATATTCATGATGCACTATGTGAACTCTGAAAGGCTTTTAGCCATTCAGAGTTTTTTAATACGGATTTCCAAAGTTCTAAGTCCATACTTACTGGCATATCAATGAATCAAACGAGTTAGTAAGTAAACTTTACTAACTGATATCTCTTAAAAATAAAACCTTTAAATACGAAAGGCTAAGGGGCATGTTCAATGCGGAAAGGAAATGCGGGTTACATTAAGAATATGAATCAAAAGATGATCTTAAAGTGCATTATGGAAGAGGAATCTGTCTCTCGGGCCAATATTGCTAAGAAACTTTCATTAAGTAAACCTACAGTATCCACACTTGTTGACGTGCTTTTAGAAGATGAATGGATCTATGAGACCGGTAACGGTGAAGCGTCAACAAATGGAGGGAGAAAGCCCGTAAATCTAGCATTTAACCCGAAAAAAGCATTTATTATCGGGATGGACATTGGTGGTACAAAGGTAGCAATAGGGATAACGGATTTATACGGCGAGGTATGCGTCTATAGGGATTTTCCTACCCAGGATCACTTGGAACGCGACTTGTTCGAGGTAATAAAAGACCAGGTAGAAATGATGAAAGAAGAGTTGAAGATTGATGATACAAAAATTCTAGGTGTTGGTGTAGGGATACCTGGCATCACAAATATAGAAGAAGGAATGGTTAAAGAAGCTCCTGCTTTAAAATGGAACCGTTTTCCTATTCGTAAAAGGCTCCAGGAGATTTTTGACCTGCCAATATATATAGATAATGACGTGAATATAAATGTCTTGGGTGAACATTGGAAAGGGGTTGGAAGGAACAAAAATAATCTGATATATATTGCAATTGGTACAGGGATTGGCAGTGGGTTAATGATCAATGGAAGCCTATACCGAGGGAGTACTTATAGTGCTGGGGAAATTGGTTATTTGGTCACTGATCGAGTCCATGCAAAGAACTACCACCCAGTATATGAGGGGTATGGTTTTTTAGAAAGTATCGCTAGTGGTTCTTCGATTGGAAATCAATTGTCTGAGCGCCTAGGAAAAGCAGTTTCCGCAAAAGAAGCTTTTGAACTTTATCAACAACAGAATAAGGACGCCCAAGAGGTGATTGATTTTGCTATCGAGAATTTGGCGCTTGGTATTGCGAATTATGTGTCGCTTTTCGATCCTGAGCTCGTGATTTTAGGGGGTGGTGTCAGCGGGTCTTATTCTGTCATCCGTAAGCAGATGATGAACGTCATAGAGCGGTACACTCCAGAAACGTGTGAGGTTGTACAAACAACATTTGGGAAAGAATCGGGAGTTGTCGGGGCGGTGGCGTTATTCCTGAAAGAGTTTGATACATTAATTGACATTTAATTGGGGGTATTTTGTCATGAAGAATCTAAGAAAATCATATGTGATTTCATCATTATTATTAGCTGCATTAGTCTTTGTCCTTGCAGGATGTATGGCGGGTGGATCGAGTGATGAAGCAAGTGATGAACCAGATACTGATAAGAATTCAGAGTCGGCTAATGATCTGGAAGAAAAAGTCGTGGTGTATTCTCCACACGGGAAGGATATATTAAGCGAATTTGAGAAGCAGTTTGAAGCAGAATATGATGTGGATATGCAATTTTTAGACATGGGTTCCCAGGAAATATTAGACCGTGTTCGCTCTGAGAAAAATAACACGCAAGCTGATGTATGGTGGGGAGCTCCTCAGGTAAACTTTGATAAAGCCAAGGAAGAAGAGTTATTGGCCGAATATAAACCTTCCTATGCAGATACTCTCCCTGATATGTACCATGACGAAGATTGGATGTGGTCAGGAACGTCCATTACTCCAGAGGTCATTTTATACAATACAAAAGAAATTTCCGAAGAAGAGGCACCTAAGGATTGGGATGATCTCCTTGACCCTAAATGGAAGGATGAAATCATTATTCGCTATCCATTAGCGTCAGGAACGATGCGTACCATCTTCTCATCCATGATTTATCGTACGTATCAAGATACCCAAAGTCCTGAAGAAGGCTACGAATGGCTACAAAAGCTCGATGAAAACACGAAAGAGTACTCTGCAAATCCAGAAATTATGTATAACCAGGTTGCCAAGGGTGTCGGCTCCTTATCCGTATGGAATATGCCAGACACAGTCATGTTAGCTAAGGAAAAAGGCTATCCTTTTGACTATGTTATTCCTGAAAGTGGAACACCAGTTTTAACAGAGGGGATCGCCCTCATTAAAGATGCTCCACATCCAAAGGCTGCAAAAGCTTTTTATGAGTTTGTGAATACGAAAGAAGCTGCCAAATTACTAGCCGAAACATATTACCGTATTCCTACACGTGAAGATATCGAAGACCTGCCTGCTTGGATAACAGAGACCGACATTAAGCCGATGGAGATTGATTGGACTCTATTCCAAGAGAAGTCTCAAAATTGGATGGAACATTGGGATAACAAAATCAAGAACACAGAGAAAGATAAGAGCGGAGAATAGAATGCTCTAAATGAGGGGAGTTGTTGTTATATGTCAACAGTGAATTTATCTACCATTACAAAACGTTTCGGTAACGTGACGGCAGTTAAAGGGTTGGATCTAGTTATCGAAGAAGGCGAGTTCTTTACCTTTTTAGGTCCAAGTGGATGCGGGAAAACAACAACTCTTCGAATGATTGCCGGCTTCTATTACCCTTCGAGCGGAAAGGTCAAGTTTAATGAAAGAGATATGACGACTGTTCCACCTGAAAAAAGAAATACGGGCATGGTTTTTCAAAACTATGCCTTATTTCCTCATATGACCGTATTTGAAAATGTTGCCTTTGGCTTAAATGTAAGAAAAATTAATAAAGCCAATACGAAAAAAAGGGTAGAAGATGTGCTGAATAAAGTTCGTCTCGATCAATATATTACTCGCCAAGTAAGTCAACTGAGCGGGGGACAGCAGCAACGAGTAGCCTTAGCAAGAGCTCTTGTAATTGAACCCGATATTTTACTATTAGATGAACCTTTGAGTAACTTAGATGCTAGATTGCGAGATGAAATGCGTACGGAAATACTAAGGTTGCAACGTGAGTACGGCATTACCACCATCTATGTGACGCATGATCAAGTGGAAGCACTGACCATGAGTGATCGAATTGCCGTGTTTAACTATGGAGAGTGCCAGCAGATAGGCACCCCAACCGACATTTATAATAAGCCGGTTAATGACTTTGTGGCTGAATTTATTGGAGAAACGAATTTATCACCGATTATATTTGAAGAAAAAGCATTGGGTGATGATCTGGTTTTTCACTCAAACCTATTAGAAAGTTCGATCCATGTTAACCATTCGGAATTAAACATAGCTGCTTACGATGGAAGTGATGAACTTGTGATGTCGATCAGGCCAGAAGCTATTCATATTGATGGAAATCAGACCACAGGTAAGAATAATGTATTCACAGGTGAAGTTTCGCTTGTGCAATTTACCGGTGCATCTGTTCATACGTTTATAAAACTGAACGATAATTTTACGATTAAGGCGACGGATTTAAATCGAGGTCCTAGTACGTATTTTAAAGAAGGAACAGAGGTCAGTGTTCATATGCCAGAAGATCAAATACGAGTAATCCCAAAGGCAAGGGAGTGACAAGGGGATGCTAAATGCAGAAAAGAGAAAAACACTTTTCTTATTGATTCCAGTACTATTAGTATTGATTGGATATGTACTCTACCCGTCGATTGAGACGATACTTGAAAGCTTTAGAAAAAATGAAGGCTTTTCCGTCCAAAATTATACGGACTTTTTCGGGGAAAAAGCGGCTGCCAATTTAGAGGCATTGTGGAACTCCGTATATATTTCTCTGTTGTCCGTTTTCTTTAGTGCCTTAATCGGAATTCCTTTAGCCTATATTTTCAATCGCTACGATTTTCCTGGACGTCAGTTTTTCTCAAATATTGCCATCATGCCTATTGTCCTCCCTTCATTAGTCGGTGTTATGGCTTTCATGTTCCTATATGGCGAAGCAGGATTAGTTCCAAATTTCATAAAAGATGTCTTTAATCTGTCGGAAATCCCCTTTAGTATCGGTGGGGTTTCGGGTATTCTGTTAGTCCATGCGTACACGATGTATCCCTATTTTTATATGACCACGTCATCCGCTTTAAATAACATTGATCCATCTTTAGAAGAAGCGGCTTATAATCTAGGTTCCAGTAAATTTACAGTATTTAGAAAAGTGACCTTTCCTTTGTTAACACCTGGATTAGTTGCAGCTTCTTTATTAGTTTTTATGGTTTCGATGGCTTCTTTTAGTGCCCCCTTTCTACTAGCTGGTGGTTATCGGGTCTTAAGTTTACAAATTTACTTTTCCAAAGTGAATGGTGACTTAGAAATGGCTGCAACCCAGTCTGTAATTTTGTCTGCCGTCTCGATCTCCTTTCTCTTATTTATGCGCTGGTATCAAGGTCGAAAAGATTATCGAATGGCAAGCAAGGGGATTGGGGCTCATCGCAGCGAAGTGAGTCATCCATTATTAAAGTGGTTTATGGTAACACTTGGCGTCATCGCGATGATCATCTTGCTATTGCCGCATATGACCCTATTGGTTTTATCTCTTGTACCTGAAGGAGGGTGGACGTGGCAAACCTATCCACAAACCTTTAGCTTAGAGAACTTCAGATTGTTGTTTGAAGACCCTAATATATGGGATCCTGTGAAAAACAGTTTAATTATGTCCGTTCTTGCCTGTGCAGGTGTGTTTGTATTTGGCATTATTACATCTTATGCCCTTGTGAAGCGCAGTTTTATTGGAAAAAACTTGCTAGATATTTTGGTAATGATTCCTTGGGCATTACCAGCTACAGTTGTCGGGATGAATTTAATTTTAGCCTTTAATCAGTCGTCACCGTTTTCGTTTGGAAAAGTTCTTGTCGGAACCTTCTGGATTTTGCCGCTTGCCTATTTTATCCGATTTATTCCACTTGTCGTAAGGTCGACATCGGCCGTACTTGAGCAAATGGATGACTCGATCGAAGAAGCTGCACAAAACTTAGGAGCAAAGTGGATCTACACCTTTAGACGTATTGTCATACCAATCATCATGCCGGGGGTGTTGAGTGGTACGTTACTAGCTTTTGTTCAGGCTGTAGGAGAATTTCCGACATCTGTCTTGCTTTACACCATAGGCAACCGTCCTATTTCCATCGAAATCATGAACCAATTGAGACAATTTAATATCGGTCAGGCGGCAGCTTTCGGAATGATTCAAGTTGGTTTAATAGCGATCGTCATGTACGTGGCTTATCGGTTTTTTGGCGTCAAATCAGAAAACACATTATAAATTTTATTGATATATTGGGGTGCTTTTTGATGAGTAATGCAAAGCAGCAATTTGAATTAAGTGACGGTATTGCATTTCCAGGTAAAACATACGTGGAATCGTTACTAAAGCCCGTATTTTACGATCAAAAAGAACATCTAATTGATGCGATGTTCATGATTCATAAAGCGCATACGATCATGCTTACGGAACAAGGGATGCTTACCCAAGCGGAAAATGAACAAATTTTAAAAGGCATGGAGGTAGTAAAAGGGCTTGATCAAAGTCAACTAGAATACTCAGCGGCGTGCGAAGATTTATTTTTTCTAGTGGAGTCCAAAATTGGTGAACGAATTGGTGACGATCTTGCAGGAAAGATGCACATAGCTAAAAGCAGAAATGATATGGGCGAGGCGATGTATCGAATTGTCATCAGGGATTACATCAAAAGGGCGATAAGCGATGCAGAGCAACTTAGCGAGGCTATTCTAGATCAGGCTGAACAGCATGTGGAGACGGTTATGGCCGCCCATACCCATACACAGCCTGCCCAACCTACAACGTTTGGTCATTACTTAGTAGCCATTTATGATAATTTGCAAAGAGATGTGACGAGGCTGAAACAAGCCTATCGAACAGTGAACCAATCACCCATGGGAGCGGTGGCTATTACAACCACCGGCTTTTCCATAAATCGTGAACGAATGGCAGAGCTGCTCGGGTTTAATGGACTAATCGAAAACTCATATGATGCGATTGCCACAGGTGATTATTTGATTGAGGCTGCTCAAGGCTTAGTGAGCTTGATGACCAATATAGGGAGATGGACGCAAGAATTTTTGCGAATGGCATCAAAAGAAGTCGGTTTGTTAAAAGTGTCTGATGCCTATGTGCAAGTCAGCAGTATCATGCCGCAAAAAAGAAATCCCGTTTCAATTGAACATTCACGCGCCATAGCAAGCAGTGCAGCGGCGGAAGGAATGGCAGTCGTTCACATGATTCACAATACACCATATGGAGATATCAATGATACCGAAGATGATTTACAGCCGCACATCTATGGAGGATATAAGAAAGCGATTCGTGTATTACGTTTAATGCGTGCTGTAGTACTGACGATGGATTTTAATAAGGAGAAGGCCCATCAACAAGCAAGGGAAAATATGATTACGATCACTGAGCTTGCCGACGTACTCGCACGCGATTATGGTGTTTCATTTAGAAAAGCTCACCACAAAGCAAGTGTAATCGCGAAAAAAGCTATTCAAATGGAAAAGGAACTATACGAAATTTCTTTGAGCGAAATAAATGATTGGATAGAAGGCGTTGCGATAACCGAAAAGGATTGGCAATGTATTATTGATCCCGTTTGTTTTGTGGAAAGACGAAAGATTACAGGGGGACCAAATCCAAATGTGGTAAAAGCTATGATTAGAGCAAGGAAATGATTCGGTGTTTGTGCCAAGTATTATATCTTATGGTAGGTGGTTCATCTCTTCTAATTCGTTCCATCTCTTTACCAAACTTTGAAAGGGGAAATTCAATGGGAAAGCTTTTATCATTATTCCTGATTTTGATTTTAATCGTTCCAATGGTGACGCCTAAAACATCACATGGGGAAGAAAAAACAAAACCTGATGTTGACTTATGGAACACACTTAAGCCGCTAGACACCACATTAAGTTTCTTAAATACTGGAGCTCACCCTGACGACGAACGTAGTCACCTTCTTGCCTACTTGTCGAGGGGACTTGGGATAAGAACGGCAAGCCTCATAGCCAATCGTGGTGAGGGCGGACAAAATGAAATCGGGAAGGAACTTGGTAATGCACTGGGGATTATCCGTTCAAATGAACTCATTGAAGCATCCGAGGTTACAGGTGTAGAGGTGTTTCATTTAAGTGAAACGACGAACGATCCGATTTATGACTTTGGTTTCTCAAAAAGCCCTGAAGAGACATTGGAAAAATGGGGAGAAGAACTTACTTATGAACGATTTATCCGTAAAATCCGAACATATAAGCCTGATATCCTTTTCCCTTCTTTCCTGGATATCGATACACAGCACGGACACCATCGGGCCATCAATCAACTTACAGTAAGAGCATTTGAAGATGCAGCCGACCCAAACGTCTTTCCAAAACAACTTGAAGAAGGTTTGTCTACCTGGCAAGTAAAGAAGTTATACCTTCCTGCTGAGTCAGACCATGCGACGACTTTATTGGAAATCGGTACGTATGATCCGATTTATGGCATGACCTATCCGCAATTAGGTGAAAAGTCACGCTTTCTCCACAAAAGTCAAGGAATGGGTGACGACATTCCGGCAGAACCAGAAACCATCAACTTGAGACTTGCAAAATCGGTTACGGAGATCCCAAAAGAAGAAAACATGTTTGATGGTCTGGCTTACGACTTTACTGAAATAGCAGCTCGTTTAACGGATAACAATCCAGCTATTGGTTCAAAACTCAAGCATTTTCAAAAAACGCTTGATAAGGTAATCGATCAATATCCAAATCGTTCCCAGGCTCTGAAAAAGGCTCACATCGCCCTTAAAGAAGCTAGAAAGCTACAATCAGAAATCCAAGAAGCTAATTTAGAAACAAACATAAAAGAGGACATCTTGTTCCGTCTTGACGTTAAAGAGAAACAGCTACTTGAGGTCAGTAAAGTTGCTTCCAGTTTAGCAGTAGAAACAGTTGTTGAAGACGTTACTCTCGTTCAGGATGGTCAAACAACAGTGACAATCGTTGTCGAAAATAATGGTAAACACCCCTTGAAAGATGTTCAGGGAGCACTAAGTCTTCCTAAAGGATGGACCGTTAATCATACTCCTAAGCCATTTCGTCTGAAAGCAGGTGAAAAGAAAACAATTGAATATCTTGTCCAGGTCCCTGAAAATGCGGAATACTTCGAGCCTTATGATGAACCGAAGATGAATTCGAAACTCTCCTATTCGGTAGGACCTACAAAAGTTGAACAGCGTTATCAAACTGAAAGGACAGTGGCTGTTTTACCGGACGTATCAGTGCAGACGGACCCAACGAAGCTAGTGGTGAATACACTAGACATTCCGGAAAAAGTCAACGTCAAAGCAGAAGTCCAAAATAATACTTCGGGTTCTCTTAATGCATCTGTTGAACTAAATGTTCCTGAAGGATGGACTGTAAAACCTGAGTCAAAGTCTGTTAATTTTAGTGAAGAAAACGAAATAAAAACGGTTTCCTTCACAGTATCCCCGGGAACTGAAGTAAACAAAGGTGAGTTTTCTTTAGAACCAATAGTAAAGACTAACGGAAAATCGTTAAGCACTTACGTTCAAAAAATTCAGTATGACCATATCTCGACTTCTTATTACCTACAACAAGCTAAGGTAAAAGGAGTAGCCTTTGATCTGAACCTGCCGGATAACTTAAAAGTCGGCTATATCGACAGCGGCTTTGATAAAGTAGCAGAACGATTACAAGGAATTGGTATGAATGTGACAAAACTAGGATCCGAAGATTTACAAACAGGTGACTTATCCAAATACGATACAATCGTAACAGGCGTCAGGGCCTACCTTTCCCGCGAAGATTTAAGAAACAATAATGAAAGACTTCTTCAATACGCCGAAGACGGAGGTCATCTGGTTGTTCAATATAACAAACCATGGGACAACTGGAACCCAGAGCAAACCGCACCATATAAACTTGTTATCGGTCAGCCCTCCATCGAGTGGCGGGTAACCGACGAAACCGCCGCAGTCGATGTACAAAAACCGGATCACCCACTTTTTAATTTTCCAAACACTATTAAGGAAGATGATTGGTCCAATTGGATCCAGGAACGTGGATTGTACTATCCAATGGAATGGGACGAAAAGTTTGAAACATTTGTCAGTATGGCTGATCCAAACGGAGAACCGTTTAATGGTGGTATATTGATGGCGGACTATGGAGAAGGAAGTTACTTATACACGAATCTCGTCTGGTACCGCCAAATTCAAAATCAAGTACCAGGTGGATATCGTATTTTCACTAACCTTGTGAGTTACCCGCTTCATAATGAATAATTAAATTAAACTAGTACGAAAAGCCACGGATGGTGACCATCCGTGGCTTTTTAGGTTGTTTACAGTCAACCTGCATATTCCTTCTTAAAAAACTGAAGTAATTGATTTTCTATAGACTTTATTTGGCCTTTAAATAAAGAACTTTGATTGCTTACGGAGGCCATTTTAATGGGGATACGTTACTGATAAGGTTCGTTATTAAGATGGAGTTATAGAAAATGATTCGGAGCCCCGCATGACTACTACATGGTCAACAATTTCCGCTTCTTAACGGAAAAAATATAGGTGTAAATGTAAGCGCTTATAAAATAGACTGAAATTAGTTCAAAAAATATCTATTAAGGGGGAAACTTATTATGAATCGAATATTATTAGCTTGTTCTGCTGGAATGTCTACTAGTCTTTTAGTTACTAAAATGAAAGAAGCCGCTAACGAAAAAGGAGTGGATTGTGAGATATGGGCAGTGGCCCAGGATAAAGCTCCAAAAGATATGGAGGAAGCGGATGTGTTATTGATTGGTCCGCAAATGAAGTTTATGAAAAAGAAATTCGAGAAAACCGCGCAGGAAGTTGGTATACCAGTCGATGTCATTGATCCAATGTCTTACGGGAGGGTGGACGGAAAAGCCGTCTTGGAGAAAGCTCTTGAATTAATGGAGAGATAACTTTATAAGGGGGAGATGAACAGTGAGCAGATTCATGGATGTATTGGAGAATATTTTAATGCCTATTGCAGATAAGTTGAATAATAATCGTTATTTAACCTCTTTGCGAGACGGCTTTATGATTGCATTGCCATTAATTATTTTTGGTTCGATCTTTGTTGTTATTGCAAATTTACCATTCCTTGATAAGTTGATTGGAGCGGAAGCGTATGCTGAATATCAATCAGCGCTAGGCGCTGCTTCTGCTGGAACACTCTCTATTATGGCTACTTTTGTCATTGTAGGTATCGGATACAAATTAACGGAATATTACAAGGGGGAGGCGGTCTATGGAGGGGTAACGGCTCTTGCGGCATTCCTTATTCTAACTCCCCAGATAGTAGGAGATGTGACGGGAGTAATCGCTGCCGAAAACTTAGGTGCTAAGGGGATGTTTTTGGGGATTTTTACAGCCTTTGCTTCCGCAGAGTTATACCGATTCTTCACGGAAAAGAACTGGACGATTAAAATGCCTCAAGGCGTCCCAGAAGCTGTGTCACGTTCTTTTAGTGCACTTATTCCTATCACCTTTACATTAACGATCTTTTTAATTATACGAATTATTTTTAGTTATACAACATTTGGGGACGTGCAAAACTTTATCTATACAGTCGTTCAAGCACCACTAACTTCACTTGGGAGTGGACTACCGGCTACCATTGTAGCTGTCTTACTCATTCAAATATTTTGGTTTTTTGGTCTGCACGGACAGATCATCGTCAACTCCGTCATGGACCCGATTTGGTATTCACTTGCTACGGAAAATTTGGCGGCATTTAAAGCGGGAGAAGCCGTTCCTCATATTGTGAACAAGCAATTTATTGAGTCATTCATTGTGGGAATGGGTGGCTCGGGAATGACCTTGGCTGTTATACTTGGAATCTTTTTAATAGGACGAAGCAGACAAATGAAGGATATTGGAAAGTTAGGGGCCCCGGCTGGTATTTTCAATGTGAATGAGCCGATTATCTTTGGTCTGCCGATCATTATGAATCCTCTTGTCCTTATTCCATGGTTAGTGGCCCCGGTAGTTGTAGCTATCATTACGTACCTTGTAATGGCATCCGGATTAGTTCCGCCACCGACAGGGGTAATCGTACCATGGACAACACCAACCATCTTAAATGGAGCGATTGCTACCAATTCGTGGCAGGGAGGGGTTCTTCAGGCCTTTAATATCGGAGTCGTGTTCCTCATTTGGTGGCCGTTCTTAAAAATCATGGATAATCAATATTATGAATCTGAAAAAAATGATAATGGAGAATCAAACGATAAAAGTGCCTAATTTATTATGAACCTCAGGGGTGAACAAATGGAAAACAAAACTGAAAACAATATTACGGAAATAGCCTTTCAAATCATATTATATGCTGGCAACGGCAAATCAAACGCAATGGAAGCGATTCAGGAAGCGAAAAAGGGCAACTTTGAGGAATCAGATCGTTTAATCGAAGAAGCTGGAGAAGAACTAGTCAAATCACATAAATATCAAACAGAATTATTACAAAAAGAAGCAAGCGGGGAAGAGAATCCTGTGAATGTATTGTTGATTCATTCCCAGGACCACTTAATGACCTCGATGACTGTCCGGGACTTAGCTCAAGAAATTATCGAAATTTATAGAAATAAGTAAGGGGAGGAAGCAATTATGTCAGTCGATTACACATTTCCTGAAGGTTTTTGGTGGGGGAGTGCCACGTCAGCCACGCAAATCGAAGGAGCAGCATCACAGGGGGGGAAAGGACAGAATATATGGGATTATTGGTATGCTAAAGAGCCTAACCGCTTCTTTGAAGGCGTAGGACCGGAAACAACTTCTAATTTCTATTACACTTATCAAGAAGATATTAAAAGAATGAAAGAAATAGGGCATAATACGTTTCGCTTCTCTATATCCTGGTCGAGATTAATTCCAGGGGGCAAGGGGGAAATCAATCAAGAAGCAGTGCAATTTTATAACCGTGTCATTGATGAATTAATGGCTCACGATATTGAGCCGTTCGTTAATCTTTTCCATTTTGATATGCCGCTTGAAATGCAGGAAATTGGCGGTTGGGAGAACAGAGAGGTTGTAGACTTATTTGTAGAGTATGCGAACACATGCTTTGAACTTTTTGGAGATCGAGTGAAGAAATGGTTCACCTTTAACGAGCCAATCGTGCCGGTCGAAGGCGGATACCTTTATGATTTTCATTATCCCAACGTTGTTGATGCGAAGCGTGCCATTCAGGTCGGCTATAATACTATGATTGCTAACGCCAAATCTATCAAGGCATTCAGGTTCCATCAATTTGATGAAAGTCAAATCGGTGTCATATTGAATCTAACCCCTTCTTATCCGAGAAGCCAAAATCCTGCTGACCTAAAAGCATCCCAGATTGCTGACTTATTTTTTAACAGAAGCTTTTTAGATCCGGCAGTGTTAGGGAAGTATCCGCAAGAGTTAATTAAGCTCTTAGAAGAACATGGACACCTTCCCCAAACAGAGGAAGGTGATGCAGTCTTAATGGAAGCAAATACAGTTGATTTGCTGGGAGTAAACTATTATCAGCCTCGTCGAGTCAAAGCAAAAGATCATTTGCCTAACCCTTATAGCCCATTTATGCCAGATTGGTTTTTTGACAACTATGAAATGCCAGGTAGAAAAATGAACAAATACCGTGGCTGGGAAATCTATGAAAAAGGGATATACGATATTATGATGAATCTTAAGGAGAATTATGGGAACATAGAATCGTTTGTTTCAGAAAATGGAATGGGCGTTCAAGATGAAGGACGTTTTATCCAAGATGGCATTATTGAGGATGACTACCGCATTGAGTTTATTAAGGGTCACCTCCAATGGCTTCATCAAGCGATTGAAGAAGGTTGTAACGCAAAAGGCTATCATTTATGGTCCTTTATGGACAATTGGTCATGGATGAATGCTTACAAAAATCGATATGGATTCTTCTCAGTAGATATTGAAACCAAAGAACGCAAACCAAAGAAAAGCGCCTATTTTATTAAACAAGTTGCTGACAAGAATGGTTTTTAACTATAGAACGGATATAATTTTCTGGCAATAGGTTATAAGGGGTGAACTGATGGAAGAGATTAAAGTAGTCACGATCGGGGGAGGATCAAGCTATACACCTGAACTTGTCGAAGGGTTTATTAATAGATATGAAGAACTGCCGATCAAGGAACTTTGGCTGGTAGATATTCCAGCAGGAAAAGAAAAATTGGAAAGCGTCGGGGCATTGGCCAAGCGGATGGTCGAGAAAGCTGAAGTCCCGATAGAAATACATTTATCCTATAATCGTAAAGAAGCCTTGGAGAATGCGGATTTTGTGACAACCCAAATTCGTGTCGGACTTCTTGAAGCTAGAGCCTTAGATGAACGTATTCCTTTAAAATATAACGTTATTGGACAAGAAACAAACGGACCAGGCGGCTTATTTAAAGGACTGCGAACCATTCCAGTGATCTTGGATATTTGTCGTGAGATGGAACGGTTGTGTCCTGATGCATGGCTTATTAACTTCTCAAATCCTGCGGGAATGGTGACGGAGGCCGTTTTACGATATAGTAATCTAACTAAAACCGTCGGCTTGTGTAACGTCCCTATTGGTATGAAGATGGGTGTGGCTGAGATGCTCGGAGTTGATTCTGAACGTGTTTACATTGAATTCGCTGGTTTAAATCATATGGTTTTTGGAACGGATGTTTATTTAGATGGTGAACGAATAACGGATTTGGTGTTAGATAAACTTAGCAATGGTACTGGTTTAACAATGAAAAACATTGTGGATTTGGGATGGCAGCCAGAATTTATTCAGGCACTCGGGATCTTACCTTGTCCCTATCACCGCTACTATTACCAGACAAGTGAAATGCTGGAGGCCGAACTGCAGGAAATGAACGAAACAGGCACCAGAGCCGAAGTGGTCAAAGAGCTGGAAGGTGAACTATTTGAACTGTATAAAGACCCGGACTTAGCAACCAAGCCTCCCCAATTAGATGAACGAGGAGGAGCGTATTATAGTGACGCAGCTTGTCGTTTAATCAGTTCGATATATAATGATAAAGGGGACATACAGCCTGTAAATACAAGGAATAACGGAGCAATCAAAAGTTTACCTTATGATTCTGCGGTAGAAGTGAACTGTGTCATTACTAGAAGCGGACCGAAGCCTATTAGTGTTTGTGACCTACCTGTAGCAGTAAGAGGGCTTGTCCAACAAATCAAGTCGTTTGAACGCGTTGCATCAGAGGCAGCTGTGACAGGTAACTATAATCAGGCTTTGTTGGCGATGACGATCAATCCACTCGTTCATTCTGACTCTATTGCAAAACAAATGTTAGATGAAATGTTAGAAGCTCACCAAGATTACTTACCTCAATTTTATTCAACTGAGCTCAGCCTGAACAAGGATTAATAACCATGAAAGTTTGCTTGGTGCAGGAAAAGGTTCTGATGGTCTCATCAGAACCTTTTTGCACACTTGTAGGACATTACGGAAAATAGAAGTGAGAGGATTCAAAATGCTAAACTACCGAATGACCACTATATTACGCGAACTCATGGCTGCTGATACAGCCATAACGAGTCAATACTTGGCCAAAGTGACCGATGTAACCTCTAGAACGACTAGGGATGACATCAAACATTTGGATGAATTACTTGAGGGGGCAAAGATCGACTCCATCAGAGCGAAAGGTTATCAACTTGATATTCAAGATAATCAGAGATTTCTTCATTACTTAAAGAAGGTCTACCAAGAACAAGTGGTGACTGACTCCATTATCCCCAATTCTCCCGAAGAGAGAATACGATATATGATTAAACGTCTTCTTTTGGAAGACAGCTACATTAAGTTAGAAGATTTGTCGGAAGATATGCATATTAGCAAGTCAACGATTCAAAACGATTTGAAACGTGTAAAAAAAATACTGAAAAAATATGATATCGATATGGATAAACGCCCAAACTACGGATTAAAGCTGCAAGGAAGTGAACTGAAATTGCGGTTTTGCATGTCAGAGTATGTATTTGATCGAGCTAAGAAAGCCGAAGCCTCGAATGAGATACGAACTGATCAACTTTTTTCGTTAACAGAAACTGAATTATCAGTGATATGGACAATAATGATTGAAGAAATCCAAGAAAACGAAATCACGCCTTCTGATATTGCAATAAAAAATTTATATATCCATATTGCGATCGCCTGTAAGCGAATAAAATCAGGTAACCATGTTTCCATTTATAAGGCAAATTTAGAAGAAATCAGAAATCAAAAGGAATATAATGTCGCAGATCGCATCGTTGCTAAAGTAGAATATTGTCTTCAGCTCACATTTCCACATGAGGAAGTTGCTTATATTGCCATTCATTTAATGGGGACAAAAATGATTTCACAGACGAATATGAACGAGGAAAAAATCAGGGATTTTCTTGATGAAGACATTCAACAGGTTACCTTAGCGATCTTAAATAAAATAGAGGAGAAGTTTGATCTAGGTATTCGTCATGATCGCGAACTCATTGTTGGCTTAGCCCTCCATTTAAAACCAGCTATCAATCGTTATCGCTATGGGATGAATATCCGTAATCCTATGATTGATGATATTAAAGCTAACTATCCTCTAGTTTTTGAAACTGGAATCGTTGCGAGCATGGTTCTCGAAGAGGTGATGGGTGTCACGATAGACGAAAATGAAATAGGATATCTTGCGCTTCATATTGGTGCGGCGATCGAACGAAGAAAGATGAAAAAGGGACCTAAACGTTGCCTGATAGTTTGTGCTTCGGGATTTGGGAGTGCGCAATTATTAAAGTACAAATTGCAATCTGAATTTGACTCCAAATTGGAGATTGCTGCTACGACAGAGTACTATAAACTCCAGCAATGTTCCCTTGAAAACATTGATTTTATCGTAAGTTCGATTCCTATTCCAGATTCCCTTCCTATACCTGTTATAGAGGTTAATACGATTTTAGGGGAAAATGATCTAGAGAGAATTAAAACCATGGTATTTAAAAATTCAATCAGCCTATTTGATTATGTTAAGGAATCTCTCGTATTTCTGGATCAACCCTTTTCAACACAAGAGCAAGTGTTGAATTTTCTATATGATGAATTGAGAAATAAAGGTTTAGTACACCATGGTTTTCTTAAAGCTTTATACGAAAGAGAAGCGGTGGCGCCTACTGCATTTGGAAATTTAGTTGCCGTACCTCACCCGATCACACCTCTGTCCGAGCAGACCTTTTTAACCTTTTGTACACTGAAAAGACCGATTGAGTGGGGAGAGAAGCGTGTTCAATTCATTTGTTTATTATCCGTGAAAAAGGATAGCACCGAAGATTTACAATCCATGTACGAGATGCTCGGTAAAATAATTGATGATGTGTCATTAGTTGAAGATCTAATAAGGAGCAAATCCTGTAGTGAATTTATTAAATTACTTGTACCAAAATAAACTCCTTAGCCTTCCCCATTGGAATTGCTGATGGGGTTATTTTGTTCGATTAGGAGTCACCCCTTGATAGATAGACATTCTTTCCCATTTCCCATAAAATAAGTGTAGATATAGCATACCCGCTTTGTAGAGTTGGAACGAAGATTTGAATTCTATGCCCTGCAAACGACGTGTGATGATAAAGGAAGACGACTGCAGCCGACCCATGATTACCACTGGATACACAGTATGACGATCCCAAGGGAGTGTCGCATGCCTCAAGGGTTAAAACAGCTGCAATTGTATATCGATCGTTCCGATTTTTATTAATGGTGGAGAAGAATTGTTCACATCAAGGATGTTTGCTGACCCTGAGTAACGAGGGCTTGAACTTAAGACTAGCAACTCAACCTCAATGAATGTGCAGGTTTGGAGTTTGAGAGAAGACGCGGTCTATATTTAATAGAGAGGAAATGATGGAATGAAATTAGGTGCAATTGAAGCTGGCGGTACGAAGTTTGTCTGTGCGATTGGCAATGAACAAGGAGATATTTTTGAGAAAACAGTCATACCGACAGAGCATCCGGATGTAACGATGCCTGCTGTTTATCAGTTTTTCAAAGGAAAAGGGATCGAGCGGATCGGGATTGGCAGCTTCGGTCCCATTGATGTAAATCAACAGAGTGATAGTTATGGAACGATTCAAAACACACCGAAGATCGACTGGGTGGACTTTCCGCTTGCCAAAAGGCTTGCTGACCAGTTAAATGTATCAGTGAAGGTGGACACAGACGTCAATGTAGCCGCTTTGTCTGAGGCGGAGTGGGGAAATGCAACAGATGTGGATTCCTGTCTCTATATTACTGTAGGCACGGGCATTGGAGCAGGAGCAATCGTGAATGGGACGACTTTGAACGGGTTATCACACCCAGAGATGGGGCATATTGTCGTGAAACGTCACGAGGACGATTCGTTTGCAGGGGCCTGTCCTTACCATAATGATTGCTTAGAAGGAATGGCTTCTGGACCCGCACTTGAGAAGCGTTGGGGGAAAGCAGGACAGGAATTGGCTGACGACGAGAAAGTATGGGAAATCGAAGCACATTATTTAGCCCAAGCTCTCGTTAATTATATTTATATTTTGTCACCAGAGCAGATTATTATGGGTGGCGGTGTGATGCAGCAGGAACACCTTTTTGACCTGATTCGAAAAAATGTAATTGAAAGCTTAGCGGGTTATGTAAGCTCACCGTTTCTATCTGCAGAAAACATAGATCGATATATTGTCCCTCCTGGATTGACGGATGAAGCAGGGATTAAGGGTGCGCTTCTTTTAGCATCAGAATGAAAAAACAAGCCACATTCCAATTGGTAAAAAGGAATGTGGCTTGTTTTTGTATCGTTACTTATTTGAATGTGAAGTAATGAGTGAAGCTTTTCCCTCTATCGTATAGGATTCAACGGTTGCAGGGATGATGAAGTGATCCCCTTTAGTGAATGGAAAAATCCCTTCACCCGTGGTAATGTTGCCTTCACCATCTAAAACGCTGAAAAGTTGATAGTTCTCGTAAGTTATTGGATTACTTTTCCCATCTAAACTTAGGTGATGAACAGTGAAATAGGCTTCCTCCACTAACATCTCAGTACGGACGCCAGCTTCTAGTTGATGCTCTCGTTCAAGAAATGGATTCACGTGCGGCACATTCGTCACATCAAGTGAACGATCTAAATGCAGCTCGCGTTTCTGGCCATCTTTGTCTGTGCGATCGTAATCGTAAACACGATAGGTAATATCAGAACTTTGCTGTGTTTCCAAAATTTGAATGCCTTCACCGATCGCATGAATCGTCCCACTTGGAACATAGTAGAAGTCCCCTGGCTTGACAGCTATACGATGAAGCAGGTCTTCCCACTGGCCATTCTCAATCATTGTGGCTAGCTCTTCTTTGCTGTTAGCATTGTGGCCAAAGATAATTTCGGCCCCTTCCTCACAATCGATGACATACCAGCATTCCGTTTTCCCATAAGTTTCATTTTCAATTTTCCTGGCATACTCGTCGTCAGGATGAACTTGAACAGATAAATCCTTTTTTGAATCCAGTATTTTAACGAGTAGTGGAAACTCATCGCCTTCTTCATTTGCGAAAAGTTCTCTATGATTACTCCAGGCTTCAGCTAATGTTTTGCCCTGAAGTGGTCCATTCTTTATCTGGTTTGATCCATTAGAATGTCCTGAAATCCCCCAGCATTCGCCGGTGGTTTCCGAGGGGATCTCGTAATTGAAAATCTCTTTAAGTTTCGTTCCGCCCCATAGGCGTTCTTTAAATTCGGGTTGTAGAAAAATAGGTTGATTATACATTGTTGTTTTACACCTCTTTGAATAGTTCAGTTCATTAAAAGTCATTGTATCATAATAACGCCTTCTCACAGGAAGATATTTTGCAAGCTGTCGTATCATGGCATGTTATAATAGGATTACTTTGAACACGAACGATAGAGGTGAGTTAGCGATGAACCTGCAGGACCGTGCTCATAAATATGAGTACAAATTGAATGATACAGATGATCAGATTATTGACTATATACTTGGGAATAAATCCACTGTGGTTGCGATGTCCATTCAATCTTTAGCGAAAGCACTGTACACGGTGCCTAATACGATCACTCGTTTATCAAAAAAGTTGGGGTACGACGGCTTTTCGCAGTTGAAGAATAATCTTAAGGAAGAAGTACAGGAAGAAGACTTAGACCAGGACAACAGTATTCAATACAATATGAAACGTACCCTCGAGCTGATGGATCACGATAGGCTCGCTCAAATCGCAAAGAAGATTCATCGGGCCGACCACGTCTACGTTTTTGGCGTCGGGGATACAGCTCCATTTTGCGAAATTCTTTCTACTCACCTTAAAATCGGGGGAAAAGCAGCAGAGTTTTTTCTGCACCGTCATGATGCAGTTTATGCGATTAACCATGCCAACAAACAAGATGTTCTCTTTTTAATCAGTATGTCCGGCGAAACGAAGCAAATCATTGAAATGGTTGACTTAGCTAAGTCAAGAGGTGTCACGATCATCTCGTTAACCCACTTTACACGCAATACATTACAGGATAAGGCGGACTACAAATTTTTCTTTTATTCCCCTAAGCGTATGCTTGAGAACTATAATACCTCTGATAAAACTCCAGTGATGCTTGCCCTTCAAGTATTATCTTCTATTATTTGGGAAACCGTATAGTGTGTATAAATACACATGAAAACGGTTTCCTTTTGTTTATTCGTGTACTTTTTTAAAAATGAGCAAGCGCTTACTTGCCCTATGCTAAGCTGAGGTCAAGTTTCAATTATGCACTTGAGGAGGCAAAAGTGATGAGATTACAAAGTTTGACCTCATCTAACTTAATAAGTACGAATCAGCCCTTTTCTACAAAAGATGAAGTGATTCGTTATTTGGTAGAACAGCTGAATAACAATGGCAAACTTCACTCCCAAGAGGATTTCTACCAGGCTGTTCTCGAAAGAGAGTCTCTATCTCCTACGGGGTTTGAAGGAGGTTTAGCCATTCCTCACGGAAAATCTACTGCAGTAAAGGAAGCAGCCTTTGCGGTTGCTACACTTGAAACCCCTTTAGAGGATTGGGAGAGTATTGACGAGGAGAACAAGGTTGAGCTCGTTATGCTGTTAGCGATCCCGGAAAATGAAGCCGGATCGACTCACCTGAATTTGCTTGCTGAGCTCATGACAAGGTTGGCGGATCCAGCTTATAAAGAAAGCCTTATGCAAGCGAAAACAAGTGAACAATTTTTTGAGGCTCTTGACCATGAAGATGAGAAGCAAGAGGTTACCGAAAAACAAGTTGATAAAACAATTCTTGCTGTTACGGCGTGTCCTGCAGGGATCGCTCACACATACATGGCTGCTGAGGCTCTAGTTAGAGCAGGGAATGAATTAAATGTAAAAGTTTCCGTTGAGAAACAGGGCGCAAACGGCATCGAGGATCGTCATTCGAAAGGCCAAATTGCCCGGGCTGATGCGGTGATTTTTGCAGCAGACGTTGCTGTGAAGGATCAGGAAAGATTCTCGCGCTTGCCACGGGTTACGACAACGGTTGCTGCTCCTTTGAAAAATGCTAAGGGGATTCTTGAAGAAGCGATAGAAAAGTCGAATCAATCCCCGAAGGCAGCAGAAGACGTCCAAGAAACAATAGAGGACGACGAGCCTGAGAATAAACCGTTTAAGACAGAGATAAAAGACTCAATTATGACTGGTATTTCATATATTATTCCGATTATTGTAGCAGGGGGAATGACGCTAGCCTTTGCTGTATTAGTTTCTCAAGCGTTTGGATTACAGGATGTCTACGCAGAGGAAGGCTCCTGGCTTTGGCTGCTTCGTCAATTAGGTGGAACGATGCTTGGCACAATCATGGTCCCGGTACTGTCTGCTTACATGGCCTACTCTATTGCCGATAAACCAGCACTTGGACCAGGTTTTGCTGCTGGTATCGCTGCGAACTTGATTGGCAGTGGCTTTTTAGGCGGTATGCTCGGTGGTTTTCTAGCTGGTTATATTATTAAGTTTTTGAAGAAAAATGTACAAACGTCCGGCACATTTGCAGGCTTCGTAAGTTTCTGGCTCTATCCTGTTGTGGGGACGCTTTCTGTCGGTGCGATTATGCTGTTCGTTATTGGAGAGCCTCTGGCTGCACTAAACAATGGACTAATCAGTTGGCTTGAAGGGTTATCAGGGGGAAATGCTATTTTGCTTGGAGTGATTCTAGGTGCGATGGTTTCCTTTGACCTTGGTGGACCTGTCAATAAGGCTGCCTACACGTTCTGTATTGGAGCGATGGCAAGCGGTAATATTATGCCATACGCTGCCTTCGCTTCTGTCAAAATGGTTTCAGCTTTTGCCGTAACAGGAGCTACGATTATCGGCAAGAAGTATTTCACGAAGCCTGAACAAGAAGTTGGAAAACAGACGTGGCTGCTTGGTCTAGCCGGAATTACGGAGGGAGCGATTCCGTTCATGATTAATGATCCGCTCCGAGTTATTCCTTCATTAGTTGCCGGTTCAGCAGTGACAGGCGGAATTGTGGCTTACTTTGGAATAGGGTTAAATGTTCCAGGAGCCGGAATCTTTTCCCTGGCCTTACTTGAAGGGCCGCCATTACTAACCGCTGCAAGCGTCTGGTTTGGTTCTGCTTTAATCGGTGCATTTATATCTATGGTACTACTGATTATTACACGTAAGAATAAATTAAAAAAGCAACCTAGAACAAAGACACAAGCTGAGGAAAACGTACAAATGGAAACAGCTGTGAACTAAAAGAAGTAAGGGAAGGGATTACGAATGAAGCAGGTGCACATCGTCCCCCATATGCATTGGGATCGTGAATGGTATTTTTCTACAGAGGAATCACGTATTTTACTCGTTAATAATATGGAAGAAATCATGGACCGTTTAGAAACTGATCCTGACTATCCCTACTATGTATTGGATGGACAGACCTCAATACTAGAGGACTATTTCGCTGTTAAACCTGAAGCTAAGGAACGTGTAAAGAAACTTGTGCAAGCAGGGAAACTCATCATTGGTCCATGGTATACGCAAACCGATGAAATGGTGGTAGGCGGCGAGTCGATCGTAAGAAACTTATTGTACGGGATCAAAGACAGCAAGGAATTTGGTAATCCGATGATGATCGGTTACCTGCCTGACTCCTTTGGGCAGTCGGCACAAATGCCTCATATTTTTAATGGGTTTGACATTAAGTACACGATTTTCTGGCGTGGTACGTCCGAACGACACGGGACCGATAAAACAGAATTTCATTGGGAGACGAAGGATGGATCTAACGTTCTCGTGCAACTGCTGCCACTTGGTTATGCAATTGGCAAATACTTGCCGCAGGACGAAACGGCTTTACAGCAGCGAATGGAGAAATATTTCCCGGTACTTGACCGCGGAGCTACAACTGATCATCAGTTACTTCCAAATGGTCATGATCAAATGCCGATTCAAAAGGATATCTATGAGGTTATGGAGAAGCTGAAGCAGCTCTATCCAGATCGTGAGTTTTTCCTTAGTAAATATGAAAATATCTTTGCTGAAATTGAAAAGCAAGCGAACCTCGCCACTTTAAACGGTGAATTCTTAGACGGAAAATATATGCGTGTTCACCGCAGTATTTTTTCAACACGGATGGATATTAAAGCAGCCAATACTCGTGTCGAAAACAAGATTACCAATCTACTAGAACCGTTAGCTTCGATGGCTTACGATTTAGGCTTTGAGTATCACCATGGATTGATCGAGTTGATTTGGAAGGAAATTATGAAAAATCACGCCCATGACAGTATTGGCTGCTGTTGTTCCGATAAAGTTCATCGTGAAATAGCAAATCGTCTGTTTTTAGCGGAGGAAAAAACAGACCAGCTGATCGAGTTTTACAAACGGCAGATTGTCGATTCTATGGAAACGAGCCATGACATGGATCGCTTAACCCTGTTCAACTTTCTTCCTTTTGAACGAGAAGAAGTGGTAACGACGGAGATCATCTCGAAGTACAGTGCCTTTTCGTTGGTAAATGAAGAGGGAGAATCAATAGATTACGAGATTCTTCAAGCTGAGGAGATCGATCCTGGCTTGATTGATAGACAGATTGTTCATTATGGAAATTATGAACCGTTTATCAAGTATAAAATCCAGCTTAAAGCAACACTTCCGGCGATGGGCTATCGAACCTTTTTTATCAAAGAGGCTCAGAATATTCATGGCGATAGCAATCAACGTAAACAGTCTATCGAAACAGACTATTACACCATTTCAGTTAATGAAAATGGTACGTTGAATATTTGGGATAAACAACTGGAGAAATCCTTTGATCAAGTTCTTTTATTAGAAAATGGCGGCGATGATGGAGATGAGTATGATTATTCTCCACTTGAAAACGAAGAGCTGATTTTCAGTGATGATGTGGATGCTGAGATTTCCCTTGAACAAAACGACTACGCGGCAACCATAGATATTCGCTACTCCTTGGATGTGCCAGAAGACATCAAGGAACGAAAGGTTGGGAAACGAACAAGTAAGGTGGATGTACAATTTAAGCTTTCCATCTCAAATCATAAACCAACTATTGAGATTACTTGTGAATTAGACAATTTTGCTAAAGATCATCGGTTGCGTGCGTATATTCCAACAGGACTTAGCTCGTCCTTCTCCATTGCTGATAACCAGTTTGGTCATATCAAAAGAGATGTCTATGATTCGGCTATGGATGTGTGGCAAGAGGAAAACTGGAGTGAACGTCCAGATTCGATCTATCCGATGTTGAGTTTTGTTGGCTTATCCAATGAAGAGTACGGGGTAAGTGTTCTGACAAACAGTACGAGGGAGTATGAAATCGTAGGAGAGTCTTATGATACGATTGCACTAACATTGTTCAGAAGCATTGGCCATCTAGGGAAAGCTGATATGGTACGCCGGCCGGGCAGACCCTCAGGAATTAAACTTCCTACACCAGACTCTCAAATGTTAGGAAAGCTTAAGCTGGACTTTGCCTTATTGCCACACGAAGGAAGTACGCTGCAAGCAAATGTGGCTAGAACAGCAAAAGAATATCTAACCCCTGTTCATACGTATAACAAGATTCCTTATAATGCGATGAAATTAAACGAATCAGGCATTAAAACACCTCTATCGTTTCAACTTTTGAAAGAGGAAAGTACACACGCTATACTAAGTACACTGAAAAAATCTGAACAGGATGACTCTTTGGTCTTAAGGGTATTCAACTCATCCGATAAAGCTTCTGAAGCTATCTATCATTTTGGAGACGAAGTAAAAGAAGCTTATCAAACCAATTTGAATGAAGAGCGTAAGAAAGAATTAATTCAAGATCAAGGAACTCTGACTGTTCCATTAAAGGTAAATCAATCACAAACGATTTCGATAAAAAGATAAGAAGTGAAGGCCAGGGAGCATACCCCTGGCCTTCATTTTAGTGTCCTATTTGATTCTGATAAAATAGGCGATGACAAAAGATAGTAATCAGGTTATTCGAGGTTAAAACTCAAATTTTATTATAGTGAAAATTAGAAGTGCATAAAGATGTAAGAGTAAAGGATGGTAGTCACTTTGATAATAGTGACTTTTTGAACAACCTCTAATAGTCTTTTATATAATCTGATATAAAATCGTAATAGCAACTATATAGGCAAGGTGGCGGCTGATTCCCCGCAAGAAAGGGGGAGGCTTATGACGGCATATGAAGCATTCAGTCTAATCGCGCAATTAGCTTAGTGCTAACCGCGGTATTGACATTAATTGTGACCATTGTCGTCTATCTAAACAAAAAGAAATAGCCACCTGCTCAGCAAAGTGAGGTGACTATTTCTTTTAGAGTAATCTTACTTTGTCAGCCGCTGCTCATGCGGCGTGTAGTTGCTTCGACCGGGTGTTAGCGCACTCGGTCTCTTTTTATTATAGGTTTTATCTAACTAAATTGTAACGGATCGCGGTTGTGTTTTCAATATTTCAGTACTAATGCGTGTCCATCCTCCTTGTATGATTCGGGAATGGAGCCATCCAAAACTGAAAGGATTCCTATTCTTACTAAAATAACAATGATTCTACCGAAAATCACGAGGATTCTTACTTAACTTGCAATGATTCTACCCAAACTCACTGCGATTCTTCCCAAATTGTAAGAAACTGCTTTCAAGACACAAAATTGAGGGTTTGTAATTTAAGTTATGGCAATCTTCTTTTATAATGAAGTAAATTTTAAATATAATCATGTGAAGTACGGTTCAGTGAAGATCAAAGTAGATGGAGGCGATATATATGAAACCGAAACAGCAACGTGAAAAATTTCGTTCAAACCAATACACGGGCACGACGTCCGGAATGTGTGACAACTATTTACAAGCTAACATGATCATTTTGCCGAAAGAGTATGCCTTTGAATTTCTCCTGTTTTGCCTGCGGAACCCTAGGTCATGCCCTATAGTAGATGTGCTGGAAGAAGGGGTGACTCAACCTCGTATAGCTGACGCTGATATACGAACCGATTTACCGAAATATCGAATTTATCGTAAGGGGAAACTAGAAAAAGAAGTCGTTGATATTACAGATGAGTGGAGGGACGATTTTGTTACGTTTCTCATTGGCTGCAGCTTTACATTTGAAAAGTCCTTGATAGGGGAGGGGATCGGGCTCCTTCATCAGGAACAAAACAGGGTCGTTCCAATGTTCAAAACAACTATTCCTTGTGAGAAAGCAGGCCGCTTTGAGGGGAACATGGTTGTTAGCATGCGTGCTTTGAAAGAGGATGAAATCGAAAAAGCGGTTCAAATTACTGAGAAGTTTGAGACCTCTCATGGTGGACCTGTCCATATCGGTCACCCTGAAGAAATTGGCATTGCTGATATCCAGAAGCCTGATTATGGGGAAAGTGTTTCGTTTGATGAAAATGAAAGAACCCCTGTCTTTTGGGCCTGTGGTGTAACACCGCAAAATGTAGGACTCAATGTCAAACCATCAATCATGATTGCCCATGCGCCTGGACACATGCTAATTACTGACCAACTGGAAGAACAGTAATCTAATAAAAAAGAAGTCAACAGACGTGTTCGTTCTGTTGACTTCTTTTTGTATTTAACTGAATAATTGCGGAATGCCATTAATGAGGGTAAGAGCACCCATGTAGGCCATCGCGACAACGATGATTGCTCCAAATATTGTCATCCAAGCTGGATGTCGGTAGTCCCCCACAATTTTTGTTTTATGTGCAGCAATAAGCATCACACCTAAAGCTATTGGTAAAATTAATCCGTTTACTGAACCAACTAATACTAGAATACTTACAGGCTGACCGACAAACACGAAAACAAGGGTAGAGATCGTGATAAAACTGATTGTCAGCCATCTGTGGTATTTTTCTAATACTGGACTGAACGATCTTAGGAATGAAACGGACGTATAGGCAGCTCCTACAACAGAAGTGACAGCTGCCGCCCACATGACGACACCGAAGATTTTATACCCTATATTTCCAGCTGCGTGCTGAAATACGGAGGCAGGCGGATTGCCATCGTCTAAAGGCAGGCCTTGGGATACAACACCTAGAACGGCTAAGAATAGAAAGATTCTCATGATCGAAGCAACCCCAATGGCGTAAACAGAGCTTTTGGTCACTTCTGGAAGGGCTGCTTTCCCTTTCAACCCAGCATCGATCAAACGATGCCCGCCGGCAAAAGTGATGTAGCCGCCAACTGTTCCGCCGACTAACGTAACAATAGCTAAAAAGTCAATCGTATCGGGCACGAATGTTTTGGCAACTGCTTCACCTATAGGGGGCTGGGCCGTGAACATCACATAAATGGTAAGAGCAATCATGACAAATCCGAGAAGCTGTGTAAAACGGTCCATCACACGCCCCGCTTCTTTCACTGTGAAAATTCCAATAGCAAGTACACCGCTTAGAATCGCTCCCAGTTTAGGATCTATGCCGAGCAAAACATTTGTTCCTAATCCCGCACCGGCGATGTTTCCAATATTAAAAGCGAGTCCGCCGGCGACGACTAGGGCGGCGAGGAAATACCCTAATCCCGGGAGGACGTCATTTGCGATATCTTGGGCTCGTTTTTCACTGACGGCAATAATCCGCCATATGTTCATTTGTGCTCCGATATCAATAATAATTGAAATGAGAATAACAAATCCAAAACTCGCTGCGAGCGTTTCAGTAAATACAGTCGTTTGTGTTAAGAAACCTGGTCCTATGGCTGAAGTAGCCATTAAGAAAGCGGCACCAATCAAAATACTGCGGTTGGTCGTTTTCATCGGATTGTACTCCTTCTTTGGTGTTATAGTATATCTTGGATTTTTTCAACTGCAATATCGGCTTCTTTAAGCGTTGCTGATATATTTTTAGCGAAGTCGAGCGCGGTCACACCGTCACCGTGGATACAAATCGTATCGGCCTGTATCGTAACGTCTGAACCTTGAACACTCATCACTTGTTTTTCTTTGACCATACGAATGACTTGTTTGATTGCTTCTTCCGGATTGGTAATAAGGGCATTTGACTCAGTTCGTGACGTAAGAGACCCATCCATTTGATACGTTCGATCAGAGAAGACTTCGTTCGCTGTTTTTAATCCAACTTTTTTCCCTGCTTTAACGAGTTCGCTTCCAGATAAACCGAATAGAATCATCCCTGGGTCGACGTTATAGACCGCTTCTGCGATGGCTTCAGATAGCTCAGCGTCTTTAGCAGCCATATTGAATAAAGCTCCGTGTGGTTTAACGTGCTGAATGCGACCTCCTTCTGCTTTTACAAAACTGGAAAGGGCGCCGATTTGATAAACGACTAAATCATAGGCTTCCTTAGGCGAAATGGCTATATTTCTTCGGCCAAAACCTGCTAAGTCTTGAAGGCCCGGGTGGACCCCAATCCCTACATTTTTCTCGAGAGCGAGCTTGACTGTTTTTCTCATTGTTGACGGGTCACCTGCGTGAAAGCCACAGGCAATGTTTGCTGAGGTCACGTAATCGAGGATTTCCTCGTCACGCCCCATTGTGTAGGCCCCGAAGCTTTCACCCATATCACAATTGATGTCTACTAGATAACTCATTTAGACTTCCTCCTGTTCTTTTAATGTAATCGATCTCTTTAAGAGTTGAATCGCCTTTTCTTGATGGATTAAAGCTTTTTGAGCATCTTCCAGTGTTACCTCTTTGAAGGTGATTTGATCACCTGGTTTGAGCTGACTTACAAGAGGTAAATCAACGGAAGCAATCTGTCCAATTTTTGGGTAACCACCTGTCGTCTGCCGATCTGCCATCAGGATAATTGGATTTCCGTCAGGTGGAACTTGGATCGAACCAAAGGCCACAGCTTCCGAAATGAGCTCTTTAGGATCTTGTAATGAGAGGGCAGTTCCATTCAAACGATAGCCCATTCGATCTGATTGGGAGGAGATAGAGAAAGGTTCTTCATAAATATTCCGCTGACTCTCTTCATTAAAGAGCGAATATTGGGGTCCTTTGATTAGTTGGATCAGCGGCTGGGAAGAATATTCAGGGATCATATCGGCCGACGGTGTCCAATCCGTTTCATAAAAATGGCCGTTTTGCATTTGTTTACGCATATGGGCCAGTTTGCTTTTTTGCTGATGATCTGGTGGCCGAATCGCAATCTCATCACCGGATTTTACTGCCCGTCCTTGATAACCTCCGATTTTTGCCCTTATATAGGTAGACTGACTGTCCATAACATTTGGTATATCCATGCCGCCGGCTACCGCGATATACGCTCTGCACCCTGACTGACTTTTACCAAATTTTAAAATAGAACCTGCCTTTACATAAATTGCTCTCCACATGTGTACTTTTTCCCCGTTAATTGTTGGAGAAAGGTTCCCGCCACAAATGGATAGGAGGACATCGTCTTGACATTCGATAGCAGGACCAAGCAGCGTGGCCTCAAGCGTAGCCTCGGCTTCATCGTTTCCAACTAGTAAGTTAGCCATTCGATGGGCATATGGATCCATACTGCCACTTACAATCACACCATATTTCTGATAGCCTGTCCGGCCTAAGTCTTGCACACTTGTCAGCAATCCTTCCTTAATTATTTTCATCAATAGGGCCCTCCCAGTTGTGGTACTCTTCTTCACTAATTTCTTTAAAAGTAATCAAATCCCCAGCACGCAGTAAACTTGGGGTCTCTTGTTCGGGAGTGAATAATCTCATCGGCGTTCGGCCAATCAATTGCCAGCCCCCAGGTGTTTCAATAGGGTAGACACCAGTCTGCATCCCAGCAATTCCAACCGTTCGTTCAGGAATGGCGAGCCTAGGTGAGTCTCTTCTCGGTGCAGCAATTTTCTCAGACATTCCACCTATAAAAGGGAAGCCAGGCGCGAAACCAATCATATAGACGGTGTACTCACCACTGCTGTGAATGTCAATCACTTCTTTTGTTGAAAGGTTATTATGCTCGGCTACGAATTCTAAATCAGGACCAAACTCACCACCGTAACAAACAGGAATCTCAATGGTTCTAGCTGACTCAGCTTCACCTGCTTTCACAGTTGAGAGCAGGGATTCAACCTTCTTCTTCACTTCTGAGTAAGGTGCTACACCATCGCTAGCTAGTTGAAGAGGATTATAAAAAAGTGTGACCGTCGTAAATGCGGGTATGTATTCAACCATCCAATCAGGCTTTTCTTGATCGAACAAATGGGAAAGGATACGGACTTTATTTTGTGCATCTTCATTAATTTCATCACTAACAGTAATAACAATGGCCTGATCACCAAGGGGGGATAAGGAGTAATTCACTGTTTCACCTCAAATCGGTTAGGTTGTTTAATTTTTCTGAAAGATAATTTAATTATAGATCATTGAAAAAAATGTGACAAATTGTTGATGAATGTGCTGGGCTGGTGAAGGGGATTACTCTGGAGAGGTTTTCAGCTATTCAGTTGATACAGGTAATGACTTATGGGGCGAAAGTGTTGATAATGGCAATGATGAATGGAGTGATTATGTAGAGGAAGGAAACGATCGATAAAAAGAATCAACAATAACGATAGTCACTGTACAGATGATCATGTTAACGATAATATTGAAGTCGTCTTGTCTATAAAAGAGAACGTTTCTTATAGCCCATTACTTAAGCGTGAACTGTTAAGTTGTGGGCTTTCTATTTGCCCCCCCTGTAATAAAGGATTGATCCGCCGTACCCCTCGAAAATAACCATGTTGTTTCTAAAGGAAAGAGCATCAACGTATTTCTTTATAAGCCAATTTTCTATATACTAAATGTTAATAATATGGAAAAGGGTTGGTCCACATGAAAGTGTTGGATGTTACCTTAGGGAAGATAAAAGAGAAAGTGTACATATTCAGCAGTATAAGAATTTCCAACTTAATAAGCAACATGTGCATATAATCTTCTCTAGGGTATCAATAAAAAAGAGGTGAACGAATTGTCAGAAAATGAAATAAGGGTTATGAGTTTGTATAATGATATCTCCTTGCTTCGTAATAATTTGCATGATAATCAGGAAAAATTACAGCGCTTGCGTCTTGCAAAAAGTGAAATATCAAATGAACAGGGAGAACTCTCAGCACAGAAAAGACTCCTATCTGAACCAGATCTATCTCATTCTCTTTGGGCAGGGAAACATGCTACTGAATTTCTAAACATACGTGAAAATATAGAGCAATCCTATGTAACTATTATTACACAACAGGTAGAAGCTTTGCTCGAAGATATCGAAGGGAAAATTACACAGTTAGAGCATGCTAATAATGGGATTTCAACTAGCATAGTGTCAAAAAACGAAACTATAGACCAATTAAAAACTAAATAGCGGGGTGATATGATGGCGGAAATAAAGATCAACCGCAGCGTTGCTGAGCCGGTCTTTAACGATTTTAAATCAAACACGAATGACTTAGATACCACGAAACCAAATCTAGAATTTAACCAATCAACACTCGATTTTATTCAAAAAATAGAAGAGATTGAAAGCACCTACTCTCAAACAATACGTGATTACAAGGATGTCCTGTTAAAAGCAGAGAGTGATGCATGGTCAAATATTGAATCATTCATTCAAATAGAGGAGGCCATCGGGAGCAATATTAGTAAGGGGTCCGGACGATGAAAGTATTAAAGGCTTCGGAAGTTCTAACCGGTATCGAGCAATCGATTAGAAAAAAAGAACAAGAACAAGAACAACTTCTATCCCTACGTGATTCAATGCACAAGGTGATAGATTTAGATGATGCATTAAAAGGAGAAGGCGGGGCCGCAATCAAAGAGTACTTCAAAGTTCTACATATCCCAGTCCTTCTGCTTCTCAATCAATTCTTAGATCAATATATAAAAAGTTTAAAAGACATACAAATGAATGTTAGAAATTACGAGACAGAAGATGGTGTGGTAAGAGAAGATTTTATTACAACAGAAGTAAAAAATGGCCTCGATAGGGCTGTTCAGGTGACTCAAGACTCTGTCGGTACTATAAATGATCGATTCATGGGAATCAGTGATTTGATTGGTGGTTCGCCAGTCTCTACATCTCAATTCGATTCACAGGTAGACGGTGCAAGGAGCCATAATCAAAAAACGATTGAAGATTTAAAGACTGTAGATGAAGAAAATACTTCGAAACTTGATGAACCTGCCAATGAGTTACAAGGGGTTCGGCATCTTGTTAGTAAAATTCAAGGGTGGTCTAAGAGTGGAATATTCCTAAACAGTCAAGAAATTAATGAAGTAACAGACTATTACCTGAAAACAGATTCCTTAAGGGATATGATTATAGAAGGAGAAATATTATCAGCACCAATTAATTCGACAATGGGTGGTAATCATCGTAGCATAGATAGTGCAATGGTAGATTCAGCTAAATTCGGAGCACTTGCCACTATGCAAAGAGTAAAAAACAATTTAACGGTATCTAACCCACAAGCATCTGTACCAGAGGAATATAGAAAGAGTTCAGAACCGATGTTAGGTAATGGATTAGAGACTTTAGGATTGGTTGCTGGCAGACCGGTCAAATCTGGTAGTACTTTAATGCAAAATATTTATGGTGCTTCTCAAGCCGCTAAACATGCGAAAATCAAGGCTTTGGGAGGTAGCGTTAGAAAAGAGACATACTTTACTGCGCAAGGTGAGCAAAGATTTAGACTTAGACTTACAAAACCTGAATTATTTGGAGTTAAGAAAAATACTTACACAGGGTATAACACTAATCAAGGTAAGGTAGCGGATGTTCGTAATTTAGTTGACGGTAAAAGTAGTTTTAAAAACAGTTTTAAAGGTGTTGCTGGAAAGGTTGGTTATCTAGGAATAGGACTTTCTGCAATTTCCGATGTCACCTATGGTTTTAACCATAATCAATCAGGAAGTCAAATAGCGGGAAATGTGGTTAGTAGTACAACAGTCGGTGTTGTTTCAATAGCATCATCAGCGTATCTTGGGGGCAAATTGGTGCATATGCAGGTGCTTGGGCAGGTCCTGTTGGAGTGGCAGCTGGTTTCATTGTTGGTATGGGTGTATCTTATGTGTTAAGTGAGGTTAAACCATTAGATATAGATGGTGATGGGGAGTTTGATTCATTAGGAGATATTATTCAAATAGGGACCACTAACGCGATCGAAGGTGTTAAAAACTTTTTTGGGCACGTATTTTAAAGAGGAAGATGTGATTATAGTAGCATGAAAAAAAGTATTTACAACAATTATTTAAAACTAGAAGACCATGGTGAAGTTAGGTCGAGAGGTATTCTACATGTTTTAATTTTAACTGACTTGATGGGACTTTTTGCTTTACTTGGTCCTTCAGAATTAACATTTGCATTACCGATCGCAACTGTTCTTGGAATTATTTTGAACGCTTGGGCTTTGTTATATTTGATTGCCCCTTACAGGTTTGAAAGTTCGTTTTATTTATTCTTCGGCGTCTGGGGATTGTTTACTTCATTTATAATGTTTTTAGTTATTCAAAAGTTCCTTTACAATATTTTTCAGTATCAATCACTTCAATTTTTCTATATTTCTTTAGCCCTATATGTTCTATGTATTATTGGTGTACAAGTGCTTCATTTATTATTTCTATATGAAAGGCTGAACCCTCCCAAAGGTCCAAAGAGAAACTGGACTCCTCTGGTGGCTATCACTCCTGCTTTAAGTTACGTAGTAGGGCAGCTTATTTATTCAATTATAGTAAGCGAAGACATTAAAGCATTAATCTTTGTAGCATGTGAATCTCTACTTATTCTTTATCCTATTTTTTGTATTAAATTTATTCACCAATATTATTTTTTAAGAAAAAACAAACAAACTTTGAATGAGAAGTATCCGAATTTGAATTTGCCTAAAAAAAATAGGAGGTTGGGTTAGAAGGTAGAATCAATTACATTATCTATTTAAGACAGTAATAAGCCCTCTCGATGATCGAAGTACGGCATCACTTTGAATTCTTAAGGATTGCAAAAGTATGACTGAAAAACCTTGAAAAGTATTTAACAATTGGATATATACCTCATGAACAATTTTTCATATAACGCTTTTCACCGATTTTATGGGCTTTTGCATGGTATAGATAGAATTCGATAGAAAAGTACAAAGGGATTAATGAACTGAAATAATTGCAAATAAGGAGTGGTGTTATTGACTGCATACCCTGAGTTTCATTATGGAGTTTATATTCTGGATCTAAATGATGATCTTTCTGATGAGGGAATAGAAGATGTAGTCCATGAAATTGGATATTATTCTGAAGCAGATGACCTTGAATTACATGTTTTGAAACACGAACATGTTACGGAAGAACAAGACCGAGTTCTAAAAGAACAAATAAAACCTAACCAATATCCATATTTCCTAATTATTAGAGGTGAAAATGAAGAGTTAAATAGAATTAAAAACAGCTATAAAAAAAACCATCCAATACGAAATTTTTTTAAGATGATACATCCAGATGAATTACAATATTCTACTCAAGATTATATGCTCAATTTTGAACGTACCGTATATCATGCTGATAACACTAAAGATACCATAGCGTATCTGGTTGAGTATTTAGAAATTCTTGATTAGTGTTTTTTATAAGAGAGTTAATATTAGTTCTCAAAATAAATGTACATAAAAAGACAATTCAGTACCTTGAAGGTACTGAATTGCTTGAAAAGCTTCTAGGAATTCTCAAAAAACTTGGTTTGGTTAGTTTAGTATTATGTGATTTTTATCTTTTAGTGTGCGTTCCAAAACTGCACCATATTCCTTCGTCAGTCCAAATAAATCAACTTGTTTAGCTTGAAGGTACTCCTTGTTGTTTCTTTCAGTCATTCTTAGCGTCCAATTATTTGAAGGTGAAAACAAGGAATAAACACCTTCTACTCTCCAATTATTATCAATGAAGTAATACATCATCATTCGGTTAACACGCTCAGTTCGGTTTAGAGATTTTTTTAGGTCTTTCCATAGGCCTGAGCTTTGAATATTATTATTTATAGTACTAACAATTTCATCGAATACATTGAGATTACTATTGTTGTTAAGCCACTCATTTATAAGTGTTCCAGGTAGAGTTAGCGTTCCCGATTTGGATGCCTGTTTATGATCAAGACCTGCTCTAGGAAAAATCACATTCTTGATAGATACTCTTGGTTCATCATGTTGTTGCAGCCTATATAGATTATTATTCACTTTTTCACACTCTATAACAAATTCGTGGGTGACATAGAAGGTAGACTGTGATGTGATTTTGTAAAGGGAGTCAACTTGTATAACCATATTGGAATAAGTCATAACGGATAGTGCGGTAATCATTTCTTCATCGATCCAGAATACTCCATCTTCCCCTTTCCAACCAGCTCTCGATCCTTTAGGTCGATAATAACTTCCTCCCACTCTGTCTTTATCTTTTGATCCGATAAAGCAGAAAAAGGATCTTCTATCCCAAAGGCAATTGGTGCTTCGAGTAAACCTAGCAATACATAAATTTCCTTATGGTTTAAATATAACGCTTCCATATCCCCCATGCATTTGCATCCTTTCATTTATCCAGTAATCAAGTTCCAGATTTTAAATAACTGTTAGCTTGATCTCTATAATACTAGACTAGAAAAAATGTTGCATACCTAAAATGTTTTTTAAAACATAGTTTGAAGCGGATTCATCCCGGTCTTCAACCGTCATTTACTAGAATTCGTCTGACAGTAAATTGAAAGTGCTGTACAATCCTTAGATGATCAAGTAGAAGAAATGAAGACTTGAAAACTAACGATCACTTATGAGAACACTTCCTCAGCATAGTGATCAGTTTTCAGAGGGAGGCCTGAGTTGTTATGTAATTAAATGGTACTAAAATAGCTATTATTATGTGTGCTTACACGAAACGAATGGGTAATTATTACTGATTGCATATAATCAATTGACTGGTAAAAATATCAAGGGTACCATAAAATTAAACTGGAAAAGGAGTGGATTTTATGTCGAATAACATTCGTTTGACACCTGATGAACTTAGAGAGTTTGCTAGACAGTATAATACCGAAAGTTCCAATGTACAAGAATTGATCTCCCGTTTGGATGGCATGAGCGGCCAGCTGCAAGAAATTTGGGAAGGTGCTTCCAGCGAAGCGTTTGCTTCTCAGTATCAGGAGTTGCGTCCTTCATTTGAACGAATGAGCACGCTGTTAGCTGAAGTATCACAACAATTGAACAGTACAGCTACAACATTAGAAGATACGGATCAGCAAATTGCCGGACAAATTCGCGGCTAATGAATGGTTTGACAGGAGAAAGCACCCTTTTTGCGGTGCTTTTTCCTTATATTTCTTTTTTGTATTACAGGCGCGGATACAAAAAAGAAATATAACTAAACCTTGAGAAAGGAGTTTGAACATTCTAGCGAACACTTTATATTACTATAAATGGTTACATACCCAAAAGCAGGATGAGTTACAGCGGTTGCGTAAAGCGTAGCGGTCAATAAGTACTTATTGAGCAGAATTTGCAAGTCACAAAAAACTCTGCTCACGGCCTGATCTCTCCAATCATTCAGGAGCAAAGCAGCTCGCTGAGCAATTTAAAGGCTTTAGAGAAACCGAAGTTTTACACAGTTCAATAGAGAATCAGCAGTTTTCTAATCTAATCGAAACGATTGAAGGTAAAATAAATCTTCTTCAGCAGGATATTTCTTTCTATAATCAAAGGATTTCATTTTTGCGCCAGGAGGTTGAAAATTTAGGCCAGAAATAATCTCACTGAAAAAGGGGGAGTGGTTGTGAGTCATGAAATCAAGATAAGAAGTAGTGAAGTGGAGCAAGCATTGTCTAATTTACAAACGACCGTACAAGTGTTGCAAGCTCTATTAATAAAAGATATGGCTGCAGAAAATCAATTAGAAACGGCTGATCAGATAAACGAATTGAATGCAGATCTTGTTCAGTTGATTGAAAATTATAAAGCACTGCTTTTAAAAAATGAAAAGGAGACTAAAAAATCTGTAGAAGCCATGTTCAAGGCTGATGAGTTGCTAGCTGGTCCTATGAAAAGGTGAGTTTTATCCCATGGCTATGAAACTCACCTTTGAATGGCAATCACTAAAAAAGTACCGAACAAAAGTAACTAATTGATGAAATATGGAGAATTTTAGGGTGGATTGATGTATCATTTAACTATGGTTTTTAAATTAAATGATCCTACATAATGCTAGGGAAAGTCATAACGATATAACAGGGAGGGTGGCTCGTGTACATCCAAGTATCTATCGATTTACAAAACTATCATAAGAAAGAGCTAGATTTACGATTATCTAACCGTTCAAGCGTAAAGAGGTTAATCGATATCGTTTGGCAGGTGTCTCAATTGGAAACGCCCCCTCATGATGGAGACTGGATTCGTATTGTTAATAAACAAATGGTTTGCGCCGGGAGCGCTACTCTGGAAGAAAGTGGCATTACTTCCGGTGACAAAATAGAAATCTTGTGAGCATTTAAAAGGAGCAGCGTGCGATGTCAGATGTAAAACATTCCTATTTTCATGAAAAAACGGAAGCAGTTCTAGAGAAGAAGGATGATGCTTATCTCCTTACGTTTCAAAAGGCTCGTCTGAGGTTGCAGGAGGAGCTTGAGATCGAGCTGATTCGTGAGGTTGATCATGAATTGAAAAAAGAGATTCAAGTGGATGAAGATGAGGTTAACATAACGATACATACTCCTTCGTCGTTCATAGATTTTAAACAAATTCACAACAAGCCATCGTATGCCAAATGGCTGCTTGCTGATCAATTGATAAAAAAAGTGGAAGACCATCGTGTGAGAAGGTTGAATCTGTTGATTTGTCCTGAAAATATTGTGATTGATTCTAGTATGGAACCGCATTTTCTTCACTATGGTGTGACAGAAAGTTTGCCCCCTTATGAAAAGGAGGAGGAGCGGGTATTTGAGGAGCTTAAGGCTGCGGTGGCAGCAGCGGTCGATCGTTCACAGAGCTTCGAAAGGTACTTGAAATACCGGGACACGTTAAAGTTATCAGATGTTATAAAAGAAATCCTGTTTGCTGAAGATACCAAAGCATTGCGTGAATTGATTGAACGCCATATTCGGGGCCTTGAAAACAAAGAAAAAGAGCTGATTAAGGAGCCGAAAAAGAAATGGAAAATACGCAAGTATATGTTTATAGGGAGTATCGTGCTTCTCGTACCTGCATTTGCATTTGTGGTTTATTCGTTATTTTTTATCCAGCCTAAACAAGCAGCCTACATAGAGAGTAGTGAGTACTTTTTAAACAGTAATTATAGTGAAGTCGTTGCGACATTAGATCGTTATGATTCAAAAGATATGCCATACGTTACACAGTTTCAATTGGCATCCTCCTATATCGTTAATGAATCATTGACGGACGAGCAGAAGAAAAACATTCAGAACACGATCACTCTTCAGTCTGACAACAGATATTTTCTATATTGGATTTATATTGGCCGTGGCATGAACGAAAAAGCTGTTGATTTGGCAAGGTCTCTCGAAGATCGTGATCTAATTATGTTGGGGCTTCTGAAGCTTCGGGAGGATATTAAAGATGATGATAGTCTTTCAGGTGAAGAAAAACAACAAGAATTAGACAACATACAAGCAGAATTGGATGAGTACGTAAAGGAAAAAGAGCAGCAGGAAGAAGAACAAAACCAGCAATCTGAGAATCCTCCTAATGGGGGACAGGAGAATAATGAGGAATAACTCTTTCCGGGAGAGAATGTTATGAGTCAATTATATATATTTTATAAGAATCAATATCAATGTTACCCGATCAATGATGATCAAGAACTTGATATCCAGATTGGAAATGGTGAACATTTTGACCTCTCTTTACGAACTTTAGAGTTAGATGAAGAGCCTATCCGAATACAAAAAGGCATCCGCGAGAACAATTTGAAGGTTATCCAAGGTGAAAAACAACAAGAAGCGCTAATGGACGGGGAAACTTCTACGATCGTCACAGGTTCTGATACACTATCTATTGTTCATAAGTCCAGTAACCGCTCGGATGCCACCTATTACGTTGGCCATCATAATGAAATCACGATTGGTTCCCACGATGGGGCTATGATTAGAAAGGAGCCTGTTTCTCCTAGCGAGGACAGCCCTTTCGGTTTTAGCCTTTTTCGCAGAAAGCAAGGCTGGATTTTAAAGACTAAATCTAGTAGCAGCGTATTTGTTAATGGTCAGGAGATTGAAGAGAGAATGAACATCCAGGTGGGAGACGTGATATTTTCCCCCTTTTTGACGCTCACTTTTACAGATGACGATATGTTAATGGCCAGTAGTGAAGAGAATTACAAAAGTCAATTGACTCTATCGAAACTTCCTATTTCAGAGATGAAAAAACAATACCCTCACTACCGGAGAACCCCTCGGATGATTTATGACCTTCCCGAGGAAAAAGTGACGTTCTCCTCTCCTGGGCAAGAGGGGGATGACAATCAGCGCTCATTGTGGTTGATCATTTTGCCTCCATTAGTCATGTTGATTGTCATGGGAGTTGTGGCATTAGTCATTCCAAGAGGGATTTTTATTCTTATCTCGATTATGATGTTTACTACGACTTTAATCACATCGACTGTTCAGTATTTTAAGGAACGTCGTCGGACAAAAGAAAGAGAAGAAAAACGTCACCGGGTTTATAACAATTACTTAGAGCAAAAACGGGAAGAGTTGCAATCCTTGAGAGAAAAGCAGAAAGAAGTGTTGTTCTACCATTTCCCTTCTTTTGAACGGATGAAGTACCTAACCTCTTATATAAGTGATCGCATTTGGGAGCGAACGTTAGAAAGTGAAGACTTTTTAGAGTTAAGAATGGGCAAAGCTACTGTACCTGCAAGATATGAGGTATCGGTAGGATCAGGAGATTTCGCAAACCGCGAAATCGATGATCTGCTAGAAAAATCTCAGCAAATGGTCCAAGCTTATAACTATGTAAATAACGTTCCTTTATCCATTCGTCTTGCTGAAGGTCCTTTAGGCATGGTTGGCAAGAGAAGTATTGTTCGAAAAGAGATTCATCAATTAATCGGGCAGTTAGCCTTTTTCCATAGCTATCATGATGTAAGATTCATCACAATTTTTAACGAGGAAGAGTACGAGGAATGGAAATGGATAAAGTGGTTACCTCATATCCAACTTCCTCAGTCCTTCGCTAAAGGATTGATTTATAACGAACAAACGAGAGATCAACTTCTTTCTTCGATTTATGCGATGGTAAGGGATCGTGATCTGGATGAGGACAGGAGTAAAAAGATTTTCACACCACATCTCATCTTTATTGTTACGGACCAGCAATTGATCTCAGAACATGTGATCATGGAGTATTTAGAAAGTGAAGCAGAACATCTTGGAATTTCCGTTGTTTTTGCCACGGATACGAAGGAAAGCTTATCTAACCATATTCACACATTGGTGCGTTATGTGAATGATCGAGAAGGAGAAATTTTAATTGAAGAAGGAAAAGCGGCTCATAAGCCATTCGCTTTAGATGACCACAATCATGAAGGTAATGAGTCTTATGCTAGAATGCTGCACTCATTGGAACACTTGACTGGGGTTAATAATTCGATTCCAGAGGTGGTTTCCTTTTTAGAACTTTTACATGCTAACGATGCCGGTCAATTGCCAATTCAGCAAAATTGGGTAACGAATCAATCTTCCAAATCACTAGCTGTTCCTATTGGTTTAAAAGGCAGAGAAGATGTCGTTGAATTAAATTTACATGAGAAAGCTCATGGGCCACATGGATTGCTTGCAGGTACGACGGGATCTGGTAAGAGTGAATTGTTGCAAACGTACATTTTGTCACTCGCTGTTCACTATCACCCACACGAAGTAGCTTTTCTATTGATCGACTATAAAGGTGGCGGCATGGCCCAACCTTTTGAAAACATTCCACACTTACTGGGAACAATTACAAACATAAATGAGAGCAGTAACTTTAGTGCTCGCGCTCTAGCATCGATCAACAGTGAGCTTAAACGACGTCAAACTCTTTTTGACCGTTATAAAGTCAATCATATTAACGACTACACGAATCTTTATAAAGAAGGAAAAGCTGACGACCCCTTGCCGCATCTGTTCTTGATCTCCGATGAATTCGCAGAACTGAAGAATGAAGAGCCTGAGTTTATTCGTGAATTGGTAAGTACAGCGAGGATTGGACGTAGCTTGGGGGTTCATCTGATTTTGGCTACACAAAAGCCTGGTGGAATTATCGATGATCAAATCTGGAGTAACTCCAGGTTTAGGATTGCCTTACAGGTTCAAGATGCTAATGATAGTAAGGAAATCTTGAAAAATAGTGATGCGGCTGATTTGAAAGTAACGGGGCGCGGCTATTTACAGGTTGGTAACAACGAAATTTATGAGCTGTTTCAATCCGCGTGGAGTGGTGCTCCTTATCAATCGGATACATATGAGGGAGAGAATGAAGTCTCGATCGTGACAGATTTAGGACTGATTCGTGTTTCAGATGTTGAAGCACCAACTGATCAGGGACAGTCTCGTAAGCTTACCGAAATTGAAGCCACTGTTGAACAAATTTCAGAGGTTCAAGAAACCATGGGTCTAAAGAAATTAGCTAGTCCATGGCTGCCTCCTTTACCTGCAAGATTATTTAGACAGGAAGACATGAAGCTTGAAGAGGGACAATTCGCAGTTGCGTTTAAAGACGAACCAGAGAAACAAAGCCAAGATCCATATATCTATGATTTTATTAATGATGGAAATATCGGTATTTTCGGATCTCCAGGCTTTGGAAAATCTACAACAGCGATGACATTATTACTCGATTTTGCGAAAGTCTATAACCCAGAACAACTTCATTACTATATGTTTGATTTTGGAAATGGTGCGCTTTTGCCTTTGCGTCAGCTGCCGCATACGGCGGATTATTTCCGTTATGATAATCATAGAAAAATAGAGAAATTCATGAAATTGATGAAATCCGAAATCGAACATCGCAAACAGCTTTTCTTGGAATCAGAAGTCAGTACGATTCGATTATATAATCAATTGAATGAGGAAAAGCTGCCGATCATTTTCATTACGATTGATAATTTTGATTTAGTCAAGGAAGAGCTGCAAGACTTAGAAAATCAATTTATTCAATTTGCAAGGGATGGCCAAACGCTTGGAATATTTATGATCTTTACGGCTACTCGAATTAATTCGGTTCGCCAGCCGCTGATGAATAATCTAAAAACGAAAGTCATTCATTATTTGATGGATGCCTCAGAAAAGTATTCATTAGTAGGTCGTACCCCTTATGAAGTAGAGGCCGTTCCAGGAAGAGCGATTATTAATAAGGAGACATCCTACTTGACCCAAATCTTCCTGCCCGCTCATGGCGATGATGATTTAGCCGTTCTTTACCATGTTAAAGAGCAGGTTCAAGAGATACAACAGAGCTGCCGGGGCATGAGGGAGCCAGACACAATTCCGATGCTTCCTGCACGCCTAGACTATGAATCTTTTATCGAGTCCTATGTGACAGCGCCGTCTGATGATCGAGTAGCTGTAGGACTGGATGAAGAAACGGTTAAACCGATTACGATTGATTTAACTTCTCATTGTCTAGTAACAGGCCAATCCCGCAATGGAAAAACAAATGTTCTTCGAGTCATCATCCAGCAATTGTCGGATCAGCCGATAGAATCTATGGCCATCTTTGATGGTATGGACCGTGGCCTTTCTGAGTTTAATAAAGTGGAGAAAGTGTCCTATATCGAAACAAAAGAGCAAATCCAGGATTGGTTGAATCATATTGAACAGCTTTTGATCCAAAGAGAAAAAGCGTTCTTGGATACCATTCAGGAAAAATCGAATCATCATGAAAGTCAAGGTGCAATCTGTCTATTGGTAGACAGCCATTCAAGGTTTCAGCAAACCATCGACAGTACAATCCAAGGTAAAATTGCTTCATTGATGAAGCAATACAGTCATTTAGGCTTTAGGCTTATTATTGCTGGCAATGTCAACGAATTTACGAAAGGCTTTGACCCGTTATCTAACGAATTGAAACAAATTCGCCAAGCCGTTCTTCTCATGAAAAAATCGGAGCAAAGCTTGTTTACCTTACCATTCTCACGCAAAGAAGCGGAGATACAACCAGGGTATGGCTATTACGTTTTAAATGGAAAAGAAAGAAAAATACAAATTCCTTCAAGTGAGTCAGTAGGAGTGAAAATATGAAAAATAAAGGGAGCACAATAAAGCTAATTATAGTTATGTTGGCCATTCTAATCTTGCCTACGTTGTATTTTACCTACATTGGTGAAAACCCTTTGCAGGAAAGTGAAAAGGCGACAGGTAAAATTGCTGTCGTTAACGAGGATAATGGTACAAAGATTGCAGGTGAGTCTGTAACTTTTGGGCAAGACCTTACAGCGTTAGTATCGAATCAATCTGACTATGAATGGGAAACAGTAAGTCGTGCTACGGCACAAGGAGGTCTGTCAGATGGAGAATATGATGCTATTTTTCATGTGAAATCTAATTTTTCGGAGCATGTTATGTCGTTTGAGGAGCAACAGCCGACAAGAGCTTCAATTGATTATCAGATCCAGCCCAATTTAGAAGTAAATAATCAAGAAGAAGTAAAAAGCGCATTAGAATCAGCTGGAAAAATCATTAACGGAGAAATTTCCTCTTTGTATTGGAGTAATGTTTCACAGGAAATTGAAGATCTTCGCAACAAGTTCGATAACATCGTGGAAAGAGAAATTGAATTCCAACAAACGATGTATGCTTTTTATTCACCGAACTCTCAAGATATTGCCCAAGAAATTGACAAACAGCGCAGTATGCTGAAGGACTTGTTCTCAACAGTAGAAGATGCAGAGAATACTTCGTCTAGTTCGAAGGAGTCTTTGCAAGCCGCGGAAGATCAAGTAGCCTCCTTTTTAAATAACGTGGAGCGTTATCAGGAATACCAAAAGCAGCAGCAACAGCTTTTTCTAGAAACAAACAATGAAAACGTGCAACTCATAGAAAACAGAGGAAGTAATCTCAATTCCAACCTGCAAGAGGGGATTCAATCAATCGGGCAAGATATTCTTAATAAACGGATGACCATGCAGGAGATGGGACTACGAGATAATGTTTCTTCTGTTTCTTCTAATTTAAATGGCCTGTTACAGCAAAATCAATCTTTGCAAAATAGATTCGGTACTGTGAAAAATAATGTAAGCCAATTGCAGACCTCTATTAAAGAGCAAGGTTTGCTTTTGAAAGAGAAAGAAGCAATGATCACAAAGCAACGAGAGATTTTAGAAAAGGTTAGCGGAGTTGTAAGCGATATAAGTGGCAAAAAGGCTGATTTAAGAGATGATGTAACAAATAATTACCAAGCAGTTATAAGTGAATCAGGTCCAGATCCACAACCAGAAGTTCCAGATGATTTCGTTCCTACACCTCCTGGAGAAATAGTTTCAGGAGAAGAAGGATCTCAAGAACTTGAACAGATGAAGAAGAGTAATCTAAGTGGCGGTCTGGCAACTCTTGAAAAAAACTTGGAACCTCTCATTCAGGGAATAGATAAGCCGCAAGAACAAAAGCCTCAAGAAGATAAGAATGCCGCCTGGAATACTATTCAAAAGAATATTGATACCATACGCGTTCAAATCGGCAAACTTGGCAAATCCTCAGAGAATACAGGCGACAAAGGTATAATAGAAGAATACAGGGTTCTTTACAACCAATATCAGGACTTAATAAAACAGTTAGGTAAGCTTCCAGACGATAAAGCGAATCTAGCGAAAGTCAAGGAAATGATCAAAGGAAAAGAGAGTGAAGTCCTTTCAAAGGATCCATATTTGCAAAATAAGATCGGCGGAGAGATATCAAGCAACAATATTGCATCACTTGCTGCATACTATGGTTCTCTAACAACGTACGCTGAACATCTCGAGTATGCCTCTAGTCTAGAGGGGGTTAATGGTCAAATTCAGTCACTGCTTGCTGATGAAAGCATGGGCGAGAACCCTAGTGTAGAAAAACCACATAAAAGCACGGTCAATAAAAATTTGAGCAATGTTGAGCAAGGTTTAACTACAGTTGAAGATGGTCTGTCAAGCTCAGAAAAAAATGCGGATTTAATTTTATCGCAAATGAAAGAATATGATGCTTCTATAAAAGAACAGCAAGAACAAATGAGGTCTGCCCTCGCTAATATCCAGGAAAGTGGTCAACAAATTACCGCTTCTATTCAAGAAGATATTGTACAGCTTGAACAAGAACCACCTCCAGTCGAACAGTTGAATGGAGAAATTGTTCTTGAGACTCGGCAGTCAACAGTGGGCTCTGTTGATCAAATTGCTGATCTAGTCAATTCATTATCAGAACGTCAGTCGAACGTGATTGAATACACTGGTGACTTGCAAGCACAGATAAGTTCTGTACAAGGGCGAGCTGACAGCCTTAATAACAAATGGGCATCAAACGTTAATGCAACAGAAAAAGTTCAAGGAGACGTTAATGATATTTTGGATAATACCGTGGTTGACGGCCAAGTAAACAACTATGTTTACGACTACTTATCCACTCCTGTTAACGTAGTCGGTTCGGCTACAGATGATACAGAAGAGACTCCGATTTCTCCTGTGGTTATGTTAATTATTATTTTAATTAGTGGTTTAATCATAGGGTTCTTTGTCAATTATTATTCCAATGTTCCTGCGCTAGTTAACCTATCGTTATTCCTGCTATTAACTATATCTGTAGGATTAATTATTAGTATTTATGGTTTAAACATTTATTCTTTAGAAGAAACAGAGTCAATCAAATGGACGGCATTCACAGTACTTGTATTGTTTATGTGTTCAAGCCTGGTTAGATTGGCCTTTTCGGTTGGGCCATTTTTGGGATGGTTTACCGGACTGTTGTTAGTGGTATTTTTCGTCACCCCGTTATTAAATGTGATTTTGCCTAATTTCAGCATCAATCACCCTATCGCTGAAGTGTATATGTCGATTCAGTATGGTGATCAATCAAGTTTCTACCCAGCTGTCATTATTTTAGCTGTGATCACCGTAGTTGCCGGGTCCATTCCTTATATAGTGAAATATTTTCAAAGGGAAAAGGAAGAGTCCGATGACATTCAAGAAGCTTAATATTTATTTGATCATAAGTATGGCGGTGCTTTTATTCCCCGCGGTGACGAAGGCCGATGAAGGAGAATTAAATATAGAGCCTCATTACTATGAAGAAAACAGAATTATTTTAGAGATTGATCGTCACTCAGACGGTCAATCTCAACAAATTGAATCCTTGCCGGAGGAACTAAAGAGTCTTACCTTTGACAGCGGGCAAAGAGAAACCTATAAGGATATTAGTACTATTCTTTTTACTAGCAGTAACACGGAAGAGGATTCGATTACGTCAAAAGCGAAGAAAATGAGTCTTTTTGCATCAGAGGGAGGAAATAATCGAGCGATAACTCAAGAACAAGAGGGAGATCCAACTGAGGGGAGCCTAATGCTGCCCTTATTGTTAGGGATTATCGTTATGGCTCTTGTTTTGATTATGTTCTTTGTGCTTCTTCCTAAAATGAAAGAGAATGCAAAATAGATACATAGAAAAGGATGGACTTTAATGAGTGAGGAAATTAAAATTGATAATTCATCTATTAAAGGCGCGTTGGCTGAGTTGAAATCATCTATCCACTCCCTGGAAACTTCTATTTCAAAAGAAGTAGTTAATGAAAATGTGTTAGACATGACTGATAAACTTAATGAGACCAAGCGGTTATTTGAAGAGATCATAGCATCCTATAATGATCTATGGTAGAAAGCAATTGCTCATGGATGAAGAAAAAGCAGAGAATGATGAATTGACTATGTATGATTATTTGGGAGTTCCTTATCCAGAGGGCTACGTCAATCCAGAGTATACATATGTATTTAACGACTCAAATATAAATAAAATTATTTTTACAGGTTATGCGAATGAAGAGGAGGATGAATTTCAACATATTTTGCGGCAAGCATAAGATATAATTGGTTAAGTTACAGCTATCTCAAATAATTTTATACAAAAAGAAGGGTTTGTCCCAGGTATTCATGAACCTATGGACAGACCCTTTTACATATATTTTTATAAAGTTGTTGCCTCTTGTTGCCCAGGACCACTCTTATTATTTCGAATAAGTTGAAGAACAGTCACAATACCAAAGATAGCTAAACCGGCTAAAGAGATCATATATGCAGGATAGACGAGCAATAATCCGCCTGCGAATAAAATGATACGTTCAAGCCAATTCACCTTGCTGACAAAATAACCAATCATGGCAGCGCTAATACTGGCCATTCCTAACAAAGCTGTAACGACCGCAATCGAAACATTCATGACGTTGGCATCTCCCTGCAAGAGCAAAATAGGCTGGGAAACAAATACATAAGGAATAATGAAAGCTGCGATAGCCAGTTTTACCGCTGTGACTCCAGCCTTCATTGGGTTCGCCCCTGCAATCCCCGCTCCAGCATAGGCGGCTAAACAAACAGGCGGTGTGATATCCGCTACGATTCCAAAATAAAATACGAACATATGAACAGCGATAACTGGAACATCAAAGGCTAACAAGGCTGGTGCTGCCATCGTTGCTGTTACTACATAGTTCGCTGTCGTAGGGAGCCCCATACCTAGAATTATACAGGCAATCATCGTAAAGAACATGACGAGGAAAAACTGTCCTTGCGCAAGGTCGATAATGCCACCTGCAATTTTCGGTCCAAGCCCGGTCGTCGTTACCGTTCCTGCAATAATTCCGGCCGTTGCACAGGCAGCAATGACAGGAAGCGCTACTCTCGCACCCTCTTCCAGTAACTTTATGATGCCTTTTAAGGACATTCGTGTATCGTTTCGGAAAAAGCTAATCACAAAGGCTGTTCCTATCGCAAATAACGCAGCATAAGTTGGTGTGTAACCGATAAGTAAAAAACCAATAATGATGACCAATGGCAAAAATAAGTCGATTCGTTTTGCCAGTTTTTTTGTTTTCGGGAGTTCCTCTTTTTTGAGACCCATAATCCCTTGTTTCCGCGCTTCAAAGTGAGTACCTAAGAACACCCCTGCAAAATATAAGACGGCCGGAATAATGGCTATGACGATGATCTCGTTATAAGGGATCCCTGTGTAAGAAGCCATAATAAATGCGGCAGCACCCATAATAGGCGGCATGATTTGTCCACCTGTTGAGGCAGAGGCTTCAGATGCAGCTGCAAAATGTGGTTTAAATCCAGCGTTTTTCATCATAGGAATGGTAAAAGATCCGGAGCCCACTGTATTTGCCACAGAACTTCCGCTTACCATTCCTTGCAACCCACTGGCTGCTACGGCTGCTTTAGCTGTACCACCTGTGTAGCGTCCTGTTAAACGTAAAGCAATATCGTTAAAGAATTGCCCGATATTCGTTTTAACTAAAATAACTCCAAAGAAAAGGAATAAATAAATATAGGTTGATGATATTTGAATTGGGATACCGAAAATGGAACTAGAACTATAGAACATCTCTGTTGCTAGTGTAGGCCAGTCATAACCGGCGTGACCGATGATCGGGATAAATTGTCCAAACAGCCCATAGAGCAAGGCCGCGATTGCAATAATGACAATAGGAAGTCCAACGACACGGCGTGTTGCTTCTAGCAATAAAAGTACACCAGCAGTTGCGACAATCTGGTCCATATAAGTAAAACCAAAAATAATCGCTTCATTTATTAAGCGGTTATAGTTGTAGATAATGTAGTAGTTAGCAAATAATGCGGCAATCGCTAAGAGTGCATCATACCATGGGACCCCGCGATTCTTAGTCATGGAAGATTTGATTGGGTATAAGAGATATACCAAACATAGGGCTGCCCCTAAGTGAATTGCCCCTTGGATCAGCGATACATAAGCTCCTCTAAAAGCTGTATACAGCTGAAAAATAGTCAAGGCACCGCCGAGGATCAATGTCACCCATCCCCATGGCCCTAAATTCGTACGAAAGGCACTTTCTTTATCATACTTGGCCATCAGTTCGTGTTTGTCTATTTCTTTATTATCATGTGTAGCCACTGTTCAACCTCCGTTTCCCTGTGAAAAATAGCAATGAGGTGAAAGAACCGGACATCGATGTCCGGTTCTTACGCCAACTACTATTCGATGATTCCTGCTTCCTTAAAGTACTTCTCAGCACCCGGGTGAAGAGGAAGATCCTTAGCGCCAGTCAGCGCGCTATCATTTGTAATTAATTTTGCTTGTGCAATCGTCATTTCGCCAGCTTGTTCATAAAGTGTCTTCGTCATCTTGTAAGCTAAGTCCTCACTTACTTGATCCTTAGATGCTAATAATAAAGCCATAGCTGTAACTGTTTGTACAGGCTCGTCTTGCCATTCGTATGTGCCCGGCTCTACTGTATAAGCTTCATATTGGCTGTTTTCAGTTACTTTTTTGAGTGCTTCTCCTTCGATGTCAAGGAAATTCACTTCATTAGTAGCTGCAGCTAGCTCATCTGTTGTTGATGAAGGCACACCGACAACGGCAAATGAAGCATCAATTGTACCGTTTTGTAATTTACTTTTAGCGTCACCGAAACCTTCTTCGTACGCTTCGTAATCGCCTTCTTCCAGACCATAGGCTGATAAAACAAGTTCGGCTGCTTCACGAGTCGCTCCGCCTGGCGGTCCAATCGCAACACGCTTTCCTTTTAAATCCTCAATTGACTCAATTCCAGTCGAGTCCAATGTAACAACTTGCAATGCTTCAGGATAAAGGGACCCGATCACTCCTACATTATCCATTTTCTTCCCTTCGAATTCTCCTTTACCTTCTGTAGCGTTAATCATCGTTGTATTTTGAGCAATCCCAAGCTGGAATTCACCCGCTTGTATTTTAGCGATGTTCTCAACAGAGGCACCAGACTCGACAGAACTTACGTCAAACCCTTCTACATCAATATTATCTGTCCAAAGGTTTGCCATTTCTCCACCTAGCGGATAATAAACGCCTCCAACACTACCTGTTCCCATAGTAAGGTTAGTCTTTGCTTCTCCGCCTTCGCTTCCACCCTCACCATTGCTGGAACCGCCGCCTTTTCCGCTCTCGCCACAGGCACTTAGAATCATGCCGATAGTCAAAACTAATACGAATAAAAATAACGTTCTTTTCTTCAAAAGAATACCCCCTTATAATTTTTTATGCATATTTAAATCATATTGATAGATTACCAATATGTTTAAAACAAAAATTATTAGCTTTCAGAAAAAGAAAGCGTTTTATTTCGTATTCTACCTTCTATTCAGGAAAATAACAAGCTTAATAGCGCAGTTTCATATGCATTTAAACCCCTTTTTTAATTCTACTAGTAGTGCTTCTCGAAATCAGTTATGAATAAGGTAGAATTTTGCAGTTGATAAAATGTACGATAACATGCGTAGCTGTTCCTAAAGGGATAGCCTATTTATGCGGATGTATGAATCGTGAGGGGGCAACCCACTAGGACTATTTTATTATACGTGTTTCTAAGCTGAGTTATAACTTGAAAATGTACCGAAAGAATAATACCTATAGAATACAAGGTACTTTTCTAAAAGTGTTTCCTGCTTCTTGCTAATCCGATTAAGTTGTGAAACAATAAAATTGTTGAAAAATGCAACAAGTAATGAGGGATGATTATGATAAAAGTTCTGGTGGTAGCACCTTACCAGGGATTAGCGGAAGCGATGAAACTTTGGAAGTTTGAGCAGGATCAATTAAGCATTGATATTCATATTGGAAACTTAGAAGAAGGGGTAAAGATTGCCCGTAACGCAGAATCACAAGGATATGATGTGATTATTAGTCGTGGAGGTACAGCCTCTTTAATTGAAGAAGCTGTTGGAATGCCAGTTGTCGATATAAAAGTAACGGGATATGATATGTTACGTGTTTTTACTTTGCTTAAAGGAATGCGAGGTAAAGCAGCTCTAGTCGGTTTTCCTAATATCTCTCAAGGGGCCTCCACGATATGCAGTATTTTAGATATGGATGTTAAAACGGTAACTATTCAAAATGAAGAAGAAGTTGCTGGGCACTTGAAGGTGTTGAAACAAGAGAAATACGGGGTCGTAATTGGTGATGTGGTAACTGTTCAAAATGCAGAGAAAGTTGGGCTTCAAGGTATATTGATCACCTCAGGAAAAGAGGCGATTATGGAAGCATTTGATGAAGCGAAAAGAATGCATAAACTTTTTGATAGATTACATCGCCACCATTCGTTGCATGCACAGTTATTGGATACTCTACCCCAGGCTCTTCTCATGGTAGATGCCAATGGAAAAATCATTGTAGAAAATAAAATTTTAAAAGAAGTATTGGGAGCAAAAGATGTGATGGAGCTCCCCATGATCAACCAGATGTTAAGCCGAGTTCTTGAGGATAAGCGTAGTCAATGGAGTAAAGTTGAAATAAATCATACGATGTACGAGGTCTACGGGTATTTAGCAGATATAAAAGAGCGAATTGTGTGTTTTTTATTTCAAAAATCGTACTTTAATAAACGTGTAGAGGGAATGCAAGTAGCTACACATACGTCACATGTACCCATTTCAGGGAGTAGTTCGATAGCTATACAGATGGAGGACAATTTAGCGGATTATGCTAAGGTGGATTCTTCTATATGGTTGGAGGGAGAACCAGGTACGGGGAAAATGACCTTTGCCCGTAATCTACATTTTGAAATGTTTGGTCAATCTGCGCCTATTGTTTTAATGGATGCAGAGTATTTATCTTCTCAGGATCTGAAAATATTAATCGAAAATGAACACCCTCCTTTGCTTGAACCAGGTACTTTCGTCTGCAATAATATTCATAAACTTAATTTAGATGCCCAAGGTCTTATGCTGAAATTGCTCTATCGATTATCCAGTCAATTTCGCATCATAGCCGTTTCTGATCATTCCGTGCATTCCCTCCTAGAACAAGGGCTGTTTAGTCATGATTTGTATTATAAAATGGCAAAGCTAAATATGCATTTTCTTCCGCTGAGAGAACGTATGGAAGATATACAGGAGTTTATACAATCGTTTATCACAGAAGCTCATACAAAAAATGGTTGTGAAACCATCGGAATACGGCCTAAAGCTTTAGAAATACTCCAGAATTATCATTGGCCGGGCAACATTGATCAATTAAAACAAGTTACGGAAGAGTTAATCCTAAACAGTAGCGGCTACTACGTTGAACCATCAGGTGCTGCGAAAGTGATCAGCAAGTTAAAACAAGGTCATTCTACCGAAGAGGATTCATCCGAAAATCTTCACATAGAGGGTGATCTAAAGCATATGGAAAAAACGATTATCCGAAAAGTCATGGAGCAAGAAGGTATGAATCAATCGAGAGCAGCTAAAAGACTTGGAATAAATAGAACGACATTGTGGCGCAAGCTTAATTCATAAGCTTGCGTTTATTGTTGCAAAAATAAACATATTTATGATTGGTCTAGTATTTTCATTTATTATTTCTTTTTAATTTGTTGCATATTAAGACTTTTTATTTTAAAATGGAATATGAAAACGTTTTAATTATATTTAGTGTTTAATTATTCAACAAAAATAAAAGAGGGAGGAAGAAAGATGAAAATCAAAGCAACTTTGGAGAAGATTCCCGGCGGTATGATGGTAGTACCGTTGCTATTAGCAGCAATTCTTAATACACTCGTCCCCGATTTACTGCGGATTGGCAACTTCACGCAAGCATTGTTCGTAGATGGTGCCAGTACGTTAATTGCCTTGTTCCTTTTATGCACAGGGGCTCAAATCAACTTGAAGACTGTAGGGGTCAGCCTTGGTAAAGGAGCTACACTTCTAACGACTAAATGGATAGTGGGAGCTGCTTTTGGCCTGTTGGCATACTTCTTTGCTGGTGAAAACGGACTTTGGCTGGGTCTTGCTCCTATCGCCATCATCGCTGCAATGACCAATAGTAACGGTGGTCTTTATATTGCAGTAGTTGGGCAATACGGTAATAAAACAGACCGAGCCGCGTATTCATTGCTAGCTCTAAACGATGGACCTTTCTTTACGATGGTAGCCTTATCTATTTTTGGTGCGATGGGATTTGTTGATGGATTATTCTCTATCACTTCATTTATCGCCGTTTTACTGCCTATTATTGTAGGGATGGTGCTAGGTAATCTTGATGAAGAAATGAGATCGTTCCTCGACCAAGGAAGCTCCATGCTCATTCCGTTTTTCGCTTTTGCACTTGGTATGGGCATTGATTTTAGCAAAATTATTGAAGGTGGCTTATCAGGAATATTACTAGGTTTGGCCACTACATTTGTTACAGGTACAGCAGGATACTTTGTATTTAAAGCCTTCAAATGGAACCCTATAGCAGGAGCAGCTGAAGGATCAACGGCTGGAAATGCTGTCGCGACACCTGCGGCCATTGCAGCAGCTAACGCGGGTTTTGCTGGGGTTGTTGAACTAGCAACAGTCCAGGTTGCCGCATCCACTGTAACGACAGCGATACTACTTCCGATTTATGTTGGTTTCTTAGTCAAACGATTAGAGAAAAAAGGTGTCAAATTACCTGATGACTATGCAGAAGATTATAAACGTAATGCCACAGCATAGTTAGTTTTCGATGGAAGTGAGGAGTTGCGGATGAACTATAAATTTGGAATTATTGCAGACGATCTAACTGGTGCTAATGATAGTGGTGTGCAATTGAAAGAGAAAGGCTTGGAAACCTCTGTATTTTTCCAGATTCCTGATCAAGATCAGAAACTCGATGAAACCATTGTCATTGATACAGATTCAAGGGCCCTTAGCAAAGACCAAGCCTATCAAACTACTAAAAAATCAGCTCAATTCTTATTTGAAACTGGTTATCAGCATATTTATAAGAAAATGGATTCGACGTTAAGAGGGTATATAGGAGTTGAACTACAGGCAATGAAGGAGGTTTTTGCCCCTACCTTCCTTGTAGTTGCCCCTGCCTTTCCCCCTTACGGACGTACTACCGAAAAGGGGGTCCATTTGCTGAAAGGAACCCCTATTTCGGAGACGGAGCTTGCACAAGACCCGAAACATCCTGTAAAAGAAGCTCGTATTGCTTCTATTATTCAAAAGCAAACAAACGAGAAGGTAGTAGAGATTGACACACAGGTATTATCAGGGGGCACAGAAGCTTGGCAGGAGAAATTAAAACGTTTAGAGCAAGAAGGTGTTCACTACCTAGTTTGTGACGCGCGGGATCAGGGCGATTTAAAAGAGATTGCGGAGCAGATAAATAAGTACACTGATCAAGTTGTGTGGGCAGGGTCTGCGGGTTTGGCGGAAGTGCTTCCAGATGTTCTTCAGATTAGCGGGGAAAAAGTTCATAAAGAAACGATTCCATATTCACAGGTTCTTACCGTATGCGGAAGTCTTTCTCAAACTACACAAGGTCAAATTAAATATGCTGTTACGCAACAAGACACGCAATCGGTAGAAGTAGAGACAGAACAAATTTTTCGAGACGAATGGGATAAATATAAACAGATATATATAAATTCTTGTGTAGAAGCATTTAACAACCAAAAAAGTGTTGTTTTATATGTACCTTCTACACAAGAGGCAAGAGAGAAAGTGAAAGCTTTAGCTAAGCAAATGAAAATGACGCCGATGGAAGTGGGAAGCAGAATCTCACAAGCATTAGGAGCAATTACAAAAGAAGTGATAGAACAAGTTTCTGATTTGCGTGCCTTAGTTTTAACTGGAGGAGACACGGCAAAGTATGTTGCTCATTGTTTAGGCGCTACAGGATTCAGACTCACCCGTCAACTTGAAGCGGGGATCCCTCAAGGAAGCCTGCTCGGTGTAGAAACTTCAATCCAGGTTATTACAAAAGCAGGAGCCTTTGGAGAACCTGCGTCTATTTACAATGCTATTCAACAGTTGAAAGGAGAAAGTGAAAATGAGCAAGAAACCAATCATCGGTATCACTATGGGTGATGCAGCAGGTGTGGGGCCGGAAATAATCATGAAAAGCCTGGCTCACCACCGTATTAATGACCAAGCCATTCCATTAGTCATAGGGGATCAAAAAATGCTTGAGCGGGCGGCTCGGGTGCTTGACATTGATGTCACGTTCAAGACAGTGAAAAAAGACGAGGAATTCAAAATTCAAAATGATGATATTCTCTGTCTTGATCTAGATCTCTTACCGGAAAATCTAGCCTACGGAGAGGTATCTACTGAAGCAGGTCATGCTGCATTTGAATATTTGAGTACAGCTATTGAACTTGCTAACAAGGGGAAAATCGATGCGATTTGTACCGCTCCTCTTAATAAGGAAGCTCTTCACAAAGGGGGCATTTGTATCCAGGTCATACGGAAATACTAGCAGAACTGACAAACACGAAAGATTTTTCAATGATGCTGTCCTCTCCTAAATTAAAAGTGATTCATGTGACAACTCATGTTGGATTACTAGATGCAGTGAAAATGATTAATCCTGATCGTGTCTATGATGTAGTGAGGATGGCCCATGATACACTAAAAAGCGCAGGGAACAATCAGCCAAAAATTGCGGTGTGCGGGATTAACCCTCATGCTGGTGAAAATGGTTTGTTTGGAAATGGCGAAGAAGAAGAAAAAGTGATTCCTGGAGTGGAGCGTGCCCAGCAAGAAGGGATTGACGTACAAGGTCCCTTGCCTGCAGATACCCTGTTCTTTAGGGCTGTAAGAGGAGACTTTGATATTGTGGTGGCTATGTACCATGATCAAGGGCACGGGCCAATCAAGGTTCTGGGGCTTGATGCAGGAGTGAATATCACAGTTGGTCTTCCGATCATACGTACAAGTGTAGATCACGGGACAGCATTTGACATTGCCGGCTCAGGGGTGGCTGATGAGAAAAGTATGCTTGAAGCTTTAAATCAAGCGATTGAGTTAGCTCCTGCAAAATAAGAAGTTGATCTTTTGTTTTATTGGAAGAGTAAAGTCCATGGCTTGGGTAGTTTATAAAAAGTCATGGGCTTTTTATCCTATAATTTATTCGAAGTACTTAACCCCTTATAGTGAGTGTTCAAAAAGTTGCCAAATTAGAAGCAAGCCAACGAAGAGATTCGCCGCTTATCATTTGGTACTTATTGAAACAACCTCTTATAGTGTCAAAGCCTACAATAGCATTTCACTGGAACATGACCATATAGGTTCTAAGTTAATTGACAGAAAATTATTGTCGACGTATATTCACACTAGTTAGTATATATTTGCTAATAAGTTCCGGGGGTTTTACGTATGTCATATAAAAAAGTTATTGAAGTACATAGAGGCGGTAGAATGGAAAGTTCTCACTTTGGTCATGCTGCGATTGTAAACACTGACGGTGACCTGTTATATTCTATCGGTAATCCGCAGCGAGTCACTTATGCTCGTTCATCTGTCAAACCGATTCAAACGATTCCGATTGTAGAAACGGGGGCTGCAGATTATTATAACTTGCAGGATAAAGACTTAGCACTGTTTTGCTCTTCCCACAGCAGTGAAGAACAGCATACTTCAACGGTGTCCAACTTATTAAAAAGGGCTGGTCTATATGAAGAAAATCTTCAGTGCGGAAGTCACATTCCTTTCTCGGATGATGTTTATCGCTCTTTGATTCAACAAAAACAAGAACCAACACCGCTTTACAGCAATTGCTCTGGGAAACATACGGGGATGCTGCTCACAGCTAAGTACCTCGGGGAATCCTTGGATGATTATTATAAGCAGGAACATCCTGTCCAACAACGAATTTTGAATACAATGGCGGAAGCAGCACAGTATCCTAAAGCAGAAATAGCAATTGGATTGGATGGCTGCGGTGTGCCTGTGTTTGGGCTGCCGATTGATAAACTGGCTCATACTTTTGCCAGACTTGCCCGCCCAGAGGCGTTTGGTGAAAAACGTGCGAATGCAGTCGCACGTATTACGGGCGCTATGACAAAGCATCCTGAGATGGTGGCTGGTACAGATCGATTCTGTACGGACTTCATGAACGTAGGAAGTGGAAGGTTTTTTGGAAAATTAGGGGCGGAATCTGTTTATTGCATTGGTGATAAAGAAACAGGGCTCGGGATAGCTGTGAAAATAGAGGATGGGGATTATAAGAGAGCCTTATACCCATTTGTAATGGAAATCCTAGTTCAATTAAACATACTTACAGATTCTCAGGTGCAAGGATTAGACAAGTACTATCAACCAAAGATTCGAAATGCGAGGAATGAAATTATTGGTGAAATCATCCCGTCATTCGTACTGGAAAAGTCGCAATCAGGGTTTAATTCAAATCATTTATCATAATCCTTGAGAACAGGTTTTAAGATTAATAGAGAAAGAAAAATAGTCGATGGATTTAGTTTACTCCACTAAATCCATCGACTTTTCTCTATTCTAAATGGGTAAGAAGCTGTGTGTACATAAGCTTGAAAGTTGATGTGACTCAGCCCCATCAGAATGGTCTGAACGAAACATAATGTATTTTGTCTATTGATGAAAGCGTTTTATTGTGATAGCATTTATTTAGAATTCATATATAAGAAGTTGATTCACATACGTGAATAAAAGGGTGTGAAGCGATGACAGTTAAGTCTGCTGATCGTGTGATGAATATACTAGATTTATTAAAGGAGTTTCCGGGAGGACTGACACTTAGGGAAATTGCTGATAAACTATCGCTGCCGCAAAGCAGTACCTTTCATTTGCTGCAAACGATGGAGATGAGCCAGTTTTTATCAGTAACAGAGCGAAAGACCTATAAACTCGGTCCGAAGCTGATTCAGATCGGGACAAGAGCGCTGGAAACCCTGGATGTGAATGCTGAGGCCCAGCCGTATCTCCGGCAGTTAATGGAGAACGTGGAGGAGACCGTTTTTATGGCGGTGATGTTAGAACAGGAACTCGTCTATCTTGCAAAGGTTGATAATTATCGATCGGTTCGTACGAGTGCGCAAATCGGGATGAGAAAGCCGATGTACTGTACAGGACTCGGGAAAGCCTTTCTCGCCTTTTTACCAGAACAAGTCAAAAACAATATCCTATCACAAATGGAGATGCCGGCGATTACAAAAAATACAATCACAGACCCAGATGCATTAAATGAACAGCTTTTACAATTCCGCGAACAAGGCTATTCCATTGATGATGAAGAGAATGAGGGCGGTCTTTATTGTTTAGCTGCGCCAATATTCAATGCAGCTGGAGAAATGATTGCAGCAATTAGTGTTGCTGGACCAAAAAACAGAGTGTACCCACGCCAATCGGAAATTGCTAAAGAGTTATTGTCTACAGCAAAGACGATTTCTGAACGGACTGGGTTTTAGAGAGGAGGCGAACGTTATGGATGTGATTACACTTGGGGAAACGATGGTGTTGTTCACTCCGAAATCTTCCGGACTTATGCGTTACGCTGGTGATTTTTCAACAAAAGTTGCCGGTGCTGAATCCAATGTGGCGATTGGACTTGCCAGGCTCGGCCATCAGGCAGGTTGGATCAGTCGGCTTGGAAAGGATGAATTCGGCGAAAAGATCCAATCCTTTATACGAGGAGAAGGGGTCGATGTCAGTCAAGTTACGTTTGATGATTCTGCATCGACGGGGCTTTATTTTAAGGAAAAATTAACGGCCAACGAATTAAGGCTGAAGTATTATCGAAGTGATTCGGCGGCGAGCCGGATGTCAGATGATGACTTAGATGAAACGTATATTTCGAACGCGAGGTTTCTTCATGTAACAGGCATTACCCCGGCACTAAGTGAGCATTGTTTTGAAACCGTTTTAAAAGCAATGGAGTATGCCCGTAGAAATGGTGTGACGGTTGTCTTTGACCCTAATTTGCGACGAAAGCTATGGACTGATAGCTACGCTAGACAGGTGCTTCGTAAGTTATCAGGGATGGCTGATATTGTTTTGCCGGGTATTGATGAAGCAGAATTTATATTTGGTCAATCAGATCATGAGTCATTAGCTCAAGCGTTCTATGATAACGGGGCGAAAACGGTAATTATGAAGCTTGGTAAAAAGGGGGCTTATGTTCACTCTGACCGGTCCACAGGTTTTGTCGGGGGCTTTCCTGTTGAACAAGTGGTGGATCCCGTTGGAGCAGGTGATGGCTTTGCTGCCGGGTGCTTGTCAGGGATAATTGATGGACTTGAGTTGAAAGAAGCTGTCAGACGTGGGAATGCCGTTGGAGCAATGGTGACAATGGTTGATGGAGATGTGGAAGGATTGCCTGGGAAAGCAAGACTCACTGATTTTATAAACAAAACGCATCGGGATGATGTTGAGAGATAAGGAGGCTGATAATATGACAGAGACATTGCAGCGAATGATGGAACATAATCTGGTTGCCGTTATACGCGGTGCAGAAGGTGAAGATGTTTTGTCCATCGCACGAGCCCTTCAGGAGGGTGGGGTTCACATTCTAGAAATTACAGCGGATACGCCGGAAGTGGAAGGTTTAATCAGAAAAGTAAATGAGGAATTCGGTGATCAAATGATTGTCGGTGCAGGTACTGTTCTTGATCCGGAAACGGCCAGAGCAGCAATCATGGCAGGAGCCCGTTTCATATTTTCACCGACAGTCAATAGGGAAACGATTCGGCTGACGAAGCGCTATGGTGTTGTAAGCATTCCCGGTGCATTGACGCCAACGGAAATATTAACGGCCTACGAACATGGAGCTGACCTGATTAAGGTATTTCCTGCTGGGGCAATGGGGCCGAGCTATATGAAGGATATCCACGGTCCATTACCACACATTCCATTAATGCCGACCGGAGGAGTGGATTTGTCCAATATTCGTGAGTATTTTGAAAAAGGTGCTGTCGCAGCCGGGCTAGGAAGTGCCCTCGTTAACACAAAACAGCCGATCAATGCAGAGGCATTAAAAGGAATCACTGATAAAGCACAACAATTTGTAGAAGCGATAAAGGATGTGTAATCGTTATGAAAATTACTGATTTTAAACTATACCAAGTACCACCACGCTGGTTATTTTTAAAAATTGAAACAGATGAAGGGGTCGCTGGTTGGGGAGAGCCCGTTGTTGAAGGTCGCGCTCACACAGTATTGGCTTGTGTCACAGAGCTGATGGATTATTTAATTGGTCAAGATCCACGCAAAATTGAAGATCATTTTCAAGTTCTATATCGTGGCGGATTTTACCGAGGCGGCCCAATCTTAATGAGTGCCATCTCAGGCATTGAGCAGGCGCTATGGGACATTAAAGGGAAGTTTTACAATATGCCCGTGTACGAAATGCTCGGTGGGGCTGTTCGGGATGACATTCAAGTTTATTCTTGGATCGGCGGGGATCGTCCGCAAGATGTCGGTGCAGCGGCTAAGGAAAAAGCTGAAGCTGGCTTCACAGCGATCAAGATGAACGGAACCGAGGAAATGAATTATATAGATAATTACTCGAAGGTGGACGCAGCTGTTAACCGGGTCGCTGCGATTCGTGAAGCTGTTGGAAACGACTTTGGCATTGGAATTGATTTTCATGGCCGTGTACATAAAGCGATGGCTAAAATCCTTGTGAAGGAACTTGAACCCTATCGCCCGATGTTTATTGAGGAGCCAGTACTCGTTGAAAATCTCGAGGCGTTCAAGGAGATTGCCAACCACACAACCACGCCAATTGCGACAGGTGAACGCAATTATACACGCTGGGGGTTCAAGCAAATGTTGATGGACGGCACCGTAGATATTATACAGCCTGATCTCTCACACGCAGGAGGGATCCTTGAAGCGAAAAAGATCGCCACGATGGCTGAAACGTTTGATGTAGCTGTTGCGCCGCATGCGCCGCTTGGACCAATCAATCTTGCTGCTTCCCTGCAGGTGGATGCATGTACACCGAACTGCATTATTCAGGAACAAAGCCTTGGCATTCATTACAATAAAGGCAGCGACTTGCTTGATTATCTTGTTGATCCAACGGTGTTTGAATATCAATCAGGAGCAGTCAAAATGCCAAAAGGAGCCGGTCTTGGCATCGAAATTAATGAAGACCGTGTAAAGCAAGCTTCCAAAGAAGGCCACCAATGGAAAAATCCGATCTGGCGTCATGCTGATGGCACAGTAGCGGAGTGGTAGAGAATAGCTATGTTCAATGCTTGAAGTATGTTACAGAGTTTGGTGAAAGCGTTTTTGATATAGTTTAAAAAAATGGAGGGGAAAAATTAAAATGTCTACAACAGGGTTAATTTTGCTCGCTGCTTTCGGGGTTGCGTTATTGTTATTTCTCGTTATCCGCGTAAAATTGCAAGCGTTTATTGCATTAATTGTTGTTAGTTACATCATTGGTCTTTTGGCTGGGATGAGCCCTACGGAAATTTTTACAGCCGTACAGGATGGCATGGGAGGAACCGTAGGAGAGATTGCGGTCATCATTGGTATCGGTGCCATGTTTGGGGAAATATTGAAAGTCTCCGGTGGTGCTGAGCGATTAGCGATGACACTGATGGACAAATTTGGTGAAAAACGTGTAAACTGGGCGCTTGTCCTAACTGGATTTATCATTTCTATTCCTGTCTTTCTTGATGTTGCTTTTGTTATTTTAGTGCCGATTTTATACAGTTTGACACAGAGAACTGGGAAATCATTGCTATTCTATGGTATCCCATTGCTTGCTGGTTTAGCGGTTACACACAGCTTTGTGCCGCCGACACCCGGGCCGATCGCTGTTGCTTCATTATTAGGAGCAAACATTGGCTGGGTGATCCTATTTGGTTTGCTTGCGGGGATTCCGGCAGCGATTATTGCTGGTCCTATCTTCGGTACTTATATTTCTAAAAAGATTCACGTTGAAGTGCCGACAGTGATGTTGAAGAACATGGCTGAAGAAGCCAAAGACAAGAAATATGATAAAGAGCTTCCAAGTTTCGGCATGATTGCTACCCTTATCTTATTGCCGCTTTTTCTTATTCTATTAAATACATTTGCCGGTGTGCTACTTGATGAGGGCAGTACACTGCGAACAATCGTGACGTTTATCGGGAACCCAGGTGTTGCACTGACGATCACGGCCTTGCTAACCTTTTATTTACTGGGCACACGACGCGGTTACTCTAAGGAAGAGATTCAGGACATCGCAACGAAATCTCTTGAACCTGCGGGGATTATTATTTTAATTACTGGTGCAGGTGGCGTCTTCGGTCAAGTGTTAGTTGAAACCGGGATTGGAGATGTATTGGCAAATACGATGAGTGATCTGAACATGCCGATCCTCGTCTTTGCTTTCCTAGTTGCTTCAGCCGTCCGTATTGCGCAAGGTTCCGCGACGGTTGCGATGGTTACGGCAGCCAGTTTAATCGCACCGGTGATCGATACACTTGGTATCGGCGGCCCAATGCTGGCCTTGCTCGTTATTACCATTGCATCAGGGGCAACCATTGCCTCACATGTGAACGACTCAGGCTTCTGGATGGTCAGCCGATTCTTTGGTTTGTCTGAGAAAGACACATTGAAATCTTGGACGGTTATGGAAACGATCATTGCCTTGGTTGGATTTGGAGTTTCGTTGACAATCAGTATGTTTATTTAATAGTGAGTGATGAAGGGCTGTAACCGGAATATATATGTTCCGGTTACAGCTTGTTTAGTTTATTAGATTTAAGGTTTTTAAAAGTCTGCAATGAGAAAAAGTGTTCATATTACTCTAATAGAGAATGTTCAAAAAGGCACCAAATGATAAACGGCGCATTTCTTCGTTGCTCGGTTTTTCCGGTCCTCACGTAGGAAAAGCATACGCTGTGGTCCTCAAAACTGTCTCGCCTCGAACTTCTTACGACGCACAGGACGTGCTAGGGTCGACGTTGTCGTTCGTCAACTTTTTGATGGAGATTTCGTTGATAGCTATTTTGATTATTGAGATAGAATCTTAAAACATACGAACTCTTTAAAAGCAAAAAAAGAAGTAGTTTCTATTTTGAATATGTTTTGGAAAATAAACCCACCTCAGGTCATCCAAATTATGGGTTTTGTTGTTGTCTCGCAAATTTCAATAGGTACCAGTGTGTTGTGAGTATAAGAAACAAACAAATTATATAATAAGTGGAATAAAAATCCTTCTTAAGAGCAACGTATAATTGTACTATTTTCCAGGGAGGTTTTTTGTATTGGATAGAGACAACATGAAGCAAGGGCAGGAAGGCGCTAAGGACAAACGTTTTTCAGAAGAGGAAAACGAAAACACACTAACAACTAGACAAGGACATCCGGTTAGAAATAACCAAAACTTGAGAACAGTTGGAAACAGAGGTCCCTCAACGCTAGAGAATTATGATTTTATTGAGAAAATTTCACACTTTGATAGAGAACGTGTGCCAGAACGAGTCGTTCATGCTCGTGGGACAGGAGCCCATGGCTACTTTGAAACATACGGAAAAGCTGGAGATGAGCCTGTGGAAAAGTACACAAGGGCGAAGGTTTTCTCAGATGCTGGAAAACGAACACCTGTCCTTGTACGTTTCTCAACGGTCACTCATCAGCAAGGTTCCCCGGAAACGTTACGTGACCCGCGAGGATTTGCGGTGAAATTTTATACTGAAGATGGAAATTGGGATCTGGTTGGGAACAATTTAAAAGTGTTTTTCATTAGAGATGCGATGAAATTTCCTGATTTAATTCATGCTTTTAAGCCCGACCCTGTTACAAATATTCAAGATAGTGAGCGTATATTTGATTTTATCAGTAATACACCTGAGGCGATGAATATGATCACGTATTTGTTCTCACCTTGGGGGATTCCAGCTAATTATAGACAAATGCAAGGTTCAGGGGTTAATACTTACCGCTGGGTGAATGAAGAAGGAAAGGGCTGCTTAATTAAATATCACTTTGAACCTTTGAAACAAGGGATAAAGAATTTAACGCAAGAAGAAGCGAACGAGATTCAAGCGGAGAATTTCAATCATGCTACACAGGATCTTTATGAAGCCATCGAGAATGGAGACTATCCTGAATGGGAGCTTTGCGTACAGATTATGGAGGATCACGAACATCCAGAACTGGACTTTGATCCATTGGATGATACGAAGATTTGGCCCGAAGATCAATTTCCTTTTTTAAAAGTTGGCAAGATGGTATTAAATAAAAACCCCGACAATTACTACAATGAAGTGGAACAAGCAGCTTTTGGAACAGGTGTACTTGTTGATGGGCTAGATTTTTCAGATGATAAGATGCTTCAAGGAAGAACTTTTTCCTATTCGGATACTCAGCGATACCGGGTAGGGGCAAACTATCTGCAACTCCCTGTCAATGCGCCCAAAAAGCATGTGGCTACCAACCAAGAAGGTGGTCAAATGTCTTATCAAGTGGATCGACCGGAAAGCGCTAATCCTCACATTAATTATGAGCCATCCTCTTTAAATGGCTTAGAGGAGTCCAAGCGAAAAGTTGCTCATCATAGACCATATGTAGAAGGGGAGCTGACAAAAGAGCCGATTGATCGTGAAAATAATTTTAAGCAGGCTGGAGAAAGGTATCGTTTATTGGAAGATTGGGAGCGGAAGGATTTAATCAACAATTTAGTCAATTCCTTAAAGCCGTGTCAATCCCACATTCAGCAAAAAATGATTCACTTGCTTTCTCAATGTGATGAAGACTATGGAAAAAGAGTAGCAGATGGGTTAAGCATGGATATGGATGCTACGAAGGAAGAGTATAGTGAAGAAATCACCCCAACCAAGGGCAAGCTACCGAAGAAAGGTGGCTCACCACTGGGAAATACAGGTGCAAGTGACGCAGTTGAGAAAGCAGAAGAGAAAGGGCATGAGAGTGACCCTTATTAAAGGATGGTAAATAACCCCACCTCAGGTCATCCATAAATTGGATGACCTGAGGTGGGGTTTTATGGGAATTATTCTGATGCATATTAAACTAGGTGGAAGGTGTAAAACGTTCTCAAAAGGGAAGAACAATATATAGATAGGATTGGAGGAATTTTTGTGGAAACATTTAAGGTACTAGGAAAACCAATGAAAGATTGGGTAAACGAATTCCCTTTGTTGACAAACGTAACAAGCCTTGAATCAGTGTTTTGGACTAATTCAAATTATAAAGAGATGAAGAGAGTACCGTCACTGCCTGTTAATGAAGAAGATATGTTCGAAGCTGAACGGCTTTGGGAACGCTTTGCCCCCTTTTTGGCAAAAGCCTTCCCGGAAACTGAAATGGCAGGCGGAGTGATCGAATCACCTTTGAAGGAAATACCTAAAATGAAAGATCTGATACAGACATATTATAATAAAACCTTTGAAGGTCATCTTTATTTAAAATGTGACAATGAACTACCAATTGCAGGATCCATAAAGGCTCGTGGAGGTGTCTACGAGGTTTTAAGTTATGCAGAGAAACTTGCTCTTGAAAATGACATGATCTCAAAAGGCGATAATTATCAAGCGTTTCTCGATCCGACATTTAAACAATTCTTTAACCAATATACGATAGGTGTAGGTTCAACCGGCAACCTTGCCCTAAGCATTGGTACAATCAGTGCTAAGCTTGGATTCAACGTGGAGGTGCACATGTCTGCGGATGCAAAACAATGGAAGAAGGATCTTTTGCGGGTAAGAGGTGCAAATGTTTATGAATATGAAGGGGATTTCAGCGAAGCAATTACAAATGGAAGAACTAACACCACTCAGGACCCAAAAGGATACTTTGTTGATGATGAGGATTCAAAGGATTTATTTTTAGGTTATAGTGTGGCGGCATTGAGGCTTAAGAATCAGCTTGCTAAGGACAATATTTCGGTTGATCAAGATCATCCTTTATTTGTTTATCTGCCATGTGGTGTAGGTGGCTCCCCTGGCGGTATTACATTTGGATTAAAGCAAGTTTTCGGGGATAATGTCCATTGTATTTTTGTTGAGCCGACTCATTCACCGTCTGTATTACTTGGAATGATGACAGGGGAAAACGAGAAGATAAGTGTACAGGATTTTGGCATAGATAACCGCACGGAAGCAGACGGTTTAGCTGTTGGCCGTCCATCACGTTTTGCAACTGAAATCAGCAGTCATCTAGTTAGCGGCATCTATACAATAGAAGATGAGGAACTTTATAAACTATTAGCATTACTGGCAGATAGTGAAAATATTCATGTCGAGCCATCTGCTGCGGCTGGATTGCTGGGGCCGATGGTTGTACAAAATACAAGTTATATAGGGGAGCATGATCTTCAGACAAAAATGTCTCAAGCCACTCATATTTCTTGGGCAACAGGTGGAGCGCTCGTTCCTGAAACGGATATGGAAGCATCCTATCAAAAGGGTAAATCGTTACTGGAAAGAGACAAGTGAAGTACCTGAATAATGGGAATAATACTAAAAATCCCCACCTCAGGTCATCCAGATTCTGGATGACTTGAGGTGGGGGTTAAATGCTTTTACGGGAATATATTCCTAATCCTTTTTTTACCGTAATTTGATCTATTGACGTGTGAAATAATCGCTAATAAAATGTGATCACGAGTTTGAAGAGTCACCTCTTTTTATTTCGATTTTTATTAGAGGGGAGGGGGATCGTTATGCTTTATCGAGCTACGGTTTACCTTCTGGGTATGGTCATCAATTTTCTTGGGGTTACGCTCATCATTAACGCTACTCTCGGTGCAGGTTTCTGGACAGCGTTTTTTATCGGTGTTTCGGATAAACTTGGTTTTACCGTAGGATTCTGGTACGGAGTATTTCAGTTTTTCATCATTTTTATAAATGCAAAGTTGATGAAGCAGTTACCGGAAATGCGAGCGATTATCCCTGTGTTATTAGAAAGTGTTATTTTGGACTTTTGGGTTGAGATTGTTTTCGCAAATGTTGATTTAACGACAGCACCATTCGTACTGCAAGTAGCTACTTTACTCGCAGGGGTTGCTATTGTGGGGTTGGGAGTCGCTATTTACATCCTTCCGCAATTCCCGAGAGCCCCCGTTGACCAGCTATTCCTGGCCGTCAGTCACCGATTTAATTTAAGCTTGCAATCAGGTCAAACGCTAGTTGCGGTGGTGATGACGGGGCTAGCCTTCGTTATCGGCGGCCCAGTAGGCATTGGAACACTCACACCGATGCTATTTCTCGGACTAATGATTCAACTCTGCTACACACGCGCTTATCCGCTATATTACAAACTTCATCCAAGCGGCGAACAAGAACTGCAAAAACAATTGATGTAATATATATGTAAATTACTACCACCTCAGGTCATCCATATTATGGATGACCTGAGGTGGATTTTTATGGAAGTGTGTACAGTGTTAAATGGAACGATAATGGGTTAGCTCAAACATATTGTGGTTTTTGTAGGTCTCTTTTAATGCTTTATCTGTCAACAAAGCTAGTTCATCCACCCGGGGATAATTAAATGATGAGCCATTAATAATAGCTTTATCCAAATAAGCAGGGTGAGTCATTACTTCAATAGATTGAGCATCAGAAAACTTTTCTGCTAATTTGATAGGGTCTTTTATTGTATCTATTTTGTATTCAAATGCTTCAGTTGTTCGAATGGTGCTCAGCTCATTAGTTTCTGGTTCAAATACTCGGCGTACAGGCAAATCGAACTCTTTTGCAAGGTCGATAACTACTTCTGTTAGTTCTCCATATGAATGAATATGGTGATGGCTATCCAGGTGTGTGGGTTGAATACCATTAGCAATGGCCTGCTTAATCTGGGCCTTCCATTCCTCGTAAACTTCCACTAAATCGACATCAAAGAAACCCAAATAGTATTTTAAGTTGCGAAAATGGCCATTCTCATCTGTTATGGTTTGGAGATGCTTGAGAATAGGGCTTCCAGCCGTCAACGTTAAGTGTATCCCTACCCCTAGAGTAGGGGTTTCATTTGCTAACTGATAAGCATGGGAAGCACCTGGCATGTTTGTCATTAGAGTCGTAGAAGTTAATACCCCATTGTGGTGGGCATCAATGATACCAAAGTTGATTCCTCTTGAATAACCGAAATCATCCGCATTAATTATAAGTTTTTTTCTCATCGTTTTCCTCACATTCTATTCGTAATTTCTTTCAATTAAGAACTCTACTCGATCCCCACGAAAATAAGCTTCTGAGTATTCGACAATATCTTCTGAATTTAAAAAGGTTTTCGTTGTGATTTGAAAACAAGGAGAACCTGAAGAAATATTCAGGTTTCCGGCAACTTCCTCATCTGATATGACAATTTTAATTTGTTCCTCGGTTCGATTTATTTGATTGCCTTGATTTTTAATAGACTCGTATAAGGAATGGCCAACCATTTTAGTGGTTAGCTCTGGAACAAGATCCTGACGAACATAGGCAACCTCAAATTGAATTTCTTCATGATCAGCAAATCTTGTCCGTTTAACCTGGTGGACCTTAGTCCCCTCTTCGACATTTAGGATCCTGCTAATTTTGGCTGGTGGGACTAACAACTGCAGGTCGTTGACTTCAATTTTAGGCTTGAGACCTTGGGATTCTAGCTGAGCAGCATACTGAAGTTTACTTGAACTGAGGACCTGTTTTACTTTTCCTTTTGCTACAAAGGTACCTTTTCCTTGTTTACGGTAAATGTGACCTTCCATAATGAGGTGATTGAGAGCTGTACGTACGGTCGTCCGGCTGACGTTGTAAATGTTACAAAACTCGGCCTCGGTCGGAAGGTTTTTCCCTGGACGGTAATAACCATTTTCAATTTTTTCTATAATATCTTTTTTAATTTGACTATGAAGTTGATCATTTTTAGGCATCTCATTACTCCTTTAAAACAGCTTAACTAAACGGTGTATGCGCTTAAAAATAGCATAACATGATTACTTAGCTTATAAAATAAATTTGTTATTACAATCTGGTATAGACAAATTTGTTATGATCTGTTACTATTCATCTAAGAAAACGTTTTCAAAAATTGAGGGAGGTTCACTCATGGGTCTGAAAGTTGTCATTATCGGTGGCGGATCGAGCTATACACCTGAGATTATTGATGGGATGATTAAGCGTCATTCCCAATTTCCTGTTTCAGAAATTGTCTTAGTTGACATCAATGAAGGGGCACGAAAACTAGAGATTGTAGCAAATCTAGCTAAACGAATGATTGAATACACTGGAGCTCCGATACAACTTCGTTACACAAAAAATAGAAGGGAAGCTTTACAAGGAGCCGATTTTGTGACCACGCAAATTCGGGTCGGTGGACTAAAAGCACGGGCATTAGATGAAAGAATTCCGTTAAAACATGGAATGATCGGTCAGGAGACCAATGGAGCGGGAGGAATTTTTAAAGCCTTTCGTACCATCCCGATCCTACTTGAGATTGCTGGTGACATTCATGAAATCTGTCCTAACGCATGGCTCGTGAATTTTACGAATCCAGCTGGAATTGTTACCGAAGCTGTTATGAAGCATAGTCAACATCAAAAAGTTATTGGAGTCTGTAATATTCCCTATAACATGAGAAGTGGTATTGGTGAGATTTTCGATGTAAGTGTTGATCGTGTCATGATCGAATTTGTTGGACTCAACCATTTTGTATTTGGAAAACGAGTGTTTATTGATGGAGTTGACCAAACAGATGAGGCTATGCGGCATCTCATTTATGATGATCTTAATTATTCACCGGCTAATATTGTTTCACTTCCATGGAACAAGAATTTTTTGCAATCACTCAACATGCTTCCAAATCCTTATCATCAATATTATTTTCAGCATGCAGAAGTCTTGAAGAAGGATCTTCAGGCTTATAAAGAGAACGGGACGCGTGCAGAAGTCGTTATGGAAGTCGAAAAAAAACTTTTTGAAAAGTACAAAAACCCTAAACTTAAGGAGAAGCCTCAAGAGTTAGAGGAACGTGGAGGGGCTTATTATAGTGAATCTGCTTGTAGTTTAATGGCATCTATTTATAACAACTCAATGGATATCCAAACGGTCAATACTTTAAATAAGGGGAGTATTCCAGATTTACCATCTGAAGCTGTCATTGAAGTAAATAGTGTAATTTCAGCAAGTGGCCCTATCCCGTTAGCTATTGGCCCTTTACCTGACACCATAAGCGGCTCGATTATACAATTGAAAAAATTTGAACAACTCGTTATAGATGCCGCCGTTACGGGTGACTACAAAAAAGCCTACGCCTCTATTATCATGAATCCACTTGTTACTTCAGATGAGAACGCCCAATTGGTATTAGACGAACTTTTACAGGCTCACAAACCATATTTACCCCAATTTGATAGGGAGGTAGTAAACGTATGAAACAAAGTGGATTTATGAACCTCGTCGAATCAAAATTAATGCCTATAGCTGGGAAGATCGGATCGCAACGTCATCTGGTTGCGATCCGTGATGGCTTTGTTGCTATTATGCCGCTTATTATTATTGGGTCATTGGCCATTCTAATTAACAATTTCCCAATACCTGCATTCCAAGACTTCATGATGAATGTTTTTGGTGAAGGATGGAAGTCTGTTGGTGGTGCTATCTGGAACGGTTCTTTTGCCATATTGAGTTTATTAGTAGCAGCTGCCATTAGCTATAAACTTGCCGAATCTTATGGAAGCGATGGGTTATCAGCAGCACTCATCGGTGTCGGTGCATTTGTCGTTCTTACCCCGACCACCGAAGATTTTGGTCTCGCAATGACCTGGTTAGGTGCACAAGGACTATTTGTGGCCGTTTTAACAGCCATAGTGTCAACGGAAATTTTTCGTCTGTTCTCCCAGTCAGAGAAACTTAAGATTAAAATGCCAGCAGGTGTACCTGATGGTGTAACAAAATCGTTTAATGCTCTGTTACCAGCGGCTGTTATACTCTTTATCGCCGGTTTATTTAACGCAATTATTGTAAATCTTACAGGACAAAGCATCCACGAACTAGTATTTTCATCTATACAGGAACCTTTACAAGGGTTGTCCAACACACTAGGTTCAGCTCTTATATTCTCATTCCTTAACCAGCTTTTATGGTTTTTCGGACTTCACGGTACGAATATTTTAGGACCGATTATGGAATCTATTTATCTTCCATTGATCCAAGAAAATCAGGCCTTATTTTCCGAAGGCATGAGTGCGTTTGATGTACCTTATATCGTGACAAAGCCATTCTTTGATGCCTATGTATTTATGGGGGATCGGGAGCTACACTTGCTTTAATTATTGCGATCTTTATCGTTGTAAAATCAAAACATTACCGAACCGTTGGGAAAATTTCTGCAGCTCCGGGAGCGTTTAATATTAATGAGCCTATGCTATTTGGCTTACCGATTGTTTTAAATCCAATTATGTTCATTCCATTTATTTTAATCCCAATTGTAATGACGATGGTAGCCTACTTTGCCCTTGCACTTGGCTTCGTACCGAAAACCGTTGCTATACTGCCATGGACAACGCCGCCGATTGTTAGTGGCTATCTTGTCACTGGAGGGTCCGTGAGCGGTATTATATTGCAATTGATTAACTTGACCATGGCCACAATCCTTTACATTCCATTTATCATGGCTGCCGACCGTGCAAGCTTAAAAAATACTGGAAGTGGAGACAGCTCATCAGAAAATGAACCTAGATCAGAACAAAGGAGAAATGCACAATGACTGAAACGATCAACATTGAACAAGTCTCGTTTGAAATCATTTTACATGCTGGCAATGCGAGATCCTCTGCGATGGAGGCACTCCAAGTAGTCAAACAAGGAGAATATAAACAAGCAGATAATAAAATGGAGGAAGCTGAATCTGAACTTCATAAAGCTCATCAAACTCAAACATCTCTTTTACAAAAAGAAGCATCAGGTGAGAGAACCACACCTTCCGTCTTACTTGTACATGCACAGGATCATTTAATGACGGCCATGACGTTAAAAGATATGGCGAAAGAAATGATTGATTTATATAAAGAAATTAGAGGAGGAAAAGAATGATGAAAATTGCTCTCGTTTGTTCAGCGGGTATGTCTACTAGTATGCTTGTTCAAAAAATGCGCCAAATAGCTAAAGATAAAGGGCTAGAAGCAGATATTGATGCCTATGCCGAAGCAGATTTAAATAAGCATATGGAGGATCTTGATGTTATCCTAATCGGGCCTCAAGTGCGTTATCTGAAAGGACAGATTTCTAAGAAAGCCGAGCCGTATGGCACACCGGTAGATATTATTGATCAGATGGCATACGGTACGATGGATGGAGAAAAAGTTTTAAGGCAAGCGAAAGAATTAAAGAAATGATAAATACCATATACTACCACCTCAGGTCATCCATAATATGGATGACCTGAGGTGGATTTTTATGTAAAAAGGTTGTTCATTGTAGAAAGGGTAAGTGTTTTCATGGTGGAACTTGTGTTACCTTTGTTAGTAACTATACATGTTAGGAGATGGCGTAATGGAAAGTGAGAAACGGCTGATGAGCTTAATCAATTCCGTGCGTGTTTTAAACTCAACAAGAGACCTTTCAGAAGTATTAAACCAGCTAATTAAAGAAGTGCATAACGTAATTGGTGGCGCCAATGCCAGTGTCTTGTTTCTATATGATAAACAATTGGACAGGCTCTATGCCAAAAGTGCTATCGGATTTGATATGGAGTATATGAAGCATGCATATTTACGCCCCGGGGAAGGAATGAGTGGCCGCACTTTTTTATTGAAAAAAGGAAAGATCTTTTATTCAGAGGATGATACCACACATGGAATGTCTAATGTCTCTCCTGAAACGGAACACTTCTATGCTAAGTCTTTAGGCAGACTGGAATACCCGATGAGTGCGATTTGCGTGCCGCTGATATCAAATGATGACTGTATCGGGGTGCTGACAGTCGATATTTATTCAGAGGATATTCAGTTTGATGAAGCAGACCTGCAGCTGCTTGAGACGTTCGCTGGGCAAGCGGCTATCGCGATTGAGAACGCCACGCTTTTTTCACAAAATGAGCGCACGAAGAAGATCCATGAAGAATTATCGAAGGTGTCGCTTTCGAAGGGTGGCTTGAGTGACATCACCAAATCGCTCGCACGTTTAATGGGGAAGTATGTAATGGTGTTCAATGAGTTCAATGATTCATTAGCGATATCAAGTCCGGAAGCAGGCCCGTTAGCAGATGAACTTAGTAAGAATTTCGTTCCGTTATTGGAAACGAGTATCACTAAGCAAGGTTTCTCGTCTCATCGCACAAGTTTGTTTCAAAAAGACCACTTTATTTATTTCTTTCCCATTAAGACGGAAAAGCAGACGCTCGGTCTGCTCACAATCATCACGGAAGATTTATCCGAACTGGATCCATTAGATAGGATCGCTATTGAACAGGCGATTACGATTTTCGCGATGGAAATCGACCGGCAGGAACGCCTTTTGGCAGAGGATTTTAGTCATTCAGGATCCATTTTAGAACAGTTGATCCATGCCCCCTATGATGAGTTTTCCTCTAATCATTTGGCAAAACTCAACTTTCCTGAGCATGACTCACACCATTATGTCATTGCACAGCTCTACATCAAGAACCCGCTGCTCGCTTTTGAAAAGATTAATGAAAAGAAGCAACAATTGATGCGGATCATTTATCGAGAGGTGTCTAGACTTCCATATAAGACGTTGGTGTATGATAAAAACATGGAGGTTACACTGATGTTCACGGTTTCTTCTTCAATGGATGAAGAACGAGTATTCCAGCATTTAGGGGATCTATTTTCAAGAATCATTCGAATTTCTGATGAGAAATTGGCTCTGGATAACTTAGCAGGATTTGGCCAAGTCGTAGAAAAATTGAAGCACGTTCACTTGTCATACAGGGATGCGAAACGTTGTGTGCAATATTTGCAGTCAGCGTACCATGGAAAATCACTGTTGACGTATAAACAGCTTGGACCGCATCGGCTCTTTTTAAAATTTGACCAAAAAGAATTGAAGGAGTACGTCGACGAAATTTTAGGTGTTATTATCAGCCATGATCACAACCATGATACTGAATTGCTGGAAACGTTACGAGTTTACTTGGAATCGAATCAGAATATGGAAAAATGTTCCAAGGAACTGTTCGTCCATGTTAATACCGTCAAGTACCGTTTGAAAACGATCTACGGAATATTGCGTATTGAAAAGTTAACAGGTAAGGAAGCATTCGAATTGCAGTTAGGGTTCCGTATTCTTGAGTATTTGAATGCAAAAATTTAACCCATTATGGATAACCGACAAAAATCTAACTCATTTTTTGTCGGTTATCCATATATTTTATCTATTTGAATTATCTTATAATTTTGACTACTAACTTTTAAAACAAAAGGAAAAGGATGTGTAGGAATGGCGCCCATATTTATTGTACTGATCTTAGTTTCTATTATTGCTTTAGGGGAAGTTCTCTCACTGTCATCGAGAGCAAAGATTCCTACATTATTAGTGGTTATAGCTGTTACTTTTGTGTTGCTGCAAACTGGTATATTGCCGGAATCTTATATCGAAGCATCGACTTTCGTGGCTGCTGGAGGTGTGCTCGTTCCCGTATTGATCGTACACTTGGGGACGATGATCCCTCTATCAGTTATCAAAAAGCAATACAAAGCAGTTCTTGTCACATTGATAGGTCTTCTGTTTTCTGTCGGAGCGATGCTCATCATCATTTCGCTTATTTTTGATTATAAAACAGCAGTCGCGGGAGCAGGCCCGCTGACCGGAGGAATTATTGCCTACATTGTCACACAGGAAGGATTAACGGAAGCTGGTTTCACTTCGCTTGCCGCAATTCCAGTTGTCGTGTTTGCCCTACAAAATCTTGTTGGCATGCCGCTTACTTCTACATTATTAAGTAAGTATGCTGTCTCCATAAGGGATGATTTTTCTGATGGGAAATATACTGATCAAGAAGATAATCAAGTGGAGGGGGAAAGCAAAACTAAGGGATTATTGCTTCCAGATCGCTTTATGCAAAGTAATTTCTTTCTTCTGTTCCTATTATTTATTGGCGGGGCGCTTGCTACTTGGCTAGGTGAAATAACTGGCATCAATTATAGCCTCTGGTCGCTCGCAATCGGAATCATGGGATTTGCTCTCAGGATTTATCCCGACAAGGCGCTGGACCGGTCGAATAGTTCGGGCCTTGCGATGGTAGCGTTGATCATCGTCGTTGTTCATTCACTCGTTGGCATCACTTGGGACCAGGTTGTATCTTCACTTGTAGCCGTTTTAATCGTGATTGTAGTAGGGACGACAGGTCTAGTGATCGGTGGAATGATTGGAGCGAAAATTTTCAAATGGAAACCGACAAAGGCAGTACCGATCGTACTGACAGCGCTGTACGGCTTCCCTGGAGATTATTTGATCGTAGAAGAAGTAAGCAGAAGTATTGGACGTAATGAAGCCGAACAAAAAAGGATTATGGATGAATTACTCGCACCAATGTTGATCGGGGGATTCACTTCAGTCACCGTTGGATCAATCGTTATTGCAAGCATTTTGATAGGTACACTTTAGTGAAAGGGAGAGATTGAATTATGGTATATACACTAATTACAAATGGAACGTTGATTGATGGTCAAGGAAATGCACCGGTCACCGAAGCAGCCGTATTAATTAAAGATAATTATATTGAGCAAGTAGGAAAACCGGGAGAAATTTCAATCCCAGAGGATGCCACTGTGATCGATGCTGCCGGTAAGTATATTTTGCCTGGCTTAATTGATACACACGTGCATATGGCAATGGAGTTGAGAAATATTCAAGACGCGATTCTGACGCCTTTTTCCTATCGTTTTTATGAGAGTGTCCATTATTTGAAACGTACATTGGATGCAGGCATCACCGCTGTGCGTGATGCAGGCTTTTCCGATGCCGGTATGAAGAAGGCAGTAGAAGACGGGCTTGTGGAAGGACCGCGCATGCAAGTAAGTATCAATCCACTAACGATTACCGGAGGGCACGGAGATAATTGGAATCGCTCTGGAGTAGACACAACAATGCAGACGTATCCAGGGATGCCTGACCCGATCTGTGATGGCAAAGAAGCTGTTCGCAAAACAGTGCGTGAAATGCTGCGTGCTGGAGCGGAAGTGATTAAAGTCCATGCGACAGGAGGAGTAACGAGTCCAACTGATCACCCAGAGTTCACTCAGTTCTCACAGGAAGAACTAGAAGTGATGGTGGAAGAAGCCCATTTTCGTAAAGGTGTAAAGGTGATGGCCCATGCCCAAGGAGCAGAAGGTATCAAGAATGCTATCCGAGCAGGTATCTACTCTATTGAACATGGCATCTATATCGATGATGAAGCAATTGAACTGATGCTTGAGAATGGAACGTTCCTCGTACCTACCTTGTTAGCTCCTATTTCTGTACTAGAGTCGAGTGAGAGAGACGACAAGATGGCACCATATGCTGTCGAGAAATCAAAGGAAGTCGTTGAAGCTCATAAAGCCAGTATTGCAAAGGCTTATAAAGCTGGTGTGAAAATCGCGATGGGGACCGATGCAGGGGTGATGGCACATGGTACTAACCTCCGCGAGCTAGGTCTCATGTGTGATATCGGCATGTCACCGATGGAAGCACTTATGGCCACGACTAAAACGGCGGCAGAATGCCTTGGCTGGGAAGATCAGGTTGGAACGATCGAAGCAGGAAAACTTGCCGATGTCATTTTGACTGATGTGGATCCTCTTAGCGATATCCGCGCCTTAGAAAACAGTGATCATATCACAATGGTTATGAAAAATGGCTCCGTCTATAAACATCTAGCGGAAAGGAAGGGTACACATGTCTAATGATTGGGATTTATATACGAGATTAATAGAGGACTACAGTCCATCCTTTTCCTCGGGTGGCATCGATGGGGATAGGATGGCAAGAAGGCTCCATGAGATTTCCAAGATCGGTCTAACGGAAGATGGAGGAAGCAGAAGAGTTGGTTTCTCCCAGGAGGAAAAGCAGGCGAAAACATTGGTTAAAGGATGGATGAAAGAACTAGGTCTTTCTATCACAGAGGATGGTGCTGGGAATGTGTTCGGCCGCCTAGAAGGAAAAAATCCTTCCTTGCCGGCGATTGTCAGTGGCTCTCATCTGGATAGCGTCCCAAATGGCGGTCATTTTGACGGGCCTCTTGGTGTGCTTTCTTCGCTAGAACTAGTGGAAGCCTGGAAGGAAACCGGTTATCAGCCGACAAGATCGTATGAAGTGGCGATTTTTTCCGATGAAGAGGGTTCTCGTTTCAATAGTGGTTTGACTGGGAGCAGGGCGATGACTGGTGATGTCGACATGGAACTTCAGCAGAATCTCATCGACCAAGATGGGAACTCATTTGAACGTGTGATGAGTGAAGTAGGGTTATCTGCGGAGAGTTTCGCCGGTGCTGCTCGAAATCTGAACGAGGTGGGATCGTTCGTTGAGGTTCATATTGAACAAGGGAAGAAATTAGAAGAACAAAACCTTCCCATAGGTATCGTATCCGGGATTGCAGGTCCAAGCTGGCTAGCGGTCGAATTTTATGGAAATGCAGGCCACGCCGGAAATACACCGATGACCGATCGGCAAGACGCATTAGTTGCTGCCGGGGAATTCATTAGCCACATCCATAGTCTGCCAGGACAGGTGAGTGATTCTGCTGTTGCTACAGTTGGGAAACTCCACGTCTACCCGAATGGAGTCAATGTCATCCCTGGAAAAGTCGCCTTGCATGTCGATATTCGTGACATCCATGAAGACACGCGAACAGAGTTGACTCAATTAATTATCGATGAAGCAGAGAAGGCTTCCCAGAAATTCGGGGTACGATGCAATCATAAACAAACATTACAAGTCACTCCTGTTCCGATAAAGTCTGATATCAAGGAACACCTGCGCCAGGCAATGGAACAGCATCAGATTCCCGCGACAGAACTCCCAAGTGGTGCCGGGCATGATGCACTAATCATCGGAAGCCACCTTCCAGTAGCCATGCTATTTGTGAAAAGTAAAGACGGCGTAAGCCATAACCCTGCAGAGTGGTCATCCTTGAATGACTGCGTTCAAGGTGTCCATGTATTGAAGTCATATGTGGAATCAATTGATCAGGCCTAGCATGCAATAGGTAGTCAGCCAGGTTAAAGAATCTGCCTTACAAAAAAGACCAAGGATTAGGAGGTGGGCATATGTCCGAAGTGCAAAAAAACCTATGGAAGGATTGGCGACTGCATGCACTTGTATTAGTTATTGTAGTGATAACAGAGTTGATGGGCACACACGAATTTTCTGTTGGACCAGGGGTTATTCTGTTACTTCCTATGCTTTATGCGATCATTATAGGTCTTGCTCTGTATTTCACTCCAATTATTAAAGAAAAACAATCTAAACATGCCGAACCTTTAATTGTTCTAGGGGTCACGTTATTAATTGCAAAAATTGGTGTGATCATAGGCCCTTCCTTACCGCAAATTATTGCCGCCGGACCGGCTTTATTGCTGCAGGAGTTTGGAAACCTGGGGACGATTTTCATAGCCCTGCCGATCGCTGTTTTTCTTGGCTTAAAAAGAGAAAGCATCGGCATGACACATTCCGTTGCCCGTGAACCCAATGTGGGGCTGATCATGGACAAATATGGATTTAACTCACCTGAAGGGCGTGGAGTCATGGCCATTTACATCTTTGGCACGGTGTTTGGCGCCGTATTTATGGGACTCATCTCTGGATTTTTAGCGACCATTACACCACTCCACCCGCTATCCTTTGCAATGGCTTCAGGAATCGGAAGCGGCAGTATGATGGCAGCTGCTAGTGGCTCGCTTGTTGCCGCTTTTCCTAGTATGGAAACGGAAATCCTTGCTTTCGCTGGGGCGAGTAACCTCCTGTCATTATCGACCGGTTTATATATGAGCATATTTATTGGACTGCCATTGACGGAAAAATTATATAATGTACTAAATAAACGAAAAGATAATAGAACAGGTGCTAACACGGGGAGAGGTGAGTAACCATGCTGAAAAATATACAGGAATGGACATTGTTATTGCTGATCTTTGGAGTTGTCTCAATCCTTGGCAACTGGATTGGATATAACATCTTCCCAGTAGAGGCCGTGCCGGGTATGATCATTCTCATTTTGATCGCTTTAGCAGGGCTGATTTTGCAAAAACTTCTCCCAATAAGGATTCCCAGCATAGCCTATGTTGCCATTATAGGTGTGCTAGTGTCGATGCCATGGATGCCTGGATCTGAACAAATCGTAGCCATGACAAACTATATAAATCTCTTAGCCCTTACCACACCCATTCTCGCCTACGCAGGTATTGCCATCGGTCGTTCATGGACCGATTTCGTTAAACTTGGGTGGAGAACGATTGTCGTAGCGTCTTTTGTTATGGTCGGCACTTTTCTTGGATCAGCGGTTATAGCAGAACTTGTTTTGAGAATGCAGGGGATCATTTGATAGATTGTATAACTTTCGGAAATACAATGAGACTACCATTGAAAAAGTCGGTTAGTTAAGCTTCTGGTGCTTAACTAACCGACTTTTTTACATGCAAGTTAAGAATCATTGTTATAAAATGATAACCAAGAAGCCTTCCAGAAAAACAGAAGTTATATCACTTTAAAAATTGCTGTAGGAAAAGGAGAGGGTAAAAGATGAAGAAAATCATTAATAATCCTGAAGAGGTCGTTCAAGACATGCTAAAAGGGTTGATTGCCGCCCATCCGGAGTCACTTAAGCAAATTCCTAATACGACAGCCATCGTTCGAAAAGATGCCCCCGTCGCTAACAAGGTTGGAATTGTCAGTGGTGGTGGGAGTGGTCATGAACCTGCTCACGCCGGCTATATAGGTGAAGGGATGCTTGATGCAGCTGTATGTGGTGAAATGTTCACTTCACCTACTCCCGACCAAGTGTTTGAAGCAATCAAAGCGGTAGACAGCGGTTCAGGTGTGTTTCTTGTGATTAAAAACTATACGGGAGACGTAATGAACTTCGAGATGGCTGCCGAGCTTGCTGAGGCAGAGGGAATCGATGTCGAAAAGGTTGTAGTTAATGACGATGTGGCTGTAGAGGACAGCTCCTTCACCACAGGACGGCGCGGTATCGCTGGAACGGTTTTTGTCCATAAGATTGCTGGGGCAAAGGCTGATGCAGGAGGGTCTTTACAAGAAGTGAAAGATGTCGCTGAAAAAGTGGTGGTTAACGTCCGCTCCATGGGCATGGCCGTAACTCCTTGTACGGTACCGGCTGCTGGAAAACCTAGCTTTACTCTTGACGAGAATGAAATGGAAATTGGCATCGGCATTCATGGTGAACCGGGAATCGAAAGGAAGAAGTTGACTTCAGCTGACGAAATTGCTGAAGAGTTGACGCAAAAGGTACTTGAGGACATTGAATTTAACAGTGGCGATGAAGTAGCTGTCATGATCAATGGAATGGGGGCAACCCCTGAGATGGAATTGTACATTTTGAATGGAAGGGTCCAAGAGATCCTTCATGAGCGCGGTCTTAATGTCCATAAAACCTTCGTCGGTGAGTATATGACTTCACTTGAAATGGCTGGTTGTTCCGTTACGTTGCTCAAACTCGATAAAGAAACGAAACAATTACTAGATTCAGATTCAAACGCGTCGGCCTTCCACAGTTAATATGAAAGGGGTATCTAATATGGAACTACAAGTTGAACAAATCGTGACATGGATGGAAAAGGCGAACGAAAAAGTCCAAGACAACAAAGAATATTTAACATCGTTGGATCAGGCAATTGGAGATGGCGACCATGGCATCAATATGGCTCGTGGCTTCAAGGAAGTTGTCCAGAAAGTGTCTGGATCTGATTATGAAACAGCTTCAGATATTCTGAAAGATGTTGCGATGACGTTAATGGGAAAGGTTGGTGGTGCAGCAGGACCGTTGTATGGTACAGCCTTTTTGAAATTGTCGGCATCAGTGAAGGGGAAGAAATCCATTGATTATGGAAGCTTTGTTACAGGCTTAGAGGAAGCTTTGGCAGGTATGAAGCAGAGGGGAAAATCAGAGCAAGGAGAAAAAACTCTAATTGATACTTGGGCTCCTGTTATTGAAGAGATGAAAAAAGCGGACGGCTTTGATTGCGATCTCCTTTCAGCAACAGCTAAAGCAGCTATGGAAAAAACAAAAGATATCAAAGCGACGAAAGGCCGGGCATCTTACCTAGGGGATCGTTCAATTGGCCATCTTGACCCAGGCTCCGTTTCGTCCTACTACCTATTCACATCCTTAGCAGAAACGATCAGAGGAGGAAAGTAATTCTTATGTCACAAGTAGGCATTGTCCTGATTTCCCATAGTCCAAAAGTAGTTGAAGGAATCAAGGATATCATTAATCAAGTTGCTAAAGACGTACCTGTCGAACTTGCCGGTGGGACTGATGAGAACGAAATCGGTACAAGTGTTGAAAAAATCCAAGCAGCCATCGAGCGGGTCCACACTGATAAAGGTGTGCTTTTGATCTACGACTTGGGCAGTGCAATGATGAACGCTGAGCTAGCCGTGGAAATGTCCGATTACGAAGACATTGAAATAGCTGAAGCACCACTTTTAGAGGGAGCTTATGTTGCTGCTGTTGAATCTGGTATGGGCAAAAGTTTGGAGGACGTAAAGAAAGCATGTGAAAGTGCACTGAAGAATGAATAAGAGAACCATCCACTGACTCTTTGAAGATAAAAAATAACACAGGCCATCCACACTCTGGACGGCCTGTGTTATTTAGGGGTGTGTGAACTACTTACTTTGAGTACCGCTATAAACCAAGCATCCTACCACAATAAACGGCCTCCCCTTAGCAGACCTCATAATTACTTAAATCGCTGAATAGTTATAGAAATGAATCAATTTCATAATTTAAGCCCCTTCTGCCAAGGAATTCAAAAGGAAGTACCTCCCCAAATCTAGTCAAGTAGGAAATTTGAAATCATTTTTATTAGGTAAGGGCAGTGATCTGGAAGACTCCATCTCGAGATAGGTTTCCGTTTCCTTGGATGGAGAAGGAGGTCCGGGAAATCACTCGCTTTCCGTGGGCATGCGCTGAGCCTCCTCGGACTCTGTCCTGGCTAGACGTGAGTCAGGTATAAGATTAAATATGAGCTATAAAGGGAACGGAGGTTTACTGTTGAAAGATATAACCGCCATCCTCATTCATTATTCCAATAAGGCAGCATTGCAAAAAGCGCTATACTCTTTACAAAAAATAAGCTCCAGGATTAAATCGATTGTGGTTCTTCAGGAGCAGAACATGTCTTTAAATAGCATTGACGATTGGTTTGACCAGGTTCAATTTATTGCCATTAAAGATAGTGACGTAGGGCAGACACTGAATGATACTATTTCCAAGCTGACCAGTTCTTATGTTTTATTTCTTCAGGATAAAGATTATCTTTCTTCTACTGCAAATGTCGAATCCTTTCAGCTTTCCCAACCAAAAACAATGTTAGGGGCTGTTTATCATAATCGAAACATGGCTATCCATCAGCCTTTACTCGTTCACACATCCCTCCTCAAAAAGCAACGTTTGTTATTAGACCTCCAGCTCCCCTTCAAGGAGGCTCGTTTTCCTGCTTGGCTTTCCAATGTGGAATCTTCTCTCACGTTCTTTAAAGAAGACCTTGTCAGGCAATCAAGGAAGAATAGCTCCGCCAATACAATAGAAAAGTTAGCGTTCATACAGAAATATCAGTTGAAAAAAGTCAAAACAGAGCACCCTTCCCTATCCGTTGTAATTTCAAATTATAATATGGAGAAATATGTTGAAACGGCTGTTGCTTCATGCCTTTTACAAAGTGAACAACTTGACCAATTACTCATTATCGATGACGGGTCAACGGATAACTCCTTTAAACAAATTCAACGATGGAGCGACGGGGAAAAGGTGAAAGTGTTTAACAAAAAGAATGGGGGAAAGGCCAGGGCATTAAATGAACTATTACCTCACGTAACGTCGGACTTTATATTGGAACTTGATGCAGATGACTGGCTTGATCCTGATGCAGTTTCTGTTATTAAAAAACAGGTAGCAGATCTTCCACAGGATGTTTCAGTGCTGTACGGTAATCTTAGAAAGTGGAAGCAGTTAACGGGGGATGTGCTCTATAAAGGGATCACCAAAGGAACCACAGTCAATGGAAGGGCTGACTTACTGTCTTATCGCTTTCCTCTTGGGCCAAGGGTTTACCGAACTTCACTTTTAAAAAGGAAGGGAGGGTTTCCGGTGGTTAAGTTTGAAAATGGGAAGCTTTATGAGGACGTAAGTGTCCTAAATCAATTAATAAAGGATTATCGGTTTCGTTATCATGATTTTACTGTTTATAATGTACGGGAACATAATGAAAGTATCACAAAAAGTAATCCTGCAAAATGGAATGATTTTTTAAAAACATTAGATGTATAACGAAAGAGACCAATGGATACTGTGGGCTATCCGCTGGTCTCCATAAATTTCTTGACCGTTGAAATAATATGGTCTTGTTTTTGAAAAGATAGCATCGGAAAAATAGGGAGTGCCAATATTCGTTTAGCTGTCTTCTCTGCAATCGGAAAATCGCCTTCCTTATAGTGAAGATCATGAAAAGCTTCTTGCAGGTGCAGAGGAATAGGATAATAAATAGCTGAAGCAATTCCATTATTTTTAAGTGCTGCAGCAAGTTCATCCCTGTTGTCTAATTCAATACAATATTGATGAAAAGTATGCTCTCGATTATCTATGGTTGATGGGGTTTTAAAAAGACCGCTAAAGTGCTCCGTGTATCTATTGGCAACTTCCTTTCTCTTATGCAAGAAAATGTCTAAATAATATAATTTGACAAGTAAAACAGCTGCCTGAAATTCATCAAGTCTACTATTCATCCCGATTGAGGAATGATGATATTTCTTTTCACTCCCATGGTTCCGAAGTTCACTAAGTTTTTCATGCAATTGTTTCTGATTGGTTACGACTAAACCAGCGTCGCCAAACGCCCCAAGGTTTTTTGAGGGAAAGAAGGAGAAGCAGCCAATGTCGCCTAGTGCTCCGACTCTTGTTCCATCATATTCTGTTCCTATGGCCTGGCAGGCATCTTCTATGACTCTCAAATGATGTGTTTTTGCGATCTCGACAATTTCTTTCATTTTAGCAGGTTGACCGTACAGATGGACGACAATTATAGCTTTTGTATGTTGAGTTATCGCTTGCTCAATTTTAGATGGATCCATGTTATACGTTTCCTCTTCTATATCAACGAAAACAGGTTTAGCCCCTACTTGGGCAATGGCCTCACCGGTGGCAAAAAAAGTAAATGGTGTCGTGATTACTTCATCACCAGGACCAATGTTTAATGCTCTTAGCGATAATTGTAAAGCATCCGTGCCGTTTGCTACTCCAAGACCATAGGAAGCGTCTACATACTGGGCCAATTGCTTTTCTAGCTGCTCTCCTTTGTCCCCGAGGATATAATCTCCACTATCTAAGACTTCTGTTAACATCGCTAATACCGGGGCTCTTATTAATCTCAATTCTTCCTTTAAATCAACCATTGGTATCTGTTCAAATTTGTTGTCTGACATTTTTACACCTCCTGTTTAATTTCCTATTCCTTCATATTTCATGCCTAACTGGGAAATTTCTTCTTTATCTAATTTATTCCGTCCGTCTAAAACGAGCTCACATTTACTAAACTTGCTAAAGTCTAGATTGCTATATTCTTGATGAAAGGCTTGAAGGATAACCACATCAATTTCAGAAACAAATGAATCCTTCAACGATAAAGGGTCAGCTCCATATTTTATAATTTCACTATCTGTAAATAGTGGATCATTTAGTAATAGATTCGCCCTTTTCTTCTTAAGTTGATCAATCAGCAGCAAGGATGTCGATTTTGTTGGCTCTTTCACATTTTCCCGGTAGGATAATCCTAAAATAAGCACATTTTTATTCTCTAAGGATCCTATCTCTTTTTCAATTTTTGTAATGGCATAGTTGGCCATGTTGTCATTAATTTCCCTGGACATAGGGGTCAGTCCGCGATCTAATCCTTTATTTATAAAAAAGTAAGGATAGATTGGAATGCAATGTCCACCCACACCAATACCAGGGGAGTGTAAATGCGAATAGGGTTGACTATTACTAGCTGTTATGACTTCGGCCATATTTACGCCTTTTTCTTCTGCAAACACAGCAAGTTCATTCGCAAGAGCAATATTTACATCACGGTATACACATTCTGCTACCTTTGAGAATTCTGCCGTTTCTAAAGAACTAACTTCAATCAACTTACAATCGAGAGCTTTTTTATAAAAATTTGATGCAAGTTCAAGACTTTGCTTATTTAAGCCTCCAACTACTTTGGGATAGTTTTTTAAGTCTTCAAGAATCCGATTTGAGTACACTCTTTCAGGGCTATAGGCGAGGTGGAAATCTGTTTCCATACTCAAACCCGAAAGTTCTTCTATTTTTTTCCCGAACCTATTTTTTGTGTCGCCAGGTGGAAGTGTTGTTTCAAACATTACTAACGAGCCCTTCTTCATCCCTTGGGCTATATCTTGAACGGCGGAATCAATAAATTGGTAATCTACATTATTTTGGTCATCAACTAGAACGGGGACAATCACGACGATGATATCCGACTGGGCAACAGCTTCTGTTGTTACTGAAGTAGCCGATAGTGTGTTATTTTTATGGGCGTGTAAGACGAGCTGGTCTAAGCCTGGTTCATTGTTAATATGGGATTTCCCTTGATTTACTAAAGTGACCACGTCTTTATTTATATCCGCACCAACTACTTTAAAGCCATTATTGGCGAAAACGGCAGCTAGAGTCAGTCCTATTTTTCCGAGCCCAACCACTGCTACCTTAGGCAATGACTGGCTTTGGTCTAATGACATATTTCATCCTCATTTCTTTGTTCATTAAAAAGTTCATTTCATACTTTATGTGTATTAAAATCAATGTGTTTGGACTTTTTCGCTAAGTCGGTTTCACCTTTTACAAAAACTCTTTTAACTATCAATATGGTGAGCTCCGACCTTATTGAAGAGTGCCTGTATTCTAAGTTCTTTCTATCTTACAGACTTTTTATGGGTACGTTCGTTATGAGAGGGAATGGTATAACAACTGAGGACATTAGCAGGGTCTTTATCTACCCGCTTACTTTCTTATAGAGGATGATTGGGCATTTGAATAATGGTGGCCTAAATTGATCTATATCTACTCCATGGGTGAGGGGTAACGTGGGTACGTTTATATAAAAAGTTTAGGGATAACCGCATGGGGGCTATGTTTTTCTTCTGTCAATAGGATTTCCCTTAGTGGTCTCTTCCTACTAATAATTAAACAGATTCGTTGTATTTAACTTTTTTATAGATCTTTCGCCAATTGATCATAAACTGTAAATAGTTTCTTTTCCATGTGTCTCCAGCTGAAATGTGATTCCATGACCTTGCGTGAATTTAGACTCATCTCCTGTGTTTTACTTCTATTTGAATGGAGATGGAGGAGGGCTTGAAAGTAATCCTGGGCAGTGGCTTGAAGTTTTTTAACGACATGTCCACATTTATAAGTTTGAATGAATTCTTCCATATCTGTGCATTGATTTACTAAAACAGGGACGCCATTATTTAAATAACTAAAAAATTTGTTTGGCATAGCAAACCGGTTATTCAAGGAGTTTTCTGCGTCTAAGTCTATCCATCCTACGTCAACATCCTTCATGGCTTCAGGGATCGAATCATAGCTCACCCATCCGGTAAACTGCACTTTATCTTTTAAGTGGGGGGAACACTAAGGTTATGCTCTTCGGTCGAACCCTTTCCTCCTCCGATAATTTTGGCTTTCAGGTCAAATCGTTTATTACACATTTCCAATACAGCCATCAGCTTATTGAAATTCCCCCTTTTCTTATCCATTACACCCTCATAACCAATGACAAATTCTGATGTATTACCTTCTCCTGGTGCATAGCCGACAGCTAGTGGAGGGGAATTATGGATCACTTCTATAGGGAGTTGTGGGTCTAACGAGAGGTAATACGATTTAATAGATTCTGATACAGTTATCACGTAATCTAGTTCTTCTAACATGTATCCAAGCATTTGCCTTTTGATTTTTTTGGTGTTTTGGGGTTGATAAACCAGGGGGTCTGGCTCCAATTCATGGCTATCATAAATTAGTTTGCTTCTTTTTCCCTTTGCAGTTAAAGCACGTTTGATTCCGACTCCCGAATAGAGCGAGAAAAACTCGTGTGCGTGGTAGAAATCAGCTTCCTGTGCAATACCTAGCTGTGTTAATCGATCGTTAAAACGAGTATAGTTTCCAGTACGAAGATTGTAATGAAGATTTTTGACGTCCTTCTCAGGATACATCTGTTCATACGTGATCACTTCGATTCCCTCATAAGTGAAAGCTTTCGATCGGAAGGTTTCACTAAAAGTACTGCCATCCACATCAAAAAGATTCCCATCTCTTCTAGGAACGATCATCGTCACTTTATAACCTTGTTTCACGAGGCTTTTGGCTTCTTTTTTAAAGATACGTGCATCTAAAAATGGGTGTTCAGTTACTAAAAAGCAAACATTTTTGCTCATCATTTTCCTCCAGATAAGAAGGTATTGGGTTCGGTTAGAGACTAAAGTTTCTTTCCATATGGTTGACTCCACAAGCACCGGCTTTTTTGTTCAAGTTGTGGTTATTTTATAGTCCTAATCGACCCTCCTAATAACGTATTAACACCCTAACTACATTATTCATATAAATAAGACTGAATATGATTTCTAGTCTTTCTTTTATTTAGGCATACGTCTTTAAATGTTGGGGGAACAAGGATGGAGTTAAATCTTAAAGGAAAAAGGGTGTTAGTGACCGGTGGTTCAAGAGGAATTGGAAAGGCAATAGCTGAAGCCTTTTTGAATGAGGGTGCCTCTGTTGGGATTACAGCTAGAAGTCATGCAGAGCTTTTACAAGTACAGGAGAATCTAGGAGTACAAACGTATCAAAAAGACCTTGCGAAACATGAAGATAGGGAACGATTAATGAGTGAATTCATTGATGATTTTAACAGCATTGATGTTCTTGTTAATAATGTCGGTGCAAGTCATGGGGAGAAGGTTTTAAAAACTTCCTCCAGCGTATTTAAAGAAGCAATGGAACTGAATTTCATCTCTGCTGTCCATTTAAGTCAGCTGGCCAGTAAACAGATGATACCCAAAGGAAAGGGAGTCATTATAAATATTTCCTCGATCTATGGGAAAGAATCCGGTGGTATTCCTTCTTATAACGCTTCAAAGGGTGCCTTAATTAGTTTTACAAAATCCTTTAGTTCTGAGGCAATTAAGAATAATATTCGTGTAATTGGCATTGCTCCAGGGGCCATCTATCATCCAAATAAAGAATGGCAACGCCGTTTACAACTTGATCCCGATTTTTTGAAAAACTATGCGCGTGATAAAATCCCAGCTGGACGACTTGGAAAACCTGAAGAGATTGGAAATGTCGCAGTCTTTCTGGCATCCGATAAGGCCTCTTGGATAGTGGGATCTACCATTACTGTCGATGGGGGACAATCCCGATTGAATTTTTAACTACGAAACGGAAGGGAAGTGGCACATATTGAAACGACCGTCACTTGTTAATAGCACCATTTTAATTATTGGAGGAGCCGGTTTTATCGGAAGTCATTTAGTAGACAAACTACTAAAAGAAGGTGCAGCTCAAATTATAATTGTTGATAATCTATTTGTGGGGAAAAAGGAAAATATAGAACATGCTCTAAAGAAAGGCGCAATCCTTCATGTTGATGATGCTGAGAATCAAGAAGCCCTTAACTATATTATGGAAAAATACGATATCGACATCGTTTTTAACTGCGCCACCAAAGCGTTAAATTATTCGTTTATAAATCCGTCCAATGCGTTTTTGACAAATGTTTTAGTCTTAAAAAACTTGTTGGAGCTTCAAAGGAAAAATGCATTTCAAACATTGTGTCATTTTTCCTCTTCAGAAGCGTATGGTTCGGCTCAATACGAACCAATGGATGAAAAACATCCATTGGTTCCAACGACAACCTATGCTGCAGGAAAAGCAGCGGCTGATTTAATGTTACAGTCTTATGTTAGAATGTTTGATTTGGATGCCTTTCTTGTTCGGCCTTTTAATAACTATGGACCCAGGCAGAACTTTGAAGGCGCCCTAGCTGGCGTAATTCCTCTTACCATTAAAAAGATTTTAGAGAAGGATGCACCCGAGATTCATGGGGGGGTCAACAAACTAGGGATTTTATTTATGTTGAGGACACCGTTGACATCGTATCAAAAGTCTTTCCTATTATTTCGCCTGGTGAATGTGTAAATATTACTACAGACCAACAATTATCGATCGAGAATGTAATTGAAACGATAATAGACGTTATGAAATATAAGGGGAAGGTTCTGAGAAAGCCTAATCGAACAGCAGACGTTAATAGCCATAGGGGGTCATTGGAAAATTTAAAAAACATGATTGGTCAGTATCATAAAACTCCTTTTAAAGATGGAATTGGGGACACTGTATATTGGGTGAAAGCCAATGTTACAAAGGATGGCTGAGGCACCAGTCATCCACAATAACTTACTTTTCAAATCGACCTACTAGAAAGAGAGAATGGAACACTGTTCTTGAATAGTGTAATGAACACGCACTTATAGAAATTTATCTCCATTTTCTCTCAAAAGTAGATTAGCCTTCAAGCTCTCATATTTTTTAAAGGAGTTTGTATGTTTGTTATATCAATAGATGGATCACAAATAAAGAGTGACGAATAATGGATTGAAAAAGTTTTAGGAAAGGAGAATGGAATGAAAATATTAACAGTAGTAGGAGCAAGGCCACAATTTATAAAGGCATGTATGTTGTCTAAAACCTTAAAATCTAATTCAAAAATTGAAGAAATTATCGTACACACTGGCCAACACTACGATGATAATATGTCGGCCGTTTTTTTTAAGCAATTGAATCTCCCGAAACCAGATTATTATTTAGGTGTCGGTTCTGGATCTCACGGGGAACAAACAGCCAAAATGTTAATGGATCTAGAGAAGGTTATGACCTCCGTTAAACCAGATATTGTATTAGTATATGGGGATACAAATTCTACTCTTGCTGGGAGCTTGGCCGCATCAAAGCTTCATATCCCAGTAGCCCATGTAGAGGCAGGGCTACGTAGTTTTAACAAAAAAATGCCTGAGGAGATTAATCGAATGATTACAGATCATCTATCTGATTATTTGTTTTGTCCCTCAAATAGTGCAGTTGAAAATTTAAGACATGAGGGGATTAATAACAGAGTATATCAAATAGGGGATATCATGTATGAATCTGTTTCTCACTTTAAACCTTATGCACTGCGACAATCCTCTATCCTGAAGGACTTGTCGCTTACGGAAAACAAATATTATTTGGCAACCCTTCACCGAGCCGAAAATACAGATGATCCCGCTCGCTTAAAATCCATACTTGAAGCTATACAACAACTACAAATAGAGGTTGTCCTCCCCTTACATCCGAGAACCAAAGGTAAAATAAACCAATTCAAATTGACGGATATAATCTCGTCCCCTTCTATTAAACTAATCGAACCTCTAAATTATCTTGATATGTTAGCCATTGCTTCGAAGGCAAGAGGAATCTTAACGGACTCGGGTGGTTTGCAAAAGGAATCTTACATGCTTCAAGTGCCTTGTATCACCCTTAGGGAAGAAACGGAGTGGGAGGAAACTGTGCGGCATGGTTGGAATCGTTTAGTTGGTTCATCTACACAGCAAATTTTAGATGCTGTAACAACAATTCAAATCCCTAAAGAACACCCTTCGCTTTTTGGTGATGGAAAAACTTCACAAAGGATAATCGAAATTCTGATGAAGGATTTTGAAAAGAAGTAGCCACAGTTTGAGTCAGGGAAAAGCGTTCCTTTCAACCTCTGATAAATCTAAATTTCTTGTATTATGCAAAGGGAACCTGCATGCCCCTATAATTTATTGTAGATGTCAATATACTGATTAACGACTTTTTCAGCCATATGGTTCTGTGTGACGTAAGTTCTCCCATTAAAACCTGTATTTCTTCTTTGTCTTGGGTTTTTAATTAAATTCTCTAAAACCGTAGTAATGGTGTCTGGATTTGCATTGATAATGGGCAAACCACCAGGATATTTATCTACAAGGTCTTCTCTTATATAGCATATAACTGGTTTCCCTAACGCCATCGCCTCAGAACTAACATAGCCATATGAACCAATTCTTAACTGATCTATGACAATATCCGCTTGGGCAAAAAGATTTTTAGCTTCATCGTTGGATAGGCCTTCAACTAGTTTAAATCGAAATGATAATCCCGATCGCTGCAGCTCCTGAACTGCCTTTACTATGAATTCTGTTCCTTTTATATGTCGTGAGGTCGGGGCGTGAATGACGAGAGGAGAAGTTTGTTTGACCTCAGGGTATTGTGGTTTGAATTGATGTACGTCAATTGTATGAGGGATAACATGTGTATGCTTATACAAATTTGAAATGTATCCCTCTAATTCAGGATCCTGGACAATTGCATGATCAATATATTTTGATAAAGCGGCTACGTTATTATATATTTTTTCTTCTGTCCATTCGGGCTTTACCTTAACATAGGGGTTATTTATTCTGGCAGCCGAAAGAAGTCGAATATCTGAACCGTGATGGTGTACAACCATCTTCTTTCCAGCGCGCTTTAGAATTTCCATGTCGCTTTTATCAGAGAAAAATGTTTCGCCAAAATGAAAATGAAAGATGTCATACTTTTGTACAGATTCTTGTAAAAATTGTTCGATTTTGTTCTCTCTTTCTTGTTTTGGAAGCTGATTAAGCTTTAAACATATATCGGGTTGAAATTTAAAAGGATGTTCATCAAAGTGGCAAGAGGTGGCTTGAACTCCTTTTGACTGTAATGCCTTACACAATTCGACCATAGGAGATCCATAAGAAATATGCAGTACTCTCAATTTTATCTTTCCTTTCTTTTTATATCGTGGTTGTAAAAGGTAATCCCACTGGTTACTTACTTTTAGTCATTTACTTCGTTAGTAGCTGTTGATAAACATTAAATAACCGTTCCTCCATCTTCTCCCACGAATATGAGTTTTCCATTACCTTACGACCATTCATGCTCATTGTTTTCAATTTGCTTTTATTTTCACTAAGATATAATAAAGCATCTGCATAATCTTGAGATGTAACGTTCGTTTTTTGGACAACAAACCCACATTGGTGTGCGTCTATAAAGGCCTCCATTGAATGGCATTTGTTCACTAATACCGGTATGCCATTGTTCAAATAACTAAAAAATTTATTTGGCATGGCGTAGTTGTTATTGAGAGACGTTTCTACATTTTCCAAATCAATCCACCCAATATCGACATCTTTCATATATTTTGGAATGTTAAGGTAATCGACCCATCCGGTTAACGTTATATTACTCTGAAGATGTTTTGGTATGACAAACGGATTATCAAATCGACTTCCTCCAATAATCTTGAATTTAAAATTTAACTTCTTAGAGCATAATTCTGTAATGCCAATGATTTTTTCTCTCATGCCTTTTTTATCATCAAGGTTTCCTTCATAACCAATAGTTAACCCATTTGAACTATACTGTTTAGGTAGATAATTTTTAGAAAGGGGAGGTGAGTTATAGATCACTTCCACAGGTAGTTTGGGTTTATGAGATAAATACCATGATTTGATTGAGTTTGAAACAGTAATTACATAGTCGACTTCATCAAGCATAATAAGAAGTTTCTGTTTCAAATTGTCTCTCTGTTTCTCAGTATATCTGGGGTGCAAAGGATCAGGTGTCAATTCATGGCTATCATAAATTAACTTTATATCCTTTCCTTTTCTTTTCTTCATTAACCGTTTTATACCCACTCCAGCGAAAAGAGATAGGTATTCATGGGTATGATAAATATCTGCATTTTGCTGAATAGCGAGCTGCGTTAATTGATTTGTAAATCCTTGTGTTTCCCAAACATTTTCATTGCTTGAGACTTTACTCAATTGTTTTCTACAACTCTCCCATTCGTATGTGACGATCCTAATTCCTTCGTGGGTAAAAACTTTGTTTCTGAAACGATTCGTAAAAGGGGTACCATCGATGTCAAATAAACGTCCATTCCTTCTCGGAACAATCATCGTGACATGGTAACCCTTTTTTTGTAAGCTTTTTGCTTCTTTTTTGAAAATCCTCGCGTCCAAAAATGGATGATAAGCAACAACCATGCAAACTCTTTTTGACACAGGCCCCCACCCCTTCTTGAGCATTAAGTTTCATGTTAGATTTGTGGTTTTCTCCATACATGCATTACCAACTTTAATAATCTCATCGGTTGATTTTCTTTGCAGGAACGCCTGCAGCAACTATGTTATCTTCCGTATCCTTCGTTACCACAGCTCCCGCACCTATTATAGTGTTGTAACCAACCGTAACACCTGGTAAAAGCGATGCGTTATTTCCGATTTTAGCTCCTTTTTTAATGTGTGGACCTTGTAGGGAATAGGCTTGAGCACCCATGTACTTGTCATTTGACATTGATACACATGGACCGATAAATACATGATCTTCAAGGGTCGTATCACCTGTTACATAAGCTTGTGTCTGCACCGTGCATCCTTTTCCGATCTTTGTATTTAATTCCACGATAGCGGCTCTCCCAATGACAGATTCCTCAGCTACCGAAACATTTTCCCGAATGCTAGCGTGATCGCCAATAAACACATCTTTCCCGATTTGAGTTCCAGAATAGATGGAGACCAAATGCCCAATTCGTGTACCAGATTGGATCACCAACTGTTGATCTGTCTTGGAGGACTTTCGCATTCTTTGATTAACAGCCGGGCGGATTCCAAGCACACAATGACAACCAACTGTCACGTTATCACCAATTTCGGTCCCCTGTAAGATAACAGAATGATGACCGATCACAACATTTTTTCCGATTTTTACATCTTTTTCAATGACGACGCGTTCTCCCAGTTGAGCACTTCCGTGGATATCAGACATGTGACAACCTCCTTCTTACTAATGAAGTATACTTTCTATTTTTTGAACCAGCTGCTGAGTTCGTCGTTTAACTGAATGCCTTTGGCGGATGAAATGGTACCCCTGTTCAACAACCTTTAACCGGTCCGAATCATTCTTTAAATAGGCTGCTGCTTTTTCTTGAAAGTTATCTTCGTCTATTGGTACAAAATGAACCCCTGGAATAAAGCCGAGATCCTCCAATTCTTTAAAGGTTGGAGCTAGCAAAAGGGTCTTGCAAGCAAGCGCTTCAAAGTATTTTAGAACAGGGTAATTTAGAACTGAAGGACAGGTGAAGAAAATAGTAGTACGGTTGAGTTCCTTGCCATAGACATGACCAATCAATTTTTGGCCTTCTTCTTTTTTACTAAATTCTCGATAACCGGGGTGGTTGTGATAGACGAAATCTGGATTCCCTTCATACGTCTTCATTATTTTTTGTCTTAATGGATAAAAGTCGTTAACAGCCCCCATCATTAACAAATTGATATCCTTTTCTAACCCATAGTCCCTACATAATTCTGTATTAACAAAGTGAGGGAACCATTCCATTTTATTTTTAAATTCCGGATAAGTTTCTATAAATTTGTCACGAACAACAGTGAATAAATAGGGAATATTGTGTTTAGCTATATAGTTTCTTCTCAAACTTGTAAACCGATGAACATCATTCACAAATAGTCCCGTGGGAATATCGGTATTAGCAAGCCCTTTAATCATGGGTGTCATTTGGTGATCAATATCATTTAACAGCAATATAAAGTCGGGGCGAGTGGGGAGTTGTTTCAAAATATAGCTAATATGGCCAGGTTTTCTCCATATCGTTAAATTTACTACTTTGGAAAGTTCCTGCTCTAAATAATAAAAGTTTTTATTCAACAATCTTGATGTATCTTCTGCAATAAACAATAGATTAATCAAGCTATCACATCCTCTCTTTTAAACGAACCAGTACATGAGTAACCTGACAAACGCCAATTTTATTTTGTCTGTTATGGCAGTCTATTTCGTTTCAAAGCTGGCGCATAGAATAATTTAGTAGTTTATAAAGAGTGAGGAGATTTTTTTATGAAAGTCGGTGTAATTGGAACGGGAAATATGGGAGAAAATCATGTACGTACGTACTTATCGATGCATGACCATTGCCAGCTTGTCGGTATATTCGACAATGACGAGAAGAAGTGCCATCAGATTGCTAAGAAGTATAAAGTAAAACAGTTTCAATCGATGAATGAACTTCTTAAATCAGTGGACGCTGTCAGCATTGCTGTACCGACTGAATATCATTATGATATTGGTTTAACTTGTATCGAACACCACGTACACATGTTGATGGAAAAGCCAATTACGAGTACAGTCGCTCAGGCTGAAGATTTACTCGACAAAGCCCTCAAAGCAGATGTTAAAGTGCAAGTGGGGCACATTGAACTTTTTAACCCATTAATCCAAGTTCTTACAAAAGAGTTAGAGAATGAAGATATTATTGGAGTTGTCTTCCAAAGAATGAGTCCGTATGATGAAAGGATTAAAAACGTTGATGTTGTGAAGGATCTAATGATTCATGACCTTTATATTTTAAAGGCGCTCCTTAAAGATAAGATAACGGAATTTTATGCGCTTGGGAACATTATTGAGAATACCCCAAAACATGCTATTGCCATTGCTAGGTTTTCCCAAGGGGTAACAGCACAATTGACAGCCAGTTTTAAATCAAAGCGAAAAGTTAGAAACATCCAAATTCTTACTGAGGACGCTTTTATTGAAGCTGATATCTTAAATAGAGAAATCAAGCTAACACGTTCTGTATTAGAGGATAAAAGTAATTCTCCAGTAACGTTAACGGAGAATATTCAGATTGACGATTCTATACAACCACTAAGAATCGAATTAATGGATTTCATAAATTGTATTAAATTTGAAACAGATCCTTCTGTATCAGGCGAAGATGGGATGAAAACCCTAATGATTACGAATAAAATTAGTGAATCCATTCGTAATATGAAAGCCTGACATGCGCTAATGAGACAGTAAAAGAGTAGGGTATCCTTGAAATGAGGGGATGCCCTATTTATATGGGAACTAGTATAGGAAAAGTTACCTTTGATATCTCATGAACCGCTTGTGAAGAGGTCGACTTATAGGATATTAATTCAAAGTAAATCATTTAAATAGCCCGTTGTCGTAATTTTTGAGTACCTGTCTTGTGTATTTAACATAGTATCTTAGAAGTAATTAGCTTCACTGGCTATTTATATGTTGATAACCGAAGATTATTTCCAAAATTCACTTTTTCCAAAAACATGAGAGTAAGCTATACAAAAATACCCTGGCTTAGTGAACCAGGGTATTTCCCAAATACTAATTCTGTTCGAATGCATGTTTAGTTTTATGCCGCTACGAGAAAACGAACAAAGTTGATAGCATCTACTGAGATAAATTGTTTGTTATTTGATCCATAACCAACATCAACCTCAATAACTAGAACCAAGTCTACTGTAACGGTTGAAAGAATCCCTTCGATCAAATTATTATCTGTAGCTACTTCAACTCTTGAACCAATACGTGTAGCTAGTTCGGCAGCAAAAGTCTCTTCAAACATCTAAATCCCTCCTTTACAATTCACTGACTAGTTCAACTTTTTCAATACGGACTAGGACTTGAGCTCCAGAACTTTCAATAATTACAATATAGTCGCTTCTTACGACTAGCAGTGTTCCAGTTACTGTACCAAACGGAGTAGTGACTGCTACTTGTTCATTAACTAAGGTTAACAACACTTCTCTAATTGTCGTAGGAGTTGTAGGGTCCGTAGGAAGTTCAGGAGAAGGTGTTACTGTATCATCTCCTCCTAAACCGACATCGACATCAACATCTACATCTAATCCTGGTAAGTCAAGTGAATTATTTGAACTTAGTCCATTACCAGAAATGATATCCTGTGACAACTGGTTAGCCAACCTTAGAAGGTTTGTCTGGCGATTTGTTAGAGCCAACTGTATTCATCCTTTCTATAATAGTTTCTATTTACTATATGTCTGTTTCTTCCGTCCGTAAGGGCATTCACATAAAACAATAGAGAATTCCACCAATAACCTAGAATTATAGAGCACAAAAATAAAAAAAACTCAGGTCATCCAATATTTGGATGACCTGAGGTGGAATTTTATGGTTATTTATTCAGGATGAACAATTTATCTTGGGTCATGGATTCGATGCTTCGGCGGATACCTTGGGATCCAAGACCGGATTTCTTTGCGCCGATGAATGGGAAATGATCCGGGCCGCGTTCAGTTTTTGCGTTGAACTGTACCGACCCGACATGGAGTTTTGCACCAATGTCCATTGCTTTTTGAACGTCGGCAGTAAAGATACTTGCTTGCAGGCCATAGTCTGATTCGTTCGCCAGTGATACAAAGTCAGTTTCATTCTTAACGCGAATGATAGGGAGTACGGGGCCAAATGGCTCTTCCCATGCGACCTTCATGTTTGGCTGCACATGATCAAGTAATGTAGGGTAAATCAGATTGTCTTTTCGTGTATTTCCTGTAATGAGTGTTGCACCTTTTTGCAAGGCATCATCAATTAACTCTTGAACGAAATTGGCTGCGTTTGTATCGATTAAGGGTGTGACGGTAGCGTCATCTTCAGGAGCTCCAACCGATAGGCCCTCTACTTTTTTCTTGATTTTATCAGTAAGTGCATCGGCCACGAGATCATCGACCAATACACGTTTAATGGCGGTGCAGCGCTGTCCAGAATAGGAGAAGGCACCACTGACGATTTGCTCTGCGGCTAAGTCGAGATCGGCATCGTTGAGTACAATGGCTGGATCTTTGCCGCCTAATTCAAGTACGACAGGGATCATTTTTGCTTTCTTGGAAATGGATTGACCTGTAGCGGTGCTTCCAGTGAATGTAATCATATTAATTTGTGGGTGAGTGACAAGAAAGTTACCAATTTCAGAACCCTTTCCGGTGACACATTGTACGGTACCCTCAGGCAGTTCTGTCTCAAGCAAAGATTCAACCATTAATTGCCCACTTAAAGATCCTTGAGAGGCAGGCTTGAAAACGACGGCATTTCCGGCCATTAAAGCTGGGGCAATTTTTGAAGCAGCTAAGTTAACGGGATAGTTAAATGGTGAAATCGCTAAAACGACACCAAGCGGTTCACGTTCAACCATAGCTATCTTGCTGGAACTTCCTCCACGGAAAGAATCCCCGCGCAGCGTATCACCATGGATGCGACAGCCTTCCTCGGCCGTATAACGGATGAGGTCTGCCGTGCGGACCACCTCTTTCACTGCAGAAGATCTATTTTTTCCGACCTCTTTAGAAATCATTTCACCGATTTGTGTCTGTTTTTCTACTAAACGATCGGCCCAATTATGCAAAACATCGGCCCGTTTATAAAGTTCTGTTTCAGCCCAACCCTTTTGAGCCTGGCTAGCCTTCTGAATCGCTTGCTCTACTTCTTCCTGTGACATCAATGGAAGAGACCCAAGCACTTCATTTCCTGACACTGAATAAACTTTCTTTTCTCCTGTGATTGTAATGCTGATAATCCATCACTCCTCTTCAATAATTAGACTATTCTGAGTATTAGGGAAAATAGATGGAATATCAAATGCGATAAAAGCGTTAACATCATCCATTTAAGCGTTTGCATGTGGATTATCATTCAATATACAAGCATATTCTTGTTTTTCCACATTAATGTGATAAAGTTAATTGACTGAAAATGATATGACTTATAGTTATAATGAAAACTAGAGAGTGTACAAAAATTCAAATGTTGATTCAGAGGTTAAAATGCTTTTAAATCACTAGAAAGGAATGAAAGAGAATGGATTTAGAACTAAAAGGTAAATCAGTTGTAGTAACAGCCGCAAGCAAAGGATTAGGTAAGGCAACTGCGTTAGAATTTGCAAAAGAAGGCGCGCGCATTTTAATTTCGAGCAGAAATGAAAAAGAACTTCAAGAAGCCCAAGCTGAGATCAAGGAAGTCAGCGGGAATCCCCATATTGAGTACACCGTTTGTGACATGATGAACGCTGAAGAGATCAAACAATTAGCTAAGAAAGCTGTCCGCTTGAATGGTACAGTCGATGTGTTGATTAATAACACCGGCGGCCCTCCAGCCGGAACCTTCGATAACTTTGAGGATGAGGACTGGAGTCATGCATTTGAACTGAATCTATTAAGTTTTATTCGCACAATTCGAGAAGTGCTCCCTTCTATGAAAAAACAACAAAGCGGTCGAATTATAAATATTGCTTCTTCTTCTATTAAACAAACGCTGGATAATCTTATCCTATCCAATACCTTTCGTGCCGGAATAGTAGGGCTTTCTAAAAGCTTATCTCAAGAGCTGGCACCAGATAACATTCTAATTAACACGGTCGGACCAGGAAGAATTGCAACGGACCGCGTCGCTTCTCTTGACGAAAAGAATGCTGAAAAATTAGGTGTGTCTCCTGAAGAAATCAGGAAGAAAGCTGAGCAATCGATTCCAATCGGACGTTATGGTGAACCTGGAGAATTTGCTAGGGCGGTTGTTTTCCTAGCGTCTGGAGGAAATACGTATTTGACAGGTCAATCATTAGTTGTGGATGGCGGATTAGTGAAGGCATTATAATGATTTTGCTAACAGGAGGAACCCTTGGGTTTGATGATCAAACTGAAGGGTTTTTCTGATTACTAATTGACAAAACATCAATATAGGGATATGATCACAATTGATAATGATAATCTTTATCGATTGCGGCTTGGAAGATACATACATAATCTTTTTAAAAAGGTCTAATTGGAATGAATTTCATAATTTAAGTCCCTTCTGCCCCAGGGGATTCAAAATCTAAAAAAGGAGGTACCTCCCCAAATCTAGTCAAGTAGGAAATTTGAAATCATTTTTATTAGGTAAGGGCAGAGATCTGGAAGACTCCATCTCGAGATAGGTTTCCGTTTCCTTGGATGGAGAAGGAGTTCCAGGAAATCACTCGCTTTCCGTGGGCATGCGCTGAGCCTCCTCGGACTCTGTCCTCCGGGGTCTCACCTGTCATGTTTATCCCACAGGAGTCTCTCCATTTCCCGAACCTCCTTGTGTTTGTGAGAAGAACGGAAACACTCCAGGTTCACAGTACCTACCAAAACGACAGAAGAACTTCTTATCAGAGAGCTAAAAATCTCTCTGTGACGCGGTTATCATGCCACATCATGATGGATAAAGCCCTCTGAACATGGGAGACTTATTCGGAATACGAATGGCTCCGTTCATCACAAAACAGGCGGGGTGGCTGGGGAAACGGCGAGACCCCGGAAGGCTTCGCCTGAGGAGGCTTGCTGTTTAGAGGAAGTTCGACTAAGTTCGGCACGTCCTGTGCCAACGTCGAACGACCCCACGTCCTGTGGGGCCGCAGGAAAGCGAGTCGTTTCCCAGCCACCCCGGGCCTTCATACCGTAACGGACCTAAGTGTCTCGGAGCTGAGTCTCCAGGATAAGGGGACGATGTGAAGCAACATGGATAGAAAGTGATCAAACTTCTTTATAAAACGGAAACTAAAATTTGGCTGGATAAGAATCCATTTTAAACCTTTTCGGAAAAGAGCCTTATATTCTGCCAGTCTTTGGCGTTTTAAAAAGAGCAATTATGAAATTGATTCATTGAAATAAAAAACGGGAGTGGGAGATGAATGACGAAAAAGATTGGATTCATTTTGTTTATTTTTTCAGTAATGGTTTTAGCTGCCTGTAATGAGGAGTCTGGTAAGGATCAAGCAGCAAGTGCTTCGGGAGAGCAAGGATCAAAGGGAACACATAATACTGTGACCATTGAAGATGGAATCGGGAAACAGACGATTGAAGGCGTTCCAAAAAGAGTCGTTGTGCTGGAATGGACCTATGTAGAACATTTGCTGCCGTTAGGAATTGAGCCTGTCGGTGTGTCAGACGTAGAGGGCTATAATAAATGGGTGAATGTAGGGGAGCCACTAGCGGATTCCACTACGGATGTTGGAACACGGGCAGAGCCTAACTTAGAAGCGATTGCCCGACTTAAACCAGATATCATTATCGGGGCAAAATACCGTCACGAAGGGATTATAGATGAATTAGAGTCCATCGCTCCGACCGTCTTATTTGCTCCATACTCAAAAGAAGGTGCCGATAACCAGTATCAGCATTTACTTGACGAATTCAATACCGTCGCTAAAATTTTCGATAAACAAGATCAAGCTGAAGAAGTAAAGCAGAATCTGGAGCAGACTTTTAAAAAGCAAGGAACACGTATTAAAGAAGCAGGGTATAAAAATATCGAAGCGGTTGTTACTCAAGCCTTCACATCGCAAAACACACCAACCATGAGACTTTTCACAGATAACTCTGTAGTTGCAGGCGTGTTAGAAAAAATGGATGTGGGAAACGCGGTTGAAAATGATCAGCCAGAGGCCTACGGATTTATTTCAACTACAGTTGAGGCTTTGCAAAATTATCAAGATGCCCACTTATTCTATCTCGTTCAAGAGGATGATAACATCTTCAGCAATCAATTTGCGGATAATCCTGCCTGGACAAACCTTGATTTTGTAAAAGAAAATCGAACATATAAATTGCCAGGTGATATGGGTACATTTGCCGGTCCATTATCTGCTGAAAGACTTGCTAAAGAAATAGCTGATTCATTGGTAGAAAAGTAAGGAGAGTTTTTCTGTATTCTTAAAAAAGGACGGTCTATCCTAGGATGGATCGTCCTTTGCATCCTTAGTTTGTAGTGTTTCATTGACTGGATCACCTTCTTAACCATCTATTTAACTTAACCCACCTCTTGCTCCATCCCCTCCTCCAATCATCCCCGAAAGATGACATTAGTTCCATTTTTCTTTTTTTCGAACTTTTCAATTTTCATTTATTTGATTTTGAGATAAGCTAAAAAGACGTAATCTTCTAGAAAGAAGGAGTGTTATGAGGTTCAACTTCCTTTTCTTTGCATTAGGCCTCATTTTATTTAGCTATGGGATTTCTATAGCCATTCAAGTTCAGTATCTTGGCATTCACCCTTGGGATGTGCTGAATGTTGCACTATTTGACAAGTTCGGCCTTACGATAGGTATGTGGAACTTGGCTATTGGTGTACTGCTGGTACTCGTTTCATTGATCGTGGATCGTAAGTACATTAGGATAGGCACCATAATTAACGCTATTTCGATCGGTCCGCTGATTGACCTCTTTTTGTTCATCGATGTTTTTCCAAGGTCTTTTTCTACTGTAATGGATATCGCTGTCCTATTATTAGGGATTGTATTGATGGGTATAGGAGGTGGCATGTATTCAGCTGCCGGTTTTGGTGCAGGTCCACGTGATGGATTCATGCTGTCGCTATCAGACAAACTGGGGTATTCCATCAGCAGGACACGAATTGCTGTAGAGAGTCTCGTGCTTATTATCGGACTTTTATTAGGTGGCCCAGTTTTTATCTTTACGCTGATTTATACGTTTATTCAGAGTCCGATCTTCCAATTCTCTTTTGTAAGGGTAACCGAATTTTTGAAGAGAACCACGAAAACCAATTATTCTGATGAAAAAGTGGGATCCGTTTAAAAAAGGTAAGGGCTGGTCCTTTGGTTGTTGGTGAAATGCTGAACAGCATTTCACCTTTATTATTTTACATAAAATAATAAAAATGGCGAGTTATTACTATGGGGCCTGGATAAGAAGCATGCCATTACCACTGTTTTTAACGTTTTATACAGAAGATCATAGATTAGTGTCTAGCCAATAGGGTTATAAGCGTTGGTTTTGTTCAATTCAACCGCTTCATTTTTTAAAGGGTTAAATAAATTTGAGGAGGAAGGGCTCTTTTTGTATAAGCTCTTCCCATTAGAAGTGATCGAGTTTTCTTTCGTCATTTACAGTTTTACGAAAGTGTAAGCCATTTCCAAAATCTTTATGTGAAGTGATATAGTGAGGGAATACAAAATAAATTAATCGTGAAAGAATCTTGGTGATAACTTTGAAGAGAATCTACTTTATGTTAATGCTAGTCATGATGTTGTGGGGATTCAATGTCTCCGCCATCAAAGTTCTCGTCTCAAATATGGACCCGATCCTCTTAACTTCAGTGAGGATCTTTACAGCGGGAATTGCAGTGCTGGCTATCCTTGGTTTTATGAAAATTTTACGGCTGCCGACGAAGAAGGAAGCCTGGATCATCTTTTATATCTCTATCTTTAATGTGATCGCTCATCACAGTTTCATGGCCCTTGGGCTTTTATACACATCTGGTGTGAATGCTGGGTTGATTGTCGGTATGGGTCCATTGCTTACTATGGTGTTATCGACCATTTTGTTAAGCAAAAAGGTCACCATTTTTAAAAGTTTCGGCTTTGTATTAGGGTTTGTCGGGGTAATTGCTACGACGCTGACAGGGGCGGGTGGAATGACAGCTGTATCGATAGGTGATGTGATGGTGTTCATTTCTATTGCTGTCCAGGCCTTCAGCTTTATTTTGATTAGTAAAATGAATCCAGAGCTTGATCCGAGGTTGTTGACAGGATACATGATGGTTCTTGGTTCGATATTCATTTTCTTCATTAGCATGATGGTGGAAACGAACCCAGGGCAGATCACCCAGTTGTTCGATGTAAAACTGATGCTGATCTTTTTATTTAGTGCTCTCATTTGCACGGCTTTCGGGCACATGGTTTACAATTTTGCCATTCAACAGGTTGGTCCGGCTGAGTCTGCGATATTTATTAACTTCAATACTTTTTTTGCTATTGTAGGTGCTGCGTTATTCCTTAATGAAAGGATTATGGCCAGTCATATTGCGGGTCTTGTGCTAATTGTGTGCGGTGTGCTGATTGGGACGGGAGCATTTGAATATATCGTTGGGAGAAAAAAACGGGCTAGATCCGCGTGAATGAGGAATTGTGTTTGAGAAAGCGTCTCGCTTCCTATGTGTGAATACGTGGGGAGTGGGCATTATTCTGTTGAGGTGTCTGCTTTCGTGATTTTATAGTGATCATTGGAAAATTGTCGTTGATACGCTCCTGTTTTTCCACTAACTCCTGACTTCTTGCCTCAAAGGTTTCAATAGCAACACTCATTCCTCCTAAACAAATTTCATCGACGACTTTGCATTGATTTTCCCAATTAAGCTGATCAAAAGACTGGTTGATCTCTTCCAATACGTTTTTAATTAAGAGCCACGTTTGATGAGTAAAAGTCTTTGGTAATTCACCATGCCCTAAAATAAGCTGAAGAATATATAATTCAGTTTTCCCTTTAAAATAATGGTTCTTCTTCATGAACATAACTGCATCTTCCATACAAGTCCTGAACCTTCTCTTTCTAGCCAAATCAAGATAGGGTTTATATTTATCCTCTCGATAATTATATTTGAGCAACTCACTTACAGGGATGTTGATCTGTTTTGAAATGCTTATAAGCGATAGAGGACTCAGGCGGAGCTTATCCATAATGTAGTATTTATCATTAAATGAAGAGTTTGCTTTGCCGTCGACTAAGTATTTAAAGAGCTCCAAATAACGCTCTGTATCATCCGAAAAAGTCTTAAGTACGCAGATGAATGACTCGTTTTTATAATGTGTTTTGTAAAGCTCCAGGTTTTCCTTACATGTAATAAGCCTGTATTCTCCGATACCTATTTCCTCAATAATTGGATCACCTTCCATGAAGCCAAAATAATCATAAAACCGATGTAATCTCATTGCTCCTCTATTGCTGTACTCATAATCATAGAATGTTTCTACAATTTGCTCTGACTGAACACGGATGTAAACCAGTTCGATCTCCTCCTTTGTAATGGTTTATGCAACGAGGAGTTTGTCTTATGATTGCCGTCGTCTCGTCTTTCGATCAAAAATTTCTTTACCTGGATGTATAAAATAAGCAGAAAAAACAAAATTATGAGTAAGACAGGAGGGAAAGAAATGAATTTTGATCATGTCAAGAATCAATTGTCCAATGCACAGCGAGCAGTAGAAAGAGCGCAGGAAGATCGGGCAGGGTTTGTGGAGGCTCAAACCCAAGTAAAGCTGGCCGAAGAGGAGTTAGCTAAAGCGAAACATGATCCATCGGTCAATACAGAGGAAAATGCCCAGCAAATTCAACGAGCCACTGATTTATTAAGATTGATTGAAGAGACCAACCAGGCTAATAATCGATAGACGAGAAGAACACATTGTGATTCAGGCAATGTGTTTTTTGGTGTCCTTGAAACAAGATCTTACCTCTTTGATTCTGAAAATGCGGTGAGAGTAATAACATGAACTGCTGAAGAATACATTTGGTACAAGCCAGTCCTACTAATAGAGGAGTGAATGTATTGGGTGTATTCTTGAGTTATATTTTCCTTGGATTATCTTTGGCAGCACCGCTGGGTCCGATCAATGCGGCCCAAATAGATCAGGGTATTAAAAATGGCTTTTTCCATTCATGGATTATTGGACTAGGTTCTCTTGTTGCAGAGCTGCTTTATATCCTGGCCGTTTTCTTTGGTGTCATTCACTTTTTGGAAATCCCTTTTATGAAAACGTTCCTATGGTCGTTCGGAGCCTTCGTCTTAATCTACACAGGCTTTGAGAGTATTGACAGTTCGCAAAAGTTGGAAATCAATCATAGCCGAAATAAAGATCCCTTGAAGAAAACGTTCGTCTCCGGCTTTTTACTATCGATTTCTAACCCACTTTCGATTTTATTTTGGCTTGGCATATACGGCTCTGTATTAGCTAATACGATCACTCGCTATGACCAGTTCCATTTAGTTTTGTATGGTGCAGCGATTATCATCGGTTTGATGATATGGGATGTAACGATGGCTTTTGTATCGAGCGGATTTAGAAGGTTTCTAAACACACGTACATTAAAAGGAATTTCTGTCTTGTCCGGACTTTGTATGTTTGGCTTTGCGGGTTATTTTGGCTACCAAGCAGTTAAGTTACTTTTTCATTTATAAAAGGGACAGGCCTAACCTGAAGCTTGCTGCCATCTTTTTCTCATTAAAAAGGTGATTGTACCAATCACTAGCAGAAACACTAGGCTGATAAAAAAACCGATTCTGCTTGTGGAATCAAAAAGCGTTCCACTAACGGCGGCAGCAATTAGCAAGATTCCCACGAACCGTTTTACATGGTCAGCTGTTGTTAGTTTCATTAATTTTTTATAAGAGAAGAGGATAAATAGCCAGTTATATAAAAGCATTAGGCCTGCTGCAGTAGTTAAATATTCAAAAATCTTTTCAGGTAGCAGCAAGGCTACAAGGATGGATAAGCATAAGCCACCAATAGTTAGGAAGAGGGAATGAATGGGCACACCTCTTTTACCTTTCGCAGCAAAAAAAGCTGGTGCATCTCCATCTTCTGACAAGGTAGCTAAGATGGTAGTGATTGCATAAAGAGATGCGACCATCGTGGAGAAGCCTGCAATGATCAATGCTCCATTAAATACGTGTGGAACAAACGCCAAATCAGATTGACTTAACGCGGTAATGAAAGGACTTTCGTCCGCATTAAACTTATCCCATGTTATGAGAAGTAAGGCTAATCCTAAAGAAACGACATAAATGATGCCGAGGAGGATGAGCATGACTCTTCCGGACTTTGATGCATCTTTAGGATTTTTTAATTCGTTTGCCATAATTCCCATGACTTCAATCCCGCCAAACGCATAAAAGGCGTATAGCAAGGCAGCCCAAACTCCGGTTAGTCCTTCAGGAAATAACCCATCAAAGCTCATGCTTACCGTTTGTTCAGAAGGGTTTCCATTGATAACGCCTGATAATGCTAGGGCGGCAATTACGATAAACATGAAGATAGCAGCCGTTTTAATGACAGCGAAAATATTTTCAACCCGTTCAAAACCTGATACTCCTGTAAAGATGACACCAATTCCAAGCACACCAAATATGGTCGACAACAGCCATAGAGGAAGGTTTGGAAACCAGTATTGCGAGAAGATGGCGAGGGCCGTCAGTTGACTGCCCATAATTAATAATTCAGATGACCAATAGACCCATCCATTACTGAAGCCAGCCCACCGTCCATAAGCCTTTTTCGCATACGAACGAAACGATCCCTTTTCAGGATGCTCTGCCGTCATTTTCGCTAAAGCTTGAAACACGATATAAGTACCGATGGCTGCTAAAATAAAAACAAAGACAACAGCAGGTCCACTACTTTCGATGGCAAGTGAGGATCCCAGGAAAAAGCCAGTACCAATCGTGCATCCCACACCAATAAGTGAAAGCTGCCACCATTGAAGTTTTTTATCTTTTGTTTGCTTATTCATATTCTTTAGCCCCACCCATCCTGACTGTAACTGAATCTATATTTTTAACCCTACACAAAAAAATATTCCTCCCAGAAACTCCCACCTCAGGTCATCCAATATTTGGATGACCTGAGGTGGGAGTTTCTGGGAGGAACTAGTGCTTGATTACACACTCACGCCCGGTTTAGTAAACGTTATAATAAGTTACCAATTTCGGAACACAATAAGGGGATAGGAAGGAGGCATATTCAATGGAAGATCGATTGATTCCCGTTACCTCAATTGCCAGTGGAATTGAGCAGTTGGTGGCGAATGATATTCATTGCTTGCCCATTCAAGTAGTAAACGCCTGTTTAATCGGAAATCCTGAACGACCTGAAGATTGGGTGTTGGTCGATGCGGGCATGCCGAAGTCTGCCGACGATATTATTGATGTAGCAGGAGAGCTTTTTGGTAAAAGGTATAATCCAAAGGCTATTATTCTTACACATGGACACTTCGATCACGTCGGGGCCGCTGAGGAACTTGCAGATTATTGGGATGTTCCCGTTTATGCACATAAATTAGAAATGCCTTACTTGACAGGGGGAAAAGATTATCCAGAACCAGATACTACAGTTGAAGGCGGTTTGGTATCAAAGTTATCACGTATGTTTCCTAATGAGGGGATCGATTTAGGAAACCACGTTCAAGCTTTGCCGGATGACGGAACTATCCCGCACTTACCTGGGTGGCAATGGATTCACACACCTGGGCATACAGAAGGTCATGTCTCCCTATTCCGGGAAAACGACCGCACGTTGATCGTCGGCGATGCATTCGTCACAGTCAAACAGGAATATTTATTCAAAGTGCTGACCCAACAACAAGAAATTAGCGGTCCGCCTCGCTACCTAACATCTGATTGGGAGGCCGCTTGGGAGTCGGTAAGAAAACTTGAAGCCTTGAAACCCAATGTAGCAATCACAGGTCATGGGTTCCCGATGGCAGGAAAAGAACTGACAGATAATTTAGAGAAACTGAGTCGTGAGTTTGATCGAATTGCCATCCCAGATCATGGAAGGTTTGTAGATGGTGAGAAAGAAAGATAAGTGTGAAGCGAGCTTGGGTTCCAGACTCGTCTTTTGAATTTTAAATGATCCGGAACGACCTTTTAGAAAAAATCGGTAGTAATTATCTAAGATGCCCTAACCAAATAATGATATTTTTATTTAGGGCATTATTATTCATCGTTGAGCCGCTATCCTTTTGAGTTGGGACGTTATCTCTCCGCGTTAGGACACTCTCAATTTTCCGACCCGTTTTAAAAAATGAACAAAGCAATTGTAGTCGATAAAATTAATGCTAATATGACCGGAATGAAGTTTTTCCTCACAAGATCCATGACGGATATACCACAGAAACCGGCAATCGCAATCATCGAAGACCAGGCGATGATCGTTCCTCCACCTGTCCAGATCGATCCCATTTGTCCAATAGCTGCTAAAGTGGACGGATCGATGTGGGCATTTGCCAGGGATGCTGATAGAGCACCAGTCAGCGGCAGGCCTGAGAATCCTGAGCCATCCAGTCCTGTAATGATTCCGATAATTAAAACACTAAAAGCTGCTAAAAAAGCGCTCTGTGGCAGAAAATCCTGTGTGGATTCAACTAAATCAAACAGCAGGGCGGGGGTATTATCTGCGGAAACGGAAAGAATTTCACCTGCAAAATCCGGGCTTCCTAGAAAGAAAAATCCCGCAATCGGAATAACCGGCCCCATCGCTTTAAAGGCAAAAACGAATCCGTCCGTAATGTGATCACTAATGTAATCGAGTGCGCGATGTCTTCCGAACGCTATCGTCGAAAGAAGGAGAAGGACTACTGCAACACCCCCGATAAATGCAGCCCCATTACCACCTTCAAATCCTCCCATCCTTCCAGAGCCAAGTTTTGTCGAAACCATATAAAGCATGACGGCAAGCATGGAAAGAGGGACAGTTACCGCAAAAACTTTACTCCACGCGTTCATATTTTTACTTTGGGTTTTGTGCCCTTCTTTTAAGCCTTGCATAGCTTTTACCTCAAGCTCATTTTCCGGATCAAACTTAGAACGGAACGATTTTCTGTTCAATATATAAGCAAGCCCAATTGCTACAAAACCCGTAATCAGCGATAAAACTAGTGCTTGATCCATAACTGTAGTTGTATCAACCCCAGCCGCCTTTGCTGATAAACCAGGCGCAACTTGCACGACATAGTCTGATGATAAAGCCATCCCCTGCCCGGCAAGAGCTACGGCAACAGCCGCCATCATTGCTGGAAGACCCGATCTGATTGCGGCGGGTACAAGCAGCGCACAAATAAGCGGTACCGCTGGCGTCGGCCAAAAGAATAAGGAAATTACATATGTGGCCCCTACTAAAACAAAAAAGGACACGTGACTATTGACCATAATCTTTTGAACTGGCTCAATCATTCGTTTATCTGCACCAAGGTCCTTTAGTGAATGCAAAAGAGCCACCATGAATGTAATGATTAGGAATATATTGAATAACTCTTTAGCAGCCACTAAGTTTGCATTAAAAATACCCATGAATCCGCTAATTAAACTACCATTGTAAACCCAAGCAACAATGAACGTACCAAGTAAAGTCGGCAGTACAACACCTTTACGGAATACCATTGTAATGATAATTAGCAACGTGAATAATCCATATAACCAATGGGAAAGTGTTAATTCCACGAGACAAAGCCTCCTCGATTTCGCCTCACCTGTACGGCGTTCTACGGTGTAGACTATGCTCCGTGGGATTAATGGGTGTCCGGCTCAATCAATGCTTATGAAAAATTTATTCCTTTCAATCGTTTAAGAGGATGTTCAAAAAGTCACCACATGATAAACAGCGAATTTTCTTTGCTGCTCGGTTTTTCCGGTCCTCACGTAGGAAAGGCACATTTCCATTCGGCAACTTTTTGAAGACACACTTTAAGTGATTTTTACTAAAAAATAGTAAAAAGTTTTTGTGTTATATACTAAAACATCTTTGCGCGAACTGAATATTTTAAATAAATAACCTTAGGATCATAGGTTTTAAAAATAATGTAGTTTTCTAAAAATTTAGTATTTTATATTGAAAGCGTTTAATATATCTGGTAACATTCATATGAAGATAGTGAAGTTTACTAAAATTATTAGTTTAATAATGAAGAAGGGGATCCTTATGACAACAATAAAAGAGATAGCAGAACGGGCTAATTTTTCAAACACGACAGTCTCTAGAGTTCTCAACAATGATAAAACTTTCTCAGTGGGGACAGAGACTCGTCAAAAAATATTAGATGTAGCCAAAGAAATGGGGTATAAAACGTTACAGGAACGCAGGAAAGAGAGGCAAGCCCCTGAAGATGTTTCTGCATCCAAAATTGGAATTCTACTCTGCCATTCCGTGGAAGAAGAATTAAATGATGCTTATTTCTTATCAATAAGACAAGGGGTCGAGCATGAATGTCTGGAGAGAGGTCTTACTACAACAGAGTTATTTCGACTTACCAATTTGAATTCTGGTGGGATTAGCAGTGATATTAATAGCTTGATTGTAGTAGGGAGAATCAATTCGGATATTCTTGATCAAATCAGTAACCAATTAAAAAACATCGTCTACATCAACCATACAGTGGACGAGGACAAGTATGATTCTGTCGTTATTGATTTTGAAAAGGCAACGAATCGTGCAATAGATCATTTGCTCGATCTTGGTTATAAAAAGGTGGGGTTTATTGGAGGGAAGGAAAGAGAGCATTTAAATGATAGCAAAGTAGATTATGAAGATGAAAGAAAGTCTACCTTTCAAAAAACCATGATGGAGAAGGGATTATTCAACCCTGAATCATTTTATATTGGGGAGTTTACCATGGCTGACGGCTATGAACTGATGAAGTCGGCCATTCACCAAGGCGATTTACCAGAGGCGCTATTTATAGCTAGTGACGCAATGGCAATCGGAGCAATGCGGGCTTTACAAGAAAATCAATATAAAGTTCCAGAAGATATAGCCATTGTAAGTTTCAATGATATTGAATTAGCTCAATTTGCCAGTACCCCCTTAACGACAGTAAAAGTACAAACAGAAGAAATGGGAAGATTAGGTGTTAAATTGATGGTTGATCGGCTTAATGGCAGGGAGATTCCATTAAAAGTTACTGTTCCGACAAAATTAGTTGTAAGGGATAGTTGCGGCGCCCGTCATATACCGAATGCCGTCGAACAAAAGAAAGGGGTGATATCTTAATTGAAATTTCCCGGGAAATAGAGGAGGTGATGTCGAATAGAAAAGGACGAAGATGAAGTGTATAAGGGTAGTTTTTGTAAAAAGGATAAGGATGTACACCTGCATCATAGTTTGAGAGAAAGCAGGTGCACATGGAAGTAGATGAAGGTTTATTCTGCGAAAATAAACTCTTTCAACAGTCAAATTATAACTGAATTGATTTACGACTACAATTACTTGAGATTATACATGAACAAGTTTAAGGAGGATTTTGATGAGGAGAAGATGGTTATTCCTATTACTTGTTATAGTTGTCTGTATGATTACGTCTGGATGTTCCAGTAGTAAGACTTCAGGTGATGGCGGTGGTACCACTTTGACATTTTATTCAACAGCTACTTCCGAAGAAGATAAAAAAGTGATGTCGGAAGCAGTTGCAGCTTTTGAAGAAAAGTATCCGGAAATTGATATAGAAGACAATTACCCAGGGGATGGGTATGAAGACATGTTGCGAGTAAAGATGGCAGCTAATGACTTACCGGATCTGTTTGATACCCATGGTTGGGCTAAACAGCGATATGGAGAATATGTTGCAGATTTGAGTGAGATGGATTGGGTGAAGAATCTGGATCCTGCTCTTGATACAATTTTAAAAGATGATGAAGGCAAAGTTTACGCTTATCCTCTAAACCAGGCGAAGGACGGAATCTCCTACAATGCCGGCTTGTTAGATGAGTATGGAATTGAACCTCCTACAACCTTCGAGGGCTTTATGAAAGCCTTGGAAAAAATCAAAGAAAAAAGTAATGGGGAAGTCACCCCGTTTTGGTTTAATGGTTCGGATAAATCAGCTTTTGGACAGTATTTCGATCAATTTGCGACACCCCTGTTAGTGACAGATAAAGAACATAAATATGAAGAAGAACTATTGAATGGAACATTTGATTGGTCTCACTATACATTCCTGCCTGAAAAGCTAAAGGAAATGCAGGAAAAAGGGCTGCTTAATAAAGATGCGTTAACGGCACAAATTCAGCAACAAACTCAATTGATGGCACAGGGGAAAATTGGATTTACTTTGGCGAGCGGCTCGCTTGGGCCATCAGTAGAAAAACTGAATCCTGAAGTGCAGGTCGGAGTGATTCCAATGCCAACTATTCACGAAGGAGACGAACCGAGCTGGATCGGTGGGGAACGACATACTGTAGCAATTTGGAAAGAGACGGAGCACATGGAAGAAGCGCAAAAGTTCATTGAGTTTCTAGCACAACCAGAAGTTGCAAAGAAAATTGCAGAAGGAACGTCTCTTCCGGCAGGCTTGAAGGATATTGATGCTGAAAACTATTATTCCGAATACTACAAGAAGTATGAAGGTGTGAAAGTTCAGCCCTATTTTGATCGGGTGTACTTACCAAGTGGAATGTGGAATGTTATGGGATCTACTGGACAACAATTACTTTCAGGTAAGATGACGCCAGCAGGAGTTTCTGAAAAAATGGCCGAGGAATATAAGAGGTTGAAAGAGTAATAATTGGATTAATGAGTGGGGTGGTAGTCTTGATTTACTGCCCTGACTATATTCTAACGGACCAAGCTTATAGGAGTTGTTGCTAATATGAGTGAATTGGTTAATAAATCACAGCGCGCCATTGCTCGTAAGGGAGTGGTTAAGTCTCGTAAGATGAAAAAACAAAAATCGTTATGGTGGATGTATCTTCCGGCACTAATCGTTGTCAGTGTTTTTATTATTTACCCTTTTTTAAGCGGAATTCGGGTTTCTTTTACTGATTGGAACGGATTTTCGCAAACGAAAAACTGGGTAGGTTTAGAGCAATATAAGCGGATGTTCCAGGATTCTGATACGTGGTTAGTTGTAAAAAATACGTTGCTTTATGGGATTGGCAGTACAATTTTTCAAAATGTTATCGGTTTACTTTATGCTCTACTGCTTAATAAGAGCATTCGATTAAAGTCGTTAACACGAACGATCATCTATCTTCCTGTGATCATCAGCCCGCTCGTCATGGGCTATATCTGGTATTTCTTTTTTGCCTATCAGGGAGGGGCATTAAATGATGTCTTGATGCTGTTAGGTCTAGATAAAATCAATGCTTTAGGCAATCCCGATGTGAACCCATGGATCATTGTTTTTGTTAATACTTATCAATTTGTAGGTATTGCCATGATTATTTATTTAGCCGGCTTACAGAGTATTTCAAAGGACTTTTACGAGGCGGCTGATATTGATGGGGCTTCAGTATTCCAGAAATTCAAAACTATTACTCTACCTTTATTAATGCCCGCTATTACAATTAACGTAGTGCTAAACATCATTGGAGGATTAAAACTGTTTGATGTCATTCTTGCACTTACTGGCGGGGGACCGGGAAATGCTTCCCAGTCGATGTCAACGTTTATGTATTCTCTTTATTTCAGCAGGCAGGATGCTGGTTATGCAGCTACACAAGGGGTGTTAATGGCGTTTATTGTTCTAACTTTCAGTCTGCTAGCACTCGTTTACTTTAAACGCAAGGAGGTCGATGCTTAATGAAGAACAGGGAGAGAAAATCGAGAAGATTCTTCACAATCGTAGCCATTGTCGTGACATTGTTTCATTTAATCCCTTTCTATATATTAATAACTACCTCACTAAAAGCAAGTAATGATTTTAGTTCTAAATGGTCCCTGCCAAGCTCAGTACATTTTGAAAATTTTTCTAAGGCTTGGGAACAAGCAAGCTTGGGGAATGCGTTCATCAACACAGCCATCATTACAGCTGGTGCAGCTTTGCTATTGATCGTGTTCGGATCACTTGCTGCCTACCCGTTAGCTAGAATGAATACAAAGCTGAACAAGTTCGTCTACTTTTTGTTTATTGCGATTATGATCGTTCCCCCGTTGACGGCTCTCGTCCCTTTGTACCAAATGGTCGTTGATATGGGAATGATGAATACACATGAGATTGCGATTCTAAACAATATGGCAGCATTCCTGCCTTTAACGATTTTCCTCTATGCTGGCTTTATTCGCTCAACTATCCCTAAAGAGCTTGAGGAGGCGGCAAAAATTGACGGAGCAAGTACGTTGAAGATTTTCTTCAAAATCGTGTTTCCGTTGCTGAAGCCGATTACCGCGACCGTGCTAATCATTTCCTGTGTATTTATCTGGAATGATTATCAATTTGCGATATTCTTCCTTCAGGATGAAAGTGTTCAAACATTAACGGTGGCATTGGCGGGCTTCTTCGGCCAGAATCAAAGCAACTTGAATTTAGTCGCATCGGCTGCCATTATGTCAATGCTGCCAATGACGATTCTGTTTCTCTTTTTACAAAAATACTTTGTGGCAGGTCTTTCTTCAGGATCTGTAAAAGGATAATAAACTTTAGGTAGTGTTAGGAGAATGTTTATGTCAAAAATCACATTTCTAGGTGCAGGCAGTACGATTTTCGCAAAAAACGTTTTAGGAGATTGCATGTTAACACCAAGTATTCAGGAGTTCGAATTTGCTCTCTATGATATTGATCATCAAAGGTTAAAGGATTCAGAAAATATGTTGAATAATCTGAAGAAAAGCCTTGGCAGTAACGTGACGGTTAAAGCTTATACGGATCGAAAAGAAGCGTTACGGGAGGCAAAATATGTTATTAATGCGATTCAGGTTGGCGGCTACAAACCGAGTACTGTAATCGACTTTGATATTCCGAAAAAATACGGCCTCCGTCAAACGATAGGGGATACGATTGGGGTTGGAGGGATCTTCAGGACGCTAAGAACCATTCCTGTCATGCTTGATTTTGCGAAAGATATGAAGGAGGTATGTCCGAACGCCTGGTTCTTGAATTATACAAATCCAATGGCTGCGCTAACAGGTGCAATGCTTCGTTATACAGGAATAAAAACGGTCGGATTGTGTCACAGTGTGCAAGGTGCTGTTCCAGATTTGTTCAAGTCCCTTGAAATGGATACGGAAGGTGTTCAATGGAAAATTGCCGGGATCAATCACCTGGCATGGCTTTTAGAAGTAACAAAAGACGGGAAAGACTTGTATCCTGAAATTAAGAAAAGAGCTAGAGTAAAGCAAAAGGAAAAACATGAAGACATGGTTCGCTTTGAATTGATGAACCGGTTTGGTTACTATGTGACAGAATCATCAGAGCACAATGCAGAATATCATCCTTATTTTATTAAGAGCAATTATCCTGAACTGGTTGAGAAGTTCAATATTCCGCTTGATGAATATCCGCGCCGTTGTGTAGAACAGATTGAGGATTGGGAGAAAATGCGTGAGGATGTAGTTAATAATCAAAATCTTACACATGAACGTACCCATGAATATGCTTCCTATATTATCGAGGCCATGGAGACGGATAAACCATTCAGAATTCATGGGAACGTCCTTAACACCGGTGGATTAATCAGTAACTTACCAACGAATGCCGTGGTTGAAGTTCCATGTCTTGTAGATCGAAATGGTGTAAATCCATGCTACGTCGGTGAACTTCCGGAACAATTGGCTGCCTTAAATCGCACCAATATTAATCCCCAGTTGTTAACGATTCAAGCTGCCATAACTGGGAAGAGAGAACATATCTACCATGCGGCGATGCTTGATCCCCATACCGCAGCAGAATTATCGATTGACGACATTGTATCTCTTTGTGATGACCTTATTGAAGCACATGGGGATATACTGCCGAAGTTTGATCGTGAAAAAGTGACGGTATAGAACATAGTGAACTGATCAGACTGAAAATAAGACAAAGAGGCCGTATCAATTTTGATGCGACCTCTTTGTCTATATTAGAAGAATAATAGACCGATAGAAATAGGTATGAAACTCCACAGTAGGATAACCACGCAAAAACCCATAATATCTTTTACTTTCAACCCGGCTATAGCAAGAAGCGGTAACGCCCAAAATGGCTGAATCATGTTCGTCCATGCATCTCCCCACGCTACGGCCATCCCTGTTTTTGCAGTATCCACTCCAAGATCAAGGGCTGCGGGGATCATGATGGGTGCTTGAACGGCCCATTGTCCACCCCCGGAAGGAACGAAGAAATTCACGATTCCGGCACTGATAAACGTGAATAATGGGAAGGTAAAGTCGTTTGAGACACTGACAAACCATAGGGACATTTGTTCAGATAATCCTGAAGCGACCATCATGCCCATGATCCCTGCGTAGAATGGAAACTGTATGATGATTCCTCCTGCATTTTTCACACCATCTGTTACACTATCCAGGAAACGCCTTGGGGTTTGATGAAAAATAATCCCGAGGAATAGGAAGATGAAGTTGACGATATTAATATTTAAGTCGAGACCATTTTTAGCAAAATGGTAGATAACAAAAGCCAGACCCAACAATCCAATAATAAGGGAAAGGAGTTTACTATTTTCAAGTCGTTCAGCAGGGGTCATGTTTTCCTGTACAGGTGTAGTCTTCGGTTCCTGTGTATAAGTCTCATTACTTAAGAAATCATGGTTATTTTTTTCTAAGTCTTCGGTAGAATTCATCAGTAGTCGGTTTAACAAGGGAAGAGTTACTAGCAGAGTACCTACGATAAATAGGTTCATCCCACTGAAAATCGTTTCTGTAATGGGGATAACCCCAATTGAATCTGCCATAAAATGACCATCTGTCGCAATAGTTAAAGGAATGGAACCAGATAGTCCCCCATGCCAAAGCAGAAATCCACTATAGGCACTAGCCATTAAAAGTCGGTAATCGACAGAATGCACACGCTTGGCTACATGAATGGCGAGTAATGCTCCGACAACTAAACCGAAACCGTAATTAATTAAACAAGCGACAGCCGCTGTAAACGTGACCAACAAAATGGCTTGACCGGGAGTGGTGGCTAACTTGCTGAGTCTCGTTAATAACGATTTTATGATCGGGCTGTTTGCTAAAATATACCCTGTAACTACAATTAAGGACATCTGCATGGCGAAGGCGAGGAGATTCCAGAACCCATCCCCCAATACTGGACCATTTCAGCTGGTGAACTACCAGTAAAGCCTATACCTAGACCTAAAACAATTAAAGTTAGAATAATAGCGAATAAGAAGGCATCTGGTAAGTAACGCTGAACTAAACGATTAAAGAACAAAGTCATCGATCGCAACACGGTAATTTAATCCCCCTTTATTATTTTGATAACGCCTACAAAAGAGAAGTTGTCCCCTACGAAATATGTATTATATCAAGACCGGGATTATACTCGTCATTGGTAAATCTCAATATTACTACTTTGCTAGAACAATCCTGAAGGTATAAACGGAGAAGATAAATTGTAGAAAAAGTGCTGCCTAATCCAACAGTAAGAAAAGGCAGTTTATAAATTAGGGGCCAATAATGAGAACGCCAACATTCCAAGATTTAAAATGCTATTATAGTTAAGCTAGAATGTTGCTGTTAAGGGGGGATATCATTGCGTTAGATCACTATCAACTCTCGTTAAGTCGCACTCTACAAAATCACATTTATTAAACAGTTCTTTCCCTCTCCCAAATCACTTCCTTAATACATGCTGCCAATCCCCGGACATCCTCCAAAGTTTGATCAAATCCAAATGAAATTCGGATGAATGTTTTCGCTTCTTCTTCTGAATACCCCATAGAAAGCAAGGTTTTCGGGGGCCCTCCACTTCCGACTTGACACGCACTTCCGATTGAAAAAAAGTAGCCTCTACGGTTTCCTTCAAGCATCATATGTTGACCGTCGATTTCGCTAATGCAGAGTCCAAGTATAGGAACAGGTGAGTCTGTATTCGGACCCATTACTCTGACAGAAGCGTTCACGTCCGCTAAAGCATTCAAGAATTCTCTCTTTAGGAAAATAATGTCCTGCTGGTAGGATTTGAGATTCGTCAGTTTCGTCTGAGCGGCTGTCGTAAAGGCAGCGATTCCTGGTGTATTCAAGGTACCCGGTCGGACTCCGCTTTCGTGGGAAACGTTTGGTAAAAAAGGAGTAAAGGAAATGGCGGGGCGGATGTACAACGCACCGACACCTTTTGGTCCGTATATTTTGTGGCTTGAAACTGAGAAGCTGTCTACTAAGGAAGTGACCCTAGATAGATCAATTTTTCCAAAAGATTGGACACAATCGCTGTGAAGCCAAGATCCGTTTGACCTGCATAACTTATGAATTTCTTCAATCGGCTGAATGGTGCCTATATCGGAATTTACATGCTGGATCGAGACGAGTACGGTATCCTCACGCATTAGAAGCTTTAATTCTTCTAAATTGATGATGCCTTCCTCATTCAACGACACTTTGCTAACCTCATAACCTTCTTCTTCAGCGAGCTTTGCCGTTATATTATGGATCGAGGAATGTTCACCGGCTGATATGACGATATGTTTGCCTCTACCAGAAGTAGCAAGGGCGTACAAAGCGAGCATATTGCTTTCCGATCCGCCGCTGGTAAAAGTAACCCCTTCTGCATCGACCTTCAATAGGCCTGCCAATGTCTGCCTGCAGTGCTCGGCCAATGAATCTGCCTTTGTGCCAATATCATGAACGCTGCGGGTATTCCCGAAGTACTCCTTGGATGCCTGTATATATGTTTGTAGAGCTTCCTCGCTAATCGGACAAGTCGCTGCGTAATCAAAATATCTCATAGGTGATCCTCCCCTTTTTAATAAAAAGACCTTGTATTCAATTAAAATATATGTAAATATAGGTGTCAATACATGTGTAAATATTAGAGGTGTTAATTTTGAGAAGAGCGGACGTAATAATTGTGGGAAGCGGGATCGCTGCATTACAGATTGCCGTTCATCTTCCTAGGCATTTGCATGTGATTGTTCTCACAAAGTCACAGACGAAAAAGAGTAATTCATCATTGGCTCAAGGGGGGATTGCTGCTGCAATTGGGGATTGGGATCAACCCTCTGTACATTATAAAGATACGATGGAAGCGGGTAGGAATGTGAATAATCAAATGGCCGTTCATCGATTAACGGAAGAGGGGCCAGCGATTATTCGCGAACTTGTCAATGTTCAATGTCAATTTGATCGAGACGAAAATGGCAATCTTCAGCTTGGAAAGGAAGGAGCACATAGTCACTCAAGAATCATACACGGCGGAGGCGATCAGACTGGCCGCAGGATCGTTGATTGTTTAGTAGGAAAATTGGGTCCAAACGTAGACATTTATGAGAATGAATGTGTGTACGAACTCCATATTGAGGATGATGGTCGCTGTTATGGGATCAAAAGTAAAACAAGCAATGGGGCATCACATAGCCTCCTTGCTCCTTACGTTATTTTGTCTACCGGCGGATGCGGACAGCTTTATTCATTCACATCAAATGCAGAGGAAGTAACCGGAGATGGGATTGCGCTTGCTTATTGGGCTGGGGCGAGAGTAAGAGATATGGAGTTCGTGCAATTTCATCCAACGCTGCTTTTTTGCAATGGAGAAGGGAAGGGGCTCGTATCAGAAGCTGTGCGCGGGGAAGGGGCACGGCTCGTGGATGATGCAGGAAACTACCTTATGGATGGCGTTCATCCAATGGGTGATTTAGCACCAAGGCATATTGTCGCGCAGGCCATTTTTAGCTCGATTCAAAATGGCCGCTCTGTTTACCTGGATATTGCATCGATTTCTGATTTTGAAAAAAGATTTCCCACAGCCGCCAAGTTATGTCAACGAAATGGAGTGAGTGGGAGCATTCCTGTTGCTCCCGGTTGCCATTTTCTTATGGGAGGAATTGAAGTCGATGATAGGGGGAGGACGAATGTTCCTGGTCTTTACGCAGTTGGGGAGGCTGCCTGTACAGGGGTTCACGGAGCAAATCGACTCGCAAGCAACTCTTTGCTTGAAGGATTGGTCTACGGGAAAAGACTTGCTAAGCATATTACAGAACAGGCTCCAGCCCCCTTTATCGATGAGCCGCCAAACTGTCATTATTATGAGGATTTATCTGGCTTAAACCTGCCGACAATAGAAGAAATTCAATGTAATATGATGGATCGGGCAGGGATTGTTCGTGAAGAAAAATCCCTGCTTGCACAACTCAAATGGATTGAATCGTTTGAGCTTGAAAAATGGGTGAGAACGGACTTTAGTCAGCTTACTAAACAGCAATGGTCTATTCTGGCCATGCTGCAAACATCCTGGCTGATCATAAACGCCGCTCTCAAGCGGACAGAAAGCCGCGGGGGTCATTTCCGCAGCGATTTCCCATATGAAAGCGATGAGTGGCAAAGGAAACATACAACAGAGATTAGGTATTCAGAAAAGAGGAGATCTTATGAATCAGTTCAAGCTTAAACAAGCGTTGGAGCATTTTTTCATAGAGGACATTGGTGATATCGATGTAACAAGTGATTATTTATTTGAAGACCGTCATAAAGGGGAAGTCGTTTTTGAAGCGAAGCAATCGGGAGTTTTATGTGGAACAGCCGTGATCCTTACAGGCTTTCAAATGCTGGATCCGTCGATTAACGTTCAATTATTGAAAAAGGATGGGGACGCCATTTCTCAAGGAGAGACAATCGCTATCGCTAATGGGGAATGGGCGAGTTTGTTGAAAGGAGAGCGGGTAATCTTAAATCTTGTACAGCGAATGAGTGGGATTGCGACATTGTCGCGTAGAGCTGTTGCAAACCTAAATAGCGGCCACACGAGGATTTGTGATACCAGAAAGACGACCCCAGGCCTTCGGATGTTTGAGAAATGTGCGGTTCGAGCTGGAGGCGGTTTTAATCATCGTAATGGGCTTTATGATGCTGTCATGATTAAAGATAACCATATTACTTTTGCAGGATCTATTAAGCAAGCAGTGGGGCGAGTGCGCAAGAGAATCGGTCATATGGTGAACGTGGAAGTTGAGACAGAAACCGAAGAGCAAGTGCTTGAAGCAGTCGAAGCGGGCGCAGATTGTATTATGTTCGACAATCGCAGTGTTGAGGAGATTCAGAGATTTGTACAACTCGTACCACCGCACATCACGACCGAAGCATCTGGAGGGATTGCAATAAAAGACCTTTTAAATTACAGCGACTGCGGTGTTGATTATATTTCCTTAGGCTGTTTAACACACTCTGCACCCTCACTAGATATCAGTGTCAACGTAGATATGAAAGAGAGGAGGAGTCAGGGATGAATATTTTTGAAACAATGAAAAGCTCTACACCGACAATTCCGGACAAATATATGCAAATGGATAACAGCGAGCTAGCTGAACGTGTTCGCCAGGTAAAGAAACAAATGGGGACGCGTCTGTTCTTACCTGGCCATCACTATCAAAAAGATGAAGTCATTGAATATGCCGATTCACGAGGAGATTCATTGCAGCTGGCTCAAATTTCTGCTTCCCAGCATGAAGCGGAGGCCATTGTCTTTTGTGGTGTCCATTTTATGGCCGAAACAGCGGATATTCTAACAAGAGATGATCAAAAAGTGTATCTGCCAGATATGCGGGCAGGCTGTACGATGGCCGATATGGCAAATTTCACCCAGACGGAAAAAGCATGGGAGCAGTTGATGGCAGATTTCGGTGACACCATTCTCCCGTTGACCTATGTCAACTCAACAGCTGCCATTAAAGCATTTGTCGGAAAGCATGGGGGGGCAACCGTCACTTCGTCGAATGCCGAGAAAATGATTCAATGGGCTTTCACTCAAAAGGAGCGGATCCTCTTCTTACCTGATCAACATCTAGGTCGAAATACTGCTTACGATCTCGGCATCTCTCTTAATGACATGGCCGTCTGGGATCCGATTAACGAGGAGCTTGTCTATGAAGGGCATCTTGATGATATCAAAGTGATTTTGTGGAAAGGCCATTGTTCTGTCCACGAGAACTTTACTGTAGCCAACGTACACCAAGTCCGGGAGCAGTATTCTGAGATGAGAATCATCGTTCATCCGGAATGCCGCAGGGAAGTGGTCGCCTTATCTGATGACGCCGGTTCTACGAATCATATTATTAAAACAATTGAGCAAGCTCCACCTGGCAGCTCGTGGGCAGTCGGTACAGAGATGAATCTCGTTAATCGAATCATCCAAGAACATCCGGATCAGCATATTATTTCCCTGAACCCAAACATGTGTCCTTGTTTGACGATGAACCGAATCGACTTGCCTCATCTAGCATGGTCGCTAGAGTCAATCGCGCAGGGGGATCCTACTAATTTAATCGAAGTAGATAAAGAGATTGCAATCGATGCAAAGAAGGCTCTCGACCGCATGCTTGCGAGAGCATAAAATTGGTTGAATTGCACTTTAGGCCGAGTGTACCCACACTCGGCCATTTTATTTTTAAAAGAGGAGTAGATCGCGAGTGCCTAAACATTTTGAGATAAGATCTATCCTCTATCCTCCCTCGTTATAATCCTACTACTAACCACTTAAAGAGGTTGTTCAAAAAGTCACCAAATGATTAACGGCGAATGTCTTCGTTGCTCGGTTTTTCCGGTCCTATGGAATGCGATTAATACTATTATTAGCTGGAACATAGTGAAGGAAGATCGAACGCTGACTTGTCTCCCGATGTTCCATACTGGGGGACTGAATGCCCTATCCCTTCCTATTTTATTAATGGGCGGCACTGTTATTATTTCGGAAAAGTTTGATCCGGAACAGGCTGCTCGTGACTTACAAAGCTACCAATGTACCATCGTCCTACTCGTGTCAACGATGCACCACATGTTAGTGCAAACTCCATACTTTCAGCAAGCCAGGTATCCGAATATGAAAGTGTTTTTATCAGGAGGAGCACCGTGCCCGTTGACGATTTATAAGCACTACCATCACAAAGGCCTGAAGTTTAAGGAAGGCTATGGACTGACGGAAGCTGGACCGAACAATTTCTATATCTCACCTGAGGATGCCCAAAAACATGTTGGCTCCGTAGGAAAACCAATGATGTTTAATCAAATTCGCATCGTTGACAAGGATTGTAATGATCAGTGCCCAGGAGAAGTAGGAGAACTTCTTCTTTGGGGTGACCATACCTTCGAATATTATTGGAATAATCCTGAAGAAACTGACGCAGTTTTTCGAGATGAGTGGCTGCACACAGGGGACTTAGCCAAACAGGATGATGAAGGTTTTATTTACATCGTTGGTCGGAAAAAGGAAATGATTATTAGCGGTGGTGAGAATATTTTTCCTCTGGAGATTGAACAGTGGCTGTTATCAAATCCTGAGGTAAATGAAGCTGCTGTGATTGGAATCCCTGATGAGAAATGGGGAGAGCGTGCCGTTGCCTATATCTCCCTTAAAAGTGATGGTATTTCTATCGAAAAGTTGCAAAGTCACTGCCGTGAAAAGTTTGCAGGATACAAGGTTCCTAAACAATTTTATGTGCTAGAAGAATTGCCGAAAACGGACGTTGGTAAGATAGATAAACAATCTCTAATTGAGCAGTCCTACGTCCCTGAATAAGCAAGGACGCTTAAAACTAAAAAACCTGTGAGTTGGTCATATTGAGATCAACTCACAGGTTCTTTCATGATAAAATTTTACTTACTCTAAAATGCTCGCTTTTTTTCCGAACTCTAAGTGGATTGACTCAAAAATACGATCTGTGACAGAAGTATTAACTGCATCCCTATAAATAAATGCAAGCTCATCGTCGTGTTGTTTAGCCTCTTTTAAATAAGCGACCCCTTCTTTCATATAAGATTTATAACCACGGGTGAGATTATCAATTTCGTCAGCATACTTTTCATCTGTACCAGGAGTGACCGCTTCTGCATACACATCGACGATTTCATCCCCTTCTCGATCTGGAAAATACTCATGGGGATCGGTGCTGTCAAAAACGCAAAATCCTAGTTCACGTATGATTACCATGTCAAGGCTCAAGGGGTCAAACCCACAATGGTAAATTTCTACATTAAATCCAAGGTTTTCGCCAGCTGCAGCTATTTTCTTGAGGATAGTGGATTTCCCTGTTCCTGCGCGTCCTTTGATGAAATAGCGCTTATCTAAGTCTTCGGTTAAATTCGGAATATAATCAACCACTCCCTGGGGTGTAGAAGCACCGAAGAAGCGTCGCTTGACTACAGAATCATTATTGGCTGCCTTTTGATTGTTAAATAACTGATGTATCAATTGATTGGTTAACTGATTTGCTTTGGTAAAATTCATCTGATTAATATAAACATCCTCAAGGTCATCATGGATGTCAAGACCAGCTTTAAATGAGTTCTGTGCTTCCTGGTATGCATTTTTCATTTTTTCTTTTAGTTGAGTAATTGTATCTTTTTTATCGTTTAAACTGTCAAAATTTACGGCAGTATCCATATTGATGTATTCCAGGTTTTCATCGTTAAAAACAAATAATGGAGTTTCCCCGCCATAAATGCCCATTTTCAATTGTGGAATGATTACTCCGTCTACTGCTTGATTATCGGAAGAAGAATGAATCATTTCTATATCGAAGCCCTCATCTTTCCATTCATCTGCCAACTTTTCCATAAGGCTTGATTTCCCTGTGTAAGGTAAACCTTGCAGTATAAATACACGTTCAAGTCCCTGATAATTGAAAGCATACAAAGGATAAAATCCTTTTGCCGTATGATCTCCCGCAAAAAAATGATGCACTTTACCTGCCATTTTATCACTCTCCCTCAAGCAAATGATCGTTCCTGTTACTTCAAGGTATGCAGAAATCATGTGTGGGTGATTGACTAGGTTCTTTTAAAGATAGGGGGCCGTCAAAATGATAAAAATAGATTCTTTCTTTGGTAGCTTCAATCTTAAATTTGGTACACTAAGGAAAACATCAGGTGTAAGGCTTAATTTCTTAAATAATGGGGGAATGAAAAGATGGCTGGAAAGAAACATGACCATCGCTTTATGATTGCAAACCGTGAAGCTATAATTGGCGTTGCTTTAGCCGTGATCAACTTTGTTTGGTGGTTCGCCTTTGCTTATGGGTTAGGTAGTAAACCACCAGAGGAATATAGTTACGTCTTCGGGCTGCCAGCGTGGTTTTTTTATAGTTGTGTAGTCGGGTTTATCTTAATAGCTGCTTTGGTTATTTTTGTTGTAAAGTTTTTATTCGTGGAAGTATCGTTCGAAGATGAACGGAGCGGTAATCAATCATGAATTTCGCTGTCATTGTACCATTGTTGATTTTTCTCGTTATTATTTTCATGGTGGGGTTTGTAGCTAGTGGCTCATTGAAAAAGGCCAATTATAATTTTTTAGAGGAATATTTTCTGGGCGGGCGTCAGTTAGGTGGCTTTATTTTAGCTATGACAATGATTGCTACATATGGAAGTGCGAGCAGTTTTATAGGCGGTCCCGGGGTAGCTTATACAGAGGGCTTAGGCTGGGTTTTGCTATCCATGTCTCAAGTGGTTACTGGTTATTTTGTTCTCATGATCTTAGGTAAAAAGTTTGCCATTATGTCAAGAAAGTATAGAGCCGTTACGTTAACCGACTTTTTAAGGGGGCGTTATCAAAGTAAATGGGTTGTGTTGGTGGCTGCCTTTAGTATCATTATCTTTCTATTTTCAGCGATGGCAGCCCAGTGGGTTGGTGGAGCTAGATTAATAGAGTCATTAACTGGATTATCTTATCATACAGCTTTAGTTATTTTTGCAATATCAGTCCTTATCTATGTGATTATTGGGGGATTTAAGGCAGTCGCGTTAACAGATGCTGTCCAGGGGGTAGTTATGTTTGGTGGTACACTCATCCTTCTCATAGCAACAATTATTGCCGGTGGGGGCATTTCTAACATTATGGATGGATTGGCAGCTGAAAATCCCAATTTAATAACGCCGTTTGGTGCAGATGGCAGTCTTACCCCTGCCTATGTCTCCTCCTTTTGGATTCTCGTTGGCGTAGCTGTTGTCGGGCTTCCCCAAATAACAGTGCGGGCGATGTCTTATAAAAGTTCGAAGGCGATGCATCGAGCTTTGATTATCGGAACAATTGTTGTCGGATTTATCATGTTGAATATGCATTTGATAGGAGTGTTTGCGCGGCCGATCTTACCCGGGATTGCAGTAGGGGATAAGGTGATGCCGCTTATAGCCTTGGAAGTGTTGCCTGCATGGCTCGCTGGTGTCGTATTAGCTGCGCCCATGGCTGCGATCATGTCAACAGTAGACTCGTTATTGCTTTTAGTCAGCTCATCTGTTGTGAAGGATATTTACGTGAACTATGTTAAACCAGACGCTTCGTACCAAAGGATAAAAACGTTAAGCTTTGGAGTGACAGCTGTCCTTGGAATACTAGTATTTTTAATGGCCATCAATCCACCAGATCTACTAATCTGGCTCAACCTATTTGCATTTGGCGGCTTGGAAGCAACGTTTATTTGGCCTGTTGTGATGGGGCTTTATTGGAAAAGAGGAAACAAATATGGAGCACTTTCCTCGATGCTTGTTGGTGTCGGCTCCTATATTATGATCGAACAGTTCTTTTCCTCACCTTTTGGTATGCATAGTGTCGTCTTACCGATTATCCTGTCGTTTATTGCCTATGTTGTTGTTAGTTTAGCCACAAAACAGGCTACACTGGACGACTATATGGCTCAACAGCAAATCGAAGAAAGCACGTGAAAGTAAGATAATTATGAATAAAGGTCGTCTCCTGTACTTATGAGGGACGACCTTTATTTGACCATATATTACCACCTCAGGTCATCCATAAAATGGTTATTGCTTTAGTGTGCTACTTAATCACTACAATAGAACACTAAAATTTTCCATATAACCATTGACAGACAATTGAGAAAACGTTTACAATTTACATAGTCAGTAGTAAATAGTTGATTATAAGTTGAATTAGGTGAAGTAAATGACGCAGAAGATTCCAATCGGGAAGTTAGCTATGCTGGTGGTCTCATTAACACCAGAAGAGTTGGAGCCATTTTCTACACGTTTGAAAGATGTGGAGTATTGCCAGGGGAAAGCAGGCTCCATGAATATGCAGAAAGTTATTTCAGCGGTGGAAACTGCCGCGAAAAGAAACCATATTATCTCTGATGAGCTGTATCGTGAAACGCATGCTTTGTATCATGCTATCTTAGAAGCGTTAGAAGGTGTGATGCGCGGTCAAATTGGTGCGGGAGACATGATGCGGACGGTAGGCTTGCGTTTTGCTATTGTCCGTGGATCCCCTTATGAACAGTTTGATGAGGGTGAATGGCTGGCGGTCGCTTTTTATGGAACGATTGGCGCGCCAGTGAAAGGGCTCGAACATGAAACGTTCGGGCTTGGAATCAATCATATAGGGTAACAGCTGCCTATAGTCAAAAGTTTTGAGGAGGCGGCAATGGTGTTTCGTATGCCATTGTCGTCTCTTTTTTTATTATGGAAAGGAGAAATTTTTATGATTCAGTTAAATGGTTCGGACTTAACATTGAAGCAGATGAAAAGTATTATTTATGGGAAGGAATTCGTTGCGATTAATCCAGAGAGTATGAAAAAAGTGAGGAAGAGCAGGAATGCCGTAGAAAGGATTGTTTCAAATGGGGAAACGGTTTATGGCATTAATACGGGGTTTGGAAAGTTTAGTGATGTTCGGATCCAGGATGAGGACGTTGATGACTTGCAACTGCATTTGATTCGTTCGCATGCTTGCGGTGTGGGGGAGAATTTTCCGGAAGTTGTCAGCAAGGCAATGGTGGTACTACGACTCAATGCATTACTTAAAGGATTCTCTGGCGTACGTCCATGTGTGGTGGAACGTTTGCGTGACATGGTTAATGAGGATATTTTGCCAGTCATTCCTAGTCAAGGCTCGCTTGGTGCTTCGGGAGATCTTGCACCGCTTTCACACCTTGCATTAGTACTAGTAGGGGAAGGAGAGGTTCATAACCATGGTAAAATTAAGCCGACACAAGAAGCTTATCAAGAGTTTGGCTATGAATCTCTTACACTGAAAGCAAAAGAAGGCCTTGCTCTTATTAACGGGACGCAAGCGATGACAGCGATGGGTGTGATCAATTATATTGAAGCAGAACGTCTAATTGACCAAAGTGACTGGGTTGCATCGATGACGTTAGAATCGCTTGAAGGAATTATTGATGCCTTTCATCCAGCTATCCATGAAGCAAGAGGCTATCCTGAACAAGTGGAAGTGGCAGAAAGAATTCGTGCGATTACGAGTGACAGTAAACTTGTTACACATCAAGGGGAAAAAAGGGTGCAAGATGCCTATTCACTCCGCTGTATCCCACAGGTCCACGGGGCGTCGAGGCAGAGCCTAGCTTATGTAAAAGAAAAGCTTGAGATTGAGATGAACGCTGCAACAGATAACCCACTGATTTTTGACGATGGGGAGACGGTGGTATCTGGGGGGAACTTCCATGGTCAGCCGATTGCACTTGCCATGGACTTCTTGAAAATCGCAGTAGCGGAAATGGCTAACATCTCAGAGAGACGGGTGGAGCGGCTCGTAAACCCGCAGTTAAATGACCTGCCAGGCTTCTTAAGTCCAGATCCTGGTCTGCAATCAGGGGCGATGATCATGCAATATGCTGCGGCCTCCCTCGTTTCCGAAAATAAAACCTTGGCTCACCCCGCCAGTGTGGACTCGATCCCATCCTCTGCGAACCAGGAGGACCATGTCAGTATGGGAACCATCGGGGCTCGCCATGCGTACCAAATCATTGTGAATGCACAAAAGGTAGTGTCTATTGAGTTGATTTGTGCGATGCAGGCTCTCGAATACCGCGATACCTCGTTAGCCTCATCTTCCGTTCAAAAACTTTTTACAAAAGGGAGAGAAGTAGTGCCATCGATAACGGAGGATCGTGTTTTTTCAAAAGATATAGAAACCCTTTCAACATGGTTAAGCGATGATCAATTTGATTGGACGATACAACGTAAAACCATATCTAGTTGAGATGAAATTGAATAGTAGAGGGGGAATTAGATGTTCACAAATGCTGTAATCATTAGTGTGTTAGTCATGGTCATATTGAGTCTCGTTCGTGTCAATGTCATTTTTGCGATATTGATCGCGGCCATTACAGCAGGCGTAGTCTCAGGAATGAATGTTTCGGAATCCGTGTCAGTTATCGTTTCTGGGATGGGCGGTCAATCCAATACGGCGCTTAGTTACATTCTACTTGGGATATTTGCTGTCATGATCGGCTTGTCGGGAATAACGAGCATTTTAGTAAATAAAATGCTCAAGGTGATAGGGAATCGGAAACTTGTGCTCGTTCTTACCATTGCAGGAATAGCATGTCTTTCACAAAACGTTGTTCCTGTACATATTGCGTTTATTCCGATTTTAATCCCGCCATTGCTTTCATTATTTGATCGAATTAAATTGGATAGAAGAGCAGTTGCGTCTGCCCTAACATTTGGATTGAAAGCACCTTACATTATGATTCCAGCTGGGTTTGGGCTGATTTTCCAAGGCATCATACGTGACGAAATGAATGCAAATGGCATGGAGATCTCTCTTAATAAAGTGACGCTTGCCATGCTATTCCCGGGCCTTGCCATGATCGTAGGCTTATTATTTGCTCTATTGATCACTTACCGAAAAGATCGGGTTAGTCATAATGGAAAACCTGATCCGAAAATAGCTGATGATGAAGGAGTACCTGAAGAGGTATTTCATAGAAAAGAAATTCGTTGGAGTATGGAGCATTGGATGACGGTTCTCGCTATTGTTGCAGCTCTTGGTACACAACTTTATACTGACTCGCTAGTGATCGGCGCTCTTTCGGGAATTATCGTTATGTTTGCTACGAGAGTAGTTAAATTATACCAGGGTGAACGCGTTGTCCATGAGGGGATCGGGATGATGGGCATGATTGCTTTCGTCATGCTGATTGCCTCTGGGTATGCCACGATTTTAAAAGAAACCGGAGCTGTGCAAGCACTTGTCGATCAAACTGAAGGACTTTTAAATGGATCGCATTTGCTCATTGCCATTGTTATGCTCCTGGTTGGTTTACTGATCACCATGGGGATTGGTTCCTCATTCGGTACGATTCCAGTAATTGCGTCACTCTACGTACCTATTTGTCTAACTGCCGGTTTTTCACCGATGGCTACCGCTGCCTTGATCGGTACGGCTGGTGCACTCGGGGATGCAGGTTCTCCTGCCTCAGACAGTACATTAGGACCGACGTCAGGTTTAAATGCGGACGGCAAACACCATCATATTTGGGAAACATGTGTGCCAACATTCTTGCATTATAATATTCCGCTGTTCATTTTTGGAATTATTGCAGCGGTAATCCTTTAACATAGCAAAATGTGAAGTCATCCTGTTTGGGGTGGCTTCTTTATTTTGCATGTCATTAACCGATTAAGCTGCTGCCACTATGAGGTAATCGTTATTCCTGAAGTCATTGTATGCGTTAAAACATCCTCACCGGACAGTTAACTTAGGGATAAAAGGAATAAGAGTTTTGTCGAGATATATGTTAGAATAATGGAGTTCGTGTGAGAAAGGATAGGATATACATGACACAGAAGTCACCTCAAATAAAACTATTTATTGAATACTGTTATATTATTATCGGTTCAGCTTTTGTTGGTTTAGCATTTAATATGTTTCTACTGCCGGCTAAATTAGCTTCAGGCGGTGTTTCCGGTATTAGTACCATTTTATATGAGTTGTACAAGTTTAACCCCGCTTATGTCCAATGGGCGATTAATATTCCATTGTTTATTTTGGGAATTATTCTTCTTGGAAAAGACTTTAGCTTAAAAACGTTAGTAGGAACATTATTTGTGCCGTTCATCATCTGGCTTACCACAGATCTTCCCTTCAAAGTAGACAACCCCTTGCTGGCTGCCATTTACGGTGGAATTCTGTTAGGTGTCGGTCTTGGAACGGTTTACCGGGGAAAAGGATCGACTGGCGGCACAGCCATGATTGCACAGGCTTTGAAAAAGTACACAGGTTTTTCGAGTGGTTTTTCCCAATTAATTGTAGATGGATTTGTTGTGATTACCTCTGCGATCGTGTTTAATTTAGAACTTGCTTTATTCGCGATGATGTCGATTTATGTGACAAGTAAAGTGATCGATTTTGTTCAACTACAAACGTCTCCATCAAAACTTGTTCTGATTATTTCTGAAAAGGAAGAACTTATTCAGTCAATCATAAAAGATGAAATTGATCGAGGCTTGACAAAGATACGGACAGTTGGAGGTCATTCCAATACCGAAAAGACAATGATTCTTTGTGTTGTAGAGCAGGAGGAAGCGATTTATTTGAAAAAAGCACTGCAAGAAAAAGAACCGACTTCCTTTATTGTCTTCCTCAATGCTTCTGAAATTCTCGGACGAGGTTTTTCTTTATCAAAGTTATATGAAACAGGAAAGTAGCAGGAACCCCTCACGATAGATCGCTAAAATTGATCTTACGTAAGGGGTTTTTTATATTTCATTTCTATTTCAATTTCTTGACTCCCCCCGGTTGATCAAGAATTAGACCGAATAAATATCTCACGAGAAACGCTAGTAAGTGAGGTATAAGTGATGAAACGAATTTCTTCAATTGATTTTATAAAATTTATAGCCATGTTTTTTATTGTATATATTCATTCGCATTCATTTAAAGAAGTCGACCTCTTTGGTATCGAGGGCGATAGGATAGACTTCCTAATCGACACCTTTGCCAGGTTTGGAGTTCCCTTTTTCTTTATGGTCTCTGGTTACCTTGTTGTCAAACAAGTGGAACGTAAGGGTGGAGGCTACTTCCCAAAGTATGTGGGAACGTTGATTCACTTGTATGTAGCCTGGTTCTTATTTTTCTTCCTTTATGATTTAGTGATGGTCATTCTCGATAAAGGATTTAAAAGCGAACCCATCATTGAGTATATCAGTACATTTTTGACCTTTGATATCTTCTACTACGGTGCAGGCCATACTCAATACCATCTTTGGTATTTGCTGGCTGCGACCTGGGCTATGATCTTATTTGCTCTGTTTTATTACTTTGGGAAAATTGAGCTTCTGCTAGTGGTCAGTTTTATTTTATACGTAGTCGGGCTCTTTGATCAGTCCTATTCAGGGATTTATGATCTTAGCTTGGAATCTCGTGATGGTGCATTTTTCGGTATATTTTATATTACGTTAGGCGGAATATTTGGAAAATATCAATCCCATTTCATTACGATTTCACGGCGGTTTAAGCCATGGGTATGGGCATTAGTGTTCATTGGTTTTTCCTTATTACAAGTGGTCGAAAGGGAAATCACAGCACATGGTCTCGATGGAAATAGCGGAAATTATTTTATTTCAACGATTCTAGTCGCAGTCACATTATTTATGTTTATATTCAGCATGCCTAACATTGGAGAAGAATCCCTCGTTAATAAAATTGGGAAAAACACTGTGGGGATCTATGTCATTCACACGGTCATTATGGATATAACAAATCGTTTGGTCGATTTTGTTGGACTAAGTGTTATACGTGAGCATCTATTATGGGGACTTCTATTCACCCCTTATCTATTTATTGTATCTTATTTAATTTACATGAGCCTTCAGCGTCTTAAGCCTAAGTTCGGGTAACGATTTTATTTTTCATCTAGGGGAAAAATGACATTCTAAGTGTGGAAAGAACATAATATTAATACCTCATACTTAAACTCAAGTATGGGGTTTTTTGTGTTTGATGAAAGGTGACCAAGAGCTACTACCATGGAGTGGGGAGGGAGGGTCATAAGTAATACATATAGAATACTTTTTCTTATAAAATTGCTATAATATTAGATTGATAAGCATACATAAATGCTATGTGCCTAATTTTAGAGGCGGAATCTGCGTTTCAGAGAGGAAGGGTGTGGATCATTTGTCCTATTGTAAACAATGTGGAAACTCTTTAGCAGAAGGAGAACAGTATTGTACATCTTGTGGAACAAAACAGACAGGTACAACGAAGAAAACTGAAACAAACAGTAAGAAGGTCACCACCTCAGAGAAGACAATGTCGAAAAGGTCAAGGGTTTTGATAGGGATCTTTGTTGGAGTAGTAATACTATTATTCGGAGCGCATTTTGCCCTTTCATCATTCTTAGATCCGATCAAACAAATTAAAGCGATGGATCGTGCGGTGTCTGAGCAAAATAGCGATACTTTCTTAGATTATGTCACGATTGATGAAGAGGCACTTATGAATTCTGAAGAATATGTGAGTTCACTTGCAAATGCTGATTGGGAGGCGATGCGGGAACAATTTATGGTACACCTGGAGGATGGAGTCGGTGATTTTGACCAAACCGTTACAGATAGTCATGGTCATGAGCGTTTTATTGTGAAGAAAAATGACATCGCTTTAGGACTTTATACTACATATGAAATTGAGGCCCTCCCTTTCCATGTTTCGATTACATCAAATTATGATCACTCTGCCTTTGCTATTGAGGATATCAACATTAAAGTTGAAAAAGCGAATGAGCCTAGTAAGCCTTTTAAAGCCTATCCAGGCACATACGAAGTGACTGGGACGATGACAAATGCTTTTGGTGAAATTACGATGGCGGAAGAGATTACGGTTACTTCTCAGGAAAGCCAAACCCAATTAAATTTTCCTGAATCTAACGCTTGGCCCACGTCAGATGTAGACGGAGCCACTTTGTTTGTTAATGGAGAAAGTACAAAGAAAACAGTAGAAGAGTTTGAAGCACTCGGCCCTTTCCCTAAAGGTAAGGAAGTATCCATGCATGCCGAATGGAAGACTCCTGATGGCGAAACGATAAAATCGGAACCGATCACGGAAGACGGAGATGACTTCGGAAATTATCATTTTGCATTTGAACTTCCTGTTATGAAAGAAGAAGGGAAAGAGGCAGTAAAAACAGGTGAGGAATTTACCGTGGACGCTGCAGGAGAATTTGTATTGGGTTTTAGGGATGCATACGAATTTTCCTTGAATGAGCGTGATTACTCGTATATTGAAGAGTACTTATTAGATGGAAGCGATGCAGATATTGGATTGTCCGAATATATTGGGGATTTAAAAGATGAAGATTATACGTATGACTTTACCGAAAACTTTATTACAGGAGCTGAGCAGGTCAAAAAGGGTCTGTTTAAGGTATTTACCAATGAAAAGTTTCTATTTACAAACCATCTAGGCGATCAAATCGATTACGAACGCGAAAAAATCTATACAGTTGTTACACACGAAAAAGGTTATCAAATTAAGAAAATTGATATTAATGAAACGAATCGCAATGAACTTTAATTAGGGAAGGAAGTCATAACATGATCTGTACAAATTGTAATCATGAACAGGAATCAGGGAAGTATTGCGGCGTCTGTGGTGCAGAGATTTCAACGGAGCAGCAAGCACATCGATCGGAAGACCTTGCTCAACGTCAACAAGAGCAGCAGCAACAGGCCCAAGCCGCTGAAACCATTGCCCAATCCGATAATATGGCAAAGGCGAAACACGCCTCCCGTCAGTTTGGGAAACATGCCCTGCAGCTGCTGAAACGGCCGTCGGGCGCATTTTCATCGACAGAAAACCAATTCGTTTCAGGGCTGATTACGATGGCAATTTATATCATAGCCTTTACGTTAAGTCTTTATTTTCTAGCCAATAAATTATATCAGTTAACCATAGGAGGATTCAGTTCATTCATGGGTGAGCCAAATGTGCAGCAATCTCTTCCATTCTTTAAGATGGCATCACCAATCTTTCTCTTTGTCCTTCTATTCATAGCTGCTGCTACAATTACGATGATTGCGGCCATTAAAATGATGAACATAAATCTCTCATTTCAAAAAGTTATTGCTCAATATGGAGGATTAATCATACCATTTACAGCATTAAATAGTATGGCTATTCTTTTTGGAATCAGCGGTTCAATTGGATTCACGCTGGCAGCCTTATACGCATCTCTTGTATTCACTGTTTTCATTTTGCCAGCGATTGTGGTCTATCATTACGGTGTGAATAGTCCCCATGAGACAAGAAATATCTATTGGAGTGTAGGTACGAGTGCTGTTATTATGTTAATTGCCTATTTCATCGTACGCACATTTGCGCTTGATTTTATCGGACGCATGCAAGAGTTTACTAGTTTTTTATAATTACGTTACTCTCCTATGTGAAGATTAATATAAATAGGTAGAGTCCATAAACTGATAATGGACTCTATTTTAGTACAAAAAAACGTTAGGAAACAATCATGCTGAGGTAGGGATGAATGGCAGTACGTTAGAGAACAATCTAAAAGATATATAATTTAACTTTTAGAATCTACTGTTGATCGATGCTCCCCCTTGGTCCAAAGGGCTTTTAAGCACAGGGTAAATAAAATTCTGAAAAATTAGGTTGCCAGACCGTAACCCCCGTGATATGATTTGTTTAATGAATTTTGTGCAAACGTATTCACGAATTGTAATTGATATCTTATTTATTCTCTAATAGACGTTCTCGTGATACATAAAGGACGTTGTTTACAACAAAGCGCAAACGTATGCATTTTAGGCATCGACGCTAACAAAAATTTTTAGTGGATTATGGAAGCGCATTCATTCATTGATTAAATCATACTAGGGAGTGGAACAGATGAAGAAATTTTATTCAGGAATAGCTGCTGCGTTGTTGGCATCTAGCGTTGCGTTAACAGGGTGCTCGTTTTCTTCTGGTGATGAGGAAGCAAGTAGTGGTTCGGAAGATGCTGTAACGGTAGATGTATTCCAGTTTAAAGTAGAGTTCAAAGAGCAATTTGAAGAACTAGTTGCCATGTATGAGGAAGAAAATCCGGATGTAAATATTAATGTTAAAACAGTTGGCGGAGGTAATGATTATGGGGCTTCCTTGAAAACGTCTTTCTCTTCCGGTGAAGAGCCAGATATTTTCAATATCGGCGGTCCGACAGATGTTGACGAATATGAAGAGTATTTAGCTGATCTTTCAGATACAAAGGCTGCAGATGCTGCACTTGATGGTACGCTTACAAGTGTCAAAAGAGACGGCCAAGTCTTAGGACTTCCGTATAACCAAGAAGGTTACGGTTTGCTTTACAATAAGAAAGTTTTTGAAGAAGCAGGAATCAACCCGGATGAGATCAAAACATTTGAAGAATTGAAAAAGGCTGTTGAAACGCTTGATAGTAAAAAGGACGAGCTTGGAATCAAAGCACCATTTGCCTTCCCGGCTAAAGAAAAGTGGGTAATGGGGAACCACATGGCGAACACCTACTTGGCTGATGAATTTAATCATGATGTAATGGAAGCCTATAATGCAGATACGGTTGAGTTCGCAATGGGTGATCAATTGAAACGCTTCCTTGATTTACAGAATAAATATTCTGTGCAACCGACGTTGAGTTTAGACTACTCTCAACAGGTGGAAGAGTATTTTTCCCTAGGTAAGGTTGCAATGATCCAACAAGGGAACTGGGTATATAACACGATTGCATCAATGGATGAAGAATTCGCTCAAAACAATGTCGGACTTCTGCCAATACCTGTAGAGGGGTATGAGGGAAGCATTCCTGTAGGCGTACCGAACTATTGGGTAGTGAATAAAAAGTCAGAGGATGAAGTGGTACAAGCTAGTAAAGAATTTTTGGACTGGATGTACACTTCCGAGACAGGTAAGAAATTTGTAACTGAAAAGTTTAAGTTCATTCCTGCTTACGAAGGTTACGAAGATCTAGAAATCGCGGATCCGATTTCCAAAGAAATTTATGAATATGTAAAAGAAGGAAATACGTTGGGATGGGTATTCCTAGGGGCGCCCGTTGGTTGGACTGAAGGTGCTTTTGGTGTAGCTGCACAAGAATATATCGCAGGGAACATCTCATGGGAAGAAGTAATAAAACAATCGAAAGAAGATTGGGAGGAATCTCGCAAGTAAGAAATGATAAGTGCTGACAAGGGGGATGAGACTTTCTTGTCAGCAATCAATTAACGTCTCTCTATTAGAATAGGAAGAAGTCTAATAGATGAGATGTTTTATTTTAAAGAATTACTGAAATCGATATCATACCCACATGCATTAGCTTATAAAAAGTTATTGTATCAGCATTGGAGGGCGTGCACATGCAAAATCGCAGTATATGGTTTTGGCTTTTTCTCACACCAGTTATTTTAGGATTGGGGATTGTCGTAGTCATTCCGTTTATTTATGGGTTCATTTTTTCCTTTACAGACTGGAATGGAATTACAGCGACAAAGTTTTTAGGATTTGAACATTATATCAATCTATTTCAAGAAGATGAGTTCATGGATTCCATATGGTTTACAGTTAAATTTGCGGTCATTACAGTTATTCTTCTCAATTTTTTTGGACTTGGACTTGCACTGCTTGTAACCCGTAACATAAAAACCAATAACTTACTTAGAACCGTATTCTTCATGCCTAACTTAATTGGCGGTCTCATTCTAGGATTTATCTGGCAGTTTATTTTCGTCAGTGTTTTTGATGATATAGGAACACTATTTGGCATCGAGAATTTGCAGGGCTGGCTTTCAACAACGGGTACTGGTTTCTGGGGTCTAGTTATTTTAACGGCATGGCAAATGGCCGGTTATATTATGATCATTTACATTGCTTACTTGGAAAATATTCCGAAAGACTTGATTGAAGCGGCAAAAATCGATGGAGCGAATGGATTCCAGCGATTTAAAAATATTACTTTCCCGCTTGTAGCCCCTGCTTTTACAGTCAGCATGTTCTTAACGCTATCCATGGCCTTCAAGATCTATGATCAAAACTTGTCACTGACAAACGGAGGGCCTTTTAACTCCACGCAAATGGTAGCGATGGAAATTGTTCGAACCGCATTCTCAGACCATCAGATGGCTTATGCTCAAGCGAAAGCGGTTATTTTCTTCTTCATCGTAGCTGTCATTGCGCTGACACAGGTGTACTATAATAAGAAGCGGGAGGTTGAGATGTAATGAAGAAAAACAAAGAAAAACGGAATTTATTCTCAATCGAAATCCTTGGTATTGTATTAGGATTATTGTGGATAGCACCGTTCTATCTTATGCTCGTCAATGCCTTTAAAACAAAGAGGGAAATTTTTGGCGGTGTTTTAGGATTACCTGAATCACTCGCCTTTGAAAACTTTGTACAAGCTTTTATTGATCTTGAGTTCTTAAAGTCTTTATTTAACTCTGTGTTGATTACGGGGCTGAGTATCCTTGTCATCATCTTGTTCTCTTCGATGGCAGGTTATGCGTTAGCACGTAATAAGAGTAAGCTTAGCGGCATTATTTTCTTTATTTTCGTCGCCGCCATGCTGATTCCGTTCCAATCAGTCATGATTCCACTTGTATCGATCTTTGGTCAGGCGAACATGTTGAATGCCGGCGGTTTGATTTTCATGTATCTCGGTTTTGGATGTAGTTTATCAATCTTTCTGTACCACGGAGCAATGACAGGCGTATCTAAAACGATGGATGAAGCAGCTATTATTGATGGCGCCAACCGTTTTCAGTTATTTTGGTACATTATTTTCCCCCTACTAAAACCGATTAGTGTTACAGTAGGTATATTGAACGTCATTTGGATTTGGAACGATTACTTACTTCCATCACTTGTACTGAGTGAAGCCAATGCAACGATCCCACTGAAAATGTTCTATTTCTTCGGTCAGTATACGAAGCAATGGCATTTAGCGCTGGCAGGGCTGACGATTGCGATCATTCCGGTCATCATCGGTTACTTTTTTGCTCAGAAGCAAATTATCAAGGGCGTTTCTGAAGGCGCTGTCAAGTAAGTCCGGGCTAATATGATTAGAGGAGTAGATGAACGTGTCGGTCACAATTAAAGATGTTGCAAAACAGGCGAACGTGGCTCCGTCCACGGTCTCCCGTGTTATTTCAAATAATCCGAGAATTAGCGAAAAAACGAAACGTAAAGTACGCAAAGTTATGGAAGAGATGGGGTACCATCTTAATTTTAATGCTCGCGTACTTGTCAGCCAATCTACACAAACGATTGGTATTGTTATGAAGAATTCGTCGAGTCATTCATTTGAAAACCCTTTCTTCTCAGAATTACTGCGTGGGATCAGCAGGGCATGTAATGAAAATGATTACGGTATCAATCTGACAACGGGTGAGTCAGAGGAAGCGATTTATAATGATGTGGTCAAAATGGTCCAGGGAAAGAGGGTAGATGGAATTATTGTCCTTTATTCTAAAAAGGATGATAAAGTGGTTCCTTATTTAATGGAACATGATTTTCCGTTTGTGATGATTGGAAAGCCACTCGTCGATTCATCCAATGTGATGTATGTAGACAATGACAACGTCCAAGCCTCTCGGAATGCGACCAACTTTTTAGTGAATCTTGGCCATGAAAAAATCGGTTTCATCGGTGGGGATTCTCATTTCGAGGTAGCTAATGCACGTCTAGAAGGTTTCAAATATGCTGCAAACGAACACAAGCTGAATTTACCTGAGAGCTATTTAAGGAATATAGAAATTGAAAATGGAGATAGCACACAGATCATCAATGAATTGATGGACTTGTCTGAACCACCTACTGCCTTAGTGATTACAGATGATTTTAATGCTTTGAAAGTTATGGCGACATTGCAAGAACGAAACATTAAAATGCCAGAAGAAGTAAGCATAATAGGATTTAATAATACGATGATTGCTAAATTGTCGAATCCGCCACTAACGACGGTAGATACGAACTCTTACCAGCTGGGATATGAATCCGGCCAGAGTTTAATTCAATTGCTGCATGATCCTAAGATGCTAAAGCGAAGCGTAATTGTACCAACAACAATTGTAGAAAGAGAATCTTGTATTAAAAAAGACCTAGCTGGTTTTTGAGTACATACGCTTTTTTCCTATGCGAAAAGATGCAAACGTTTGCCACTATAATAACTAAAAAGGAGCGAATACAATGAACATTACAGTATGGAACGAATATCGCCATGAAAAAGAAAATCCAGTCGTTACAGACATTTATCCTGAAGGGATTCATACATGTATAGCAGAATTCCTTGAAGGGGAGGACCACGTTGTTAAAACCGCGACACTTGATGAAGAAGAGCACGGCTTGACGGATGAGGTACTTGCCAATACGGACGTATTAGTCTGGTGGGGACATAAAGCTCATGACGAGGTGAAAGATGAAGTCGCTGAAAGAGTGAAACAACGTGTCTTAGATGGGATGGGCCTCGTTGTCTTGCATTCTGGCCATTTTTCCAAAATATTCAAAAAGCTGATGGGTACGACATGTGATTTGAAATGGCGTGAGGCTGATGATCGTGAGCGTATGTGGGTGGTAGATCCGACGCATCCGATCACAGAGGGGATTGGCGAATATATTGAGATCGAAAAGGAAGAAATGTATGGAGAACATTTTGATATTCCGACACCTGATGAACTTGTCTTTGTAAGTTGGTTTGAGGGTGGCGAGGTGTTCCGTAGCGGGGCGACGTTCAAGCGTGGCCGTGGTAAGGTCTTCTACTTCCGTCCAGGTCATGAAACGTATCCGACGTACTATCATAAAGATGTACAAAAGGTGATACAAAATGGTGTGAAGTGGGCCAATAATGATGGTACGCCGAAGAATGTGTATGGGAATTCCCAGCCCTTAGAGAATATTTCTGAAAAATAGGAGGAGATCGCATGGTTAATTTGAAAGTAGCAATTATCGGGTGTGGAAGTATCGCACAAAATCGTCATTTGATGGAGTATGAAGCGAATGATCAAGTGGATATCATAGCAGTTTGTGACATTGTGGAAGAGCGTGCCATGGTGACTGCGGAAGCGTTTGGTGCCCGTTCTTACACGAATTACGAGGATCTTTTGCAAAAAGAAGATGTGGATGCCGTTAGCGTATGCCTGCCAAACTACTTGCATGCACCGGTATCGATTGCTGCATTGAACGCAGGCGCACACGTTTTATGTGAAAAGCCGATGGCGACATCACGTGAAGAAGCGGAAGAGATGATTGAAGTAGCTGAACGTAATAACAAGAAACTAATGATCGCCCATAACCAACGATTTGTTGCTTCCCATGAAAAGGCTCGTCAGTTAATCGAATCAGGGGATCTCGGAAAAGTTTACAGCTTCCGAACAACATTTGGCCACGGCGGCCCAGAAGGCTGGAGTGCAGATGGGGCGGATAGCTGGTTCTTCAAAAAGGATCAGGCCTTCATCGGTGCGATGGGTGATCTTGGTGTACATAAATCCGATTTGCTTCGCTACCTGTTGGGAGAAGAGTTTGTTGATGTGGCTGGGTTTATTGAGAATAACGCAAAAGAAGGAATTACCGTCGATGATAATGCGGTTTGTATATTGCGTACTGAGTCTGGCGTAATCGGAACGCTAACAGCAAGCTGGGCATACAAGCCTGAAGAGGATAACTCAACAATTATTTATGGCGAAAAGGCGACATTGCGTTTAGAAGACGACCCCGTTCACTCGCTTGTTGCTCAGTATGCTACTGGAGAAGTCGTAAAATATGAGCTTGGCCAAATCCAGTCAAATGACGAGGGTGGTCAGACGAATACGCACGTGATCGATCATTTTGTTGATTGCGTAGTGAATGATAAGCAGCCGTTAATCGATGGTCATGAAGGAAAACGTGCGCTGGAAGTGATTTTGGCCGCACTCGAATCAGGTAAAACACGTAAAATTTCAAAGTTAGAGAAGTGATGTAGTATGAGCAAATTGAAAATGGGAGTGATCGGTGTTGGCGGGATTGCCCAGGAGCGGCATATCCCTGCTTTTGCCGGAATGAAGGAGACAGTAGAGCTGACAGCGATCCAGGATATAAATATTGAGCGAGCTGAATCAGTTGCGACAATGTTTGAGATCCCATATATTTTTGAAAAATATGAGCAGCTTTTTGAAGTGGTCGATGCCGTGACAATTTGTACACCAAACAAGTTTCACGCGGAAATTGCTGTAGCTGCGCTTAATGCAGGCGTTCACGTCCTGTGTGAAAAGCCAATGGCAATGACGACAGAAGAATGTGAAGCTATGATAGAGGCATCCAAGCGGAATGATCGTCTGCTATCGATCGCCTATCATTACAGATACACTCAAGAGGCGAAGCTGGCAAAGGAAGCAATTTTTAACGGCGAAATCGGCGATCCACTAGTGACACGCGTCCAAGCGATGCGTCGTCGTAAAGTGCCGGGGTGGGGTGTATTTACGAATAAAGACTTACAAGGCGGAGGAAGTTTAATTGATTTTGGCTGTCACTTGCTAGATTTGGCTTTATGGCTGCTAGACGACCCAAAACCTGTTGAAGTCATCGGAAAGACATATGATCGTTTAAGCAAAACACCGGGTCAAGTGAATGATTGGGGAGCGTTCGATCATGAAACGTTCAATGTCGATGACCATGTAACGAGTTATATCGCTTTTGAAAATGGCCTATCCATGCAATTTGAATGCTCATGGGCGGCTAACATCAAAGAAGATCATACAACATTAAGTATTTCTGGTGTAGATGGCGGCATGGATGTTTATCCATTTGCACTTTATCAGACGAAGTACGGAACAGTCTGGAATACCGAAGCCAAGATTCCTGAAGGTATGCTCAGTCCAGGATTTTTACAAGCGCAGAATTTTGTAGATAGCTGTTTAGGAGAGTCGGAATTGGTCGTTAAACCGGAACAGGCACTAAGGGTGACCCAACTGATGGAAGCGATTTATAAAAGCAGTGCAACGGGTTCAAGTATTAAACTAACATAATTTGAATGGAGGAGATTGTCATGAAATTAGGCGTGTTTACAGTGCTTTTTGCCGATAAATCATTTGAAGACATGCTCGATCATGTGAAAGAATCCGGTCTCAAAGCCGTCGAAATCGGCACAGGGGGCTATCCGGGCACCGCCCATTGTAACGTGGACGAACTGCTTGAAAACGAAGAGAAACGCGTCGAATTCCTGGACAAAGTTCACTCTCGCGGGTTGACGATCAGTGCGTTCAGCTGTCATGGAAACCCGATTTCTCCAGATGAAAAATTTGCTCAGGAGTCACACGATTCTTTTGTTAAGTCGGTTAAATTAGCGAGCCTGCTTGATGTACCAGTCGTCAATACGTTTTCGGGAACACCAGGCGGATCCGAAGCGGATACGTCGCCGAACTGGCCCGTCACTCCATGGCCAGCTGAGTACTCTGACGTATTAGAGTGGCAATGGAATGAGAAGCTGATTCCCTATTGGAAAGAGCAAAGTAAGTTTGCTGAACAACATGGTGTTAAGGTAGGGCTAGAGTTGCACGCAGGCTTCCTCGTGCATACACCGTATACGATGTTGAAACTACGTGAAGCAACAAGTGATGCAATTGGTGCTAACCTTGACCCAAGTCATCTTTGGTGGCAAGGGATCGATCCCGTTGCTGCAATTAAAATATTGGGCAATGCCGGGGCGATTCATCATTTCCATGCGAAGGACACGTACATTGACCAGGATAACGTTAACATGTATGGACTGACTGACATGCAGCCCTATTCTGAAGTCAAAACGCGTGCTTGGAGTTTCCGTTCGGTCGGTTATGGGCATGGAATACAGGAGTGGTCTAATATTGTAAGTGCACTTCGCACATATGGTTATGATCATGTGATCAGTATCGAGCACGAAGATCCGATCATGTCGATCAGTGAAGGGTTCAATCAAGCAGTGAAAAACTTGAAAGCTGTTATTATTGAAGAACCACCTGCCGATATGTGGTGGGCGTAAATTAGTTTTTATCGGAAGGGGGAGATTGATCGTGAGAAGCAATATAGGTGTTATGGGCGGGTTTTATGTAATTAGTGAATGGATTATGCGATTTTCACTGTCAAACTTGCTGTGGGCACTGTACAACTTACCGATCGGACTTCTTCTTCTCAGTTTATTATACCTAGAAAATAATGCTGGGGTTCTGTATTTAACGGTTCCGTTGATTGTGCTGTTGCCATTTTTGTTCTTCCCTGCTACTACCGCGCTCTTTGCGAAGGCCCGTGAATGGGTTAGGAAAGAAGAGGATCCGGGCAATGCGCGGACATTCTTCAACTACTATAAGGAAAATTATAAGACTAGTTTCTTCGGTGGTTTGATTTTTGTCATTATATGGGGAGTGCTAGTCGCTGATATCTATTATTTTTCCAGCCGAAATGAATTATTAATGAACCTATTTATGATTATGGGCATTCTCATTTTCGTATGGATGTTGAACTTTTTATCTGTCATTGTGCATTATGATATGAAGATCGGCGCCTTATTCAAACATTCTTTCTTGATTACAATAGGGAGTCCACTGTTGTTTGTTGCGGTCGCGATCAGTTCGGGGATTATCCTCTATATCAGTCTATATATGTTTCCCCTACTGATCCCACTATTTACGGGATCACTCCTTTCTTTCTTATCATTTTCGGCATTTTACCGATTGCATATGAAGGTGTCGAATAAGGCACTCCCAAAAAAGCCTGCTGTTTGAGCTACTGTAGCCCAGATGAGCAGGCTTTTATATTTGGAGACAATCCAAAAACTTCCACCTCAAGTCATCCATAAATTGGATGACCTGAGGTGGAAGTTTATTACATAATTATATTTACTTATAAATTACTTTAATACTTTAAATTGGAATTTAGGTAATATTAATTATTTGTAAATTGTTTTTATTCAAACGATTGATTATTCTGAATAAATTGCTATATTAGTATATAGTGATTTTATATCATTAAATCTTGAAAGGGGAGAAATAATTTTGAAAAAGTCTAGTAAAATTGTTACCTCAGCCCTGGCTCTGACTCTAGCGTTCGGACCATTAAGCGCAAGTGCTCTTGAAAGCCCTGGTAAAGCTCAGTCAGATGTACATAAGTCACACGCACATGAAAAGGGAGGTTCACCTTTTGATGTCGCGATTGCGAATGATGAAAGATTAATTGAGATGTTGAAAGAGAGCGGGAAACTATCAAAGAATGCTTCACCTGCTGAAGCAAAAGAGGTATTGAATAAATACCTAAAGTCTAAAGCGGATGCTGCCTCTAACAAAGCCAAAAAAGACAATAAAGGAAAATTGTCCAAAGAGAAGCAGGAGAATCGTGCTAAACTACAAGATAATGCAAATAATAATAGTATGACGAATGGTAAAGGTAATAAATTGGGGAAAGCGAAGAAAAACAAAGTAAATTCAGTAGAAGAAGAAGCATGGAACGGTGAAAAACGTACTGATAATGTTTTAGTTTTACTAGTCGAATATCCGGATAAGCCACATAATTCTATGTCAGCAAGTGAAACAGACATGTACTATGATGGTGAGAACGCCTATTCTAAAGAACATTATGAAGATATGTTGTTTGGTGATGGCGGTTGGACAGGTCCAGACGGTAAAAACTATGTATCTATGCAGCAATATTATGAGCAACAGTCCGGTGGGAGTTATTCTGTCGAAGGAACTGTTGCTGGATGGTACCAAGCTGACAAACCAGCTGCTGCTTACGGTGCAAATGATCCGGCTCCAGATGGAAGTGACGTAAATGCTCGTGGACTTGTTAAAGAAGCATTGAACGCTGCAGCTCAAGACCCAAATGTGGATTTAAGTAATTTTGATGAGTGGGATCGCTATGACCTTGATGGTGATGGAAACTATCTGGAAGCAGACGGACTAGTAGACCATCTAATGGTTATCCACTCCGGTGTAGGTGAAGAAGCGGGTGGTGGATCACTAGGTTCAGATGCCATTTGGTCTCACCGTTGGAGTCTTGCAAAGCCTACTCCAATTGAAGGTACAGAGGCAACTGTAGATAGATGGGGCGGACAGATGGCTGCATTTGATTACACCATTGAGCCGGAAGACGGTGCAGTTGGGGTAATGGCGCATGAATTTGGTCATGACCTTGGTCTCCCAGATGAATATGACACACAGTATTCAGGTACCGGTGAACCAGTAGCCTATTGGTCTATCATGGCAAGCGGAAGCTGGGCCGGTGATATCCCTGGAACGATGCCAACAGGTTTTAGTCCTTATGCGAAAGAAATGCTTCAAGGTACAGCTGGCGGAAACTGGTTGACGGGTACTGAAATCAGTTCAGATGAGGTTTCCAAGCAAGGCTTTGAAGTACTGCTGGATGAAGGTATTACAAAAGGAAAAAATAATGATGCTGTCAAAGTAACATTGCCAGATAAGAAAACCGTCATTAATGAACCGTTTAGTGGTCAATATGAATACTTTAGTGGCAGTGACAATAGTTTGGAAAACACGATGACAAAAACCGTGGATCTCTCAAATGCTTCCAGTGCAGAGCTGACATTCCAAACTTGGTATGACATTGAAAACAATTGGGATTATGCTTATGTGACGGTAAATGGTGATCCAATCAAAGGTGCCATTACTACTAATGAAAATCCAAATGGGAATAATCTTGGAAATGGAATTACCGGATCTTCTGAAGGATGGAAAGAAGTCAGCTTTGATCTTTCTGCCTATTCAGGACAAGAAGTGGAAGTAGGCTTTAAGTACAAAACAGATGCGGCAGCTATTTTGCCAGGATTCTACGCAGACGATATCAGTGTTCAAGCTGATGGTGAAGAAGTCGTGTTTGATGATGCAGAGGGCGAAAGCAGCTTCGAGTTAAACGGCTTTACTAAATCTGATGGGAAGAAAACTTCTGAACACTATTATTTACTAGAATGGCGCAGCCAGAACGGTGTAGATAGAGGTCTTGCTAATCTTCGCCGCGGAAACAGTCTAATGGAATATGATGAAGGTTTAGTGGTGTGGTATGTGGATAATAAGTACACTGAAAACTGGACAGGAATTCACCCAGGTGATGGCTTCCTTGGTGTAGTAGATGCCGATCAGCACACACTCAACTGGAGTGATGGTACAGCTGCTTCGACTCGTTATCAGATTCATGATGCTGCCTTTAGTATAGATAAGACTGAGAAAATGTTCATTGATTATGGTGATCGAACAATGAAAGATAACTTTACGAAGCGCACTCCGCTATTTGAGGATAGTGCGAACTATCTGAACGAAGGAATGGTTGATGCTGGTCGTGATGTTCCAGAACATGGGCTTAAGTTCCGTGTAGCAGGACAAAGTCATGATGGAACAGTAGGTAAAGTGCTTATTTATAAATAAGCGAAATACTTCTTAATTAGAAGAGGTCCCATAGTTGGGGCCTTTTTCTATTATAAAGAGATAATAGAAAAACCCTAAGACACCAAAAAAAGAACTTTATCCATATGTAAATAATTTACCACCTCAGGTTATCCAATATATGGATTTTAAGATGGAAAAGTGTCATTATTGGTGAATCGTTCGGCTATGTAGTTTGGAAAGCAGATTATATATTAGGGATTTCTATAGAGTTAGAGGTTATATTAGGGCGAAGATGCAATAATAGGGAGTCGATATTTAATGGGGAGGTCACTATACTTATGCTATAAACATTGAATCAAATGACGGGGAGCAAATGGTATGAGTCATTATGAAAATATGAGCAGATTTGAAAAAGAATCTTTAACTAACCACACTGTACCTTGCTGGAAGTGTAAAGAACAGGTGGATGAACATGACATTATAGCTGTGACGGATGGAAGAACGTCATGGATGGAACTATGTCAGGACTGCTATGATTTTTTTATCAAGAACTGAAAGATCCTTTAGAACAAAATTGAGCAATAGTTGGGGAGGATTAGAAGAGTGAAGACTCCCTTCTGAAGTGATTTACTTAAGAAGAGAGTCTCTAAACCTAATTTTTTCTTTGTTTAAACGGCCACCATACACCATTACCAAAAGAAACCGTAATAGCTGGAATGAGTAATGGAAGGATAATTAATCCATATAGGAGCAGGCCTGTAATCACGATTGTTGCAATTTGAATTAAGCTTAATACCCCTGATGGCATCATGGCACCAAATGTACCTGCGAGTATAATTGCTGCCGTAATAACAACCGTCCCCATTTTCGCCATAGAAGTCATCATGGCCTCTTTGACATCTAGTTTTGCCTCTTCATTGAAGCGGTCGAGTAGGAAGATAGAATAGTCAACACCTAATGCGACGAGCATGACAAACCCGAAGAAAGGCACCGCCCACGTGATTCCATCATAGTTTAATAGGTTAACAAATATTTTCTCTGCAATGGAAACAGATGTATAATACGTTAACAATAAGGACCCGATCATATAAATAGGCATGATCATTGATCGAAATAAGACGGTAAGTACGATGAATAAACCGACAAGCATAATAATCATCGTTCTAGTAAAATCAGCTTGGGATATTTCTGATAGATCCTCGTTGGTACTTGAAATACCACTGTAGGCTATAGTCATATCTTCGAGAGGGGTTCCTTTAACTTGATCTTCTACTGTCTCTTTAATGGCTTCAGTCGTATCGATTGCCTCTTTAGAGTAGGGATCATTGTTTAAGAGAACTTCAAGCATAATGCCTTGTTCATTATCGAAAGAATAACGGTCAATGGCTGGCTTCAAGTCTTCATTATCAAGTGTACCCTCAGGAATAAACACACCTGTTTCACGAAGAGAATTTGATTCTCCCATAGCACTGACAATTTCTTCTGCATCGCCTAGACCAGATTCAATCTTATTTAAGCCTTCGTTTGCAGCATCGACTCCTTCGGCTAATTCCGCTAGTCCGCTTTTTAAATCTCCAATTTGAGCAGCCTGCCCTTGTGTACTGGAAGAAGCTCCAGCCAGAGATTGCTGGATTTGTCCTAGCTGCTGCTGAACTCGGGCTAATTGCTGGGAAGCCTGAGCTACATTGCCTGTCTGCTCAAGATTTTGGTTAATCGCAGTAAGTTGATTATTCACTTGTCCAAGAGCATTTGCAGCTTCGCCTAGTCCGCCTGTATTAGCATTTGAACCTGAAGGAAGCTGGGCTGACATGTTTTCCAGACCTGACTGAATGTCCGATAGTCCGGATTGGGTCTCTTTAATGCCTTCACGTGATTGTTGTAATCCATCTGCTACTTGCTTTAGTTGACTGTCAGCATACAAATCATCGAGAACCTCTCCTGTAGGTCTTGTAATGGTACGGATCGAGTCAACATTTTCATTTTTCGTTATTTCTGAGCTCAATTCTTCAATAAAAGGGATGACATCTCTAGTAACAAGGTCATTACCATTTTTAATAATAATGTTTAATGGAAGCGATTCTCCTTTTCCAAATCCTTCTTCTATCGCATTTAATCCTTTAACAGAGTCATAGCCATCACCGATTTCATCAACTGTATTGAACGACAATTGCCCGTTATAAGTGAGCAAAAACGGAACCGTAATGATGGCAACAATAACTAATGACCAGATAGGTCGATAGACAGAGAAGCGGCCGAGTAACGTCCACAGTTTACTGTCCTTATGTGAAGCGGACTTTTTCGATGGCCAAAATAACTTTTCTTTCAAAACGGCCATGAAAAATGGGACAAGTGTGCATAAGACAATCATGAGTACGGCTATACCAACAGCTACACCTACTGCTGATTTAAATATTGTAAATTCCGCAAACCCTATGGCCACAAAACCGATGAAAACAGCAATGCCACTAATAAGCAATGTCCGACCAGCTGTTTTATACGTATTGACAATCGCTGTTTCAGTGGAATGACCTTGAGTAAGTTCTTCCTTATATCGACTTAGTAGTAGAATACAGTAGTCTGTTCCAATTCCGAACAAGACAGCTACCAGGAATATTTGTGTATAGTTTGATACAGGGAAACCAAACCAGTCAATAAAAAAGGATACGATTGACTGACTTAATAAATAAGTGACTCCAACAGCTACCAGTGGAATAAATGGCGTGATGATCGAACGGAACACAGCTAGCAGCAGAACAAAAATAAGAACAACGGTAATAATTTCAGTTCGTTCAAGACCTTCTTGACTGCTTTCATTTACATCCTGGTTGATGATTGCTTGGCCTGTAACATACGCTGTTATGTCATCTGGTAACAGATCTGAATTAATTTGATCAGCGAGCCCATTTATTTCCTCATTCGTTCCATCAACCGTTATCGGAACGAGGATCGTTTTCTCATCCTTTGACACAAGTTGTTCAGTGGTTTCTTTATTTTCATAAGGCATGACTACATTAGTAATCGGACCTTCTAGTTGCTTTACTTGTTCTGCAATGGAAGTGATAGTTTGTTTCATGTCTTCATTTGCTGGTTCATCCAGTGCGAAAACAAGTGAAATTGTTTCATCGTTTGCGCCAGCTTCTTCTAAAATTGCTGCGGCTTTTTGTGAATCTGCATCTTCAGGTAATTGCAGAGTACCTGCTTCTTCGGCTTGTTTAGTTAGATTAGGGGAAACAATGAACAAAACGGTAGTTAATATAATCATGGCTATAGCAATGAGCCATTTAAACCTCAATATAACCTTCATTTTAAATCGTCCTCGACTTTCAAAATAGTTTTTACTTTATTGAATATGCGAATAAACTCATCAATCTCGGAATTCTTAAGTTCATCGTGAAGCAGATCTTCTATATGATTTGAGATTAATTCATTTGACTGCTGAATGACATCTCTTCCTTCATCGGTTAATGAAATGGTCTTACCCCGCTGATCTTCCTTCGAATCAATAACTTTAACGAGACCATTTTGGGTTAATTTTTTCACCCTGTTTGAAACAGCACTTTTATGGACCCCTTGAAGTTCTGCCAGTCTTCCAGGCGAAGCTTTTTCTACTTTGGATAGAATTTGCAGCATATGAACCTGCTCAGGCGAATAGAAATCATAAATTTCATGTTCAATCGATTTAATGATTCGTTCTGTACCAAAAATCATTACTTCTTTAAATAAATCTACTGCCTCATCTAATCGTTTGTTCATTTTAGACCTCCCTGAAAATTAGTTCATGCCCTAAACTAATATATAGTTTACACCCTAAACTATATAGAAGCAACCATTTAATAAATAAAGATGGCTAGAACCAAGAATTTTAAGAGACTGATTTAAATATAGTTCAGGAGATGAGTTGATTCATCATACGCTTAAGATATGTTAAACTGAGGTCTAAAGAAATATAGTTTTGAGACAAAGAATCTATAAAACTATTAACAGGTGTTAGGGGATGAAATGGATGAAAAGTACAGGTGTAGTAAGGAAGGTAGACGAACTAGGAAGAATAGTAATACCGAAAGAGCTTCGTCGTACGTTACAGGTAGAAGAGAAGACACCGCTTGAAATTTTTGTTGAGGATGAAAAAATTATTCTAAAAAAATATAAAGCGAGTAAAGAATGTGCCATTACTGGAGAGATCAGCGATGACAATCGTGAGTTTGCAAATGGGCTTGTGTTGAGCCCGAGAGGCATTGAACTGTTGAAACAAGATTTAGAAAAGGTTGTACAGTAAGATCTTTGGCCAGCATTGAAATAGCATAGTGAGTTAACGAGAAAAACCGTTCTTTTAAAAGAACGGTTTTTTTTTATGAAATGAATAATAACCTCACGTCAAGTCCTTCTACTAGAAGGTTAACATGGGTTTTTTTACTGATGATCAATTAGGTATTCCAACTTATTGTTCTTAAAGTAATCGGGTGTGTATAGATTAGAGAAAGCACTTATGTAAATCGTTTATAATATGTAATTTTTACTAATTTTAAGAGGGGGAATACAAATGACTAGAAAAAGTGTAGGTGTATTGTTGATTGGTTTATTAGTAGCAATCGTGATCTCGGGATGTAGTATGTTCGGGTCGGGCGATACATACACAGTCGCTACAGACAACAATTTTGTTCCGTTTGAGTTTATGAATGAAGAGACTGGAGAGATGGAAGGATTTGATATTGATTTAATTAAAGCAGTTGCAAAGGAAGCAGGCTTTGATATTGAAATCGAATCGATGAAATTTGATGGAGTTGTAGCGGGGATGCAATCCGAACGCTATGACATCGGTATTGCCGGGATGACAATTACGGAAGAGCGTAAAGAAACGATCGACTTCTCGGATCCGTACTATGATGCAGGTCTAATGCTAGCTGTACAGGAAAGCAATAACGAGATTAAATCAGAAGCTGACCTAGCGGGTAAAAAGGTGGCTACACGTTCGGGTACCACGAGTGAAACTTATTTAAAAGAGAATCATCCTGACGCAGAGGTAGTCACTTTTCCGGGTATAGTGGAGGCTTATATGGATCTTCAAACAGGTCGTGTTGATGCGGTGATGTACGATGTACCTAACGTTAAATATTATGTAGCAAATGATGCGGACGGCACGTTGAAAACGGTTGGAGATATATTACAAGGTGAGCAGTATGGTATTGCTTTTCCTAAAGACTCTGAACTCGTTGAAGATGTAAACAAGGCATTACAAACGTTAAAGGACAATGGTACGTATGATGATATTTATGAAGAATGGTTTGGCGAGCGTAAATATGGTACAGAAGGGTAGCATCTTTGTTTCTGTAAAAGCGTAGCAAGTTCCATGCTTGTTGCGTTTTTCATTTCCGTGAACAGGCAAATTACACAAGGAGTGTATTGCATATGGACTTTATAATGGAATCACATTATATAAAGGTTATGCCTTTTTTGCTTGAAGGTCTAGTCTATACCTTACTTATTACGGGTGTGGGCCTGCTATTTGGATTTATTCTAGGGGCGGTTTTTGGACTGGCCCGTTTATCGAAAAATAAGTTTATCTATGGAATTGCTACTGTTTATGTAGAAGGGCTTAGAGGCACACCTATTTTAGCCCAAATTTTATTTATCTATTTTGGTTTGCCTGATTTGCTTGGGTTAAATATTGATAAAGTTTCGGCCTCTATTATAGCCATAGCGATCAATGCAGGTGCCTACATTGCTGAAATTGTTCGCGGGGCAGTTTATTCCATTGACAAGGGACAAAGTGAAGCCGGACGCTCCATTGGTTTAACAAAAGTGCAAACGATGCGCTATATTATCTGGCCCCAAGCGTTTAGAAGAATGATTCCTCCCCTTGGGAATCAGTTTGTCATTAGCTTAAAGGATACATCACTATTTTCTGTGATTGCAGTTGGCGAATTGTTATATATGGGACAGCAATATTACGGGATAACCTTTGCCGCTTTTGAAGCGTTAACCATGGTTTGTTTAATGTATCTCCTAATTACTGTTCCGACAGCTGTCTACTTGAGAAGAGTTGAAAGGAGGATGGACGTGTAATGATTAACGTAAAAGATTTACACAAATCCTTTGACGCAACAGAGGTTCTAAGAGGAATTAGCCTCAATGTTAAAGAGAAAGAAGTGGTCTGTATCATAGGGCCTTCGGGGTCAGGGAAAAGCACACTTTTACGTTGTTTGAACTTATTAGAGGAGGTAACCTCTGGAGACGTGCTTATTGCTGGAGAGAACTTAACTGATTCCCGTGTAAATATAAATGAAGTACGTTCAAGAGTAGGAATGGTTTTTCAGCACTTTAACCTTTTTCCACATATGACAGTGCTAGAGAATATTACCCTTGGACCGAAAAAAATTAAAGGCATTAAAAAAAGAGAGGCCGAGGATGCTGCTTTACCTTTACTTGCAAAAGTAGGTCTGGGTGACAAAGCTAATGTGTACCCGGATAGTTTATCGGGAGGACAAAAGCAACGCGTGGCAATAGCAAGGTCACTTGCCATGAACCCCCAAATTATGCTTTTTGATGAACCCACCTCAGCGCTTGATCCCGAATTAGTCGGTGATGTGCTGTCCGTAATAAAAGATTTGGCAAGAGAAGGGATGACGATGGTCGTCGTTACACATGAAATGGGTTTTGCCCGCGAGGTAGGAGACCGGGTCATTTTCATGGATGAAGGAATTGTGATGGAAGAAAACACTCCGGACAAAATATTCGGTGAACCAGATAATTCAAGAACCAAAGAATTCCTAAGTAAAGTCCTATAAGTGTGTGTTCAAAAAGTGGACGAATGAGAATGTCTACAAAGATCGTCACATCCTGTTCCAAAGTCGCACTAGCATGTCTTGTGCGTCGCAAGAAGCTTGAGGTGCGAAAGATTTGAGGATCACAGCGTATGCCTTTCATACGTGAGGACCGGAAAAACCGAGAAACGAAGAAATTTGCTGTTTATCATTTGGTGACTTTTTGAACATCTTCTATAAGTAAAATAAATACTAATAAAAGCCACTTCAGGTCATCCAATATCTGGATGACCTGAGGTGGCTTTTATTTACATATTAAAGATGGTAAATACATCATGCTTTTTTTGAATAATTTGTGTGAAAGTTTGTGTATATTATTCTGAAATACAGTGACGTTTAGCCTATTTTTTTAGGATGTGTTGATAGTTTAGTTTTAGTTAATAGCGGGAGTTTAGAACCTAAGTGTTAAAAAATTCAATTTAATTTGAATAGACTTCCTATTTGGAATTTATAACAATTGATTGATTTTTGTCTTGAATAGGGAATATACTTGTTCGATGTTAGGGGGATTTCGACAAAAAATATTTTGAAAATTCCTTTAAGTAATAATGTTCTCATGCATAACTTGCAAAATCAGGGAGGTTTAAGGTCATGTCTAAATACAGTAAAGAAGATATTGTAAATAGCGTCCCTCAAAAAGGGTTCTTTGGTCACCCTAAGGGATTGTTTACTTTATTCTTCACTGAATTTTGGGAGCGCTTTTCCTACTATGGAATGCGCGCTATTCTCTTATTCTATATGTATTACGAAGTGTCAAAAGGTGGTCTCGGTTTAGACGAAGGGACAGCCGCATCAATTATGGCGATCTACGGGTCGCTAGTTTATATGTCGGGCATTATCGGGGGTTGGATCGCTGATAGAATCCTAGGTGGTACATCAACCGTCTTTTATGGTGGTGTCCTCATCATGTTCGGGCACATTGTACTCTCTCTACCAGGAAATTTAACAGCCTTTTTCATCTCGATGGTACTGATCGTTATCGGGACAGGTTTATTGAAACCCAACGTATCCAATGTGGTTGGAGATCTATATGCACCTGAAGATTATCGTAGAGATTCCGGGTTCAGTATTTTCTATATGGGAATTAACCTTGGTGGATTTCTTGCCCCATTAATTGTCGGAACAGTTGGACAGGAGTATAGCTTCCATGCAGGATTTGCCATTGCTGCTGTTGGGATGTTCTTTGGTTTAATTACCTTCATGCTGACCAAGAAAAAGAATCTTGGTTTAGCTGGAAAAAATGTCCCGAACCCATTGACGAAAGCTGAGCGAAGTAAGACCTATAAACGCGTCGGTATTGGGGCCATTATCATTATCATCTTATTCGCTTTGACTATTCCGACGGGGATCTTAACAATTAGTGGTTTAACCTATATCGTTAGTTTTCTAGGTCTCTCCATACCAACAGCTTATTTCATCGTCATGTTTCGCAGTAAAAAAACAACAACAGATGAACGTTCAAGACTTCTGGCTTACATTCCTTTATTTGTAGCGTCGATGATGTTTTGGTCTATTCAAGAGCAAGGGTCCATTATCTTAGCGCAATATGCTGACCAACGTGTAGACTTGAGCTTTGCTGGGTTGGGTATTCAGTCATCATGGTTTCAATCATTGAATCCGCTGTTTATTATCTTTCTAGCACCTGTCTTTGCATGGTTATGGATTCGGCTTAGAAGTAAGCAGCCTAGCACACCGAAGAAATTTGCTTACGGTCTAATGTTTGCTGGGGTTTCTTTTCTGATTATGATGATCCCTGCAATAATGAATGGGGATAATTTAGTCAATCCACTATGGCTTGTACTAAGCTTTCTCCTAGTAGTCCTTGGTGAGTTACTTCTATCGCCAGTCGGCTTATCAGCGACAACGAAGCTGGCTCCAGCGGCCTTTGCTTCACAAACCATGAGTCTATGGTTCCTTTCTAATGCAGCGGGACAAGCTATGAATGCTCAGCTTGTAAAACTTTACAATATTGATACTGAAGTGGCTTATTTTGGTATCCTTGGCGGTGCTTCTGTGTTATTGGGAATCATTTTGTTTGCTTTTGCGCCTAGAATTTCGAAATTAATGAAGGGTGTTAACTAATCCTTCTCTAATAAAGCCGTCCCTTGTGAGGTTGTATTACAAGAGACGGCTTTTTTTATAGAAAGGAAAAGGCCCACTTGATCTGCCATTTCCTGAAGAACCCCTTGCCTAGACTCTTCTTCATGCTAAATCCATTTTAAATAAATTTTGCAAAAAAAATAGAAACATGTAAAATAAAGAGTCAAGTCTATTGTGAAAAAAATGTGTTTTAAAAAAATTGAGGGTATGATTATAAATAGATTGAAAGAGTATGAAGGAGTGTACGAAATGGCAACGAGGAAAGCTAGGCGTAAAAAGAAAAAGAAGTGGCTATGGATATCCTTAGCAGTTGTCTTGCTTATAGCAGGTGGTGGATCTGCTTATTTATATTCCATCTATCATAACGTGAGAACGACCGTTGATGAAGAAATTCATAAGGGTATCTCTGGAATTGACCGCGAAGTGACGAAAAAGAAAGTGGAAGGACAGGAACCTATTAATGTTCTATTGCTTGGAGTCGATGAGCGTGAGAATGATAAAGGGCGCTCCGATACAATGATCGTCATGACGCTTGACCCAGCAAATGACCGTATGCAAATGGTCAGCATTCCAAGGGATACAAGGACTGAAATTGCAGGGAGAGGGGTTGACGATAAGATCAACCATGCCTATGCATTTGGCGGCAGCGACATGTCTGTCAATACGGTAGAAAATTTTCTTGATATTAGCTTAGATTACTATGTTCGCATGAATATGGAAGGTTTATCACAGATGGTAGATACTGTTGGCGGAATTACAGTAAACAATGATTTCGCTTTTTCACAAGGGGGCTATAACTTTTCAAAAGGGCAAATCGAGCTTGGCGGAAAAGAAGCTCTTGCCTGGGTTCGTATGCGTTATAATGATCCTCAAGGAGATGCTGGTCGTAACGAACGTCAGCGCCAAGTTATCCAAGGTGTGATTGATAAAGGATCAAACATTAATATTGTGAATAATATTGGTTCAGTAATGGATGTTCTTGGGGAAAATGTAGCAACGAATATGAGGTTTGAAGATATGCGTAATTTAGCGATGAATTATCGTGACGCAAGAAAGAATATGGAAACCTATCAGATGACAGGACGGGGAATACGGATCAATAATATTTATTATCTTCAAGTGCCAGACTCTGAAGTGCAAAAGACGCATGATATGATTAAAGAATATAGTTCTTAAAAAAGGGAGGCTTCGTGCTTCTTTTTTTTATGATAAAATATAGAAAACCAATAAAGGAGAGACGAGGAGATGAAAAAGCAAGCCAATCCATATTTTACGTTTAACGGAAATGCAAGAGAGGCACTGGACTTTTACAAGAGTGTGTTTGATGGAGAAGTAACAGATATTCAAACTTTTGGGGAAGCTGACTTTGACACACCACCAGAAGCAGATGAGAGAATTATGCATGCTCGTTTTACAAAAGAAGGCCTTTTCTTTATGGTTTCAGATACATTCCCTGGGGGCAGTTCTGAAGCAGGCAACATGATTTCTTTGGCATTAGAATTGGACGGTGAAGCTGAAATTAATAAAATCTATCATCGTTTAAGTGAAAGTGGAACGGTACACATGGAACTTCAGGACACATTCTGGGGTGCAGCGTTTGCCAAGGTAAAAGACCGTTTTGGTGTGACGTGGGATTTAAACTATCAAAAATCATGAGAGAGCAAGACTCGAAAAGGGAGAGTCTTGTTTTTTTAACTACATATATAGAGGAGAGGGTAAGAAATGGCAGAATTGAAAAGTCCGACAATCGGCTGGATTGGTACAGGAGTAATGGGAAAAAGTATGGCGGGTCGTTTGCTAGAATCTGATTACAACGTAAATATATTTACCCGCACCCCTGCCAAAGCAGAAGAACTGCTTAATTTAGGGGCGCAGTGGAACGAAAGCGTGAAGAGTCTAGCAGAAGAATCCGATATGATTATTACGATGGTTGGTTATCCTTCAGATGTTGAAGAGGTGTATTTTGGGGAGGATGGACTTTTACAAAATGCCGCAGAGGGCACATATATCATTGATATGACAACATCCTCTCCAGAATTAGCTGTGAAAATGGATCAAGAAGCAAGTAAGCGTAAGATACGTGTCTTGGATGCTCCTGTTTCCGGCGGAGATGTGGGGGCAAAAGAAGGAACACTTTCCATTATGGTTGGTGGTGAAGAAGCAGCCTTTCACGATGTTCGCTTTCTGTTTGACCTGCTAGGAAGCCAGACTGTACTACAGGGGCCAGCAGGTTCAGGACAATTCACAAAAATGTGTAATCAAATTGCTATTGCCTCTAATATGATGGGGGTTTCTGAGTCACTAGTGTACGCTGAAGCGGCTGGACTTGATCCGAATACCGTCCTTGAAAGTATCAGCGGAGGTGCAGCTGGGAGTTGGTCATTGAGTAATCTTACTCCAAGGGTTATTAAAGGGGATTTAGAACCAGGGTTTTATGTAAAACATTTTATTAAAGACATGAAAATTGCTATTGAGTCAGCGGAGAAAATGGAACTTAACCTCCCAGGACTAAAACTCGCCAAGCAATTATACGATCAAATCTCAGCAGACGGGTACGCCAACAGCGGTACCCAAGCCCTCTACAAATACTACAAATAATTCTTGTAATGGGGTAAAGTTCCACCTCAGGTAATCCAAATTATGGATGACCTGAGGTGGGTATAAATGTAATGTCAATGGCAGCGTCTAGGTTTAGTTGTTTAGTGGTGAATGTTTTTTAGGTTCTTTAGCGAGCCATCGCTTATAGGCTTGTAGATCTGAGTTGACTTGTTTAATGACTAAATTAATAATATAGACGTCATCAATAAGTCCGGCCACAGGAATGAAGTCAGGGAGCACGTCAAGCGGTATAACGAAATAAAGTACTCCCCCAACAATGGCGACAATCGAACCTTTAGGTGCTTTTTGATAATCGCCCCTCGCCCAGTCCCGTACCATTTGAAACATAAGCTGGAGCTCTTCCCAGACTTTCGAGAGTGGACCTTGATGTTCCTCTGATTTTTCCTGTGCCTGTTCGATGATTTGTTTCGTTTTTGCAGGATTTTGAACGAGTGTCCCAGCTCGCTTCTTCAATTTCTCAAAAAGCTTTCCTGCTTTGTTTTTTTCGGCCTTCTTCATGACGTCCACCTCCAAGTAGGTGTACTCGTTTTTTGGTGAAAGATAATGAGCCTTGCTTTTTCCTTTTCCTCTAAAACCTTTATAATAAACTTAAGAAGTATAATAAGAGAGGAGATTTTATATGGAAAAGATCGGTAGAAATGATCCGTGTCCTTGTGGGAGTGGGAAGAAGTATAAGAAATGTCACGGAAAGACAAATGTCATCGAATTCCCTTCAAGAAAGGTCGAAGAGGAACTAGACCGTTATTTGTTGCAATTTCAAGATTTTATGTACGACAATTACCCTCATTTATTTCCCCAAACTAAGGCTGCATCTCAAGAAGAAGAAATCGAGCATTTTATCAGACTCTTATATAAGGGATTATTTATGCCGCAAACTGATGGACAAACTGTTTTTCAACACTTTTTTATGCAAAAAAAGAAATCGGTTGTCCGTCCAGCAACAGCGGATGCTCTGGCGTCTTGGGGAAACTCGAAAGCTAGCATTTTTCACTATTTAAAAGAGGAAACTAGCGGACTTGTGCACATTGAAGATGTACTAAATGGTAGTGAATACAAGGTAGGGAGAGAGAGGATTCCGCTTGATAATGAGGACTTAAAGAAGGTGCCGTATTATATTGGCATTGTAATGAATTGGGGGACCTTTCATAACTTTATTCCACTAGCGCTGCCGAATACGCAGGCAGGCTATGACTATTATATCTCGAAATTAGAAACAGAGTTCAAAGCACAGTCAGAGTCTGCAACGATCGGTGACTTCCTACATCATACCTTTTTAAATCAGTTCCCTAAATGGCTTTATATGGAAAGTCCAGACTCATCGGATTTGGCTTGGAATGGGACTCCTCAGCAGCTTGAGGTATTAAAGCTTCTTGACGAGCACGTAGAGGCTGAAGATCAACGGTTTGAAACGTATGAATTGCTGAAAAATCTGTGGATGAAGTTTTGCGATGAACAAGCTCCGATTATTAGGAAGCCAGCTGTGCTTGCAGCAACGTTAGAATATTTCCTCCATGATATGCCTTATTTAGGCGGGGATCAAACGGTTACGCAAAAAGAAGTGGCACAAAAATATGAAGTCAGTACAAATAGCATTTCTAAACGTTATCATGAAATAGAAGAATTCTTTTTTGAGCTCCTGCAGAGTAAGAATCAAGGAATTAGTGGTCCTGAATTGCAATACTATGTAAAGCCGAGTGCACATTTAGACATCGAAAGGCATACGTACGAATTGAATAAAAAGGTGGAACAGATGAATTTTAGTTCAACTGATGAGATTAATGATTATATGAACCACCATAGGAATGACCCTTTTATTCCTTCTAATGATAAACAGCGTGCACAAATCAAAGCGTATGAAGCCTATGAGTCGGAGAATGAAGAAAAAAAGAGAATATTGGTGGATGAAGTTTTGAAATTGGATGAAGGGAATGTGGACGGTCTCGCTCTCCAGGCCCACTTTACGAGTACAATAGGGGAAAAGGTGCTTTTTGTCTTAAAGGCTATCAATTCGGGATATCGTCGTTTGGGTATTGAACAGCCTGATACAGAAGTCGCTCTCTGGCAAATCGTGGAGGCCCGTCCACTGTTAAGGGCTATCGAGTTTTTGGCAGAATTATATGAAGAAAATGGAGAGATAGAACAGGCGATCGAATCATATGAGGATATCATTGAACTGAATCCAAATGATAATCAAGGTATTCGTTCTCGATTAATCCCACTTTATATCCAAGAAGAAAGATATAAGGACGTACAGTCATTACTTGATATGTTCCCTGATGACATTTCGGTGGAAAACCTGTTTACGGTTTCGTTGTTAATGATTCGGTTAGGAATGGATGCTGACGATATCATGGCTCAATTAAAAATGGCTCATTTTAGAAACGAGTCTGTATATTTGCTGCTCACTGGTAAGGAATCGATCCCAGAAAAACTTCCAAAGCAGTTTACACCTGGTTCGTTAGAAGAAGCAGTCATCTATGTTCACCGCAACGGTTATCTATGGAAACCACACCTCCATTACCTAGAGTCAATTATGTAATGGAAATGAATGGAATACCTGAGGTGGAAGGGAATGGAAAAACCTCCCTCGCTTATTTTGTAAGCGAGGGAGGTTTTTTTATTGCTGGTTAGCTTTTGAGTTGTCCGTGAGGGTCGAGGACAAATTTCTTAGGTACACCGCTGTCAAATTCGCTGTAGCCTTTCGGTGCATCTTCCAGTCCGATAACTGTAGCATTTACCGCTTTTGCAATATCAGCCTTGCCATTTAAAATGGCTTGCATCAATCCACGATGATATTGCATAACTGGAGTTTGCCCGGTGACGAAGGTTTGTGCTTTTGCCCAGCCTAAACCAAAATTTAGTTTCAATGCTCCTTGGCGGGCATCTTCATCAGAGGCGCCTGGATCTTCTGTGACGTAGAGACCGGGAATCCCGAGTCCGCCGCCTGCTTTCGTTGCCCCATAATGGAGTTTAATACAACGGCGGGTGCTTCTTCATGACTGTGACCGTGTGCTTCAAAGCCAACACAATCCACGGCTGCATCTACTTCGGGAACACCTAATATTTGTTCGATTTGTTCGGAAATATTGTCATGCTTGCTTATATTAATTGTTTCACAGTCAAAGCTGCGTGCTTGTTCAAGCCTTTCTTCAATTAAATCACCAACGATGACAACGGATGCACCGAGTAGTTGAGCAGAGTGTGCTGCAGCTAACCCCACTGGACCAGCTCCTGCGATATACACGGTGGAGCCTATTTTGACACCTGCTGAATAAACACCGTGGAATCCAGTTGGGAAAATATCAGAAAGCATCGTTAAGTCGAGCATTTTATCCATAGCCTGATCTTTGTCGGGAAACTTAAGCACTTGAAAGTCAGCGTATGGGACCATGACGTATTCGGCTTGTCCGCCTACCCATCCGCCCATATCGACATATCCGTAAGCAGAACCGGGGCGGTCGGGGTTTACGTTTAAGCAAATGTGTGTTTTTCCTTCAATACAGTTTACACACCGTCCACAAGCAATATTAAAAGGGACGGAAACGAGATCACCTTTGTTGACGAATTCAACATCTCTTCCCGTCTCAATCACTTCGCCCGTTATTTCATGGCCAAGAACTAATCCTTCTGGTGCTGTTGTACGCCCGCGAACCATATGCTGATCACTTCCACAAATATTAGTAGAAATAACTTTCAAGATTACACCATGTTCGCATTTACGGCCAACGTTTGCCGGGTTTACACCTGGTCCATCTCTTAGTACAAGTTCCGGGAAATCAATATCCTTTACTACTACATCACCATTTCCACTATATGCAACTGCGCGGTTATTTGTTGCCATATTAAGTCCTCCTTTGCTAATCTCAAGACATACGGACAGGTCAACACTTAGCTTAGATACAAGTGGTCGCTTCAAATCTCGATGTATGGCGTTTGCCAGGTTTTGAGTGTAGTAGGGTGATAGGCGAATATGTAGTAAGGTATTTTTTTATTTGACAGGTTGTTTTGACAAAACATTCACACAAAGAAATGTACAGTAATATTACCCTGACACTAAAGGATTAAACATAAATGATTGGGTTAAATTACCACCTCAAGTCATCCATTTTCTGGATGACTTGAGGTGGATTATATTTACATGTTTATTGTATAGAATATGTTAAGATTGAGGCGGCTAATTATATGAAACGTGGTGATGTGGATGAGTAGGAATAGAGGGATTACTTTTGTGTTGTTAGGTGCGGCGAGCTTCGGGTTCACGCCTATTTTTGTGAAACTGGGATTCAGACAGGGCTATACTCTAGGAGAAATAAATATCATCCAAATGCTTATCGCCTTTGTTGTGCTTTGGGGTACGGCCTTAGTTGTGCGTGCAAAGGTAACTGGATTACGTCGAAGAACGGTGCTGAAGATTATGATGACAGGCACCTTTGTAGGGTTAACAAGTATTTTTTATTATGGTGCGATTCAGCATTTAACAGCTTCATTAGCCATTATTTTGCTATTCCAGTTTGTGTGGATAGGGATCTTTTTTGAATGGGTGTTTAATAAAAGAAAGCCGACGTTACTTGCTATTTCTTCAATGATTGTTACACTGGTCGGTGTATTTTTTGCGTCGAATATTTTAAGTAATGGTGCGATTGAACTTCCTGCCATCGGTCTTATATTTGGCATGTTATCTGCTTTTACTTACGCCGGTTTTATATTCTTCAGTGGTCAAGTGGCCGTGGACGTTACGCCATGGATTCGCAGCCCATTAATGGTAACAGGATCTTTAATCTTAGTCAGCATTACATTTATGAAAGATGTTCCGTCGCTGCCGCTTGGAGATCTTAATTTATGGATCGTGGGAGGGGGAGTGGCTTTTTTCGGGGGCATTATTCCACCGTTGTTCTTTGCCTTTGGTTCTCCTGGGTTATCAGATGGATTGGCTAATGTACTTAGTGCAATTGAGTTACCTGTCGCACTTATATCAGCCAACCTTATTCTTTCGGAGTCAATTACCTCCTTGCAATGGCTTGGAGTTGTTTTCATCATTGTCGCCATCTTCCTAAACAACACACGAGGAACTAGTAAATTATCTGAAGTAGATAAACAATCAAACTAAAGTTATTGTGGGATTTTCTGGATGACCCGAGGTGGAAAATTCACCCATAAGAAAAGCCCGCTAAGCCAGTTTACGTTTGGCGGGCCTTTTCGAAGTTACCACTTTCTGGTGCTGCGCATGATTAAACTTAAAACAAAAATAAAAATGATGGCTCCTATTAACGCAGGAATAATGGCCATTCCTGCTACACTAGGACCAAAAGAACCGAGAAGTTCTCCGCCAATCCAGGCACCCACAATTCCAGCGATAATATTTCCAATAATTCCACCTGGCATATCCTTACCAAGGATGAAGCCAGCTAACCAACCTAACACGCCTCCAACGATCAGATATAATATTACAGTCATCATTGAGTTCCTCCTTAGTTTTGAGTTTCCCGTGTTTCGATATCTTTGAAGCCTTTTATGCGCCTTGAAGTCATTCTACTCTGTCCCCTCCGACCTTATGCAAATTAATGTTATTGGATTTTTTCCCCACCTCAGGTCATCCAGAAAATGGATGACCTGAGGTGGGTTTTTATGGAATTACTGTATTTAAGGAATATCTAGTAAATGTTTTCTAACAATTCTGGTAGAATGAGAACCAATGAATAGGGAAAGGTGGAATACTATGGTTCATACATTAACTAAAGAGTCATTTGTCTATGCGATGGGTAAGGAAAACAAACCAGCCTTAAGGGTTACCGCAGGAGAGCAAGTGGTGATTGACACGTACGATTGTTTTGAGAACCAGGTCCAATCAGATGATGCATCGTTTACTAGTATTGACTGGGAGCGAATTAACCCTGCTACAGGGCCTGTTTATATTGAGGACGCCCAGGAGGGGGACATTTTAAAAGTAAAAATAGATAATATTGAGTTTGGTGAACAGGGAGTAATGGCTACTGGACCAAAGCTTGGTGTGATGGGGCATCGAATAGAAGACTTTCAAGTGAAGATAGTTGAGATAAAAGGAAATGAAGTAGTTTTTAATAATAACATTTCCCTGCCGTTGCAGCCCATGATAGGCGTTATTGGTGTTGCCCCAGAAGATGAAGCTGTGTCTTGCGGGACGCCGGGTGCCCATGGCGGTAACATGGATACGAAACTTGTGACTACTGGGGCGACCCTTTATTTTCCTGTTTTTCAGGAGGGTGGTTTATTTGCCTTGGGTGACTTGCATGCAGCAATGGGTGATGGCGAGGTATGTGTGTCGGGTGTAGAGGTTCCGGCAAAAGTGACGGTTACGCTAGATGTTATTAAGGGTCACTCGATTGACTATCCTTTTATTGAAAATGAAGCGGGGGCAGCCTCACTTGTTTCAAGAGAAAGCTTGGATGAAGCGTCTGACCTTGCTGTGGAAAAAATGATTGATATACTGCAGCCGCAAACAGATTTATCATTGGCGGAATTTACGATGCTAATGAGTGTGGCAGGGGAGGTACAAGTGAGTCAAATTGTCGATCCGCTGAAAACCGCTCGCTTTTTTGTACCGAGAAGAGTATTAGATGGGTATGGTATAAAGCTGTTTAAACAGTAAAAATATACATTTTAACCCACCTCAGGTCATCCAGAAAATGGATGACCTGAGGTGGAATTTATATGGGGTTATCCGATGATCATTGGTTCTTTAGGGTAGTGATAATTTTCTTTTTTAACTTTTCCTCTTAGGATAAATAGGAAAGAGAATATTCCGATTCGGCCAATGAACATAAGAGCGATGATTATCAGTTTACCTACGGTTTGAAGTTCTGAAGTGATCCCCATAGATAAACCGGTTGTTCCAAATGCCGAGGTTGCTTCAAAAATTATTTCTATTAAAGTGAACTGTGGTTCGAAATAATTTAATAACACAATCGCAAGACCACAAATAACTGTAGCAGTATTAATGACGATAAACGAGCGAAAAATGTCCTCTGGATCAATTTCTCTTCTAAAGATTCGAACATTACTTTTTCCTCGGGCATATGCGATCACACTTAATAAAGTAATCGCAAAGGTTGTTGTGCGAATCCCTCCCCCGACACTGCTTGGAGAAGCCCCTATAAACATAAGCACACAGATTACTAGTAACGTAGGTGTTGTGAATTCACTAACATCCATGGTGGCAAGCCCGCCGTTCCTAGTCGTTACTGATTGAAAAAGGGAAAAGAACAAAGACTCATGCCACGTTTTTCCAGCAAAAAAGTGGGTACGATCAAACAAATAAATAAGGATAGCACCTACTATAACTAATGCTGCAAAAGTGACAGAGGTCAATTTCGTAAATAACGAAAATTGAACACTGTTGTCATGGCGGCGAGTAAGATAATCTTTCATTTCGATTAATACAGGGAACCCAATAGCTCCCAGTGTTAACAAGAGCATATTTATGAATTGAACAAAATAATCATCCTCAAACATAACTAGTGATGACCCGGTAATATCAAAACCTGCATTGGTTGTGGCGCTCACTGAGGCGAACAACCCTTGAACGAAGGCCTCTCCTGCGGTAGGAAAATAGTTCATAAAATAAATGCCAAGCAGAAGAGCTCCCATTAACTCAATGGCAATGATAATGATCAGGATTTGCCTTATGAGTTTTACTAGTCCAGAAAAAGTCGTGCGATTTTGATCTGTTTTTATAAGCTGACGCCTTCTGAGACCAATTTTCTTGCCCAGTAATAACCATATAAAAGTACCTAATGTCATTACACCAATTCCACCGAATTGAAGAATGAACATGAGTACAAAGTATCCCGCCGTGTTAAATGTCTCCGCTGTTGATACGACGGATAATCCAGTCACACTAACCGCACTGACAGCTGTGAATAAACTATCAATAAAGCTCAAGTGGACCCCTTCCCTATGTGAAAACGGGAGATTTATAAGCAGTGTTGATAGGAAAACAGCTGAAATATAGAATAGAACAATGATTTGAAAAGGCGATAGACGGTCAATAAAATGACGTTTAAAAATGGGACTGTTACGTGACATCCATATTACTCCTCACTCAACAAAACCTATGTAGTGGATTCTATATATAAAATGACTAAATGACAATAGGGAAGATGAATTTATCACACACATGACGTTAGGATTTAGTCCTGTCTCCAGTTTTTATGAAAATTCATACTTAAAACACCGTCTTTTTTTAGGTGAACGGTGTTTTTGGTGATCAAAAAATGATAAGGCACTTCTCTATTAAAAATCTGACGTGTGACAAGATCTCCCGGAAGCACCTTACTACTTCGAGATTAGGTGCCTCGGCCATTGAATGAGAGGGATACTTATCTTAGCCTGACAAGCAGGACTAGGAAGTTCGTCACTGCATCGGGCGTATCGGTTTTAACCAAACGTACATTTTCGAACTTAAGCGACCTTCCTGCTTCCTGGGCACGTCACGTCTCCGTTCTATGAGCCGAAATTCACAATCATATCATGTGTTTTTTGAATTTCTTCCTTAGGCATTTCGATCAAATACATTCCAGAGCTTCTAATGGCGCTGCCTGACATTTGATAGGTAGAAACGTTTTTACGTGCGCTGCTATAATTCATTGCCAGGCGGCGCATATCGCCAAACTCCATATTTGTTTTCATATTACTGCCTAACACACCCAGGATCTCATCAATCTGATTAAGCATATTCAAGCTAGCCCCTTTTTCAATGATCCCTTGAATAATCTGGCGCTGTCGCTCATTACGACCAAGGTCTCCCTGGGGATCTTCTTTACGCATACGTACATAAGCGAGAGCTTGTTCCCCGAAAGTTGTAGTTGACCTTTCGGGAACTGAAAACCGTCTTGGGTGAATGCCATTCTATTATTTGCTGTGACGCCATCCACTGCATTTACAAGCTGTGCCAACCCTTCCATGTTCATGGCTACATAATAATCGATGTTGATATCTAGAAAGTTCTCAACGGTTTTAACTGCCATGTCACTTCCACCATAAGCATAGGCATGGTTAATTCGAGTAACGCGCCCATCCCCGGCAACTTCTACTTTTGTATCTCTGGGTAGGCTTACTAGCTGCATTTGATCATTATTAGGATCAAGAGTCATAACAATCATCGTATCCGAACGGCCTTGGTCATTTTCACGTTCATCTACACCGAGCAGTAAGATGTTGATTGGTTCATTACTGTCTAGTTTTTTGTCTGTAACAGTTGTGTCTATAGAGGACACATTTTCGTGCAATTTATTATTAACGGTATTTTTGACGTTATTGAAGATTGTGAATGCATAGACGCCTCCGCCTATGAGCAGGAATACGATTACGAGCAAGATGATTTTCCACCATAGGCCCTTCTTCCTCTTCTTTTTCTTCATTTCTTTACGTCCCATAATTCCACCTCGATTATGTAAAATACTCGAACTATTTATTTATTATACTGTTAATGGCGATTATTGTAAAAGCTATTATCAGAAACTTATAAATAATTACAGGGGATAAATTCCACCTCAGGTCATCCATAATATGGATGACCTGAGGTGGAATTTATTGGGGCTTCGAGCTATTGATAAAGGTCAAGAGTGTGCTACTATGAATTATAGTTATTCTGAGAAGGTGGTTATAAATGAAAGAAATGGTTGTTCTATTAGCTGAAATTGTAAATACATTTCATGATATTTTCTTGGGGCTCTCTCATTCTTTAGGTTGGAACCTTACAGACAAGGAGCTTCACTTTTGGATTATTGGAATGCTAGGGATCATGTGCTTGATTTTTGTAGATGTCATATTTCATGCGCTAGCTAAATGGAGCGTAACGGCAATATCGTTTTTATTTACACTTTCAATGGTGCTCGTATTTGTTCTCGCTGTTGAGATCCAGCAGAAAATAACAGGGAGAGGTGCCATGGAATTTAATGATGCAGCCGTAAGTATCCTTGGATTCCTGGCCTTTTGCACCGTTTACTTTCTTGTCAAAATGATAGTGAAATGGATTCGCTGATTAAAAGTACGCAACATATACAACCATAAAATTCTACCTCAGGTCATCCAGATAATGGATGACCTGAGGTGGAATTTTATGGGGTGATGATTGACTTTGGGTTTGTTCTCGTAGATAGTTAGGATAGGGGAGTAATCCTCGATAATTTAATAGGCTTTATGGTGGCTTCGTTATGAAGCTGAAAAGGGAAGATTGGTGTAATTCCAACGCGGTCCCGCCACTGTGAAGAGGAGGCTTTTCAATTCCACTGTTTCGCAATGAATGAAATGGGAAGGAGAAGGAGCTGTTGAATCTGAGCCAGGAGACCTGCCATAAAGAAGAACATGTTTTTCCTACGGGAGATAGGAGGATGTTACGTGATGAGATTTCAGTTTTTCTAGCTGTGCCATTTTTTGAATTCTCATAGATCGGTAAACATCTTCTTTATGAAGGTGTATTTTTTATTTAGAGAGGAAGAGGGAAATGGACAGTGCTTTGCCAGTACAAGCTTCAAAAATGATGCAAACCCGACTGGTACTTCCGCCAGACACCAATCATTTGGATACGATTTTTGGCGGAAAGGTACTTGCTTATATTGACGAAATTGCTGCTTTAACAGCGATGAAGCACTCGAACTGTGTAGTTGTAACAGCGTCGATAGACTCGGTCGATTTTCTATCATCTGCGAAAGTTGGGAATGCTTTGACACTTGAAGCATGCGTTACCTATACAGGGAGTTCTTCAATGGAAGTGTATGTAAAGGTGTTTGCTGACGACTTGCTTCAAGGGGAAAAAGTTATGACGACAGAATCGTTTCTTACAATGGTCGCTGTCGATTCAAGCGGGAAGCCTACCCCCGTTCCCCGAGTTATACCTGAAACAGCAGAAGAGATAAGACTGTACGAAACAGCTCCAGCTAGAAAAGAACACCGGAAAAACCGCTCCACCTTGAGATAATTACAGAAAACCCCACCTCAGGTCATCCAGAAAATGGATGACCTGAGGTGGGGGGATTTGGAAAGTTGGGGGCTTCATGTTTTCTTTCAGTTGTTGTTTGTTGGCATTTCACAGCTTTCGTCTGTGCAAGCTGCGTCTTTACTGTTCGGTGTTAAGCTTTGGATGGTGGGTGTTTCTTTTTCTTCATCAATTACTTTTTGCAAGCTTTCAACGAAAATTTCTGTAGGCTGAGCGCCTGAGATTGCATACTTGCGGTTAATGACGAAGAAAGGTACACCTTGGACTCCGATCTCCACTGCTTCAGCTTCCTCCGCACGCACAACCTCACCATATTGTTCGCTCGCTAGTACATGTTTTGCCTCATCGCCATTTAAACCAACTTCTTCAGCAAGCTCAAGCAATGTTTCGTGATTTCCTACATCCTTTGAGTCAGTGAGAACAGCATAGAAGAACCGTTCTGCTGCCTCTTTGCCCAGTCCTTTTGATTCGGCAAATTTAGCTAAACGATGGGCATCAAATGTATTAGTAGGAACTGTTGTGTCAAGATTATAAGTCAGTCCAACACTGGCTGCTTGCTGTTCCATATTTATATTCATTTCTTGCGCTTCCTCTATGCTTTTCCCGTACTTTGCAGCAAGTTTTTCGGTGTTCGACATTCCTGTGTTTTTCTCTGCCTGTGGATCAAGTTCAAAACTCTTGTAGACGACTTCTGTTTGATCACCGTCTGTCACCTGCGCTAGTGCCTGTTCAAGTCGACGCTTTCCAATATAACAAAATGGGCAGACAAAATCTGACCAAACTTCTATTTTCATATTCATCACCTCATGGTTATTCTTTCACATTTATTATTTTACGATCCTATTCTATGAAATGCCATTAATCTGATTGTAGCCTTGCTTATAGTAATTATAGTGATGTTAGATAAGTAAAATATTATCAGATAAAGAAAATCATTCCACCTCAGGTCATCCAGAAAATGGATGACCTGAGGTGGAATGGTTCTAGTGGTCGGACGTCTTATGTTGTGTCTTTTGATGTAATTTGTGATTTTTACATAAAAAAGATAAATATGATCAAATTATCTTTTATACTTGGGGAGGATTAATAGATTTATACTACTATTTTAGGAGGAATTGGATGAGATTCAAAAAGACGGTCGTCACAGGTTTAGCAGCTGTTTTGGCATTAAGTCCATTTTCAAGCGTGATCCCTCAAAGTCATGCAGCGGAAGAGCGCAGCGATTTATTTTTTTCAGAATACATAGAGGGCAGCAGTTATAACAAAGCAATTGAACTCTACAATGCCACGGATGATGAGGTAGATTTATCTGCCTACACAATTGAGATGTATGCGAATGGCTCACTAGAACCGACGGGTACTTTCGGTCTATCCGGCACACTTGCCAGCGGAGAGGTTTTTGTTGCGGCTAACAGTCGTGCGAATGAAGAGATCTTAGCGAGTGCCGATGCGACAAATAATTCGGCGATTAACTTTAACGGAAACGACCCTATTGTATTGAAAAAGGATGGGGCAGTCGTAGATTCTATAGGTCAAATTGGCAGTGAGGAATCATTTGCTGGTGACGTTACGCTTGTTCGCAAAGAGTCAGTGACCGCTGGTGATACAAACACAGAGGACGCGTTTGATACGACAAAGGAATGGGATAGCTATGCTAAAGATACAACGGAATATCTAGGAAGCTATCAAATGTCGGATGTACCTCCGGTTGAATTGCAATCTATTGCTGATGTACGGGCAAGTGAACCTGGGTCAACTGTTAAAGTCGAAGGTGTGGCGACAGCAGCTTTTAACACAGGAGGGCAGACCAACCTGTACATTCAGGATGAAACAGGCGGCATCATCGTTCGGGCTCCTGGGTTGTCTGCTGAAGTCGGGGATAAGGTGAGCGCAACGGGTGAGTTCTCTGACTATTACGGAATGCAACAAATTCTTGCTTCTTCAGCCAATGTTGAAGTGGTGACAGCTGATGTGGGCGTACCTGGTCCACAAAAAGTAACTTCCGAGCAATTTTCCAAAGAGGAAGGCGAAGCGATTGAAGGAGAATTTGTTCAAGTCGGAGATGTTGAAGTTTTATCGAAAAATAGTTACGGAGATTTTACCGTAGCAGGTGAATCAGGAACATTTACCATTACACCAAACAATGAAGATGCTTTAGAAGTTGGAAAAACGTATGAGCAAATATCTGGTGTTGTTAGCTATAGTTTTAATGAATATAGGCTTGTTCCGCGGAATGAGCGGGATATTGTTGATGAAGTTTTCGCTGTTCAAGCGAATCCTGCCTCAGGTTCCCTTGTGATAGGTGAAAAAGTGGAGCTTTATACAGCGCAGCCAAATGGGACGATCCACTATACGACAGATGGATCTGAACCGAATGGAAGCAGCGAAGAGTACACAGAACCGATCGCAATCGAGCAGGATACAACGCTTAAAGCGGTGGTCGTTAAGGAAAGCGGTGAAGTAAGCCCAGTAGCTAGCTTCGATTATACTGTGTTGAAACCTCTTGATGATGTTGATATCCATGACATCCAAGGGGCGAGTCATACATCACCATATGAAGGAAATGTTGTGGAAAATGTGGAAGGTGTCGTTACAAAACTTGATGGTACGAACGGCTTTTACATGCAGAGCTTAAAGTCAGATGACAATGTGGCTACATCTGAAGGGATTTATGTGTACGACCGTTCAGGTACAGTAAAAGTGGGCGATCATGTAGAAGTAGCCGGTGAAGTCACAGAGTGGCGTGAAGAAGGTTACTACGATGCAGAGGATTTACTGACAACACAAATTAGTGCATCAGAGGTGAGCGTTCTAGCGAATGAAACCGAACTCCCGAACCCGATTGTGTTAGGCGTTGACCGCCAGCAGCCGACGAAAGTGATTGAAGATGATGGGATGGAGTCTTTCGATGCCAAAGAGGATGGCTTGGACTTTTACGAAAGTCTTGAAGGAATGTTGATTGGCATTGAAGATGCGACGGTTGCGGCGCCGGTAAAATATGAGGAGCTTGCGGTGTACGGTGAGGCGAGTGAGGACCAGCAGTTTACCCGTGCAGATGGCTTATTGATTTCACCTGATGATTATAATCCTGAGCGATTGTTGATTGATGTTGATGGTCTTGGAGTTGACGCTGTGACGGGGGATTACTTTAATGAAATGATCACAGGTGTTGTCAGCTATGGGTATAGCAACTTTAAGATTCGTCCAACTGGTGAGTTTCCTGAGCTAATGGATGGGGAAACGGAGCGCGAGGTGACGGAGCTTAAGAGTTCGAAACAGAAGCTGACCGTGACGAGTTATAATGTTGAGAATTTCTCAACGGCGAGTGATCCGGAAAAAGCCGCTCGTTTAGGTGATGCGCTTGTTAAGAATTTGAACGGTCCTGATATTGTCGGGTTGACTGAGGTTCAAGATAATAATGGCCCGACAGATGATGGGACAGTTGCAGCGGATGAGAGCTATCAGGCCTTAATTGAAGCGATTGAAGCTGCAGGAGGACCAAGTTATAAGTTTGTTGATATTGCGCCGGTCGATAAGATGGATGGCGGCCAGCCAGGTGGAAACATTCGTGTTGGGTTCCTTTACAATCCGAAGCGAGTGTCGTTGACGGATAAGCCTAAGGGCGATGCAGTGACAGCTGTTGATGTGAATGAAGAAGGCCTGACGCTCAATCCAGGGCGTATTGAGCCAACGAATGATGCCTTTGATGATTCTCGTAAGCCATTGGCTGCTGAATTCAAATTCAATGGTGAAAAAGTGATCGTTGTCGCGAACCATTTTAATTCAAAAGGTGGCGATGGGGCATTGTTTGGAGCAGAGCACCCAGTCGTACTTGGAAGTGAAGTACAGCGTGTACAGCAAGCTGAAGTGGTAAATGATTTTGTTGAAGAAGTTGATGAAGAAGTGAAGAGGGAGAATATAGTTGTGCTTGGGGATTTGAATGACTTTGTGTTTTCAAAACCAGTGCAAACACTCGCGGGTGATGATTTAACGAATATGATAGAAGAACTTCCGACTGAGGATCGTTATTCCTATATTTATCAAGGGAATTCTCAGGTGCTCGATCATATTCTTGTCAGTGACCACTTGAAAAAAGATACGAAAATTGATGCGGTTCATATTAATGCCGATTTTTCTGAAGCAAGCGGGCGAGCAAGTGACCATGACCCAATTCTAGCCCAAATCCATGTAAAAAAAGGAAAAGGCACACACCCTGATTTCCATAAATAGAGTTTCCTTAATTAACCACCTCAGGTCATCCAAATTTTGGATGACCTGAGGTGGTGTTTTTTTCCATCTTATTTTAGTTCTTGTGTTGGTCGATAGCGGCCCTGGAGCGATCGAGTGATTGGATGACTTCATCATAGTGGTTGGATACATAACTCATAAATAGAGTGTCGATGACATGAAGCTGGGCTAGTCTTGATGAGGTAGCAGCACTGCGAATCATCGCTTCCTGGGTTGATGACGTGTAAAGAGCGATGTCAGCAAGCTGTGAGATGGTAGTAGAACCATATTTAGTAATACTGATGGTCTTCATGCCATTTTTCTTAGCCAGTCGAATAAATTGAACCGCTTCTTTCGTTTCACCGGAAAAAGATACAACGACGGCTACATCATTTTCCCTCGCATTGGATAACGTTGTATAAGACATGTGGGGATCTTGTAAATAAAAAGCGTACCGTCCTGCCCGCAAGAACTTCTGCTGTCCATCAGCAGCCACAAGCCCTGAGGCACCGATGCCAAACAAATGGATTGAATTCGCTTCATGGATGTCCTGAACCGCCTGCTCTACATCTTCCCGTCTAAGCATTTCCTCGGTTTCTTTTATAATTTGAACCCCATTATGTGTCATTTGTTCAATGATATGGTGAATCGATTCCCCTTTATCAATGTCTCGGTATTCCGAAGAAGATGGCTTTTGAACATCTCCGGCAATCCTCATTTTTAGTTCTTGGAAACCTTTTAAATCCAGTGATTTACACAAGCGAATGACGGCAGCAGAACTTGTCTCACTTTGCTCAGCAAGTTCTTTTACGGTCATCGTTATGACAGGTTCCGGTGAGGATAAGATATATTTAGCAATCTTTTGTTCAGAAGTGGGCAGGGTATTTTCTACACTTTTTAACATGGCTAAGCCGCCAGATGTGTACGACATGGTGATTCGATTCCTCCTCTGTACTTATATGATCGAACTTACATTATATATTAAAATGAACGAAAAGCTGACTGGTAAGGTTTCAGCGGATAACAGGTTTGCTGAGTAATTATTAATTAGAATTAAAACGCTTACATTACAAGATAATTATATGATATAATGAAATTAAATTTCAATAAAATTTTGATAAAAATGAAATTATATACTGTGTGGGAGGCGTTTTAAGAATGAATAAGATTCATATGTTAGTCCTATACCATCAGTCACCGATGCATCGGGAAGAAAATACATGATCATAGGTATAGATGCAGGTGGAACGTCTACGAAAGGTGCACTCATAAATGAACAAGAAGAGGTCCTCTTCACCTTTGAATCAGGATACGGAAATCCTTTGGTGAATGAGCACAAGGCCTTTCAGCATATTGAAAACGTGATAGGTGCCTGTATGCAAGCTACCCTAGAACCTGTTAATCATATTGTTATCGGAATGGCAGGGTATGAAACTTTGAAAAACAAAATCGTCATTCCAGATTCGTGGCATTCGACTGAAAAAATCACGCTGATTAGCGATGCGGAACTGGCTTACGAGGCAGGTTTGGCTGCTCAGGAAGGGATTCTTACCATTGCAGGTACGGGATCCATTCACGTAGGAAAGAAAGATGAGCAACTTTTTATCCGTGGTGGGTGGGGGCACTTGCTTGGGGATGAAGGAGGGGGTTACGATCTCGGTCGATCTGCGGTTCAACGAGTGGCATATACCCTTGAAATGGACTTGAAACGTTCGCCCTTTTGCCAAAAGATCTTGACCTATATGGGAGTCACGGACGTTAATGGCGTGAAGATGTGGTTCTATGCTCAGGATAAATCCGGCGTGGGTAAGCTTGCCTTACTCGTGGAACGGCTTGCTAAGGAGGGAGACCGGGAGGCTTTGGAACTGCTTGAGGAAAAAGCTTGTGAGCTTGCTGCACAAGTGCAACAGCTATACACGAGGATGCAGCTTGATGAGAGGTCGACGCTTGTGATCGCAGGGAGTGTGCTGTTAGAAAGTGAACATTTTCAGTCTTATTTCACCAGAAATCTCACCTGCACTTTCTGTGAAGTGAAACGACTTGATCGTCCCGCTTATATGGGGGCGTTTTCGGTTGCTAGAAAAAAAGAGAACTGGTAGTTCTGTGGTTCGTCAATTTTGGATAAGAGAGGGATCAGTCTATGAATATAAAGGAAATTTCTACGGAGCGGAGAAATTCAAGCACATTGACGATTGACCAGGCCAATAGTTTGGAAATCGTACAGTTAATGAACAAGGAGGATAGCCAAGTTCCTCAGGCTATTGGAAAAATTCTGCCGGAGATTGCATCGGCTATTGATGGCATTACGGAACGCATGGGGCTAGGCGGACGACTGATTTATGTGGGAGCGGGCACGAGCGGCCGTCTCGGGATTCTAGATGCATCTGAGTGTCCTCCTACGTTTAGTACTGATCCTGAAGATGTTCAAGCGCTCATTGCTGGCGGGGAAGCGGCGATTACAAGTTCTTTTGAAGGGGCAGAGGATGATGTGGAAAGGGGACGTGCTGATTTACAAGGAAGAGAGGTCAGAAGTCAAGATGTGGTGGTTGGAATAGCGGCGAGTGGGCGTACCCCGTATACGATTGGGGCTATGGAATTGGCAAAAGAAAAGGGAGCTCTTGTACTTGCGCTTGTCTGTTCACAGGATTCAGAAATGGAGAAGGCTGCAGATCGAACGTTGGTTGCAGAGGTGGGGCCCGAGGTGATCACGGGATCGACTCGATTAAAGGCAGGGACCGCACAAAAGTTGATCTTAAATATGTTATCGACGGGCACAATGATCAAACAAGGGAAAGTGTATAGTAATTTAATGGTTGACGTGCAGCCGACTAACAAAAAGTTACAAATTCGCTCAAAGCATATTATTATGGAGGCGACGGGTGTCATCGAGGAAGAAGCGGCACAGGCACTTGTTGAATACGGGGCCGTAAAGCCAGCGATCCTATCCTTACTAACCTCTCTTAAAGGCGATCACGTTCATGCAGCTCTTACTAAACATAACGGGCACATAGGCAAAGCAATCCAAGCCCAGCAAAAAGAAGAGAAATAAAAGCAAATGCCAAAAAACCCCACCTCAGGTCATCCAAATTATGGATGACCTGAGGTGGGGTTTTTTGACATCTATGAATAGGTCTTTTTACATGATTGACATTTTTTTCTGTTTTTCTGTAATATTATACATAACATTTTTGTTTTCAGATTATTTAGATAAAAGGTGAGGATCGGTCATATCCTCTTTTTATTTTGCGTAAAATGATAACGTTTCAAAATAGGAGGACTAGCTATGACAGCAGTAATCATTCTTTCATTAATTACAATTGTTTCCGTCGTTCTTGCTTTAAGAAGAAAGAAAGTGGTCTTTATGTTTGTTCCATTATTAAGTCTTTTTGGATTTGCTTTTGTAAAAGTGCTGATGGTTCCTATGCCGTTCTGGGACACGGTTCGTTTTATTTTTAATTTGCAAGGGTGAATTTTTCCCTTAGGAAAGGAGGTGTAGAAATGAGGAAAATGGATCCGGCCAAGGCTGAGGCTTATTTTAAATATAGAACGACGATGATTGTCATTTACTTAACAGTTGGTTTTCTTGCATCTTATCTTGTTGTGTTTTTTGCCAGAGGCCTTTCCTCCATTACTGTAATGGGTATTCCTTTTCACTATTATATGGGATCTCAAGGCGCAGTGGTAACTTTTATTATTTTACTTTTTATTAATGCAATAATTAGTGACAAAATTGATAAAAAATTCGGCTTCGATCCAAAGTTTGTAGATAGTACAAATCAAACAGTCGATTAATGGAGGGATTTTATTGTGGATGGACAGTTTACTGTATCACTCATCCTCATAGTCGCTACCTTTTCTCTGTATATAGGGATCGCGATCTTTAATAGAGCACGTGCCACGTCAGACTTTTATGTGGCTGGTCGCGGAGTTCCACCTGTTTTTAACGGGATGGCTATTGGTGCTGACTGGATGAGTGCAGCTTCTTTTATTGGTATGGCTGGTACCGTTATGGCACTTGGTTATGATGGACTCGCTTATATTATGGGGTGGACAGGCGGTTACCTGCTTTTAACTTTTTTACTAGCACCACAGCTTAGAAAATATGGACGTTATACAGTTCCGGAATTTATCGGAGATAGGTATCGTAGCAATACGGCACGGCTTATTGCTGCAATTGCGACGATTATTATTAGTTTTACGTACTCCGTTGGTCAGTTATCAGGATCAGGTGTTGTTATTGGACGTCTACTTGAAGTGAACACAGCGACGGGTACAATGATCGGGGTTGTACTCATTGCCTTTTATTCTGCGATGGGTGGAATGAAGGGGATAACTTGGACACAAGTGGCTCAATATCTCGTCCTCATTATTGCTTATTTGATTCCAGTTATTTTTATGTCTTTACAGCTTACACAAAACCCTGCACCTTGGTTATCTTACGGTCAAATTATTCAGGAATTACAGGTGCTTGATCAACAGCTTGGCATCACCGAATATGTAGTTCCTTTTACGGAAGCGACAAAATGGCAGTTTCTTGCATTAATGTTTACATTGATGGCAGGTACAGCAGGGCTTCCTCACGTTATTGTTCGGTTTTATACGGTTGCTACGATGAAAGCGGCACGATGGAGCGGGGCGTGGGCACTTCTCTTTATTGGCTTACTGTATTTATCTGCTCCAGCTTATGCAGCTTTTTCAAGGTTCATCCTTATGACGGAAGTAGCGGGATCTTCATTGACCAGCCTGCCAGCTTGGACACAGGCTTGGATTGATACAGGGGAGTTATCTTTAGCAGATTCTAATGGTGACGGTGTTTTACAATGGACAGAAATCATGATCAGTAATGACATTGTTGTTATGGCTACACCTGAAATTGCTAATCTCGGCGTATTTATTATTGGGTTAATGGCTGCTGGCGCGATGGCTGCAGCACTATCAACAGCTGGTGGGTTAATGATTGCGATCTCAGCAGCGCTTTCACACGATATTTATTTCCGTAGTATTAATCCTAACGCTAGTGAAAAGAAACGACTAGCTGTGGGAAGGTGGTCGATTGTCCTTGCTACTGTTTTTGCCGGGTTGATCGCATTAAACCCACCAGGAGCCATCACACAAATTGTTGCCTGGGCCTTTGCTTTAGCATCAGGATCCTTTTTCCCTGCTTTGTTCCTTGGTGTTTGGTGGAAACGGGCAAATGGACCTGGTGTTATAGCTGGAATGCTCGTTGGTTTAACGGTTACGCTTAGCTATATTTTTGCTGCTAAGTATGGAGGGTTTACTATCTTAGGAATCATCGATACGGGAGCAGGTGTATTTGGTGCTACAGCAGCTATTCTAACAAATATCATAGTGTCACTATCTACGGCACCACCAACACAAGAAGCACAGGATGAAGTAACCGATCTAAGGTATCCGGAACAAGTCCAGTACAAAAATGGAGAAGTTTGGCTTAAAGAAGAATAAAAGGAATGAAGGTAAAAATTTCCACCTCAGGTCATCCAATTTATGGATGACCTGAGGTGGTTTTTAATGGTAATTTTACAAACGAGTCATATTCCTCTTTGTCTTTGAAGTAGGAGAGGAGTGTTGAGGTGGTAATAAGTGTGTTGGGTGGTCGTTTTGAAAGATAGTGGGGATAACTGCTCCATCGATATTCCTCAGGTGAAGAGGTAATATTTGCACGGCAGGGGTTTAAATGAATATACCGGCTGACTTGAAGCATGGCATTTATGTCATCTTGAAGCTCCGCCTTATATGGCCCTTGAAAGAGGTGACCTACATAGTCGTATTTCTTGTTAAAATACATGGCATAGTTGGAATGGAGTTCCTTCATGAAAATTCCGGGAGGGTGGTCGATCGTTTCAATTAGCAGGTGAACGTGATTTGTCATGAGGCAATATGCATGGAGGTGAAAAGGATAGCTTCGTTTATTTCTGGCAAGGAGCTCAAGGTAATAATAGCGATCGCTTGGGTCGAAGAATATATCGGCTTTTCGGTTTCCTCTCGAAGTAATGTGGTAACTGGCGTGAGGAAACCATACACGTTTGGGATTCGCCATAACAACATCCTTTCTTTTTGAACCTTTAAATTACTATTCGACACCCTCCCTAAAAATCCTGCAGGAAATTTAAAAGGATAAATATGCCACCTCAGGTCATCCAAAATCTGGATGACCTGAGGTGGCATATTATGTATAACGACTAATTTTTTGATAAACTAATAGAGTTCATTTTATTTATTTTTTGGGGGATTGCTTATGACAATATTCTTCCAGGTCGTATTGCCCGTTGTCCTTGTTTTTCTAGCAGGGTTTGTCCTGCAAAAGTTTATGCGGCTTGAAATTAAATCATTATCAACGGTAGTTTTATACATCATGCTTCCATGTCTTGTATTTGAGACGTTTTATCAGGCGGAGTTTAACAACGAGTATATTATGATGTTAGTGTTTTCGGTACTGTTACTATTCAGTATTCTATTGATTAATAAGGTTGTAGCCAAGGTGGTGAAATTTGATACTTCGATAGAAAGCGGCATGATTTTATCAACAGCCTTCATGAACGCGGGAAATTACGGTGCGCCTATTGTCCTGTTTGCCTTTGGAGAGGCAGGGTTCGTCTACTCTGTATCCTTCATGGTGCTGCAACAAATTGTGATGAATTTCTTTGGGGTATATTATGCGGCAAAAGGAGCGGCAGGGGTGAGGATGGCGATCTCTACGGTACTGAAAATGCCACCAACCTATGCGGTTATTATTGCATTAATCATGAAATTTTTACCTATTACTATTTCAGAGAATCTGATGTCAAGCGTGTCCCTTGTAGGGAACGCAACGATCCCGACGGTAATGATTTTGTTAGGAATGCAGCTTGCTAATATTACGGTGAAAAGCTTGGATTGGGGTAAAATCTCTTATGCTGCTACACTGAGGTTAGTGGGTTCTCCCTTAATTGCGTGGGGCTTGACGGTCTTGCTTCCAATGAGTGATTTAATGGCAAATGTGTTGATTATTTCAGCAGCTATGCCTTCAGCTGCAACAACGACGATGTATGCTGTTCAGTTTGACTCTAAACCTGATCTCGTCTCAAGTATTACATTAATCACCACCATCATCAGCGTTGTCACCATACCGCTTGTCCTAAACATCCTAACATAAGCGTTGAATTACCAAAAACCCCCACCTCAGGTCATCCAATATATGGATGACCTGAGGTGGGGTATTTTTACTTTTTTTCTTCTTTTCTGTTTTTGAAGAACATGTACAAGTTTGTGAGGACGAGTGTAATTGATAACACGACGGCAAATGATGAGAGTTCTAGCTCTGTAAGGTAGCCGACTATTAAATAGATGATAAAAAAAGCAGCAAACAATAAATAAAACAATGGGATCTTCCTTTCTTTTGTTATGTAAAAGATAACATAAGAATTAAGACAGGATCCACAAAAGCCTGTCGTATGCAGATGTTCGTTTTAAGCATCACTATAAACATTCGCTAAAGTAAATCTAAAAAATTCCACCTCAGGTCATCCAGATTCTGGATGACCTGAGGTGGAAGTAAAAGGGAGGGGGTTAGGTTGGTGGATACATGAAGAAGCGGTAGATGGTGAATTCGTTACCTGTTGAGACATCAAAAGATTGGATGTCGTTGTTTGGATAGAAGTGGCCGTTATCCTGCTCGAATGAGATTTGTAAGACGTACTCTCTATCTTCAATGAGTGGGATAGGGAAGGGGTTAACCACCTCAACCATCCACTCATAGTCAAGCCGTTCAACAAAAGCATGGGTAAATGAGGTGGGGAGATCATCAAGCCAAATTTTCACAATAGGTGCAAGTGGTCTAGAATGATGGGTCATGTATCAAAATGTCTCCTTTTTAAGTTTTTCTAATTTCCTCCGAAGTCTTAAGAGATACGAACCAATATCATAGAGAAAATGAATCTATCATTCTATTTACCCTATTTTAGAAAAATTATTATGAAAAATCGGAAAACGTAAGGTAGAATACGATTAAGATTTGGGGAAGGCACACTAATAGAGGATGTTCAAAAAGTCACCAAATGATAAAGGGCGCATTTCTTCGTTGCTCGGTTTTTCCGGTCCTCACATGGGAAAGGCATACGCTGTGGTCCTCAAAACTGTCCCGCCTCGAACTTCTTGCGACGCACAAGGAACATGCTTGTGTCGACATTGTCACAGGAGGTGACGATCTTTGACAACGTTCCCATTCTTCAACTTTTTGAACATACACTAATAAAGAGTTCTTGTAGACTTAATGAATCGTAAAGAGGGGTTCATTAAGAGAAACACGTCCTAATAATTTAACAATCGGGACGTGTTTCTTTTTATGAACACCTGCCAGGTCCATCGGGGACATGGCTCATTTCTCAATGGTAATGTTTATTTTACTCAAGCCCAGAGCTCTAGCTGCTTTAATCATCCTTGCTGCTTCCCGCTCGGCATCTTGAATGGAAATGTTATTTCTTGAGATGTTTAATGTCGTTCCATCGAAAAGTGGTGCAGGCTCATGCACTTTTTCTCCAGGTGAGAAAATGGCGGATTGTGGTAATTCTGTAACAATATCGTGTTTGCTGCGATTGACTCGGCCACGAATTTTACGTCCGTGATAAACGACACTCGCATAAGGGCAGCCTGTATTTTGAGCTATTTCGCGGTAGTTTTTGTCGGTTTCTTCGATTTGTCGTTTTACTTCCCTTAAATCGTAGTCATATTGTTTGCTTTTTTTCCCCATAGTCGTATAACTCCTTTTTAAATTCTCTCATTCTATTGTATCCAATTAACCCCCACTTTTATAGTATAACTTCTCGGATTTTTCACACATTATCAAACATTTTTTCAAAAAAATTCGCTCATTAGTATGAGATATATTTTAATGATTTAATGGAATAAATTTTAACAAAAGAGACCAGTGAAATGATCACTGGCCTAGACGTACGGCTGTTCTTAATCCGGTTGTATCTATCGTTAAAAATTCTACTCTATGTTTTTGAAGCTTGTCCAAGATAATGGCTCTTTGATCGGTTGTCAGGTCTTGAAATAAGCCGATCATTGTTGGACCAGCCCCGCTAATGTAACTCCCGAGCGCACCATGTTCGTCCAGAATCTTAGAAACCGTTGGAAAGTCGGGAATGAGTTCAGAGCGGAAAGGTTGATGCCATTGATCACGCTTCATCATTTTACCGACCATCTCCCAATTTTTTTCTGCTAGAGCGGCCACTAATACGTTTGCGGTTCCACTAGCGAGAACGGCTGATTTGTAACTCATACTCTCTGGCAGAACGGCTCGCGCTTTTTCTGTTTCCACATGATAACTTGGAATAACAGTGACCCATGACAGCTCGTCCATCCCTTTTGTAAAGTGAACGTAATCAAGGTTGTTCCCATCATAATTGGAAACCATGATTCCACCGAATATGGCTGGGGCAACATTGTCTGGGTGACCTTCAATACTGCAGCCTATTTTCAGTTTGTCATAATCACTTAATTGTAAGTCAAGAATTTGATTAGCAAGCTCAATCCCGGCTACAACTGCTGTCGAAGAGCTGCCGAGCCCTCTTGAAACCGGAACATCGTTCGTCATTGTTACGTGATAAGGCGGCAGATGTTCAATAGCGTATTGAAAGGCAGTGAATAAGGCGGATTTATAAATAAGATTCGTTTCCCCACTCGGGATAAAGGGCTGATCCCTTTTGGCAACAGAAAAGTGCCATTGGTCAGCTGGTTGACACTCAAGGGTGACATATTTCGATAAAGCGATACCAATCGAATCGAAGCCAGGCCCGAGGTTTGCCGAAGTGGCAGGGACTCGGATGGTGATCCCTTTCATGAGTGGACACCTGTGATGGCATCTGCAAATTGCTGGATGTCGTTTTCGATGACTGTTGGTTTAATTTGGCTCGTATCAATCGCCGTCACAGGATCTTTTAGGCCGTTTCCTGTCAGCACATGTACGACACTTGCCGCTTTAGGAATCGTGCCATCCTTCACCTTTTTAATTGTTCCAGCTAGAGATGCACAGGAGGCTGGCTCTGCAAACACGCCTTCTGTTCGGGCTAGCCACTGGTAGGCCTCGACAATTTCTTCGTCTGTGACTTCATTAATGCTGCCGTTTGATTCTTTGGCTGCTGCAACAGCTGGCTGCCAGCTTGCTGGGTTCCCTATTCTAATGGCGGTTGCGATTGTTTCTGGATCTTCAACGACTTCATCCCTTACGATGGCCGCTGATCCGCTTGCCTCAAATCCAATCATTTGCGGCAGCTGATGGCCATGCCGTTCATGGTACTCTTTAAAGCCACGCCAGTAAGCCGTTATGTTGCCGGCGTTACCTACAGGGATGGATAGAAAGTCTGGTGCTTTTCCTAACGTGTCACATACTTCAAAGGCAGCTGTTTTTTGACCTTCGATACGATATGGATTTACCGAGTTCACAAGAGTGATCGGTTCCTTGTCAGCAATTTCCCGGACCATTTTTAATGCCTGGTCAAAGTTCCCTTTAATTGCAAAAATCTCTGCGCCATACATAACCGCCTGAGCCAACTTACCCTCAGCAATCTTTCCATCAGGAATGACGACGATGCAGCGCAGTCCGGCACGGGCGGCAAAAGCGGCAGCGGAGGCTGAAGTATTCCCTGTTGAAGCACAGATCACGGCCTTTGATCCTTCTTCGATCGCCTTAGCCATCGCGAGAACCATCCCTCTATCTTTAAATGAGCCTGTCGGGTTGGCTCCTTCGATTTTTACATAAGCTTCGATACCAAGTTCCTTTGATATCGTTGGAATTGGGAGGAGGGGAGTGTTCCCCTCATATAAAGTTAAACTTGGGGTTCTTTCATTAATTGGTAATAGGTCTGGATAGCGATTCAATAATCCTTTCCACATGTCATTCCCCTCCTTCTACTCGAAAAACGCTGTCAATTGAACGGATCGTCGACAGTGCTTCAAGTTCATTGTAGGCTTTGTCAAAATCTTCTTCGCTCACCTGGTGTGTAACCATCATGAGCTCGCGTTCATCATTGTGATCCGCTTGACGTTGGATAATTTGGTCAAAAGATATACCGTATTGGGCAAAAATCTTCGTCAGTTCCATGAGCATCCCGGGTTGATCCATAACATGCAGACGTAGATATTTTTTCGTGAGCTGGTCTTTTCTCGTCTTGATATGTTTAGGAAACTGGGGCTGAACGTAGGCAGATCCAGAAGTGCCTAAACGTAAATTTTTAATGACGGCAATTAGATCAGACACGACAGCCGTTGCTGTAGGAAGTTTCCCAGCACCAGGACCGTAAAACATCGTTTCACCTACTGCGTCTCCGTACACATAGACTGCGTTGTATTCGTTATGAACAGAGGAAAGTGGATGAGCGACGGGCAGCAAAGCAGGTTCCACACTGACGGAAGCACCTGTCTCATTATGATCGGCAATTCCTATTAGTTTAATAGAATAACCCAACTGCTTGGCATATTTGATATCAGATAAAGATAATCCGCGAATTCCTTTCACGGCAACGTCTTCCAAATTAAACGGCATGGAGAACCCTAAGATTGATAGAATGGTCATTTTACGAGCCGCATCCAAACCATCAATATCAGCAGACGGATCCGCTTCAGCAAACCCTAAGTCCTGTGCTTCCTTCAGTACCGTATCAAAGTCAACGCCTTCCCTTGTCATTTTAGTCAAAATGTAATTGGTTGTACCGTTGACAATACCCATCATTTTACTAATACGGTCCGATGATAATCCATCTAAAATCGGCCGGATAATTGGGGTTCCGCCTGCCACACTTCCTTCATAGTATAAATCACAGCTATTTCTCTGACTCGTTTCGAAAAGTTGAGCCCCGTGTTGGGCGATCAAATCCTTATTAGCCGTTACAATATGTTTTCCTTTTTCCATTGCTTCCAATACGATCGTTAACGTGTGATCGATTCCTCCCATCACTTCGACAACAACATCAATCTCTGGATCTTCCGTAATATCTTGATATCGATCTGTTAATTGAGTTGTGTTTGTAGGAAGATGGCGAGGCTTTGCGATGTCATGCACTAGAACGGTCTTAATGGTTACATGACACCCTGTTTTATGTTGAATGCTTTCTTCATGATCGTTAAGAATTTCAATGACGCCGCTTCCCACTGTACCTAAGCCTAATAATCCTACTGTGATGGTATTCTCCATTTGTCACACTCCTGTCCACTTGAAATAAACATATTATTACGTGTAATGGACATTGTAACGGAAAGTGTTTCTCTTCACAAGGATGAATTACGCAGTTTTTAAAAAAGAACGCTGACTTCCGAGACATACTTTGCAGAAATTGCAGAATAATGACGAACGATAATAGTTGTCAAAAATTAACTAAAGATTATAATCAATATTACCTACTAAAAAAAGTAATGGGATATGAAAAAAGTACACGAAGGTAACTTGAAAAGGAGAAGAAGTTTATGAAAGAGATGATTTATCAAGCTTTTACCGACATGAAAGATTATGAAACAGTTGTTCTTCAAATCATTTCAGATATGGGCGTAATAGGAAAAAAGGATGACTTTATGGTGGAAGGGTTACAAGCCATACATAAATATAAACAACTTCATCCCGAATACTCAACCAACTATCAAATATACTTAGCTGTTCAAGATCACTTCCGTTCACTTTTAGTCAGCCATGATTAACTAACTCAATATAGGAAGGTATGCAGTATTTCATTTTTCCGGAAATTTTTGTTTCGCATCATAAAAAATGAGGAATATATATGTATAGATGAATTTTTGTAGTATAAATGAAGGCGTTTTCATTAAATCCTTTCAATTTCTTAACAAATCAGCGATAATAGAGTAAAATACTGAATATTCTGATTCAAAGGGGTGGGTGATATGCTAAACGTTAAAATGTTGAAGCCATATTATGTAAAAGAAGATAAGCGATTTATCCGAATTGTTTTAGCCTACCAGTATTTTTCCCTGTTTATTGATGAGGAATTGTATCAATTTATTCCTAAAGAGTCGCGTGAGATTATTATTGACCGGAAACGTAAGCGCGTTCATAATGTATTCGATATTTTTGTATTCCAGCGTGGGAAGCGTATTGTCTATGTGTCCGTAGCCGATTTATTGGAACTTCCAGATTTTCTGACCCATCTACACTCGATCACTTCACCATACTATCAAGAGGATGTGGAGGATATTATTGAGGAAAATCATGATATCTCAGTCATTATCGAGGAACTTGAGAAAAGTAACTTGCAGCGTTTAATTGATCAGTCATTGGATATTCGTGATCAAGAAGCTTTCACGAGCTTGACAGAGACGCTACATTCAGAGTATAGCTAGCCTATAATAGTAAAAAAGCGCTACAAGGAGTAGCGCTTTTTTACTTTGGGAAAATGTCGGTTTATGGAAGTGTCCACTATTTAATCACTCTTTGTTTCCGAATTAACAAGAATGACAATATACGAAGGTGTCCTGAATCTTAATAAGGAACACAGGCTTGCTAGAGCCTTCTTTCTATTGTGAAAAACTCTAGTCACTAATTACATATCTGGTCCTGATTCAGAAAGACCGGTGTACGTTGAATAATCACGGCCAGTAATTATAGAATATTATTTTTTTGTAAAAAACTCACAATCTATGGTGAAATATGCTAAAATATAAACTAGTTTTACAAAATGTGGGGAAACTATGAAAAAACTCGTATATTGGATCCCTTCCATCGTTTGGATGGGTGTTATTTTTTATTCATCATCTACACCTTATCAGGAGCAAGATGTAAAGCCGTTCCTTAGTGACTGGTTTGAGCTCTCAGGACTTGCCCCTCTGTTTGCTGGAATTTCTTTTACTTATCATCATAGTGAGGTAAGCGTGGCAACTTTAGGTATAGCAGGTTTTATAGAATTCTTTATTAGAAAAGGTGCACATGTAACGGTTTACCTTTTGTTAACCTTACTTATCTTCTACGCGCTTCACAGGACTACGAATAGAAACTATCAATCAATCATGCTTATTTCTTGGATTGCAACAGTACTTTATGCCATAACTGATGAACTTCATCAAGGAATTACACCAAACCGTACGCCTTATGTAGGTGACGTGATGTTAGATGCTCTGGGTGGTTTGATTGCCACTTTACTAATCAGCGTTGTCTATTTTATTCGACGGCGCAATGATGCTAGATTATAAGATTTTTGCTGAATACCGACGAAAATGGAAGTTTACTATCGAAATATTGAGGATATAGAGTATATTAATGGAGATGATAGAAAAGGTGGGTGCTATGAAGGCAGAAGACTTGAAAGATATCCTTCAGGCGATTATTCATCAAACCGAGAAGTCAGAATTGGCTTCGTCTGAAGATGTAATCAATCGATTGATTCAACAATTACAAAGTTAGGTTACATGGACAGGTTTTCCTGTCCTTTTTTCGTGTCTAAATCTACCTTTAATTATGCTATAATTTATATCAATACATATAACAAAAGTACAAAGGAATGATGAGATGAATTGGACTCAGGAATATAAACGCTGGCAAACTTTCGCGTCCCTCGATGATAAGCTTCGTACTCAGCTGGATCAGCTGCAAGACGATGAACAGTCACTCGAAGATGCCTACTATAAAAACCTTGAATTTGGCACAGGCGGGATGCGTGGCAAGCTGGGACCAGGTACAAATCGGATGAACATTTACACAATCCGTCGTGCTGCTAACGGATTGGCTACCTATGTAGCAGAGCAGAACGGTCATGAAAAGGGGGTAGCTATTGCTTACGATTCCAGGTATATGTCAAAGGAGTTTGCTGTTGAAACCGCACGCGTTCTTGGCAACCATGGTATACAATCGTACGTTTTTTCTTCGCTGAGACCTACCCCGGAGCTTTCCTTTGCTGTTCGGTATTTAGGAGCAGCAGGTGGGGTCGTGATTACCGCTAGTCATAACCCGCCGGAATATAACGGTTTTAAAGTGTACAACGAAGACGGGGGACAGATGCCCCCTGAAGAAGCAGGAACTGTCATCGATTTTGTTAACCAGGTAGAAAATGAATTAACTGTCGAGGTCGCTGAGCAAACTGAGCTTGAAGCGGCTGGTTTACTAAAGTGGATGGATGAGGAAGTCGATCAAGCTTACTTAGACCATCTAAAAACCGTTAGTGTGAATGCAAACGTGACAGAGTCTGCTGGTGATTTTAGCGTTGTTTTCACCCCTTTGCACGGAACTGCTAAAATGCTTGTTGAGAAGGGGCTTAAGCAAATCGGCTTGATCCAAGTCCATACAGTTGCCAAGCAAGCAGAACCAGATCCTGAATTTTCAACAGTAGCCTCCCCGAACCCAGAGGAGCATCAAGCATTTGAAATGGCCATTGAGAAAGGGAAGCAACTCAATGCAGATGTGTTGATCGCAACCGACCCTGATGCCGACCGTCTGGGGATAGCCGTTCCAGATGATGATGGGGAGTATCAAGTATTAACAGGAAACCAAACAGGTGCACTTATGCTTGATTATTTGCTATCACAAAGCCCAAGTCTCCCAGACAATGGAATCATGATTAAAACAATCGTAACCTCGGAGTTTGGCCGTGTGATCGCCAATCATTACGGTGTAAGTTCACTAGATACATTAACAGGATTTAAATTTATTGGGGAAAAAATTAAAGAATACGAAGAGACAGGCCAACATACCTTCCTGTTTGGCTATGAAGAAAGCTATGGCTATTTAGTGAAGGATTTTGCACGTGATAAGGATGCTGTTCAAGCAGCGGTGCTTTCAGCAGAAGTTGCGGCATATTGGAAATCTAAAGGTAAGACGTTGCTTCAAGCTCTAGACGAACTGTATGAAAAACATGGATATTTCCTTGAAGATCTGCAGTCCTTAAAAATGGAAGGGAAATCGGGCTCAGAACAAATCCAGTCGATTATGGATGATTTCCGTGCGAATCCTTTGAAGGAAGCCGGCGGACTTAAGGTTGAAGCTGTTGAAGACTACACTACATCTGAAAGAATGAAAGCGGATGGCAAGGTCGAAACGATGGAGCTGCCGAAAGCCAATGTTCTGAAATTCATTCTAGAAGATGATTGCTGGTTCTGCCTGCGTCCATCAGGTACCGAGCCGAAAATTAAGTTTTATTATGGTGTAAAGACAGACTCTCGAGAAGCGAGCAATGAGTTGCTTCAAGCTGTTAAAACGTCTGTTAATGAACAAATTCAGCAAAACATTTGATACTGTAGAAAGTTTCCAAGTTTAAAACGAATCATGTCTATTATGGAATTCACCCCGATAGAGTTGGAAAATTCCCTCTAGCGGGGTTTTTAAATTAAGAAAGCTGACTTCACAAAGTAGGAGTCAGCTTTTGATATGTTAGAGTGATTTTGTTGTACGTTTACGAGATTCAACCAATTCTTCCAGAAGAGCCATGACATCATCCTGTAAGTCTTCGCGTTCTAGAGCGATCTCAATCGTCGTCTTAATGAAGCCTAGTTTCTCTCCAACATCATAACGTGCTCCCTCAAAGTCATAGGCGAATACTCTCTGAATGGTATTCAGGTGTTGTATGGCATCCGTTAATTGAATTTCGCCTCCAGCCCCTGTGCCTTGTTCTTCTAAAAAGCTCATAATTTCAGGTGTTAATATATAGCGCCCCATAATCGCGAGGTTGGAAGGCGCCTCTCCTTGGGGTGGCTTTTCAACAAAATTTCTGACTTGATATAAATTTCCGTTCTTCTCTTCAGGCTCAATCATGCCATACCTATGAGTTTGATCTTCGGGTACTTGTTGAACACCAATAACCGACGCATGAGTTTTATCATACTGATTCATCAGTTGTTTTAAGCCCGGTTCTTTTGAGCGAATAATATCGTCACCGAGAAGTACGGCAAAAGGCTCATTGCCAATAAACTTGCGTGCACACCATACAGCATGTCCTAACCCTTTTGGTTCTTTTTGACGAATATAGTGTATATCAACATTTGATGTCTCGTTCACCTTTTCTAACATATCAAACTTTTCTTTTTTCATTAAATTATCTTCAAGCTCGAAGTTGTTATCAAAATGGTCCTCGATTGCACGCTTGCCTTTACCCGTCACAATGATTATGTCCTCAATACCTGATTCAATCGCTTCTTCGACAATGTATTGAATTGTCGGCTTATCAACGATAGGCAGCATTTCTTTAGGCATGGCCTTTGTCGCTGGTAAAAAACGAGTCCCTAATCCTGCTGCAGGAATGATCGCTTTTTTTATATTTTTCATATTTACAAAACAACCTTTCTTCACAAATCTTAAGATTCCCATTTCAGGTAGTATCCGCTATTATAGCAGGTTTTATTTTTTTATGGATTGTTAAGAGTATAACTTTACACAACTTAACAAAACTTAACAAAAATAATGTGGAAAAATGCCGTTTCCTGTTTTAGAGTGTAGGAACGATAACTTAAATTGATTTGTAAAAAGGAGTTCGTCGTTGTGAAAGTAGCTGTTTTGATTCCTTGTTATAATGAAGAACAGACGATCGGAAGTGTTATTGAAGATTTTAGAAAAGAACTCCCCCAAGCTGATATTTATGTCTACGATAATAACTCTAAGGATCAAACATCTAAAGTGGCCAGAGACAATGGTGCTATTGTAAGGAAAGAGTTCAGACAGGGGAAAGGGAATGTGGTTCGTTCTATGTTTCGTGATATAGAAGCGGATTATTATGTAATGGTCGACGGAGACCGAACATACCCTGCAAAATTCGTACATCAATTGTTGGAGCCTTTGATTAAGCAAGAAGCAAATATTGTAATTGGAGATCGTTTATCCAATGGTACATATATAGAGGAAAATAATAGGAAGTTTCATAATTTGGGTAACAATCTGGTTCGTAACCTGATCAATTTTTTATATAAAAGTGATTTGAAAGACATCATGACAGGGTATCGAGCATTCGACCGATTATTTGTTAAGTCGATGCCGATTTTGAGTCCGGGGTTTGAAATTGAAACGGAAATGACGCTTCATACATTGGACAAGCGTTTTGCCATTAGAGAAATCCCGATTGAGTACAAGGATCGCCCAGATGGTAGTGAGTCTAAATTGAACACATTTAGTGACGGCTATAAAGTGTTAAATAAGATTTTTAACTTATTTAAAGAATACAAACCTATGCTGTTTTTCTCTTTTTGGTCTGGGCTTTTGCTGCTGTTGGGTCTTTCAGCAGGAATACCCGTCATTATTGAGTTTATTAATACGGGGTATATTTCAAAAGTACCTTCTGCTATCTTGGCTGTAGGCCTTGTGATCCTATCTGTATTATCTCTTGTTTGTGGTTTAATTCTGGACACAGTTGCCGCGAATTTTAATAAGCAATATGAACTCGAATTGAATAAGGTCAAATCAGATATGAAGGGCTATTAAAATGAAGAAAAAATTAATGCTCATCCTTGTTAGTATGATTGTTGGTTTAATCAGTACGATAGCTTTCATTTCATTATATCAAGAGTTTTCAACTACCTCATGGAAAGTGATAACCCTTGGATATATAGGATTTACCGTTTTAACGCTGTTGATGATAGTTTCTTATAAAAGAAGAAGAAATGAGTACCATGTATTTATAAAGAAGCCCATAATAGCCATCTTCGTTGCTGTCTTTTCTTTCTTGTTATTTTTTAGTTTAAAAAATACGAACCAATACTTGGACGCCTATCCTTGGTTGTTCAAAGCGTTTGTTTATAGCATGTCGTACCTTCTAATTTTTATAGGAGTAACTTGGCTGCTTTATTTGCTCGTTCATACTTCTTTACAAGTAAAGATAAGAGAAGTGTCGCGCTGGAGGATATTGCTATATGCTATTCCTGCCATTCTAGTCTGGTCTGTTTATTTAGTCGCTTATTTTCCAGGAACAATGACTCCTGATTCATTTTCACATTGGGAGCAAATCCATACCTTGGACTTTAGTAATTGGCATCCAGTCATTTATACGTGGTACATACTGGGACTTACAAGTTTATGGAAGTCTCCAGCGATCGTTGCCTTCTCCCAAATTGTAGTGATCGCGATCATAAGTGGATATATGGTGTACAGTTTGGAGAAAAGAGGCATTCCTCATAAATGGCTTTGGCCTGGTATGATATTGTTCGCTCTTTTTCCTTTAAACGGCATCTTTGCAATCGCCATGTGGAAAGATATCTTTTTCAGTGCATTCATTTTCCTTTTCACTATTATTGTTTACAATATTGTCTCTACAAAAGGAAGGTGGCTATCATCGAATGGACATCTAATTATATTCTCTTTAACCGTATTGGGAGTCAGTTTTATGCGAAGCAATGGCTTACCTATATTCATAGTGATGGCTATCTTAATGATGATTGCCTATCGAAAATATCTGAAACGCTTAATCATTACAGTGGGTATAGTAGGGATAGTGTATTTTGTTGTGACTGGTCCGTTCTATAACTACATGGAAGTTAGTCCGACAAGTCCAAACGAAGCATTGGGTATTCCTACACAACAAATAGCTAGGGTTATCGTTGAAGATGGCGGTGATCTTACAGAAGAACAGCGCACCTATCTCAATAAAATACTACCGTTAGAAAAATGGGAAGAAAAGTATAACCCTTATATAACTAATCCGATTAAGTTCGCAGGGAAATATAATCAGGAGGTTATTTTTAATGACTTTCCATATTATCTAAAAACCTGGGGGTCCATCGTAAGCAACAACCTTGGATTGACGGTAGAAGCTTACCTGGACCAAACATCGCTATTATGGCAAATCAACCCACCAGATGACGGTTATACGAGTACGTTTGCTAGGAACGTGTATTTGTATAATGATTATGGCTTAAAAACAGATCCTTTAAGCAATCCAGTTTATCGCTTTATCAATTATGGGCTGGGGTGGGTAGATAATAACTTGCGTGAAGTTATTTTACGACCAGCTACTTACACATTTCTTATCATTCTTACGGGGGTGGCAATGGCGTTAAAAAATGGGCCGCGCTCTTTACTGGTGATTTTGCCAGTATTACTAAACACGGGTACAATGTTCTTGGCTATACCGGCACAGGACTTTCGTTATCAGTTAGCAAATGTGTTTATAGCGTTTCTCATGATTGCAGTCGTCTTTCTGAAATTTGATACTGGGAAGGTTAGACATGAATAATTTTAAGCAGTCACTAAAAACAAATGGGATAGGAATATTATTAATGGTGTTAGCGTCTCTCCAAACAGCTCTTGGTCAAATGTTTTGGAAGATGTCCAATGGGGAAATTAATGGAACTTTAATTCTCGGGTTCCTGCTTTATTTCCTCGGGGCGATTTTTATGATTATTGCCTTTCGTTTTGGAAGTTTGTCAGTGCTTCATCCATTATTAAGCATCGGTTACGTGTTTGCCTTATTTCTTGGAAGTATGATCCTGCAGGAAGAGATTACGGAAAGCAATTTCCTGGGAACACTTTTTATTATTGTAGGTGCAGCCTTAATAGGAGGTGGAGATCATGATTAAGTGGGGATTGCTCATCATGGTTTTTACCTTACTAGGAGCTATTGGTGGATATTTTTTTAAAAAAGCGACCAGTCATGGATTTTCGATCAACGGCTACGTTATGAAAAATCTAATCATAGGCGGATCTTTCTATGGGATAGGGGCAATTCTGAATATCATCACTCTAAATTACTTGCCCTATACAATTGTTTTTCCATTAACTTCGATCACTTATGTATGGACGATGTTGATTTCCTATATCTTTTTGAGCGAACTCATTTCAATGAAAAAAATAATAGGACTCTTATTTATTGTGATAGGGTCATTTTTACTCGTCACCTAGGAAAAAGTAAACGATTGAATTCACATCTGCGGGGAATAAATTTCAACTGAGTTCGACTTATTTGTGTAAATGAAGAGGGAGTTGATTCCCCCCCCCCCCCCCCCCCCCCCCCGCTTCGTATAATTGGGTTATGGTATAATGAAACGGAAATATGCCTAAACCTACAGACTTTAATAAAAAATGAGGATTTTTATGAATGAATACATCCAAATAGGAATAGCACTCGCTATATCCATGCTTGTGAGCTATCTGCTCGTTTTCCCAGTCCTAAAATTAGCTGTAAGATGGAGAATGATGGACTATCCAGAAGAACGAAAAATCCATAAAGTAATTACTCCACGGATGGGCGGTATAGCCATTTTCGGAGGAGTGGTTGCAGGAATCCTCTATATTAGGCCTGATATTGATTATTTGATTCCGATAAGTATCGGTGCATTTATTATTGTACTTACCGGTTTGCTTGATGATCGCTATCAAATCAATCCAATCTTAAAATTGACAGGTCAAATTAGTGCTGCTTTCGTGGTGATAATTTCTGGGTTGAAGATTGATATTATTACAATCCCTTTCTTAGGAATGATCCCACTAAATGAACCAATCAGTGTTGTCTTCACATTCTTTTGGATTATCGGGATTACGAATGCTATTAATTTAATCGATGGACTTGATGGATTAGCCACTGGTGTGACTACTATTTCTTTAATAAGCATTGCCATTATGGCGCTAGCAATTGAGCCACAAATAGCCATCGTCTATTTGTGTGTTGTGTTAATTGGAAGTAATGCTGGGTTTTTAATCCATAACTTCTACCCGGCTAAGATTTATATGGGGGATACAGGTTCCCTATTTCTTGGTTACTGTATGGCGATTATTTCTATGGTAGGGTTATTTAAAAACGTAACATTGTTCAGTTTTATTATTCCAATCATCGTGTTAGCTGTACCATTATTCGATACGGTATTTTCGATTTTAAGGCGTATTATAAATAAACAAAAGATCATGATGCCTGATAATAAACATATTCATTACCAAATATTAGCGGAAGGGTTTAGCCATCGCACGACTGTTTTAATCATCTATGCATTCAGCGCAGTGTTTGGCTTCCTCGCAATCATGTTTTCGTTAACTTCCTTTGGCATTTCTCTAGCCATTACATTTATAGTACTCTTTCTCCTTCATTTATTCGCTGAATTAACAGGAGTTGTTTATAAAGGAAAGCGGCCATTATTGGATACAATTAGAAAGCAAGGATCCAGAAAAGATAGGAAGCAAAAAGATATAAACAACTAAATCGTTTGTCATAAGACTATTCTAAGTTCTTAATCATATTGCATTTACACAGGGAGGTTTGTATGAAACATAATGTTTTGTGGACTGGCGGTTGGGATTCAACATTTAGAGTTTTAAATTTGGTCATAGATAAAAATGAAAAAGTACAACCTTATTATGTACTTGATCCGGTAAGGCCGTCTACTGAAATGGAGCTTCGTACGATGGCATCGATTAAAAGACAATTGGAAAAAGACTTCCCAGAGGCTCGAAAAAATATTTGTTCAACAATCGAAATAAAAAAAGAGGATATTCCTCTTAGCGACGATTTTACTAGGGAATACAACAAACTCGCTTCCTCAGATCATCTGGGGGACCAATATGATTGGTTAGGGAGATATGCCATTTCTGAAAACCTCGATCATCTAGAATTAGCTGTGCATTTGCATGATAAGGTACAAGGTCTCATCCAGGATGATGCATACAAAGTAGATGAAGAGAATGATCATTACTATCGAGTGAAAGAGGAGCCCTCCAGGCCGGAATACAGTATTTTTCACCCCTATCGTTTTCCATTGTTAGAGCTTTCAAAGCTAGACATGGAAAAAGCAGCAAAGGAGAGTGGCTATCAACATTTGATGGAGATGACCTGGTTCTGCCATACACCGAAAAAGAATGGTACTCCATGCGGCTTATGCAATCCATGCAAATATACAAGAAACGAAGGCTTACAAAGACGCGTACCTGAACCAAGTAAAGCGGAGGAATTTAAATATTTCTTGTTTAAAGTAAAAAGAAGACTGAAAAAGGTGTTATAAAATAGTACATGAAAAGAGCCTCAGTTGGGCTCTTTTTTCGTCATCAGGAAATTATAAAAATATTTGCCTGGATAAGCTTACATGAAGTTAGCCACATCCAGCTCAAAGCGGACCTCGATAAAGAATGAAGAGGGAAAATTGCGTTATTTTCAGTTATAATAATTAATGCTAGTATGTGGAATAGTGTTTATAAAGCATAGAAAAAATGAGGTATACATATATGTCCAAACTAAAAAAGGCAGCGTTGTGGATTACAATTTTAGCTTTAGTTTTAAAATTAGTGGGTTTCGTAAGGGAAAGTCTTATTGCGAAAGAGTTTGGTGCTAACGCTTATACCGATGGATTTCTGTTATCTTTTACTTTTGTCACCTTAATGAAAACTCTGATTAAAAATGGTTTTAATTCTGTTTTCTTACCACAATATGTAAAGGGAATGCGCGAAGATGTAACCTTAGCGCAACGCAATGCGAACAGTTTGTTGAACTATTGCATCCTGCTATTAGGAATCATGACAGTGATCACCTATTTTTCAACACCCTTTATCGTTACGACTGTGTTTGGTGACATGCCAGAAACAACAGAAACCGTAGCAATAAAGATGACCAAAATCTTTTTTCTTTTCATGCTCGTGATTGGCTTGACTAGTATTTTAGAATCTTACTTACAAGCAGTACGAAGCTTTGTACCAAACCAAATCGTAAATTTATTAGGGGCTGTGATGGCCCCTGTATTCATCTTGCTTTTTGCGGAGAGATGGGGAATATACAGTATTGCTTACGGTTTTTTGTTTGGGCTTTCATTAGGTTTACTTATCCAACTGTGGTACTTATATAAATATGATTATAAGTGGCGCCCTACATTACATCTAGATAATAAATTCGCCAAAACTTTCGTTATTTTACTCATCCCTGCCATTTTGCACTCCTCAGTGGGGCATATTAACGTATTCGTAGACAAAATGTTTGCCTCAGGGACAGTGAAGGGTGCGGTTACTTATTTAAACAACTCTTCTTTATTAATGAGCATTCCAAGTGCGATTTTTCAAACAACCATTGTTGCAATTATTTTTACATTATTATCTGAGCAAAGTGATGATAAAAATAAGTTTAAGGATACATTGTACATGGGGTATCAAGTAGGGTTAATGGCATTAGTGCCAATAGCTGTCGGGGTCTTGCTTGTAGGTGAAGCGGCTCTTTCATTTATATATGAACGGGGTGCTTTTACACCTGAAGATACACAGAATACTCTTGATGCACTGTATATGTACATTCCGCTAATTGTTACACAGGGGATGCTTATGGTCCCGGTAAAGGGGATGTATGCTCAAGGGGCAACGAAAAGCCTGCTTAAAATTAGTTCAACAACCGTGTTATTAAATATAATTTTGAACTACGTGCTGCTCATTCCCTTAGGATATCCAGGTTTGGCGTTAGCCAGTACGATCGTTTCTTTCTACTATTTAGTATTTATTACGTTGGTTATTTATAAGGAATACCCTCGAAGCGAATTGTATAGACTTGTTAAATTACTGGTGAAGGTCGCCATTCCGACACTTATAATGGCAGTGCCGATCCTGTTGATTCAATGGTTTACTCCCGTAGGACAATTATATTCGTTATTCCAGTTGCTTATCCTCGTTCCTATCGGAGTCATTTTTTACATCGTCGGCTTATACATGTTTTACCGTGAAGGGTTCCAACAGATGTTATCTGTAATTAGAAAAAGCAATGCATAACCCACCGATCCCTACTAATTACCTATATAATGGGATTATTTATTACAGTGATGAGGTATTTGAGGCAGAGGAAGGGACTCTCGAAAACGACTCGCTTTCCGTGGGCGTACGCTGAGTCTCCTCCGGCTGCTGCCTTCCGGGGTCTCACCGATTTCTTCACCCTTTGCCAAATAAATGGAACGGAACCATCAAAAGCATCAGAACATCTTTTGATCAACTTGAGATTGTCCCCCGATTATAATTACGTTTTGTCAAATCCAAGGAGTTGGAATAGTTGTAATTATTATTTTAGGTGTACCCACAGATGTAGTGCGATTAAAATCATACAAAGTGGGCAAATAGTTATCTTGGAAAGACCAGCTAATAGAAGCTCGATGTTATTTTAAGATAGATTCTCTATTTAAGTTTTCATGATTTGGTGAGCTGTTCTGGAATAGATAAACTATCCTCATGACGATCTTCAACAATCGTAGATGATTATGATAAACTAGAAAGCCTAAGATATACAGGATTTCATTTTCCTGTATATCTTAGGCTTTTGTTATGCAAAAAACATACTGCTAGATTGCCAAATACACTCTGCTTTTTGTTAGTTATTATTTTTTAAAAAGTCATCATAGATTGATTCAAGTTTTTCGTTTAATTGTCCAAAATCATAGTGCCTAGCTTGCTTCTTATTATGCTTTGCTATTCTCTGCATGGTCTCCTGATCTAGTTCGACTATTTTGTCCGAAAAAGCTTCGACATCCCCAGGTTCAAATAGGTACCCCTCTTGGTCATTTTCGATAATGTCTGGAATGGCACCGACATTAGTTGATAGTACCACATGACCAGCAGCCATGCCTTCTAGGTTAGATAGACCGAGCGCTTCAAAATAAGAGGGAAGAATAAATAGATTAGCGCGTTCGAATTGTTCGGCTTTTTGTAAACCTGATAGTGTCCCTAACAGTTCCATATTTAAGTTGTGGCTATCAATTGCTTCTTCTAACACATGTTTTAATGGGCCGTCCCCCATGATCAGAAACTTAATCCCGGCATGGCTTTTCAACCGTTTGGCTACCTCGATAATATCGAGTATCCCTTTAATCTTGATCAGCTTCCCAACAAAAAGTATCGTTTTCCCTTTCTCTGGTGGTAAAGGTTCTACATGACTGAACTCTTTTATAAAAATGGCATTTGGCAATACGGTATATCGGTCTTCTTCCACAGAGAACGTATTCACAAATAATTCCTTCCAAATTTGAGACAAACAAATGATTTGATCGCTTTGTTGTAAGGTGAGATTAATCATATTTTGCCGCTTCTGATTACTGGTCTTATAAAACTCAACAAACATCCCACTGTGAATATGTAAAATAACTTTCTTCTTTCTCCATTTTGCCAACTTCACGAAAAACATACTCTTTGTAAAAGCCCGATAAGCTGCAGTATGAATATGAATGATTTCAGGTTTCTCCTTCTGAAGTGTCCATAGAAATTTAAGTAATACAAAGATGTTGAAAAAGATCTTATTTACTTTCCTGTTCTTCTTAGGAAAAATGTTAAAAAAACTTAATTCATATCGGCTGCTTTTAAATTTTTGTAGATTACTGAGAAATACGGACATCCCTCCGATAGGGGAGGGAGCGGGCCTACCTGTAATACTTTTATCCTTGACATGATTTGTCTCCTAACATGTATTGAAGCTTAAGCAGTGGCTTAAGCTTCTTTACGTTGTTTATTCAATTTAAGCATATTGATAATCAGTAATACCATCGAAATCGCTAAGTAAATATTGACAGCTGGGGCATACAATACATGCCCTGCTAAGAATGCAATCCCTGTACCTAACCCTATAGAAAGGAGGATAAGCATATTCTCAGGATGTAATAAACGTCCAGGGACTTGGAATAATAACTTGACAAATAGCCCGACAATCAAAAGAAAAGGGACTAAGATGAAAAGAAAGCCCATGATCCCATAGGAAAAAAATAAATCAAAGAAATCCATTTCAATAAGTTTCGGATTTTCTTTATAGTTTCCCGCATATCCCATGCCGAACATTTTTTGCATCGGTGCAGCATCAAGATAATCATTATATAGCTCAGTAAAGTAGATGTTTCTAGAGCTTAGGATAATCTTTAAGATAGGTGATTCCATCAGATTTTGTTCTTTATTCTTTTGATCTTGCTCGGGTTCTGTTTCTTCTCCCGGCTTTTCAGAAGGTTCACCATTACTTTTATTTTGTTCTGTCTCGTTGTTTTTTTGTTCGGCTTGCTCATTAATGGCACCTACGTCTCCTGATACATTAGAGAAGCTAGGTGAAAATGGTGTGACTAGTAAAAACAAGGCCAAAAATACAAAGGAGAAGATAAGGCGCATATTCGTCAGCGGTTCTTTTGCCTTCCTGATCATTTGAATACTCCAATAGACGAGATAGCATAGAAAAACAATGATGCCTGCTCCTAACACAGCAAAGTAACCCACTTTTGTACCTATTAAGATAGAAACGGCGGCAAGCATAACTACAGGTATGAAATAGTAAACCTTTTTCAATCCGTCACTCTTGATTAGCGCGTATAGGTAAGTTAGCGGGAAACTGACGGCAACAATAGAACCGAGCTCATTACCCGAAAAGAACCACCCTTTAAACCCGAACTTATTCCATTCATAAGTGCTTGAGGAAGTTCCTGTTAATATCGCTATAAACATTGTTAAAGAAACAATAAACATAGCAACCGATACAGCTCTCAATATACGATGGCTAACATCATTTTTACGGTCGATATTTGTAAAAAGTAGTAAATAGGAACACAGCATAATAAAGAAATAGACCGTTTTAGCAACAAACTGAAGTTCAACGAATGGGTCAAAGATTGGTTTTGCAAAATAATTATAGACGAGACCGATGCCGAATACAACAAACATAGCCATTAAATAGAAGATGACATATTTCTTCAGTCTGCTTGAATTACCGAAAAAGATAAACCATAAAGACACGACCATAAACAGCACCCTGAAAATAATACCAACGGTCACGTTTATATTCAATGACTGTATTGAAAAATATGTAAGTATATCTAGGACTGGCTGGACAATAATGAAAAGTAACAGAAGCTTTGTATAAAATTCTTTATTTATAAACCTTAGCATCTAATAAGCACCTCAAAAGTATTTTCTCATTTTACACTGAAGTATAAACCATTATTTTTATAGTGTCTATAAAGCATAAGTAAAGTTACTTCTCTAATTTTTAACTAAATCTTTACATTAAAGGTGTTGTATGAATGAAGAGAGAAGAAGTAGAATTACCCGTACAACCCATTGTTTTAAGTGAAGTATTTGAAAAGTGAATAAGCTAATGAACTTCTCATCATAAGAGCAGCTAAATCTAAGGAGAGAGAATAGTGAGTTTGATTAATCGGTTGAAAATTTTCGTTATGGAAAAGAGCAGAAGAACAAATGGAATGCACTACTATAAAATATATAAACGGAGTCAGTGGCAAGACCAACAACAATTGGCCACTTTACAATTTAAACAATTAACTAATCTGGTGGATCACGTTTATCATCATGTTCCATATTATAAGCATTATATGGAGGAAGCGGGCATAAAACCTAAGGATTTTACTTCACTAGAGGATCTAAACAAGCTCCCCATAGTAGGCAAAGATGAGATGAAACGTCATAAAAATGCAATGGTGGCTAATAATATAAAAGAATACAGGGCAGAGGAAAAGCGGACAGGTGGATCGACGGGCAGGCCGTTAAAATATTTCGTGCCAAAAGTGTCTCATTCATTGATGTGGGCGAACATTTGGCGCGGATGGAATGTAACAGGTTACCAGCCTGGTGATAAAATCGCTGTGTTAGCTGGAGGCTCATTATTATCAGGTTTTGATATAAAAAGAAAATTATACTATTTTTTGAACAATTGGATTCCCTTTTCTTCCTATAACATGTCAGATGACACGATGGGGTCTTACTTAAAGAAACTGAAAAAAGGTAAAATTAAATTTCTTTATGGCTATTCATCATCTACGTATGAGTTGGCAAACTTCATCATAAAAAAAGGTGAGACTTTGCAATTGAATGGGGTGATCACCACATCAGAAGTCCTGTTACCACATTACCGCGAAGCCATAGAAAAGGCATTCAACTGTCAAGTGTTTGACCAATACGGAGCAAATGACGGAGGAGTGACAGCCTTTGAGTGTCGACAACATGACGGGTTACACATTGGAATGGAGCGCTGTTATGTTGAAATTGTCGATGAAGAAGGACACGCTGTTCCGGACGCAGTGGAAGGTAGAATCCTGCTCACTGACTTAACTAACTATGCTATGCCATTTATACGATATGAAGTAGGGGATTATGGGTCATTAACTACAGAGCCATGTTCATGTGGCAGAGGTTTACTACGTTTCACACACATTAAGGGAAGGCAACAGGAATTCATTTACTCAGCAGGAAACCGGAAAGTACATGGAGGCTTCTTCTCAACTACTTTCCGGCAATATGATGCTGTGGAACAATTCCAAGTGACACAAGATAAAGTCGGAGAGGTAATGATAAAGCTGAAGTTATCAGACCCGCAGTTTGAACAAAAACTCGAACGTATTAGGCGAAACATTTTAGAAAAAGCAGAATTAAAAAAAGTATCCTTTGAAATTACGGATCATTTTGAGAAAACCAAAGGTGGAAAGCATAGATTTGTCATAAACAACGTGACTGAAAGGGAGTATCTGCAATGAAGAAATCATTATGTGTAGTTGGTTTAGGGTATATTGGTTTGCCCACCTCAGTTATGTTTGCCATAAATGGTCATCAGGTCCATGGCGTGGACGTAAATCGTCAGGTAGTGGAGATGATAAGTAGGAAACAACTTCATATTGAAGAAAGTGGACTGTCCGAACGACTGAAGGATGCGATTGATACGGGACTATTCAAAGCTTCCATAGAGCCGACAGAGGCTGATGTATTTATCATCGCTGTTCCATCTCCAATCAAAGCAGATAAAACAGCAAATCTGGAATATGTCCGAAGTGCTACTGAATCAATTGTTCCTTTTCTTAAACCAGGAAACCTTGTCATCTTGGAATCCACTGTACCCCCAAGAACAGTTGAAGATGTCATGATACCTGTTTTGAGCGAATCTGGATTAGAGCTAGGTGAAGAATTATTTGTGTCCCATTCACCTGAACGTGTCATCCCAGGAAGAGTCTTTCAAGAGCTGGTCGATAATGATCGAATCGTTGGAGGTATCGATGAACAATCATCACAAATGACAATGGAGTTATATCAATCATTTGTACGAGGAAATATTCACTTAACTGATGCAACAACTGCAGAAATGGCAAAGGTTATTGAGAATACTTACCGTGACGTCAACATTGCATTCGCGAATGAGCTCGCACTAATAAGTGAAAAAATCGGTGTCAATTCATGGGAAGCCATCAAGCTGGCCAACTATCACCCACGTGTGAATATCCACACACCAGGTCCTGGAGTAGGAGGGCACTGTATCGCAGTTGATCCATGGTTCTTGGCTGAAATCGAACCAGATCTGTCAAACATCATCCAGCTTTGCCGACATACGAATGATCAAATGCCGGTATTTACGGCTGATAAAATTGAAGAACTGTTGAAGGATAATTTTATAAGGGATCCGAAAGTGGCACTATTTGGAATATCTTTCAAGGCAAACATTGATGATCAGCGGGAGAGCCCTTCCTTGAAGGTTATTGAAAAAATGGTAGAACGGGGAATTGATTTCACAACGTTTGATCCCCATATAAAAGAGAATGTTGTTTTGAATCAAACCCAACATATGGAGACAGCCTTGAGTGAGGCAGATATAGTTGTCTTCTTAACAGATCATGATGAATTTAAGACCCTTGACCCTGAAGTTGTAAAAAGTACAATGAATAATAAGTTGATTTTTGATACGAAGAACGTTCTTAACTTAGATGAATGGAAAAACGCAGGATTTATTGTCAAAAGGTTAGGCGATTCTAAAATTAATAAGGTCAAGGTAAAATCATGAAGGAAAAATTTCTAGGAGTTGACGTAAGTAGTTATACTTATAACCAACTCAAAAAAAACATTATATCTGACATCGAGCAAAATAAACAGTCATTTATCGTAGCCATTAACCCTGAAAAAATTCTCCAGGCCCAAAAAAATGTAATATTGTTACGCTTATTAAATCAAGCCACTTACCAGATCCCTGATGGTGTAGGCGTTCTACTGGCTTCAAAAATATACGGTGGGAATATTTCCGAGCGCGTAACAGGAATAGATATGTTACTTACACTTTGTGAACAAGCATCGACCTATGGTAAGTCGATATTTCTATATGGTGCCCAGCCAGGAGTGGCTGAGAAAGCAAAAGAAAACTTGCTCAGAAAATATCCGAATTTGAACATAGTTGGTGTGATGGACGGATATGTAGATGATCACGAGTATATCAAGAAACAAATCAATGCTGCTAAACCTGATATTCTATGTGTTGGTCTAGGCAGCCCACGTCAAGAAAACTGGATTGTTGATAACATGAAGAATCTTGATGTCCGAATTTTTCAAGGAGTAGGCGGGTCCTTTGATGTATTGTCAGGTAGAGTGAAACGAGCCCCGGCCACGTTTCAAAGGTTTGGAATAGAGTGGTTGTATCGTTTGATCACTGAACCATGGAGGATCAAAAGACAGATTAAGTTGCCCATGTTTTTGTACAAAGTTTGGAAAAATAAAAAATATAATTACTCCTGATACCCTGATCTTTTACACGATTTCATTTTCAATCATATAATAAGTCGAATAAGAGACAGCTGTTATTTATTAAAATCAGGTTGTTTTTTACATAACGCGATAGGTGCAGGTATTTATGCTTGAAAAGATTAAAAAAAGAAAGATAACCAATGAAATATCTAGTTCATCGGTTATCTTTGCTTGAACAGTACGTCTTCTTTCTCTGTAACGTCCCCATAAAGTGCTTGAATGAGTTGCAGACTAGATTGTCCATTGGAATATTCATTCCAATCTTGTGCAAATTTATTCACAACCTTCATATTATAAGGTTCATTGAGAATAATTTCGACGATCTCCTCACTTGTATAAGCAACAGGGCCAGGGACCATTGAGTGATAGTCTTCCCAAAAACCTCTAGCTCTCGAATAATCTTCTAGGTCGTAAGAGTAGAAAATCATCGGTTTATTCAATAATGAGAACTCATAAGGAATGGATGAATAATCGGTAATCAAAAGATCAGTAACCATCAATAGTTCATTGATATTTTCGCCTGTAGAAACATCAATAATAAAGTTAGGATAAGAATTTGCAAATGTTGTCTTTACGGCAGGATGAAGTCGCATCATAAGGACATAGTCATCTTGCAATGTTTCATATAACAACTTCAAGTTTAACTGGATATCGGGATCAGTCAGCTGGTGATCACGAAACGTAGGCGCATACAAGATGACTTTCTTCCCTTTAATCCTAGGGTGTTTCTTCTCCATATTTGCTCGAATCCTTGAAGAATCACTATGCTCGAAAAAGAAGTCTGTCCGAGGTACGCCAGTTCTTAAAATTTTGTCATCAGACAAACCGAAGCTTTCTTTAAATATCTTGGCCATTTTATCTGATCCAACGACAACGTGATCAAACTTGTCATACACCTGTAGGAAGCGATCATTCGCACGTTTAGTTCTCGCTTCAATAGATGGGTCCTTTAATCCAAACCGTTTTACAGCACCAGAAGCATGCCAAAGTTGAATACACTCCACATTGTCACGAAAATCAGCCGCAGCTAAAAAACCGAAATAGTTGTCGACAAAGACTTTCTCGCATGTAGCTAAATGGTAGATAGAAAGAATAAAAGCATAAGGATTTTTCAAGTCAAAAGGAAGGACAGCGGTTTGTGGGTCTTCCTTATAACTATATCGACAGCCACTATCCTTTAAAATTACGATGCTTCCACTGTACTGTTTTTTCAAGGCTTCAACGGTGTACAAAATATTATCCCCAAAAGAAGAAACAAACACCGTTTTCTTCCGTTGGGGACTCAGTTTAAAAGCGTTAAATAAAATTCTTACAGTAAGCAAATACATGCTTACCAAAAATTCCCTAGCCATTGTTCACATCTAATATGTCGTTCTTAATTTTAGATGTTGATATGCCTACAGTACGTGGAAGATAAACAACTTCACAATATTCTTTCAAGTGATCAAACTTCCCTCTCCAATCATCGCCCATAACAAATACATCAATGTCGTGGTCTTGAACGTCATTGACTTTTTGTTCCCAATTGTCCTCGGGAATAACCTCGTCAACATAACGAATAGCCTCTAAAATCATTTTACGGTTCTCAAAGCTATGATAAGCTTCTTTATTTTTAATGGCATTAAATTCATCAGAAGAAATCGCTACAATCAAGTAGTCTCCAAGGTCTGCCGCACGTTTCAGTAAATTTATATGTCCCCAATGCAACAAATCAAATGTTCCATAAGTGATTACTTTCTTCATTATTGTATTCCTCCTAAAAGTCATAAAGACTGTTTATCTAAAAAAACATATGCTGTCAATTTACTATTATAATAACCTATTTTTACACGCTCTTAACATGAACTTAACAATTTATTTAAATTTAACCTAAAATTCTCTTAAATTCGACCGATATAATATAAGACGTACTGGGTAATAGTTTAACAGTTTAAGCAGTTAGGCACAAGGTATTACCTGAAAGTACCAGTCTTTGAACATCGTTAATTGTCGGTTTCTTGAAAGGAATATAAAATGTAGTCGAAAATAGTCTTATATTTTTCATCTTGTATAATTATCGATGTTTCAATAAATTTAAAATGGAGGTGCTAGTGATAGTTTTAAAGTTAAAATTGAATATGAGGTTGTCTTTGTTTTTGGTTCTTATTATCATCTTAACTTCTTTATTAGGAAAAGAAGTGGCAAATGCAGCAGAAGGTAATTGGTCAGGGGCATTTTACAACAATCGTACTTTATCTGGAACTCCAATACCAGCAAGGTATGAAAGTTTATCTTTTAATTGGGGTTATAAATCTCCTGAAAAAGGTGTTGATGCCAATAACTTCAGTGCTAAGTTTCAGAAGCAAATAAAAACGGATGGAAAGACCGGTTATTTTCTTCATACATATGCTGATGATGGTGTACGTCTATCTGTTGATGGGAACAGGAAAATTGATAGGTGGAAAACTTCTGCCGGAGAGTTGGATAAAGCATTGCTACCTAACCTTAGTGCAGGAACACATACTGTCACTTCGGAATACTTCGAAGCGAGTGGGGCAGCGAATTATTTCACCGATGTCCGTCCATTTGGAGAGTGGGTTAGTTATTATTACAATAATACATCGCTGAGTGGTGATCCGGTTTATAGTGAAGCTATATCGACACGTAATAAAGGCATCCTCTCGTTGGATCATGGTTATAACTCCCCCTCTTCTAAAGTGGACAATAACAAATTCTCTGCTGAATATCATACAGCTATGAGGTTAAAAGAGGGAGAATATATCATCACTCTAGGCGCGGATGACGGCGTTAGAGTGTTCATTGATAATAAGCTAGTCTTGAATAACTGGAATCCACAAGCATTTTCTAATGATAGGTTTAAAGTCAAGGTGAATGATTCTAAAGAGAATGGAGACATTCATTGGGTAAGAGTAGAATATTTTGATAAATCAAGCGTTGGAAAACTTGACTTTTCTATTAATCCAATTAAAAAGGAGTTATCTACAAACTCATGGATGAACACTTATTACAAGAATGACAATCTTGCGGATCTTGCTAAGGTTTATGGTGGAAAACAAGCTGTAATTAATGACATCTATTACAATTTTCGTTTAGGAGAACCGATTTATGGGTATCCTAAAGATTTCTTTTCAGCTTCTTATTACAAACTGCTAGAAGGAAACAAAGATTACTTTGTACAAACTTATGCTGATGACGGTGTGAAAGCATCGATCAACGGTAAAGAAATATTAAACCGTTGGGGTAATTCAGCAGGTGAAATCGACCTAGGCCACATTACCAATCTTAATTCTGGTAATCATGTGTTACGAGTGGATTATAAAGAGGCGAGTGGTGCAGCTGAAGTAATAGCTAACGCTGTTCCTTTTGGGGATTGGGAAGCTTATTACTATAATAATACTGAACTAACTGGCATGCCTGTCTCAAAAGAAGTAATTAGATCAAACAATAATACCTTCTCCATTGACTATGGTTACGGAAGTCCGAGTCCTGATGTTAACTCAAACGAGTTTTCAGCAAGGTATGTTACTTCAAAAAGGCTCCCAGCTGGCGATTATATTTTGCGTACTAGAGCGGACGACGGAATTAAGGTATATATTGATGACAAATTAATCGTTAATAGGTGGTTAACAAGTGCCTTTGGAGAAAAGGATACTAGACTTATTAAAATAAAAAATAAGGATGGTGGAAATGTCCACGATATCCGAATAGAATATTTTGATAAATCCAGTGTAGGAAAGGTAGAACTTTCTCTCTCATCTGTTAGGGAGGAATCTACTACTAATGATTGGTTAGGTGTCTATTATTCAACTCCTGAATTTGCAGGCAAAACCTCCGTTGAAGGTGGGCAATTATCAGGTTATAAAGTTAAAGATATTTTCTATAATTGGGGTAATGGAACACCGAAACCTGGGTTTCCTCGAGACAACTTCTCATCTAAGTTCTATAAAAAATTAGAACGAGGGAAAAGTTATTTTGCCCACACATACTCAAATGACAGTGTGCGTGTCAGAGCAGGAAACCAACTGATTATTGATGATTGGAAGGATCAAGAAGGGGAAATCGCAACTGGATTAATACCCTCTGTTAATGAAAATAATGAGTTATTGGAAGTTGACTACAAAGAAGGAAAGGGGAATGCATCCCTTGTAGCAGATGTCTTAGAAACAGGGGATTGGATAGCCTATTACTTTAATAATTCTGAGGTGAAAGGTCCTCCTGTAGATAAGGAAGTCATAAAGAACTACAATGGTAATTTATCTTTTGACTTCGGTTATGGGAGCCCTAGTGAAGCGGTCAACAGTGATGATTTTTCAGCAGTGTATACTACTTATACAAAGTTAGAACCTGGTAATTATATTATGCGCACAAATGCGGATGACGGCATAAGGGTGTATATTGATGGGAAACTTGCTTCTAATTCATGGGAGCTGAGTAAATATGGCGACCAAAAAACTCACGAAATAAACGTTAGTGGTAACAAGTTTCATAAGATACAGGTGAAATATTTTGATAAAGGTAGTATTGGTAAGTTTGACTTTTCATTACAACCTATAAACAATGAGATTCCTAAAAATGAGTGGTTAAGTTTATATTATAATAATCCTGATTTTAATGGAGTTCCGGTAAGTGACGGCGGGAAATATTCCACTGTTCCACTTTCAAGAATTGCTAATTATTGGTGGATGGACTCACCCTCAACTAATATAAAAAACAATTACTTTTCAGCGAAATATTTGACTAAAATTGATGGGAATAAAGATTACTTTATTTCTGCCTTTGCGGATGATAGTTTGGAAGTATTTGTGAATGACAACAGGGTTATCCGTCAAGCAGCTTACACTGGTGATCCAGTTAAAGCATTACTGCCTAATCTGCCAGCAGGTGAGCATACAATAACGGCAAATTATGTTGAAAAGTCTAGTGCGGCTGTATTATATAATGATGTAGTGCCGTTTGGGCAATGGGTGTCCTATTATTACAATAATACAAAATTGGATGGTCACCCTGTTAACTCAAAAGTTATTCCATCTAATTCAAATAATGGCTTTGCTGAAAATTTTGGATACGGAGCGCCGATGGAGAAAGTTTCAGATGACCAGTTCTCGGCTAGATATGTTACAGCTAAAAGGTTGAATCCTGGAAACTATATACTAGAAACGAGGGTCGATGATGGGGTCCAAATTCTGGTGGATGGTGAAGTTGTTGTAGATCATTGGAATACAAAGGGTGGAAAGTTAGATAGAACTCGATTAGATTTACAAAACACATCAAACGGAAATATTCATTGGATAGAAGTAAGATACTTTGACCAAAGTAGTGTTGGTAATATAGACTTCTCTATAGTACCTTATGACCAATCAAAATTACTCTCTGCTAATAACTGGTTAGCTGAGTATTATAACGGCGTAATTGATCCAAATCAACCAAGTTCTACGACGGGTAAATCTTTTATTTTTGGTGGGGAAAACTCCCAAGAAAAAATTGATTCTATCAATTTTGATTGGGATGTAAATTCCCCATATAAGGATATTAATGCAAACTACTTTTCAGGAGTATTTAGTAAAGTAATTAGCATACCTGAGACAGGAGATTATGAATTTAAATTACAAGCTGATGATGGTGTCATTCTAGAAATTGATGACAAGCTAGTTATTGATTCGTGGGAAGCTAGCAATAATTCTTCCAGAACAGAAAGGGTTTCTTTATCAAAAGGAAATCATAAAGTTGAAATTAAGTATTTTGAAAGAACTGGTGCTGCGTCTTTAAAGTTTGATTATAAAATTGTTAAAAAGAAGGAAGTAAATACGACCTATAAAAACTATGCTATCAGTTTAGAAGAAATGATTAATATTCAAATGACAGCAACTCCTCAAACTGATAAAAGGTACAAGCTATGGTTAAGGGAAGATGGCTTGACTAATATTTCAGGAGGTAAGGGAACAGTTACAGGTAATGTCTGGAATTTGCGTAAAGGTCCGCATACAAGCTATACAGTCGGTGATCGGGTCAGTGGTGGATCGAGGCTCTCGTTATACTCTAGCGTAACTGGACCTGATGGATTTACCTGGTACAATGTGAAAAATACAAGTGGTTGGGTCATTTCTAATAAGGAAGATTTAGCTTACTATTTAAAACCAAATAATTTTATTGGCAACTTCAAAGACTCGTTACAATTTGCTAAGTTGTCTATGCCATCAGACATTAATCCAAAAGAGGTAAACAATAAGATCTTAAATGGCAAAGGGATTCTTGAGGGTAAAGCAGAGGCATTTGTAGAAGGCGGTAAGGAGCATGGTGTAAACGAAATTTACTTAATATCTCATGCACTACTAGAAACCGGAAATGGGGCATCTGCTCTGGCTACAGGAGTTTCCTATAATGGTAAAACAGTTTATAATATGTATGGAATAGGTGCATACGATAGTTGTCCCCTCTCATGTGGTGCAAAATATGCCTATGATGCTGGATGGTTTACACCTGAAGCTGCCATAAAAGGTGGTGCTGCATTTATAGGTCAAGGATATGTAAACAAAGGGCAGGATACATTATATAAGATGAGATGGGATCCTGACTTTGCAGCCCAATATGGAAGATTTGGACACCAATATGCAACAGACATAGGCTGGGCAAGTAAACAAACATGGAAAATGGAACAATTATACGGCTTGCTAGAATCATATTCTATTACATTAGAGATACCGAGGTACCAATAATATATAAAAAAGGAGCGCGAACTTAGAGCGCTCCTTTTTTATAATTACTTTTCACTTTTTTTATATTGCTCCGCTTTTTCAATGGAAGATATGAACTTCTCCTTATACAATTCTTTATTAAAGTTTCGATTTATATAATCAGAACCTTTAACACCTAACTCCTTAGCTTCCTCTGGATTCTCAAATAGGTAAATCATCTCTTGAGCTAAGGAATCGATATCTTTATCCTCAACTAATTTACCTGTAACGTTATCCTGAATTAAATCACTTGGCCCGTATTTTATATTGTAGCTGACTACCGGTGTTTTATTTACCATACTCTCTAAAACTGATAAAGCAAATCCCTCGCTTTTAGAGGTCAGAATGGAGAATAAAGCTTTCTGATAGATTTCATCAGGTTTATGTGTATATCCTTTTAACTCAACATTGTTTGATAGATTTAGTTCATTAATAAGACTGGCTAACTTTTCATCTTCAGTACCTGTACCCCATATTTCAAGTTTAGCATCAGGTACGTGTTCTACTACAGTTTTAAATGCCTTGATAGAATGGTCCACACGTTTTAAAGTAGATAATCTACTTACGATTACAGCTAGTTTAGGGTTTGTAGATGTATTAGTAAACAATCCTTTTATACCCTTCTTATTGTTATCTTCATGATAGTGAGGTACCACGTGGAAAAATTGGTCTTTACCATATCTATTAACCAAATCCTCTTTCTGTTCATTTGTTAGAACGAAGGCACCGTCATAGTTATTTAAATTAGCAATACCCGTTTTTACTTTAGAGGTAATTTCACCATTTACATCAAAAGGATAATTCACATGACTACTATGCAACCTCCATATTTTAGTCGCTAATTCAGGGTTTAATTTGGCTAAAACATCATCTGTGCTTCGGGTATCAGAAATGACAATTGGCTCGTCCATGTTAACCAGAATATCCTCTAACCAGTCCTTTTTAAAAATTGTACTACCACTTGTATAGACCCTTTCAATTTCACCAGTACTTGTGTTAAATAAGTTTATCCTCTGGATTTTAGCATTTTTAGGGTTGTTCCATTGAGAAAGATAGGCCTTTCCATCCTGGTTATAAAGAATGATCTGTCTCGCTTTGTTTTCTAAAAAGTCCATATAAGAAATTTTTCTAATTTCCCCTGTAGTATCATACTCCACTCTTTTTGTTCGGTATCTATTTTCATTAAAATAATCTATAAGTTGGAGACGATCTTTACCATCGAATGAAATGTATCTAGTATATAATCCATTCTCATAGACTCTATAAGCATTATGACCTTCTCGTTTATCGGCGGTCTCCTCATTAGTTAATTCACTAAGGATGGTTTTTTTTAGTATAGAGCTAGAAGTAGAAAGAGTATCATTATCTCCTTCAAGTTCCTCATACAAATTTCTAATAACCACGTTCGGATTAACTTTACCCATTTTAATTAGTTTTTCTCTAATTTTGGGATAATTAAGGTTATAATTAAATGTAATCATCTGTACCTCATAACCCATTTCTGCGAAGGTTGATGCTTGATTTAAAGATGCTCTTGTTAGCCCGCCTCTAACTAAATCAATAGAGTTCATTAAGAAAAATATAGGTTGCTTTTTTTTCACAATTTCACCTGCTTTTTAGTGTGATTTGAATTATGGAAAGTATGGCTAGATAGCTATTCTATCATATAGTAAAATAAAAGAAATGTTTTGGAAATATATACATTTTCCTACTAAGGAAGGTGAAAATTCCTATTAAATCTTAACCGTAATAATAATCCGTGGGGGAATCTAATTGAAAAACTATGTTATCACTACTACTTTACCATATTCTTTTGGTGGACGTACGAAAGCATTGCTCAGACGAACAAGATTACTTAATCAAGAAATCAATACGAATTTCATATTAGTTAGCACGAACTTTAATCCAAACTATGAAGAGGTTTATAAACAGTATATTGAGAAAGAGTTTGTACAACCAGACACACAGTTTATTAATATTTATGATGATTTAATTCCAAGGTCATTTCCTTCTTCTATAGTCACTCATAGTATTTCAGAGAGTGGATTTAAAGCGGAAAAACTTAAAAAAAGGAATGGATATAAACTATATAAAAATAGAAATTATTCAATGTTTAAAAGTTTTGAATATGAAGGAGGGCAGTTAAAGTTCATAGATTATATTAGAGAAAACACCACTGATAGAGAATATAGAGATTATTACAATAAGAAAGGAAACAAGTGCAGAAGGATATATTATGACGAAAACGTACATGTTTACAAGGAAGAATTATTTGATGCTAGAGGGAAAGTCTATCTAACAAAAAACTTGTGCCAGAAAAATGGGGTAAGCGTTGTAAATAAAATAACTCTATACAAGAATTACATATTAAAAAAAACACATGAATTTGAGAGTGAAAATGATTTTTTTTCATTTTGGTACGAGAAAATAATTGAAGAAGGTTCAAATGTAATTTGTGATGCAAGAAAAATTGATGAAGCACTGTTAAATGTACGAAAAAATATAAAAAAAATTATTCAACTCCATTCTAATCATAAAACAATATCTGATTACTACTCGAGAAGCTACATTGTTAGGTATGCTAATAGAGCTGATAAGATTATTTTTTTAACAGAAGAGCAGCAACTGGATTTTCATAGGGATACGAATTCCAGTAAAGAAAGGCTATTAACAATCCCACATTATATTGAAGAAACATCATTACAAAATACGGTAAGAAATAAGGATAGTATTTGTGTTATATCAAGATTAGATCCGGATAAGCAAATTGATCACATTATATTAGCTTTTAAAAAGATTCAGAACAAGTACCCTGAAAAAAGTTTATACATATATGGGGATGGAAAAGATAAAAAAAGACTTGAGGAATTAATTATATCTAAAGGATTATTTAACAGTGTAAAATTAATGGGTAGAACGGAAAACCCTGATAGCGTATTTCAAGAAAGTGCATTTTCTGTATTCGCTAGTAAACACGAGGGGGTTGGTTTAGTAATATTAGAAAGTCTAAATAATGGTTGCCCTGTGGTAGGTTATCATACTAATTATGGGCCAAGTGATATGATTGCCCATAAGGAAAATGGGTTCTTAGTGAAATATAATGATAGGTTCGATTTAGAAGAAAAAATGGATCTCATGATTCAATCGAACATAGAAAAGATGTCATTACGAGCAGTGATATTAGATCGTAAATTCAGAAAAGACTCTTACGTAGACAATTGGAAGGGTGTTTTAGGTTTATGATATTATGGGGAGAGGATTTTTCATCATAATACTATCAGAAGTATAGAACAGTTGCTATTGAAACTTTCAGACTCTCAGAAGTAAATATATTATAATGAAATTATAATCGGATAAAAAATAAGGAGTATGTTATGAGACCAAGAACTAACCAACAACCTTCAGTTGCAGATATCAAATTACATGATAGTGAAAGATTATCGATCTTTATACCAATGTCTAAAGATAAAGATCGAAACAACCGCTTAGTCCTTGTTAATCGTCAATCTCAAGAAGAAATCAATATCCCGTTAAAGAAGAAAGATGTGAACAGTGATACCTGGCTTCTTTATGGAGTACTGGATTATTCTATACGGAAAGAAATATTACTTGAAGGAAAGTATTGGGACCTTTATTTGCAAAATAGCGAAGGTACACAACGGGTAAATAGTACAGACAATTCGATTGAATTTGCTAGGATAAACTTAGATGGTGTTACTTTTCATCCGTATATTACTAAAAAAGGCAACGTTTCATTTAGACACAGTGAGATTGAGCTTTTTGCAGGTATAACTGATATTGATCTTCAAAATGATGGGGCTCTAAATATAGAAGGTCTTATAGAGAAAGTGGATTCAGATAAAGTTAGAGAAAGCAACCTGATAATTACTGATACGTCTAATAATGAAAACAGAATACCGGTTCAAATTATAGAGAAACCAAGAGAGAATTTTGATGTATTTAAAACTCAGTTCAAACTTAATGAAACTTACTCAGGTGTCCTTCCTAATTCTTTAAAGTTTGCATTAGGAGTAGAAGTTACAGATAAGGAGTCTGTTTTAGTTAGGGAAAGTCCAAGATTAAAATATCATGGGCCGGCTACATTCGAGCAAGATCATTTAATTTATGATGAAAAAACAAAAATAAAGTTTACAATTAAACCAACTAAGAAGAGGAGATACCTATCCGTTAAAATTCTAGAGGACAACCCTATTAAGGAGACTATTGAAAAGGTTGAACTAAAAGTTGCTAAAATTAGAAGAGGAAAACGTGCACTAAAGATTTATAAAAGTATCTTTCGGTTTGCTAGTATCCTTCCAAGGAAGAATAATTTGGTTGTGTTTGAAAGCTTTCATGGCAAGCAGTATAGTGACAGTCCGCGTGCGATATATGAATATATGAAAGAGTATGAACCTAACTATAATTTAATATGGAGTGCAGATCGAAGGTTCTATATGGAACTCAAGGAGAAAGGCTTGCCAGTCATAAGACGATTTTCAATTCAGTGGCTGCTGGTAATGACTAGGGCTAAATATTGGGTGACAAATACACGTCTCCCTAACTGGATGCCAAAACCTAAAGGTACAGAGTATTTGCAGACTTGGCACGGCACTCCTTTAAAACGACTAGCAACTGATATGGATGAAGTTCATATGCCAGGTACTAACACGTTTAAATACAAAAGTAACTTCATTAAAGAAACTGGAAAATGGGACTATTTAGTCGCACCTAACCAATATTCCAGCGATATATTCGAGAGAGCATTCTTGTTTAACGGAACTATGATTGAGTCGGGTTACCCAAGAAATGATTACTTAATCCAACAGGATAACAAGGAAACGATGAATGGATTAAAAAAAAGTTTAAACATACCAATAGATAAAAAAGTGATATTATATGCTCCAACTTGGAGAGATAATCAGTTTTATCAAAAGGGAAAATATAAGTTCGATCTTAGTCTAGATTTAAAGCAAATGAGAGAAGAGTTAGGGGAAGAGTATGTAGTAATTCTGCGTATGCATTATTTAATTGCAGAAAACTTTGACCTTGGTCCCTTTGAAGGTTTTGCCTATGACCTTTCTAAACATGAAGACATTAGAGACCTATATTTAATCTCTGATGCGTTAATCACCGATTATTCATCTGTTTTCTTTGACTATGCTAATTTAAGAAGACCGATTATCTTTTATGTATATGACCTTGATGAGTATCGTGATAGCCTAAGAGGATTTTATTTGGACTTAGAAACGGAAGCTCCTGGACCATTGACTAAAACAACTAATGAGGTTATTACTTCAATAAAAGAATTTGAAAATAGTAACTATCATCTAGGTGAAGCTTTTGAAGAGTTTTATGACCGCTTTTGTTCCTGGGAGGACGGGGAATCCTCTAAACGTGTTGTCGAGGAAGTCTTCAAAAAGTAATGCTTAATAAATAATCGGCGTCTTTAAGAAAAAGGACGCCGATTATTTGTTGTTTCCAGTATGAACTAGGAATATATAGTGTTGTGTTTTATGTCGGATATTAGTATAATTTGATGAGTGTTTTTGACATTTGCTTTCTTAAGGAAGGACAGAATATGAAGTCATCGATTACAGTAATAAAGGAACAAATTAAATATTTTTATCTCGTACGAAGACTATCTTTGTATGAACTGAAAAGCGCTAATAATAATAATTATTTAGGAATGCTTTGGGAATTACTAAACCCAGCCATTCAAATTTCTATTTATTGGTTTGTTTTTGGTATTGGTATTCGAGGTAACAGAGTTGGTGAAGGGGGAATGGACTTTTTCCCTTGGATGCTTTCGGGTATTGTTATATGGTTTATGTTTAACCAGGGATTGATTCAAGCTTCCAAGTCCATTTACACTAAAATAAAAATATTATCGAAGATGAACTTTCCGATGAGTGTTATTCCCAGCTATGTTATTTTTTCGAAGTTTTATCCACACTTATTGTTATTAGTTTTGGTCTCCGTCATCTTAACGATATTAGGTTTTCCAATTAATATTTATTATTTGCAACTACCTATATATATGGGTGCGGTACTGGCCTTGCTTTATGCACTTTCACTAATAATGTCGACACTTTCCACAATCGTACGTGACGTACAGATGTTTCTTCAGTCTGTGTTGAGGATGTTGCTTTACTTATCTCCGATCCTTTGGGATGTTAACCAGTTGGGGGAGGAGCTAGCGTGGCTTAAAGTAATTATGAAAATTAATCCCTTCTACTATATCGTAGAAGGTTATCGTACCTCCTTATTAGGTCAAGGCTGGTACTTCATTGATGAATGGCAGTATACGTTGTACTTCGTCGGAGTTGTGGCAGTATTGTTTATTATTGGCTCTGCGTTGCACGTTAAATTCAGAAGGCACTTTATTGATTTTCTATAAAAACGGAAGTGATAACATGGCTAAATCAGTCATTGTAAATGATGTTACAAAGATATATAAATTGTTTAGCAGCCCGAAAGAGCGGTTACTTGATCTTGTGATTCCTAGGAAATCCTATGGAGAAGACTTTTATGCGCTTCAGAATGTCAGTTTCGATGTGGACGAGGGTGACATCGTAGGCTTTGTCGGAGTGAATGGTTCAGGAAAGTCCACTTTGTCTAATATTATTGCGGGCGTTGTTCCGGAATCTTCTGGATCGGTAGAAGTGAAGGGACAAGCTGCTATAATTGCAGTTAATTCTGGACTGGATAATAAGTTAACAGGTCGTGAAAATATAGAATTGAAGCTTCTTATGTTAGGCTTTAATAAACAGCAAATCAATGAACTCGAGAATGAGATTATTGAATTTGCAGAAGTTGAAAAGTTTATTGATCAGCCAGTAAAGTCGTATTCAAGTGGGATGAAGTCACGTCTTGGCTTTGCGATCTCAGTTAATGTGGATCCTGATATATTGCTAATTGATGAAGCCCTATCTGTTGGTGATAAAGCATTTGCCGAAAAAAGTTTAGCGAAGATGTATGAGTTTAAAGAGAGCGGGAAAACAATGTTTTTTGTCAGCCACTCGATTGGGCAGATGAAGAAGTTTTGCGAGAAGGTAGTCTGGCTTGAATATGGCAGAGTAAAGGAATATGGAGCTGCTAAGGAAGTTCTCGAGCACTATGAAGAATTTTTAGAGAAGTATAAGAAGATGTCTAAAAAAGAAAAACAGGAATATCAAGAAGAAGTAACGCGTAAACAAAGTGGAATAAAAGAAGCAACGTAACAAAAGGCACCCACTCTTAATAGGAGTGGGTGCTTTGTTATGTTAGCTAAACTATAAATTTTCGATTTAGGAATTTGGCTCTTATTGTGACGTTGGTCCCATTTCTGAAAATCTCCTTAGGTTTCGAGAATTAATTGTCGTTTTCATCCCAACCCTTTATAATAAACTTGGTACATAGTACAAGACAATAAACCACATGTTTTATTTTGTAAACTTCATATTAATTATTGTAAAAACCTAGGAAGGTGTCTTGTCATGGAAAACAATCAAGAGTATGTTGAAATTAAAGGAATTCCTTTTATAAAAGTTAGCAACCAACAGCTGTTGGATGATCATTTATACCCTGCACTTAAAGCTAAAAGGAAAACGTTTATTGTGACAGCCAATCCGGAAATTGTTATGGAAGCTGAAGATAACAATACTTATAAGCAAATTATCAAGCAGGCTGACTATGTGGTTGCGGATGGCATTGGGGTAGTTATTGGTTCAAAGTTGATAGGAAATCCGCTTCCTGAAAGAATTGCTGGTTATGATTTAATGCAACAGCTGCTTGAACGGGCAAATCAAGAGCGGCTTAGTTGTTATTTTCTTGGATCAAACGAGGTGGTCCTAGGTAAGGCAGTAGAGAATATTGCTAACATTTTTCCTGATTTAGTTGTGGCAGGAAAACATCATGGCTATTTTGACCTCGATGATGCTGCCGTTGCCGATGCCATTGAAAGAACTCAACCTGATATCATTTTTGTAGGATTAGGGTTTCCAAACCAGGAGAAATGGATACACCGTTATTATAGCCAATTTAACCACGGCTTGTTTATGGGGGTCGGTGGCAGCTTGGACGGTTTGGCTGGCTATGTCAAGCGTGCACCTAAGATCTGGCAGAAATTGAATGTAGAGTGGCTTTATAGGTTAATCAAACAACCGTCACGCTGGAAACGGATGTTACAGTTGCCGCGATTCATTTGGCATATCTTATGGAAAAAGTGACATTCTAAAAGCAAGTACGGTAGGAGAGAGGGATAAGGCTATGAAAGTTTTACACTTAAATGCAGGGAACGAAACGGGCGGCGGCATGAAGCACATCCTGTCTTTATTAAACGAATTAGACCATGATCAGGTGGTTTTAGGAGTGTTTGAAGATGGGGAAATGGTTCAGCGAGCGCAAGAGTTAGGTATTGAAACAGTGCATTTTAAACAAGCTTTCCCTTTTGATTTATCAGTTGTCTTTCAAATTAACCGTTATATTCAGCAGGAAAAGATCGATATCGTTCATACCCATGGTCCAAGAGCTAATGTATTAATGAGGTTGCTAAAGCCGAAACTTCAGATACCGTGGGTTCTTACACTCCATAGTGATCCGGACGATGACTTTATTGGTCATGGTGTAAAAGGTGAGCTGTTTACACGCCTTCACAAGCGGGCAATCCGTTCAGCTGATCACTGCATGGCTATATCTGAGCGTTTCCGTAAACGGTTGCTGCAAATGAATGTACCTAACCATAAAATTACGACCATTTATAATGGGATAGACTTTTCAAAAACGCCAGAAATGAACTGGGAACGAAAGAACTTTGGCTTTACAGAAGAAGACTTCTTAATAGCTATGGTTGCACGATTTGAACCGGTAAAACAGCATGAACTAGCCATCGAGGCGTTTGCAGCTTTTAAGCAGAGGAATGAAAATGCTCATTTACTGCTGATCGGTGATGGTACACTTGAGAATCAATTGCGTAAACTTTGCGAGAAGTTAGAAGTTGATAAAAGTGTCCATTTCTTAGGTTTCAGAAACGATGTTGGAGCCCTTCTGCCAATGGTTAATCTTACTCTCCTTACATCAAAGAGTGAAAGTTTTCCATTAGTTTTATTAGAATCAGCAAGGGCGAACGTACCTGCGGTGACGACAGATGTAGGTGGCGTCGATCAGCTGATCCCTTCCAAAGGATATGGATGGATTGTTGACCAGTCTAAGAGCGAATCAATAGCTAACGCGCTTAACCAAGCTGCTTTATTAAACGGAAGTGAGCTTCAGGTGATAGGAGAGAGATTCCGTGACTTTGCATCAAATCGTTACTCTACACAACACTTTGCTGATCAAGTGGAAAATGTATATGATTTTTTATATAAATTACCTTCTAAAATAGGGTATAATATTTGAAGATTGTCTAATAAAAAAGAAACTGGTCGTTTAAGAGTGGAAGGAGGGGCCTCATGGAGTTTCAGGCTTTTTTGTTTTGTTTTATAGCTGTAGTTCTACTTACACCTTTCATAAAGAAGCTGGCGATCACTATCGGGGCAACAGATAGCCCCGATCATCGCAAAGTCCACAAACACTTGATGCCAAGGCTAGGCGGATTAGGGATCTTCCTAAGTGTGTTGTTTGGAATAAGCTTATTTATGCCAGACAATATGTACACGTGGCCGATTATGGTCGGTGCTACGATTATTGTGGCAACCGGAGTAGTTGATGATATCTTTGGACTATCCCCTTTGTATAAATTAAGTGGACAAACACTAGCTGCAGTTATTGTAATTGTCAATGGAGTAGAAGTGGAATTCATTAATCTCCCCTACGGCGGACAGCTGGACTTTGGAATGCTAAGTTTTCCCATTACGCTTCTATGGATTGTAGGGATCACTAATGCGATAAATCTTGTTGACGGTTTGGACGGACTCGCCGCAGGCATCTCGGCCATTGCGTTATTAACGATTTCCGGCATGGCCATTACAATGGGAAATACTTTTGTTATGTTTGCTGGACTGATGATGTTTGGTGCCACCCTTGGATTTCTCATCTTCAACTTTTATCCCGCCAAAATATTTATGGGGGATACAGGAGCAATGTTTTTAGGGTTTATGATCGGAGTTTTGTCGTTACTTGGATTCAAAAATGTGACGTTATTTTCATTAGTTATCCCCATTTTAATCTTAGGTGTCCCGATTTCTGATACGATTTTTGCGATTGTTCGAAGGGCTATGACAGGGCAGCCCATCATGAAACCTGATTCTGCTCATTTACACCATAGCCTATTGAAACTTGGGTATAGTCATCCTGAAACGGTCATTATGATTTATACCATGAGTGCATTATTCAGTTTGTCGGCTGTGTTTTTCTCTCAAGCCACTCTAGTAAGTTCACTGCTTATGATGGGGATCATCCTTATCACCATAGAGTTAATGGTAGAAATAACGGGAGTAGCTGGGGAACGGTATCGTCCTATTTTAAATCGGATAGAAGCGGCTCGAAGCAAAGAGTAAGAAGATCTCAAGCTTAAAGAGATCTTTTTTTCTTTTGGTAGATAAGCCCTATGAGAAAATAAAATTATATTACCATTTAGTAAAATTTTGCTATCATTCCTTCAAATCCTGACATACTGTGATATAATGTGTATATATTTTTGAATAAGTTACATAGTGGAGGTACATCTATGGAGGAAACGATTTCTCTGAAAGAAATTTTTGAAGTGTTGAAAAAAAGAATGTGGATGATTATTGCAGTAGCTGGGGGAGCTGCCATTATTAGCGCAATCGTAACTTTATTTGTTTTAACCCCCACCTATCAGGCCTCATCTCAATTTATTGTAAATCAATCAGCAAGTCAGCAGGAAGAATCCCCTTATGATATTAACGATATACGTACGAATGTCGAGTTAATTAGTACATACAACGTTATTATTAAAAGTCCGGCTATTCTTGATCAGGTGATTGACTCAATGAACCTTGATATTTCATCGGATGCATTGAGCAATAAAATACAAGTTACAAGTGCTGAGCAGTCCCAGGTTGTTACGGTAACGGTAACTGATGAAAGTCGATCTATGGCTGTTGAGCTAGCAAATAGTACGGTTGAGACGTTCCAGCAAACCATCCCAGATCTAATGAGTGTGGATAATGTTAATATTCTCTCCCCGGCAGAAGAAGTGGAGAATCCTCAACAGGTAAGTCCTAAACCCGCACTGAACATAGCGATTGCCTTAGTTGTAGGTTTAATGGTAGGTGTCGGCTTAGCCTTCTTACTTGAATATCTTGATAATACGGTTAAGACGGAGCAGGATATTGAGAAGACATTAGGCCTTCCTTTAATGGGAGTCATTTCTACTGTTACAGAGGAAGATTTAGGTCCAGAAACGATGAATAGACAGCACAGTCGATCGTCAAAGGTAAGAGGTGAGTCCGTTGGCACGTAAATCTAGAAAGAAACAAGTTGCCATGAAGGCACGTAAAATTATTGCAAATGATAATCCGAAGTCGCCCATTGCCGAGCAATATCGTACGATTCGAGCTAATTTACAGTTTGCTTCTGTTGATAAAGAGCTGCAATCATTACTCATTACCTCAGCAGGTCCGTCAGAAGGAAAATCAATGACTGCAGCCAACATGGCAGCTGTTTTTGCACAACAAGGCAAGCGCGTTTTGTTAGTAGATGGTGATTTACGTAAACCGACGGTCCACCATTCTTTCCGTTTAAACAATACAAAAGGCTTAAGTAACTTCTTAGTTGGCCGCCAAACATTGAAAGAAACAACGCAAATGACTGCTGTCGATAATCTGGATGTATTGCCAAGTGGCCCGATTCCGCCGAACCCTTCCGAACTTCTAGGCTCAAAAGCGATGCATAAGTTAATGATGGAAGCCCGTCAGCATTACGACTTAATCATTCTCGACACCCCCCAGTTCTAGCGGTTTCCGATTCGCAAGTACTGGCAAGGGAAGTAGATGGTGTTATGTTAGTCGTACGCAGTGGCCAAACAGAATTCCAGGCAGCTGAACGTGCTAAAGAACTGCTTGACCAATCAAAAGCGAATATCCTTGGTGTCGTTTTAAACGACCGTGAGAAAAAGAATAGCAATTACTACTATTATTATGGTAATTCTTAAAAAAACGGAGCAAAGGCTCCGTTTTTTTTTAACCTTATTAACGATGATGCCAGGTTGAAGTGGAGTTCGAATTTACTTAGTTCATAATAGTTTCAAGTTAAAGTGAGCGACTTATAACTGAAGGTGGACGTTAGGAAAGTCAATTTTTGAATTAAGTACGTTAGCACGTTACTTCCAATAAAAAAACAGCACCAGCTGTTAAGGCTGATACTGTATGTAATTCGTAAATATTCCGTCTACCCCCAGTTGCTTCATTCGTCCCGTCATTTCGTGTTCATTTTCATAGAAAAAAGCGTGGCCCTCCAGGTTTAGCAATTTTAATTTAAGCAATGTGAATCGGTCATAATAGTTAGCTTCGTTACCTATTCCGTCTGCGTATGTTGCTATATGTTCCAAATTTATAGCGCTAAAAGGTTCTGAATAGAGTTTAATACGTTTGTATTTGTCGTCGATCTTCAATAAGGAAGACTTATACCAGGATTGAAACATGATGTTTTCTGTTTTGATATTGTATTTTTTAATCATATTCTGCACATCATCTTCCATTACAGGTTTATCGTTAACTACTCGGGTTTCAATATAGTATTTAACGCTATTGCCATATCTATTGAATATCTCTGATAACGTGGGCACCTCCGAACCTGCAAATTTAGGTGAAAACCAACTTCCTGCATCTAAACGTTTAACCTCTTCTAACGTTAGATCACTAATATGCCCTTTCCCATCTGTTGTTCGATCAACCGTTTGGTCATGCATTGCTACAATTCGATTGTCCTTTGTCATCCTAAGGTCAATTTCAATATAATCAGCGCCGTAATTAATGGCTTGATCATAAGCATCTATCGTGTGTTCAGGTGCAATAGTAGAAGCACCCCTGTGTGCATAAACTTCAACATCGTTAAATACATTTAAAAGGTTTAAAATCATCATTAATGTTATCATGATCTTCTAATTCATTCCCTTATTACCAAATATGGAGTGATTCGCAATATCATAGTGCGAACTGCCGAGCACATGAGTAGGCCTTGCTAAACAGTCAGTGACATGTCATAAAATGATTTAAACGAACCTGCTTAGATACTATTTCTAAAATTCATTACAAATAAATGACATTTTTGTGAAAAAGGTTGTCGAATATTGAAAGTTCATTTATGCTATAATCTATATTGTTTTTAGTTGAAAGGGGTCTTATGTGTGTTTAAAACAGATACGAAGATAGCCAATCCTGGGAACATTGTAGAATTTGAAAGAGATGAGACACTCTTCAAAGGGAAAGTCCTTCCAAGTCAATGCCAACGATCTGTTATTGTAGATTTAACGATTATGGAAAACTTTGAAGAAATTGATTTTGAATATGAACGTACTGTTGTCGCTCATGAGAATTATCGAATATTATCTAAAAAATAACTGCGTTTTAACGAACTTAGATTTATAATAGCTATATCAAATAACTTCTCCTTGAAAGGCGAACTTATTGAAAAGTAAGGACGCAAAGCTACGTATCTAACGCCTAGCCTTGTGCTGTTACATACTTCCAATAAGTGGTCATGGCCGCCGAGCTGCCTAAGGATGGATGATGGTGGGATCATTCATTGGAAAAGGTAAAGGATATGAGAAGTTTCGATACTGACTGGATAGCTTTAGTGAAGCTAGCGAGAGACATTGGTTTTAGTAAAGAAGAAATCAAACAATTTATTATGGAATACAGACAGTAACTGTTAAACAGGGCTTCTCTTAATAGAGGAGCTCTTTTTAGTTTTTGAAAAAGATCCTTGATTATTCTTGTAGAATGTGGAAATCAGCTAAGAGGAGAATCTTTAGGCATTAGGGCTGAATCACTATGTGCTATGTCAGGTTCTTTCATCGTTGAGTAGAATCCAGACAACAAGTTGAAACGCTGGCGTCCACACCTAGGGCTTAAACTAGCCGATTGAGGAAAAAATCAAAATACCACGTTGGTCGTTTTATGGTAAAATAGAATTAGTTTTTGTAAGAAAAGGGGGGATTGTGTGGGAGAGTGTCGGAAATGTGGAAGAGAAATCTCTCCTTCTCGGGAGGAATGCGAAGAATGTAGTTCAGAACAAAGAGCGAAACAGCCAGCTGAATTCGCAGAAAATCATGAGTGGTTAAATGCCAGCAATTATTATAGTGAACATGTGGAAGAACAACGATCCTATCGCAAGAGGAATTGGAGAAAGGTTTTTATTACTTTCATATCTATCGCTTTATTTATCGGGTTTGCGACAACGTTGTGGTTGTACCTTAGTAAAGTAACATCGGCTCAGCATGTGGTTCAAGAATTTGAGGAAGCTATAAATGAAGAAAATGCGAATAAGCTTGTTGATTTAATTACATTTGATCACGTGAAGCAGACATTTAATGAAGGCCAAGCAAAACTTATGATTGATTATTATCATAATAACTCTGATCAGTTTGTATCAACGCTCAGTTATTTACGTTCAGCCTCAGGCAAAAAAGAAGAGGGAACTGATTCAGAATATGCACTGCACTTACAGGATCAAGGATCACAGTGGCTTGTTTTTGATCAGTATGCTCTAGCATTAGATCCAGTTAGTGTAGAAGTGTCTTCAAATGTAAAAAATGTCAGCTTATTTCTTGATGGGGATGAGGTTGGAACACTTGTGGGAGATTCAATATATGAGTTAGCGGGCTTAACACCTGGGGGACATATTGTGAAAGGAATCGCTGACGTTGATGGTAACCAGCATGAGGAAATCATATCGATTAATACATACGAAACGTCTGATCCTATCCAATTGACTTTTGAAAACGTAAATCCTGACGTAACAGCAGAAAGTCTTTCTAAATCACTTGAGAAAGACTTAAAGAAAGCGATCGCTGAGCATGTGGAACAGTACATTGCTGCATATGAATCGAAGGACATAGCTGAGTTTAAAAGGATGAAAAGTGAAGAGTACTTGGAGAGTGCTCAGAATCACATAGAAGATCTTGAAGCAATGGGAGAAAATTTTGCGGGTGAAGTAACTGAAATCGTCTACGATACGGGCAGTATGAAACTAACAAGCGGGGAAGAGGAACGCCCGTTCACTTCAAGTTTGTATGTTTCGTTCACGTTTAATTCTGGCTATTATCATGATGACGAAGAGCCTTCAGATATGGTGAAAGAGGAAGAGACATTTATTTGGAATTATAATCTAACCTATGATGGGGCCGAAGCTATGTGGTTTATTACATCGGGGAAGCCTGTATCATCTATGGAAACTGAAGAAACAGAAGTTGTTGAATTTTAACAAAAAGAAGACTCACCTTCTCGTAATGGTGAGTCTTCTTCGATCTACAATTCTTCTTTCCCAAGAATGAGGTAGTTCATTTCTTTTTCATCAATTTTGTTATATCGTGGGGCATTAACAAGATAGAAAACAATTCCAAATACTACCCATATTCCTAAGGCAATGTAAGATTCTTTACCGAGTGAAGCGGGCGACTGTGGAAGTAATAATAGGATGAGAAATCCTATGGAACTGATCATTCCGATTAAGGATAGTAATTTTTTACCTGGTGCAACAGTACTTGCGGAATGTTTGTCAGGTTGTTTGTCTGACCACTTAAAGATCTTGTATGCAGTAGCTGTGCAGAAAAAGTAAGCTATAGCAACGCCAGTTGAAGACATATCAACGACCCAGAGCAGTGCTTGCCTGCCAAACCATGGGGCAATCAGACAAACAGCTAAAGTAAACAAAATCCCCACATATGGAGTTTGGTATTTTTTATGAAGTTTACGGAAAGCATTTGGTAAAATTCGTGCACGTCCCATTGCAAAGGTTAAACGGCTAGATGAAATAATGAACCCGTTAAGGCCGGTGAAAATCCCCATAATGACAGCGATAGCGATGACAAATACGCCTGTTCTGCCCATATAGCTCTCAATGGCATCACCGGTGCCCCATACAGAATTCTGAGATTCTATTTGTGCGAGAAGATCTTGCCATGGCATCGTACTTGCCGTAACGATGATCATGATTGCATAAGCTATCCCTGCTGCGAGTAGTGACCAAATAATAAGTCCAAACGCTTTATTTGCTTCGAATTTAAATTCTTCTGCCGCTTGGGGAATGTTATCGAATCCTACATAAGCAAACGGTGCGATCGCGAGTATCGTTAATATGGAGGCGATTGCCGTTTGATTAGGGAGAAAAGCCGGGGATAAGTTTGATAAACTCGGCCCTTCAGAAAAAATGGCGCCACCAGCAAGCAATAAGATTCCGAAAATAAGAATCATACTAAAAACAAATTGTGTTCGTCCTGAGAAGCTGGTTCCGCGAATATTTAGTAATGCAAAAACAATTAATGCTGCACTTGCAATTAAAACCTGAATAATGGAAACATCATAACCTGCAACAGTATAGAGGTTTCCGGTTCGAACAAAATCAGGAAATAGAAATTTAGCTAACAGAGCAAGGGCTGAAGCATTTAACGCAACGATACAGATGTACCCAAGTGTCAAAAACCAACCTGCTAAAAAGGCAAAGCTTCTGCCAAACCCTATATAAGCATATGAAAATTCTCCGCCTGTTACCGGAAACTTTTCAATTAGAAAACCATAACTTACTCCAATGATCATCATAAGAATAGCACCGAGTAATATCCCGATCACAACACCTAGGGGCCCAGCTTGACCAATCCAATCCGGGGGCAGCACAAAAGCTCCCCAGCCGATTGCGGAACCAAAAGCAATTGCCCAGACCCAGTGTGGTTTTAATGAACGTTGTAATTTTTGTCTTTCCCGTTTAGCCATAAACGAATAAAGCCTCCTAAAAATATCTAAATATAATTTCTAATAACAACAGATTCTTACATTATTCTATACAATAATTCTTATGTCACTCATCCTTTACATAATCGTGAGTATTTCTTCTATATACACTTTCCAGCTCCAATCTAAACATAAAAACCTACTTCATGAATGACATAAGAAGTAGGTTTGGCTATCTTATCTGAAAAAAGTCATTTATTTTGACGATATTTCCCGGGGAATAACTAGATTATTGTAGGGAATTGTTGTTGGGGGTCTCCTTATCTTCCCCAGCAAAAGAACTGCTGTCATTGGATAGTTCGTTAACACCCAAATGAGCTTGTATGGTATTCTGGATATTGAGCAGGCTCATTTGATGAACTTGGTAGTACCAACCACCGTTAATATATCCCCCTCACCGTCGAGTTGCATTTCCTCAAAATTCAGCCCGTCTTGCTGGAGGATATAATCTTTATAGGCAGTCATTTCAGAAAAGGTTAGGTTCGTCTTTAAGTTGTTGCCGATGGAATTAATGACATCACCATAATTGGTTATGGAACCTACTTGTGATGCTTTTTCAATAATAGCCTCAATCATTTCCATTTGACGTTGCCCGCGTGCTAAATCACTGTCATATTGTCGAGAGCGAACAAGAGCTAAGGCTTCTTCTCCTGATACAGTCTGGTAGCCTTCCTCAAGGTGGATGGCTTTTCCTTCATCTTCACTATTTTGCTCTGTTAGTTCAAAAGGAACATCAAACTTTACACCGCCGAGTGAATTAATCACTTCAATAAATGAATTAAAATTGAGTCGTACATAATAATCCACAGGAACATCTAAAAAGTTCTCAACTGTTTTTACTGTGGCATCGGTTCCGCCGAAAGCGTGAGCATGTGTGATTTTATCCTGATATCCGACTTCTGGAATGTACACGTAAGAGTCACGAGGAATACTTAGTAATTTAACAGATTTTTTCTCATTATTAAATGTAGCTAACACTAAGGCATCCGACCTGCTTGTATGGCCTTGAGGATTGCCATTGGAGCGTGTATCGCTGTCATCGACCCCTATAAATAATATCGAAGTGTTATCAAACTCTGGCTGAACTTTAGTGTTCCGCATGTCTGACTTTACGCCTCGTTCGAGTGACTGGTGGGATTCATTGGCGGCTTGACGGGCTTTATCGGTTAGAAAAGCTGCATATCCAACCGCTGCGCCCACAAATACAAGAAGGACTGCCGCCAGCGACCATAAAATTATTTTTAGTTTTTTACTTCTCATAATACTCTTCCCCTTTGAATCACAATAAACTGGCCACTTTAAGAACGTATGCTATAGGGACGTTTCCATATAACTGCATTCGCCTTGTATAATATCAGCTTGGCCACTCGTTAAATCAGTTATCCAAGTTTCAAAGGCATCCGTTCTATTTGTTTCTACTTTTACGTCTATTTCGACCTTCTCCAAATAATGAATCGTATCCATATAGTAAGAAGAATTTCGTATTTCATTTTCAAGCTTTCCGAGCATTGAGTAGTCAACGGTAACTTTGATTGTGTATGTTAAATGTCGTTTAACAAGACCAGTTGTTTTGATAGCTTCTGAAACTGCACTTGAGTAGGCACGAATTAAACCACCTGCTCCGAGTTTAATTCCTCCAAAATATCGTGTGACGACAACAGCTGTATCCTTTAGCTCCATCTTTTTAAGGACTTCAAGCATCGGTACTCCGGCTGTTCCACTAGGTTCGCCATCATCGTTAGCTTTCTGTATCAAGTCATGCTCTCCTATCATATAAGCGGAACAGTTATGATTGGCATCGTTATATTTCTTTTTGATAGATTGAATGAAATTTCGAGCTTCTTCTTCCGATTCACAACGCTTCACATGTCCAATGAAACGTGACTTTTGGATGGTGATTTCTTCTGATCCTTCGGGGTTTACTGTATAATAGCTTTCTAACATAGGTTTAATTGAACCTCCTAAGCTATTATTATATAACGTTTTTATAGGTAGGAGCAAATGTATATATATGAAGAATATAGAAAAAAATTAGGTTTTTACGGATAACCCCCATAAATTGACTTAGGTCAATCGAATGATTATGTGAATATTGATGAAGGAGATTTGTTATGAACGAGATGGAATCTGGGGATAAAGCACTTGACTTTATTATCAGGGAAATGGTCGACACTGTAACGAATAGTAAGGATGAAATTTTCCAGATTGGTGAAGACTCCCGAGGCGAGTTCGAGAAGCTTAATAAAGAGTTACTCGAAATTAAGAAACAGGTCACGGGCTTGATTGATGAAGGAGACGAACTTGAACAAAGAGTTCGTTTATCCAGAATACGCCTCTCGGAGGTTAGCAAGCAATTTCAACAGTATTCAGAAGAAGAGATCCGAAAAATTTACGAACAAACCCATTCCTTGCAAATGGATTTATCCATGACAAGGGAGAAAGAGAAGCAGCTTAGAGAACGACGTCATGAAATAGAACGTCGCCTCCGTAACTTGGATGATACGATTCAGCGTGCAGAAGCTTTAGCGGGTAAAATTTCTATCGTGTTAAATTATTTAACCGAAGATTTCAAACATGTTTCTGATGCTCTAGCATCCGCTAAAGAGAAGCAGGAGTTTGGTTTGCAAATTATTGAAGCACAAGAAGAAGAACGCCGGAGGCTCTCACGGGAAATCCATGATGGTCCTGCGCAGATGCTGGCCAATGTTATGCTTCGCTCTGATCTTGTTGAGCGGACGTTCAATGAGCGGGGGATTAACGAAGCTCTTTCTGAGATGAAGAATGTTCGTAAACTTGTACGTTCGGCCCTTTACGAGGTGCGCCGTATCATTTATGACCTTCGTCCAATGACTTTGGATGACCTGGGTCTAGTTCCAACACTTAAGAAATACTTGGCAACAACCGAAGAGTATAATAACATCAAGATTTCCTTTACATTGATTGGGGAAGAGCGCAGGCTTGAAGGGAAGTATGAGGTGGCATTATTTCGTCTGATCCAGGAGGCGGTCCAAAACGCAGTCAAGCATGCAGAACCTTCTGTGATTCAAGTAGCCTTTGAGATGAAACCTCAGAACACGAACATTTTGATTAAAGATGATGGGAAGGGCTTTGACCCGACTATAAAAAAAGAAAAATCCTTTGGCCTCATGGGTATGCGTGAACGTGTAGACATGGTAAATGGAGATCTAAACATAGATTCTTCACCAGGTGAAGGGACCATCGTCACGATTCGAATTCCTATTACTAGTTAAATTCTAAATCAACTATGTAAAAAGACTTGAATCGTTTATAATAGGATATAGGATTAGGGTAATGACCGATAAACATAATAAAAAGAGAAAAATTAGAGACGATCTTCATTCTATTAAATGGAAGAAGAGGAATCGAATGTATTCATTAGGAGGAAGATTCATGGCGACTAGAATAGTCTTGATTGATGATCATAAATTGTTTCGTGAAGGTGTAAAACGTATCCTCGATTTTGAGTCAAGCTTTGAGGTAGTGGCTGAAGGTGATGACGGTAATGTGGCCCTTGAGCTAATTGAGAGGCATAACCCAGATATCGTTCTTATGGATATTAACATGCCGAGCATGAATGGTGTGGAAGCAACAGCTGAACTCACAAGTCGATATTCTGACTTAAAGATCATTATTTTGTCTATTCATGACGACGAGAATTACGTAACACATGCATTAAAAACAGGCGCCCAGGGCTATTTGCTTAAAGAAATGGATTCGGAAGCTCTGATTGATGCGATTAAAGTCGTTAGCGAAGGCGGTTCCTATTTACACCCTAAAGTTACACATAATTTAGTTGCTGAATACCGCCGACTCTCTGAAACGAAGGAAGGCAATGCTTACCGTGCCGTTGAGTACAGAAAGCCACTTCATCTTTTAACACGTCGAGAATGTGAAGTGCTGCAACTTCTAGCTGATGGGAATAGTAACCGTGGTGTTGCGGAATCGTTATATATTAGTGAAAAAACGGTTAAAAACCACGTTAGTAATATTTTGCAGAAAATGAATGTAAACGACCGTACCCAAGCTGTGGTAACTGCGATTAAGAATGGCTGGGTGGAAGTTGTTTAATTAATTGATGAATAGAAGCTCTGAAGATAACGTTCTTCGGGGCTTCTTTTTTCTTGTTTATGATTATATATTGTTGGTGCAAATGAATATTCATTCATGTAAAATATAGAGTACAGAATAGACAAGCATACATACATGTATTTTAATACTGGGATAAGGAGGTAGATTCCTATGAAAACCGCGATACTGACTGATAGTACGGCTTATATACCTAGGGATATCCGGCAGGCTAGTCAAATTCACATGGTGCCGTTAAATGTGATCTTTGGTTATGAGTCCTATCAGGAAGAAGTTGATATTACTACTGAAGATTTCTATGATATGGTCAAAGAAAATCAGGAACTACCAAAGACCTCCCAGCCATCTCTCGGGCTGATGACGGAAAAGTTAGAGGAGCTGGCTCGTGATTATGATGCTGTCGTAGCGATTCACTTATCTAGCGGAATTAGTGGAACGTATGAAGGGATGATAGCTGCTGGGAACATGGTTGAGGATATTAATGTCCATGTGTTTGACTCGGAAATCAGCTGCTTGATGCAAGGTTTTTATGCGCTTGAAGCGGCTGAGCTGGCAAGCAATGGCGGTACACCTGAACAGATTATCAATCGTCTTCAGGAAATGAGGTCGTCCATGCATGCTTACTTTATGGCCGATGATTTAAGCCACTTGCACCGAGGTGGGAGGCTGAATGGTGCTCAAGCTTTTGTCGGCAGTCTACTGCAGGTGAAGCCCGTTCTTCATTTTGTTGATACAAAAATTGTTCCGTTTGAAAAAATTCGCACACGCAAAAAGGCGCTCAAACGTATCCTCACGCTCTTTGAAGAAGATATTAATCGTGAAGGCACATTTCAGGCAAGTGTCATTCACGCTAATCGTCCTCAGGAAGCCCAACAAATTAAACAAGCCATCGAAGAGCAGTTTGATCACGTGGAAGTGACTATCAGTTATTTCGGCCCCGTCATCGGCACTCATCTCGGTGAGGGTGCGATGGGTATTGGTTGGTATAAGAAATCTTAAGCTGATCTGTTTGTGAGATTCAAGACCCCACTTGACGTGGGGTCGCTAGACTTTAAAATCGAACGTTTTGTTCCCCGCTTTATAAAAAAATAGGAAGGTGATCACTTTGCCTCAACTAGTTTCTACACGAAAAAATTCCTCTCCCTCACCGCCTGGCACGCTACAAATCATTCCAGAACAGGCTCCCCACAAATGGATCACAGGTAAACTTCTCACTCGTCAAGAAATTCCTTTATTAGATGAAGAATTTACAGCATTAGTTACAGAAGGTCAAGTTCAAAAAGTCTTATCGATTGAAAAGCAGCGTTCAGGTTATGTTTGCCGTCGGTGCGGCAATGATAAGAGCTATTTGTTTGCGGCTATGCCACATTTAGCTTGTCAAAAAGAGTGTGTGTACTGCCGAAACTGTATTATGATGGGACGTGTGCTTGAATGTGAGCCGCTCTATCTTGGCAGTCCTCACTATCCTTGGCCGGCTATCGAAGAACTCTGTGCTTGGGAAGGGGAGCTTACGTCTAGCCAAAAAAGGGCTGCAGATGAAATCGTTGCTACTATTTCCAAGGGGAATAGTGAGCTGCTCGTTTATGCCGTCTGTGGGGCGGGAAAAACAGAGATGCTTTTTCCTGGAATAGCGGCTGCACTGAAGCATGGACAAAGGGTTTGTATCGCTACACCCCGAACGGATGTTGTCCGGGAACTGGCCCCCAGACTGAAACTGGCTTTCCCAATCGTCTCCATTCAAGCTTTGTATGGAGATAGTGAGGAAAAGCTTGGTGATGCACAGCTTCTGCTGTCAACTACACACCAACTTTACCGGTTTGCTTATGCATTTGATGTAATGATTATAGATGAAATTGATGCCTTTCCTTATCACAACGATTCCTCCCTCCAATTTGCTTCGGAACGCGCAGCAAAGCATGATGCGTCCCTTGTCTATTTAACAGCAACTCCAAGGGCAAAGGAGAAAAAGCGTATCAAGCGTAAACAACTTCCTGCTGTCTTCATTCCCAAACGTTTCCATGGTTATCCGCTTCCTGTTCCCCAGTTAAAACTTAGTCCCCTCCTGCGAAAAAAGTTAGCTAGCCAAACGCTCCCTCAACCAATTTTTCAATTGATTCGTTCTCAACAGCTTGGGGGCAGGCAGCTTCTGTTATTTACTTCAACCATTGAGTATGCTCATTTAGTTACTGACATCTTAAAGCCGATGTATCCCGAGATTACTTCGGTTCATGCAGAGGACCCTGAGCGTGAAGAGAAGGTGCGTGCGTTTCGAGATCAAGCCTATCGGATATTAGTGACAACGACGATTTTAGAGCGAGGCGTGACGTTTCCCTCTGTAGACGTATATGTTCTTGATGCGGGCCATGTTGTGTTTGATGAAGCGGCTCTCGTGCAGATCGCTGGGCGGGCGGGGCGCAGTCATGAGGACCCGACCGGGGATGTGTTCTTTTTTCACATTGGTAAAACGAATGCGATGCTTGATGCGCAGGAAGCGATTATTAAAATGAATCGATTGGGGCAGCAATCATGAGATGCCTGATTTGCGTAGAAGAAATCGTCCCAAAAGTGGGATGGAGTCAGTTTTTGCTTCCCCAGAGAAGAATCAATCTGTGTGAGGTGTGTTCAGCAAGATTAGCAAGAATCGATCAGGCTGGTTGCTCGAAGTGTGGTCGTGTGGATGCAGAAGGAGTCTGTCATGATTGTGTGCGCTGGGAACAGTCGGAGCAGTATGCGGGGTGCTTAGAGAAGAATGTTTCGGTGTATACGTACAATGAGTTTGCCAGGGAGGTTGTTGCGAGGTGGAAGTATAGGGGGGACTTTATACTGGTTGAGGCCTTTGCTGAAGCTTTACAGACGACGTATCATCAGCACTTCCAGGATGTGGGTGCGGATCTGGTGGCGATTCCGCTTAGTGGGCAGCGGATTCAGGAGCGGGGGTTTAATCAATCGGACGCAATTATTGCTCAGCTCGGGTTTGAGGCTGTCGACTTTTTTACGAGAAAGGGTAGTGAGAAGCAGTCGAAGCGGGGGCGAAGGGAGCGGGTGTCGTCGGAGAATCCGTTTGTGTTGGTGGGGGAACCGAGGAAGCCTGTGCTGTTGGTCGATGATATTTATACGACGGGGATGACGGTGCGGCATTTGGCGTCGTTGCTTAAGGGGCATGGTTGTCCGGCGGTTTATTCGTTGACACTTTTTCGTTAGTACATCTTTGGAATATGGGATGTTTGCCGATATAATAATAAAAGAGAGGTATAGGGGGATTTGGTGATGGCTGAGTTGGCGAATTGTCCGAGGTGTTATGGATTGTATATCAAGGGTTCGGCTTTGGTTTGTCAAAATTGTTTGAAGCAGGAGGAGCGCGATTTCCAAACAGTTTATGCGTTTATGCGGAAGAAGCAGAATCGGACGGCGAATGTCAGGGAGATTGTTGAGGAGACGGGTGTTGATGAGAGGACGATTCGCGGTTTCGTGAAGTCAAAGCGTCTGCATCCAGCTCAGTTTCCGCAATTAACGTATGATTGCTCGAAGTGTGGGGCGCAAATTCGTGAGGGTCGTCTGTGTGAGAGCTGTACCAATGAGCTTCAGGACGGGGTTCGAAAGCAGGGGGAAATTGATCAGCTGAGTGAACGAAATAGGAAGGACGATATGGGTCAGGTGACTTATTATACGGTGAAGCGGGATAAAGTCTAAACTTATTTGGTGGATATCCGATATATAGGGTAGCGATTTTAAATGGCGGAAGAGGTGAATGAAATGAAGATCAATGGTCCAAACCATTCTAATTTTAATCCTTATAAGAAGCATGTGAATCAGCAGGCTGATGTTCAAAGGCAAAAGCAGAGTAAGCAGGATAAGGTCGAAATTTCACACCAGGGAAAGGCATTGCATGAATCAGAGCAGAAGAGCTCGGCACGTCAGAAGTATGTGGATGAGATTAAGGCCGCTGTGAAGGATGGCAAGTATCAGGTGGATCCGAATGCAACAGCGAAGAAAATGGTTAATTTCTGGTCGAACAAGGGATAAAGGAGGATGGGCCGTGAACATCGATAGCATCGTAGATCAAATGGAGCGTTTGAAGCAGCTTCATGAAAGTTTGTTAACCGTTTCGAATAACAAGACTGAGGCATTGAAATCGAATGACACGGAAGCGTTGCAAGGGATTCTTGCTCAGGAGCGAAAGCATGTTCAAGCGATTAACAGCTTAGAGAAGAAGCGGTTGGCGGTCGTTGCTGAGTGGTCTGTGGCGGCAGGTTTTACTCATGGGGATCCGACGGTTTCTGACATATTGGATGTTGTTGAAGGGGCGGAACGGGAGCGGCTTCAAGAAACGTATGATTCCTTTATTATCGTGCTTGCTGATTTGAAACAGCAGGAAGTGTTAAATGCGGAGCTGACGAAGCAGTCGTTACAGTTTATCCATGTATCATTAGATTTACTGCAGCCGTCGCTAAGTCAGATGAACTACGGCAAGCCTGCGGGAACTGAGGGGCAGAAGCGGCCGGTATTCGATTCGAAAGCTTAAGAAAAAGAGGAGAATTTATATGGTTTCAACCTTTCATGGTTTAGAAGTGGCTAAGCGTGGTTTATTTACGCAGCAATCGGCTTTATATACAACAGGGCACAATATTTCCAATGCGAATACACCCGGCTATACACGCCAGCGCGTCAATTTTGAACAGACGGGTCCGTTCCCGGCGGCTTCACGGAATCGTCCTGAGATTCCAGGGCAGATGGGGAGCGGTGTACAGGCTGGTTCGATTGAACGGGTGCGTGTGGGTTTTCTGGATGATCAATTTCGCGGTGAAAATAGTAAAACGGGTTACTATGAAGCACGTTCTGATGCGTTTGGCAGGTTGGAATCATTAATGAATGAGCCGTCTGATAGTGGATTAGCTAAGACGATGGATCGTTTTTGGCAATCGTTACAGGACCTGTCTGTTAATCCGCAAAATTCGGGTGCTCGTGATGTTGTTGTTCAGCGAGGACAGGCTGTAGCCGAAACGTTCAATTATTTATCAAATACACTACATAGAATGCAGAATGATATAAAAACGGAAGTGGGCGTAACAACGAAAGAGGTGAACTCGTTATCAAATCAAATTAATCATTTGAATAAGCAAATTGCTGAAGTAGAGCCGCATGGTTATGTGCCGAATGATTTGTATGATGAGCGGGACCGTTTGATTGATCAGCTTTCAGGGATTGTGACGATTGATGTTTCCTATGAGGATACCCCTCGTTCTGCTGATCCACTTGCGATGGGAAAAGCGACGATTTCATTAGTGGGGAGTAATGGTCAGGCCTTGGCTCCTACGCTTGTAGATGGTGCAACGAACAGTGTGAATGAGGTGAAAGTTGACTATCCTAACGATGGAACGCCGGTTGCTGAGTCGATTTCTATCGGTGATCGCTCTTATGATGTGGAAGATTTTTCACAAGGGAAGTTGAAGGGGTTAGTTGAATCTGGTGGTTACATGAGCGGAGGCAAAGCTAAAGGAACGTATGAGCAAATGGTTTATGACCTTGATAAAATGGCGACCGCTTATGCAACCGCGATGAATACGGTTCAAAAGGGTGGAGAGTCATTGAATTCGATGGAAGATGGGACAGAGCCTCCGAATTTCTTTTTCGTAGATGATACGCTCGATACGGATGAAGCGGGAGTCGTGCGCGGGCTTGCAGGTTCACTTGATGTAACGGATGCGGTGAAAGCGGATGCCGATCATATTGCTGCAGCGAATTCGGAACTTGCCGGGAATGGCGGGAATGCCCTTGACTTAGCCAATGTGTTGGATGAGCCTGCCGCTATGTTAGGTGAAGAAACGTCAGTGGGCACCTTTTATGAATCGATGATCGGAACTATGGCGGTAGAAGCGCAAGAAGCCTATCGGATGCAGAGTAACTCTGCGACGTTGAAGGCGTCTGTCAATCAGCAGCGTCAATCGGTGAGCGCGGTCTCCTTGGATGAAGAAATGACGAATATGATTAAATTCCAACATGCTTATAATGCGGCGGCTCGGAATATTACCGTTGTTGATGAAATGCTTGATCGCATCATTAATCAAATGGGAAGGTAGGTGAGTGATCATGCGTGTTACCCAAGGAATGCTAACGAATAATATGCTTCGTAACCTCAGTAATAGCTATAGCCAGCTGGGGAAATATCAGGAACAGCTTTATACCGGGAAGAAAATTAGTCAGCCGTCGGACGATCCAGTTGTAGCGATGAAAGGGATCAATTATCGTTCACAGCTGACAGAGGTGCAGCAGTATAAGCGCAATATTGGGACAGTGCATAACTGGATGGACAGTAGTGACGCAGCATTGGATAAAGCAACAAAAGCGATGCAGCGGATTCGTGAGCTCACCGTCCAGGCGAGTAATGGTACATATGAAGATGGTCAGCGTGAAAATATTGCCAAAGAGATTCGGCAGTTGAAGGAGCATTTAGGCACGATCGCCAATACGAAGGTCAATGACAAGTATATTTTTAACGGAGCGAACACGACGGAAGCTCCTGTGAATATGGAAGATTTTACGGTTGATAGTGAGGCGACGCCTGTTAAAATTGAAGTCTCAGCCGGGGTGAAAATACAGGTGAATGTTGATCCTGAGCCTGTTTTTGAACAGGAACTTTTTGATGACATTGAAGCGTTTGCCAATGCGTTGGAAGGTGATAGTAGTGATGAAGAGCTCGGTGATTACCTGGAAACGTTTGATAAGCATATCAATGACATTATTAATGAGCGAGCTGATTTAGGTGCACGGATGAATCGTGTCGACCTGATTGAAGATCGGATTCATGCACAGGAAGTTAGCGCAACGAAGATGATGTCAGACAATGAAGATGCCGATATTGAAAAAGTAATTACGAACTTAAAAACGCAAGAAAGTATTCATCGGGCGGCGCTTGGAGTAGGATCACGGATTATTCAGCCTACGTTGATGGACTTTCTAAGATAGGGCTGTCTCTTCAGGGGGCAGCCTCGTTTTATAGAGTGGAGACGTTCGGTGTTGGCACAGGACAGGACTTGCCGACTTTAATCGAACTTCCTTATAAGGAGGGATGCGGATGTCCATATCTAAGGTTCAAATTCACACAACAGAGGCTAGAATTGGAATAAATGTTCAAACAGGAAAACAAACGATTCGTCAGCATAAAGTCGAACAGTCGATCCAGCAGCCGAAAGCGGACATGACCATTCGCCAACGTCCAGGGAAACTAACGATTGATCAAACGAAGGCCTGGCATAACCTAGATTTGAAAAATGTGCTTGTACGGACGGAAGAGTTAGTTGGGGAAGCAAGACAGATTTGGTTAGAGGGCATTGCCCGTGTTTCTCGTGAAGGGGATGAATTGATGCGGATCGAGGACGGTGGTAATCCAATTGCGGCTCATGCGAAGCAGAATGCCGGGTTTGAATTTACGATGCAGCCTGGGGGGCGGCCAGTTTATGATTTAGTTGATTTTAACTATGTGCCAGGTGAAGCTGAGATTTCCGTTGACCCTCAAGATCCCATTATTAAGGCGCAACCCCGGGAACCTGAAATTTCTTATCAGTCGGGAAATGTTGATATTTATATGAAACAATACGGTGACATTCAAATTGATTGGAAAGTGTAATACAAAGGATGGATGAAAAATGAAGATTGAAACGAAATATTTTGGTATTGTTGAGGTAGAGGAGAACGAAAAGATTCGTTTTGAACAAGGATTGCCGGGATTTGAGGGCTATCGTTCATTTGTGCTGTTGCCTGTTGATGAAACTGGGGTCTACTATGCTCTGCAGTCTTGTGAGGAGCCGAGTGTTTCCTTGATTGTTGTGAGCCCTTACTTATTTTATAAAGCGTATGAATTTGAATTGGGCGAACAAATGCAACTTGATTTAGGGATTGGAAAGCCAGATGATGTGGTGGTTTATAGTGTTGTAACTTTGAGGGAGCCATTTAAAGAATCTACCATCAACCTGCAGGCTCCTATTATTGTTAACGTGAATAATGGAAAAGCAAAGCAGTTGATTCTAGTGGATGAAGTCTATCAAACTAGACATTCTCTTGGTCACGAAGAAGGCGGTGAACAGCATGCTCGTCCTTAATCGCAAGGCTGGGGAGTCGATTCGCATTGGTGACGATATTGAGTTGAAAGTTGTTTCCGTTGAAGGCGGGCAAGTGAAGCTGGGTATTGATGCACCGAAGCATGTGGAGATACATAGGCAGGAAGTTTATGCTGCGATTCAGAGTGAAAATACGGAAGCGGCTACGTTCTCTGAGAATTTGTTGGATCTGTTAAAAAGTTCAAAAAATGATTAAACTCCTATGGAAGTCGTCCGATATAAGTAATGTAGCACATTACAAAGTCGGCCGGCTTTTGTTTTGTAAACAAAACAGCACCTCACAAGGACGTGGGATGACCTATTCAAGGAGGAATTATTAAAATGAGAATTAATCACAACATCGCGGCACTTAACACGTATCGTCAGTTAGGGCAAGCTAACAATGCTATGTCTGGATCAATGGAAAAACTATCTTCAGGTTTACGTATCAACAATGCTTCTGATGATGCAGCAGGTCTAGCAATTTCTGAAAAAATGCGTGGGCAGATTCGTGGTTTAGACATGGCTTCTAAGAATGCTCAAGACGGCGTAAGTTTAATACAAACTGCTGAGGGCGCACTGAATGAAACACATAGTATACTGCAACGTATGCGTGAATTAGCTGTACAATCTTCTAGTGATACTAATACTGAAGCGGATAGAAAAGAACTACAAAAAGAAGTTGATCAATTAGCTTCTGAAATAGATAGAATTGGCAATACTACAGAATTTAATACACAAAAACTCTTGAACGGTGATAAGGAAGGGCTATCAGCTGCCAAAACAGGTTCTTATGATATCCAAAGTAATACAAGAGCCGATATAACAGTAGGTACTACAGATACAGATTTAATAGATACCTCAGGTACTATTACAATCACTCGTGTAAATAATGAGGCAGGAGAAACACAGTTTGTTGTGGATGACCCAGCTGGAACAGGATTCGCGTTGGATGTTGACACTGAAGCAGCTGCTGCGATTACTGGAACAGGTGATACGGTTTCAATTGGCGGTTTGACAGATATGGGCGTTGGTGAAAGTGTGACTATTACCTTTAATAAGGCAGAAGCAGCTCAGACTGATGCTTCTAAATCCTTATCACTTCAAATTGGCGCGAACAGTGGTCAAAACCTATTGGTAGGAATTGAAGATATGAGATCTGAGGCTCTAGGTCTTCGTGATGCTAATGGAACTGCTATAGACATTACAAGTTCAGGTAAAGCGTCAACAGCTATAACTACTATTAACAATGCTATTGAAACTGTTTCTGGAGAGCGTTCTAAACTAGGTTCATATCAAAATCGCTTGGAGCATACAATTAACAATCTTGGAACGTCATCAGAAAACCTAACTGCTGCGGAATCTCGTATCCGTGACGTAGATTATGCTTTAGCTGTATAAGCTAAGCACAGTCGTCCTAGCTGGTAACGGCTAGAGATCATTATCGGGTGAATTGCTGGAAACCCCTTAGAACTTTTCTTACCACAACGTAGTTGGAAACGACATGCGTGAAGGTGTGAAAAAAGAAAGGATTGGGCGATCAGCAGCCAAGCTCCTGACTTGAAAGAGTGGAGAAGGTTCAACGACTAGGATAAACCATCTAAGGAGAAAGCTATGATGATGAAATCCGTAGGTGACACAATGTAGGTTCAACATTGTGAATCCGAAGTGCCCGACCCCTACTAGAATGCTAGAGGGTGAAGATATAGTCTGGTCATTTATGAAAATAAATGTTCGCACGATGGCGAAAGAAATGATGAACCAAACAAAACAAAGTATCCTTGCACAAGCTTCTCAAGCAATGCTTGCAAAAGCAAATCAACAACCACAAGGTGTACTTCAGTTATTACGTTAATATTTAGATTACAATATGGAGACTCTAGCTATGCTAGGGTCTTCTTTTTGATATGTAGAAGGTGGTGAAAGAGATGGAGTTAGTTGAAAAATACTTAAAGATTCAAATTTCTTGGTTGATTATACAAATTTACTTACAAAATGATGGAGTCAGTCTAGATGAAAATATAGACCATTGGGAGGCTATACAATATCTTTTATATTGGAATGTGATCCCTGTTAATTTATTTGAAGAGTTGTATGCTTTATTGGAGAATGACGAAGTAATCCTAAATGTTCATGAAATACATTCCAGACTATTAGAAATGTTGAAGAATATAGATTGAAGTAATTCGAGAGCCTGACCCCGATAGGTTAAATTGCCTCCTCATAGTCACCACCTATGATAGGCTTGCTCTACGATGGAAACTTTCTTTTAATACTAGGGTTTAGAGATTCTATATTTTATTGAGGTAAGCCACTTTCTTTTTCGTGACCCTAAGGTCGCATATTCGTTCAATGGAACTCATATACATGGATGAATGTGCCATCAAGATAGGGGGAGTTACGTGTATTGTTCAACATGTGGAAATGAAATTAAGGATGATGATGCTTTTTGCCAAGGTTGCGGTAAACAACTTGATACTGATCAAGGTTCTGAAAGCCAACATTCTCATCCTCAAACTTCTGTCACCAATTACTCCCATTCAAGTAGCCAAGTTCCATCAAAGAATCATAAGACTTATATCATTTTGGGTTGGGTATTCTTTGGAATTTCTATACTCTTTATCCCAATCCTTTTTGGTGCCGGAGCCTTTATAATGGGTTTTTTAACGTACAAGAATAATAATGATACCCATGGTGTTATTTTAATGGTGATGGCAATAGCGGGTGCTATTTTAGGATCTTTGTTGGGAATGGCAGCGGCACCTTATTAATAACTTGGTAAGAATTAAGAGTTGTTGTTAATAATAAGTTGACTATAGTAACGAGAGTCCATTCTAAACGAGTGGGCTTTTTGTTTTAACGGTATAGGGGATACTTCTTCCTTTTCATGATGCAAGTGGGGTCGGAGGTTCCAGGATATAGAAATATAGTCTCATTCATCGGAGCGAAGATGTTGAATCCTAGGGAGAGGCAGGTGGTTATTGAAACTAAAGAGGCTAAGGCTTTAGTAGACACCTATTTTTAGGAGAGATAGCCTTGAAAACAGAATTCCTTGATCTAGAGAATGCACGACGGTTGGAAGAAACTGTGAAGGATGGTGTTTATGTAAGACCGAATACACCTTCTAAAGTGAGAGACTCAATTACTAAGAAGAAGATTGAGGCTTTGAAAAAGCGTAAAGCAAAGACTCAAGAGACATTGGACAAGGGGACTAGGAAAAGTTCAACTTAATAGAGTAAAACAAACCTATTTTTTTTCATAAACAAAAAGCCAGCCGCTCCCGGCTGGCTTTATCTATTATTTAATAAAACTCGTATCCACTAGCCCTTCTAAATCAGGCTTCTTCTTCAAAAACTCAAGCTCATAAGAAGAATTCGCAAAATCCTGCAGTGTATTTCCGTCAATGTCATAAGTGAAATCGATACGTTCCCATGCATTGTCAATGACGGATTTAGATAGCTCTTGATCAGTGATCTCTTTAATCTTATCAATCGCGATGGTTTTCGCTTCTTCTGGATTGTCTTTAATAAACTCTGTTGCTTTCTTATGGGCGTCTACGATGCTTTGCACCATGTCTGGGTTATTTTTGACTAAGTCTTGGGATGTTACAAACACGGCGGCTGGTAATGTTTCGCCATAAGCGACTTCAGGTGTATCTACGAGAACTTCGCCGCTGCCTTGTGCTTCGATAACAGATGCCCATGGTTCAGGGACTGTGGCTGCATCGACGTTTCCTGCGTTAAACATGCTGTGATAGGTGGCTGGTTTTCCTGTGACGTGTTTCATTGTTCCATCAATGCGGTCAGAGGTGATGTCGTATTCTTCCATCATCATGGTTTCGAATTGGACGTCATGTGTACAGCCGACGCGTGGGGAGATGAAAGTTTTTCCTTTTAAGTCTTCGGGTGTTTCGATGTTGGCGCCTTTTCTGGCCATAATCACGGTTCCGCCGGTTGATCCTGCAGCTACGACGTTAATCTTCGCGCCGCTTGTAAAGTGGTTCATGGCTGGGCCTGGTCCGACGAGGCCGCCTTGTACTTCGCCTGTTTCGACAGCCGTCATGAATGCTGAGCCATCAGGGAAGTATTTGTAGTTTACTTTTGTTCCATCTGGCAGCGTTTCTGAATAGAGGTCTTGTTCTTCGGCTACCATGCCGGCAACGTGGTTAATGTTTGGGAAGTATCCGATGGTAATTTCTTTTGATCCGTCTCCACTTGCTTCTTGCTCGCTGCTTCCACAGGCAGCTAATATGAGACTAAGTGTAATGAGTGTCATAATTGATAAAAATTTCTTCATGTACATTCATCCTTTCTTTATTTTGCTAAACCCCATCGTTTCATAACATTTTTCTCTAACTTGGAAAATACGAGCTGATCGACGACGGCGCCTATCACTCCGATGATAATAATAATGCCAATGACTTGATCCATACGGGCATAATCTTGTGCGTATCTCAGTGAATAGCCTAAGCCCGGTCCGTTACTGAGTAATTCCCCGGCCATTAAGGCGCGCCAACTGAAGGCCCAGGCGAGTCGAACACCTGACATGAAGTATGGGATACTTGCTGGGACTTCAACAAGGTAAAATAAGCGGAATCCTTTTGTTCCCATTGTTCTGGCTGCCCTTACGAGGTGAGGGGGGACATTATGAATGGCTGATCGGACGTTTAAGGCCATAACGAATGTTCCTCCTAAAACGACGACGAAAATGACGGCAAATTCTGTGAAGCCAAAGAGCATAATGGCAAGCGGTACCCAGACGATACTTGGGATACTTTGCAGGGCGATTAAGTACATTCCAGCGGTTTCATCTGCCTGTTTTGATTTTCCAAAAATGACCCCAACGATCGTGCCAAACAAGATCGCCATTGACATTCCAGAGAGCAAATGCTTAAAGCTTGCTCCTAACGCTTCGACAAGGTCTCCACTTGCGAATCCTTCATATAATGCTGTCCAAACTTGATTTGGTGATGGGAAAATAATATCTTCAAACACATTTGCTGAATAAATCAGCTGCCATAATCCGATGATTGCGACTAAAAATAATACACGTTTAACGACTATATTCAATTTCATTTGATAGCTCTTCCTTTAAGACTTTGTTAATTTCGCCTTCAAGCAAATCCATGACTCTCTTCTCAAGTTCGATGATTTCTTTATTATCTCGTTTTCTTGGTCTAGGTATATCTATTGTAAAATCGGCGATGATTCGTCCGGGGCGCGTTCCCATAACGACGACACGATCTGATAGTTTGATAGCTTCTTGGATGCTGTGTGTAACGAAGAGAATGGTTTTTTGTGTTTCTTGCCAAATTTTTATTAACTCATCGTGCAGGATATGGCGTGTTTGTTCATCGAGGGCACCAAATGGTTCATCCATTAGCAAAACTTTAGGGTCCATAGCTAGTGCCCGGGCAATGGCGACACGCTGCTGCATCCCTCCTGAGAGTTCATAGGTGAAGCTTTGCTTGAAACGGCTTAAGTGAACCATTTTTAAGAAGTGATTGGCACGGTCGTTGGCTGCTTTTTTACTCATTGTTCCTTTTAATGGGAAGGTGACGTTGTCGCGGACATTGAGCCAGGGAAATAAGGAAGGCTGCTGGAAAACCATACCGCGGTCGGGTCCGGCTTGCTTTATTTCTTTTTCTTGCAAGGTGATGGTGCCCTCTGTAGCCTTCTCGAGTCCTGCGACCATAGACAATAGTGTCGATTTCCCACATCCTGAAGGCCCTAGGATGGATACGAATTGGTTTTCGGATATACTTAAGTCAATATCGGAAAAAACTTCAAAGGACGATTGCTGATCTTGATCGGTAAAGGTTTTTCCAACATGATTCATTTGTAAAAACAACGAACTACCCCCTTATGACTATAATTCCTATCAAAAAAGTCGGCTTTAAACATTGTATTAAATTATACAGATTTGTTGACAGTGGTGTCAATTGTTTTTCTTACTAAAAGTAAGCGGATTCTATCCGCACCATGCTTGGTTCTAACCTAACGTCAGAGGATTTTTACGAAATGGAAAAAGATTCTTCCCTGATTTGAAATCATTCTGACTAAATGCCGAGTGATTCGAACTTAACCCGATTTTTTCTTATTATGTATTCAACTCTGTTCAACTATTGCCGATATAAAGAAAAATAGATGTGTTGACGATAAAAGATTAGAAGGTGAACATATGAGTGATATGCGGATAGGCGGTTTGGCATCCGGGATGGATATTGATAAGCTTGTGAACGATTTAATGAGAGCAGAACGCCAGCCTTTGAATAAAATGGAACAAGATAAAACGTGGACGGAATGGCAGCGTGATGCCTATCGTGACGTCAATAAGCAGCTTTTTGAGTTAGATAGTATGACACTTGATATGAATCTATCAAAAACCTATCAATCGAAAGAGGTTACGTCACCATCTTCAGCAATTAGTGCGGAGGCTTCTGCAGGCGCTGGGGAAGGGAATTACAATGTTCAAGTGACCCAGATGGCCACAGCGGCTTATAATTTGAGTGAGACAAGGCTATCGAAAGCGGGCGAACAAATTGATCCAACAGCCTCATTGTCGTCGGAAGAAAGTAAGTTTGCCAATGGTTTTGATGGGGGTGACTTCACTATTACAACCTATGGAGAAGATGGTCCTTCCACACAAACGTTCTCTATCGATATGGAACAGTCCTTAAATGAAGTGTTAGATGAGATTAGTAATTCTGATTTAGGCTTACGAGCTTTTTATGACAGTAGTGCGGATAAGATTATGATTGAACGCACACAAACAGGTGATTACAATACGGACAACTCTCAGTTTCTAGGGGCCGAGATCGGTTTTGATAGTACTACTGCAGGATTTCTTTCTAATACTTTAGGAATAAAAAATGGTGATAATTCTTCTGGGACTTGGAAGCTGAATGAAAAAGGCGGGCAGGATGCTGCATTCAAATACAATGGCTCTTTAGAAATTACAACTCATGATAATAATTATACATTAAACGGTGTCACCTTTAACTTTCATGCGGTGATGGATACGGCAGTCAATGTAAATGTATCGAACAATATTGACAGTGCTGTTGAGAACATCACGAAGTTTGTAGACAAGTATAATAAAGTTATTGAGAGTTTGAATGAACAAGTATCAGAGAAACGGTATCGTGATTTTCCTCCTCTCACTGAGAAACAAAAAGAGGATTTGGAAGAACGGGAGATTGAACTTTGGGAAGAAAAAGCAAAAAGCGGGATGCTTCGTAATGATTCTACGATCCAGAATGCCTTATTTGAAATGCGTTCCAATTGGTACGGCACGGTTGATACTGGTGGAGAATATACACAGTTGTCGCAAGTTGGGATTAAAACGAGTGCCAACTATTTAGATGGTGGCAAGCTTTTGATTACGGAAGACGAGCTGCGAGAGGCTCTAAGGGAAGACCCAAAGGCTGTCCAAGAGTTATTTGCAGGAAACAGTGAAACAGGAAGTAAAGGGATTATTGATAAGTTGGAAGAGACGATCGCTGACACCCGTCAAACCATTGAGCGTAAAGCCGGTAAACCAACGAGTACCGAAGAAACGTACATGCTGGGCCGGCGACTTGAAGATATGGAAGATCGGATGGAGGCGTTTGAGGATCGTCTTGTTCAAATTGAGGACCGTTATTGGTCACAATTTGGCCAAATGGAACAAGCTATTCAGCAATTAAACTCTCAGTCCGCCTTTTTGATGTCAAACTTTGGCTAACATTTTTCAAAAGGAGTGTCGGGTAGATGTCGATTCAAGCCTACCAAAATAATTCAGTAGAAACAGCTTCCCCAGGAGAGCTTACGCTTATGTTATACAATGGATGCATTAAGTTCATTCGTTCAGCGAAGAAAGCGATAAGCAATGGTTCCATCGAACAAAAGAATGCCTCGATCCAAAAAGCTCAGGCCATCATTCGAGAGCTAATGCTGACAATGAATCAGGATTATGCTGTATCAAAAGAGGTCCTTCCCCTTTATGATTATATGAACCGTCGGCTGATGGAAGCGAACAGTCAAAACGATAGCGCGATCCTTGATGAAGTAGAAGGTCTCGTTACTGAATTCCGTGATACGTGGAAGGAAGTTATTTTGCAAACGAGAAAAGCCCAGCACGGGGCAGGCGGGAATGCGTAGTGACTATGTGGGAACAGTTCGCCTTGGTTACTGCCCAGCTTGATGAAACGGTTCATCAAAAGGTAACAGATCAGAACCGGAAGGATGTTTTAGAAGAAGTGGAGAAGCTCTTGGATCAGCGGGAACAGTTTTTAACAAAGCTTCCACAGCCTCAAACTTCAGAGGAGCAAGCGGTGATCGAAAGAATTATCAAACGAGAACCGACATTGAATCAAAAGCTTGAATTTTTGTTAAACGATCTGAAGGTCGATTTACGCAACATGAAAAAGCAGAAATCCAGCAAGCAGCGTTATACGAACCCCTATCAAAGTGTTTCGGCATATGATGGGATGTTTATGGATCACAAAAAATAGTAGGAGACGATTATGTCAGAATTAACAGCTGCCCAACATCACATGCTCCAAGAATATAAACAATTGTTAGCGGTTATTAGTGAGGGATTCGAATACTTAGAAAATAATTTAGAGAAAGAAGCATTACCGCAAGTCCAGCAGGTGTTTGAAGATATACTAGTTGCGTTTCAACAAATAAGTCATACACATGAAAGTCTTCTTGAACTTCTTCAAGAAGAAGCGCGTACAAGAGAGCTTGTGAACGAGTTTCACGATATCGTCAAGCTGCTTGAGAAATGGTTCACACTAGGAACCAATCAAGAAAAGCGCCAATTACTTATTCAGGAGGTCATTCCTGTTTATGAAAACTGGCGTTCCCGGATGCAGTCATTCATTAATCCCTATACAGCCCATTGAGTGAGTAGAAGCGCCTCGTTTTATATAAAACAAGGTGCCTCTTTTTTTATTAAAAATCCCCCTTTTTTGAAAGAAATATTCTGCCGTAATCGAGTTTGAATTCGTTTGTTGGTGTCGAAAAAACACTTATCATGCACTGATTAAGCTCTATTCTGCAATGATCTACTAGGTTTCAGCATTCCCTGACACCATTTCGTCAAAAAATTCCGAAAGTTTATGCAGGAATGAGGCAGGGTATGGTAGAATATAAACACATAAGGATGAAAGGAGGACACTTGTAATGAATTACAACATTCGTGGTGAAAATCTTGAGGTGACGGATTCCATAAAGGAATATGTGGAGAAAAAGGTGAGCAAGCTTGAACGCTATTTTGACACTCCGCTAACTTCAGAAGTTCACGTAAATTTAAGTGTCTATAATGATGAGCAGACCATTGAGGTAACAATTCCGATGAAGAACTTGCTTCTTCGTGCAGAGGAACACAATACTGACTTATACGCTGCCATCGACCTTGTGGTGGATAAACTTGAAAGACAAATCCGAAAGCATAAAACGAAAGTCAACCGAAAATCTCGACAAGAAGGTGCTCCTAAATACGTCTTTGCTGAACTGGAAAGGGAAGCACAACAGCAACAGCTTGCAGTAGAAGATGAATCTGATATTGAAATTGTAAGAACGAAGCGCTTCGATCTTAAGCCAATGGATAGTGAAGAAGCCGCACTTCAGATGGATATGCTTGGACACGCATTCTATGTGTTTACCAACTCTTTAACAGACGAAACGAACATAGTTTATAAACGTCGAGATGGTCGTTACGGCTTAATCGAAACTTGATAAGTTATCTTAAAGGAACAGCAGTCCCGTAAATATGGGGCTGCTGTTCCTTTGTTATAGTACGTATGTGATTACGGACGTTCATCAAAGCTCTATTTTTTGTGGGAAAAGCACTAATTACTTACATTTAGTTTTTCCATTATCGATGAGAAATGATTTTTTAAGTCGTAAAAACTCGTTTTATGAAATCAAAAGATTAATTGAAGTGGATAACCATGCATTTTCCTTCCTATATAAGAGGTGTTATAACTAAGTTGTATCATACCTGCCAGGGAGGCGAACCAATGAAAAATACTTATATGTGCTCGGACTGTGCTCATCTTTACCAAAAGATGCGGCAACAGGAAGAAACCATTGCCCAGCTTGTTGAAATAATCGGTGCCACGAATCGCCGTGTTTATGATCTCGATCAAAGACAACTAGGCATAACGCATGAGCTTATTCGTGAGCGACAACCTCGTTTTGTTACCTCTTCTACCTCTTAATCGCCTCCTCCAAATAGACAATCCATCCCCGGATTGTCTATTCGTCTGTTATGTAAGTGAAGCTGGTCCAGCATCTGTACTTTAGTAAGGCGCTCTACGCATGGCCTGTTTGTTGTCAGCCTGCTTCCCTTAGTGTTATGATAAAGAATGGATTATACTACTCAACCGAAGATTGGAAATCAATAGAGGAGCGGTTGCAATGCTTGGAACTTTAAAGAAAATATTTGGTGATGATAATACACGTCAACTCAAGCGTCTGGGAAAGATAGCTGAGCAAATTGATGCCCTAGAATCTGATATGGAACAGCTTTCAGATGATGGGTTAAGAGAGAAAACAAATGAATTTAAACAACGCTATGAAAAAGGCGAAAAACTGGATGATATGTTAGTCGAAGCCTTTGCGGTCGTTCGTGAAGGTTCTAAACGTGTGCTTAATATGCGCCCGTTTACGGTTCAGCTTATAGGTGGAAATGCCTTACATGAAGGAAATATTGCCGAGATGAAGACAGGGGAAGGGAAGACCTTAGCCTCTACCATGCCTGCCTATCTTAATGCAATTACAGGCAAAGGTGTTCACATTATAACGGTCAATGACTATTTGGCAAGCCGTGACGCCACAGAAATGGGTGAGCTTTATAAGTTTCTTGGACTGACAGTCGGTCTTAACACGAATGGATTGTCTAAGGATGAGAAACGTGAAGCCTATGCTGCTGATATTACCTATGGAACAAACAATGAATTCGGTTTCGATTATTTGCGCGACAATATGGTTTTATATAAAGAGCAGATGGTTCAACGTCCGCTCCATTTTGCCATCATTGATGAGGTTGACTCGATTTTAATTGATGAAGCCCGTACACCGCTCATTATATCCGGTACGGCTTCGAAATCAGCTGATCTCTACCAATCGGCGAATTCGTTCGTTCGATTGCTTAGTAGTGAAGAAGACTTTACCTATGATGAAAAAACGAAAAATGTTCAATTGACGGAAGAAGGAATTAATAAGGCTGAGAAGTTTTTCAAGATTGAAAACTTGTTTGACTTATCCAATGTCTCACTGATTCACCACATTAATCAGTCATTAAAAGCTCACGTAACTATGCATCGTGACACCGATTATGTCGTCGATGAGGGTGAAGTGGTGATCGTTGACCAATTCACCGGGCGCCTTATGAAAGGCCGCCGTTATAGTGATGGTTTGCACCAATCGATCGAAGCAAAAGAAGGCCTTCAGATTCAAAATGAAAGCATGACCTTAGCATCGATTACCTTCCAAAACCTTTTCCGTATGTATGAAAAACTATCTGGTATGACGGGTACAGCGAAAACGGAAGAAGAAGAATTCATGAACATTTATAATATGCGGGTTGTCATGATTCCGACGAACAAGCCGATCGTTCGTGATGATAAGGCAGATCTCGTCTATAAAACAATGGATGGGAAATTCAAAGCTGTTGTCGAGGATATTAAAGAACGTTACCAAAATGGACAGCCTGTGCTTGTCGGTACAGTTGCTGTTGAAACGTCTGAGATCATTTCACGTTATTTAACAAAAGCGAAAGTGCCGCACAATGTGTTAAACGCGAAGAACCACTTCCGTGAAGCAGAGATCATTGAAAATGCTGGTCAAAAAAGTGCGGTTACTATTGCAACGAACATGGCTGGACGTGGTACAGACATTAAACTAGGAGAAGGCGTTATTGAAGCCGGAGGTCTTGCTGTTATCGGTACAGAGCGACACGAGTCTCGTCGGATCGATAACCAGCTTCGTGGTCGTTCAGGACGTCAAGGTGATCCTGGTATGTCGCAATTTTATCTAGCCACGGACGATGAGTTAATGCGCCGCTTCGCTTCAGATAATATGCGGGGCATGATGGAACGTCTAGGTATGGATGATTCCCAGCCAATTGAAAGTAAAATGATTTCCCGTGCTGTTGAATCTGCTCAAAAACGAGTGGAGGGCAATAACTTTGACGCACGTAAAACAGTGCTTTCTTATGATGATGTACTTCGTCAGCAGCGTGAAGTGATCTATAAGCAGCGTTATGAAGTGCTGACTTCAGATAACTTGCGTGAGATTATTGAACAGATGATTGAGCGTACAGTTGTAGAAACCGTTCAAGTCCATACGGCAGATGAAGAAGATGAAAACTGGGATCATGCAGCTATTGTTGAGTATCTTCGTGCCAATCTTCTTGACGAAGGTGACATTACGGTAAGTGACCTGAAAGGGAAAGAGCCTGAGGAAATGCAAGAGCTTATTTTGGAAAAAGTGAAGATGCGCTATGACGAGAAAGAGGAAGAACTCTCAGAAGAACAAATGAGAGAATTCGAAAAGGTTATCTTGCTTCGTTCTGTCGACCAAAAATGGATGGACCATATCGATCAAATGGACCAGCTCCGTCAAGGGATTCATTTGCGTGCCTACGGTCAAAACGATCCATTGCGTGAATATCAATTTGAAGGCTTTAGTATGTTTGAAAAGATGGTCAAAACGATTGATGAAGAAGTCGCACGCTATGTCATGAAAGCTCAAATTAGAAGCAACTTGCAGCGTGAGGAAGTGGCTCAGGGAGCAAAAGCTGTTTCCAGCAGTAGCGGTGAAGAAAGTAAAGAAAGTAAAAAGAAATCGCCTTATGTGAAGAAAGATACTGTTGGGCGGAATGATCCTTGCCCATGCGGCAGTGGTAAGAAATACAAAAACTGTCACGGAAAGTAATAGGATATTGAGGCACTCTCTGCTTGGGAGTGTCTTGCCTTGTGTTTAACGAACATTAATAGGAGTGATCTAGATGGATATGGCAGAAATTCGCCACGAGTTAGATAATACAGCTAAGCAGTTAGCTGATTTCAGGGGGTCTCTTTGACGCCGATCAAAAGAAGATACGCATTGCTGAGCTTGAAGAACAAATGACTGAACCCGGATTTTGGGATGACCAGGATACCGCTCAAACGGTGATTAATGAAGTAAATGCTTTGAAGGGACTGGTCCATACCCTTGAGGATCACGAGGAAACCCATGAGAACCTTGAAGTGTCTTATGAGTTGGTTAAAGAAGAAGAGGATGAAGATCTTCGTGCAGAACTTGAAGAGCAAGTTGGAAAATTGACATCTGACTTAAATCAATTTGAACTCAACATTTTGTTAAGTGAACCTTACGATAAAAACAATGCGATCCTCGAACTGCACCCAGGCGCAGGTGGGACCGAGTCTCAAGACTGGGCAAGCATGCTTTTGCGTATGTACACAAGGTGGGCCGAGAAAAAAGGATTCTCCGTACAAACGATGGATTATCTTGCTGGAGATGAAGCGGGAGTGAAAAGTGTTACCTTACTCATTAAAGGCCACAACGCATACGGTTATTTGAAGGCTGAAAAGGGAGTACACCGCCTCGTGCGTATCTCGCCATTTGATTCTTCCGGCCGCCGTCACACTTCATTTGTGTCGTGTGAAACCATGCCAGAATTTAATGATGAAATTGAAATTGATGTGCGGACAGAGGACTTGAAGATTGATACTTACCGTTCAAGCGGGGCGGGCGGGCAGCATGTCAACACGACAGATTCAGCTGTTCGAATCACTCACCTCCCAACAAACACGGTGGTTACTTGTCAGTCCGAGCGTTCTCAAATTAAAAACCGTGAGCAGGCAATGAAGATGTTAAAGTCTAAGCTCTACCAGTTGGAAATCGAGCGCCAGCAAGCTGAGATTGACGACATCCGTGGCGAGCAGAAAGAAATCGGCTGGGGCAGTCAAATTCGTTCTTACGTTTTTCATCCTTATTCGATGGTAAAGGACCACCGTACGAATGTAGAAAATGGGAACTCCCAGGCTGTCATGGACGGTGAACTCGATAAATTTATAAATGCTTATTTACGATCTAAAATGAATTAATCGTTCCCCTTGTCATGCTTAGACAAGGGATTTTCGTTTTTGCGTTTGAATATGAAACTTTCTTCGCGGAAATAATGAGAAAGTCACGAATAAAACTAAATAGCGGCTCAATCGCGCAACCTAAACCCCTTCTTTCCTGCCACGAAAGCGATGCCGAAAGAAATACTTACAATTGTGGACAAGCCGACAATTCAGTATATGGTCGAGGAAGGATATGCGTAACGAGGTCTTCAAGAATTTGTTGAAAAAGAAGCATCAAAATTATAAAGATGGTTACACTATAAACAGATCTTATTAGGTTTTAGCTATATGTGTTGTCCCTAGAAGGAAATCTTTAGAAGAAAATGGTTTTAAAGCAATTTAAATGGGTTATACTAAAAACTATCATGGCTATTTTTATCTACAAGGAGGTACAAGAATGAATAAGAAATTGTTAACAGCATTGTTTGGAACAGCATTAGTCTTAGGTGCCTGTGGAGGCGGAGGCGGTGATGAAGGGACTGACACTGGCGGAGGAGATAACGGGGGAGGTTCAACGAGTCAGGAGCAAGCTGGTGGAGACGTTGATACTCAAGCAGCAGAGCAAGCTTATGAGCAAAGCTGTGCCAGTTGTCACGGCGGGGATCTTACAGGAGCAGTAGGCCCTAACCTAACTCAAGTTGGATCTAAATATTCTGCAGATGAAATTGCTGATATTATTAAAAATGGTAAAGGCCAAATGCCGGCCCAAGGTGGAAACGTGGAAAATGTTGAAAACTTGGCCAACTGGTTAGCAGCAAAGAAATAAGAATCTTTATACTTAATGAACCCGACTGAAATTCAGTCGGGTTTTTTAGCGGCTGTATGCCATTTTTTTAAAATTGCAAATCAGAATTTCACATTATGTATTTTCCCACTATCGGAAATATCTCTGATATCACGGTATTTTAACGGTTATCAGCTCTCCAAAAGCCGGCAGGATTTTTAAAAGATTTGACGAATTTTATCTATATCACGATATTCTTGAAATATAAATGTAATAATTTTATGTCTAATAATATCGAAATTAGATGTTATAATGAACGAGGACTGTGACTTGTACGTTACATTGATTGAAGAAATGGCAGCTTAGAGTGACAACAATTAAGGAGTTAAGGTGAAGCAATATGATAGAAATGAAGGGAGTCTACAAGACTTATCCTAATGGTGTTACGGCTTTAAATGGAGTCGATGTACATATTGATCAAGGGGAATTTGTTTATATAGTTGGTCCAAGTGGTGCAGGGAAGTCAACTTTTACGAAGTTGATGTTCCGTGAAGAAAAGCCAAGTGAAGGGTCAGTTATTGTTAACGATTATAATTTAGCAACGATTAAAGAGCGGAAAGTTCCATATTTACGCCGAAATATTGGTGTAGTTTACCAAGATTTTCGATTACTTCCCAGATTAACCGTTTATGAAAACGTCGCATTTGCTTTAGAGGTTATTGAAGAATCTCCAAATCAAATTCGACGTCGCGTTATGGACGTTCTGGATCAAGTGCGTTTGAAAAATAAGGCTCGGTTTATTCCCGATGAATTGTCTGGGGGAGAGCAACAGAGAGTATCGATCGCACGTGCAATTGTCAATCATCCGAAACTGCTCATTGCAGACGAACCCACGGGGAACTTGGATCCTGATACCTCATGGGAAATCATGCACATCCTAGAGGAAATTAACGGAAATGGGACTACAGTTCTTATGGCTACTCATAGTCAAGAGATTGTAAACACCATACGCAGACGTGTGATTGCAATTGAGGATGGGCAAATCGTAAGGGATGAAGCACGGGGGGAATACGGCTATGAAATTTAGAACCCTCGGCAGACACACACGTGAAGGAAGTAAAAGTGTTTGGCGTAACGGATGGATGACTGTTTCCGCGATTGGAGCTGTGACGACAACACTGTTGCTTGTCGGTGTTTTTTTGGCACTCATGCTTAATTTGAACGAGATCGCGTCAAATATTGAAGATGATGTAGAAGTTAAAGTCTTACTTGAGCTGACAGCTTCAGAGGAGCAAATTACTAATCTAAGGGAACAAATTGAGGACATTTCTGAAGTTGGAGCGATTTCTTTTTCTTCAAAAGAAGAAGAATTAAATCAACTGATTGATAGTCTTGGTGATAAGGGACAAGCTTTTGAATTATTTAAACAAAGTAACCCTTTAAATGACGCGTTTGTTATTAAACCGGAAAACCTTATAGATGCGGTTGATATAGCGGAAGAAATAGAACAGATGGAGCATGTGTATCAGGTAGATTACGGTGAAGAAGTCGCTCAGCAGATTTTCCAGTTTAACCAATATGCAAGAACAATCGGACTGGCATTAATTATTGGACTTGTCTTTACAGCTATCTTTCTTATTTCAAATACGATCAAAATAACAATTATCGCTCGACGCAAGGAAATTGGAATTATGAAACTGGTTGGAGCAACGAATTCGTTTATCCGTTGGCCGTTTTTTATCGAGGGACTGCTATTAGGTGTCCTTGGATCAATTATTCCAATTGCTGCGGTAGGTACAGGGTATTATTATCTTTATTTCAACTTGCGAGATAAGATTCAATTTGAATTTATTGAACTGCTGCCATTTTATCCATTTGCCTTGCAGCTATCAGGAATTATTTTGGCAATTGGGGCCTTCATTGGCGTTTGGGGAAGCGTAATGAGTGTTCGTAAATTCTTAAAAGTATAAGATATGGGGAGGAGAAAGGATTCGATGAAAAAGATAAACACAGCAATGTTTGCGGTTTTATTCGTAGCAGGGTCCCTACTATCCACAACGGGAAGTGTATTGGCCAATTCAGAACTAGATAACGTGAAAGACAAGTTAAATGACTTACAAGGTGAACAAGGCAGTGTAAATGAACAGCAAGGTGAGATTTCAGAGAAGAAAGAAGAAACTCAAAGTAAAATTTCAGAGAATGAAGAAGAGCAGTCAGAAACAGAGTCTCAGATCGCTTCAATTGATAAGGAACTATCAGAGACTCAAGAAAAACTTCGCGCTAAAGAAGACGAGATTAAAAAAAATGAAGAAGCCATTCAGAGAAATGAAGCAGAGATCAAAAAGTTGGAAGAAGAAATAAAAGCACTCAAGAAACGTATTGAGAAAAGAGAAGAGCTTTTAACAGAGCGTTTACGTGCTATGCAGCAAAGCGGTGGAGACATTAAATATTTAGAAGTAATTATGGGCTCCCAAAACTTTGGGGATTTCATTGATCGCGCATCTGCAGTAACAACGATTATGGACCAGGACAAAGATATCATGGATACCCATATGGCTGAGAAAAAACTGCTAGAGGAAAAGAAAGTTGAAGTAGAAGAAAGAAAGCAAGAATTAGAGAAGCAAAAGCAGGAATTAGAGAAACAGAAACAAGAATTAGATGCTATTAAGCAGGAACTTGATGGGAAATTAGCAGAAAAAGAAGAGCTGATGGCTGATCTTGAACTTCAGCATGAACAGCTTCACAAGCATAAAATGGATCTAGAAGAAGAACAATCGATATTGAGTAATCAGGAAGCAACGATACAACAGGCAATTGAAAATGCAAAAAGTGAACAGTCACAAATCCAAGCAGAGATTGAGAGACAACAGGAGCTGGAAAGACAGCGTGAACTTGAAAGACAAAGAGAAGCTGCTGCAGCCAAAGAAGCACAAGCTGGCAGTTCTGACGCTAACTCCGACTCCGACTCTGGCTCTAGCTCTAACTCTAACAGCGTAAGTGCAAGCAGTTCACCTGCTCCAGAGCCAACACCTGCGCCAGTCGCTTCTAGTAGTAATTTCATGCGTCCAGCCAGCGGCCCTGTTACTTCTGGATATGGTCCCCGCGGGGGAAGCCAACATCCAGGGATTGATATTGGAGGGAACGGAAGACCAGTTGTAGCGGCTGCTTCCGGTACAGTATTAAAATCCTATTATTCTAGCAGTTATGGAAATGTTGTATTTATTACACACTATATTGATGGACAAGTATACACAACTGTTTATGCCCATATGCAAAACCGTAATGTAAGCACCGGTCAATCTGTAAGTAAAGGGACACAACTTGGTCTGATGGGTACAACTGGTAATTCCACCGGACCACACTTGCATTTTGAATTACATGAAGGTTCTTGGAATGCATCAAAGAGTAATTCTACTAACCCTAGAAACTATGTAAACTTCTAGATGATAAAAGCAATAAGTAATGCACACCATGTCGATAGACGGACATGGTGTGCATTTTTCGGAGTGGTGTGCAAAACTTCAAGGTATTATTTTTTATAAGCAAGCAGAAAGTTAGGTAATTCAGTTTTATGAAGTTTATATTAATAGTATGGGGAGGCAATAACATGAAAAAAATGCTACTGATCATAACAGCTGTAATAACTATCTATTCGTTATTGGTTCCCACGACATTTGCTCAATCGGATGCCTCTCCCCCAACCATAGTAAGCGAAGCTGCCATTGTTATGGATGCCAAGTCGGGCGAAGTAATTTACGAGAAGAATGCGAAGGCCCAAAAGTATCCTGCTAGCCTAACTAAAATTGCAACCGCCATTTACACGATAGAAAATGCTGACCTAGATGAGAAGGTTACAGTCAGCAAAAACGCAAGGCATACTGAGGGTACTAGGGTCTATCTTGAAGAAGGGGAACAAGTAACTCTAAAGAAACTCCTTCAGGGGTTGTTGATCAATTCAGGTAATGATGCTGGTGTAGCGATTGCTGAACACCTGAGTGGCACTGTGGATCAGTTCGCTACTGAGATAAACAACTACTTAAAGAATGACATTGGTGTAAAAAACACCCATTTTAAAAATCCCCACGGCCTTTTTAACTCTGAACATGTAACTACAGCAGAAGACTTAGCAACCATTACTCGGTATGCCATGGAAAATGAAGTGTTTAGAAACATATTTGGCACAAAAAAGTTTGAATGGAGTGGTGAGGCCTGGGATACAACACTTTTTTCCCATCATAAACTAATGAGGAAAAAGCCATACGAGGAAATTATCACAGGTGGAAAAACCGGTTATGTGGATCAGTCGGGATTCACTTTGGCTACCACGGCTAAGAAAGAGAACGTTAGTTTAATTATTATCACTTTGAATAGTGATGCTCAACGGGGCGCATATAATGATACAATGAAGTTACTGGAGTATGGATTCGGAAATTTCGAGACTTCCAGTATTCCAAAAGGGACAACATTTGTGGGTGAGGGAACAGATTATATAACCTCAAAAAAGTTATATTTTACTCATCCATTAAATGAGCAAGTGAAAAAAGAAGTGAAAGAAGACGGCAGCTTGCATATTACCGATCAGAATGGTAAGATCCTATCCTCCTTTCAACTAAGTGAAATTAATAATGATACAGAAGATGTTAGACAAGCAAAAAGTATGAGCACGGTGGATTCTGGGTTACCAATGGAGAACCAGCTTCCCAATTTGTTCATCAGTATTGGTTTAAGTATTGTTGATTTGTTCTATAAGTATACTTGAGAAACAAAAATAGGAAACTGCCAATTACCTTTTCGGGAGAATGGCGGTTTCCTATTTTTGTTTGTATTAATTGTATTCATGAAAAAGGGTCTGAAAATGCTGGTAAGTGTTGATTTGATCAGCTACACCAACATGGGGTGAGAATGACCATCCTCTTTGCTTAATCACTTCTGCAAAACCTTCTTGCAATGTTATCTGCTGTAATGCCATTTCAATATGGGCATACCTAACATTTGTGTCCCTCATCATAAGGGCAGAGGTAAAGTTTGTTTCTGCCATAGACTTTGATGCAGCATGTGATTCTAGAGCGATCCATTTGTTATCATGAGAAAAACTGTGGTGGCCGAATGCGTCGGCAGAAGATGGGTTTTTCATAGAATACAGCAAAGGGGGTACTTCAACATATCCACTATGGTAGGGATTCATCAAGGTTAACATCACTCTGACGTGAGCACTCATCGTATTTTTTGTATGCTGAGGATCTCTTTCAAGGCTACGATGGATACCATGCTGTGGTAACGTTTAAGTTTACTAATTATCCCTTTATGTGTGGTCAAATGTTCGGCCATTAATCCTAAATCTACAACTGGTAATGTCATGGCGCCCGCCTCCATATAAATTAGTGCTCTTATAGCTATATGAAGGAGGACGATATTGGTTAACCACCTATGAGTTTAGTGATTGTGTTTGGATGGGGTGACTTTGTCCTCTAGAAGAGATAAGGTTGAATGAAAAACAGGCTGTCGGGGGAAGAACAGCCTGTTTATGAATCGTTATTAAATGTTGTGAGAATCACTTCTGTATCTTTTATGATACTTAATAAAAGATCTGTTGCAGATGTTTTCTGGCTGAGTAGTGGACTCTGTCCAGCCCAGAGCGACATATAGTGAGGTTTGTTTTGTTCAGCAGCTGCCTTTCTTATCCCTTTTGTTAATGTGTTCTGAATAGGATAATCCGGCAAAATATTCTCGTGTTGGCGCATCTCCTGAATGAACTGGTTATCTATCCCTCTGGCTGGTTTCCCGCTAAATGTAGTGGTCACTGTAGTAGCGTCTTCTGTACTAGTAGTAATCGCTTCCTTATGTTGCTTCTTAGCTCCGCTCTCTTCACTAGTAACAAAGGCAGTTCCCATTTGCACTCCTTGAGCACCCAACATCAGGGCAGCGATTACGCCGCGGGCATCCATTATCCCGCCAGCGGCAATGACAGGAATAGACACATGATCAACCGTCTGAGGTACCAACGACATTGTTCCGATCATGGAGTTTTCAAATGGACGATCGAATGTCCCTCGATGTCCTCCGGCTTCACTTCCTTGAGCAACCACTGCATCCATTCCTGCTTCTTCATTTAGAATCGCTTCTTTGACGGTAGTTGCTGTGCCAACTAACAAAATATGATGTTCTTTTAATTTATCGATCACAGGTTTGGATGGAATCCCGAACGTAAAGCTGCAAATCGGCACTTGCTCTTCAATGATTTTGTCGATTTGCTGCTCAAATACACGGGGGACTTCACCATCGTTTGCTTTTATTGCTAAGTCATTTAAGAAAGGCTGTAACAGCTTGTTGGCTTTTTCTATTTGTTCTGGGTTGTGTTTTGGTGTTTCGGGAACAAATACATTTACTGCAAATGGATGTTTCGTCTTTTGTTTAATGTCTTGAATGAGCGTCTGCATTTCCTTAGGGTCCATATACCCTGCTCCTAGCGACCCTAGTGCCCCGGCATTTGAAACAGAGGCTACAATTTCTGACGTAGTGACTCCGCCAGCCATGCCTGCTTGGATAATTGGAAACTTAATGTCTAACGTTTCGGTTAATTTCGTTTGGTTCCACAATTCGTACCCCTCCACAAGAACAGTTTCTTTAACCTTAAGTGAGGGCTTGCGTAAACACAAGTGAAATAGGTTAGGTATTATGCGGAATGCTCCTAGTTACCATTAAAAAATTCCCCCTCTTTGGAATAGTGATCTTCTTATGTGTTTATCCTTGATCGTGTTGGAAAAGTGTTTATTATAAAACAACGAAAAAGCAGGCGAGGGATAACCCTAAGCCTGCTTTACAAGTCTTACTTAAAATATTCTTCTATGTCCTCAAGCATTTTATTGGCTGCAATGACCCCGCCTGCTGTATTCCAAATCGCGTCATCAACTTTTTTTACGTTACCTTCCTGGACGGCACTCAGTTTCTTCCAAAGTGGATTCGTTGTCCATTCTTCTTCTGTTGCCAGTGCTTCCTTGTCGCCATCTGGCGCATAAGTGAAGTGGAAAATATGATCTCCGTCCATCTCAGGGATTAACTCTTTGCCAACTTCTACAGCAAATACACCCATTTTGTTATCTTCATCGAATAATTTCTTTTGTTCTTCTACGCGGTTAAAACCAATCTGTTCAAGAATAATACCGGAAAATGAGTCTTTCCAATAGATTCTAGTTGTTCCAGCCATGAAACGTACAACAGATATCTCTTGATTTACTTTATCACCAAGGCTTTTTCTTACTTTTTCAACATGGGCATCAAAGTCATTAAGAACTTCTTCTCCTTTGTCCTCACGGTTTAAAGCTTTAGCGTAGAGTTTAAAGTTTTCTTGCCAATCTCCTCTTAATGTTTCAGAGAATACAGTTGGGGCAATCTGACTCAGCTTGCTGTACATATCTTCTTGACGCATTTTATTACCGATAATTAAGTCAGGTTTTAAAGAAGCAATTTTTTCCAAGTTAATTTCACTTTCCACTCCTACGACTTCCACGCCTTGCATGTCTTCACTAATATGATTATACCAAGGATCTCCTAACCAAGACTCTACAGCACCAACGGGTTTAACCCCCATAGATAACAGTGCTTCTGTTCCTTCGTTTGTTAGAATAACGACTTTTTCTGGAGTGCCGCTAATTTCTGTTGTACCCATTGCATGTTCTACAGTGTAACTTGATTCATCGCTTGCAGATGTACCTTCTGCATTTGTTTCTTCCTCATTTGTACTTCCACAGGCCGCCAGTACGATTAGTGTAAAAAGGGCAAGAACCGTAAAAAAACTAGTTTTTTTATGTAATTTCATCTTTCTGTACCTCCCATTTAGTGATATTATGAAAATGATAATCATTTTCAATTGAAGAGCCTACTTCATAATATAGCAAGTGTTGAATGCCTGTCAAGGTATATATTGTAAATGATTTTCAAACTCCTATATCAATAGTTCTACAGATAAAGTAGACTATGGTTTATAACGAAAAGGAAGGATAGCTGTTGTGATTGAAAAGAGTACATATAAAGGGATATCAGTTATAGTTACATTTATACTTTTACTGTTTTTCATTGGATTGAGTATTATTTTAGGTTATACCGATACATCGATTCAAACTTCATATAAAGCGTTTACACAATTCAATGAATCTGAAGAACACATCATTATTCAAACGATACGTTTACCAAGAGCACTTATAGCTGCTTCTGTTGGTGCGTCCCTGGCAATAGCGGGAGTTTTGATGCAAACACTAACGAGAAACCCATTAGCTTCACCGAGTATTTTAGGAATTAATGCAGGGGCAGGTTTTGCAGTCGTCATCGCTGTAACATTTATGCAAATCACCAACCTGCAAAGTTTCACATGGATCTCGTTACTTGGAGCAGCTGTCGCGGCTGTTGGTGTTTATGTTATCGGTTCGGCAGGGCGTGAGGGATTAACTCCGATGAAACTAACACTTGCGGGGGCGGCTATGACAGCATTATTTGCTTCCTTTACTCAAGGTTTATTAGTTACGAATGAAGCGGCTTTTGAACAGGTATTATTTTGGCTCTCCGGTTCTGTTCAAGGAAGAAAGCTTGAAGTATTGCTTTCGGTTCTTCCATACTTATTAGTTGGATGGACGGTCACCTTACTTATTTCTTCTAAAATGAATGTACTAGCAATGGGAGATGACTTAGCAAAGGGACTAGGTTTAAAGGTGGGTCTGATTAAAATTGTTGTTGGCGTACTTGTTATCTTATTAGCAGGCAGTTCCGTAGCGATTGCCGGACCAATAGGGTTCATAGGTATCGTCATTCCCCATATTGCGAGGCGTATTATTGGCACGGATCATCGTTGGCTTCTCCCTTTCTCAGGTTTGTTAGGCGGGATCCTGCTGTTAGGTGCCGATATTGGTGCAAGATACATTATAATGCCGCAGGAAGTACCAGTAGGTGTGATGACAGCATTCATAGGTACACCTTTCTTTATCTACATAGCTAGAAAAGGAGGAGGTAACCAATCATGAACATGCGTAAACTAGTCTTCAAATGTAAAAACAAGATAACGATCATATTAAGTATCCTTCTTCTTATCATTGCAGGGGTGTTTATAATGAGCGCAGGATTAGGAGATGTGAAGTTGACTCCCCTTGCTGTCCTAAAAGTGCTCTTTGGGGGTGGAACAGAGTTAGATCAACTTGTCGTCGTTGACTTTCGCCTCCCAAGAATCATTTTGGCATTGTTTGTTGGAATGTCACTTGCCGTAGCTGGCGGAATACTCCAAGGGATGGTCAGAAACCCTCTCGCTTCACCGGATATTATTGGGATTACCGCCGGAGCTAGTACTGCGGTTGTGGCGTTCCTTTGGATATTTAGCGACGGAAATCATGCCTTAATGGTTAGTATTCAATGGTTGCCTGTTGCTGCCTTCATCGGTTCGACCCTGATTGCGTTTCTCGTCTATTATCTTGCCTGGAAAGATGGTGTTTCACCTGTTCGTTTAGTGCTTATCGGTATAGGAATTGCTTCTCTAATGCAAGCAGCTACGACCATGTTTATGATTGTAGGGCCGATTTATAGAGCTACTCAAGCTAATATTTGGATTACGGGAAGTCTAAATGGAGCTACATGGGAGAATGTGTGGGTTCTTATGCCTTGGACGATCGTGCTATTACTCATTGCATTTACTTCAGCGCGGACGATCGATATTCAAGAGCTTGGTGAAGAAGTGGCGACAGCAGTTGGGAACAATGTGGAACGAAGCCGCTTTTTACTCCTGTTAATTAGTACAGCATTAGTTGGAGGCGCAGTAGCTTTTGCTGGGGGCATTGGATTTGTCGGGTTAATGGCACCTCATATGGCTAGAAGATTAGTGGGATCTTCGTTTGCCGCTTTGTTGCCGACTTCTGCATGTATTGGAGCTATTCTAGTGATGGCAGCCGACTTAATCGGACGTACACTGTTTTCTCCTTTAGAGGTTCCAGCTGGTGTGTTTACAGCGGCAATAGGAGCACCTTACTTTATTTTCTTATTATATAAAACCAAAAGTTCATAAAATAATGTGAACACATAGGTGTGACAGAAGTATGCTTTTTTCGATTTTTGTGTGGCAGTAAACGGTTTTGTGGTAGTATTTAGTTAATTGAGGCTGTATAATCATGTAAGATTAAAGGTTAAAATAAAAGACAGAGTGAGATAGAGTCATGCTGGACATGCCTTAGTGTTTGGTGGCATAACTTAAGGAACAGGACATCGCACATTTACGGTGTGGTGTCTTATTTGCTAGGATAGAGTCATCCATAGAAATTAAATTATAGAAGGGTGAATGCGATGAATGTGAAAGCGCGTTACGCCGCGATTATAGTGGTGCTTGCCGTTCTTATAGGAGCTGCGGGCTCGTATGTAGGAATGCAGTATTTTGGAGTAGGGGAAGAAAGCCCATCAGAACGGCTCGCAAACGCTAGTCAAGGTGGGGAGAACTTTGGCAATCTTTCTGAAGAAGAACAAAAAAAATTCATTGAAAATATGGCGGGTAGTACAAACTTAAAAAAAGTAGAGCAAGCGTTCGGGGTCATTAAGGATAATGCTTTAAAAGATGTAGATCAACAGAAGCTGGTTGAAGGCGCTATCCAGGGGATGCTTGATACATTAGAAGACCCGTATAGTGTTTACATGGATAAGGAAACGATGGATCAATTCAGTCAAACGATCGAATCGTCTTTCCAGGGAATTGGTGCGGAAGTAAGTATGGTTAACGATAAAGTGACTATTGTAGCACCGATTAAAGGGTCACCTGCTGAAGAAGCTGGGCTTAAGCCGAATGACCAGATCCTCCAGGTGGATGGTGAAAGTCTGGAAGGCCTTGATTTGTATGAAGCTGTCTTAAAAATTCGTGGTGAAAAAGGATCCGAGGTCACCCTTAAAGTGGAACGTCCGGGTGCAAGTGAACCGTTGAGTATTGATATTGTTCGTGATGATATTCCACTAGAAACGGTCTATACAGATACGAAAACGATAAACGGCAAAGAGGCCGGTGTCATTGAAATTACGTCCTTCTCTGAAAAAACAGCAGAGGACTTTAAAAAGGCACTTAAGAAACTTGAGAGTGACGGGATGGAAGGTCTTGTCATTGATGTACGAGGCAATCCCGGCGGTTTATTTACAGATGTACAGGAAATTCTAAAGGAATTCATTCCGAAAGATCAACCGATCGTCCAAGTAGAGGATAGCAAGGGAGAGGTTTCACGCTATTTCTCAGATATTGAGTCTAAGAAAGATTATCCGATTACTGTACTAATGGATGAAGGTAGTGCGTCAGCATCAGAAATTCTCGCTGCAACCATGCATGAAGCCGGAGGTTACGAGCTTGTGGGAACGAAAAGTTTCGGTAAAGGAACCGTCCAACAGACCATTCCGATGGGGGATGGCAGTACGATTAAGCTGACCCTTTTCAAATGGTTGACCCCTGACGGTAACTGGATTCATGAAAAAGGGGTGAAACCGACTGTTAAAGTGAAACAGCCTGCATATTTCTATACAAATCCAGTTGAAGTAAAAGAACCACTCACTTTTGACAGCAACGGTGAAAAAGTTAAAAATATCCAAGAGATGTTAAAAGGATTAGGTTATTCTCCTGGACGAACCGATGGATATTTCAGTGAAGAAACGAAAGCTGCTCTAGAGAAGTTTCAGACCGATCACCAATTGGATGTATCTGGGGAAGTGGATAAAGAAACAGCAGGTAAAATTGAAGAGTTAATCGTTAAAGAAGTACGGGATGAAGAAAATGATCGTCAAATGAAAAAAGCTTTAGAAGTTCTATTTCAATAAGCAGGAAATGGATGACTTTTAGCGAAATAAGTCCGTAGTCTTAGACTGCGGATTTTTTCTTGAGATAAGACAATGTTGGTTGGTTAACTTAAACAATGAGATACGAAATCCTAGTTCAGGTGGTTGGACGTCACTAAAGAGTTCCGAATTTAGTCGAACTTTCTGAAGGGATGCTTTGCGTTTGTCTTTAGACTGAGAGGAGAAGTGCTAATGGATGCTTGGTGGAATGAGATATGGAATGGATTGGCAAGACTTTTTATTCAGCCGTTATTTTATTGGTCTGTCATCCTCTTATTTATGTTATCGATTCGTAGAATAAAAAAAGAACGAAGAAGTTTTGGAACGAGAGTATTTGATATATTCGCTGAAGGCAGAAGTACATGGCGCGTCTCGGTGGTCGGCGGGTTCTTCTTATCGTTATTAGCCATTGGTGGAGGGATCGTTTTCACCTATCCTTTCCTACTTCTATTAAGTGTGGTCACTGTTATTTTAAGTCTGACATTAAAACTAACCTGGCTGTCGGCAGCTTATACATTTGGTTTAACGTACCTGTTGCTTCTAATGGCTCCATACATACCTGAAGGCATTTTACCTGACGCCTGGCTTGTTGTTTTAGAGAATACTCCTCTCACAGGTGTTGCTCTAACAATGAGTGTATTATTAATGATCGAGGGTGTGATTTTGGCGAAAACCTCCTCGAGGAGAACCTTTCCTGAACGTGTTAAAGGGAATCGTGGAAAAATGGTTGGCCAACACCGGGTGAAGAAGCTTGTCCTCATCCCGATGGTTGGTCTTCTGCCGGGTGGAATGATTGAATCTTTTGCTCCATGGTGGCCGCTATTTTCAATTGGCGAACATAGCTATGGATTTATACTTGTCCCCTTGCTATTAGGATGGGAATGGGTTGCCCGTGCGCAAACACCGAAATTGGTAGCCATCAAGGTAGGGCGTCAAACCACAGCTATTGCTATCCTATCATTCGGGTTATCTGTCGCTAGCTTATATGTGTCTATTTTGTCTCTTGCAGCGGTGGCAGTAAGTTTGTTAGGAAGAGAAATGATCTATGCTGTCCACCGAATACGTGAGAATCGTCAGCCGTTTTTTACAGCAGATCATAGAGGTGTACGGATTCTTGGTACGATTCCGGGGAGTCCGGCTGATGAGATGGATCTGCTTCCAGGTGAGTTGATTTTGAAAGTGAATGCGATTCCTGTTACATCTGTAGAAGAGTTTTACGAGGCCTTACAAACAAATGGGGCATTTAGTAAGATTGAAGTGAGAGACTTTAGGGGAGAAAATCGGTTTACACAACGTGCTATGTATGAAGGCGAGCATCATGAGCTTGGAATCTTATTTGTTCAGGAGGCTGTTCGTGAACAAATAGCGGAATAACCCCCTTTTGCTAAAAGCTTTGATTTCAAGGCTTTTAGCTTTTTTTGTTCTAGTATAAGAAGTACATACATAAGATTTCCTAATGAAAATGATTCTCAAATTCATTGACAAGGGTTTATTTTGCCCATAAACTATAAAGAGTAGATGAAATGGACGAGAATTTTAATATACTTAACCAACATACAAATGGAACTTTAGCATTTGTAAAGGGGAGATATAGCATATGGATTCACTGTTGGCGAACGATCTAACACTAGGATATGGCGATCAAGTTATCATAGATTCTTTGGATATAAAGATCCCTAAAGGGGAAGTAACTGTTTTGATCGGCGGAAATGGCTGTGGTAAATCCACATTGCTTCGTTCATTGGCACGGCTATTAAAACCTAAATCGGGGCAAGTTGTGCTTGACAGCTCGGACATATCAAAAATGCGTACCAAAGACGTAGCTAAGAAAATGGCAATTCTGCCTCAAAGCCCGACAACGCCTGAAGGTTTAAGTGTTTACCAGCTCGTGAAACAGGGACGTTACCCTTATCAAAGCTGGGCAAAGCGCTGGGCAAAAGAAGATGAGGAAGCCGTTAATAAAGCACTGACAGATACCAACTTATTAGAATTGAAAGACCGCTCAGTTGACTCGTTATCCGGTGGACAGCGTCAGCGTGCATGGATTGCGATGACTCTAGCCCAGGATACTGATTTACTATTATTGGATGAGCCGACAACGTACTTGGATATGTCACATCAAATCGATATACTCGATTTATTGTTTGATCTTAACAAGGATAATGGACGTACAGTTGTCATGGTTCTCCATGATATTAACCTGGCCTGTCGTTACGCTGATCACATTGTCGCTGTAAAGGATAAAACAGTGTATGCACAAGGTAAACCTGAAGATGTAATTAATTGTGATTTAATGCAGCATGTCTTTGAAATGACATGTGATGTCCGGGAAGACCCTATTTTCGGTACGCCAATGTGCATTCCCCACGGCAAAGGTCGTTGCTTAATTAAGCAGGCCCAAGCAGAAGCACAACAACAAACAGTACAAAGACAGACAGTTTAAAATTTAAAAAAGTCACGAATGGGCAAAAAATCCTATTTGTGGCTTTTTTTTATGGTTCACTTCGTGTAATATTTTGAATAAGAGATAAGATTTGTGCGTATTGGAGTAGGTAACGAACTGGGGAAATGAGGAGATAGGTATGAAGTTCTACGAAGGGTTGCATAGGGATAACGGTCTGCAAGCAGTATTTCAAGCACCAGATAGGCAGGTACTAAGTATCCTTATGGAGGGAATGTCCGATTTAGTATTCCTCATGGAAGTCATTGATTACGATACGTATGAATATTTGTATATAAACCATACGTCTGAACAGTGTTACCAGTTAGACCGCTCGAATTGGAAGGGTAAGCTGATAGAAGATATGCTTGAACCTAAGAAGGCATTATACATAAAAAGCTATTATAATTAGGTTGTTGAGACAGCTGCGTCTGTTACGTATAGAGATACAGTAGATATTAATGGATATGAATTTTTGGGACATACCTTACTGACGCCATTTATGGACGAAACAGGCAAAGTCGTCCAAATATTAGCGATGACAAAAGATATTACTGAGCTCGCTAAAAAGGAACAAGAACTTGATCCAGTTCACGCTGTCTATCGTTCCTTACTAAAAAATACAGCGGATGCGATTCTAATTGTAGAGCTTGATGGGAAGGTTCTTGAGACCAACCCGGCTTTTGAAAAGTTGTATGGGTTTACAAAGGAGGAGTTAAAGAAGGAGCGTTTTCCTTTTGTTCCTTTTTCCTTGAAGTCTGAAGCAGATGAATTAATTGAAAAAGCAGTCCGAAAAAAGCATATTTCCGCTTATGAAACGAAGCGCCGCCATAAAAATGGGGACTGGGTCGATGTCTCAGTGACCGTTTCACCTATATATGGAAACGATGGAACCGTCATAGGGGTTAGTTCAATCATAAGAAACATTAGTGAGCAAAAAATTATGAATCAGAAGTTAAAGGCTGGTCGTTCACGATATCAATCCTTGTTCGAATTCAACCCACATCCTATCGTCACATTAACCCTGAGAGGAACAATTACAAAGGCAAATCCGGCTGTGCTCCAAATGCTCAACCTCAAGGAAGACGAACTTCTGCACTCATCTATTACAAAATGGGTCCACGGGGAAGAAATAGACCATGTCAAACAGCATATGAGAGGGAGTATTTCTGGAAAGAAAATGTGGTTTCAAACAAGATTTATGGCAAGGAGTAATGAAAGAATTGTAAACGTATTCCTGACTCCGATTTTAACAGGACAGAGAAAAGACGGGATGTATGCGATTTTAGAGGATATTACTGAAAAAGAGGCAGCAGTAAAAGCATTAAAACAAAGTGAGGCTAAGTTTAAGCTGATTGCTGATCATTCGCAAGACCTTATTTCTGTCTTTAGTCCTTACGGAAAGCTTATGTATGGCTCCCCTTCACATGTGGACTTTTTTGGCTTTGATCCTACCGATGCTGATGTCGATAAAATAGCAACAGTTGTCCATCCAAAGGAGATGGGCCAACTGGCCGAGCATTTTGTTCATTGTTATAGAGGTACGGATCCATTTTTTATGAATCTGCGGTTCTTGAATGCCCTTAAAGAATGGGTGTGGTTTGATGTGAGGGGGATCCCTGTGTTAGATGATCAAGCCAAGGTGACTCATATTGTGGTGGTTTGCCGGGATATTACAGGACAAATCAATTATGAAGAGATGCTGAAAAGTTATGCCTTCTATGATTATTTAACAGAGTTACCGAATCGCCGAAAATTTGAAGATTGTTTAACGGAAACGTTGGCGAAATCAAGGGAAAGTCATCTTCCGTTTGCGCTTCTTTATTTAGATGGCGATAGTTTTAAACAGATCAATGATGACCTTGGTCACGATAAAGGGGATACTTTTCTAAGATTAATTGGGAAACGGTTGGCGCAATGGGGGGATAACAAGTCTGTCATTGCTAGAATCGGAGGGGATGAGTTTGCTATTTTGCTTAAGGATTTAGCAGATGTTAAAGAAGCGAGGAATAAGGCAGAGGATTTACTAATTAAATTAAGGGAACCCTATCAAGTTGGGGAACATACCGTTTATTCGTCCTTTTCTATTGGCGTATCCCTTTATCCGCTTGATGCCGATACGAAAGAGGAACTATTTCACAAATCAGATCAGGCGTTATACTACGGAAAACAGCAAGGTAAGGACACGATCTTTTTTTATCAAGATATGAAGTGAACCAAAGAATGGCTTGAGGTTCCTACTATGAGGAACCTCAAGCCATTCTTCAATTGTTTGTTGGGATCTCCTGTAAGTCAGTTAAAATGTGTGTTGGTTTTAAGCCTAGTTCTGGCCATTTTACACCTTGACGGTTCACCCAGGCTGTGTGAAATCCATAGTGCGTAGCTCCAGCAATATCCCACGGATTACTTGAGAAGAAAAGAATCTCTTCTTTTTGCTGGTTCAGCTTATTTTGCGCAAACTGATAAGCCTCAGGATGTGGCTTATACACTTCTGCATCATCTGCACTAAGGAGGGAAAAGGTATTCGTAAGCTGATTGTTTTTAAGTAGCGGCTGTAACATGGGCCGTGTTCCGTTGGAGAAGATCGTCAATTGTTTATCAGGGTTGTTCTCAGCTAAACGGGATACTTCAGTGTATGGCTGCAAATGTTGATATTGGTCCATTAATTTTTGAATAGTCTCATCGCTATAGTCTACGTCGTTCATAGCAAGTGCATCAATTAAAGCCCACTTTGTAACCGTATCAAAAGGTTGGTAACCTTGAATGAGCTGGCGAATCATAAAATAATGAACTTGACGTTCACGCCAGGATTCACTTATTGATGATCCCTTCTCTGGATAAAGGTTGTGTATCGTATCTTTAACTGAATGGACATCAAATAAGGTTCCATATGCATCAAATACATAGGCTTGGTAACTCATCGGGGATCGCTCCTTTCCCATTTAATCTACCCTTTCCTGTGATAGGATAAACAGTTAAAAGATGACAGAGGGAAGTCAGGAAGAGTACACTAAGGACTAGAAGAGCGCGTTTATTACCCACTTGCATGATATCGTTGAGCGTCCCATAGTTTCTGTTCCTTCTGCAAGCTGGTAGTATATGATGCTGACCTGTTTCTCAAGTATCCATTTTGTCTTATTTAGATTGTCTTCTCTGTATGTACCTTGGGAAAAGTTTAGAGAACGGAAGAAGTTCACAAAAAATTCATGAGGCTGGGGCATTTCCTGCTCTTGCTTTGTGCTAATTCATGATATGATTTGATAGATAGATTATTTATATTAAAATTGTATTTTCAATATAGAAAGGGTAAGACGATGAAGAAATTCTCAATAATAACCACATTCGTCACTTTTCTTGCGCTCATCCTTGGAAATCTGGTTGTGGCAACGAAATCAGGTGATGCTTGCGGAACGACATGGCCGATTTGCAATGGGGCAATCTTTCCGGATATTACAAACTACCACGTGATCATCGAATACTCCCATCGCTTAATGGTTCCATTACTGGCTATGTTTACGTTTATTAATGCGGTAGGGGCGATTATAAAGCATCGTGAAAGGCGTTCTGTCCTTATCTTGGCGGTTATGAGTCTTGGTATGCTTGTCTTTCAATCATTAATCGGCGGCTTGAACGTCTTATTAGGAACACCCCCAGGGTTTACAACATTAGACGTTACATTCAGTCAGATTCTTCTGCTCATACTAGTGTTATTAAGCTATAGTCTTCATACTGAGAAAGTTGAGCTGGACAGGACAAGTTGGTCAACAATTAATCTGAGTTACCGTGCATTTCTAATAGGGTTTACGATTTATATGGTTCAAGTCATCTTAGGTGCATTTTTCAAACATAGTGCAGCTAGTAATGTGATGCTTGATATCCCTGCAATAGAGTATTTAACGAAAAGTGAGTCCATTGCCAATATGCTTTACTCGCTTCATTGGGTTGCGACAGTGGTTATTTTCGTCGCTGCTATTTGGTTCGTTATTTATGCGTCGAAATTTAAATACCATGTCCTATTATCGTGGTTGTATTTAATCTCGATTTTGTTGAATGCTGTTGTTGGATTTGTGATTGTCGTGACAGGAAATGTTGTCGTGGCTTCTTCTCTTCACATGATTCTTTCCACGCTAACAACCGTGATTGGTGGCTGCATCCTTGGAGGGTATTGGTTTAAATTGCAAAAGAGAACGGTGTAATTCATACGTGAGGCGCTGTGGGAGCTTTGCTCCTATAGTGTCTTTTTATGTAATAGTAAAAGCTATCCTGGTAAAGTTTAAAGAAGAGCTTTACCAGGATAGCTTTTTTATCCCTTCGTGAGGGACCGTTACTTATTGAAACAATTCGCGAATTTCCTTTTCACTTAACGATGTAAGCATTGATTCACCAGGTTGGATAATCTGGTCAACTAAATCGCGCTTTTTCTGTTGGAGCTGGAAAATTCGTTCTTCAATCGTTCCTTCAGAAATCATCCGAATGACTTGAACAACTTTTTCTTGACCGATCCGATGGGCACGGCCGGCCGCTTGCTCCTCTACAGCCGGGTTCCACCATAGATCATAGAGAATGACGGTGTCCGCACCCGTTAGATTCAAGCCTGTGCCACCAGCTTTCAATGAAATAAAGAAGGCGTCTTTCTCGCCTTCGTTAAATTGTTCAACCATGTCAACACGATGCTCACTTTTCGTGTTTCCGTCTAAATAAAAAGCATTAATCCCCGTATCCGATAATTCTTGATAGAGAATTTTTAACATGCTTGAGAATTGGGAGAAGATAAGCACGCGATGGCCACTGCTTTTCAGTTCGGAAGCCAGTTCTTTAAGCTGCTCAAGCTTTCCGGATTCCCCTTCATAATTTTCTAAGAAGAGTGCAGGATGGCAGCAAATCTGGCGAAGGCGTGTGAGTCCGGCTAATATTTCGAGTTTGCCACGCTGAATCCCTTTTGTAGCAATCGTTTCCTGAATATCTGACTGAATTTTTTCCAGATAAGCTAAATAGACTTCTTTCTGTTCCCGTGTCAGTTCGGAATATTGCACAGTTTCCAGTTTATCTGGTAGTTCTTCAAGTACTTCTGTCTTCATCCTCCTTAAAATGAAAGGTCGGGTCATTCGCGCAATTTTTTCCGGCTTCATTTGCAGGAATTTCTTCTTACTTGTATAAAATCCTGGCATGATCGTTCGAAATAAAGACCAAAGCTCACTCAGAGAATTCTCAATGGGTGTGCCGCTTAACGCGAACCGATGAGTAGCTCGTAAGCTGCGAACGGCTTGGGCCGTTTTCGTTGCTTCATTTTTAATCGCTTGTGCTTCATCTAAGATCATTGCATGAAAAGGTACTTCCTTGTAGGCAGGAGCGTCCTGTCTCAGTAATGGATAGGAAGTGATCAAAATATCTGACGTATTTTGTTCAATTTGTTCCCTTCGAGTCACAGGATCCCCAGTGATGACTTGAACCGTCAGAGTCGGGGAAAATTTCTCGAACTCTTTTTTCCAATTGTAAACAAGTGATGCCGGTGTAATAATCAGGGCTGGATTTTCCATAAGCTGCTGTTCTTTTTCATAAAGAAGAAAGGCAATGCTTTGGACTGTTTTTCCAAGCCCCATGTCATCGGCTAAGACACCACCTAACCCGTAAGTTGCGAGCGTCTTTAACCAACGAAAGCCTGTCAGTTGATAAAAACGGAGGTCGGCTTCTAGACGTTCAGGTGGGTCAATCATCAGTGATTCCGGCGACTTCAGACGCTGAACGAGCTGATTAAATCGTTCATCTCGCTCTTTCGCTTCCAAACGAAGGGCTTCATCTACCTGTAAGCTGCGTGCTTTAGCTACTTGTAAGGAATGATCATCGATATCTGATACACTTAAATCAAGTTCATCCGCAAGCCTCTGAAATCGTTCAAAGGAATCTGAGGTGAGCGAGAGTAAAGCACCGTCAGATAAACGATAGTATTTCTTTCGTTCAATGGCAGCTTTTAGAGCAGCTGTCACATCATCATTTGATATGCCATCAATACCAAAGCTTACATCCAGCCAACTTCCGTCACTTTCAATTTCAACGGAAGGGACGAGTTCCCGATGTTGATTGTCAAGTAGTGAGCGGACAGGTGAAGAGGTGTACACTTCAGCCAGCTCACGCAATTTTGGCAAGTACTCGCTGATAAACTCTTCAAGGACCTCATCCTCCTCAATATAAACCGTTTCACCGTCAAATTTAAATTCGGCCTGTTCAATGATTTGAATAATCGCTTGTTCTGTTTCGCTATCACGTTGAATGATCACCTGGTCTGAGGCCTCGGATTTAGTGAAAGGGAGAATCGTATGCTCCCCATAATGAAACTGTACGTCAATCGTCAATGACCAATTAGTAAAGTCGAGATAGGCTTGAGGCTTCAGCTCTTCTTGAATAATTCTTTCTTGTGCTGTTTGGTTTAGCTGCACATCAGCAATGGTTTCGAGTTCCGGGAGAACGTAAGAAACGATTCCTTCCATGTCCATTTGTCCTACGGTATGGTTGCCGTTCGAATTATAGGGGAGCAGCGAATGTAATGTGCGAACGGTCTCTTCTTTTTTTTGATCGAGCAAATAAAATCCGGCATCCTTATAAAGAAGATGATAATCTTTCAAGTATTCATAGGATTTTAACTGATTCATATGCATATGATAACTTCCGCGTTCTTCAGAAATATAAAAGGATAGTTCAGGGAACTCCTCGTTCACGTGTAAAGCTCCTACGTTTTCTCCTCGTTCAATAACCTCACAATGCTGATTTGCAAGAAGCTGAAGGAAATCAGGTGCGAAAGAAGGAGGAAGTGTTAATATCTTCTGTTCTCCGGCATTCCAGTGACGCTCGTAAAAAAGTTCTTGTTCGTAGGCGCGTGATAGCATCTGAAAGACTTGCTCATCTTGCTCTGTTAAATAATGTTCCGCTGGATCATAGCTGAATTTTTTTGAGAGCTTATATGGTTGTTCTTGTTGAACATGCTGGAGGAGTTCGCGAATATCTTTGATCACGTAAGCATAATTTTCTCCAAGCTTCAGTTCAATACCAAGACTCTTGCTGCCTAATAATGATTGAATATGCAAGAAATATTGGATGTGTAAAGGGCGTTTAGCTGCGCGAGTGTATTTATTTTCCTGACGGTCTCGGAACGCCTCGGAAAGTCTCTTGGCAAAGACGCGATCATTCTTCATTGGTGCCAATTGTTCTTGTGTTTGCACCTTCTGGTTATTCGGGGATGATTGCAAAATGGCTTGCTCGCGAATAGCAAAGAGAACGGCTGCAATGTGCTTACAACTATAATAAGTATCATAGGCAGGGCATTCACATCTTGCTTCTAAATCATCATCTTCAAAAAAGAAAACGCGTACCTCATAGTCATGAGTACCCGTTACTACGGCGCGCCAGGATCTAATGGCGCTATTGTGGGAAAGTCCGTACACTTTCCCTTGGTTGTAGTATTTTTTCCCACGTTCGTAAAACGTTTCGCCGGTTATTTTCTTTATATCATTAGGTTGTAAAAGGTATGACTGCATAGCTGGCATCCTAACTGTCTTTTTTTATATTATAACAGGAGAAGGGGGAACATTTCTCCCTAAAAGCTTCCCTTCCCTTTTCCTTCCACCTCAGGTCATCCAAAATTTGGATGACCTGAGGTGGAAGGAAATCCCAGGATTGATTTTACTGGTGGGGTGTGCTACCTTTCAAGGTATGGAGAAATATAAATTGAGGAGGTCGCTTGCTCGGGTGAGCGGCTTTTGTATGGAGTGAAGAGGCCAATGTGATACGTATATCCTGCCTATAGCCTATTTGAATTAAAGAGATTACGATTTGGAGGATATCACGATGACGATACGAGATGAGATGAAAAAACGTCGCACGTTTGCAATTATTTCCCACCCGGATGCAGGGAAAACAACGATAACAGAAAAAATGCTGTTATTTGGAAATTTAATTCGCTCAGCGGGAACAGTTAAAGGGAAGAAATCAGGTAAATTTGCGACCTCTGACTGGATGGAAATTGAGAAACAGCGTGGAATTTCTGTTACCTCAAGTGTAATGAATTTTCCTTATAAGGATTACCAAGTAAATATTTTAGATACACCGGGTCACGAAGATTTTAGTGAAGATACGTACAGAACGTTAACAGCTGTTGACAGTGTTGTCATGGTCATTGACGCAACGAAAGGGATCGAGGCGCAAACGCTGAAACTGTTTAAAGTATGTAAAATGCGCGGTATTCCGATTTTTACTTTTATCAATAAAATGGACCGCGAAGGACGCGAACCTCTTGAATTAATGGAGGAAATCGAATCGACATTAAACATTGAGACGTATCCGATGACATGGCCAGCAGGGATGGGAAAACGTTTCTTAGGTGTGTTTGATCGTCACAATGAGCAGTTTGTCCAGTACACTGGAAACGAAGAAGAAATGTATATTCCTTATGATGAGCTTGAGAACCATAAAGAATTAACTGAAGATGCAACTTATCAAGAAGCAGAAGGTGAAATGTTGCTGGTAGATGAGGCGGGAGATGGTTTTGACTTGGAGAAAGTGATGAAAGGGGATCAAACACCTGTCTTCTTCGGCAGTGCGCTTGCGCCATTTGGTGTGGAAACCTTTTTCAATACGTTTATTGACTTTGCACCTGAACCGGCTCCGCGCCGTTCTACGGAAGGCATTGTCTCACCTGACCAGGAAGAATTTTCGGGTTTTATTTTCAAAATACAAGCCAATATGAATCCACAGCATCGCGACAGAATTGCCTTTGTACGAATCTGTTCAGGAAAGTTCGAACGTGGAATGAATGTGACGCTGTCCAGAACAGGGAAAACGTTCAAGCTCGCTCAGTCTCAGCAGTTTGTTGCCTCTTCAAGAGGGACGGTGGAAGAGGGATATGCAGGGGACATTATCGGAATTTATGATCCAAATATCTATCGCATTGGTGATACAATAGTGACAGGCAAACAGAACTTCGAATATGATGAGCTACCGCAATTCCCTCCAGAACTTTTCAAAAAAGTAACGGCCAAAAACGTGATGAAATCGAAGCAGTTTAAAAAGGGATTGGAGCAGCTTGTTCAAGAAGGTGCGATCCAGTTGTTCAAGCGGTATCGCTTTGAAGACTATATTATTGGTGCCGTCGGAGAGCTTCAATATGAAGTGTTCGAGTATCGTATGAAGAACGAGTACAACGTTGAAGTCGAGCTAACATCGATGGGGGAAAGGATTCCTCGCTGGATTCCTGAAGAACAAGTGGATGAATCGATGTTTGATGAACGCAATATGCTTGCTGTTGATCGAGAAGGACTTCCGCTTGTTTTATTCAAGAACGACTTCTCATTACGTTGGTTTAAGGATAAGCATGAGGATATCGAATTAATTGACCTGTTTGAAGTCAATCAGTATGATCAATCCTATCAGTAAAAGAATCGAAAAATCTCACTACATCTTTATGTAGTGAGATTTTTTGATCGTTCTGCGTAAATGTGCAATAAAAATCTAAATACGCAATTATGCTCACAAGCGGTGCAATTAATCATTTTTTTATGTCCAATTATGCGAGGTTTCGTGCAAATAATATTCCTAGTAACGTATCAAGCCGCCACTCCAGTCGTTTCACAAAATAAAAACCGAATGTTTGTTCGTTTTATGTTAGAATGGTAAACTATTGTGGTAAACTATGGTTGAATAGTGTATTGAACGGAGGTTGTCCTAATGGAAACGGAGAATCAATTTGAATTAGTATCTGATTATAAGCCACAAGGGGACCAGCCTAGAGCGATAAAGGAACTGGTCGAAGGAATAGAGCGCGGCGAGAAGCACCAGACTCTACTTGGCGCAACAGGGACAGGGAAAACATTTACCATGTCCAATGTTATTGAACAAGTGAACAAACCCACATTGATTATTGCCCACAATAAAACATTGGCAGGTCAATTATATAGTGAGTTTAAGGAATTTTTCCCAAACAATGCAGTCGAGTACTTTGTTAGTTTCTATGATTACTATCAGCCGGAAGCTTATGTGCCGCAAACGGATACGTTTATTGAAAAAGACTCCAATATTAACGATGAAATTGATAAACTGCGTCACTCGGCAACAACCTCCTTATTTGAGCGGAACGATGTCATCGTTGTTGCAAGTGTTTCTTGTATTTATGGGTTAGGTTCTCCGGAAGAATACAGCAGTCAAGTGCTATCTATCCGTCAAGGTATGGAACGTGATCGTGATGAATTGCTTAGACTCCTCGTAGATATCCAATATGCGAGAAACGACATCGACTTTCAACGCGGAACCTTTCGCGTCCGCGGGGACTCGGTGGAGATCATTCCGGCGTCAAAAGAAGAGCATGCGATACGTGTTGAGTTTTTTGGTGATGAAATTGATCGGATTCGTGAGATTGATGTTCTTACAGGAGAAATTGTTGGAGAACGAGAGCATGTAGCGATTTTCCCGGCATCACACTTCGTAACGAGGGAACAAAAGTTAAAAAAGGCGATTGAAAATATAGAGAAAGAAATGCACGCAAGAGTGAAAGAACTTAAGGATCAGAATAAGTTGCTGGAAGCACAGCGCTTAGAGCAAAGGACGAATTACGATTTAGAAATGATGAATGAAATGGGCTTCTGTTCCGGCATTGAAAACTATTCACGTCATCTAACCTTTCGAGAAGAGGGTGCGATGCCTTACACCTTACTCGATTATTTCCCTGATGACTTTCTCATTATGGCGGACGAGTCGCATGTGATGCTTCCGCAAATTCGCGGCATGTACAATGGGGACAGGGCGCGTAAGCAGGTACTTGTCGATCATGGATTCCGACTCCCTTCTGCTCTCGACAACCGTCCACTGACTTTTGGGGAATTTGAAAAGCATATCAATCTCATCACATATGTTTCTGCCACTCCAGGAAATTATGAACTAGACCATACTGAGAAATTGACCGAGCAAATCATTCGTCCGACTGGACTACTTGACCCTGAAATCGAGATCCGTCCGATTCATGGTCAAATAGATGATTTAGTTGGTGAGATTAACAAGCGCAGTGAACGGAACGAACGGGTGCTTGTTACTACGCTAACGAAAAGGATGTCCGAGGATCTTTCTGACTATCTGAAGGATTTAGGAATAAAAGTAGCCTACCTGCATTCGGAAATTAAAACATTTGAGCGGATTGAAATTATTAGAGACCTAAGGCTCGGTAAATATGACGTTCTTGTGGGAATCAACCTTTTAAGGGAAGGTCTGGATATTCCTGAGGTTTCATTGGTCACCATATTAGATGCCGATAAAGAAGGTTTCTTACGTTCCGATCGTTCACTTATCCAGACAATTGGACGAGCTGCACGTAACCAAAATGGAATTGTTATTATGTACGCAGATAAGACAACGAAATCGATGCAATATGCCATCGATGAGACCTATCGCCGCCGCGAAAAGCAAATTGCTTATAATGAGAAACATGGCATTACGCCAAAAACAATCAATAAACAAATTCGCGATGTCATTCAAGTAACGAAGGTTGCAGAAGATAGTACGACATATGGAACAGAGAAAAAACCTTCAGAAATGTCGAAAAAAGAACGCGGCGAATTGGTTGATAATTTAGAAACAGAAATGAAACAGGCAGCTAAGGATCTCGACTTCGAAAGAGCAGCCGAGCTTCGCGACATTGTTTTGGAATTAAAAGCGGAAGGATGATTGGCTTATGGCCAGTAAAAATATCAGTATTAAAGGAGCAAGAGCACATAATTTAAAAAATATTGACATCGACATCCCCAAAAATAAACTTGTGGTTATGACAGGACTTTCTGGTTCAGGGAAATCATCCCTCGCCTTTGATACGATTTACGCTGAGGGGCAACGTCGCTATGTAGAGTCACTAAGTGCGTATGCCCGTCAGTTTCTAGGGCAGATGGATAAGCCTGACGTAGATTCAATCGAAGGCTTGTCCCCAGCTATTTCGATTGACCAAAAAACGACAAGTCGTAACCCGCGTTCAACAGTGGGAACGGTCACAGAAATCTTTGATTACTTACGCCTGCTTTTTGCGAGAATCGGACGACCGACTTGCCCAAATCACGGCATTGAAATCGACTCGCAAACAGTGCAGCAAATGGTTGATCAGATCATGGAGTATCCGGAACGAACGAAACTTCAAATTCTATCACCTGTCGTGTCAGGACGAAAAGGTGAGCATGTCAAAGTCTTTGAACAACTGCAAAAAGAGGGGTACGTCCGTCTAAGAGTGGACGGGGAAATGCGTGAAATTTCCGAGGAGTTTAAGCTCGAGAAAAATAAAAAGCATTCAATTGAAGTGGTTGTTGACCGAATCGTTGTGAAGCAGGGTGTTGAGGGGCGTTTATCTGACTCTCTTGAAACCGCGCTTAACTTGGGAGCAGGGAATGTCATTGTTGATGTGATCGATGGAGAAGAAATCAGCTTCAGTGAGCATCACGCTTGTCCAATATGCGGGTTTTCGATTAGCGAACTTGAGCCGCGTATGTTTTCCTTTAACAGTCCTTTCGGGGCGTGTAATCGTTGTGACGGTCTTGGAACACAGCTGGAAGTTGACATGGATTTAGTGATTCCAGATTGGAATAAATCGTTAAAACAACATGCTATTGCTGCCTGGGAGCCGACAAGTTCACAATATTATCCACAGCTGCTTCAAAGTGTTGCGGATCATTATCACATAGACTTAAACAAACCTGTGAAAGACTTATCGAAAGAACAGATGGAGCGGGTTTTATATGGCAGTGGCAACGAAAAAGTCTTTTTCCGTTATGAGAACGACTTCGGTAAAGTCAGAGAAAATGAGATTTTCTTCGAAGGAGTTATCCCGAATATTTCTAGGAGGTACCGTGAGACGAGCTCCGATTTTATCCGCGAACAAATGGAAAAATACATGGCTCAAAAGTCATGCCCGAAGTGTGAGGGAAACCGCCTGAATCAAGAAGCTTTAGCTGTGTTAATTAACGGGGAACATATTGGCCGGACTACTGACTTTTCTGTGACAGAAGCGAGGCAGTTCTTTGAATCGTTAGAACTGACTGAGAAGGAAGAAACGATTGCCAGAATGATCTTAAAAGAAATTTGTGAGCGGTTAAGTTTTCTCGCAAACGTTGGACTCGATTATTTAACATTATCTAGATCTGCTGGAACATTGTCCGGCGGGGAAGCTCAGCGAATTCGCCTGGCCACTCAAATTGGTTCTGCCTTAACAGGGGTGTTGTATGTGCTTGATGAACCGTCGATCGGCTTGCATCAGCGTGATAACGACCGCTTGATAAAGACACTTAAGCGTATGAGAGATTTAGACAATACCTTGATTGTGGTAGAACATGATGAGGATACGATGCTGGCGGCTGATTATTTAATCGATATCGGACCAGGAGCAGGTGCCCATGGCGGTGAAATTGTTACACAGGGAACACCGAAACAAGTGATGCGATCTAAGAAATCATTAACGGGCCAATATTTGTCTGGGGAAAAATTCATTCCGTTACCTGCTAAGCGTCGTAAGCCGGATGGCCGCTATCTTAAGATAAAACAAGCTGAAGAGAACAATCTGAAAAAAGTGAACGCGAAAATTCCTCTAGGCTTATTTACAGCCGTGACTGGTGTGTCCGGATCGGGGAAAAGTACGTTAATTAATGAAATTCTGTACAAGTCGCTTTCTATGAAACTGCATAATGGTAAACAAAAGCCAGGAAAGCATAAGGAGATTCAAGGCATCGAGATGCTTGATAAGGTAATTGATATTGATCAGTCACCGATTGGGCGGACTCCACGTTCAAACCCTGCTACTTATACAGGAGTTTTTGATGATATTCGTGATGTTTTTGCACAGACAAATGAGGCGAAAATTCGCGGTTATAAAAAAGGTCGTTTCAGTTTTAATGTGAAAGGCGGCCGTTGTGAAGCATGCCGTGGGGATGGGATTATTAAAATTGAAATGCACTTCCTGCCTGACGTATACGTTCCATGCGAAGTGTGTGATGGGAAGCGCTATAATCGTGAAACATTAGAAGTAAAGTATAAAGGGAAGAGTATTGCCGATGTCCTTGGAATGACCATTGAAGAGGCACTCGACTTTTTTGCTAATATCCCGAAGATTAACCGGAAGCTGCAAACTGTTGCCGATGTTGGACTTGAATACATTAAACTCGGCCAGCCTGCGACGACATTGTCAGGTGGGGAGGCCCAGCGGGTGAAGCTGGCTAGTGAACTTCACCGTCGTTCTAACGGTAAATCCTTTTATATACTGGATGAACCGACGACTGGCTTACATGTCGATGATATCTCAAGGTTATTAGACGTATTGCAGCGTTTAGTAGAGAATGGTGATTCTGTATTAATCATCGAACACAACCTTGATGTGATTAAAGAAGCAGATCATATTATTGATCTTGGTCCAGAGGGTGGTGAAGGGGCGGGAAAATTATTGCAACAGGGACCCCCGAAAAAGTAGCAGAGGAACCCGAATCTTATACTGGGAAATATTTGAAACCAGTGCTGCAGAGGGATAGGAAACGAATGGAAGACAAGTTGAAGTCAAAAGAAAAAGTTTTAAAGTAAGTAGATGCTTTGACGGTTCGATCGATATTAAGTATCGTTAAACAAGAGATGTTTTAACGGGAGGAATTCGGAATGAAAGTGATCGAACAGTCAGTTGTTCAAGAAAAAATCAATCAGCTTGCGAACCAAGCTGTTTATGTACATTTAGAAACAACAAATGGCGCCTATGCCAGCCATTTTGATGAGAAAGCATACAATGTAGGTGCTTTTATTCGTAATGCTCAGGTTACTTATCAGCATGGCAAAATTGTAAGCACAGGCGGTTCTTACCGGGTAGGATTGAAGCTTGAGCTGGGCTGGGTTTACGCAGAAGGTGTTACGGACTATGAAATTGATGACCTGGGACGCCTGCTGCTAGCCGGTCATGATCGGGAAGGCCGCTTAATGGTTGCCCTGGAAATTAGCAAATCTCCTTTTTCTCATGAGGCGGAGCTACATGAGTAAGCAGCACGTCGTTGTTATCTTTCCGCACCCGGACGATGAATCATTCGGTGCCTCTGGTACGATTTCTAAATTTCGAGCAGAAGGCATTCCAGTGACTTATTTATGTGGAACGCTTGGTGAAATGGGCAGAAATATGGGCAACCCCGTTTTTGCTAATCGTGAGACACTGTCATCTTTTCGCAAAAAAGAATTAACCGAAGCGGCTAAACAACTCGATATAGACGTTGAGTTGCTAGGGTATCGTGATAAAACCTTAGAGTTTGAACCGAGGGAAGAGGTGGCTGACTACTTGCAGCAAAAGATAGAGGCGTTGCAGGCAAGCTTAGTCATCACACATTATCCCGGTTATGCGGTCCATCCAGACCACGATGCGTTAGGGGCCGCGGTTGTAGCCGCTGTTGAAAAAATCGATAGGGAATCGCGTCCGGAAATATGGATGCACGCCATTTCCAACCAGCACGAAGATGATCTTGGAAAACCTGATATTATTTTTGATATCGCACCATACTGGGAACAGAAATTAGCAGCCATTTCAGCACATTTATCACAAGCAGATGGCATGATGAGCTTAATAGAAATTCATGATAAGAAACACGAGCAAACGGAGCGTTTGAAAATGGAACGCTTTTATAAGTGGACGTTTTCTTAAAAGCTTAGGCACCTTAGACAAACAGCATTGTCTTCAAGGTGCTTTTTTTAGTTTTTCTACACCCTAAATAGGGAATGCTTATTAAAAAGGAGCGAGTGTCCAATGAATGAAGAACGTATGAGAATATTGACAATGATTGAAAAAGGAACGATTACCGCGGAAGAAGGGGCCAAACTTCTTAATGCTGTGGAGGAAAAGAAGACGAATAAGAACAAATCAACCAATTCGAGTAAAAAGAAATACGGGTTAAAAGATTTTGTTGGAGAGGCCGTTGATAAAATTAAAAATGTCGACTTTGATTTATCTTTCGGGGAATCCGCTGAATTTCATCACCACTTTGAAACAGAAGCTGATTTTCATGACATCGATGCCTCCATTGCGAACGGATCATTGGAAATTGAACCATGGCAAGAGACACATGTTCGCGCGGAGTATAAAGTTAAGGTCTACCAGGTCGAAGAGGTGGGAGAGGCTAAAGAAAAGTTTCTTGCCGATCATCAATTTGAGGCGAACAATAATTTGCTTCGAATTGCCAGTCCATCCAAAAAAGTAAAAGCCTTTGTAAAGCTTTATTTGCCGCAGAAGAATTACGAATTTATTAAGGTGAAGTTATCGAATGGTTCGATTACTTCCACTACGATTGATGCTGAACATTTCCACCTTAAAACAGCTAACGGCTCTATTCAGCTGAAAGGGGCTCAAGGGGAAGTCAGTAAACTTTCAACGGGGAATGGTTCGATCACAGTAAGCGATAGTAAGTTTGAAACGTGTGAAACGGAAACCGTTAATGGAAGCATGACATTAAATGGTCAATTTGGTAAAAATGAAGCGTCCACTATTTCAGGAGCTATTAGCGTCGTTAATAGTGGCAGCCATGCTCATACAGGCTTTTTCAAAACGGTTAAGGGCAATATTGCTGTTACACTGCCGCCTCATAAAAGGATAGATGGAAGGCTTAAGTCTTCAGTTGGAAGCCTGAATTGTGAACTTGATAACTATAAAATTCTGAATAACAAAAAAGAAGTCATGAGTAAGGAGCTGCAATTTGAGGCACACGAGGAGTATGAACCTGCGTATCATTTAGAAGCAGAAACAAAAACGGGTTCTGTCACGATTAGAAATCCTCGCTTGTAAATGCTGCTGGAATTGAGGGATAGAGATTGAAAAACTGGCTATTACACATTCTGGTGAATGCGGTGGCAATCGTTGTAGTAGGAGCGTTATTTACTTCAGTGTCGATTGACGGGTTTGGCGGTGCTTTACTTGCTGCCCTTATTTTGTCAATATTGAATGCGATTGTCCGTCCGATACTAGTGGTCCTAACTCTGCCGATCACAGTAGTAACACTTGGTTTGTTTCTATTTATCGTTAACGCGATCACATTAGCAATGACAGATGCCTTTCTAGGAAGCACATTTGAGATCACCAGCTTCGGGATGACGATTGTTGCTGCCATTGTCATTTCACTGATTAATCTAGTGCTGAACAGCTTTATTAAAGAATGATGATCCATAATGGATTCGGTTCGCTTTCCTGACAGCGGACCGAATTCTTTTTTATCCTCGTTTTTTAAAACGTGCTACAATAGGGAAAGTGATTATACGATTTTTTCTTGAGGAGGCAAGTCCATGAGCAAAGTGAGAACAGAACAACTGCTTGAGCAGTTTAACATTGAGCTAGTTGCTGGGGAAGATGGCATTCACCGAGAAATACATATGAGTGATATATCCCGCCCTGGTGTAGAAATGACGGGGTACTTTAAATTTTACCCGAAGGATCGCCTGCAATTATTAGGAAAGACAGAGCTATCGTATTTTAATGAACTTACACATGAGCAGCGTATGGATCGTGCTGAGCGTTTATGTACAGATATAACACCTGGAATCGTGATAACGAGAGGGATGGATATTCCCAAGGAGCTTCATGTGGCAGCAAAAGAAGCCGCTGTTCCATTAATGAGATCCCCACATAAAACGACAAGGGTTATCAGCCGCTTGACTAATTTTCTAGAAACGAAATTTGCCCCGTTTACTGCCATCCACGGAGTGCTTGTAGATATTTATGGGATTGGAGTATTAATTACAGGGCAAAGTGGTGTCGGTAAAAGTGAGACAGCCTTAGAACTTGTAAAACGCGGACATCGGTTAGTAGCTGATGATAGTGTTGAGATCAGGCAGGAAGATTATGATACGTTAATTGGGAATAGCCCTCCGCTCATCGAACACTTACTTGAGATCCGCGGACTTGGAATCATTAATGTGATGACATTATTCGGGGCAGGGGCTGTGCGGAACTTTAAACGGATCACCCTTGTGATTAACCTTGAGATTTGGGATAAAAACAAGCAGTATGATCGACTGGGACTTGAAGAAGAGACCATGAAAGTCATGGATGTTGAGATTCCTAAAGCAACGATCCCTGTACGTCCTGGCCGTAACTTAGCCGTCATTATTGAGGTGGCAGCAATGAATTTCAGATTGAAGCGTATGGGCGTTAACGCTGCAGAGGAATTTTCTGAACGCTTAACTAAAGTCATTGATGAAGATCAAACGAATGAAGAGTAAGGGAGGAAGACCTTGTGGCTTGTACACCTGAAGCACTAGACCGTGTATTATTACAACTAGGACCATTATCCATTTATTGGTACGGTGTGATTATAGCAACTGGAGCGTTTCTTGGACTATGGCTGGCAACAAAAGAGTCTGAGCGAATTGGCTTGAAAAAGGATTACATGGTAGATATCGTTGTTTATGCGATTCCTGTTGCGATTGTATGCGCGCGTATTTACTATGTACTGTTTGAATGGGATCGCTACGTTGGTGGCCCGTGGTGGGACGTTTTTGCTATTTGGGAAGGCGGTATTGCCATTCATGGTGCATTAATTGGGTCTGTTTTAACGGCTTATATTTATACAAAACTAAAAGGCATATCATTTTGGATGATGACCGATATTGCTGCACCCAGCATTATTTTAGGTCAAGCCATTGGCCGCTGGGGTAACTTTATGAACCAGGAAGCACATGGTGGCCCAGTTTCTGAGAGTTTTTATAACAACTATATGCAATACTTACCCGATTTTATTAATCAGCAAATGTGTATTGGCGGAACGGTCTATCATCCAACCTTCTTATATGAATCACTGTGGAATATTGCCGGTTTCATATTCTTATTGATCTTAAGACATAAATTTAACCCGCGTCGTGGGGAAGTATTTCTGAGCTATGTGATTTGGTATTCTGTGGGACGCTTCTTTATTGAAGGAATGCGTACAGACAGCCTGTATTTGTTTGGTGAAATTCGTACAGCCCAATTGATCTCAGTTGTACTTGTGGTAGGAGCGACTGCACTTATGATTTACCGACGCAAAAAAGGGTTAGCGAATAAATATTACAACGGTAAAAAAGTAAAATAGGGGAGGGTGGAGTATGATAGGCATCCTAGAGCGTGGACTAAAAAAAGGCTTACAGCTTACGTGGACATTAGGGAAAGTGATATTTCCCGTCACCCTCATCGTAACGATCCTTCAGTTCACGCCCATTCTTCCATGGGTAATCGGAAAACTAGAGCCGTTGATGGGCTGGTTAGGACTCTCCGGTGAAGCGGCTGTCCCACTCGTCCTTGGAAACTTTCTAAACCTGTACGCGGGAATTGCTGCGATTATTTCGTTTGATTTTACCGTGAAGGAAGTGTTAATTTTAGCGATTATGCTATCCTTTTCACACAACCTCTTAATTGAGTCGACCGTTGCGAAAAGGGTGGGTGTAAGCTGGTGGTTTGTTGCAGGAGTAAGGCTCAGCCTAGCTTTTGTATCTGCTTTTCTTATTAACACGTTTTGGAAAGGTGGTCAGGAGCAAGCCGTTTACGGTTTTGCTCCCGAGCAGCAGGCTACACCTGAGGGCTGGACTGAGATTATTATACATGGTATTCAGACAGCTATGATGGGAATTGTTCAATTGGCACTTATCGTTATTCCATTGATGATCTTTATGCAATATTTACGAGAAAGAGGCTGGCTCGATCGGTTTTCGGAGTGGGTGGCACCAGCGACTCGCTTCCTTGGAATGGAACGCAACACCTCTATGACGCTTGTTGCCGGCCTAACGATCGGATTGGCTTATGGGGCGGGTCTAATGATTCAAGCGGTAGAAGAGGATGGCGTTTCTAGAAAAGATATGTATTTGGCTATTTTATTTCTAGTTTCATGTCATGCGGTCGTGGAGGACACGTTGATCTTTATTCCGCTTGGGATACCTGTTTGGCCGCTGCTTTTGATTCGTTTGTTAACAGCGATCGTGTTGACGGCTTCTGTTGGATTAGTATTAAATAGGTTACAGCGTGAGAGAAAGGAAACTTCTAATGAGCATACGTACGATACTTTTTGATTTAGATGGAACATTAATTGATACGAACGAGTTGATTATCGCTTCGTTCACTCATACGATTGAGTATTATGGCAAGCGTCCCTTCAACCGGGAAGAGATTATCAACTTTATCGGACCACCGTTAAAAGATAGTATGAGGCAGATTGATGCTGATCGTGTGGAGGAGTTGATTGAGATATATCGTTCCCACAATCTTGCGAACCATGATGATTATGTTACCGCCTATGACGGAGTGGTTGAGACGATTCAGTCGTTAAAAGAGCAAGGTTTTCGTTTAGGTGTAGTGACGACGAAAATGCGTCAAACTGTCAATATGGGGCTAGAACTTGCAGGACTAGACGGAATGTTTGAAACGGTTATAACGCTCGATGATGTAACAAATGCAAAACCGCATCCCGAGCCGATTGCTAAAGCTCTTGAGGCACTAGATTCCCAAGCTTCTGAAGCATTAATGGTGGGAGATAGTACGCACGATATTGAAGCAGGTAAAAATGCGGGGACAAAGACGGCTGGTGTAGCTTGGACCGTTAAAGGCTCGGCAGTATTGGATGAGCTTAATCCTGATTATATGTTGACGAATATGAGGGACTTACTGGACATTATGGGAGGATAAAGGATGCGTAATACAAAGCGTTACCGAGTAAATGGAGGAAATTCCCTGTGGCACATATATAGGACAGTGCCGTTCTTAAAAGTGGTTAAAAACTTTATTATCATACAGGTCGCAAGGTATATGCCTTTATTACGAGTGAAAAATTGGTTATACCGCACGTTCCTTCGTATGAAAATTGGGGATGAAACAGCATTTGCTCTCATGGTCATGCTGGATATTATGTTTCCTGAGAAAATTTCCGTAGGTCAGAATTCTGTAATTGGTTACAATACTACGATTTTAGCGCATGAATATTTAATAAAAGAATATCGCTTAGGCGATGTGAAAATTGGGGATGAGGTGATGATTGGTGCTAATACCACCATCCTTCCTGGTGTTCATATTGGTGACGGAGCGATTGTTTCAGCAGGCACTCTTGTCCATCAAGATGTGCCTGCTGGTTCATTTGTAGGCGGGAACCCCATGAGACTTATTTACACGAAAGAAGAAATGGACGAGCGTGCTAAGCGTGATCAATTTTTTAAGGACGAGGTGTAGCGTTGTGACGATTAATCAACGGATTTTGCCTGCTATTAAGCATATGAAAGAATTTGAATCTCTACTTGAATCCACATCGGAGTACATTATTTTACTTGATACTCGTCTTGGACTGCTGAAAAAAATAGTAAATGCTGGCCAAAAGGCTGGCAAAAAGGTTCTAATCCATGTTGATTTAGTCCAAGGATTAAAGGCAGATGATTATGGGATGGAGTTTCTCGGCAGGGAAGTTAAACCGGATGGGGTGATTTCGACAAGGTCCACTGTGATTCAACGTGCGAAAAAGTATGAGTTAATTACAGTGCAGCGTTTATTCCTTATTGATAGTCAAGCCATCGAACACAACGTCCAAATAATAAAAAAAGCACAGCCAGATTATGTAGAAGTTTTGCCTGGAATATTACCGGGAATGATACAAGAAGTTAAAGATCGATTAGGTGTTCCGGTCATAGCAGGCGGGCTGATTCGTACTATGGAGGAAGTAGATGAAGCGATCCAATCAGGCGCTTCAGCTGTTACTACCTCTCGTACAGAGCTTTGGAAGTTTTAGTTTTTTTAGAATTACATAATTATTCTAAGAGGAAGATAGTAGTAAAAACGAAGGGGTGTTTTATCAGGCGATATTTGGAGCGTGTCCAAATCTATGATTTTGGCTTGTTACCATTCTCTTTATAGCTAGCTTATCAACCTCATTACGAACTGAGCTTAGAAAAGCTCAGCAGCCGCTTAATTAGATTAGAGGAGGATGATCAGGGTGGAAAAATATATTTTATCCATTGACCAGGGAACGACGAGTTCGCGTGCGATGTTATTTAACCATGACGGGGAAATTGTCGAGACAGCACAAAAGGAGTTTGAACAATACTTTCCTAAGCCAGGCTGGGTTGAGCATGATGCCAACGAAATTTGGACGTCTGTGTTAGCTTGTATGGCGGATGTGCTTACCAAAGCAGATGTGGAAGCCGAACAAATCGCTGGGATAGGGATTACGAATCAGCGGGAAACGACGGTTGTCTGGGATCGTAATACAGGAAAACCGATTTATAGAGCTCTTGTCTGGCAATCTCGTCAGACTCAGGAGATTTGCAACGATCTTCGTGAGCAAGGCTTAAATGATATGTTCCGTGATAAAACAGGTTTGCTGCTGGATCCTTATTTTTCCGGCACAAAAGTGAAATGGATTCTTGACCATGTGGATGGTGCCCGGGAGAAAGCAGCCAATGGTGAGCTAATGTTCGGAACTATTGATACATGGCTCGTCTATAAGCTATCGGGGAAGAAAGAGCATGTGACGGATTATTCTAATGCGTCAAGAACCCTTATGTACAATATTTATGACCTGGAGTGGGATGAGGAGCTGCTTGATATTTTAGGTGTCCCAAAGAGCATGCTTCCTGAAGTGAAGCCTTCTTCAGAAGTGTATGCCCATACAGTCGATTATCATTTCTTCGGCAGCAGCATTCCAATTGCCGGGATTGCAGGTGATCAACAAGCTGCGCTCTTCGGACAAGCTTGTTTTGAAAAGGGGATGGCTAAAAACACTTATGGTACAGGCGGGTTTATGCTGATGAATACGGCTGAGGAAGCGGTGCGTTCTGATCAAGGGCTTCTGACTACGCTTGCCTGGGGTGTCGGCGATAAAGTAGAATACGCCCTTGAGGGAAGTATTTTCGTGTCAGGATCCGCGATTCAATGGCTCCGTGACGGTCTAAATTTGATAGAGTCCTCTAAGCAAAGTGAAAGCATTGCAGGTGAGGTGGATTCGACTGACGGCGTGTATGTTGTTCCAGCATTTGTCGGGCTTGGCACCCCGTATTGGGACAGTGAAGCTCGCGGAGCCGTGTTCGGATTAACTAGAGGAACGAAAAAGTCTCACTTTGTCCGTGCTACTCTTGAATCATTGGCTTATCAAGCGAAGGATGTCGTTGATGCAATGGTAGAGGATTCCGGGATTGAATTGAAGAAACTGCGTGTTGATGGCGGGGCAGTCAAAAATGACCTGCTAATGCAGTTTCAAAGTGATTTGCTGAACGTACCTGTCGAACGCCCGAAAATAAATGAAACGACAGCACTTGGAGCAGCCTATTTAGCTGGTCTGGCCGTAGACTTCTGGAAAGATCAGAAAGAAATCTCTAAGCAATGGTATGTGGAGAAGGATTTTGATCCACAAATGAACGAAGAGAAAAGCGCTGAACTTTATGAAGGCTGGCAAAAAGCAGTAGAGGCTGCACGCGTTTTTAAGTTATAAGAGACTAATTCTTTACCGTTCCACAAAAGTCTGTTACAATAAAAATAAGTTAATATGATGAGGTCGGAGATACGGAGAGACCACGACACTTTATAACGATACAGTTATAGAGATGCTCGTGGTCTATTTTTTTGTGAATCGATACACTTGTAGCAAGCATATACACATATTTTTACCGTTTTCAGGGAATACCCGTAGCAGATGACCTCATTAGAATCGAAATGGCTGAAGGAGAGATTATATGAAACCATTTTCTAGTTATCATCGACAAGAACAATTTGAAAAGCTTAATAAAGAACAGTGGGATATTCTCGTGATCGGAGGCGGGATAACTGGGTCAGGCATCGCTTTAGATGCGGCAAGCCGCGGGATGAAAACAGCGGTCGTAGAAATGCAGGATTTTGCAGCAGGAACCTCAAGCCGCTCAACAAAGCTGGTGCACGGCGGACTTCGCTATTTAAAACAATTTGAGGTTAAGATGGTAGCCGAGGTCGGGAAAGAACGCAAGATCGTTTATGAGAATGGCCCCCACGTTACAACTCCTGAGTGGATGATGCTGCCGTTTCATGAAGGTGGCAACTTTGGTCCGTTCACAACAAATATAGGTCTCAGGGTATATGATTACTTAGCAGGTGTGAAGAAAAGTGAACGAAGAACCATGCTTAGTCCTGAAGAGACGCTTGAACATGAACCTTTAGTGAAACATGATGGCCTTAAAGGCGCAGGCTTTTACGTTGAATATAAAACGGATGATGCCCGTTTAACCCTTGAGGTAATGAAGAAGGCTGTGGATTATGGAGCTGTTTCTGCCAATTATGCAAAAGTTATTGATTTTCTGTATAACGAGCAAGGTACGATAGAAGGCGCAATTGTTGAAGATACGATAAGCGGCGAGACTTACCAAGTACAGGCGAAAAAAGTTGTAAATGCCGGCGGCCCTTGGGTTGATGAATTGCGCGAAATGGATGGATCTAAAAAAGGAAAAACCCTTCAATTGACCAAAGGGGCTCACCTCGTATTCGATCAAGAAACGTTTCCTCTGAAGCAGGCGGTTTATTTTGATACACCAGACGGCCGTATGATTTTTGCGATCCCTAGAGACGGAAAAACCTATGTCGGAACAACAGATACGGAATATGATGGTGACATTTCCCACCCAAAACTGACGATTGCTGATCGTGATTATATTTTAGATGCGATTCACTTAATGTTTCCTTCTGTTGAGGTCAAGGCTGCTGACGTTGAATCTAGCTGGGTAGGGGTAAGGCCGCTCATTCATGAAGAAGGAAAAGATCCGTCAGAAATTTCCCGTAAAGATGAAATTTTCACTTCCGAATCGGGGCTCATCTCAATGGCTGGTGGAAAACTTACCGGATACCGTAAAATGTCCCAATCCGCTGTCAATTTGGTTCGCGATCAGTTAGCTGAGGAGTATGGCATTCGTTACTCAGATTCAGAAACGATCCACATGCCGATATCAGGCGGCGAAGTGAGCGGTTCAAAAGGGTTTAAGAAATTTAAAGAAGAACGTATTCAGGTTGGAAGGTCAATGGGTCTGACAGCTGAACAAGCGAATAAGCTCGTAGGTTTATATGGAGCTAATGTCGATATTGTTTTCCAAGTATATAAGAACAAAAAACAGTCGGCGGAAAAAGCACAAATTGATCCGGTAGTTTTCGCTCAGCTTGTTGTAGCATTGGAGTATGAATTTGCATATAAACCCGTTGATTTCTTTGTCCGCCGAACCGGTGCTTTGTTCTTTGATATTGATTGGGTTAGGAAGCATCAAGATTCAGTCATTAACTTTATGGCGGCCGAATTGGACTGGACGACACCACAGAAGCAAGGCTATAAAGATGAATTAAATCAGTTGTTGAGCGAAGCTGTCGAGCCAGTAGAAATAGGATAATGATATAGTAAGACGATCCCTTTGCCTATTGAGGGATCGTCTTTTTCATTGTATAATTTTACTAATTATACTCGTGTTTTATGGGAGGATATGACATGACTGATGTGCAAAGTTTAATTCGCAAGGACGCAAAGAGACAGCTATTAATGGGAAGCCTGTTCATTACTGGTATGCTCTCCTTTACTATCACATTTCTGTACACCATGGAAGAAAGTCTTCTCATTGGAGCTTTCTATGGAATCTTATTTGGTGCGATTGGGATCGCTCTTGTTAGAAGCGGCTGGAAGGACTCCATCAAAGCGAAGCAATCATTACAGTTTGTTCATGATTGCTCTGTAGAAACTTTTAAGAGAGTTCCTAAGAGAATGTATATCGGTCATAGAGCTTCGTCGATTTTTCATGCCAAGTTATATGACATGGATGGAGAAGTTTACAGTGAAATTCGACAACAGAAGCTGCGCGGGAGTCGGGTTATTGGCACGATTTCTTCCTTTTATGCAGGGGGATGGATGGCACCAGCCACTTACCAAATGGTCGGGGCAGATGGTGAGACCTCTTATAAGATTGACAAAAAAGGTGGTACATATTGGCGAGGCTATGTTCAACATTCTAATGGGAATTATGTAGCTTATACCGATTTGAAGCGTAGTAAGAAAACAGGAAAAAGCACCTTTTATTATATTGAAAAGGATTACTATCATTGGAAGGCTGAGGGAGATTCACATATCGGCCACTTCGAGGTAACAGATGGAGAAGGACGACTGTGGGCTGTTGCGAAACGGGGAGCCATTCCTATTGAAGCCGCAGACCGTTTTGATCAAATGCCAGGCTATTTAATTGAATGGAAGGTTAGGGATGATGTGCCTCATTCGTTAGTAGCTTTTCTATTTTTATTACAGACCAGTAGGGATGTTTAAAGTCACTGTGCTATCTTCCACAGTGACTTTTTTGGTGTTAATCTAAACGTTATTCTGAGAGTGAGTATGAGATGGAAAAGAAATGGGGGACAGACACCCAGGTTGGCGGACGGTATCAAGGAAATTTTAGGAGACTTCGTGTTTTGGTAATAAAACCTCATTTTTTTATTCTGTTTCTTCCATAGTAAGAAGGGAAGATTATAGAGATACGACGATTGACGGTTTTACTTTTTCTTGTTAGCATATTAGCATACTAAAGGATTTTTCAAATGAAAGGTTGGAGCACCAATGGCGAAACGATTGATGTTTGAAAAACCACTGGGAATGCGCGACACGCTTCCTTTTTTTTATAACCAAAAAACGAAAGCGAAAGAAAAATTAACATCAGCCATTCTTTCCTATGGCTATTCGATGATGGATACACCGTTGCTCGAATACCATGAAACGGTTGGAAAAATGAGTGCGACGTTAGAACAGCAGTTATTTAAATTATTAGATCAACAGGGACATACGCTCGTGCTGCGTCCAGATATGACCGCACCGATTGCTAGGGTTGCAGCCTCTCAGCTAAAGAATGCAGAGTTCCCTATAAGACTTGCCTACGATGGACCGGTCTTTCGTGCTCAGCAAACGGAAGGGGGGAAGCCCGCCCAATTTGAACAAGTGGGTACAGAATTAATTGGTGATCATTCTTCCTATGGAGATGCTGAGGTGATTGCCCTTCTAGTAGAATCACTGAAACAATCCGGTTTGGAGGATTTTGTGATTACCATTGGTCATATTGGGTTTGTGAAGGCCTTTTTCAATGATTTGCTTGGTGATGACGATGAAACAACAGAGCTATTATTACAACATCTATATAGGAAAAATTATGTAGGTTTCCGGGAAGATGTGAAGAGGAGCCAGCTTCCAAGTGACACGAAAAATGCATTGCTATCCCTTTTACAGCTTCGCGGTGGAGAGGAAGTTTTCACGGCGAGTAAAGCGTTGGCAAGAAATCAATCTTGTATGCAGGCAGTAAATGAATTAAAGCAGCTTTATAAAATTTTAAACCAATATGGGGTAGACCAGTATGTTCATGTAGACCTTAACCTAATTAGTCATATGAACTACTATACAGGAATTTTGTTTGAGGGATATGCTCCAAACTTAGGTGCCTTGCTTTGTAATGGAGGTCGTTATGATACATTACTGCCATCTTTCCAATTGAATGCTTCAGCCACAGGCTTTGCTATTCACTTAGAACGTTTAATTGAAGCACTGGATGTCCAAGAAGAGGAAGATGTTCGAATGGGCGTTATTGTTGATGATGATACACATGCTGAAGGGATAAAAAGGGCAGCGGAATTACGTAGCGAAGGACACTTGGTGTTATTGCAACACGTCGATCAAATCCCTGATTTAATCAAATTCAAGGAACAACTTAATGACAGTATTGACTTAACTGTAAAAGGAGGCGGACTTGATGAGTAAGCCTTTAACCATCGCAATGCCTAAGGGCCGGATATATGAAGAGGCCGCGGAACTTATGAAGCGAGCGGGCTACTTTTTAACTGCAGACGCTGAAGAGTCAAGAAAGCTGATTTTAGAGTTTCCAGAACAAAATATTCAAATTATGATGGCAAAACCAATGGATGTGGTAACATATGTGGAATATGGGGCAGCGGACATCGGTATTGCTGGGAAAGATGTTCTCTTAGAGCAGGACCGTGATGTATATGAGGTGCTGGATCTGCAAATTAGCCCTTGCTATGTAGCCGTTGCAGGATTGCCCGACAAACCACTTGGGCGTATTGCACCCAAAATTGCGACTAAATATCCGAAAATCGCTTCTGATTATTTTAGAGAACAAGGCGAACAAATTGAGATTATTCCATTGAATGGTTCCATCGAACTAGCTCCGCTGATCGGACTAGCTGATCGGATTGTCGATATCGTTTCTTCAGGACGAACATTGCGAGAAAACGGCTTAATGGAATACGAGAAAATAGCCGATATTACCTCAAGGCTGATCGTTAATCCAGTTAGTTATCGAGTCAAAAGTAAAGATATAGATGAAATGGTTCGCAAGTTAAGTGGTGTTGTGGAGGTGGAAAGTTCATGAAAATCATGAAGAGATCAGATCTCTCTTCTTTGAGAAGAAGTGTGGATCAGGGCACAGAAGAACAGAGACGATCCGTTCAAAGGATTATTCAAGAAGTGAAGGAGAATGGCGATCAGTCGGTCAAAACTTACACGGAACAATTTGATGGTGCGGATATTGTAAACTGGCGTGTCACCCAAGATGAGTTTGATGAAGCCTACATGTCTATTGATGGGGGCTTTGTAGAGATTCTAGAAGAAGCTGCAGCGAACATTCGAAGTTTTCATGAAAAGCAGCGGACAACGTCATGGTTTGAAACAAGTGAAGACGGTACAATTCTCGGGCAAAAAGTGACTCCAATTGCTGCTGTGGGCGTGTACGTACCGGGTGGAACAGCGGCTTATCCTTCCTCAGTTTTTATGAACGTAATCCCAGCACAAGTCGCAGGAGTCAAACGGATTGTCATCGTCACGCCTCCAGGTAAGGACGGTAAGGTTCCTGCCGGGGTCCTTGTAGCTGCTCAGCTTCTAGGGGTGGATCATGTCTATAAAGCAGGGGGAGCTCAAGCGATTGCCGCCTTAGCTTACGGAACTGAAACGATTGCTCCCGTTGACAAAATAACAGGGCCGGGGAATGTTTATGTTGCTTTAGCGAAACGGGAAGTGTTCGGGGATGTCGATATTGATATGATAGCCGGGCCAAGTGAAATTGCTGTTTTGGCGGATCATACTGCAAAAGCTGAAGAGGTAGCAGCAGATCTGCTGTCACAAGCCGAACACGATGCCAGGTCATCCAGTGTTCTCGTCACTACAGATGAGTCATTAGCAGAAGGAGTTCGGACCGCTGTATATGAACAGCTTCGCTCACTGCCTCGGTACAATATTGCCAAAGCCAGTATTGACGAATATGGAGCCATTATAGTGTGCGACACCAAGCCGGAAGCACTTGATACCATAAACGAAATGGCTGCTGAACACTTAGAAATTGTGACAGAGAACCCCTTTCAGGATATGGCACAGGTTAACCATGCAGGTGCGATTTTTCTAGGGCCTTATAGCAGTGAGCCGGTTGGCGATTATTTTGCGGGACCGAATCATGTACTTCCGACAAGTGGGACAGCACGCTTTTCAAGTCCGCTTACCGTTGATGATTTTGTGAAAAAATCGAGCATTATTTCTTACAGTGAACAAGCTTTACAAAAGAATGCCGACAAAATTGCTCAGTTTTCCAGGTTAGAAGGATTAGAAGCACATGCAAGGGCCATAGAGTCACGTAAGGAGCGATGGAAATGACCAAGGATAGAAAAGCTTCGATTACTCGAACGACCCGTGAAACGGATATTAATCTGGAATTTTTAATTGATGGAGAAGGAAAAGCAGATCTTGAGGTGCAAGTCCCTTTTCTATCCCATATGCTTGAGCTTTTTACAAAGCATGGATTGTTTGATTTAACGGTAACAGGTAAGGGGGACGTGGAGGTAGATGATCACCACTTAACGGAAGATATCGGCATCTGCCTTGGACAAGCTTTGCGGCAGGCTCTGGGGGATAAAAGTGGTATTAAACGTTATGGATCCATGACGCTTCCGATGGATGAAACGCTTGTTACGGTTGCTGTTGATTTAAGTGACCGGCCACATTTGGAATGGAAAGCTGACTTGCCAAAAGATCGTGTAGGAACGTTTGATACAGAGAATGTACATGAGTTCTTTTGGAAACTCGCCGTTGAAGCCCGAATGAATTTACATATCGTTCTTCACCACGGTCACAATACGCATCACATTATTGAAGCGATGTTTAAAGCATTGGCGAGGGCTCTAGATGAAGCAACGCAAATTGATCCTCGTATTAAAGGGGTGCCGAGTACGAAAGGAAGTTTGTAAATGATTGGAGTCATTGATTATGGGATGGGGAATTTATTTAGTGTCTCAAAAGCCCTTGAACGTCTTGATGTCCCTTATAAAATAGGAAATCGACCGAACCAGCTTGAAGATTGCTCTGGCTATATTCTGCCAGGAGTAGGCGCTTTTCCCGATGCCATGCAGGCTTTACATGAACATAAATTCATCGATTTCATTAAACGGAAAGTGGATGAAGGTGTACCTTTATACGGGATTTGCCTCGGGATGCAGTTATTATTCGAGGAAAGTGAAGAAGGCGGCGAAACGAAGGGGCTCGGTTTATTTCCTGGAAAAATCAAAAGATTCACAGGAAAGAATGATGCAGGTGTCTTTTATAAAGTTCCACATATGGGGTGGAATCAGCTGGAGATCCAACAGCCGAATCAGCCTCTCTTGTCCCAGGTAGAACAGGAGTATGTGTATTTCGTCCATTCCTATGTTGTTCATACAAATGAGCAGCAGCTTCTGTATGCAACAGCCGATTATCATATGGCTGTCCCGGCTATCGTCGGGAAAAACAATGTTGTGGCGAGCCAATTTCATCCAGAAAAAAGCGGTCGTGCCGGCATGCAGTTATTAGAGAATTTTTGCAAACGGATGGTACAACAGTGAGGAGCATGTGTAATGAGTTTTACAATTTATCCGGCCATTGATATGCGTAACGGGAAGTGTGTTCGTCTTGAACAAGGTGATTTTAATAAACAAACTGTGTATGGCGATAACCCTTTTGAAGTAGCCCAAAAGTTTGCAGAAGCGGGAGCCTCCTGGATCCATATGGTTGATTTAGATGGAGCAAAGGAAGGATCGAAGCAAAATGTTGAACATGTAGTAAAGGTCGCACGTGAACTTCATTGTAAGGTTCAAATTGGTGGTGGAATCCGCTCTGAAGAGGATGTTACTTATTATTTGGACCGTGGTGTGGACCGGGTGATTATCGGTTCGTTGGCGATCCGTGACCTTCCGTTAACGAAACAGCTTTTGAAAAAATTCAAAGAAAAAATCGTCATTGGCTTAGATGCAAGAGATGGCTATGTAGCCACAGAAGGCTGGCTTGAACGCTCGGAAGTGACGGCTGTTGATTTAGGAAAAGAACTCGCCGAAGCTGGTGCGGAAACATTTGTTTATACCGATATTGCAAAAGACGGAATGCTTCAGGGGCCAAACACGGAGGAAATCGTCCGTTTAGGTTCAGAAACGTCTGTCAACGTGATTGCTTCTGGAGGAATCCAGGGACTCGAAGATTTGCGTGAACTAAAAAAATACCAAGAGCAAAACGTCATCGGTTCGATAGTAGGAAAGGCGTTGTACACGGATCGATTCCAGCTTTCTGATGCACTTAGGGAGGAGGTACGCTAATGTTATCGAAGCGGATTATTCCCTGTTTAGATGTAAAGGAAGGCCGAGTGGTAAAAGGGATTCAGTTTGTTGATATCCGTGACGCCGGCGACCCGGTTGAACTGGCGAAAGTGTATGATGAACAGGGCGCAGATGAGCTTGTGTTTTTAGATATCTCTGCAAGTCATGAAGGTAAAAAAACAATGATCGATGTTGTTCGGGAGGTAGCTTCCGAGCTTGCCATTCCTTTTACGGTTGGCGGTGGGATTCGCACGCTTGAAGATATGAAGGAAACGTTAAGAAATGGTGCAGATAAGGTTTCTCTGAATTCTGCGGCTGTTAACCGTCCTGAGGTGATTCGAGAAGGTGCAGACTATTTTGGAAGCCAATGTATCGTTGTTGCGATTGATGCACGCTATGACGAATCAGTGGGTACGTGGCGTGTGTATACGCATGGCGGGCGGACACCGACAGAGTGGACGGTAACCGACTGGGCTCAAGAAGCTGTCCGGCTTGGCGCTGGTGAAATTTTGTTAACTTCAATGAATAAAGATGGCGAGAAATCAGGATTTGACTTACCGCTCCTGAAGGCCATTCAGGAAGTGGTGGGGGTACCGGTCATTGCTTCAGGCGGGGCTGGCGCAGCTGAACATTTCTATGAAGTTTTTGAAGAAGTAGATGCAGATGCAGCATTAGCGGCTTCTATCTTTCATTATAAAGAAACATCGATCCGCAATGTGAAGGAATATTTAGCAGGGAAGGGAGTCGTTGTACGATGAATCTTGATGCCATTCAATTTGATGAAAAAGGATTAGTGCCTGCCATTGTTCAAGATGCGCGCTCGAAATCTGTTTTGACTCTTGCCTATATGAATCGGGAATCAATCAACCTAACGTTAGAAAAAGGGGAAACCGTATTTTATAGTCGCTCACGAAATGAACTTTGGCACAAAGGAGAAACCTCTGGAAATACGCAAAAGGTTGTAAACATTCATTTTGACTGTGATCAGGATGCCCTGTTAGTCCAAGTGATTCCATCAGGACCTGCTTGTCATAAAGGCGAGTATAGCTGCTTTAATGAATCGTTACTCGACAAGGGTGATAAAGGTGTTGAACAGCAGCCTTATGCGATACTGGACCAATTAAGAAATGTGCTCTCTGAGCGAAAGACAACTTTACCTGAGAATTCCTACACATCACAACTTTTTCAGGAAGGTGTGGACCGGATTGCCAAAAAGATTGGGGAAGAAGCAGGAGAGGTAATCATAGCAGCAAAAAACGATGATCCAGAAGAGCTTTCGATGGAGTCAGCGGACTTATTATTCCATTTGTTGATGCTGTTGACGGATCGCGGAGTAAGCTTGGATCAAGTCTTAGCTGTGTTAGAAAAACGGCATCAATCATAGATTCAGGCTGGACATCCCTGACTAAATTTGTAGTTAGGGATGTCTTGTCCTGAACAGATGGAAAACTTTATTCTGCCCAATTGCTTTGTAATTCTACCCAAAATTGATAGGAATCTACCCCGAAATTCAACGATTCTCCCGGAACTGCTGAACATTCTACCCAAACCTCAGGGGATTCTCACCAAACTCCAAAGGATTCTTCCCTAATCAAATAATCTTCAGAAATCCCTACATGAATCTACGAATAAATACAAAATTCTTCTATTTCATCAAGCCTTTCTATGTTATACTGCATAATTAGTGAGATGGACACGGAAATAGGGGGACAGTCATGACGACATCACCGAATCCTACTGCAACGAATGAAAAGACAAATGTGATCCCTTTTTTACCAACAGGGAACTTTTACTTTTCTCATGGGATCCATGCCTTTAAAAAACGGCGGTTCAATGCTGCCGTTAAGTGGTTGAGGAAAGCCATTGAGATGAGTCCGGATGAACCACTATACTCTTGCCAACTCTCAGTCGTCTATACTGAAGTTGGCTCTTATCATGCTGCGAATCAGCTGTTAAGTGAAGTGATTGTTAATTTCGGAGACCAATATGCAGATTGTTATTACCTAATGGCCAACAATTATGCACATCTTGGCTTATTGAATGATGCAAAAAAATATGCGGAAAAATATTTGGAACGAACCAATGATGGGGACTTTGAAGAAGCTGCCGAACAACTTCTCGAGATGCTTAACTCCTTAGAAGAGGAAGATGTTGAAGATGAGTTTGCGTTCGATGATGAGGATGAACTTATTATCTATCAAGAAACAGCCTTTTATCATTTAGAACATGAGGAATGGGACCAAGCGTTGCCTGTTTTGCAGGAAATGATGGAACTGTTTCCCGAATTCAGTCTTGCTAAACACAAGTATGCCTACGCTTTGTTTTATAGCGGAGAAGAAGATGAAGCAATTGAATTGGAGAAAGCTTGGTTAAAGAAAGACGAGAAAAATATTCACAGTTTTGTGAATCTAGCTTGTTTTTATCTTGCTAATCAACAGGATGAGCAAGCAGCATTGTTGATTGAACCACTAAGGAACGTATTCCCAATGCATGAACAACAAAAGTTAGCCATAGCTGAAACATTAGCACGTGCTGGTTACTATAATGAAGCAATGGAGCGTTTCCGTGCCTTAAAGAATAAACAAGTAGTTTGTAGAAGAAACTACTATAAATGGTTTAGTATTTCGTGGTATCACACAGGCAATCCTTCCCGTGCACTGCAGCTTTGGGAAAAGGGCTGTAAGCAGTTCCCGAAGCTTAGTGAAGAGGGCGGGCCTTGGATTCGCTCTTAAGCACATTAATGGACGCTTTTGAATAGATTTACTATGATGTTTACAGGATAAGCTAGAGTGAAACAAGGAGTTGATGATTCAATGACGGAAGAACGAATTTATGATGTCATTATTGCAGGCGCCGGACCGGCCGGAATGACGGCAGCTGTATATACTTCAAGGGCGAACCTTGATACCTTGATGATTGAACGTGGTATTCCTGGCGGTCAGATGGCTAATACGGAAGATGTTGAAAACTACCCTGGTTTTGACCATATTCTTGGACCTGACCTTTCAAATAAGATGTTTGATCATGCCAAAAAGTTCGGAGCAGAGTATGCTTATGGTGATATTAAAGAAGTAATTGAAGGAAAAGAATATAAAACGGTGATTGCCGGTAATAAACAATATAAAACACGGTCCTTAATCATAACGACAGGTGCTCAATACAAGGCTCTTGGTGTAGATGGTGAAAAAGAATTAGGCGGCCGTGGTGTATCTTACTGTGCAGTTTGTGACGGAGCGTTTTTCCGCGACAAAGAACTTGTCGTTGTAGGCGGTGGAGATTCAGCCGTCGAGGAAGGGGTTTACCTTACACGCTTCGCAAGCAAGGTAACGATCGTTCACCGTCGTGATGAACTACGTGCCCAGAAGATTCTTCAAGACCGTGCTTTTGACAATGACAAAATCAATTTCATCTGGGATACGGTCGTGAAAACGATCAATGACAAGGATGGAAAAGTAGGCAGTGTAACGCTGCACAATAATAAAACAGATGAAGAGTATGAGTTCGAGACAGATGGCGCCTTTATTTATATCGGCATGATTCCGCTCAGTAAACCATTTGTAAGCCTTGGTGTTACCAATGAACAAGGTTATATCGAAACAGATGAAAAAATGGAAACAAAAGTGCCAGGTGTTTTCGCAGCAGGAGACATTCGCGAAAAAGAGTTACGTCAAATCGTTACAGCTACAGGCGATGGTAGTATCGCTGCCCAGTCTGCTCAGCATTATATTGAGAACTTGTTAGAGGAGTTAAAAGCAGTTAAATAAAAAGTAACTCCATTTTAACCCCCCTGTAACACGTATGAAACATTGATGGGGTACAATATAAGTGATTAATTGACCCCCTTTTAATAGATAGATCTCTATTAAGGCACAGGTGTTTATCACCTGTGCCTTTTTTTTTGTTGTGTGTTTTTGATCATGAAATCACAAACAGAACGGCTCTTTCAGAGAAGCATAACATTGTAGCCACATGCGTATTCATTGTATAATAGATAAAGAATGCCCTCTAGAGAAAAAATGAGGTGACAAGACGTGCAGCGTGTTGCTAATTGTATATTAAGAATAGATAATCAGATTTTAATGTTAAAGAAGCCAAGACGTGGGTGGTATGTCGTTCCTGGTGGTAAAATGGAAGCAGGAGAGAATATTAAAGACTCCGTCGTACGTGAATTTAAAGAAGAAACAGGGCTGCAAATTAAAGATCCCGAGCTGAAAGGATCATTCACTTTTATCATGAAAGAACAGGATAAAACAGTTCAAGAATGGATGATGTTTACCTTCCATACTACAGATTATCAAGGAGAGCTTTTAGAAGTCAGTGAAGAGGGTCAGCTTGAATGGGTAGCTGTAGAAGATGTGCTTGATAAGCCAATGGCAGAAGGGGATCGTTATATTTTCAAACATATTTTATCAAGTAAAGAACAAGTGTATGGAACATTTGTTTATACGACAGATTTTAAACTGATAGATCAGGACCTTGATCCGTCTCGACCTATGTAGTGAGGAGCGAAGGCAAATGGCAGAAAAAGAAAATAATACTCAACTTGTTATCATTACTGGAATGTCTGGCGCAGGAAAAACCGTTGCTATACAAAGCTTCGAAGATTTAGGCTTTTTTTGTGTAGATAATCTGCCGCCGGCGCTTTTACCTAAATTTCTGGATTTAATGAAAGATTCAACAAATAATATAAAAAACGTTGCTCTCGTAATGGACTTAAGAGGACGCGAATTTTTTGATTCGTTATTTGATGCATTAGACCGTTTGGGCAAAGAAGAGTGGCTAGATAGTCACATACTTTTCCTGGATGCAGAGGACCAATCCCTCGTTTCCCGTTATAAGGAAACGAGGCGCTCACATCCATTAGCTCAAGATGGGCTCCCGTTAGAAGGCATTCGTCAGGAACGGAAGATGTTGGATGAACTGAGGGGTCGTGCGCAAACACTTATTAATACATCAAGCTTGAAACCAAAGGAACTAAGGGAACGAATTCTTGATCGATATAAGGCTCAAAAGCATCAAGTGTTTTCCGTACAGATGGTTTCATTCGGATTTAAGTATGGTGTCCCGATTGATGCAGACTTAATGTTTGATGTACGCTTCTTACCTAATCCTCATTACGTTGAACACATGCGCCCATTGACAGGATTGAATACAGAAGTATCTTCGTACGTGTTCAAATGGTCAGATACCCAAAAATTTCTTGAAAAGCTCAAGGACTTGCTGCAGTTTATGCTTCCCCAGTACAAACGAGAAGGAAAGAGCCAACTCGTCGTAGCAATCGGGTGCACGGGCGGACAACACCGCTCCGTTGCTTTAGCTGAGGATCTCTCTAATTATTTTTCAAATGACTTTGTGACCCATGTTACGCATCGAGACATCGACAAAAGAAAGGGTTTGTAAACCATGGATCGTCTTAAACAGCCCAGGGTTGTAGTCATTGGGGAGGAACAGGAATGCCTGTTTTACTACGAGGGCTTAAATACTTCCCTATTGATTTATCAGCCATTGTTACCGTAGCCGATGATGGGGGGAGTTCAGGAAGATTAAGAGATGAGCTTTCTATTCCTGCACCTGGTGATATAAGAAACGTTCTTGCAGCCTTGTCAGATGCAGAACCCATGCTGCTTGATTTATTTCAACATCGTTTTGCAAACGGGAATGGACTTTCCGGCCATTCGATGGGAAACCTGTTGTTAGCAGCCATGACGTCGATGACGGGAGATTTTTACCACGGTATTAAAGAAATTTCGCGTGTGTTAAATGTGAAAGGGAACATCTACCCGATTGCCAACCACTCTATGAACCTTCATGCAGAAATGGAAGATGGGACTTTGGTGACGGGCGAATCCAATATTCCTAAAGTAAATAAACGCATCAAACGCGTGTATGTCAGCCCTTTGCCTATCCAACCTCTGCCAGAAGCCATGGAGGCAATAGCATCGGCCGATTTAATCGTTATTGCACCAGGAAGCTTGTACACAAGCATACTTCCAAACATTATTATTCCTGAGATTAGTCAAGCGTTAAGGGAAACAAATGCGAAAGTAACATATGTATGCAATGTAATGACACAAGCAGGGGAAACGTCAGGTTACACGGCTGCTGATCATGTGCAAGCTTTACATGACCATGTAGGGGAAGGCTGTATTCATTCAGTTATTGTTCATAATAAACCGATCGGGCAAAATATTAGGAAAGTGTATGCCGAAGAAAATGCAGAGCCAGTTCATTATGATATGGATCGTATTAAAACAATGGGGTTGAAAATTATTGAGGAAGACATCATTGACAAAAGTAAGTCAGCGATCCGTCATGATACAAATAAACTAGCTCGTTTGCTTCATTCATTATTATAGATTTTCTTATGGAACAGGACGTGCGATCCTATCCGTTGTCCCCGAACTTAACCGGACATTCTTGAATCCTTGTTCCACGACGTTGCTCTGCTTTATACGTTTTTCTAAATAGGGGGTGAACATCTGTGTCGTTTGCATCAGAGATAAAAAAAGAATTAACGAACGTTGATGAAGCAGATGAGAGCAGTAATGAATCAGAATTGGCGGCTCTCGTCCGTATGAACGGGACATTCTCGTTATCAAATCAATCTTACTTGTTGGATATCCAAACAGAGAATGCTGCCATCGCCAGGCGTATTTATACATTGTTGAAGAAGCTGTATCCATACCCAGCGGAACTTTTAGTTCGCAAAAAAATGCGTTTGAAGAAGAATAATATATATATCGTCAGAATGAAGGATAATGCGGAAAAGGTATTAAAGGATTTGGAAATCTTAAATGGCCCACTATCTACTAATCCAGAAATCCCGAAAAAGTATTTAAATTCAACGGGCGGTAAACGTGCCTATTTACGCGGGGCCTTTTTAGCTGGTGGATCAGTCAATAACCCTGAAACCTCTTCCTATCATTTAGAAATTTACTCGTCTGATGAATCTCATAATGAAGCTTTATGTGAGCTTATGAACAGCTTTGGTCTACATGCAAGGACATTGGAGAGAAAAAAAGGTTTTATTACTTATTTAAAGGAAGCTGAGAAAATTACTGAATTAATCAGTAATATTGGTGCACATCAAGCTTTATTCAAATTTGAAGATGTACGTATTGTCCGGGACATGCGTAATTCAGTAAACCGCCTCGTCAACTGTGAAACAGCTAACTTAAATAAAACAATTGGGGCTGCGTTTAGACAAGTAGAAAATATAAGGTTTATTAAAAACTCCGTAGGTTTAGATGCACTCCCTGATAAACTTCAGGAAATAGCCACTTTACGCTTGCAGCATCAAGAGGTATCATTGAAAGAATTAGGTGAATTGGTCTCAGGAGCCCCGATAAGTAAGTCAGGTATAAACCATCGTTTGCGAAAAATTGACGATTTTGCGAACAAAGTAAGGCTTGGAGAAGTGAAGGAAAGTAATCAAAACTAATGTAATCTAAAATATTTCATGCTATAATGATTTACAATTAAGGAACGCTTTCAACTGGAGAGCGTTCTTTATTTAAAGGGATTGTATGCGCTTTCTGAAAAATAATCGAAATAACGATAGAGAGAGGAGAATGATTAGTGATTGAACAGTCGATAACCATTGAATTAGAAACAGGGTTACAAGCAAGACCTGCTGCACAATTTGTACAACGGGCTAACCGTTTTTCCGCAGACATATTTATTGAAAAAGATAAGAAGCGGGTGAACGCCAAGAGCATCATGGGACTTATGAGTTTGGCAGTAGGTCATGGAGAAGAAATTACCTTGATAGCAGATGGTACAGATGAAGAAAATGCGGTAAATCAGTTAGCCGACTTTGTAAAAGAATAGTAGACTTTTTCATGTGAAAGTATGAACAATTTGTGAATGATAAGGGAATGTTCTCAGATGATGCACTTTGTTGGATTGCCCTTAAAAGATAAAAGCCCGCTGGCGGAACCAGTGGGCTTTTACTAAATAATTATTTATCGCTCGTCTTTTCCATAACCTTATCGATCAGACCATAGTCAACGGCCTCATGTGCAGACATGAAGTTATCACGATCAGTATCGCGTTCGATTACTTCAATTGGTTGACCTGTACGTTCGGAGAGAATTTTGTTCAATTTCTCGCGCATTTGAATGATACGTTTCGCATGAATTTCAATATCAGATGCTTGACCCTGTGTACCACCTAGTGGTTGGTGAATCATGACCTCACTGTTAGGCAGGGCATAACGTTTACCTTTAGCACCGGCGTTAAGAAGGAAAGCACCCATGGAAGCGGCCATACCTGTGCAGATTGTAGACACGTCAGGTCCAATAAACTGCATCGTGTCATAGATAGCCATACCAGATGTAATGGATCCACCCGGAGAGTTGATATAAAGGGAAATGTCTTTCTCAGGATCCTCAGCAGCTAAGAACAATAGCTGGGCGACGATCGAGTTGGAAACATTATCATCAATAGGACTGCCTAGCATAATTATCCGATCTTTTAATAAACGGGAATAAATGTCGTAGGCGCGTTCTCCGCGATTTGTTTGCTCGATTACTGTTGGGATTAAATTCATTTGTAATTCCTCCTTTTCATCATTACATATATGATGGAATATGTTTTTATCATACAGTTAAGGTCAATAAAGGTCAAACGAAAAGATTGTACCATTTTGACCTATTTCCTAAGTACTTAGACGAATTTCTTCAGAATCCGTTTTAATCGAACTTCCCTATACCATCATACCCTAATTTATTGGGGATAAACGTATGACTTATAATGAAAATTCGTTAAGATTAAATACAAATGGATCTTGATTTTCCTGACGAACAACCGTATAATAGATTTTGCCGTTCGTAATTTGCGCCCGTAGCTCAGTTGGATAGAGCGGTAGATTCCGGTTCTACGTCAGTCGGGGGTTCGAATCCTCTCGGGCGCGCTATGATGTTTGATATGATTTTGCTCCCACTCTGCTTAGCGCTTGCAGATGGGAGTTTTTAGTTGAATACTTTAGCTGTTTTCAGTAGTATTTAACTAAATTATTAAGTATGTTAATCTTTAGGATATAAGAGGATGTTCAAAAAGTCACCGAATGATAAACAGCGAATCTCTTCGTTGCTCGGTTTTTCCGGTCCTCTCACGTTTGAAAGGCATACGCTGTGGCCTCAAAACTGCCGCGCCTCGACCTTCTTACGACGCGCAAGGAACGAGCTAGTGTCGACGTTATCATTCTACTTTTTGAACACACACTATAGGGTAAACTGCTTGCTTTTCCATGAAAAGGAGATATTATGACAACTATTATTCGTTTCAAAATCATATCAACAGAACAGATTCCAGAAGATCGAAGAATCCATGTTTTTGATATACAGCAACAAGAAAGGCTGTCATTTAATTTAAAGTCACTGTATCGTTCTCTGGAACGCAATGAATGTGGCATAGAATTAAAGGAGTTTTTAGAAACGAAGAAGTTTAAAATCGACCACGGTTATTATGATTTCAAGAGTCACGTTTCTTAACGTGGCTCTAGTTTTTTTAAATAAAAAATGGATCACTGGTAAACATTATAGGTAGAGGGAGAATGAGCCATTGAATACGCTAACGCTTTATACAAAGAAGAATTGCAAATTATGTGATGAAGTAAAAGAGCTGATTGATATTCTTAGTATGGATTATCAAATAACAATGGCTGAAGTGGATATAGAACAAGATGCGCAGTTGTTAACTACCTATTTTCTTGAAATCCCTGTTCTTTTTATTAATGGTGAAAAAATAGATTATCGTGGAATTGATATCTTTTCCTTAAGAGAGCGTTTACACTAATTTTATAAGTTGCACAGCACGATAGGGACTGATAATATATAAGGTGAAAAGGATATTTTTTTGCTCCGAGCGGGACGGATTATGACTGCCTGGGACATATCTATCCCGATGAATATACTTTTCAATATAAAGGGGCTTTTTCATGAGAGCTTTAATCGACTTACAAAAGAAATTATTTCCTGATGTCCTTGAAATTATGCAACGCCGTTATCAACTGCTTCACTATATCAGATTGATGCAGCCTGTAGGCAGAAGGGCGTTATCTGATAACAGCCAGCTTGCGGAACGGACGGTGAGAAGTGAAGTGGACTTTCTTAGTAAACAAGGTGCTGTAGAGATCACTTCAAGAGGTATGCATTTAACATATGAAGGGCACACCATTCTTGAACAACTTGCTGAGTTTATAAAAGATGTTACCGGCATAAAGGTTTTAGAACGACAGTTAAAGGAAAAATTAAAGCTAGACAATGTCGTTGTCATTCCAGGGGATAGTGATGAGTTAGAATGGGTTAAACAGGAAATGGGCAAGGCCTGTGTTGAATACTTGAAAACACATTTAGATACAGGAGAGACGGTTGCCATTACCGGCGGGTCGACTATGGCTGCCGTAGCAGAAATGATGACACCTCTTGAAAAAGCGAATCATTGTATGTTCGTTCCTGCCCGTGGAGGTCTCGGAGAGCGGGTAGAGAATCAGGCAAATACAATTTGTGCTGAAATGGCGAAAAAAGCACGGGGTGATTACCGGTTGCTTTACGTACCTGATCCCCTAAGTGAAGAATCTTACCAGACGATCATTGAGGAACCTTCTATTAAAGAGATTCTTAACATGATTCGTAATGCAAGCATTGTTATTCACGGAGTGGGGGATGCTATTACAATGGCGGAGCGTCGTAAAACACCGCAGACCCAATTGAAGATTATTAATGAAAGACAAGCAGTAGGAGAAGCCTTTGGCTATTATTTTAGTCAGACTGGCGAGATTGTTCATAAAGTACGGACAGTCGGTCTGCAGTTAGAAGATTTGCCATCGGCTGGTGATGTAATTGCTGTAGCTGGCGGGAAATCCAAAGCACAGGCGATTGCCTCTTACTTCCAACCAGGTCAAAGTAATGTTCTAATCACCGATGAAGGTGCTGCACTAGAGTTAATAAGGGATTATCCCCTTTAAATAAAAAATGTTAACCATTCAAGGAGGAATTTAGCATGACTGTAAGAATAGGTATTAATGGTTTCGGTCGTATAGGGCGTAACGTTTTCCGCGCTGCACTAAAAAATAACGAGGTAGAAGTTGCAGCAGTAAACGATTTAACGGACGCAAATATGCTTGCCCACCTGCTTCAATATGACACAGTACACGGTAAGCTTGAGGAAGAAGTTACTGTGAATGGTGACAATCTAGTAGTAGGCGGCAAAGAAATTAAAGTTCTTTCTGAGAAAGATCCTGCCAACCTTGGCTGGGGAGATCTTGGAGTTGAAATCGTCATTGAGTCTACTGGACGTTTCACACAACGTGACGATGCGAAGAAACACCTTGATGCCGGTGCGAAGAAGGTTGTCATTTCTGCACCTGCGAAACAAGAAGATCTAACAGTGGTGATGGGTGTAAACGAAGATCAGTATGACAAAGATCAGCACCACGTGATTTCCAATGCTTCTTGTACAACAAACTGCCTTGCACCATACGCAAAAGTATTAAACGATAAATTTGGTCTTAAACGTGGAATGATGACAACGGTTCACTCTTACACAAACGACCAGCAAATCCTTGATCTTCCGCACAAAGACTATCGTCGTGCCCGTGCAGCGGCTGAAAACATAATCCCAACAACTACAGGTGCTGCTCAAGCCGTAGCGAAAGTTCTTCCTGAGCTTGATGGCAAGCTTAGTGGTATGGCTATGCGCGTTCCAACATCGAACGTATCTATCGTTGACCTTGTAGCTGAACTAGATAAAGATGTGACTGCTGAGGAAGTGAACGAAGCACTTAAAGCAGAAGCTGAAGGCAACCTTAAAGGAATTCTAGGCTATAGTGATGAGCCGCTTGTTTCTACAGATTATAATGGAAACACTCACTCTTCTATTATTGATGGTCTTTCTACACTTACTCTTGAAAACAACATGGTTAAAATTGTTTCATGGTATGATAACGAAACAGGCTACTCTAACCGTTGTGTAGACCTTGCTGTATATCTTAAGAGCAGAGGACTATAATACAAGTATCCCTGCTTAACAATTTCATGTATGCTATAAGAAAAGGAGGAGGTCCAGCATGTCCTCCTCCTTTATCCATGTTTTTGAAGGGTTCCTGGTTAGGCGTTTTCATAGAAAAGTAACGTGGAAACGTACATAATGGACAGGAACGGATCCTGACCAATTTAAAGGAGGTTGTCCAATCATGAATAAGAAAACAATTCGTGATGTAGAGGTTCGAGGAAAAACCGTGTTTTGCCGCGTAGATTTTAACGTGCCGATGAGCAGGGGAGAGGTCACTGATGACACAAGAATAAAGGCAGCATTGCCGACCATTAAACACTTGTCCAGTAATGGCGCCAAAGTCATTCTTTCAAGTCACCTCGGACGACCGAAGGGACAGGTCGTAGAAGAACTTCGTCTAGATCCAGTTGCCAAGCGATTAAGTGAGCTAATCGGTCAAACCATTACGAAAACGGATGGCGTTGTTGGCGAAGAGGTAAACACAGCACTCTCTGAAACACAGGGGGCGATATTCTCCTAATAGAAAATGTTCGCTTTCATCCTGGCGAAGAGAAAAATGATCCAGAGTTAGCCAAAGCCTTTGCTAATATGGCTGATTTGTATGTGAATGATGCGTTTGGGGCTGCCCACCGTGCTCATGCATCAACGGCAGGCGTAGCAGAACATATCCCTGCAGTAGCCGGCTTTTTAATGGAAAAAGAAATCAATGTGCTAGGCAAAGCGTTATCGAATCCTGACCGTCCATTCACGGCAATTATTGGCGGCGCGAAGGTTAAAGATAAAATTGGCGTCATCGACAACCTCATTGATAAAGTGGATCACTTGATCATCGGGGGAGGCTTGGCTTACACATTCGTGAAGGCACAAGGTCACGAAATTGGGAAATCACTACTCGAAGAAGATAAGATTGAACTTGCGAAAGAATATATGGAGAAAGCTGAGCAAAAAGGTGTCGATTTCTTGATACCTGAAGATGTCATCGTTGCTGACGATTTCTCTGATTCTGCTCATACGAAAGAAGTAGCGATTGATAACATTCCAGCAGACTGGGAAGCGCTTGATATTGGTCCAAAAACGAGAGCCAAATATGCAGAAGTGATAAAAGATTCCAAGCTTGTCCTTTGGAACGGGCCAATGGGTGTATTTGAACTAGAAACATTTGCGAATGGTACCAAAGATGTAGCTAAGGCTCTCGCTGATACAAAAGGCTATACTGTTATTGGCGGTGGGGATTCGGCTGCTGCTGTAGAGAAATTCGGCTATGCAGACGATATGGATCACGTATCGACTGGCGGAGGCGCTTCCTTAGAATTTATGGAAGGGAAAGACCTTCCTGGTGTCGCTCTGCTAAACGATAAATAATTTTTGGAGAGGTGATTGACATGCGTAAACAAGTGATTGCAGGTAACTGGAAGATGAACAAGACTCACACAGAGGCTGAAGAATTTATTCAAGCGGCAAAGAATGAAGTTCCTTCTACAAATGAAGTGGAATCCGTCGTTTGTGCTCCGTTTCCATTTCTTCAAAAAATGGTAGAAGAAACAAAAGGAACGGCACTTGAAATTGGAGCTCAAAATATGCATTTTGAGGAAAGCGGTGCATTCACTGGTGAAGTAAGCCCGGTTATGCTCAAAGAACTTGGTGTATCCTATGTTGTTCTTGGGCACTCTGAACGTCGGGAAGTTTTTAAAGAAACTGATGAAGAAGTAAACAAAAAAGTTCATGCAGCATTTAAGCATGAGTTAACTCCGATTGTTTGTGTTGGTGAAACCCTTGAACAGCGTGAAGCGGACCAAACGATGGATCATGTGGAGGCACAGGTGAAAAAAGCATTAGAAGGTTTGTCAGATGAACAAGCATCCAACACCATCATTGCTTATGAGCCAATTTGGGCGATTGGCACAGGCCGTACAGCCACTTCTGAGCAAGCGAATGAAGTCTGTACACACATTCGCAAAGTGGTTGGCGACTTTGTTAACGCGGATGCAGCTGAAGCTGTACGTATTCAGTATGGCGGCAGTGTGAAGCCAGCTAACGTGGACGAGCTTCTTTCCCAGTCTGACATTGACGGAGCATTAGTTGGAGGAGCAAGCTTAGAGGCTGATTCATTCTTAAACCTTGTGGAGGCAGGTAAGCATGAGTAATCAAAATTTAGCTGCTCTCATCATTCTTGATGGTTATGCCATTCGAGATGAGGAGATGGGGAATGCAGTTAAACAAGCAAACACTCCAAACTTTGATCGGTATTGGAGTGCATTTCCACATGCACAGCTACAAGCCAGTGGTGAATCTGTCGGTCTACCCGACGGTCAAATGGGGAACTCTGAAGTGGGCCACTTGAATATTGGTGCAGGCCGGGTGGTTTACCAAAGCCTAACCCGTATCAATTTATCGATTCGTGAAAAAGAATTTATGAAAAATGATGAACTAATCAATGCAGTGACCCATGCGAAAGAGAATAACAAAGCCCTTCATATTTTTGGTTTGCTATCTGATGGAGGTATTCATAGCCATATTAATCATATGTATGCACTTCTGCAGTTGGCGGCAAACTATGGTCTTGAAAAAGTGTATGTACATGGCTTTCTTGACGGGCGTGATGTTGATCAACAATCGGCCCTTACTTACATCCAACAAGCACAAGAGAAAATGCAGGAGCTTGGAGTTGGCCAGTTTGCGACGATTGCAGGTCGTTATTATGCGATGGACCGCGACAACCGCTGGGATCGTGTGAAGAAATCTTATGATGCAATCGCCTATAGTGAAGGTCCGGCATATGCGGATCCTCTTGAGGCAGTTAAAGAATCTTACGAAAAAGAGATCTATGACGAATTCGTTGAACCTGTCGTGATCACAGATAAAAATGGACATCATATTAGATCGATAGAAGATGAAGACGCTGTTGTGTTTTTCAACTTCCGTCCAGACCGTGCGATTCAAATTTCCCGTGCTTTTGCAAATAATGATTTCAATGATTTCGATCGTGGGGGAAAAGCCCTAAGAACCTTCATTTTGTAGGTATGACACAATACAGTGATGCGGTAGATAGTAAAATAGCCTTTGCACCGAATGAATTGAAAAATACCGTTGGGGAAGTATTGGCTAACAATAACATGAATCAGCTGCGAATTGCTGAAACGGAGAAATACCCACATGTTACCTTCTTTATGAGCGGCGGCCGCGAGCAAGAATTTGAAGGGGAAGAGCGCATCCTCATTGATTCTCCTAAGGTTGCCACTTATGACCTGCAGCCTGAAATGAGTGCCCATAAAGTGACAGAGGCTCTATTGAAGGAACTGGACGCAGATAAGCATAATGCGATTATATTGAACTTTGCTAATCCAGATATGGTTGGGCATTCCGGAATGCTTGAACCTACCATTAAAGCCATTGAGACTGTGGATGAATGTTTAGGTAAAATCGTTGATAAAATCCACAATAAAGGCGGACATGCCATTATAACCGCTGATCACGGAAATTCAGACGAAGTAACAACTCTTGAAGGTAATCCGATGACGGCTCATACGACGAACCCTGTACCAGTTATTGTTACAAAAGAAGGGGTACATCTTCGTCAGGATGGAATATTAGGTGACCTATCACCAACCCTACTGCAACTGCTTAAAGTTGAGCAGCCAAAAGAAATGACAGGAAAGTCATTAATTAAATAATAAGGAGAGATTTTTATGCCATATATTACAGACGTATACGCACGTGAAGTCTTGGATTCACGCGGGAACCCAACCGTTGAGGTTGAAATTTATACAGAATCTGGAGCTTTCGGCAGTGCCCTAGTACCAAGTGGTGCTTCTACTGGAGAATACGAAGCGGTCGAACTGCGTGATGGTGACAAGGACCGTTACCTTGGTAAAGGGGTTATTCAGGCGGTTGAGAATGTTAATGAAGAAATCGCTCCTCATCTATTAGGTATGGATGTAACGCAGCAAGTCATCATTGATCAGCTTATGATTGAACTTGACGGAACAGAAAATAAAGGAAAACTAGGCGCTAACGCCATTCTTGGCGTATCCATGGCTGTTGCTCATGCAGCTGCTGATGTTGTAGGTCTTCCTCTCTATAAATACCTTGGAGGCTTTACGGCAGCAACCCTTCCAACGCCAATGATGAATATTCTAAATGGCGGGGAGCATGCAGATAACAATGTCGATATTCAAGAATTCATGATCATGCCTGTTGGTGCCCCAACCTTTAAGGAAGCTGTTCGCATGGGGGCAGAAATATTCCACTCCTTGAAAAAAGTATTAAAAGCGAAGGGCTACAATACAGGTGTTGGTGACGAAGGCGGGTTCGCTCCTAACCTGCAATCAAACGAAGAAGCTCTGTCAACGATCATTGAAGCCATTGAAGAAGCGGGTTATAAGCCTGATGAAGAAGTGAAGCTTGCCATGGACGTAGCCTCTTCTGAAATCTACGAAGATGGCAAATACAACCTTAAAGGTGAAGGCGTTGTTCGCACATCTGAGGAAATGGTTGATTGGTATGAAGAGCTCGTTAATAAATATCCAATCGTTTCTATTGAAGATGGACTTGACGAAAATGACTGGGAAGGCACCAAGCTGTTAACAGACCGTATTGGTGACCGTGTGCAGCTAGTTGGAGACGACTTGTTCGTTACGAACACAACCAAGCTTGCTCGTGCGATTGAAGAGGGTGTAGGCAACTCTATCCTTATTAAAGTAAACCAGATTGGTTCCCTTACAGAAACATTCGAAGCAATTGAAATGGCGAAGCGTGCAGGTTATACGGCTGTAATTTCACACCGCTCTGGTGAAACAGAGGATGCAACCATTGCTGACATCGCTGTTGCTACGAATGCTGGCCAAATTAAAACAGGTGCACCGTCTCGAACAGACCGTGTAGCTAAGTACAATCAACTGCTTCGTATTGAAGATCAGCTGCTTGGTACGGCCACTTATGCTGGCGGAAAAGCATTTTACAACTTGAACAAGTAATAGGTGAATAAGTCTTTCTTACAAGAGACCACTGGCTAATGTGCTAGTGGTCTTTTTGAGTGATTTTTTCTTGCAAATGTTTCCTAAATGATGGGGAACGACCCGCTTTCCGTGGGCGAACGCCGAGCCTCCTTGCTTCACTAAGGGGGCTCGTTAAGTCCGGTGTTTCCACAGGAGTCTCGCCGTTTCTCTGCCCCCTTATGATCGTTAAGATGAACGGAACCGCTACTATTAGAACGTGATAAATGACACCTGTGATAAGAAATCACTTGATATAGGTATTCCATTTCCGTAATCATTGGTGAATATTTTCACGCGTACATCCTTAACGTTTAGCTAAACGTTCTTAACTTTTATGCTGACGTGGGGCAGTTTGGTGTTAACATAGGACATGACGGTTTTAACCGAACTTAGTCGAACTTCCTCTGTCGTGTTTACACGCGCTTTTGTTCTTTTTGGATAAAGTTGCATTCAAGGAACTATTATTCTGTGTTATTATGGAGGATAGCTGTAAGATCAGATAGTAGGAGAGCAAAGTATGAAGAGATGGATAGCCATTACCATTTGGCTGATCATTAGCTATGTAGCTTTTACTGGCTATTCGATATGGACATATGGGGAGAATCAAGATAACCAGCAAGCAGAAGCAGCCATTGTTCTAGGGGCAGCTCAATGGAATGGGGAACCCAGTCCTGTTTATGAAGGACGTTTGAAACAAGGGATTGAATTATATAAGGACGGTCGGGTAGACTATTTAATTTTTACAGGTGGTTCAAGTGAGGATGCTATCGCCTCAGAAGCTGAGGTGGGTCGTGAATATGCACTTAACAAAGGTGTTCCCAAGTCAGATATTTTCATTGAAAGAACCTCACAAGTTACGAAAGAAAACTTAAGTAATGCTAAGCAAGTGGCAAAAAAGGAAGATGTAGATTCCTTTTTAATTGTTAGTGATCAGTATCATTTAAAAAGGGCTGTAGCTATGGCAAAAGAAAAAGGAATGGATGCAGCGGGTGTTCCCACAGATTATTCTGCCTATCAAACATTGGAAACAAAAATGCCATTTTTCCTAAAGGAATGGGGTTACTTTATCGGTTATAAACTTTTGGATCCTTTTCGTTCGTGAAAGAGGGTAATGGAATGCAATTAATAGAAGCAATTGAAAATCGACGATCCATTCATGATTTTAAGAGAGTGCTTGTTGATGAGGCTGTCATGAAAGAAATATTTAGATTGGCAAGCTGGGCGCCCAACCATCGATTAAAACAACCGTGGGAAGTGATGATGTTTCAAAATGATGGTGTCCGTGATTATGCGGATCTAGTAATTGAAAGCTATCTAAGAGAAGGTTTTGCTGAAGGATATGATTCTGCTAAAACAGATAAAATGATGCAGGGGATTATACAGTTTCTCATTGATATCCCACATCATGCCTTAATTTATATGGAACGGGATTCTGACTTTCATAAATTTGAAGAAGATTATGCATCTGTTTGCGCCTTTATTCAGAATGCACAATTAGCAGCGTGGGAAAAAGGGATTGGTGTACTATGGACAACCAGTCCTTACATACATGATGTTGACTTTATTGAAGGAATTGGGCTTAACCCCGAACTTCATAAAGTGGCAGGAGTCTTACAGATGGGCTATCCTGCCCGTGTGCCTAAGCCGAAGCCCAGGTCGCCTGTGGATATAACCTTTCGTAACGATTCTTTTAACAAAAAATCTGATGCCCGTTAAGATGGGGCATCAGATTTTTTCTGTTCTTCATTTCTTTGCTTCTCATCAGGCAATGGATCAACTGTGTGTTTATAATTATATCCCTTTGAAATAGCTGCCGCAAAAGCACCAGCGACTCCGAGGACAATAGCAATACAGATAATCATAACGATCGTAAATGTCATGGGAAACACTTCTTTCCTATTACATTTGAAAAGAATTCTTTTCAATGATCATTTTGCCATAGATTAATGAGAAATTCTATATTAGGTTGGCTTTTTCTTTGATAAAGGCAACAACTTCTTCTGTTGTACCCATTGATAGAATCTCATCTTTATAGGAAGCTAGTTCCTGTTTAGAAAGGGATTTAATCTGGGTACGTGCAGGAAGAATGGATGTCGCACTCATGCTGAACTCATCTAATCCAAGTGATAGAAGGAGTGGTATCGCAATTTCGTCTCCGGCCATTTCTCCACACATGCCAGCCCATTTGCCTTCAGCGTGTGCTGCCTCGATCACATTGTTTATTAAATTCAGGATAGCTGGATTATAAGGCTGATACAGGTAAGAAACGCGCTCGTTCATACGATCTGCAGCCATTGTGTATTGAATTAAATCATTCGTACCAATGCTGAAGAAATCAACCTCTTTGGCAAATTGGCGCGCAATGACAGCTGTCGCAGGAATTTCTACCATCATTCCTACCTCAATTTGATCAGAGACGTCTTGTCCTTCTTGAACAAGCTTGTCCTTCTCCTCATCAAGGATGGATTTTGCCTGACGAAATTCTTCTAGTGTAGCGATCATTGGGAACATGATTTTTAGGTTTCCGTGAATGCTGGCACGAAGTAAAGCACGCAACTGTACGCGGAAAATATCATCGCGTTCTAAGCAAAGACGAATCGCACGGTACCCAAGAAATGGATTCATTTCTTTTGGAAGTTCCAAATAATCCAGTTCTTTGTCTCCACCGATATCGAGTGTTCGAACGACCACAGGTTTATTGCCCATTTGCTTGAGTACAGAGGAGTAAGCGTCATATTGTTCTTCTTCTGTAGGAAGTTGATTTTTCCCCATATAAAGGAACTCTGTGCGGTACAAACCTACACCTTCTCCACCGTGATTTAATACGCCGTCCACATCTTCAGGTGTACCGATGTTAGCAGCGAGCTCGACATGTTCTCCTTCAGCCGTGATCGTTGATTCATCTTTAAGTTTGGCCCATTCTTGTTTCTTCTGTTCATAATCAACGTGTTTTTGTTTGTACGTTTCAATTTGATCAGCTGAAGGATTAAGAATGATGTCTCCATCAATTCCATCAACAATGATCATGGTATCGTTCTCAGCCTGGCTTGTCACATTCTTCGTCCCGACTACGGCTGGGATCTCAAGAGAGCGGGCCATAATAGCGGAATGGGACGTGCGACCGCCGATGTCCGTCGTAAAACCTTTCACGTATTGTTTATTTAACTGAGCTGTATCAGAAGGTGTAAGATCATCAGCAACAATGACAACTTCTTCATTAATCAATGCTGGGTCAGGGAACGTAACTTGAAGTAAATGTGCCATGACACGCTTTGTCACGTCTTGGATATCAGCTGCACGTTCTTTCATATATTCATTGTCCATATTCTTGAACATGTTAATAAACATGTCAGCCGTTTCGTCAAGAGCGGCTTCAGCATTTACATCATCTGATTTGATTTTATCCTCAATCGGGCTTATTAATTCTGGATCACTTAAAACGAGCAGGTGGGCAGAAAAAATTTCTGCATGTTCATCACCTAATGTTTTTTTTGTGTGACTTTTAATTTTTTCAAGTTCGATCTTAGAAATCTCAAGTGCTTCGTGGAGCCTGCTTATTTCCTCAGCAGGTTGGTCAATTTTTGTCTTGTTGTAAGTAAGATCTGGAGCTTCCAGACGGTAAACCTTAGCAATGGCAATTCCGCTGGAAGCTGCGATCCCTTGAAGTTGTGTCATACAATTATTCCCCCAAGCCTTCATTCTTCATTGTGCTTGCCAAGTGATCGATGGCTTCTTGCTCGTCACTGCCTTCAGCTGTAAGTTTAACTTCAGCACCAGACGGGATGCCAAGGCTCATAATGCCCATAATGGATTTCAAGTTTACGGACTTCTCCTTGTAATGAAGATTTATATCAGACTCGTACTTTCCTGCATTTTGTACAAGGACTGTTGCCGGACGAGCGTGAACTCCGTCTGCTGATGTAATATTAAATGTTTTTTCGACCATGATCATTCCTCCTTGATAAATAGGTGCTTCGTGCAAAGATACCCTAACTATACTATTTTAAGCTTTTCTTAGGTCCTTTTTCAAGAATCCTACAATAATTGCAGCTACAATCGAGCCAATTACGATGGCTAGAATGTATAGCAATGCTTGGATCAAGCCGCCTTGAACTAATCCAATTACAACGATACCCCCGTGCGGTGCAGTGAGGCTAATGCTGAATAACCCTGTCAACAAACCAGTCAATGAAGAGCCAACGACCATGGATGGGATGACTCTGACTGGGTCAGCAGCGGCAAAAGGAATGGCACCTTCTGTAATGAAAAAGGCTCCAAGGGCGTAAGCAGTTTTACCTGTTTCTCGTTCTTGTTCTGTATATTTATTTTTGAAAAGAGTTGTAGATAGTGCCATAGCTAATGGAGGAACCATTCCCCGGCCATTGCCATGGCTATGATTTCGTAGTTTCCAGCATCAAGTGTTGCTAACCCAAAGGTATAAGCAGCTTTATTGATAGGACCGCCCATGTCTATAGACATCATACCACCAATAATCAGGCCAACTAGTGCGATATTCGCGCCTCCCAGACCCTCTAGCCAGCTAAGCAGCCCAGTATAAATGCTAGTCAAAGGAGGATTGATCAGTAATATAATCATTCCGGTACCAAAGATAGATAAGACTGGATAAAAGAGAACTGTTTTCAAACCATCGAGAACATTTGGCAGACCGTCAAGCATTTTCTTAATTCCAACTGTGAGGTAACCCGCTAGGAAACCAGCGATTAAGCCTCCCAAAAATCCGGATCCTGTGCCGTCTGTACCTGACGTAATCGCAATTAAACCACCGACCATACCAGGAGCAAAACCGGGACGGTCAGCAATACTGGACGCGATAAAACCTGCTAATACAGGGACAAGCAGGAACATAGCATTTCCGCTGCCGATGGTATTTAACATCTCGGCAAAGCGGTTGTATTGATCACTCGAAGGATCGGCAGAGTTAATCCCAAAGAAGAAGGAAATCGCAATTAAGATGCCGCCGCCAACAACGAATGGCAGCATGTTGGAGACACCATTCATCAGGTGCTTGTAAAAACCTGTACGCTCATTTTTACTACCAGAAGAATCTGAGTTGCTTCCATCTCCCTTATAGATTGGCGCATCCTTATTTGTGGCTTTGTTTATTAATTCTTTTGGTTCATGAATGGCTTTGGCGACAGGAACTTCAATAACAGGTTTTCCGTCAAAAACATTCATTTCCACTTTCGTATCAGCTGCTACGATAATCGCATCAGCTTGGGCAATATCTTCTTCAGTTAGACGATTTTTTATACCACTTGAGCCATTCGTCTGAACTTTAATATCTACCCCCATTTCTTTTGCCGTATCCTTTAATTTATCTGCCGCCATATACGTATGCGCGATCCCAGTAGGGCAAGCGGTTATGGCAAGGATTTTACCGCTTGGAGAACTAGTTTCCTCGTCCTCCTCATCTTCTGCTTCTTTTTCGTTAATTGCTTCAATAACATCACTTTCCGTTTTAGCCGTTTCCAGTTTAGCACGGAAGTTTTTATCCATTAAGAAGGAGGACAACCGTGAGAGTGTTTCTAAGTGCGTTTGGTTTGCTCCTTCTGATGCAGCGATCATGAAAAAGAGGTTCGTTGGCTGTCCGTCTAAGGATTCATAATCAAGTCCTTCCTGTGAACGACCGAAGGCGATGGCTGGCTCTGCAACTGCAGAAGTTTTTGCGTGAGGGATAGCAATCCCTTCACCAATGCCCGTTGTACTTTGTTGTTCGCGTGCTTCAATCGCTTTCTTGTACTCATCCCTGTCAGAAAGCTTCCCTGCTTCATCTAATTTACCGATCAACTCATCAATCGCCTCTGGCTTTGAAGAAGCACTCATGTTCAAAACGATCGTATTCGTTGTTAATAGATCAGTAATTTTCATTGACTTTTCCCTCCTTGAATAGTGGAGTAATTGTAATGCGGTTAACCAGTTCATCTACGTCCGATTGCTGGCATAAATCATCCTGAAAAGCCGTGGCACTTCCCGCAGCAACTCCGTATCTAAACGCTTCTTCCAGCTGTTTGTTTAAAGTAAGCGCGGAAATGAAACCTGCGACAACAGAATCACCTGCTCCTACTGAATTTCTAACCTCACCTTGAGGGGCAGTTGCAAACAATTGCTGATGTTCGTTTACATAAATCGCTCCTTCACCGCCCATCGAGACGATGACATGCTTGGCCCCCTGTTGAACAAGCTTTTGGGCATAATGGGCTGCTGCTTCTTTTGTTGTGATTGTTGTATTAAACAGCTCACCAAGCTCATGATTGTTTGGTTTTAGTAAGAATATCGATTTTCCGATAAGCTGTGTTAAAGCTTGACCTGAAGTGTCTACGACAAGTGAAATTCCGTTTGCTATGCATAAGTCGGCTATTTTTAAATAGAAATCTTTTGGTAAAGATGAGGGAACATTTCCAGCCAGGATGAGAATATCATCGGTTTTAAGTTGTTTGATTTGTGTAAGTAATTCATCAAGTTGACTTCTTGATACTTTTGGACCGGGACCGTTTATTTCAGATTCCTTGTCACCCTTTAGTTTTACATTGATCCGTGTATATTGACCTGTGTCAACGAAGCTGTGCTTTACCCCTTCTTCATCTAAAAAGTTGGTAATGAATTGACCTGTAAAATTACCGAGGTAGCCTAGGGCAACGGATTGAACGGTAAGTCTTGCCATGACTCGAGAAACGTTAATTCCTTTCCCCCCAGGGTAATATAAGGTCCTATCTGCACGATTCAGTTCACCTAAATTGAAGTCATCCACGTGCATGACATAGTCAATGGAAGGGTTCAGTGTACAAGTGTAGATCATGTTGTCACAACCTTTAAGCTAGTTTTTTCATTGTAAGATGTATATAAAAGCCCTTGATAATTAGTAATAATATTGGCTTCTTCTAATTCGGCAATTTTTGAAAACGCTACTTCCTCGAATTTAGAATGGTCAGCAAGAACAAACCTTTTTTGAGAAAGGGATAAGGCCATGCTCTTAATCGCAGCTTCTTCCGGATCTGGTGTTGTAAAGCCATCTTCAAGGGTAATGCCGTTCACTCCTAGAAAGCACTGGTCGAATCGGTATTGTTCTAAGTTTTTAAGGGCACCTGTACCAACAACAGCCCTCGTCCTTTGTTTGACATAGCCTCCGAGCACATACGTATCAATGGAGTAATCTGTCAGTGCATCTAAATGAGTTAGACCATTCGTTACGACCGTGATATCTTTGCCGGATAAATATGAGATCATTTCATAAGTTGTTGAGCCGGCATCGATGAAAATGCAGTCCCCTTGCCTAACAAGAGACGAGGCTAAGCTTGCAATCATGGCCTTTTCCTGTTGATGCTTTGTTGTTTTCTCGCCCATACTAGGTTCTTCGCTTGTTCTCTGTCTTATGGAAGCACCGCCATGTACCCGTTTAAGTTTCCCTAATTGTTCTAACTGATCCAAATCACGTCTGATTGTTGATTCGGAAGAAGTTGTGCGTTCAACAAGTTGCCTTATTTTCACTGTATGATGAGCATGTACCATTTCGAGTATTAATCGATGTCGTTCGGGAGTTAACAACCATTTTCTCCTCCTTTCCTAGCGCTTTTAACTCTATTGTAAAGTAAGCCCTTACAGAAATCAATCATTAACAACCATAATAATTCAAATTCAATCAATTATGAGTCATAAACCACCATTTAATTAGAAGTATAGACGAACAGCATTTTAAGATCTTCCTATTATTAAGGTTTTAAGTATGTGTTCAAAAAGTTGCGAATGAAAACGTCGACACTGGCACGGTACTGTGTGTCGCAAGATGTTCGAGGCGCGAAAGTTTTAAGGACCACCGCGTATGACTTTCCTACGTGAGGACCGGGAGAACCGAGCACGGAGAAATGCGCCGTTTATCCCGCATGAACAGTCAGCAAATTTCCGATTTTAAGGAACACAGACTAAGGTCGCCACGTCCTGTAGGCCTCAACGAACCATCACTGAAAACCCCACTGATGGAAGTATTCTTTTATTATTTGGTGACTTTTTGAACATCCTCTTAAATTGGTTTGAATTATCTTGCTGAATGGGACCTTTTATGCTACATTTAAGAATAGTTATCTGTACGTCTTTAGGAGGTGTTGGCACATCATGGAAACACTTGCAATTACTTTACTAGCCATTGATACGATTGCACTAATTGTTCTTGTGCTATTACAATCAGGGAAAAGTGCTGGTTTATCTGGAGCGATCTCTGGAGGAGCTGAGCAGTTGTTTGGTAAGCAAAAAGCCCGCGGTATCGATGCCGTTCTACATCGGGCAACAGTCATAACGGGAGTACTTTTCTTTGTACTTGCATTCTTAGCCACCTACATTTTAGGATAAATTCGATAATGATTAAGGGAGCCGTGCTGTAAGGACAAGCGCGGCTTTTGTTATGGGAAAACAGGATTTAATGTGATTTATGACTGAATTTGGTAAGATAGAAACATTGCAAATGAAGAATGAATTTTTTAAATATGGAAATAGTTGAAGTAAGGAGAGCAAAAATATATGAAAATAAAACAACCAGAACCATTCACATTTGAAGGAGGAGAGCGGGCGGTACTCTTGCTCCACGGTTTTACAGGACATTCTGCGGATGTTCGTATGTTAGGCCGCTTTCTACAAAAGCAAGGGTATACGAGCCATGCTCCGATTTATCGCGGCCATGGAAAAGAACTCGAAGCATTGATCGATGTAACACCTGAACAATGGTGGGCAGATGTTCAAGAAGCGATCAATCACTTACGTGAGCTGGGCTATGAAAAAATTGCAGTAGCCGGACTCTCGCTCGGTGGGGTTCTTGGACTGAAACTTGCATACTCAGAGGCAATTAAGGGTATTGTGACGATGTGTGCCCCGATGTTTTTTGATAATGAAACACAATTGACACAAGGTTTTCAATTCAAAGCTAAACAATACAAGCAGCTTGAAGGTAAAGATAAAGAGACGATAGAAAAGGAAGTACAACAATTATTAAATGAATCAGAAGGTATGTTTAAGCAGCTTGGTGAATTTATTACAACCGTTCATGATGAAGTCGATCAAATTTACACGCCTGCTTTCGTCGTTCAGGCAGAACAAGATGAAATGATTAACACGGAAAGTGCGAGTTATATTTATGAGCAAATTGAGTCCGATCAGAAAGATATCAAATGGTACAAAAACTCTGGCCACGTGATCACAATGGATAAGGAAAAAGAACAGCTTCACGAGGACATCCTCGCTTTTCTCGAATCCCTTGATTGGTCCTAAGCCTTGAGTCTTGTGCTTTACTTGAAGGAGGTAAGGCAAATGAATACAGAACTAAAACAACAGATACGTGAATATTTTAACGAAACGGCCTCAAAGCCGTTATCTGTGCAGGAGCTAGAGGATGCCCTGGAACTTACGGATACAAATGAATTTAAAGATCTTATGAAAGCTTTAAATTCTCTTGAGGAAGAAGGGGAACTTGTCCGAACGAGAAAGAATCGTTTTGGGCTGCCTGAAAAAATGAACCTCATACGCGGCAAAATTCAAATGCATGCGAAGGGGTTTGCGTTCTTAATCCCTGAGGATGATGACAAGGATGATGTGTACATACATCACTCTGATTTACATTCAGCCATGAACAACGATAAAGTTCTCGTCCGGGTAGAAAAGCGAGATGAAAACGGACAGCGCCCTGAGGGAACAGTGATTCGAATTGTTGAACGTGCGACCACACGAGTCGTAGGGACGTATGAATCAAGCCGGAATTTTGGCTTTGTCGTTGCGGATGATAAACGTATTCCAAATGATATATTCATTCCAAAAGGACAAACAAATGGGGCAGCAGATGGGCATAAGGTTATTGCATCGATTACCAAGTTCCCTGAAGAGCGAATGAGTGCAGAAGGGGAAATCGTTGAAATTCTTGGTCATAAAAATGATCCGGGAATTGACATTATTTCGATTATTCATAAACACGGAATTAAAACAGAATTTCCTGGGGAAGTACTTGAACAGGCAGGGGAAGCACCAGATCAAATTTCAGAGGATGAAATTAAGAACCGCCGGGATCTCCGTGATGAAATGATCGTCACGATCGATGGGGCTGACGCCAAAGACTTAGATGATGCTGTAACTGTAAAACAGCTTGATAATGGAAATTATAAATTAGGGGTACACATTGCCGATGTTACCTACTATGTCGAGGGAAATTCCCCGATTGATAAGGAAGCTCGCGAGCGCGCAACAAGTGTCTATTTAGTTGATCGGGTTATTCCAATGATTCCGCATCGGTTATCAAACGGAATTTGTTCACTGAACCCGCAAGTAGATCGTCTAACTCTGTCGTGTGAGATGGAAATCAACGACCGCGGGGACGTCGTAGGTCATGAAATTTTTCAAAGTGTAATTAAAACGAATGAACGAATGACATATAGGGATGTTAATTCGATTTTAGAAGATAATGACGAAGCATTAATTGAGCGGTATAAAGATCTTGTACCCATGTTCCGTGAGATGGAAGGATTGGCAGCGATCCTTCGTAACAAACGTTTCGGCCGCGGGGCAATTGATTTTGACTTTAAAGAAGCTGGCGTTATTGTAGATGAAGAGGGTAAAGCTGTAGATGTCAAACTGCGTGAGCGATCGGTAGCAGAACGCCTAATCGAAGAGTTCATGCTGGCAGCCAACGAAACTGTCGCTGAGCACTTCCACTGGATGGACGTGCCGTTTATCCATCGTGTTCACGAAGATCCAGACGAGTCAAAACTACAAAATTTCTTTGAATTTGTAGCTAATTTAGGTTTTGCTGTGAAGGGGACTGCTGATAATATTCATCCCCAAGCACTACAAAAGGTGCTTGAAGAAGTAAAAGAGACGCATGAGGAAATGATTATTTCAAAACTCATGCTTCGCTCTATGCAACAAGCAAAATACGATCCGCAAAGTCTCGGTCACTTCGGCTTATCAACGGAGTTCTATACTCATTTCACTTCACCGATCCGTCGTTACCCTGACTTAATTGTACACCGTTTAATTCGTACCTATCTGGTGGAAGACCGACTGGATTATAAAACTCGAAAGCATTGGAAGGATCAGCTGCCTGAAATAGCCAAACATTCTTCAGAGATGGAAAGAGCCGCAGTAGATGCTGAACGTGAAACAGATGACCTGAAAAAGGCCGAATATATGGAAGATAAGATAGGTGAAGAGTTTGATGGTGTAGTTAGCTCAGTGACGAGCTTTGGATTATTTGTGGAACTGCCGAATACAGTTGAGGGACTCGTCCATGTAAGTACGCTGACAGATGACTATTATAACTTCCAAGAGAAACAATTTGCTATGATTGGGGAACGGACGGGCAACATCTTCAGAATTGGTGATGAAATTAGAATAAAAGTCGTTAATGTAAACTTGGATGAGCGGGTAGTAGACTTTGAAGTAGTTGGAATGAAGCCAAGAAAAGAACGAGAACGTAAAGCTCGTCCTAAGCAAATACAGACAGAAGCACCTGATAAGAAAAAAAATAAGAAAAAGAATAAACAAAAAGGGAACAAGCCATTCTTTCGCAACAAAGGAGTGCCAAAAAAAGGCCGCAAGAAGAAAAAGTAAGAAGAAAAACGCGCGGAATTACCTCCCGCGCGTTAGTTATTTCCATGTGCCATAAAGGGTCCAAGGATCTTGAACTTCATATGGTGCCAAGTCAGGGATGTTCTTGAACCCTTGATTAGAGAAGTCAATCCAACAGCCATAATTGTCAGGATTTTTTCGCCAATGATCAAGAATGGTCTCAAACAAACCTGGCTGCTCATAATGATCATTCCAGAAATATTTTATGTGAGAATACTGGTACTTTTTCTGATCATTCTTTATCAAAACAACCCTGGTTTGACCAGGATTCACGTACATACTTGCATCCTCTAAGTATCCATCCGTAAAAAAGGCCTTGTCATATGGAAAAGAGTAATAGCATTCATATGGGAATAATCCGAGCTCATTATCTGAAAGATTGAGTAAAAGCGAACGCTTTTGAGTCACATCGTGCACTTCTTCCCATACAGGCCCAGGCATATGTTCTTTTAAAAGATCGGGGGCTGTCAGTGTCAAGTAATGGATGATCGGACCAGATTTTAAGCCTATCTTCTCAAGAACCCTGCGAGTCGGAAGATTATGGACATGCGTATTCGCTCCAATCCATTTAACATGGGATAAGGAGTTGAGTTCCTCCATTACTTGAATGAGAAGCTCTGTGGAATACCCTCTGGATTGATACCTGCGATCACTTCTCAATCGTCCAATCATTGCGAATTTTTTATTGCCAAATAAGCTGTACCCTCCAATAGATACCAGCTTTGTATCTTGAAATAACCCGAATAACTCTTGAGTATTTGAGGCTATTAACCGGTCATAAATTCGAATAATATAGTCATCATCAATCCCAGTATTCATTTGCTCAAATGCAGTAAGATCTTGGAGGGTTAATTTTTTCACATCCATAACTTGTGGTTCCATATGCTTAACTCCCTTTGCTGACATTTGTAAGAACATAATCTCATTTTAAACTTGCAGTGTCCACTGAGATTGTTTACTTCCTTGACCTTATTGACTTCAAATTGGAAAGACAACGTATATTTGGTACAATTAAATTCACGTAATAGAGGAGGAACCGCTATGCCAAGAGGAAACGGGAAAACGATCGCACAAAATAAAAAAGCAGGTCATGACTTTTTTATAGAAGAAACGTATGAAGCGGGAATCGTACTACAAGGAACTGAAATCAAATCAATCCGGGCAAGTCGGGTCAATTTAAAGGATAGCTTTGCGCGAATTCGAAACGGGGAAATTTACTTGCACAATTTGCATATCTCCCCCTATGAACAAGGAAATATCTATAACCACGATCCTACAAGAAGCCGTAAGCTGCTGCTTCACCGCAAACAAATCAATCAGCTGATTGGGCAAACTCAGCAAAAAGGATTTTCTCTTGTACCGCTTAAGATTTATATTAAAAACGGTGTAGCCAAGGTACTAATCGGTCTTGGAAGAGGGAAGAAGAAATATGATAAACGGGAAGACCTTAAGCGTAAGCAGGTCAACCGCGAAATTGACCGTGCGATAAAAGAGAGTTTAAAATAAGTGACTTGACTTTTATGGCTATTTTGATATAATGACTATGTCGCATTAGAAATGAATAAAAAAGCTTGATGCACTATCCTTAATCCTAACGGGGACGTTACGGATTCGACGGGGATAGGTCGAGCTTGGGTTGCAAGTCGAGGCGACGACTCGTAAAACGTCATTTGCCTATAATAACTGGCGAATCTAACGATAACCTAGCTGTAGCTGCGTAAGTAGTCTATAGCTGATCCTTCCTGGCATCGCCCGTGTGCTAGATGAAGGGTCTCAAACTGAAGCGGGCTACGCGTTTTTCCACCGCCTGAGGAAAAGCGAAGAGACTAATCAGGCTAGCTGCTCGGAAGCCTGTTGATAGGCCGAAGAGACAGTGAAATATAGTATATCAACTACGCTTGTAGAAGCCCGAGTGCCGATATCTCCGGACGTGGGTTCGACTCCCACCGTCTCCACCAATACATAAATTGGTGGTTTTTTTGATTCATTGCAATGTAAAGCGTATTGAATTAGACTTTAGCAGATACAAATTGAATGATCATACCAGAGGTACACTACGGATCACCAAGTAGTGTACTTTTTTTAATTGAAATTTTTAAGCAGTCAGTGGCTTCCCTGACTTCCTTAAAGTTGTCATATTTCTTAATAGTCAAAGATATGTTTTTAAGAGTATGTAACAAAGGGGAGAAATTCAATGGCGGATTTTGAAAAAACAGCGAAATTCGAACATGGTTTTTGGCTGCAAGTATTGGGTGATCATGCCCGTTTTATCCACGATTCACTCGCTCCACAACAAAAGCAGGAAATTGACCTTGCTGAGTACTTTATTCAGACATTTGATCAGCTGCTCGCAAGGGTTGAGGTTGACAATCTGATGGCATTAAGTGAAAAAGCCCAGGAAGAAGGAAACAGATTACGAGAATTTAAGCTTCATTTAATTGAACAGCATTTAGTTGGAAAAATTACAATGGGATTAGGGCCAACCTTCATCAATCATATGGTCAATGAGTTGGAGGAGTATTTACGAATTCTAGATTATTTGAAAAAGGGAGAAGTTCCACCAGTCTTTCATGAGCTTCATCACCACTTATTATGGCTTCTGGATGCAGCGGGGCATGCTGGAGCGATCTCAGATAATATGGATAGAATTGAAAAGAAAATTAAAATGAAAAGTGATGACTTTACAAAGGATTTTGAAGAGTTCTATTTAAAAGCGGTTGAAATGACAGGTTTTTTAAGAACAAATTTATCCTCTTTTCCAGCTTTGGAGAGGTTCAATAGCGATGTGTCTCTGGAAATGAAGCTGTTTACAAATTTTCTAAATGAAATAGAAGAATTAGAGTTAAGCAAAGAAGCTTTAGGTACATTTGCTGCTTTGATGGCTGATCATATGATGAGAGAAGAGTGCTATTATTTAACTAAGTTGGCAGAGTCGACAGAGCTTCAACAGCCAAATTGTGATCCAACTAAACCACGCTTAAAAAATTGAAAGGGAGCATGGAAAAATTGGAACCTTCCATCTGTCATTCCCTATGTTTTTACAGGAGACCTACTCAAAAAGTAGGTCTTAATTAATTTCTACTGTTAAACACTTAATCCGTAATTGGCATTGGCGAATTCTATTATGCATAAAGCTGTTTAACAAAGAATACCGAAGCTATTGCCCCGGTATTCTTCATTTCATTAAGCGGGTGACTTAACTGCTTTTCTCGTGCTTATAAGGTGTTTATGAAGCAAGTATTCACTAATGCCTATGACTAAAGAAGTAAGAAGAGCCCCTACAAAAGTGACTTCAGCGCCTGCAAAGATATTCGAAAATCCCCAAATAATTATAAACGATGTTATAAAATCCAGGATGGTACTTTTCCATAACGAACCTTCATCTTTAAGGAGCATATATTCCATAACTATTCCAATAGCTGTAAGTACAATCGCTACCATGATAGGCTGCCATATTGAACCGTAATTCACACTCTCCAAAAAGTACATAGCTAATATTAAAACAATCGGTAATGTTACGATTTTAACTAACAAACTTGTCACACGATCACCTCCAATCTAGGACGTGCTTGTGCGTGAGTGGTAGGACAAGCTAATCCTTTTCTTATTCAATCGAAGATTTTACTTCGTTTAAATAATTCCAAAGCCGAATATTTTCCCTAGTAAAGGCGTCCTTTTGTGACAATTCCCTTAATCTGCTTCTGTAATTTAGGATTCATTTAGTATTATTTTTAAAAAGCAAATTTTTATTCATTTTGGTAAGAATAGTATCAGCAAATGATAAATGAGTTAAATGTTTGAATAGACAAACACCTATACTTTTCCTTTACATATGGTTATTGAGTGTAGTTTATAAGAGGAGTGGATTAAATGTTCTATCATGTAAAGGAGTTACAATATGAGGCAAAGGTTTCACGTCCTGATCCCGAGTATGCAAAAAAACTTCAGGAGGTTCTAGGCGGTCAGTGGGGAGAAATATCTGTGATGATGCAGTATCTCATGCAAGGATTTAATGTTAGAGCAAATAAAAAGTATCGTGATTTACTTTTGGACATTGGAACAGAGGAAATCGCTCATGTTGAAATCCTTTCGACCTTAATTGCCCGTTTATTAGATGGTACGTCGCTGGAATGCGTTGAAGCTCAAGAAAATGCGTACAAATCTGATCCTGCAGTTGCAGCTGTTCTGGGTGGAATGAATCCGCAACATGCGATTGTTTCTGGGCTTGGGGCCATGCCTTCTGATAGTGTGGGAAATCGTTGGACGGCAGATTATATTATTTCAAGTGGTAATCTTCTAGCCGATTTCCGTGCTAATTTAAATGCGGAATCACAGGGACGTCTGCAAGTAGCACGTCTTTACACTATTTCAGACGATCCTTTAGTTAAAGATACATTAAGTTTTCTATTAGCTCGTGATAATGCCCATCAAAACCAATGGATTGAAGCCATTCATGAACTTGAACAGGAAGCTCAGGATGTTGTTGTTCCTACAACCTTCCCTCGTGAATGCCAGTTGCAGGCGGCATCTTATGATTTCTACAATACTTCAAGAGGTCAAGCAGATGCTGATGGTCCTTGGGCACAGGGGGTTGCACCTGATGGAAGAGGAACGTTTAACTACGTATCCCAACCTGTCCCTTATGGGGGTAAAGCAAAACTATCTCCAGCACCAAAAGATGTTTATGATACTCCGCCTTCCTACTAGATATAATATAAAAAGCTGCGTATCACTTGATGCGCAGCTTTTACATTATTTTTTGTCTTCACCAATAATTCTTACTTCTCTTTCAAGTTCTACACCAAATTTCTCCTTTACTGTCTTTTGGACATGTTCGATCAGAGAAATATAGTCCGTTGTTGTTGCATTATCCTTGTTCACGATAAAGCCGGCATGTTTCGTTGATACTTCAGCACCACCGATATTTGTTCCTTGAAGCTTACTGTCTTGAATCAGCTTGCCTGCAAAATATCCCGGTGGGCGTTTAAAGACACTTCCACATGATGGGTATTCAAGCGGCTGCTTGGACTCTCTTTTATGTGTGAGATCATCTACCACGGCTTTAATTTCTTCATATTTGGCAGGTTTAAGGTTAAAGGTTGCTTCGATAACAATATCGCCCTTATCTGGAATATTACTCGTTCTGTAATCTAGGTCCAGCTCAGATGCTAATCTTTTTACGATATTCCCCTGTTTATCGACAACATAAGCATAATCGAGTACATCTTTGATTTCACCACCATAGGCACCTGCATTCATGTAAAGAGCCCCGCCTACTGTCCCAGGGATCCCGCAAGCGAATTCAAGCCCTGAGAGGCGCTGTTCTAAGGCATGAAGTGAGGCATCAATGATTCTCGCACCACTTTGTGCGACAAGGGTATTTTCTTCTGAAGAAATCTCCTTAAGATGGGTAAGATTGATAACAATTCCGCGAATGCCCCCATCTTTTATAATCAAATTCGACCCATTTCCTAGCAAAGTAAATGGAATGTTCTCTTCATTTGAGAATTTTACGACATTTTGAATTTCTTCATAGGTGGTAGGGGTGATAAAGAAGTCGGCTTTCCCGCCCAGTTTTGTATATAAATGATTTCTTAAATCTTCTTCAGCTTTAATGTTTTCTGCTTTCACAAGCTGTAACAATTTATCGTGCGTTTTTTGTTTATTGAACATGAACACCATTCCTATTTGAAGTTTTCTTCATTACTGAAGTTTATAATAAATCTCATCATAATCAAAGTGATTTTATACAATTATATCGTAGGACAAGTAAAATAATCCTTGAAAAAGCAAATTGATTTAAAAAAGCTCCTTAATAATTTAGGCGAAACTGTTGACAGCGTTTTCAATATCGTATAAATTGTAAGTAACAAGTTAACTACGTGACGGAGACATGGAGACTCACACTAATTTTAGCATTTTACTTTCTACTGAAGGGAAGTGCTTGCGATTTAGTGTGGGTCTCTTTTTTGTTTTTAGAATTAGGTTAACTAGAAAAGGAGTGAGAACACTATGTCGGAATTTGTTGCTGAACTTATTGGTACGATGATCCTTGTCATTTTGGGTTGTGGAGTTGTCGGTGGAGTCGTATTAAAAGACACTAAGGCTGAAGGGGCAGGCTGGGTCGTGATTACGATTGGATGGGGGCTGGCCGTTACAATGGGTGTTTATGCTGTTGGAAGCTTTACTGGTGCCCATATTAATCCGGCTGTAACACTCGGCTTTGCTGCAGCAGGGGAGTTTCCTTGGGCAAAAGTTCCATTATACATTAGTGCCCAGCTGATCGGTGGCATTATTGGGGCGGTGATTGTATTTTTCAATTACTTGCCGCACTGGAAAAAAACGAAGGATCAGGGAGCGAAACTTGGTGTATTTGCTACAGATCCAGCTGTGCGCAGTCCTTTTTCAAACTTAGTTAGTGAAATAGTTGGTACGTTTGTTCTGGTAATGGGTCTAATGTTCATTGGTGCGAATGACTTTACAGAAGGGTTGAATCCCTTAATTGTTGGTGCCCTAATTGTAGCGATCGGCATGTCACTAGGTGGAGCAACGGGATATGCGATTAACCCAGCACGTGACCTCGGTCCGCGAATTGCCCATGCTCTACTTCCTATTCCAGGAAAAGGGGGATCGGATTGGGGATATGCCTGGATTCCGATAGTTGGTCCCGTATTAGGAGGGATCTATGGTGCTGTATTTTACCGTGCCTTATTCTTAGGGGAATTTACAGTTGTGTTTTGGATCTTAAGCGTGGTCATGGCAGTGATCTTGATTGGTGCAGCCAGATCTGAACTGAAAAAAGGTGAAACTATGGCAGATAAGATTGAAGAAAAAGTAGTCTAAGGTTAAAAGAGGCTATATAAAAAGTCAATTTTTAAAAGGTATTAAAAACATACATGGAGGCGATCTTTATGAGTGAGAAGTTTATTCTATCTTTAGACCAAGGTACGACAAGTTCACGGGCTATTCTCTTTAACAAGAAAGGGGAAATTGTTGAAACAGGGCAAAAGGAATTCGAGCAATTTTTCCCGAAGCCGGGCTGGGTAGAACATGATGCGAATGAAATATGGACATCAGTTCTCGCATGTATTGCCGACGTACTTAGAAAAGCAGACATCGAGCCTGATCAAATAGAAGGGATTGGCATTACCAATCAACGAGAGACAACGGTTGTGTGGGATAAACAGACAGGAAAGCCGGTCTATAAAGCGATTGTATGGCAATCTCGTCAAACGGACGATATTTGTAAGGAATTGCGTGAAAAAGGTCATAATGATCTGTTTAGAGAAAAAACAGGACTTCTGCTAGATCCTTATTTTTCTGGGACGAAAGTGAAGTGGATTCTGGATAACGTCGATGGAGCCCGTGAGAAAGCAGAGAACGGTGATTTATTGTTTGGCACAATGGACACTTGGCTCGTCTATAAGTTATCAGGGGGAAAAACTCATATCACAGACTATTCCAATGCTTCACGAACACTAATGTTCAATATTTATGCTCTTAAATGGGATGATGAGTTACTGGATATTTTAAATGTGCCGAAAAGCATGCTTCCTGAAGTGAAACAATCCTCAGAAGTGTACGCAAACACGGTTGATTATCATTTCTTTGGTCATGAAGTACCGATCGCCGGAATTGCTGGAGACCAGCAAGCGGCCTTATTTGGGCAGGCCTGTTTTGACAAAGGAATGGCTAAAAATACGTACGGTACCGGTTGCTTTATGTTAATGAATACCGGAGAAGAGGGGTAACCTCTGATCATGGATTGCTAACGACTTTAGCGTGGGGGGTAGACGGCAAAGTAGAGTATGCGCTTGAAGGAAGTATCTTCGTAGCGGGATCCGCGATTCAATGGCTTCGTGATGGATTAAATCTTATTGAAAGTGCTCCCCAAAGTGAAGATTTTGCAAAAAACGTTGATTCTACTGAAGGAGTGTACCTCGTGCCGGCGTTTGTAGGATTAGGGACGCCTTATTGGGATAGCGATGCACGCGGGGCTATGTTCGGGTTAACGCGTGGCACGTCAAAAGATCACGTTGTTCGGGCAACATTAGAGTCATTAGCTTACCAAACGAAGGATGTCCTTGATGCGATGATTGCTGATTCAGGAATCGAATTAAAAACATTACGAGTCGATGGCGGTGCAGTTAAAAATAACTTTCTAATGCAATTCCAAAGCGATATCCTCAGCGTTCCAGTTGAACGTCCGGTTGTGCAAGAGACGACGGCTTTAGGCGCGGCATATCTAGCAGGATTGGCTGTCGGCTACTGGAAAGATAAAGAGGAAATTGCAAAACAATGGCAAAATGAATATACGTTTAAAGAAAAAATGGAAGATGAACAGCGGGATAAACTTTATGAAGGATGGAAAAAAGCTGTTGCGGCAACTAGAGAATTTAAGTAAAGAGTAGTAAAAGAGGCTCCAATCCTACTAGTTTAGCTGTCTAGTATGGATTGGAGCTTTTTTTACAGAAAAAATTTCAGATTGGTATAAAAGCAAAGAAAGCGCTTTATTAATAAGAAGGTTCCATATTTTCTGAATATTGATTGCGAATTTTGTTGGAAATCTGTATCATACTTGTAAATAGATTTTGAAGATATTCATGCTGATAATAGAGAGGATGGGAACAATGGATGAAAAAAAAGATTTGCGTATCCGCAGTAAAGTGATCAGTGAAGGGGTAAACCGTGTTCCTAACCGTTCCATGTTGCGAGCAGTCGGCTTTAAGGATGAAGATTTTAAAAAGCCGATGATTGGTATTGCCAGCACATGGAGTGAAGTTACTCCTTGTAACGTACATATTGATGACTTGGCGAAAGAGGCTAAGCAAGGAGCGGCTGACAACGGCGGAGCTCCGATGATCTTTAACACGATTACGGTCTCTGATGGGATTGCGATGGGACATGAAGGAATGCATTATTCACTGCCAAGTCGGGAAATCATTGCCGATTCGATCGAAACAGTTACGAATGCAGAACGATTGGACGGGGTTGTAGCCATTGGCGGCTGTGACAAGACTACGCCGGGTTGTGTAATGGCCATCGGGCGCTTGAATATTCCTTCCGTCTATGTCTATGGGGGAACGATCCAGCCCGGTAAGTTGGATGGTAAGGATATCGACATCGTCTCTTCCTTCGAAGCTGTCGGCCAGTATCATGAAGGAACGATCAATGATGATCAACTTCATAAAGTAGAATGTCATGCCTGTCCGGGCGCTGGAGCATGTGGTGGGATGTACACAGCCAATACGATGGCCGCGGCGGTAGAAGCTTTAGGAATGAGCATTCCAGGTTCATCTTCTACGCCAGCCGTGAATGATTATAAGGAACAAGAATGTAAACAAGCAGGTGAAATGGTTGTTGAGCTTCTTGAAAAAGGGATCTACCCTCGTGACATTATGACTAAGAAAGCTTTTGAAAATGCAATAACCGTAGTGATGGCTCTTGGCGGGTCAACGAATGCGCTGCTTCATTTAACGGCAATGGCGCATTCAGCAGGGGTTGATCTTTCCCTTGATGACTTTGAAAGAGTACGTCAAAATGTTCCCCACATTGCCGACATGAAACCGAGCGGGAAATATGTTATGCAAGATTTATATGAAAGCGGTGGTGTCCCTGCCGTAATGAAGCTGCTACTTGAGCACGATTTGCTGCATGGTGATTGCTTAACGGTGACTGGAAAAACTTTAGCTGAAAATCTTGCTGAAGCAGACCCATTAAAAGAGGGGCAAAAAGTGATCGTACCGTTCGATGAACCGATCAAACCGAACGGCCCACTTGTTTTGCTAAAAGGTAATCTTGCGCCTGAAGGGGCAGTTGCAAAGATGTCTGGTCAAAAGATCAGCCGTTTTGAAGGGCCGGCACGTGTTTTTGATAGTGAAGCAGAGGCGACAACGGCAATTGTTGAAGATCAAGTGAAGGAAGGCGATGTCGTCATCATCCGTAACGTTGGTCCAAAAGGTGGGCCCGGAATGCCGGAGATGCTGTCGATCACATCGATGATTGTCGGAAAAGGTCTCGGGGGGAAAGTAGCTCTATTAACGGACGGGCGATTCTCAGGGGGTTCCCATGGATTTGTGATTGGACATGTCGCCCCTGAAGCGTTCGTTGGTGGTCCAGTCGGGCTTCTAAAAGAGGGTGACAAGATTATGATCGATAGTGATACACAACAAATTAATTTTGACGTAACGGATGAAGAATTGGAGCAGCGTAAGAAGGAATGGGTCAAACCCGAGCCGAGGCATAGGACAGGTATGTTGGCAAAGTATGCGCGTCTTGTTTCCTCGTCTGCAAAAGGTGCTGTTACTGATCTTGATCTAGAATAAAATTATAAAAAAGAGCCATTTCGGCTCTTTTTTAATGGAATGAATCAATTTCATAATTTAAGCCCCTTCTGCCCCAAGGGATTCAAAACACACATAAGGAACTACCTCCACAAATCTAGTCAAGTAGGAAGTTTGAAATCATTTTTATTAGGTTAAGGGCAGTAATCTGGAAGACTCAATCTCGAAATAGGTTTCCGTTTCCTTGGATGGAGAAGGAGGTCCGGGAAAATCACTCGCTTTCCGTGGGCATGCGCTGAGCCTCCTCGGACTCCGTCCTCCGGGGTCTCACCTGTCATGTTCATCACACAGGAGTCTCGCAATTTTCCGGACCCTTGTGTTTGTGAGAAGAACGGAAACACTACAGATTCACAGTACCCAAAACGGCAGAAGAACTTCCTATCAGAGAGCTGAAAATCTCTCTGTGATGGGGTTATTATGCCACATCATGATGGATAAAGCCCTCTGAACATTGGAGACTTATTCGGAATACGAATGGCTCCGTTCATCACAAAACAGCCACCCCGAGCCCTCATACCGTAACGGACCTAAGTGTCTCGGAGCTGAGTCTTCAGGATAAGGGGACTATGTGAAGCAACATGGATAGAAGGTGATCAAATTTCTTTATAAAACGTAAACTAAAATCTGCTGGATAAGAATCCAGTTTGAACCTTTTCGGAAAAGAACCATATATTCTGCTAGTATTTGGCATTTTAAAAAGAGCAATTATAAAATTGATTTGAATGATAAAAACGACAGCAATAGGAGGTTCAAACATGACGACACTTGGTCTAATAAGACATGGAAGTACACCATGGAACCAAGAAAAAAGGGCGCAGGGGAATTCGGACATTCCATTAGATGATCAGGGTATAAGGGAAGCACAAAAGCTTGCTGATCGATTGTTCCATGAGAGCTGGGAGATCATTTACTCGAGTCCTCTAAAAAGGGCAAAACAAACCGCAGAAGTTATAGCTGAGCGGTTAGACATTGACGAAATTGATTTCGATCAAAGAATTAAGGAAGTTGCTGGTGGTCAAATAGAGGGCACGACGGAAGACGAGAGAATAGAGAAATGGGGAGATGATTGGCGTGATCTTGATCTAGGCATCGAACAACAGCCGAGTGTAATCAAACGAGGTACGTCATTTATCAAGGAAATTATCGAGAAACATCCCAATCAACGGGTGCTTATTGTGAGTCATGGTTCTTTTATTGGTCATCTTGTACAAGTGTTGGATGCAAGCTTTAAAGAAGATAAGAAGTTAGATAATACATCTGTAACTACTTTGAATAAAGCTGACGAAAAGTGGATATGTGATTTATATAACTGTACAAAACATTTAGCTTATTGATTTAGTTAAAAATACCCCTTGATTAAAACCCAACAATATACACCGAAATTTAATTAGTTTTCAAGAAGAAAGAGATACGTTTATCAGGCGTATCTCTTATTTTATTGGGATTTTTCAGTAGTCAGTGAGGTTGAATACGAAAAGAAATCATACTGGTAATTTTACTAACTTCTATTCATCAAGTGGTACACAAGTTTCATTGACATTGATAATCATTATCAACTATGCTTGTGTTGCGATCAATTGAAAATAATTATCAATTAGTGGAGGGATTTTTCCATGCAGACTCAAGCGAAGGAAACGAATCAGTCATTATTAAAGACACAAGAGGTAAGAGAATCCAATGCTCGCTCATACCCGCGCAGGATTCCGATAGCAATCGATCAGGCAAAAGGAATTTATGTTACAGATATGGATGGAAAACGGTACTATGACTGTTTAGCAGGAGCGGGCACATTAGCTCTCGGGCATAATCATCCCACCGTAGTGGAAGCCATGGAAGTTATGTTAAAAAGTGAAAAACCTTTACACACACTCGATCTGACAACACCTGTAAAAGAAACATTCGTAAGTGAGTTATTTTCTGCGCTGCCAGAGGGGTTTGCTGAAAAAGCTAAAATTCAATTCTGCGGTCCTACAGGTGGGGATGCGATCGAGGCAGCTATGAAACTAGTAAAAACAGCAACAGGCAGGAGTGGCATTCTATCTTTTCATGGGGGTTACCACGGGTCTACACATGGAACGATGGCGATTAGTGGAACCTTAGGGCCAAAGGAAAACGTTCAGGGACTAATGCCTAATACGCACTTTTTACCCTATCCCTACGCTTATCGCTGCCCATTTGGTGTAGGAGGGGAAGAAAGCCACCAGTTAAGCAGCCGGTATATTGAGAACATGTTAGATGATCCTGAGAGTGGAATCCTGCCGCCTGCAGCTATGATCTTAGAAGTCGTTCAAGGTGAAGGCGGATCGGTTCCTGCGAATGTTGAGTGGTTGAAAGAAATGAGACGGATAACAAGAGAAAGAGGAATACCGCTCATTATCGATGAGATACAAACAGGTATCGGCCGGACAGGGAAGTTCTTCGCTTTCGAACACGCAGATATCGTACCTGACGTTATTGTTTTATCCAAAGCTATAGGAGGCAGCTTGCCGTTATCCGTAGTTATTTATGATAAAGAGTTGGATAAATGGGCTCCAGGTGCTCATATTGGCACGTTTAGAGGAAATCAATTGGCTATGGCAGCGGGTACCGCAACGATCAAATATATTAAAGAGAATCATTTGGCAGCACACGCGGAAGCGATGGGGGAACGATTGATAAACAAGTTAGGTAATATGCAAGAAAAAGTTCCTGAATTAGGAGACGTTAGGGGCAGAGGATTGATGGTTGGGATTGAAATGATCGACCCGACGAAGAAGCAAGCCAGCAATGGAAGCTATCCTGCTAACCCAGACTTGGCCAGTGCGATTCAACGCCATTGCCTTGAGCGGGGATTGATCGTGGAGGTAGGAGGGAGACATGGAAGTGTTATTCGAATGTTACCTCCATTAATCATCACTAAAGACCAAATTGATGAAGTGGCGGTTATTATGCGTGAATCTATTACAACTGCACTAGAAATGAGGTAGTTTCCAGTGGAATCCATACATCAAACGAAGGATAATAAACCATTCGAGGACCTTTTTTTTCATAAAGGTCCTAAAGGAATAAAAGCTTATGAAGATGTCGTGAAACAAGTATCAACTAAGCTCATTGATATTTACTCTAATGTTAATCAGCCATACGTCGGTAAGAAGTCTGAGGAAATCAGAAAAGAAATACAAGGCTCATTGCATTCAACTAAGCAAGAGGAATCGTTAAGTGATTTCTTAGAGGCAATAGATGTTCCTATTTTAAGAAACAGCCTTCATGTAACTCATGAGAAGAGTGTCGCCCATTTACATTGTCCCCCACTGCTCCCAGGGATAGCAGCAGAAATGATGATCAGTTTACTTAATCAGTCCATGGATTCATGGGAGCAAAGTACAGCAGCAACGTATGTAGAACAAGAAATGATTTCATGGTTAACGAAACGATTTGGGCTTCCTGCTGAAGCAGATGGAGTATTTTCAAGCGGCGGCAGCCAATCCAATTATATGGGTCTCCTATTAGCCAGGGATTCCTTTTGTGAACAGCACTGGGGCTGCAATGTACAAGAGCATGGGTTACCTGAAGGGTTTAAAAAGATGAAGATTCTATGCTCTGAGGAGGCCCACTTTACTGTCCAGAAATCCGCTTCGCAGCTAGGGTTAGGAGCAGATGCGGTCGTAACAGTAAAGACAGATCATCATCACAGGCTTAGTATTCCTCATTTATATGAAGCATTACGTGTGTTAAGTGACGAAGGTTCTTTGCCGTTTGCTTTAGTTGGTACTTGCGGGACGACGGATTTTGGCAGCATTGATCCACTTGATGAACTGGCTGAGGTGGCTCACTCGAATGGGTTATGGCTTCACGTTGATGCTGCGTTTGGCGGGGCGTTGATATTAAGCCATACTCATGCCTATAAATTAAATGGAATTCAATTGGCAGATTCAATTACAGTCGATTTTCACAAATTATTTTATCAGCCGATTAGTTGTGGGGCTTTTCTAGTCAATGATAGACGTTCATTTAACTATACGAATCATCATGCGGACTATTTAAATCCTGAATCAGATGAAGCAGAAGGAATTGTCAATCTAGTAAACAAATCTATTGTGACTACAAGAAGATTTGATGCGTTTAAAATTTTTGCCTCCTTAAAAATTGTCGGTACAGATCAGTTCCGAGAAATGATTGATCACACTTTTTCACTTGCAAAAAGATCCGCACACCTTATCGATAGATTAGAGCTATTTAACGTATTAAATGTAAATCCAGAGTTAAATACGATCATCTTCCGTTTTCAACCTGGAGATGTTCCTGAAGATGAACTGAACACATTAAATCATTCTATCCAGCAACGATTGCTGCATGAAGGAACAGCTGTTATTGCAAAAACTAAAGTTCAAAAAGCTACGTATCTGAAATTCACCTTGCTTAATCCAAGAACGCAAATTCAAGATATCCATTCGATTGTAAAAGACATAGAATTACTTGGGTTAAAGGAACTGGAAAAAAGGAGGATCATTCAATGACTCAGACTACATTAATGGCAGAACAGGCTACTATGCAAAGCTTTGTAAATTGTTATCTACGTGAAACAGGTCAATTTAAAATTGAAAGCAGCAAAAATTTATCTCAGTTAGCGATGAACGTAGAAAAAGTTATTGTCTGTGAGTTGCCCTACCAAAATAGGACACTATTCTTTCCTGTTGATTATTGGTCACTTACGGGGCGTCATAAATTGATCTTTCCGCTTTATTTAAAAACTGGAGAGCGTGATGAACTCGTATCCCTTGATTATATTACGCTCGTTTCTTTGATTACAAAAGAACTTTCACTAAAGCATCGACAGCAGGAAGCACAGGATGAACTAATGCTAAGGGTGATTCTCAGCTGTCAGAACATGAAAAGGTATATTGAAAATCGAAGAGAAGAAGCAGAGAAGCTCGTTGGCGCTGATTTTGATTTTATTGAAGCGGAACAATCGCTATTGTTAGGGCATTTGTTGCATCCGACACCTAAAAGTAAACAAGGGATATCGAATAAAGAGGACAACCTCTATTCGCCAGAAATGAAAGGAGAGTTTCAACTGCACTATTTTAGGGCGGATAAAGATTATATTGTCCAAGGCAGCAGTCTAGCTGATTCTGCAGGTGACCAAATGATAGAGCAGCTGAATGGTGACCCTGAAATAGATGTTGAAACGTTAGAGCGAATTCTTGAGAAAAGTGAGAATTCGGTGGTATTTCCAGTGCATCCACTGCAAGCTAAGCAAATGCTTGAAGATGATGAAGTTTTATCATTGATGGATAAGAAAGAGCTAGTCTATCTAGGTCCATTGGGTTCAAAATACTCACCAACATCATCATTCCGTACCGTGTTTAGGAAAGATTCCAAATATATGTATAAGTTTTCGCTTCCCATAAAAATTACAAATTCGTTGCGAATCAATCAGCAAAAAGAATTAGACAGAGGAGTTGAGGTCTCAAATCTGCTAAAAACAGGAGTTGGAGAGAGCTTATCTAATGCTTACCCGAGTTTTCAAGTAATCCAAGACCCTGCTTATATCAAACTTAAACTTCCTCACTCAAATTCAGCTTATGACGTCGTTTTACGTAACAATCCTTTTCGTATAGAAGGTGACCAAGTAACGTTAATTGCTGGCTTATGCCAGGACCATGCGTATAGTCAACGATCAAGATTGCAAGTAGTCATAGAGAAGATTGCCAGGGCTGAAGGAAGATCATTAGAAGCAGTAAGTCTGGATTGGTTTAAGCGATATTTATCGTTAACCTTGGAGCCGCTCATGTGGCTGTACAAGACCTATGGAATTGCCCTTGAGGCCCATCAACAAAATTCCTTAGTAAAGTTGGAAAACGGCTATCCTGTTCACTTTTATTACCGTGATAATCAGGGATACTACTTCAGCGAGTCGAAAGCGGATCTGCTGAGAAGTCATTTACCAAGATTAAACGAGGAAAGTGATACAATTTGTTCTGATACGATCGCTGTAGAACGGTTTAGGTATTACTTTTTCATTAATCACTTATTTGGTTTAATCAATAGCTTTGGAATGAATGGATTAATAAAAGAGGAGTATTTACTTGATGTTTTAAGAGAACGGCTAGCATACCATAACGACCAAACGAATGAATTATTGAATTCGCTTTTGAATGACTCGACATTGCCTTGTAAAGCCAATCTATTAACACGCTTCTATGACCTGGATGAATTGGTTGGTTCTTTAGAAAACCAATCGGTATATACCTTCGTGGACAACCCTCTTTGCAAGGAGGCACAAGAAGTATATGGAACATAAGGTTTTTGATCACACGGTAAAACAATCGATTTCATTTAGACCATTTGATTTAAACAGGGATTTCCCGTCAGTTTTTAAGTGGATGCACGAGAGTCATGTTATTCCTTACTGGCAACTCAATTTCCCTAAAGAAGAATTGTTTCAGCATATGAAGAAAGCGGTGCACGATCAGGATCAGTGTTTATATATAGGATTACTGAATGGACAGCCAATGAGCTATTGGGAGGCTTATTGGGTTAAGGGTGATGTAGTAGAAGGAAGCTATCCGGCAGAACCATTTGACCAGGGCATTCACCTATTAATTGGTGAAAAGGATTACCTCGGTAAAGGATTGGCTCTCCCACTCTTAAGGGCTATGGTGAACGTGCAATTTAGACATAAAGCCACCCAAAGAGTGATCGCTGAACCTGATTACAGAAATAAGAAAATGATTCATGTCTTCGAAAAGTGCGGTTTTAAACAGATGAAACCTATTCAACTGCCAGATAAAAAAGCGATGTTAATGTTTTGTGAGCGAGATGTTTATGAAAAGAGGTGGCCCCATGTCTACTCATGAAAAAGACCAGGAACAACACATTTATGATGTCATCGGAATCGGTTTAGGGCCTTTTAACTTAGGGCTTGCCGCCTTATTAGACGACATTGATGAGATGAATGGCATTTTCCTTGATAAGAAACAGGAGTTTGACTGGCATCCAGGAATGATGATAGAAGGCACCACGCTTCAAGTTCCTTTTTTTGCTGATCTAGTAAGTATGGCGAATGTAAAGAGTGAGTATAGCTTTTTGAATTACTTGCAGCGGCACGGGCGTTTATATCATTTTTATTTTCTAGAAAAATTCCATATCTCACGTAAGGAATATAACCATTATTGTCGTTGGGTGTCTAATCAACTAAACAGATGCAAGTTTAATATGGATGTACAATCTGTTCATCAACTTCAACTGGATGATGGGGAAGAAGTGTATGAGGTACATGTGGAAAACCTAATCCAACAGAGAAACGAGCGATTATTGACGAGAAACCTCGTTGTAGGGATAGGATCTGTCCCTGCTGTTCCTGCAAACCTGGAAAAGAATGTGGGGGATACAGTCTTTCATACGTCAGATTATTTAGCAAAAAAGGAAGAGGTATCAAAAGCAGATTCGATTACGGTTGTCGGATCGGGACAAAGTGCAGCGGAGGTATTTCTTGACTTGCTTAAGGAAAGAGGGGAAGAAGCTGAATTACATTGGTACACACGGTCTAAAGGCTTTTTTCCAATGGAATATTCAAAACTGGGTCTTGAATACTTTTCACCAGATTATACCAATTTCTTTTATAAACTACCTCAACAGAAGAAGGATACCCTATTAAAAGACCAGGATCTTTTATACAAAGGGATAAGTACGGAAACGATCTCAGAATTATACGATTGTCTGTATGAGGGAACGGTCGGAAATGAAAGCTTGGATGTTCATTTACAGGCCATGTCCGAAATCATGTCTATTGATGAAGGAGGCTCGAGGTGGAGAATGAGGGGGAGCCACTTCGTAACAGGGGAGGATTTTGAACATGAAAGCAATGTCATTATCCTTGGAACAGGCTATAAAACGGCGGTCCCACAGTTCCTGTCCCCGATTTCCCATCTTATTAACTGGGATGATCAGGGAAGGTATCAAGTAGAACAGGATTATAAGGTTTCCAGTGACCATAAGATCTTTGTTCAAAACGCTGAGATGCATACACATGGTGTGGGAGCTCCTGACCTTGGGCTAGGTGCTTATCGAAATGCTGTCATTATTAACAGTATCACTGGAAGAGAAGTCTTTCCGCTGGATGATCAAAATGTCTTTCAAACGTTTGGAACTGTAAAACAACATAGAAAGAAGGGGTATCATGTTATACAAGGATAAATTAAAAGGAATTTTGAATAAGGAACGATGGGGGCAAGTGAACAAACAGCTTTTAGCAAAGATGATTTCTGAATATATGTATGAGGATATGATTCAGCCCCAGGTTATTTCTGAAAGTGACCTTACAGCATATAGACTCGTTATTAACCAACATAAGTCCTATCAATTTCTAGTGAAAAAACGATATTTTGATAGTTTCGATGTTCGAGCAGATTCTATTGAAATCGTGGAAGATGGAGATGTAAAAGAGGCTGTGAGTGCGATTGAGTTTCTCCTTGATCTACAGCAGTTGATTGCCATGTCACCCGAAACGGTCAGTCATTTAATCAAAGAACTAAACCACACATTGTTGGCTGATGCCCATATTGCAAGGGAAGAGTCACCAAGCTCTGATCAATTAATACATGAAGACTATGCGTGGCTTGAGGGGGAAATGACGGGTCACCCCTGGATTACGTACAACAAAGGACGAATCGGATTTGGTTATGATGACTATTTAGCTTACGCTCCTGAACAACAGCAGGAAGTAAAATTACTCTGGATCGCTGTTCATCGCAGAAGGGCAAGCTTTCTTTCTGTTCAGAGCCTTTCCTATGAAGCTCTTATTGATCAAGAGCTTTCCACTCATGAAAAAGAACAATTTACGAGTGAGTTAACGAAATACGGGGTTCAATCAGAGGATTACTACTTTATGCCAGTTCACGTATGGCAATGGAAAAATGTGATTATTCAACAGTTCGCTGAAGATATAGCGAATGAGTATATTATTCCAATAGGCGAGGGAAAGGATAACTATTTACCGCAGCAGTCAATTCGAACATTAGTAAATCAATCCAATCATATGAAAAACCATGTCAAGCTGCCGATGAGTATTTTAAATACTCTCGTCTACAGGGGGCTCCCTTCCGAGCGGACAGTCATTGCCCCACAAATTACTGAATTCATAAAAGGTATTTATGAGAAAGATTCGTTTTTAAAGAATAAATGCCGGGTGATTCTGCCAGGTGAAATTGCCAGTATCAATGTCGACCATCATTATTATGATCAGGTCAAGCAAGCCCCTTATCAGTACCATGAAATGCTGGGAGTCATTTTTAGAGAGAGCATATATTCATACCTTGAAGAAGGAGAGCAGGCCATCACGTTAGCTGCTTTGCTTCATGAAGATAAACAGGGAAAGCCTTTTATACAAAGTTTAATTGAGAACTCCGATCTATCTGCAGACAAGTGGATGGATGATTTGTTCCAAGTAGTAATGGAGCCGCTTCTACACTTTCTGTATCAATATGGGACGGTATTTTCCCCGCACGGTCAAAATACCATCTTAGTATTAAAAGATCATAAACCTCATCGTTTAGCCGTCAAAGATTTTGTTGATGATGTCAATATTAGTGACCAGCCTTTTGAGGAGTTGTATGGGCTGACAGATGAGCTTAAGCAAGTACTTAGAAGTGAACCGCCGGAAGGGTTGACTCAGTTTATTTTTACAGGGTTATTCATTTGTCATTTACGTTATTTGGCCTCTATTATGGACAACCACCAGTTATTATCTGAAAGGGAGTTCTGGGATAAATTAACTCGTGCGATTACTGATTATCAAAATAAGTTTCCTCAATTGGAAGAACGTTTCAAACTGTTTGACTTTTTTAAAGAGGAGTTTACTAAGCTGTGTTTAAATCGTAACCGCATGATTGACTACGGATACGAAGATGGCGAGGATCGACCCCATGCCTCCGAGTTTGGAAAAGTGACAAACGCTTTGGCTCATTTATCGGTAAAATAATATCAAAAGGTTTCACTTTTGTAAAAAGGTGGTAGACCGTATTATGTGTCCTATTATTTCAGAAAGGAATGAAAACAATGGTACAACATATACGTTTAGGTAAATCTGATCTAAAAGTGAATCCTATTGGCCTTGGCACAAATGCGGTGGGCGGACATAATTTATATCCTGATTTAGATGAAGAAGCAGGCAAGAATGTTGTTCGTACAGCAATTGATCATGGCATAAATTTTCTGGACACAGCGTTTATTTATGGCCCAGAACGTTCAGAAGAGCTGACAGGACAAGTAGTGAAGGAACACGGGAAACGTGATGAGATTGTCCTTGCAACAAAAGGAGCTCATCAATTTAAGGGCGATGACGTTGTGTTTAATAACTCGCCTGCCTTTTTAAAAGAAGCGGTGGACTCTAGCCTGAAACGGCTGCAGACGGATTATATTGATTTGTTCTATATTCATTTTCCCGATGAAGAAACGCCTAAGGATGAAGCTGTAGGTGCGTTGAAGGAATTGAAGGATGCCGGTAAAATACGCTCGATTGGGGTGTCCAACTTTTCTGTGGATCAGTTGAAAGAAGCGAACAAAGACGGTTACGTTGATGTAATTCAGTCAGAATACAATTTGTTCAAGCGTGGGGCAGAACAAGAATTGCTTCCCTATACAGCGGCGAATGATATTACTTTCGTTCCCTATTTTCCGCTGGCATCAGGTTTGTTAGCAGGTAAGTATGATAAAAACTCAACATTTGATGACATTCGTGTGGAAAACCCTCTTTTCCAAGGTGAAGAGTTTGTACGGAATCTGGAAAAAGTAGAGAAAGTCCGTGATATTGCAGAATCTAAAGGTGTGAAGGTTCCCCATGTTGTGCTTGCCTGGTATTTAACCCGTGATTCCGTTGACGCAATCATTCCTGGGGCGAAGCGGAAAGACCAGGTTGTTGATAATTTGCGGACATTGGATGTTAAGCTTACGGATGATGAAGTGAACCAGATTGATAAGATATTCTCATAAGTGATGAAAGCCTGCCCTAGTTGGGTGGGCTTTTTTAAATTAGAACCGGATTTTGATGCAGGAAAAAAGTCGTTTAGGAATAATAATATTAATCTTATAAAGGGGAATCAATTTCATAATTGCTTTTTTAAAACGTCAAAGATTGGCAGAATATAAGGCTCTTTTCTAAAAAGGTTCAAACTGAATTCTTATCCAGCAGATTTTAGTTTCCGATTTATAAAGAAATTGGATCAGTTTCTATCCATGTTGCTTCACATCGCCCCCCTTATCCTGGAGACTTAGCTCCGTTATGGTATGAGAGCTCGGGGTGGCTGGGAAACGACTCGCTTTCCTGCGGCCCCACACGACGTGGGGTCGTTCGACGTTGGCACAGGACGTGCCGAACTTAGTCGAACTTCCTCTATTAGGTTTTAGCCGAACATTATCTAAACAGCAAGCCTCCTCAGGCGAAGCCTTCCGGGATCTCGCCGTTTCCTCAAACGGAGCCATTCGTATTCCGAATGAGTCTCCGATGTTCAGAGGATTTTACCCACCATGATGTAGCATAATAACCGCGTCACAGAGATTTTCAGCTCTCTGATAAGAAGTTTTTCTGTCGTTTTGGGTGACGTGAACCTGGAGTGTTTCCGTTCTTCTCACAAACACAAGGAGGTCCGGGAAATTGCGAGACTCCTGTGGGATGAACATGACAGGTGAGACCCCGGAGGACGGAGTCCGAGGAGACTCAGCGCATGCCTACGGAAAGCGAGTGATTTCCCCGGACCTCCTTCTCCACCCAAGGAAACGGAAACCTATCTCGAGATGGAGTCTTCCAGATTACTGTCTTTAACCTAATAAAAATGATTTCAAATTTCCTACTTGACTAGATTTGGGGAGGTACTTCCTTTTTTGCGTTTTGAATCCCTTGGGGCAGAAGGGGCTTAAATTATGAAATTGATTCAGGGAGTTGAATTAATGATTAAAAAAGAAAGGAATTAGCCGCAGAAGCTGTTGAAACTAGAAGCTATATTAAGGAGAAACCCCGATTATCGCACTAAGTGCCCTCTCATTGAAAATTATTCCCCACGAAATCCTCCTGACATTAACGCCTTGTCGCGATTAATAAAAATTCTACGCTCATTGATACTTTGAATGATTCAGTCCTGCATGTGTTTACCTTCCAAGTAAGTACAGTAAAAAAATAATGACTTTATCTGTAATAGAACAGATATGCATGAAGATAATCGATTGTCATGAACCAGCTGAAGTAGATATTCTCGGGTATTATGATATCAATTTTGACAGGTGTGCATTGTCCAGGATGTATGAGGCTTGCAATGGAATGGAAATATGCATGCTGGTGGGTGTCCGGTATGTGGGTGTGAATCGAGTGATGCACATATCCCCAGACTATAACAAATATAGATTTGCGTGATTTCCTCAGATTGCTTTCCAGGAATCAGGCTACAACTATTCTAAAATCAATGAACTTGCCACATGAAGGGATCAATAAGGGGAGGGTAGATAGATTGGAAAATACACATATATAGCTTTAAATCGTGCATAAAACGAGTTAGTTACGCAAATACCCCACTAAGTCGTGCATATAAATTTGTTGTTTATAAAAAATGTCCGCTCCACTACCAGGAGGCGGCCATTTTTAATAGTATAGATAACCTAATTTTTTAAAAATTCAAATTAACGGTTGCATTTCCGTCCTATCCATCGTAAACTGTTTTATAACAGATAAACAAACTGAATTCTGTTATAAAAAAGGAGGAAGTAAAATGAAAACGAATCAAACGCGACAAACAGTTGGAATACCTTGCCCGCAGTGTGGTGCGGAGATAGAGGGGGGCAACTACACATATATGATGGAGTGTAACCATTGTCTTGCTAAGAAAGAGGAAGAATAATTTTTTTGCCCTTATTGTTATATAACATTCATTGAAAATAACTTATGGTATATAACAATAAGGGTGGGGAGTGCAGATGAAGTCAGCCAGGGGTATCGTGCATGAACTTAAATTAGGAATCTAGTGCAAAACTACAAGGAGGAATTACTATGGGGAATGAGCGCGTTGAAAACTTACATCAACAATGGGAACAATCAGACAGATGGGAAGGGGTAACAAGGCCGTATGAAGCGGAAGATGTTATTCGCCTTAGGGGATCTATAGATATACAACACACATTAGCTGAAAAAGGGTCAGAAAAACTGTGGAAACTGCTTCACGAAGAAGAGTATGTTCATGCACTTGGGGCACTGACCGGAAATCAAGCTATGCAGCAAGTTAAAGCAGGATTAAAGGCAATTTACTTAAGCGGCTGGCAGGTAGCGGCAGATGCCAATTTGTCTGGACACATGTATCCAGACCAAAGTTTATATCCAGCTAACAGCGTTCCACAGGTGGTCAAACGTATTAACCAGGCTCTGCAGCGCGCGGATCAAATTCATCACATGGAAGGAAACAATGAGACAGATTGGTTTGCTCCGATCGTTGCTGATGCGGAAGCAGGGTTTGGCGGGCAGCTGAACGTTTTTGAACTAATGAAGGGGATGATTGAAGCTGGGGCAGCTGCTGTCCATTTCGAGGACCAACTTTCCTCAGAAAAAAAATGTGGACACCTTGGGGGAAAGGTACTTCTGCCAACACAGACAGCTGTACGGAACTTAATTTCAGCTAGGTTTGCCGCTGATACCATGGGTGTCCCAACCATTATCATTGCCCGTACGGATGCAAATGCCGCCGACTTAATTACGAGTGACGTTGACCCAATTGATGGGGAATTTATGACAGGTGAACGGACACCAGAAGGATTTTTCAAAACAAAAGCGGGCATTGATCAAGCAATTGCTCGTGGATTGGCCTATGCCCCTTATGCCGATTTGGTATGGTGCGAGACATCGGAGCCGAATTTAGATGAAGCTAAACGGTTCGCCGAAGCGATTCATGAAAAGTTTCCAGGAAAGCTCTTAGCCTATAACTGTTCGCCATCCTTTAATTGGAAGCATAAACTTGATGATGCGACAATTGCTCATTTTCAGCAAAAGTTAGGTGAAATGGGCTATAAATTCCAGTTCGTCACATTGGCTGGCTTCCATGCCCTTAATCACGGGATGTTTGAGCTTGCCCGCCAGTATAAAGATCGCGGAATGGAGGCCTATTCTGAGCTGCAGCAAGCAGAGTTTGCCAGTGAGCGTTACGGTTATTCCGCGACTCGTCATCAGCGTGAGGTAGGCACAGGTTATTTTGATGAAGTGGCCCAAGTCGTGACAGGGGGGACATCTTCTACAACAGCATTAAAAGGATCAACCGAATCTGAACAATTTAAAAATGAGACAGTAACGCAATCCTAAGTAGTAAGGCTCACCGACTTGAGGTGAGCCTTACTTGCTGTTTCACCCTGCTAGGCACACTCTATCCACCTAATCATAAAATGAAACAGATAACGAACTTCATGGGATCGAACGAAGGGGTGATGATATGGGAGTGCGAACAGGGGATCAGTACAAAAAAAGCATAAATCAGTTGAAAACAGATGTATGGATTAAAGGAGAACGGATAAAGGGGGAGATTTCCGAGCACCCAGCTTTTCGGGGAATCATAAAAAGTCAGGCCGAATTATATGATTTACAACACGTAACGAGATTACAGGACAAGATGACGTATGCTCTTACTTCTGATGAGGAACGTATAGGAATGTCCTATTTAATTCCTAAAACACGAGCTGATCTTGAGCGGCGAAGGGAAATGGTTCAAGTTTGGGCCCGACATTCAGCAGGGTTAATGGGTAGAAGCCCGGATTATATGAATACAGTTTTGGCTGCCTTTGCGAGTTCAGTGCATGTCCTGGAAGGTGAACAGAATTGTTTCCCGGAGCGTCTAAAAAGGTTTTATGAGTATGCCTGCTCACACGATTTATCCTTTACACATACATTCGTAAACCCTCAAAATAATCGTTCAAAATTGGCATTCATAGAAGAAGATGTAACCAATGCTCGAGTAGTTAAACGAATCGAAGAGGGGCTCGTTATCAGAGGAGCAAAACTACTGGCCACTCAAGGGGGCATTACAGATGAGATTATTGTATTTTCATCCCCGGGCATACAGGATAAAGCTCATGCGTTTGCTTTTTCTATTCCAAGTGATACAGAAGGCCTGAAGTTTATCTGTAGGAAATCGTTTGTAGGTGATGATTCAAGCTATAATTCACCACTTAGCTCACGTTTTGAAGAGATGGATTCAATCGTTGTATTTGATGAGGTACTGGTACCTTGGGAACGCGTGTTTTTTTATGACAATATTAAAGCAGCGAACGATTTTTATACAAAAGGAAACTTTGTTCCGTTTACCCTTCACCAAATTGTTTCAAGACAGGTCATTAAGACTGAGTTTATTCTCGGTTTAGCACAAATGATTGTGGACACGATCAATATAAGTGAGTATCAGCACGTCCAAAGCAAAGTGGCGGAGATTATTAAAGGGCTTGAGTCTTCAAAAGCGTTACTACTTACCTCAGAAAAAAACGCTACACGTAACGCTCAAGGGGTCATGATTCCACAGCGGATGCCTCTTTACGTAGCTGTTAATCAGTTTCAAGAAAGTTACCCGAGATTTACTGAGATCATACAATTGCTTGGAGCAAGCGGGATGGTCACGATCCCAGAAGAGGTACAATTTCAATCATCGATCGGAAGTAAACTAGATCATTATTTGCAAGGGTTTGAGATCAAAGGGCGTGAACGTGTTGAACTATTTACTTTAGCTTTCGATCTTTGTATGAGCGGGTTTGGTTCAAGACAATCGTTGTATGAAAGGTTCTTTTTTGGTGATCCGATCAGGTTATCACAAATCATTTATCAAACCTATCAAACAGATACACATACCGCTTTTGTAAAAAAGATGCTGGAAAAAGAACAGGCTGACTAAGAAAGTCAGCTTGTTCTACTTTGTATTTCGTCTTTTAGCACGTTGTTCTAACTGTGAATCAGGCTGTTGATCAGCGACATCTTCTGTTAATCCTTGCTTGTTAACAGTAGGATTAACTTTCCTCTTATCTGAATTGCTTTTCTTACTCATTACCGACACCTCCATGGATTAGTGTGGCTTACTACACTACGTTTATCCACGATTTCTTTTCTTACGGCTGCAAGATAACTTTTATACAATCGTCATGCTTTTCATCAAAAATATCGTAGCCATGCTCTGCTTTATCAAGTGGCAAACGGTGTGTAATAATATCAGTCGGATCAAATTCCTCATTTTTAATCTTTTTATATAATTCGGGCATAAAGTGGATCACTGGTGCTTGCCCCATTTTTAAAGTGATGTTTCTTGCAAAAAAGTCGCCGAGCGGGAACTGGTTATAACGCGTTCCATATACCCCAACAAGACTTACCGTTCCACCTTTTCGTACGACTTTACTTGCCAATTGAATAGCGCCCATTGCTCCACCTTGAAGTTTCAAAGCACTCTCAACCATCTCAGCAACATTTTTCTTTCCGTCCATTCCCACGCAATCAATAACGGCATCAGCGCCGCCGCCCGTAATCTCTTTGATGTGGGAGCCAAGGTCTTTTGTTTTTGAGAAATCAAATACTTCTACCTTGTTTGTGCGCTTAGCGTGTTCCAAACGATATTTTACATAATAAATGGCAATAACCCTTTTTGCGCCTTTCATCCAGGCGAATTTTTGTGCTAACAGACCAACAGGACCGCAGCCGAGGATTACGACCGTATCATCTTTTTTGACTTCTGCTTGTTCAATCCCCCAGTAGGCGGTGGGGATGATATCAGATAAGAACAGTAATTTCTCATCTTCTAGCTCAGCATCCTCTGGTACAACAAATGGGGTGAAGTTCCCATAGGGCACACGTAAGAGTTCAGCCTGCCCGCCTGGAAAACCTCCAAACGTATTGGAATAACCTAAAAACCCGCCAGCTTCGCCGTATTCGTTCGAGTTATCACATTGACTTTCGAGGTCCATCTTACAATACATACATTCTCCACAGGCAACGTTAAATGGTACGATCACCCGATCTCCTTTTTTTACCCTAGTGACTTCTGGGCCGACTTCTTCAACAATGCCCATTGGTTCATGTCCAATGATATAATCTTCAGGGAAGTGGGGGATCATGCCGTGGACTAGATGCAGGTCTGATCCACAGATGGCAGTATTTGTGATTCTTACTAAAATATATCCCTTTTTTTAATGGTTGCATTAGGTACTTCTTTCACTTTGACATCCTTAATTCCTTGGTAAGTAACAGCCTTCATATTGACTTCTCCTTTTCTTATATCAGCAATAGTCGGTAAGTAACAGGTGTGGTTATTCTTTGTCATTTAGCAAAAGCTATGAGGAAATAAAGGAGGTTTTTATTTTTGAGTAAACATAAGAAAAAACAAGAAGCAATTAGTGATCGTGATTATGAACCGGCAGATTATGATCGAAATGACAGCACGTCTCAAGGGTTAGCAACTACCCACGAGCAAGTGTCTGACACATTGACGGAAGGAACCTATGATGCAAAAATTGATCAGGTTGATAAGGATGGCGGGCTAATAAGTCATAAAGGGGAATCAATTAATAGAAAACGCAAGAAATAAAAAAAGCTCACCTTCATTTAGACGGAGGTGAGCTTTACAAGTCTTAGAAGGAGGGAACTTCAGGTCCAACAGCATCTTCTGCTTTGGCTATGAGCTTCTCTAATTCATATAAATGTGTGGTATGGCGGTCAAACTGATCTTTATCTTTTTCATCGAGGGCCCAGTTTATTTTAAAAAGGTTATAATTTCTTGCCAGTAAAAGATCATCCATAGTAGTTATATATCCCTGTTTATAATAGTTTTCAAGCATACTTGCTGACATATAGAAGTTATGATCACCAACTGATAATGGCAAATACCACCCCATTGGATCCACGTAATGAGGGGGAGCTGTCATTACAATCATGTCGTGTTTCTCAAATGAATCCGTTTGTCGGAGTTCTAGATAGGCGGATTCATTAGTATGATCAAAAGCTTGCGTGACGATAAAATAAAAGTTCATAGAAGATCACCTCTTAAGCATAGTTTAGTTGAAAATGATTATCATTGTCAAAGGAATGAATCGTAAACGGATAAACTGTGCTAAAATAACGATAATCATTGATGTAACGAGGAGGAACAATATGAATAAACCTAGGATTCTGATCATTGAGGACGAAGAGAAAATCGCACGTGTATTAGAGCTTGAACTGAGTTATGAAGGGTATGAAGTGGTCAAAGCCTTCGATGGGGTTGAAGGCTTGCAAAAATATCGGGAAGGTCGTTGGGATTTACTTTTGCTTGATGTAATGCTCCCAGGTTTTAGCGGGATTGAAATACTACGAAGGATTCGATCCGATGATCCACAAACAGCCGTAATCATGCTAACGGCGAAAGATTCGATCGAGGATAAAGTATCTGGACTCGATTTAGGGGCCAATGATTATATAACAAAACCCTTTCAAATTGAAGAGTTGCTGGCGAGAGTCCGGGCTGCTTTAAGAAATTATGTCAACTCTGATTCTGAAGAACAGCAAGGGTGGATGGAAGTAGCAGATTTACGGCTGAATGAGCAAACATATGAAGTCTTCAGAAATGAAAACGCCATTGAACTCACCCCAAGAGAATTTAACTTACTTGCTTATTTAATGAAAAATAAACGCCAAGTCCTGAACAGGGAACAAATTTTGGATGCGGTATGGGGCTATGATTATTATGGTGATACAAACGTTGTTGACGTGTACATTCGCTACATACGAAATAAGGTCGATAAACCGTATGATCTTACATTAATTTATACGGTTCGCGGGGTCGGTTACGTGCTGAAGGATCCAAGATGAGATTAACAAATAAGATTCACCTTTATACAACGGTATTATTTGTTTTGCTGCTCGTTTTAATTAATGTAGCTGTTTATTTATCTTTTAGCAGGATGATGTATTCAAGCGAACTGGAACAGACACAAGCTGAGGCTGAACAGATCGTTTCAGGAGTGAATCAAAGTAATCAGAAGAATAAAGATCTTTTACTTGCCTATGTACCGATTAATGGAGTGGTACAAATCGTTTCAAGAAGTGGTGATCTAACTTCTGCTGTTACCTCCCCAGGTTATGGTTATCTTTATGATGATACTGTGCAATTCTACTCTGAAGAGGTTACAAACTTGATTGAGATTCGCGGCACAAAGAACGCTATGGTTTCCTTGCCCGTTATATGGAAAAATGGTGAGGTGGCAAGTTTACAGGTTACGGAAAGTCTAGCGGCAATAGAAAGAAATTTAAACGTGTTGCGAATTGTCTTGATCGTTGTAACGTTACTTGCGATTATCCCCCTTTTTATATCAGCAAGAGTCCTGAGTAAACTGATCACGCGTCCAATCACATCGATGACAACGACGATGCAGGATATTCGTGAGAGTGGACGTTTTAAACGGCTGGATCTTCCTAAAAAGTCTAAGGATGAGTTGTATTTAATGGGGGAGACGTTTAACGAAATGATTGATCTATTGCGAACAAATTATGAGAGACAGGAACAATTTGTCTCCAATGCTTCCCACGAATTAAAGACTCCATTGACTGTGATTGAATCGTATTCAAGTTTATTGAAACGCCGTGGCAAAAATGATGGGCAGATTTTTGATGAGTCGGTTGAAGCTATACACTCGGAAGCGGTTCGCATGAAAGATTTAACTGAGCAACTTTTATTGCTAGCAAAAAGCGATGAACAATGGAACGTAGACATAACGAAGACAAATCTGGAGCGTTTTTTACATGAGACTATCCGTTCCTATGAGAAGGCTTATAAACGAAACGTGGAACTCCACATTGATGAGGATCTGACTACGTTGACTGATGCCCAGAAGCTTAAGCAGCTCTTGTATATTTTCATGGATAATGCAAGGAAGTATAGTGAGGACGGCATTCATGTAAGAGTTTTTAAAGAAAAGGACTATGCTTGTATTCAAATTATAGATCATGGCATTGGGATTGCCGAAGCAGATATAGAAAGAGTGTTTGACCGTTTCTATCGAATAGACAAAGCTCGGTCAAGAAAGTCTGGGGGGGTTGGATTAGGATTAGCTCTCGCTAAAGATTTGGCGAAAGCGGTGGGGGCTGAATTATTTTTGCAAAGTGAGGAAGAAGTCGGAACAAAAGCGACGATAAAACTGCCTCTTTCTCAGTGATTTCTCATTTTTAATTTGTATGATAAGGGTAAAGGGGGATGAGATGATGAGTACAAAGAAGATAATGAGGATTGTGGCCTCACTTGGTGTACTTGTTCTCCTGATTGTTCTTATTTGGCAAGTTGTTCAGAGTGTAACAGCTGCAGAGCCTTTGTCTAAGAATGAGGCGGCGAAACAAGTGGAGGACCAGTACAATGGCACTATAGTACAAGTGGATGAATCTAAAAAAAGTTTTGTCATTACGATTGAATTGGATACGGGGAAATACAAAGTGGTGGTAGGGAAACAAACAGGTGAGATTAGTAACATGGAACGCCTGACTGCTAATCATCCAGAGCAGAATAAGCAGGAAATTAAAAAAAAGGTAAATCAAAAATATAAAGGAGAAGTGATCTCAATCACGGAAAGATCTGAAGGGGAGCAAACCTTTTTTGATGTTATTGTACGGGGGGAGAATGGACAAACGACGCTCACATTATCTGAAACAGGTGAAGTGACAGAAGAACAGACTGTTCCAATGGAGGAGCCTGCTAACGACAAAAAGGAAGACGCAAACACTCGGATAACTAAAGAGCAAGCTAGAGAAATTGCAAAAAATCAAGTAGAGGGGACAATTGAGGATGTTGAATATGAAGAGGAAGATGGACAGTTTTTCTACCTTGTCGATATTGAGCGTGATGATGACCTTGAGGCCACAGTAAGTATAAACGCGATTACAGGCGAGGTTATAGGTACAGGATGGGAAGATTAGAAGGTTGATGGACTTCTGATAACCCAGCTGTTCAGCATAACTGGGGAATCGAAATAGCACATTTCCCCCGGAGTTAACGAAAACTTTTAGGATGTTTATCAAAAAGAACGGTGCCCTGGTTGAGGCCAGGGTTTTATTGTGTAGAAAAATTTATCTTTCTCATGAAATTCTCATTTTGTTATAGGGAAGCTCTCATTTTGCGTGGTTATAGTTAGATTAGAATCAAAAACAAAGGAGGAAGTTTAAAATGAAAAGAAAATTGTTGATAGGTGGTATTGTAGGAGTTGTTGTATTAGGGGGAGCGATTGGAGCGGCTGCTGCAACGGGGCCAAATACGAACGACTCATCAAATCAAACGGCTTCACTTACGGAAGATAAAGTGACTAAGATTGTTACAGACAAGGTCGATGGTACGGTTGAAAAAATTGAAAAAGAAACAGATGACGGCCGACTCATTTTTGAAGTAGATGTAAAAGATAAAAATGGTGTAAAAACGGATGTTGGCGTCGATGCGAAAACAGGAGAGGTTCTTGAAGTTGACCAAAATGATGATCGTGATGACGATTCAGAAAAAGAGGATTCCAATGAGAACGTGAAATTGTCAATGGATGAAGCAACAGCTGTTGCTAAGGAAAAAGCAAAAGGTGAAGTGGTTGAATCTGAATTAGATGATGGTCATTACGATTTTGAGTTTAAAGATGGAAATGATGAATACGAAGTGAAAGTACACGGGGCGAGCGGAGAAGTTATTGAGTTTGAACACGATCAGGATAACGAGTGATCTCTTGGAGCTGCTATCATGGCAGCTCTTTTTTTTTGAATGTTTACATAGTGACGAGTGTTCAAACATATTGTAATCATAATTTCTAGCGGTTTGATATAATGGTAGAGAGACAAAATTAAAGAGGGTTGCTAATGAGGGAATGGATATGAAACCGATTAAGGAATTGATCCTTGCTATAAAGTTTGACAAAGATCAAGTCATTGAAATACCTAGTGAGCTCCAGTTAATTGGACAGGGTAGAAGTGCGGCTGTGTTTAGAGTTGTTGGGTCAATGCAAGCAGTAAAGGTTTTCTATTCCGAACATCACAATTTGGCTGAAAAGGAAGGAAAGATTTATCAGCAGCTTTCCAATTATGTATACTATCCTGAGCTGATTGAAGTGGGCGACGGGTACTTGGTTATAGAGTATTTAGAGGGTATGACTCTTTACGATTGTTTAGTAAGCGGGATTCCAATCACTCCCAGTATGGTAGATATGGTCGATGAAGCATTGAATTATGCTCGTGCGAAGGGATTGAATCCTTCTGACATTCATCTTAGAAATATTATATTGACAAATGATCATAAGATAAAATTGATTGATGTGGTAAGGTTTACTCAGAAAAAAGAGTGTCCTCACTGGCCTGATTTAAAAAGGGCGTATTATTCCTACTATCAAAGACGTTTCTTTCCCAAGAGATTCCCACCATTTTTTATTGAAATGGTCATAAGATTATATAGAAGACGGCTTTTGCCGATAAGGTCATGATGATTGTTTTCATCATGGCTTTTTTTGCATTGAAAAAGTAAAAAACTTCCACCTCAGGTCATCCAGAATCTGGATGACCTGAGGTGGAAGGAAATGGTTATGGTTAGTAACGTAGTTTCATGAGGATATTTTTGATTTCTTCGTCTTGCATGAGGGTGGTTTGATACTTTTTAGTGATCTCGGTTAGAGCTATATCATGATAGAAGAATTCAGTGAAAAATTTAACGAGCGGGTTTGACATAGTTTTTATGCCGTGCCATGTTTGATTCTCCACTCCAGCGAAAAGCATTTCTTTCTCATCAATGATGATGAGTTTATGCCTCTCTAATGCTTCATGTTTTTCGTCGGGCAGAAGCACATGGATATCGCCTAACAAAGTCTGAACCTCTCCAACAGACAAGACTTCAACCTTAATGCCTTGCTTATTATGTGATTCCAATTCGGAAAGCATTGGCTGGATATCGTCACTCCAACCTGATAGGTAAATGGAATGCTCTGCTTGCTCTATAAGATCTTTAACTAATGAGGCGATAGCTGGTCGACCTTGCAATGTCCATACGCGGTCATCGTTAGGTGTCAAAGTATATTTACGATGTTTAAGCTCTTTCACGTTTTCTTCAAACTCATGTGTTAATTTTTTTATAGTCGTTTCTAAAGGTAGTGCATTATAAAGCTTTTTACGTTCATGAAATGAAGTGAGTAGTAAGCCCTTTTCCACTAACCTGTTAAGAACTTCATAAACTTTCGATTTAGGAACATGTGAATACTTTACGATTGAACTAGCATCAAGCGGTTCGTCACTTGCGGTTAATACTTCAAATACTTGACTTTCATATTGAGTGAATCCAAATTTTTGCAGCATAGTTACACCCTCATCTAAAACATTTAGTGCTTAAAGAATACACATATTTATTCATTTCGTAAAATCAATCATTTCCTCTTGTTTTTATGTGGCTATTTGGTTACTATTGTAGTGGTAACCAAATAGAAAGGGACGTTTTATATGAATAAAAAAGTGTATATGTTAGCGGTTGTTTCCTTCGTTGTTGGAACCGTTGAATTAATAATAGGGGGGACGCTGGATTTAGTTGCAGCAGATTTAGACGTGACGCTGGGCCAAGCCGGCCTGCTGATTACCGTCTTTTCACTTGTCTTTGCTATCGCTTCACCGATCTTGCTAACAGTAACTGCTAAGTATGAGCGTAAGAGTTTAACCCTCGTATTCTTATCGATTTTTTTTCTAGGGAATCTGCTTGCATTTTGGAGTCCGAACTATACGGTGATCATGCTTGCTCGAGTCATCTCGGCTGCTAGTGGGTCGTTGCTCGTTGTACTTGGTGTTACGCTTGCGTCTGCAATTGTGAAAAAAGAGTATCGTGCACGTGCGATTGGTATAATCTTTATGGGGATTAGTGGGTCGCTGGTGCTTGGTGTACCGATTGGTTTAACGATTGGTAATGCATTTGGCTGGCGAGCACCGTTTCTATTTATCGCGATCCTAACCTTACTTTCAATGGCAGCTGTGGCTATTTTCTTAGAAAGAATTGAACCTAAACCCGTGATTACTCTTAGGGAACAGATACGTACGTTAAAGGATAATAAAATTTTCACCGCCCAGTTAACGTCGTTTTTATTTTTGACGGGCCACTTAACACTTTATGCTTATTTGACCCCCTTTCTTAAGTCAACGATGGATTTGAATTCGGCTTGGGTGAGCATTGTGTACTTGATCTTTGGAATTGCGGCAGTACTTGGAGGCGGTATCGGCGGTGTTATTTCTGATAAATGGGGAGCTGAGCGGAGCATTATTGCCATAATTGCTTTCTTTGCAGTGGCCATTTTTATGATTCCATTTGTTACATTCTCACTGCCATTATTCTTAGTGGTTATGGTTGTGTGGAGTATGTTGAGTTGGGCGATTACTCCTGCGCAGCAAAGTTATTTGATTCATTCAGCTCCGGAAACTTCCGAGATTCAACAGAGTTTAAATAACTCTGCTTTGCATTTTGGTATTGCTTTGGGATCCACTGTAGGGGCCTTTGTTATTGAACAGGCATCCGTGTCGCACAATGCCTCCGTTGGCGGACTATTTGTTTTACTGGCTCTTGGGACAGCCTATTTCTCCATTACGAGAAACAATAAGGTACGAATATCACACAAGTACATTTCTTGAACAATTAACATTTTCCTCCACCTCAGGTCATCCAAATTCTGGATGACCTGAGGTGGATTTATAGAGTGCTTTTACACAATTTGGTTATTATTCATGATAGAATGGTAGTGTGTTTGGACATTAATATAGGAGGATGATGAACATGTTTAAGAAAATGGCTACAGATGCTCTAGGCTTAAGTGATATCGGTAGTGTTATCAAACCTGAGGATTACGATAAAGTAGACGCGGACGATTATGTCATGCATGAAGACGATGAGAAAATTTACTTCTTAATAAAATCAAAAGCAGATGAATATTGCTTCACAAATAAAGCACTTATCCATGTAGACGGTACGAGTGCAGCGAGTAAGCAGCGTACACTCCGCAGATATACCTACAGCACCAATCAATTCGCAAATGTTGAGCTTGAAACAGCGGGTACCATTGATTTAGATGTTGAAGTCAAGTTTCAATTGGGGAATACTCAATTTGATATTGATGTGCACAAGAAATTTATTGAAGAGCTTAAAGACCTCTATAAATCATTACTGAAAATATCTGAAATAAATCATGAAAATGACATCCTAACTGGTTATGCAAAGCAAAGTTTGCAGACGGCTTCTTCAACTTTGCAGAATAGCCGGAGTCAAGAAACCCGTGTGTCAGAAGAATTTAAGGATATCAATGAAACGGCATTTAACTGGCTGTTAGAAACGAAAGAGAAGTATCATGTGAAAGACTTCGGTCATGTTTTTGAGTTGTTCATCCAGAACTAGTTAAAAACAGCATCCTCTAATGACAGAGGATGCTGTTTCTTTAGCTTATTAATTTTAAACCGACAGCTGCAGCTATGATAATTCCGATACAAACGAGCCGTCTCCATTCGGCTGGTTCATCGAAATAGATCATCCCTAGAATAGCGCCTCCAGCGGCACCAGTGCCAGTCCAAACAGCATAGGCTGTCCCCATAGGTAATTCTTTCATCGCGATTGAAAGGCAAACGAAGCTGAGCGCAAATCCGGCTAACATAGCTATGATAGCTGTAACGGAACGAGACTTATGGTATTGATTAATCATCGCTACCCCAAACATTTCAAATAACCCAGCGGCTATTAGGACAATCCAGCTCATGCTGTCTCACCTTCCTTGCTGTCATGGGAATCAGTTAATACCTTCAATCCAATAATTCCACTTAACAATAATAAGATGAGCAGGATTTTTGACCACTGAAATGGCACTCCAAATAGGAGGATTTCGGCAAGGACAGTTCCTGCAGTTCCTAAACCAGTAAAAACAGCGTAGGCTGTTCCAACCGGGAGCTTCTTACCAGATGCGATAAGTAGGTAAAAGCTGATATAAATAGCTAGTAACGTTCCGGACCAATCCAGCCAACTATCCGCATGTTTCAGTCCAATTACCCAGCCGACTTCGAAGAGTGCGGCTACGATTAACTTCCCCCATTCCTTATTCATGGCGTACGCCTCCTTTTTGATAAAAAAAAGAGATATCTGCTAATTGAGATATCTCCCGGGCTTTTTTCCCTCCGTGGCACAGCGTGATTTGCTGTGTGTCTTCTCTCGGACCAGTCCGCTCATATGAACGCGGAACCCTAGAAAACAGCTTATAAAGTTACTATTAGTATAGAATAGAAACTTTATTCAGGCAAATAATAGGGGAACAATGAAGAAGGAGGGAAAATGATGGGTAGAGATGAGCATAACAGCGGTAAAGGGAAGAAGAAACACAAACTTCCACAGACGCCAGATCAGCAGAAACATCCTGGCAGGGATATAGAATTTTCTGAGGAAATGGCAGACCACGAAGATTTTGAAGCATTAGAAAGAAGTCGCGAAGCAGATCAACGTGTCCACAACAGAAACCAAGATAAATAAAAGTAAAAAAAAACCACCTCAGGTCATCCATAATCTGGATGACCTGAGGTGGGATTATTTGTTTTTCGGACTAATATTTATTTTTTGTACAGTATAAAATGTTTGAACTTAATTTATTTTATGGTAAAATATAAAATTGTGTTGAAATTTATTTAGCTTTATATACTTACTTATAGAAAATGGAGGGGGAATTGATATGGGGAAAATACACAAATGGTTACCTGCTGTTTTCTTGAGTATTCTTCTTGTACTTGCTGCTTGCGGGAAATCCGAATCTGGTTCTACAAGTAGTGATAGTGAAGGAGAAACGTCAGGAGATAAAGGTACGATTAGTATCGGTATGAATAACTGGGCAGAGAATGTCGCTGTGTCAAATATGTGGAAAATTATTCTGGAAGAAAAAGGATACAATGTGGAGCTTAAACAAGTACAAAAAGGCTTTCTTTATGAAGCGCTCTCAAGCGGTGACTTAGATATTGGGATGGAAATATGGTTGCCAAACACAGATAAGGCTTTTTATGATAAATACAAAGAAGAAATTGACTGGCGTGATACGTGGTATGAGGGTACAAAACTAGGAATTGCTGTACCATCTTATATGGAAGATGTTAATACCATTGAAGATCTTAAGAAACAACCCGATAAGTTTCCAGATCAAAGGATCGTAGGAATTGATGCGGGATCCAGCATTATGTCTTTTACAGAAACCGTACTCAAAGAGTATAATCTGGACAACTATACACTTGCTTCATCCTCTGGCCCGACAATGATGGCAGAACTTAAAAGTTCCATGAAGGAAGAAGAGCCGATCGCCGTTACACTTTGGAAGCCTCACTATGCGTTTGCCCAACTGGATCTTAAGTTCTTAGAAGATCCCAAAAACGTTTATGGTGAATCAGAAAACATTTCTTATGCGGCGCGATTAGGTTTAGAAGAAGATCAGCCTGAAGTTGTTAAATGGTTCGATAACTTCATGATGAATGATCAACAATTAGGAAGTTTAATGGCAGCCTTGAATGAAGCCGAAAGTCCTGAAGAGGGAGCACAGCAATGGATCGATAATAATCAAGACGTTATTGATAAGTGGACTAAATAAGAATGTAAAACAATCTGCTTTGTGTAAAGCAGGTTGTTTTTTTAAAATTTTATAATCTTATTCAGGTCTCTTCCGTGAAAACACTTTAACTGTGACAGACTATAGGGAATTTTCTAATAACAAATGTTACAATAGAAGAGTATGTTCAAAAAGTCATTATAAAGTGAAGCTTTCATCAGTGGGGTTTTCACTGATGGTTCGTTGAGGCCCACACGACGGTGGGTCACACAGACGTTGCCACAGGACGTGACGGTCTTAAGTCTGTTCCTTAAAGTCGGACATTTACGGACAGTTACCCCAAGCCCCTCCCCCGCTTAGTTTCTTATTTTCACGACGATATCTTTGGGGTTTTACTAACCGTTCGTGCGCGATAAACGGCGCATTTTTTGTTGCTCGGTTTTTCCAGTCCTCACGTAGGAAAGGCATACGCTATGGTCCTCGAAACCTTCGCACCTCGAACTTCTTGTGACGCACAGAGGATGTGCTCGTGTCGGTTTTGTCACAGGAGATGATGATCTCCTCATTCGTCATCTTTTTGAACACACACTAGAAAGGATAAAGAGAAAAAGGGGAGATCTAGTGCTACATTCTATAGATCAAGCAAAAAAAACAATTGGGCAAGTTATTATCGGAAAAGATGAGATTATTGAATTACTTTTTACCGCACTATTGTCAGATGGGCATGTTTTATTAGAAAGTGTCCCTGGTTCGGGTAAAACAAAACTTGCCAAGAGTTTTGCAAAAATCATGAATGGTCAGTTCAGCCGGGTCCAATTTACGCCTGACGTCCTGCCGAGTGATGTAACAGGGATTCAGTTTTTCAATCCGAAGACGCAGGAGTTTGAATTAAGAGAAGGCCCCGTTATGACGAATGTGCTTTTAGCGGATGAAGTCAATCGAGCAACACCAAAGACTCAATCAAGCCTGCTCGAAGTGATGGAAGAGAAGCAAACAACGGTTGATGGAGAGACTTTACATATGACACCACCTTTCTTCGTTATTGCAACACAAAATCCTGTAGAAGGAAATCACGGAACCTTCCCTTTGCCTGAGGCTCAGCTTGACCGTTTTCTTTTTAAATTAAATATGGGTTATCCATCAATGAAGGAAGAAAAAGATATTCTCAATGCCTATCGTCTAGAGGAACCGCTTCAAGCGCTGCGAGCATCACTTGAGATGGAAGAGGTGCTTCAGTTACGTGAAGAAGTGAAGAAAATTACAGTTGCTGAGGACACTGTAAATTACCTGCTTGATTTAGTTAGACTAACGAGAAATCATCCAGATATTGAATTAGGTGTCAGTACAAGAGGAGCGCTTGTATTTATGAGAGCAGTGCAAGCAAGAGCTTTATTGAAAGAGCGATCGTATGTTACTCCAAACGATGTAAAAGTGCTTGTCCCTTATGTATTTGGACATCGTATCGTGCTTTCTATGGAGGGTTCCCTCAGGAAAACGACGGAACAGGTGGTCGCTGAAATTATTGAACAAGTTCCTGTTCCAGTGGAGGCAGGGGAAAACTCTTGAAGCAATGGCACAAAGAAATAGATAGTGATTCACATAAAAAATCTGATCTCCTAATTGCCTTTTTTATTTTGACGTTTGTAGCAGCGGTGTATTTAGATAGACCCATCCTTCTAATTCCATCTGGATTAATGTTGACGTTATTTATTGCAGGTAAAGCCTATGACAGGTGGAGCGGGGGAAGCTTCATTTGATTAATCGGAGACAGTCAGTTCGCATGTTTCCTAATGATCGAGAGAACATCCTTTTTCGCCTGCAAAACTATTCAAAGGCACCTGTAATTAACGGAAAGCTTCAGTTCGTGACAGGAACGCCAATGGTGTCAGAGGCTATCCCTTATCTAGAAACACCCGCTGGATATAAGTATTCTTTGCCCCTTTCATTAATGAGAAAAGGTGAGACTACCGTGCAACTGCCTATAGTTGCGAAACATAGAGGCGTGGCTAGAATGAATAATATTAAATTCCTGTTTCCACATTTAGTAAAATTCAAGCCCAATATGATGGAGTTTTTGCCCCGTTTTCAGACAGAAGTGATCGTTTACCCTGAGCTTAAATCTGTTAAAGGGATCGAAGCTATTTTTGAAATAGCACAAGGCAATCAAGCAGCACTTCTTTCCCCATATGAAGATGTATTAACCCCTCTTGGGACGAGGGAGTATGTCTCGAGTGATCCTTTTCACCGAATTCATTGGAAGGCGTACGCTAAAACACAGCAGTTAAGGACAAAGGTTCTGGAGAAACAGGTAGACATCAGCTGGTCTATTGTTGTTAACATTTCAGAAGAAACGAAGCTTGGAAATGTCCACATTTCAAAACATTTGGAAAATCTGCTCTCTTATGCAGCTTTTTTAAACCAATATGCAGTCAAGAAGGACTACCAGACAGATATGTATATTAATGGACGTAAACAGCAAAGCCCGCCTTACTATTACCAGGAAGAAGGGGCAGGGAATCAACATTTACGTGAATCACTTGAAATGTTGGCAAGGATAAGGAAGGATCAACTCATCTTGCCATTAGATGAGTTAATACATAGGATGGAATCCCAATTATATAAAAGGAAAACAATCATTATTATTGGTGAGGTCCCTAATGGAGCCCGAAAACAGCTGGGAATTTGGCAGGCACGAGGAATACGTTTGTTTCAAATCTTAGAAGAAGAAGGTCAAGCTGTTGCTGTCCCTTTAGAAAAAAGGAGGATGGTTCATGCTTGAGAGTCAGAGGTCGATCACTCAATTTTACCAGTATGTAAGTGAAGGGATCCTGTTTTATTTTTTGTTGTTTCCTTTTATTCATATCAGTGAGCTTGAAGTAAATTTTTGGTTTTATACATTGTTGATTCTTGTTTCTTTTCCTTGTTTTAAGGTTGCGAGCCTAAGAAATGTGACAATTGCTCCTTTCGCTCTTGCAGTATCTGTAGTAATAGCTGCAGCTATCTTTTTCCTTGGTTTTCCGATTTCTATAGCAATTCTTGCGACATCTGTTCTTGTCTGGCGATTTTTAGCACATGAACAAGAACCAAATCAAGGAAATGAACTGATTATTTTACTATCAAGTATTCTATTCGTGTTTGTAGAAGTGATGATTACTTATGAACATAGTCTTGTTTTTGCTTTGATGTTACAGTTTATTATCGTTCTTTTTGGTCATCTAATCGCCCACTTTTATCAAGTTCCACAAAACGAACGAAAAAAGGGGAAAAAGAGTCTTTACAGAGGGCTTTTGCTATTTATCTTTGGGGCCATTGTAATGATCTTGGCTTTACGTCCTGTAAGGTGGATGGTTGAATCCGTTTGGCTCTCTATTACAGGTCTTTTTTTGCAGGGAGTAAAAGGTTTTCTTTTTACATTAGAATCAATGGGGTTAGATGTTTCGAATATTCAACCGATTGATGAAAAACCAATGATTGAAATAAACAGACAGGTGGAAGAAGGAACGAAAGAAAATCACGAAAAGCTAATAGCTGATGATAATCAGATTAGCGAGGTTAGCCAGGTTATTGAATGGGGATCGATCATAGCGATTGTGATCATTGCAATGACCGTTATTTTTGTCATGAACCGGAAAAGAAAACAGTCAGTGGAAATGGAAAGCGGGGCTCTACCCGTTCACTATTCTTTAATTTCAGAGAAAGAACTTCAGGAAGACAAGGGAAAACGTTCAATGTTTTGGAGGAGCAAAGGAGAAGGAGACATTCGAATACAATTCTATAAGTTTGAGAAATTCGCTCATAAAAAAGGCTATGGAAGAAAAATGAGTGAATCGGTTGAGGAATGGTTCAACCGTGTACAGTTTAATTTTGTACAAACTGATTTATATCAAAAAGTCCGATATGGTGAGACGCAGTTGAATGATCGGGAAAAAGAACGTTTCTTTGAAGAAATTAAACAACTGCGAACAGAAATATACAATAGAACAGAAAGAAGATAGTTTTCCCTTATGCATGTTTAATCGATTTCATTACCGGAAATAGTCATTAATAGACAACCTAAAGGAGTCGATGAACTATATGGATTTGACAAATGAAATTAAAAAGTTAGAACAAGTACACTTGGAGAAACCTCAACGAGTCTTCACAATGTATTTAAATACGGACCCTTCTGACCCTGATCAGCAAGGCGGTGAATGGAGAATTCATCTTAAAAATGGATTAAATAACTTTGAATCATATCTTCAACAGGAGGATGACTCTGAGGAAAAGCGAAATTTTGCGGCTGTTAAAGAGAAAGTGCAAGCGTATATTGAAGAAAATGAACAGCATTTTGCTAAAAGTGTCGTGCTTTTTGCTACAGCAGATGAATCCATCTGGTTTGCTGAGCGATTGCAAATGCCAGTGAGGAGCGAGTTTTATTGGGAAGAGTCCCCTGTCCTTGATCAATTAAAAGAGATGCAGGAAGCTTTTCCAAAAACAGGTGTCATTTTAACACAAAAAAATCAAATTAAGTTAATTGATGCAGAGCTTGGTCGGTTAAATGATACTCAGATGTTTGAGCTTGATTTAGATACAGAAGATTGGAGGCAACACCAAGGACCGCATCATGCGGATGCATCTATGGGGTCTGGTGGAGCTAAGAGTTCCAAGCAGGATGAATTCCAGGAACGTTTTGAAGCGAATCGTTATCGTTGGTATAAAAGTGTCGCACCAAAGCTTGATAAATTAGCGAAAGTTTACGATTGGAAGCGTATTTATTTAGTTGGCGATAAAGAAGAAACAAAAGACCTTAAAGAGCATATGAACAAGGACATTCATGAGATGGTCAATAAGAATCTGTTAGATCATGAAGAAATGCATGTGCTAAACGAAGTGGTGAGTTAAACTAAAATGAGAAAGGGTGGAAGACATGCAATTAACATTAGAAGTTAATGGAATGACGGGCGCTCATTGTGAGAAGGCTGTAAAAGATGTGCTAAATGCACTTGAAGGGATTCATGGTGTCGATGTTGATGTAAGCAGCGGAAAAGTTGATGTGACTTACGATGAATCTTATGTAGGCAAAGACTTAATGAAAGAAGCAATTGAAGCTCAAGGATATAAGCCGGTAGGTTAATGAAGCAGCCTGACACTTCTAATAGGGAGTGCCAGGCTTTTTTTAATCTTATTATTGTACCGAGTACGGTAATTGGGTTTTATAACCGTTAAATTGTTGATAAGATTGTTGGATCTTCTGCTGTTCAGCTTGTTCAACTGCATACCAGCCATTTTTGAACATGAGATTGTATAAATTGCGTTGACAGTCCTGTGTTTCTTTAAAAATGGTAGACAGATCCTGATATAATGTTTCATTGCTTGCTTCGTTAAGAGCCACAGAGTATGCACCAGTCATATATTTTTCTGTTGTGAGCTGATCATTAATAAAATCACGCTCGTTCATCTGGGGAGTCTTAGGAACGGATGTTTCAGGGTTCTGAATTTTATTAGAAGGTTGATTTTGATTCATGTGAATCACTCCTTAGTTAGGCTTGTTCTGCATGTTCAAATGATTAAGAATTCGGTCATAATGTCGTTGGTGCATCTGTCCAGCTTGTTCCAAAGCTTGCTGTAACTCTGGTGTTTGGCAATTTTGTGCAAAAAAGTGAGCTTTTTTGCATGCATTTAAATTCCAAGACAGCATATCTGAAATATAAAGCTGATCCTTCGTGCTTACGATAGCAGGAACTTGAGCCATCGGTTGTGATTCCTTAAATTGACCAAATTGATTTTGCTGCATATTCGTTCACTCTCCTTATTCTCATTCATTTTAGTATGATCCATATTGGAATTTATATGAGATGAATTGAATAAGTTCCTGTCGAATTTTTGTGCGAAAGAATACCCATTCTCATGAAAAGATGATAAAATATTAATATGTTATCGGTTACAAAATAAATTTTCATCAATATTCTACTCTTGAGGTTTAAAAAGATAAGCTTCTATAGTCGGACATTAGTGGCAGGGGGTTTTTGTATGGAACAACTTCTCCGTAATTTCTTTTTATTTTTATCAAAAAATCGTTTTTTCACTAAGCTGGCTAAACGTTATGGCTTGAGGTTTGGAGCGGGACGTTTCGTTGCAGGTGAAACTATACCTAACGCTGTAGCTACGATTCAACAACTGAATGAGAAGGGTTTGTCTGTAACTATTGATCATTTGGGTGAATTTATCGAGACAGAAAAGGAAGCCAAAGAAGCTGCAGATGGGTGTATTGGAGCTGTAAAAGCGATCGCCGACAATGGGCTTGATTCCCAGCTATCTCTAAAACTGACTTCGATGGGGCTTGATATATCAGAGGATGTCGTTATTGAAAACATGAGACGAATTCTCAAAGTTGCAGAAGAGAAGAATGTATTTATAACGATTGATATGGAAGATCATGAACGTTGTCAAAGAACGCTTGATATCTTCAAGCAGCTGCGTTCAGAGTTTGAACATATTGGTACAGTTCTACAAGCATATTTATATCGTACAGCAGAAGATATTGAAGATTTAGATCAATATAATCCAAATCTTCGTCTTGTAAAAGGTGCCTATAAGGAATCACCCAAAGTTGCTTTTCCAGATAAGAAAGATGTGGATGAGAACTACAAGAAAATTATTAAAATGCACTTGTTAAATGGCAATTATACAGCCATAGCCACACATGACGATGCAATGATTGAATACACAAAGCAAATCGTTGAGGAAAGTAATATACCTAAAGATCAATTTGAATTCCAAATGCTTTACGGGATTAGGGTGGAACGCCAACAGGAATTAGAACAGGAAGGATATAAAATGCGTGTTTATGTTCCTTTTGGAAACGACTGGTATGGATATTTTATGCGTCGTTTAGCTGAGCGTCCAGCCAATGTAGCCTTCGTTCTTAAAGGTGTTCTCGGAAAATAGCTCCTCGAAGAAAAGCATAAGCTGCAATTAGGTTTGTGCTTTTCTTACAAAATAATCTACAAAAAGATTGCGAAATGTCAGAATATATCTTATAGTAAAATTAGATACTTGGAACTGCCAAGATATTTTTTTAACCATAAAATGAATGAGTATTCATTCAAAAGATAAAATTGAATGGGAGGATATCCATATGACGCGAAAAATAAAACGCGCAGCTGTTTTAGGTTCAGGTGTAATGGGAGCTGGAATCGCTGCTCATCTGGCTAATGTGGGGATTCCAACATTAATGTTAGATGTTGTACCTCATGAACTAAATGAGGCTGAAAAAAAGAAAGGGTTGTCACTAGAAGATCGTGCTGTCCGTAATCGTATTGCCTCAATGAATAAAGCGGGATTAAAGAAGCAGAAACCATCACCAATAACCAGTAAGGAAAGCTTGGATTTAATCGAGGTTGGTAATTTGACGGATGATATGAAAAAGCTTCAAGAGGTTGATTGGGTGGTCGAGGTTGTTGTAGAGAACCTTGACATTAAGAAAAAGGTTTTTGCAGACGTTGATCGTTATCGTAAACAAGGCGGTATTATCAGTTCGAACACCTCCGGAATATCCATAGAGGCGATGGCTTCAGGTTGTAGCGAGGATTTTCAAAAGCATTTCCTTGGCACACACTTTTTCAATCCACCGCGTTATTTGAAATTATTAGAAATTATTCCTACGAAAAACACCGATCCTGATGTATTAGCTTTTATGAAAACATTTGGTGAAGATGTCCTTGGTAAAGGAGTCGTAGAGGCAAAGGATACGCCTAACTTTATTGCTAATCGCATTGGAACGTATGGCTTACTCGTAACTGTACAGGAAATGCTTAAAGGTAAATATAGTGTTGGTGAAGTCGATTCTGTCACAGGGCCTTTAATTGGTAGACCTAAAAGTGCCACGTTTAGAACACTTGATGTTGTAGGATTAGATACATTTATTCATGTGGCGAACAATATTCGTGATCAGGTCGAAGGAAAAGAAAAACAAATGTTCGAAGTTCCTGATTTCATGAAATCCATGTTAGAAAAAGGTTGGCTGGGCGCAAAAAGCGGTCAAGGATTTTTTCTGAAAAAGCGAGGAGAAAAAGGAAGCGAAATTCTCCAGTTAAGCACCGACACACTTGACTATGAACCAAGACAGAAACTGAAAACGAAAGCTACAGAGACCGCTAAACAGGAAAAAGGGACAAAGCGGAAATTAAAAGCTATTGTATCTGCTAAGGGTGACCGTGCTGGCGATCTCATATGGTCAATCATGAAACCTGTTCTTGTGTATTCGGCTGAATTGTATGGGGAGATAGCTGATGACGTTCCTTCTATCGATGATGCAATGCGCTGGGGATTTGGCTGGGAAATGGGTCCTTTTGAAATATGGGATGCGATTGGAGTCAAAGATTCTGTGGAGCGGATGAAGTCAGAGGGAGAAACATTGCCCTCATGGATTGAAGAAATGTTAAATGAAGGAAACGAGCATTTTTATAAACAAAAAAATGGAACCGTTTACTATTATGACCGGGGTTCTTATGAACAACTCCATTTTAATCCGAAAAAAATAAACTTAACACGATTAAAAGAAACAAAAGAGGTTGTGAAGAAAAATTCTGGTTCAAGCTTGGTTGATCTTGGTGATGGAGTGCTTGGGTTGGAATTCCATTCCCAGAGTAACGCCATTGGGCTTGATATTATTCAGATGATTAATTATGCCATTGATGAAGTGGATCGTAACTACCAGGGGCTGGTGATCGGTAATCAGGGCAAAAACTTCTGTGTTGGTGCAAATCTTGGAATGATGTTAATGGAAGCACAGGATTTCAACTTCTTTGAAATCGAAATGGTTGTGAAGCAATTCCAGGATGCCATGATGAAGATGAAATATTCAGATAAGCCAGTTGTGTCTGCTCCATTTGGTATGACACTAGGTGGGGGTGCAGAAGTTTGCTTGCCGGCCTCGGCGATTCAGGCTTCTAGTGAAACATATATGGGGTTAGTGGAACCTGGAGTCGGTCTCATTCCTGGCGGAGGCGGAAATAAAGAACTCTATATGAAACATTTGCGAAATGTTCCACAGGGAGTGGATGTTGATTTACAGAAGATAACGAACAGCGTTTTTGAAAAAATTGCAATGGCCCAAGTATCAACTTCTGGAGAGGAAGCGAAAGAGAATGGGTTCTTGGATCAGCAGGATGCCATCAGTGTCAATGGGGATCATTTACTATACGATGCGAAACAAAAAGTACTTGGTCTAGCTAAATCCGGTTACAAGGGGCCGAAACGAACGAAGGTACCTGTTGTAGGAGAACAGGGGTATGCAACGATGCTGCTTGGTGCGAAATCTTTAGTGCTCAGCGGATACGCCAGTGAGCATGATCTTAAGATAGCTGAAAAGCTTGCTTACGTATTAGCAGGGGGGCGCGTAAAAGAAGGAACCCTAGTTGATGAACAATACTTACTTGATTTAGAAAAAGAAGCATTTTTAAGTTTAATTGGTGAAGCCAAGACCCAAGCGAGGATGCAACACATGTTAGTGAAAGGGAAACCACTTCGCAATTAAAGCATAAAAGGGGGAAGGAATGTGAAGGATGCAGTAATTGTAGCAGGAGCAAGAACGCCTGTGGGTCGTGCAAATAAAGGAACACTTGCTCACACACGCCCGGATGATCTGGCGGCGTTAACGATTAGAGAAACATTAAATAGAGCAGGAAATTATGATGGACCAATCGATGATCTCATTATTGGTTGTGCCATGCCAGAAGCTGAGCAAGGAATGAATATGGCACGTAATATTGCCGGTCTTGCGGGATTGCCGCATCAAGTACCGGCCATTACAATTAACCGTTATTGTTCGTCAGGCTTGCAAAGTATTGCCTATGCAGCAGAGAAGATCATGCTTGGACATACGGAAACAGCTATAGCAGGCGGGGCTGAGTCGATGAGCTTAATCCCGATGGGCGGTCATGTCATTAAACCAAATATACAGCTTGTTGAGAATGCACCTGAGTATTATATGTCAATGGGTCACACTGCTGAGGAAGTTGCGAATCGTTTTCATATTTCTCGCGAAGATCAAGATGCCTTTGCTGTTCAAAGTCATCAACGTGCAGCTAAAGCTTTGAAAGAAGGAAAGTTTGAGGATGAAATTGTTCCAGTCGAAGTAAGGAACAGAGTTTTAGATGACGACAATAAGCTAGCAGAACATACGACCACTTTTTCTATGGATGAAGGGGTGCGAGAGGGAACGACAGCAGAAGTTTTAGCTAAGTTAAAGCCAGCCTTCTCTGTAACGGGTTCTGTGACAGCAGGGAATTCGTCACAAATGAGTGATGGGGCAGCATCTGTCCTCGTGATGGACCGTGAAAAGGCTCAAGCTGAAGGTTTGACACCATTGGTAAAGTTCCGTTCTTTCGCCGTAGCAGGAGTGGAGCCCGAAATCATGGGTGTAGGTCCCATTAAGGCTGTTCCTAAGGCTCTGAAATTAGCTGGACTTGAGCTTTCTGACATTGGCTTGTTTGAACTAAATGAAGCTTTTGCTTCTCAATCTTTACAAGTGATCCGCGAGCTTGGTATAGACATGAATAAAGTCAATGTAAATGGTGGAGCGATTGCGTTAGGTCATCCACTTGGCTGTACAGGGACAAAGCTTACATTAAGCTTAATTCATGAAATGAAGAGAAGAAACGAGCAATTTGGTGTTGTCACCATGTGTATTGGCGGTGGAATGGGAGCTGCAGGAGTATTTGAGCTATTATAAGAGGAGGAACTAGAATGAGTGAAACGAAGGAAATAATCAAAGGCGGCGGTTTTCTAGTAGAGGATTTAACAGCGGATGATGTAATTACACCTGAGGATTTTACTGATGAGCATCATATGATTGCGAAGACGACAGAGGATTTCGTTTTAGGTGAAGTAGTTCCAAAGATTGAAAAGCTAGAAAATCATGAATTTGAACACTCCGTAGCATTGCTGAAAAAAGCTGGCGAGCTTGGATTACTAGGTGCTGATGTGCCAGAAGAATATGGTGGACTGCAATTAGATAAGATCAGCTCATCTCTTATTACAGAAAAGTTCTCGCGTGCTGGCGGCTTCTCTGTTACTCATGGAGCTCATGTCGGAATCGGGTCACTTCCTATTGTGTTCTTTGGGAATGAAGACCAGAAGCAGAAATATTTGCCGCTGCTAGCTACAGGGGAAAAATTAGCCGCCTATGCACTTACAGAACCAGGCTCAGGATCTGACGCATTAGGTGCACAGACAAAAGCAACGCTTAATGAAGCTGGTACACATTATGTCTTAAATGGTGAGAAACAGTGGATTACGAATTCTGCATTTGCTGATGTGTTCGTTGTTTACGCAAAAGTCGATGGGGAAAAGTTCACTGCATTTATCCTTGAACGGAACTATAAAGGGGTTTCCACAGGTCCTGAAGAGAAGAAAATGGGGATCAAAAGTTCATCAACCCGTACATTAATACTTGAAGATGTTGAAGTCCCTGTTGAAAATGTACTTGGTGAAATCGGAAAAGGTCATGTGATCGCATTTAATATTCTTAACGTGGGGCGCTATAAGTTAGCAATTGGTGGTGTTGGCGGGGCGAAACAGGCGATCGAAGTAGCCGTGAAATATGCTAATGAACGAAAACAGTTCAAAACACCGATCTCAAGCTTCCCGTTAATTCAAGAAAAGCTTGCATCTGTAGCCGTGAACACATACGCTAACGAAAGTTCCGTTTACCGTACGGTAGGATTATTCGAACAAAGCATGGGCAAATTAAGTGAGGAAGAATTAAAAGATGGAGCGGCTGTGGCAAAAGTGATCGCGGAATATGCTATTGAATGTTCTCTAAATAAGGTGTTTGCTACTGAATTGTTGGATTTTGCTGCTGATGAGGCTGTCCAAATTCATGGTGGATATGGTTTTATGCAAGAGTACGCAGTCGAGCGCATGTATCGTGATTCAAGGATTAATCGTATTTTTGAAGGAACAAATGAAATTAACCGGATGATCGTACCAGGCACATTGCTTAAGAAAGCAATGAAAGGTGAACTGCCGCTGCTACAAAAAGCACAAGCGTTACAAGAGGAAATCATGACAATGATGCCTGAGGAGCCAGGCGATGAAGCACTTGAAAAAGAAAAGTATGTGTTAAAGAATGCGAAGAAGATTGCCTTGTTAGCTGCTGGTCTTGCCGCACAAAAATACGGGGAGAAATTAGAGAATGAACAAGAGCTACTTGTAAATATCGCGGATATTACTGGTGAAATTTATAACATCGAGTCTGCTATCCTACGAACAGAGAAAGCCATTCAGAAGCAAGGAGAAGATAAAAACAAGCAAAAGCTTCTTTACACCCAAGTGTATGTACAGGAGGCATTCAACCGAATAGAAGGTCACGCAAAAGAAACATTAATCGCCGCAGAATCTGGTGATTCGTTACGGATGATGCTTGGTGCTTTACGTAAGCTGACACGCCATACGCCTACAAATGTAATTGCTAAAAAACGTGAAATTGCCAGTGCACTTATTAATGAACAAAAGTATATTGTTTAAATAACGAAAGCCCTGGCTGTGAAGTTATTCATTGTCAGGGCTTTACTTTTTCGCTTTTCTTGAAAGGAATTGCTTTCATTATGAACTATCGAATGATATTTTTAGTATTAGTGTGGTAGAATAAGAATCAACCATGAATGAAGGAGGGGAAAAGGTGTCATTAACCTTCTATTGGTATCCTAATTGTGGGACATGTAAAAAGGCTGAAAAATGGTTGGACGATCAAGGGTTGGATTATGAAGCAGTACATATCGTTGATCACACACCTAATGAAGACAAGCTTCAAGAACTTATTAATCATAGTGAAATCCCCGCCCGCAAATTTTTCAATACAAGCGGGAAGAAATATCGTGAACTAAATATGAAAGATAAGTTAAAGGATGCTTCAGAAAAAGAAATGATTCAGTATCTTGCTTCTGATGGTATGTTAATTAAACGGCCGATTGTAACAGATGGAAAAAAAGTGACCGTCGGCTTTAAGGAAGATCAGTTCATTGAAGCGTGGGTTCAGTGAGCAAATAGCTGGAAATAAAAGCACAAAGCTTTTATGTTTATAATTTCTGTTTATTATTTTAAATTTGGAGGGATAGGTATGAGTTTACCTAAGGACTTACGTTATTCTGAAGAACATGAATGGGTGAAAGAGGAAGACAGCAAAGTTCGTATTGGAATTACTGACTTCGCACAATCTGAACTTGGGGATATTGTTTTCGTAGAACTTCCAGAAGTAGGCGATGACATTGAAGCAGATGAGCCATTCGGCAGTGTTGAATCTGTTAAGACAGTATCAGAATTATATGCGCCGCTAAGTGGAAAAGTGGTAGAAATTAATGAGGAGCTTGAAGACAGCCCGGAATTCGTTAACGAATCTCCTTACGATAAAGCATGGATGATTGTTGTTGAACCAGGCGATTCCTCTGAGATGGACGAACTAATGTCTCCTGAACAATATGAAGAAATGATCAACGAGGACTAGGTGAACTTTTTTTAGAAAAAGGTACAGGCAAGGTAACCTGTGGTTTTGCCTGCATGATCATAGACTGATATTTAATCATGTGCAGACCATGCTAACACAGCATGGTCTGCTTCTGTATAGTGGGTGATAGGGTTGAATGAAGAGAAAATTGTAATCGTTGAAGGAATTACTGATAAAAAGAAGCTCAACAAAGTATTGAAGGACCCTGTTGAGATCATATGTACACACGGTACATTAGGTGTTGAGAGAATGGAGGAATTAATCCTTGATAACAACCTTGATCACCGTCCTGTATTTATCCTGGTAGATGAAGACGATTCTGGCTATAAACTTCGGAAGCAGTTGAGAGAGGAACTTCCACATGCGATCCACATTTATATTGATAAGGCTTTTAGAGAAGTTGCAGCCACTCCTGAGCCTGAATTGGCTCGTGCCTTGCTTAGCCGTCATTTCAACGTTAAGCCGATTTACTTAATTTAGGAGGAAGAACTTGCTTTCTTTAGAACGATTAAATATAGTAAAACAACTCCACGAAAAGAAAGAAGCACTCATATTTATTCACAGTCCTTTTTGTGGAACCTGCCACGTTGCCAGAAAAATGTTAAATACGATTGAAGACTTGTATCAAACAGAACTGTTTTATGAATTAAACGCCTCTCTCAATCCAGGTCTGATGCAGGACTATAAGATCGAAAGTGTTCCTTGTCTGCTTATAATGGAGAGTGGGCATGTGATAGAAAAGGTATATGCCTTTCACTCGGTACCACATATGCTTGGCAAAGTATCAGAATATGTAAAAAGATAGCCCGATTTCCCGGGAAATGACGAACGATTCTATTCAATAAAGGAAGGTTTCAGCCCCCTTTACCTCGAAAACTTTAATAAAGTTATTAAGGGGGCTTGTTTTGGTTGAAATGGTAGAGGAATGGATCAAACGGGTGAACAGCAGAAGAGATTTACTCCCAAAATGGAAGAAGAGAAAAGTGTTTTTAAAGATTCAAGACAATAGATCCGAGTTTATTAATGTTTCTATCACAAGGGAGGGGATGAAACTCGTGCACGAAAACAACCTCAAGGGTGCACTTACGATTTCCTCCTCTAATAAAGTTTTTCAGCAGCTTTTTGGCGGTAATTTGAAGTTAACTTCACTGCCACGCTCCATCGTTAGGTTCGAAGGGGAATATAGGGACGTCCTGTTAGTTGAATCATTACTGATGCTTTCACACTAAATTAAGGTGCCAATCGCTTCTACGATAGTTAAAAAGGAAGCTTTGTCACCAAATTGGTGTGTAACGTAACCATCTCGATTAATAATAATAGTAGTTGGTACTCCTTCACAGTTGTACTCATCATACACTTTACGATGATGATCTTCTAGGGTTGGCTGAGTGAGGAATTTGTCAGTGAAAATTTTACCATCTTGATCATTTCTCTCGCGCCCTTGCACATTAATTGTTAGCATATTCACTTTTTCACGATCTATTGATTGAAAGAGTTGTTCTTTTTTTGGTAAATCAACCCCACAGTCGGGACACCAGGAGGTCCAAAATGTTAGGATGACTACTTTACCAAGGTCATTATTTAATTGGTACGTTTTATTAGAGTTTATATATGGTATTTGAAAGTCTATAGCTTTTTTCATGCCTATTCACCTCTTGTTCTATTGACTAGAATGCAGTACCATGCTAACATAAATCTTAAAGAGGATGTTCAAAAAGTCACCAAATGATAAACGGCGAATTTCTTCGTTGCTCGGTTTTTCCGGTCCTCACGTATGAAAAGCATACGGCTTGCGGTCCTCAAAACTTTTCGCGCCTCGAACTTCTTGTTTCTCATTCGTCAACTTTTTGAACACACACTTAAATGAATAGCGACATCTTCACTTATCCAGAGTGGCTAAGGGACTGGCCCTATGATGCCCAGCAACCGGTTTGAAAGAACACGGTGCTAATTCCAGCAAAGCATTTAGCTTTGAAAGATGAGAAGAGAATCAATTAAAACATCTCTTCTTTTACGAAGGGATTTTTTAATGACTTTTTTTGTTGACAGTAGATATGCATGGTGCTAAAATCCTGTTTATGATGCTTGACTAACTTAAAGTGGTAATGAATTAAAATGATATATCTCTTATCCAGAGAGGCGGAGGGACTGGCCCGTTGATGCCCGGCAACCGTCAAGTTTTGATAACTTGAAAAGGTGCCAATTCCTGCAAAGTTAAACTTTGGCAGATAAGAGAACAGACAACCAAGACGTGTAAACGCCTTTCTGTTCTCGTACAGAAAGGCGTTTTTTTGTATAGAGGGGGAATAATATTGATTTCGATTAAGGATTTGTCTAAGGTCTTTCATACGAAGGATCAAGACGTTCGCGCGGTAGATAAAATGGATCTTTCTATTGAAAAAGGGGAGATTTTTGGAGTCATTGGTTATAGTGGCGCAGGGAAAAGTACATTTATTAGACTTTTGAATCGTTTAGAAGAGCCGAGTGGTGGAAATGTCACTATTGAAAACCAGGATGTGACGAAGTTGAGCAAGAGCAAGCTTCGTTTGGCCAGGCAAGAGATGGGCATGATCTTTCAACATTTTAATTTACTATGGTCAAGAACTGTTTTTGATAACATTGCCTTTCCATTAGAAATAGCGGGTATGAAAAAAGAGGAGCGTAAAAGTCGGGTCAACGAATTGATTGATCTTGTTGGTTTATCTGGAAGGGGAGGTTCTTACCCTTCCCAGTTAAGTGGAGGCCAAAAGCAACGTGTAGGGATTGCTCGTGCTTTAGCCAACAACCCTAAAGTGCTGCTATGTGACGAGGCAACTTCAGCGCTTGACCCGGAAACAACTGATTCCATTTTAGATTTGCTTGTGGATATTAATAATAAACTTGGATTAACGATTGTACTGATTACTCATGAAATGCACGTAATCCGTAAAATATGTCACCGCGTTGCTGTAATGGAACAAGGACATGTCGTCGAGTCGGGTGATGTATTAGATGTATTTTTATATCCAAAACAACAAGTAACCAAGCGTTTCGTTGATCAAGTAATGGGTGATCCTGACCGGAAAGATTCACTCGAACTTATTAATGAAACGTATAAAACTGGTGAAATTATCAAACTTCATTTTGTTGGTGAAAGTACAAATCAGGCGTTAATCAGTGAATTGTCTAGAGAATTTGATGTGGATATCAATATCCTTCACGGGAAAATAACTCAGACACAAAAAGGAGCATATGGAACACTCTTTGTCCAATTTAATGGGGAAAAAGAGGAAATCGCCCGGGCTATTGCCTACATTGGAACTACCTCAGTACAATTGGAGGTGAATCCGAATGTTTAATAACCTATTTCCTAACGTGAAGATAGAAGAAATGATCACGGCAACGAACGAAACATTATATATGACGATTATTTCTGTTGCAGGAACTTTTATTCTCGGGCTGATCCTCGGTCTACTTTTATACTTGTCAGGGCCCGGGGAATTTGGAGAAATAGGGCTTTAAATTGGGTCACTGCCTCAGTAGTAAATGTGTTTCGAGCCATACCGTTTATTATTTTAATACTGCTATTATTTCCTTTTACCGACTTCCTTATGGGAACGATCCGCGGTCCAAAAGCGGCATTGCCTGCTCTAATTATAGGTGGAGCGCCTTTCTATGCAAGACTGGTAGAGATTGCATTGAAAGAAGTGGATAAAGGTGTACTTGAGGCTGCTAAATCGATGGGGGCGAAATATTCGACGGTCATCTTTAAAGTTTTGCTTCCAGAGTCAATGCCAGCGCTTGTTTCAGGTATTACTGTCACAGCCATCGCTTTAATTGGCTATACAGCCGTAGCTGGTGTGATCGGGGCCGGCGGGCTCGGTGACTTTGCTTATTTCTATGGTTTTCAGCGTAGTGACTTTGATGTGGTGTTATTTTGTACAATCTTAATTGTTATTATTGTTTTCATCTTCCAATTTATCGGTGACTTTATATCCCGTAGATTGGATAAAAGATAATTTATATATAAAGGGGATGGAGAAAGTGAAAAAGATATGGTCTAGTATTTTAGCCGTTTTGTTTATTTTAGTTCTTGCTGCATGTGGTTCTTCTGAAGAAGAGAGCTCATCCGGTAATAACAGTGAAGGTGGAGAAGGTCAAACAGAAATTATTGTAGGGGCTACAAGTGTGCCACACTCTGAAATTCTTGAGCAGGCAAAGCCGATGCTTGAAGAAAAAGGAATTACCCTGAAGATTGAAGAATATCAAGACTATATTTTGCCTAACCGTGATTTATCAGAAGGGATTATAGATGCCAACTATTTCCAACACATTCCTTATCTTCAAACACAGGAGGAGGAAAATGGTTACGATTTTGCGAACTTAGGTGGTATTCACATTGAACCAATGGGTATTTATTCTAAAAATATTACTAGCATAGATGAAGTTAAAGACGGTACAACGGTCATTATGAGCCGGTCAGTTGCCGATCATGGACGTATTCTTTCTCTTCTTGAAAAAGAGGGCTTAATCAAATTAGATGAAAGTGTCGATAAAGTAGAAGCAACTATTGATGACATCGTAGAAAATCCGAAAAATCTAAAGTTTGATTCTGGAATAGAAGCAGCATTTCTTCCTGAAACGTATAAGCGTGAAGAAGATGCACTGGTCGCTATTAACACGAACTATGCGATCGAGGCTGGATTAAATCCAAGTGAAGATGCACTACTTCTTGAAGGCTCCGACTCACCTTATGTAAACGTGGTAGCAGCAAAGAGTGAAGATAAAGATTCTGAAGCATTAAATACTCTTGTAGAAGTGCTCCATTCTGAAAAAATTCAGACTTTTATTAAAGAGGAGTATGAGGGTGCAGTTGTTCCAGTAGATGGATCTGCTGAATAATGTAAAGGATAAAATGCGTGACTCGGTTCATACTAATCGAAGTCACGCATTTCATTTAGGGAGGCATTATACATGGAACAAGAAGTGAATTGGACGTCAACCTTTTTAGAGGAATATAAGCATGGGATAGGGATATTTTCAAAGAAAATGCCCGAAGTTGCTCACCATTTTAATGAGTTTTCGGAAAGCTGCTTTAAAGAAGGAGAACTTTCAAAAAAGCAAAAACAGCTTATGGCATTGGGGATAAGCATTGTGGCACAAGATGAATATTGCATGGTTTACCATACGAAGGGCTGTGTAGATCAGGGAGCAAGTGAACAGGAAGTGATGGAAGCATGCGGTGTAGCAGCAGCGTTTGGGGGCGGTGCGGCGTTGAGTCAAGCAGTGACACTAGTACAAGACGCTTTTACAGATTTATCAAAAGCTAAACACTAGCCATATCTTGAAAAATAGAGAAAATTTAATGTACGGTAAAGATATCCTTGTATAAGTGTGTATTTTTATTCATAATCAGGATAGAAACGAAATTTTGGGTTTAAACCGACTTTGGCTGTGTTAAAGTACTGTGGTATGCTAAATTGTGTAAAAAATCTGAAAGGGTTGATTTATTATTAGTGACTATCTGAGTTTGAATTACACTGCTGAAATGGAAAAAGCGATGCATCAAGCACACAACATAAGCTACGCAGAGTACAGCAGCAGGTTGGATCAAAGATTAAAGGTCGAGGAAAAACGCCAACGGGAATTCGAACAAAGTCAGAAAATGGTCGCGCAAGTAGATCGTCAACTTCATAAATAGACGAGTAAAAAATCAGGTGGTCTTAGGCCACCTGATTTTTTGTTAGGCAAATTTATGTTAATATAATAAGGAAAGAATTAGTGATAAACCATGTACTTATCTTATGTTGAAGTAGTGTCGGATCAATGGAAATGAGTTGATATCAGATTCTAAATGATATAAGATTGTAATGAGAATAAATTGAGAATGGTTTTTGATCCACAACAACCAGCACATTCAATAATAATAGATATACTGGAGGTATTATTTATGGCAGGATCAACGCTTGAAATCAAAGATCTTCACGTAGAAATTGAAGGTCAGCAAATCTTAAAAGGTGTAAATCTTACAATTACAGGTGGAGAGTTCCACGCTGTTATGGGACCTAACGGAACAGGTAAATCGACACTTGCTTCCGCAGTTATGGGGCACCCTAAATATGAAGTTACGCAAGGTGAAATTCTCCTTGATGGAGAGAACGTTCTTGAAATGGAAGTGGACGAGCGTGCTCAAGCAGGTTTATTCTTGGCCATGCAATACCCAAGTGAAATCAGCGGTGTGACGAACTCAGACTTTCTTCGTTCAGCAATTAACGCTCAACGTGAAGAAGGCGATGAGATTTCTTTAATGAAATTTATTAAGGAAATGGATGGTACGATGGACACCCTTGATATGGATAAGAATATGGCGCAGCGTTATCTTAACGAAGGATTCTCCGGCGGTGAGAAAAAACGGAATGAAATCCTTCAGCTGATGATGGTTAAGCCGGCTATTGCTATTTTGGATGAAATTGATTCTGGTTTGGATATTGACGCACTAAAGGTTGTAGCAAAAGGGATCAACCAAATGCGTAATGATACATTCGGATGCTTAATGATTACACACTATCAACGTCTTCTTAATTACATCACACCAGACAAAGTGCATGTGATGATGCAAGGACGTGTTGTGAAGTCAGGTGGACCTGAATTGGCACAGCGCCTTGAAGAAGAGGGTTATGATTGGATCAAGCAAGAGCTTGGCATCGAAGACGAAACCATCGGTCAACAAGCGTAATAGATAGGAGGGATCATTATGACTGTAGAAGTCTCACTACCATACGATAAAGAATATGTAACAAAATTCTCTCAAGGCTTAAACGAACCAGAGTGGATGAAAACCCTTCGTCTGCGTGCCCTGGATAAATCGGAATCACTAGAGATGCCGAAGCCTGATAAAACTAATGTAAGTAAATGGAACTTCTCGGACTTTAAACATGATGTCAGCGGGGAAAAGATTGAGTCACTAGGGGAACTTCCTGAAGAGATTCAAAACTTCCTGGATCAAGAAAAAGAGCAGCAAAACTTAGTGATCCAGCGTAATCATACGGTCGCTTATGGCAGTTTGGATCAAAAGTTGAAAGATCTAGGGGTTGTTTTCACTGATATGAAAACAGCTATACTTGAGCATAGTGATTTAGTGCAACAATATTATATGACAGATGCTGTACATGCTGATGAGCATCGTTTGACGGCGTTACACGCTGCTCTTATGAACGGCGGGGTTTTCTTATATGTTCCTAAGAATGTGGAAATTGAAGAACCTCTTCAGGCCATTTTTTGGCAGGAGGATCCGGAAGCTTCTTTAATTAACCACGTGTTAGTTGTAGCAGAGGAAAATAGTTCAGTAACGTATGTAGAGAACTATATCTCTCATAATAAAGAGGAAAGAACGTCTGCTAATATTGTTACAGAAGTTTTTGCCAAGGCCGGATCCAAAGTTGATTTTGGGGCTGTAGATAACTTTGATGTGGGAACAACAGTTTATGCAAATCGTCGCGGAGTTGTTGATCGCGATGCAACAATTGAATGGGCGCTTGGACAAATGAATGAAGGCGATACAGTCTCAGAGAATATCACGCATTTACTTGGTGACAACTCTCATTCAAATGCTAAGACAGTTGCGATTGGACGCGGAGCACAAAAACAAAACTTCACAGCAAACATCACTCATTTTGGAGAAGGTTCAGAAGGATATATCCTACAACATGGTGTAATGAAAGATAAGTCTTCTGGTATCTTTAATGGAATCGGGAAAATTGAGCATGGGGCTACTAAATCAAATGCAGAGCAGGAATCACGTGTTCTTATGTTGAGTAAGGATGCACGTGGTGATGCAAACCCTATTCTGCTTATTGATGAAGATGATGTAACGGCAGGTCATGCCGCTTCTGTCGGTCGTGTAGATCCAATTCAGCTGTATTACTTGATGAGCCGCGGCATCTCTAAGGTAGAGGCTGAGCGTTTAGTTATTCACGGCTTTCTGGCACCTGTTGTGAATCAACTTCCTGTAAAAGCTGTCAAAGAACAGTTAACGAAAGTGATCGAAAGGAAAGTCTATTAATGGATATTAAAGCGGTTCGTGATGCTTTCCCGATTCTGCATCAGGAAGTAAATGGACACCCGCTTGTATATTTAGACTCTTCCGCTACATCTCAAAAGCCAACCAAGGTCATTGAGAAATTGGAAGAATATTATCGCGGCTACAATTCCAATGTACACCGTGGTGTGCATACACTGGGGACGCGGGCAACAGATGAGTATGAAGGTGCTCGTGAAAAAGTTCGCAGATTTATTCATGCAGCAAGTACGCAAGAGATCATTTTCACCAGAGGAACAACAACAGCGATAAATACAGTTGCTGTGAGCTATGGGCATGCTAACCTGAGTGAAGGTGATGAAATTGTGATCACCCCGATGGAACACCATAGTAATATTATTCCGTGGCAGCAATTGGCTAAAGCCACTGGGGCCACGTTGAAATATATGCCACTTCAGCCTGATGGGACCATTCTCATGGATGATGCCGAGAAGACGATCACAGAAAATGCGAAGATTGTAGCTGTTGCACATGTATCCAATGTGCTTGGAACCATAAACCCTATTAAAGAGATTGCTGCTATCGCGCATCGTAAGGGTGCTGTTATGTTGGTTGATGGAGCTCAGGGGGCACCGCATTTGAATGTGGATGTACAAGAGCTCGATTGCGACTTTTATGCTTTCTCAGGTCATAAAATGTGTGGTCCTACAGGGATCGGCGTTCTGTACGGGAAGCGGTCTTTACTCAATGAGATGGAGCCTGTCGAGTTTGGTGGAGAGATGATCGACTTTGTTAATCTTTATGATTCAACGTGGAAGGAGCTTCCTTGGAAATTTGAAGGAGGTACACCAATTATTGCAGGTGCTGTAGGGCTTGGTGCTGCAATTGATTTCCTTAATGAGGTTGGATTAGATGAAATAGCCGAGCATGAGCATAAGCTTGTTGAGTATGCACAGCAGCAAATGAAGACAATCGAAGGATTAACGATCTATGGGCCTGATAAACGAGCAGGCCTAGTGACTTTCAACCTGGCAGATGTACACCCACATGATCTGGCAACAGTACTTGATGCGGAAGGAATAGCTGTTCGTGCTGGCCACCATTGTGCTCAGCCGTTAATGAAGTGGCTTGAGGTTTCTGCTACAGCTCGAGCCAGCTTTTATCTTTACAACACAGAAGAAGATATCGATCGATTCGTTCAGGGATTACAAACAACAAAGGAGTATTTTGGCGATGTCTTTTAATAACCTAGATACACTCTACCGCCAAGTTATTATGGATCATTACAAAAATCCTCGTAATCGTGGTACAGTAGAGGGAGATCACCTTACTGTTGATATGAATAATCCAACGTGTGGTGATCGAATACAACTTCAGTTGCAAGTAAATGAAGGCATAGTTGAAGATGCTAAATTTGATGGCGAAGGCTGTTCAATCAGCATGTCCTCAGCATCGATGATGACACAGGCGATCAAAGGGCAGAAAATTGAAGATGCAGTGAAGATGTCACACATGTTTTCTGAGTTAATGCTTGGAAATGAAGTGGAGGATGACAGCATCGATCTTGGGGACATTGAAGCCTTGCAAGGTGTAGCTAAGTTTCCAGCACGCATTAAGTGTGCTACGCTTGCATGGAAAGCAATGGAAAAAGGTGTGGACGACGAACAAGAAGCTTAATTGTTTTTATATACCAAAAGGAGGTATTTGATCATGGCTAAAAAAGCGCCAGAGGTTGGAGAATATCAATACGGTTTTCATGAAAAAGACGTCTCTATTTTCCGTACTGAAAAAGGTTTGACAGCAGATGTTGTTAAACAAATCTCTGATTATAAAGAAGAACCACAGTGGATGCTTGATTACCGTTTGAAGTCTCTTGAGCAGTTCTACAAAAAGCCAATGCCTCAATGGGGCGGTGACTTGTCCGAACTGGACTTTGATGATATTACCTATTACGTCAAACCATCTGAAGGTTCTGAACGTTCATGGGATGAAGTACCTGAAGAAATCAAGAACACTTTTGATCGTCTTGGAATTCCTGAAGCAGAACAAAAATATCTAGCTGGGGTTTCCGCACAGTACGAATCTGAGGTTGTCTATCACAACATGGAGAAAGACCTTGAAGAACTAGGTGTTGTCTTCAAAGATACAGACTCTGCACTGAAGGAAAACGAAGAGCTCTTTAAAGAGTACTTTGCTAAAGTAATTCCGGCATCTGATAATAAATTCTCAGCATTAAACTCGGCTGTATGGTCTGGTGGTTCTTTCATTTATGTTCCAAAAGGACAAAAAGTAGAAACGCCATTACAGGCTTATTTCAGAATTAATTCTGAGAACATGGGACAGTTCGAGCGTACTCTGATCATTGTTGACGAAGGCGCATCTGTCCATTATGTAGAAGGTTGTACAGCTCCAACTTACTCTTCCAGTTCCCTACACAGTGCGGTCGTTGAAATCTTTGTTAAAAAAGATGCGTATTGCCGTTATACAACGATTCAAAACTGGGCAAATAACGTTTATAACCTTGTTACGAAACGTGCTGTGGCTGAAGAAAATGCAACAATGGAGTGGGTGGATGGAAACTTAGGCTCTAAGCTTACTATGAAATATCCATCTGTTCTTCTAAAAGGTGAAGGTGCCCGAGGAATGACACTTTCTATTGCGCTTGCCGGTAAGGGACAACACCAGGATGCTGGAGCGAAAATGCATCACTTAGCTCCTAATACTTCCTCTACGATCGTTTCGAAGTCAATCTCTAAACACGGTGGTAAAGTAACTTACCGTGGGATTGTACAATTTGGACGTAAAGCAGAAGGCGCTCGCTCAAATGTTGAGTGTGATACGCTGATTATGGATAATAAATCTACGTCAGACACGATTCCTTATAACGAAATTATGAATGAGAACATCTCTCTAGAACACGAAGCGAAGGTTTCTAAAGTGTCTGAAGAGCAACTGTTCTATCTAATGAGTCGCGGTATTTCCGAAGAGGAAGCAACTGAAATGATTGTAATGGGCTTTATTGAGCCATTTACGAAAGAACTTCCGATGGAATACGCTGTAGAGATGAACCGTCTTATTAAATTCGAAATGGAAGGTTCAATCGGCTAATAACTATAAACCCTTATCACAACAACCGTGTGTGATAAGGGTTTATTTTTGTGATTTGTGTTCGTGCCCCATTTGTGCCTCTTCTGATGCTATAAATGCTTTTTCTAAACACATCATAGCCGTTGCAAATAATCTCAATATTGATGTGACAAGCTTACAATTTCAGAAGACTACGTTTTTCATGTGGGTTTAAAATAAAGTCGTACCGTTTTGCCCCTTTGGATATGCTTTATCTGAAGGGGTTTCCTGTGTTAAAAGTAATATAAAGTTATACAGCAATCGGGCCATTTAATGGAATAAACAACTTGGAACTATTTGTTCGTAAAAACGTATATATTAGTACATATTTAGGGGTACATCTTGTTTGGGGGATTAACAATGCATACTATAATTAGAACTTTTAAAAATATGTTTTTTGATTTATTTTCAATGGTAAGAGGCTTCACATATGGATTTTTTATGGTTGGAATATTGATTTTAATTTGTGGTGGTTTATTATATGGAATTTTCTATCTTAGAAATTTACTTTTTTAAACTAACGGAACTGAAGAGCTGAATACGAATTGTTATTTGCAGTTATCAGTTGAATAAAGGGGTGTTGTTTTATCTTTGATCTAATGCTAATACTTTTCATAGGCTTTTCTGGAGGTTTAATAGCATTGATTAGTTTTATAGTAATTGCTGGGAAAAGGATTACGCAACCAAAAAAAGCTTTAGAAAGAAAAGTTGAGAATTTGGAAGAAGAAGTTAGAACTCTGAAAGATAATAGAGATTAAACTAGTAAGTGGCTATCCTCCCCAAATGGGGCGCGTTTATCGAATAACGTGTCCTTTTTACATTTAAGGGTAATATTAAGGAATAACGTATTGTACAAATGATGGGAATTTGAAATAATTGCTATTAAACTAAAAATCAGAATCATTGAATTAAGGACTTCGTAGTCTTAAGTAATAATGTTTGCAAAGAGAAGAGTGGTATTATTTATAGAAGACTTTTACATTATGGATTGACGTTTGTTGGAATGCTCATTCTACTTTATTTGATGGAGGTAACGAACGAGGAATTGCAACTAGCTAATCAAAGGCACGTTAACATCTTTGTAGTTCTAACAAAAATGACAACTTGGGGAGTTTTGTTTGGTATTCTGGTGGAACCTAAGAAAGTAATTTCACTATTTAAAGGCCACTTAAATATAAACTGGTTACTTCTACCGTGTTCAATACTTCTTGTAGCAATTATATACATTCCTAGAACATATGTTGTGTCCTGGTTTAGCTTGGATATACCCTTTTACATACAGATGTTTAATGTAACAGAGGCTCGTACGGCGCTGGCTATCCTGTCAGGCGTTTTACTCATTAGTTCATTAACTAAAGATGAAGATCGGAAAGCAATTCCAGAATAAGAATTATTATTAAGTATTCATTCACAAGGGAGTGGAAGGTGGGAAGTAATATGAGCTTTGAAACATTATTACTAGGAGTAGGCGTGGTATTTTTTATATTTTTTATAATTGCTGTTGCTTCATCGAAGAGATAACTTGCTTAGCTTGGCAAATCACTCTGCTTATTGTAGAAACGGGCAGATTGTTGAACAAGGAAAGATTCTAGGATTTGAAACAGATAGGGGTGAATTCTTGAAGAAGATCTTATATCTGATAATCTTAATTACGTTTACTTTGGCTGGATGTGAAGATGGCTTTGTTAGTTACGAAAAAGAAAATGTTATTGAATCTTTAGAAGTGCTTTCTTTCGAACCTGAAATTCCAGATAAAATCCCTTTTACTCCCACTGATATTAAAGTAATGGTGGGGGACTTGGGAGGAAAACAAAAGAGCTATATGGCAGTAAAATTCATTAATAAAAAAGGGCGGGAGATAACTTTTAGAGCTATTAGACACCCAAATGGTCTAGATTTCACGGATGAGACTGTGAAGATAGAAGAAAACCTTGAAGGTAGGTATGGCGACCAAAATGACACAAAATTGCTAAAATGGGATAAGGATGGTGTCTACTATGAAGTGTTTGCAGATAGTGACTTCACCTCGAAAAAAGAGCTAATTAAAATCGCTGAAATCTCTTATAAAGTGAATTAAATTTTTAAACAAACGGGGAAAAAGCGTAAGATCGTTATTAATATTATCTTGAATTATCAAGTCTTCATGAAAAGGGGCGCATATCCGGAATAAGGATCTGCGCTCTTTTGTATTAGAGGTACAGATCGTTTAAGAAGAGAAAGTATAGAAATAGAACGAGTACAGGTTAAGAAGGCTCCTAATAAGGAACCTTCTTATTTCTTATCTTATTCCTCTTGAATATTGAAAAGGTGGACTTACTTTATGAGTTAATCTCTTCTCTGCGTGTAAACTCCAATAAGGATCATTAAGCATACCTCTTGCAATGGCCACAAGTTCTGCATCTCCATTTGAAATGGTTGCTTCTGCCAATTCTGGGCTACTTAATTTACCAACAGCGATAACTGGAAGGCCTAATTGTTTTTTAAATTCGCGTGCAAAGGACACCTGATAACCCGGTGTGTTTTGCGGTTTACGTTCTCCGGGAGGTCCTTCCCCACCACTTGAAACGTGAAAAACATCTACACCAGCTTTTTTAAAACGTTTTGCCATATCAATAGAGTGTGGTAAGTCATAGCCCCCATCTATATACTCAATGGCAGACATTCGCATGATTAGTGGCATATCTGCTGGCATTACACTTTTGACCGCCTTTATAACTTCTTCTCCAAAGAGCGCTAGGTCTTCTCCATACTCATCTGTACGATTGTTGATATTTGGTGACATAAACTGATGCAAGAGATAACCATGAGCGCCGTGTAATTCGATTGTATCAAAACCTGCTTTTATTGCTCTCTCAGCAGCCTGTTTAAATTGCTGAACGGTTTCTTTCACTTCTTGGTTTGTTAAAGCTCTTGGGGTTTAAGTTCACCATTCATTGTTTCCTCTGGTAATACTTCTACAGATATATCGGAAGCTCCTACAGGTTGATCGGCATCTTCTGCTTTTCTGCCTGCATGAGCAATTTGAATTCCAACCTTGGTGTCGTACTTTTTTATTTCATTAACAAGTCGTTGGTAATGTGGTACTTGTTTATCTGACCAAAGACCAAGGTCGCCATTTGTAATACGCCCCTCGGGGGTAACACTAGTCATTTCCATAATAATTAGACCTGTTCCTCCGATCGCTCTTGAGACATAGTGAACAAAGTGCCAATCGTTTGGGGCACCATCTTCTTTAGTGACTGAATACTGACACATTGGTGACATAACAATACGATTTTTCAACGTTAGATTTTGAATTGTATATGGACTGAATAAACGACTCATAACGGGAAACTCCTCCCTTTTTATTTGTTTGCGCATGCATATAATATAACTTGTGATATAATGATGTCAATAAAAAGGGCTGGAAAGGATTATTATCATGAATAATGAGTTGTTTAATGCTTGGATTAATCTGACGAAATATCACGACCGTATACTGAAAGCAATGGATTATACACTTCAAGATCAATTCCATTTAGGAATTAAAGAATTTTACCTTATGTATATCTTGGCAAAATCAGAGCAAAAGAAGATGAGGTTATCAGATTTAGTTCCAAAAGTGGGCCTTAGTCATAGTGCTCTATCACGCTTAGTTACAAGACTGGAACAACATCGAGGCGAGTCGTTAGTTGAACGCCAAACGGATGCAAGTGATAAACGATCTGTTGATATCTTTCTCATGAAAAAAGGAGAACAAGTCATTCATGAGATGCAAATGCTGATTAATGATAGCTTACAGTCTCAAATGAGCGAGAAGGATATACAAAATATTAAAAGGCTTGTTGAATAAGACGGCTAATACTGATTGCTTTAACATAATCTTATTCCATTAAAGGGGCGCGCTTATCGAATAACGCGTCCTTTTTAGGGCCATTTAATAAAATAAGGGAAGGACTTTTAGAAAGTAAATAGAATAGCATTTAAGTATATGAATACTGCTCTGCTGTAAATGAGATGGATAGAACCAGATACAAAAAAGCCACCCGTTACTTTTGACAGGGTGGCTTATCCTATAATATTCTTTTGCTAATCTATTAACAGTATAACTGCAGTTAATCCTTTTTTACTGTATTCCATAGTCCTTCGCAAAAACCATTTCGGTGTCAACAATTCCATCCTTCGTATTTTCATCTAAGTTAAACACCCGGGCACCACGTAATCTGTGATTTTCCTCCTCGCCAAGGCCATAGGCTCCAAATCCTACGCTTCCTGCATAGCCTAATTTGATTCCATAATAGTCACCAACATATGTATTGATGTGATCATGGCCAGAAAACACACCTTTTACGTCGCCTCTCTCCAGCATAGCTGCAAACATTCCGCTGTTAAATGGACCGGTACAAACACACTCATTCTTTTCGCCTCTGATATTATGTTTTTCCACAGCTTTTGCATGGCTTTCTTCTGTTCTTTCAGATGGGCTAGCATACCACATATATTCAAATTCCGGGAGAGGAATATGCATGAACGCTAACGAAGGAACCTTATGTCCGATTGTTTTCTCCAGTTTTTTAGAAGTTTCAGTATACCACTGAACCTGATCGTGGCGGAGCCAATCCCAGGTTTGATAACCTTCGAAATCCTGCCCTGCAATTTCCTCGGGTGCGTATCTTCCGCTGTCAAACAGCCAAATATTAAATGCCGGTTTTGTATTTTTGGAATTATTGATAACAAGGTTTGTATTTCCTGTTCCGGTAATATCTTTTGGTCCGGGCTTATTGACGTTATGTTCATAAGACATATAGATTTCTAGCATTTCTTCTTCATCTAACCCGGTCTTCGGTGTATGGTCCTCATCATGGTTGCCGAAGGTTACCGCCCATTGTACCCCTCTATCTTCCATCGGTTGGGCAATAGTTTTTATGGCTTGCTTCACCTCCTCCGGTGTTTCCAGATCAGCGTTAAGCATATCGCCATTTAAAATGGCCAAATCAGGCTTCTGCTCATCAAGCACTGTATTCATTAATTCTATCGTCCGGGGATCGATATCCTCATCATCTTGAATGTCATTAAACTGTACGATTCGATACTTCCCATCAGCGTTGAATTGCAGCTTTTCATTTTCATTTGTTTTCCCTTGAACGGGAGAACTGAAAGAATTTGTTGTGATTAAGATAGCGGTAATAGCGATGGTAACAATACTAATACCAAGAGATTTTAATTTCATAAAATAGCCTCCTTCTTACATAAGTAGTCTTTATACATTCAAATTAAGTTTAATAAAATAGTATTAATCCTATATAAATTTACTTCCAATATTACGTAAAATATTCTTTAAATGGGCGCATAGGCGTACTAATGTAATAAGAGTGCGCTTTTTCTGAATCGGTCCATATTATGCAGGAGTTTTCATTCTCGAGTGTAGGGATCTTTTTTGATGGTTTTCTTGTTCCTTTGTAACTTTAAAGCAAAGTGGAGGGACAAATCCTCAATAGAAGTTTGGTAATTACTTTGAGCAAGATTATCTTGAATCCGAGTCTTCATGATAAGGGCGCAAGAACGGAATAAAAGTCAGCGCCTATTTTGCGTGTAAGGGTCATTTAATCGAATAAACCAAAAGGAGGATAAATGAAGGTTAAGCGAATTGTTGCCAATGTTGAGACGCAGGACATTTCCAAAGCAAAGTACTTCTACGAGGAAATACTTGAACTTGATCAATTGATGGACATGGGATTTATTGCGACTTACGGCTCGCATGAGAAAATGGATACTCAAATCAGTTTTCTCTCGCAGGGGGTTCCGGGAGGCCTGTGCCTAATTTGTCTATTGAAGTTGAAGATTTTGACGATGCTTTAACTCGTATAAAAAAAGCAGGGATTCCAATTGAGTATGGACCAGTTGAGGAACCATGGGAGGTTCGGCGGTTTTTTGTAAGGGATCCATTCGGGAAGCTTGTCAATATTCAAGGCGTCTCTTTAACCCTCTTCAGGATCACGTTGCAATTTTATTTTTTCGGTGTTTTATTTATTGAAAAAAGAATGGCCGAAGATAGATAAAAGTACAGTGGAAAATGAACGGAGTTAATGGAATGAGCTTTAAATCCAATATATTCTCCTACAGGCAGGCTTAGCAAGAAAGCCAAATATAAAAAGTGTGCTTTTTTGAAAATTGCACCTATAATTCCAAGGGAAGCGGGGACAAAAAATAATAGTAAGTACGCCATTCCAAATTGTCTATAAGCAGTCTATCTGTAAAGGTGTTTAAGAAGATTTTCTCTTGTGTTCGGCATCCACAAGTCTGGAATATGAAAATTTCACCAGTAGTAGGCACCAATAAATGAACCGATTATACCTAGAAGAATTGCAAGTCTAAGAAGTATTTTAGTGTTCATTTTAATTTGCATTTTTTAATCCTCCCCTTTGAAAATAGATTATTCATAGAAAGGGGAGTTCTACTCCATAAACGGGGCGTATTTCCGGAATTAAGGATTTGCGCCTTTTTTGCATGAATAGGACATTTTAGTTGAAGATTTTAGTTGAAGATTACAGCACAAAAATGATCAAACTTAACCAAAACTTTATGCAGTCAAATGGGATGGAAAAATATCTTTAATCAAACCTTATTTCAAAACAACAACAAAATTTTTTTAACCTTTAAAAAAATGTTTTAACAATAATCAAATCATGATAGAATACAAATTGGTCTTATTGAAAACGATTACATAAGAGGGGTGATTAAAATAGGAGAAAAAAATAGATTGATTTTTGATCATGCGATTAGAACAGCAGATATGATGGTCAACATGTTTGGACCAAGGTGTGAAGTAGTTGTTCATGATTTTTCAGATTTACAACGATCATTAATCCATATTGCAGGGAATGTCACTTCAAGAGAAATCGGTTCCCCCATTACAGATTTAGTGTTAAACGAATTAAGAAAAAACCATGAAGATATTAAAGATATCCCTGGTTATCGGACACAGTCGTCTAAAGGGCAGATTATGAAATCGACTACTGTTTTTTTGAGAGATGAAGACAACAAAATTATTGGTGCTCTTTGTACGAATTACGATATTAGTCTTCTGATGGAAATGGGTGGTGAAATCGAACATTTTATTGACTTTCAGGAAGATAAACAGACGAAACACATATCAGAAACGTTTTTCAAGTCTGTTCATGATGTTATTCAAGATATGGTTGATCAAGTGATTAGTCGTTACAATAAAGCACCTATACAGATGACGATGGAAGAAAAAGTGCATTGTGTCGGTGAGTTAGATGAAAAGGGGACATTTTTGATTAAAGGAGCAACAGAATATGTTGCCCATGTCCTAGGGGTTTCTAAATTCACCGTTTACAATTACTTGAACAAGGTTCGCTCAATGAATGAATACAAAGTTAACGAAAATGAAAATGTACGCTAAAAAAGTTCATCAACATGACAACGTACACAAACCATCGAGGGAGAGAACATCATGGAAATTATCAAAGGAACAGTCCTATTACTCATTGTACTAGCTTTTTTTACCCTTTTTAGCTACAAAGCACCTAGAGGGATGAAAGCAATGGGGGCACTAGCAAGTGCAGCCATTGCCACTTTTTTAGTTGAGGCATTTCAACGTTATGTGGGGGGAGATTTATTAAATATTGAGTTTTTAGGTCAAGTTGGGGATGCGGCTGGTAGTATGGGCGGAGTTGCTGCGGCTGCCCTTGTTGCACTAGCTATGGGTGTTTCACCTGTTTATGCTTTAATGCTTGGTGTCTCCTGTGCAGGTTTAGGACTTTTACCAGGATTTTTAGCAGGTTATTTAATGTCATTTGTCGTCAAGAAAATCGAGGCAAAGGTGCCTAATGGACTTGATTTAATTGTTACAATTATTGTGGCAGCTCCACTTGTCCGTTTATTAGCGGTTTACGCTGATCCAATTGTCGACGCTACACTACTTAATATCGGTGGAATTATTACACAAATAACCGATGCGAGTCCTATTGTTATGGGAATTATTTTAGGTGGTGTTATCACTGTTGTAGCTACAGCTCCTTTAAGTTCCATGGCTTTGACTGCTATGTTAGGTTTAACAGGTGAGCCGATGGCGATTGGTGCGTTAGCTGTATTTGGTTCATCCTTTTTGAATTTTGTCTTTTTCCATCGCATGAAGTTTGGAGATCGGAAAACGACCATTTCAGTTGCAATTGAACCATTGTCACAAGTAGATATTATTTCTGCCAACCCAATTCCTGTTTATGTTACTAATTTTCTTGGTGGTGCAACGTCAGGAATTTTTATTGCATTATCAGGATTAGTGAATGGAGCGACTGGAACGGCCACACCAATTGCAGGATTTGCAGTTATGTATGGGTTTAATGATCCGATCAAGGTAACTATTGTCGCAGCTTTATGTGCAGTCTTCAGTGCACTATGGGGCTTCATTGGGTCATATATATTTAAAAACTATAAAATCCGTCGAGTAGATCAGCTCATTGAAGTAAATGAGAAAGCAGAGTCAACCTAAGTATCATATACCATGTTGTAAGAAATAAATAATGAAATGTACTTGTTTAATATAAAAATTTAAGAGGTGAGCGTCGTGAAATTTAATTCAGTATTTGACATTATCGGACCGGTCATGGTCGGTCCATCAAGCTCACATACAGCGGGTGCTGCACGAATTGGAAAAGCAGCACGGAATTTATTTGGGAAAGAACCGAAATGGGCGCGTATCTATTTATATGAATCATTTGCAAAAACATATAAGGGTCATGGAACAGACTTTGCTCTAGCAGGTGGTCTGCTTGGGTTCGAAACGGATGATTCAAAGATGAAACAGGCACTGGAGATCGCTCGAGAGCGGGGGCTCGATATTGAATTTATTGAGGACAATGCCGGTGTTGATCACCCGAACACAGCAAGGCTGATTATCGGCAATGACACGGATCAGCTCGAGCTGATCGGTATTTCGATTGGTGGCGGTAAGGTTGAAATTACGGAACTAAACGGATTTGAATTGCGTCTGTCCGGCAATCACCCTGCCATTCTGATCATGCACAACGACCGGTTCGGTGCGATTGCATCTATCACAAAAATTTTAGCCAAACATGAAATCAATATTGGTCATATGGAAGTGAACCGGAAAGATGTAGGCACAGAGGCATTAATGGTCATTGAAGTGGATCAGAATGTGCATGACAGTGTTTTGAAGGAAATGGAAGACGCTGATCATATTGAGCAGATTGCCAAGATTGTCAGTTAAAGTATTTGAATAAGGAATGACACATGTGAAGGTCATCAAATCGTGCGCAAATGGTCTCAAATTATGCAATAGTCAGGCAAGGTTGTGTATCATTAATAACGTCTGAGGCTTTTGCGAAATCGTAAATGTATTTCAGAAGAGGAGTCAATAACATGTTTCGTACAGTTGCTGAATTAGTAGAAGTCGCTGAAAAGGAAAATATATTAATCTCTGAAGTTATGATACGACAGGAGATGGAAGTAAAGGAGAAAACACGGGAAGAAGTGTTTTCCGAGATGGAGAAGAACCTTGATGTGATGGAAAAAGCTATAGAAGACAGTCTTAAAGGTGTTGTGTCTGTTACCGGTCTGACCGGTGGAGATGCGGTCAAAGTCCAGGAATACATGAAAGAAAACACACCGTTATCTGGCAATCTCATGATGGATGCTGTCAGTAAAGCAATGGGCACTAATGAAGTCAACGCTGCCATGGGAACAATTTGTGCAACACCGACAGCAGGTAGTGCAGGCTGTGTACCGGGAACATTATTTGCGGTCAAGAATCAGTTGAATCCTAGCCGTGAACAGATGGTGCGCTACTTGTTTACATCCGGTGCATTCGGATTTGTCGTTGCCAATAACGCGTTTATTTCCGGAGCTGCCGGGGGGTGTCAGGCAGAAGTGGGATCGGCAGGAGCGATGGCATCTGCAGCAATCGTGGAGATGGCGGGTGGCACACCACAACAATCCGCTGACGCCTTTGCCATGACTCTGAAAAATATGCTCGGCCTTGTTTGTGATCCGGTCGCTGGTCTTGTTGAGGTGCCCTGTGTGAAACGGAATGCAGGCGGATCATCACTTGCGATTGTATCGGCGGACATGGCACTCGCCGGTGTAACGAGCACGATCCCGTGTGATGAAGTCATTGGCGCGATGTACCGGATTGGCAAACAAATGCCATCAAGTTTGCGTGAGACGGGTGAGGGCGGTCTGGCAGATACACCAACCGGACGTCTGTTAAAACAGAAGCTATTTGGTATTACATCAGGCTCATGAGTTTACGAATCATAACCAATCGAAATAATTAACACCAGAAGAAATGTTTTATAAAAATTCAGGTGATACGGTAATAAAATGTGTGAGGGGATGGAAAAAGTTATTTCTAAAAAACAAATACGAAGGGCGCAATTCTGGAGCAAAGAATTGCGTTTTCTTAATGTATAGGGCCACCAATTAATTGAATAAGAAAAATCTAGTGAAGAACTTAGAAGCATGAAAAATACAAACCACCGTTCAATGAGTGGTTTGTACTTGGAAGACGTTATCCGAGCCGATAATTATTGCTCTGAGGCTGACCGATACGTCGCAATGATGACACCGGTATCCGTGGTTACAGAGTCGGTCAGATTGAGGTGCGCAACAGTGCTATCTTCAGGAAGCAAGCGGCGCCCTTTACCAAGAACCAGCGGGTGAATGTTTTATGCCCTGTTTGTGCTCCCCTAGATTGAAGAAGTTTGATTTTATTTAAGGCTCTTCATTAAAATCTAAGGCTGACATTAGAAGGTAATTATGGTAATGAACCAAATAAATGAAAAACTGTAACCTGCTATACAGAACAAAAACACGATAACGAGGGTTATATGTGTGTTTTCAGCGCTTATCGCTCACTTTAAGCCTTCTTTCGCTCCTAACTTTCCTGAATCATAGGCTTCTTCATTATTGTGATGGGGCTATGTATAAAAGACAGTCGCTCCCTTAAGCACACAAACAACAGCGGAAAAGCCACCATAGCTAGCTAGATTATCTGCATGGGCCGCTGGATCCAACCATAGGTTTTGGTGATGAGCCTTATTTAAAAGCGTTTTTTTCTAAAATCGCTTGAGGTAGGTATTTAGCAAATAAACAATACAGATTAAAATTCAACATTATTCAAATTCGAGATGGAAGGTTTCATTGGCTAATAAAAGAACCAATACCGCACGGAGGTTTGACATCTGTGAGGTTTTTTAATTTCGGCTATTTTCTAGGAGTTTATTGCTATTTAAAGTAATTTATTTACCTTTATAAAAGGACGGATCAACAGGTAGCAGAGGGAACTATGCAAGCCCCCTGAGGAAAGGCGAGCATATTTCCTTTTGCGGTCTTCATATACAACAACAATCTTCACTAAACGAGCCTTAATTTCTCTTTATGACCACTTGAAGAGTTGGATTCTCTTTCTAATCATGTTTTCGTCATAGAAAACGTGATACTATAATATTATCTCTAATACAGATAGAAGGTTGTCCATGTTTATCGTAATTGCTTTAGTAATCGGATTTTTAGCATCTTTTGTTGGAAGCGTAGCAGGATTAGGCGGAGGGTCTATATTAGTGCCTGCTCTTTTATTCTTAGGTGATCACCATCATATGTTTGATTGGGTCACGCCACAGAAGATTGTAGGGATTTCACTAGTTGTAATGATTTTCACAGGACTTTCATCAACGTTGTCGTATATTAAGCATAAACGAGTAGACTTGAAGGCAGGATTACTCCTGTTGATTGGGAGTATTCCAGGAGGAATCTTCGGGTCATGGCTTAATCAATTTTTTCAAACGGATAATTTTGCATTAATATTTGGAAGTGTAATGATTGTTATATCATTGTTATTTTTTCTGCCCAGAAGTCGGGAAGAGGGTAACAAATTCTCAATCAGTGGTATAAAGAGGGTAGTTGTGCTAAATGGTCAAACCATTTCCTATACGTTTCCATTGGGGATCGGCTTCATTTTATCCTTTAGTGTGGGGGTATTATCAGGATTGCTTGGAATTGGAGGTGGCTCGCTTACTGTACCAGTTTTAATCCTGCTTTTTCGATTTCCTCCACATATTGCAACAGCTACATCGATGTTCATGATATTTTTTGCGAGTATAACAAGTTCAGCAACCCATATTTATTTAGGTCATGTGGAATGGAGCCGTGCTTTGTACTTTATCCCGGGTGCTTACATAGGCGGTATGTGCGGTGCATTTGTTAATCGGAAATTAAATGGACAAGCAGTGGAATGGTTTTTACGTATTCTGCTTATTTTAGTCGGAATACGGTTAATTTGGCAAGGGATTGGATAAGGAGACTGATAATGAAGGAAAAGATCTTTTTATACTATACCAGCGACTTGCATAGCCACTTTGAGAATTGGCCTCAAATTGTCGGCTATTTCAATCAAAGAAAAAAGATACATCATATAAATGAAGAAAGTTACTGGCTGTTAGATAATGGTGACCATGTGGATCGTTTTCACCCGATAACAGAAGGCTTGATGGGCAAAGGAAATGTTGAGCTTTTAAATCAGGCAGGCTACAGCTTTGCAAACTTAGGTAATAATGAAGGAATCACGTTATCCTATGGGGATTTATATTCGCTGTATGAGGAGGCTGATTTTGATGTGGTTTGCGCTAACTTACAGTCACAAACAGCCCCCCAGCCAGATTGGTTAAAACCGTATAAAATTTTTCAAACGAAGTATGGAACGAGAATAGCTGTTCTTGGCTTAACTGCACCATTTGAAACATTTTACAGTATGTTGGGCTGGTCAATTACTTCACCTTTTGATATATTAGACAAACTAATAACAGAGGTACAGAAACAAGCGGACATTGTTGTACTGCTCTCGCACCTCGGTATGTACGATGATGAAGAGATTGCGAGACATTATCCTGGGATTGACGTCATTATCGGTGGGCATACCCATCATCTTTTTCAAAATGGTGAACATACAGGGAATTCCATCTTAACTGCTGTTGGCAAACATGGCACACATTTAGGGGAAATTATATTAGAATGGGATCATGCTGTACAATCTTTAAGCAAAAAAGAAGCCTATGCTGTATCGACTGAAAATATGGAAAAGGATAGTCTTGCAAATGAGCAAGTGGAAAAGATGAGAGAACGCGCTGTGGAGCATCTGCAAACTCCTGTAGCCTATCTGGAGCATCCTTTAAAAATTGCCTGGTTCAAGGAAACGCCGCTTATGAAAAGGTTTACGAAAGGAATGCAGGATTGGACAGGGGCAGACCTCGCAATGTTGAATGCTGGTGTGTTGCTCGACCATCTAGGTGAAGGGCAAGTGACATCTGAAGATATTCATCGAATATGCCCTCATCCAATGAATCCGTGTAAAGTCGAACTTTCTGGGGATGAGTTGCTTGAAGTCATTCGAGTGGCTCATACAAGAAAATTGACTGAAATCCGCTTGAAAGGTTTAGGTTTCCGAGGTGAAGTCATCGGTAAAATGGTTTTCACAGGTGTTGACATCGAGGTCTTTGAAGGTTCTGATGATGAATTACATGTCAAAAGTGTACGTATGAATGGGATGGATATTGATAAACAAAAAACTTACACCCTGGCTACTGCAGATACCTTTACTTTCGGAAGGCTTTTTCCTGAGATTGCCTACGCTGAATATAAAAGGTATTATATGCCAGAACTGCTTCGCGATGTCCTTGCAAAATCTTTGGGTTTTTAAAAATGTGTGGCAAGGACGTAAAATTATTTTTTAGGGAGCAATAATAGCCTGGTCGATGGCACATTTCATAAAATGTGATACAACTTATCTAACATGATGCTTAAACCCCTCCTTCCTGACATATAGATAGGGCAGGAGGGGTTGTTTTATGGGAACTAAAAAGACGAATCCACCCTCAATAGGGAAAAGAATTCTTATCACGTTCATTTGTTTTGCTATCATTACAGGTTCATGTTTATGGTTAATTGATCGAGGGATCACTCCAGCCATACAAGAAATTGCTACAACGAAGGCTCACCAGCTGGCCAGGGTTGCTATAAATGAAGCAGTCAGTAAACAAATTTCTGAGGATATAAATTATGATGATTTGGTGGAAATTGAAAAAGATAATGAAGGGAATATTGTTTCTATGGGCTGGAATTCTGTTGTGGTAAATAGAGCGTTGAGAAACACCACCTTAAGAGTACAACATTTCCTCAGGCGAATGGAACAAAATGATCTTCCAATGGATGTAGCATTGGAGGCAGATCTTGAACAGTCTGAAGAAGACCCGAGTGTAGAACCGGTCACATTGATTAGAGTCCCCATCGGATTGGCAACAAATAATACACTCTTGTCAAACCTTGGACCTGAAGTGCCTGTTCAGTTGCAAGTAATTGGTGATGTCCAGACACAATTTAGAAATGAAATAACAGAGTACGGTATTAACGCTGCACATTTTCAATTATGGATTAATTTTAAAGTAAGCTTACAAGTTGTTATTCCTTTTGCTACTGAGACAACTGTTGTAACTAATGATATTCCGGTTGATTCTCGGACGATTATGGGTGAAGTGCCTGAGTTTTATAATGGCGACGGAGGGGAGGAATCTCCAACCTTTTCACTACCAATGACAGGCTTGCAATAAACGATAGATCTTGGTAAACTATTTAGGAATTAAATATGCGTGACCTTATCAGATCGGTGAGGTAGAGGCGCAGGACTTCATTAGTAATTCAAGTGGGAGGATGACAACGATGACCACGTTTATGAAAGGGAAGACCTGCCGAAGTTTATTGCAGCAGTCAAGCTGCCTTATTCTGGTGTGCACCTGAACAAGGGTTACACTGTCATGCATGCTTTTAAGGTGCATGGTGCGCTACTGATCGAAATGGAGGATAATCAAATTGCTGCTGTATGGCAATGATAGGTTATTTTCTATCATTGTCTTTTTTGTGTGCAATAGCTTTTCAAAATTCCTCAATTTTATCTCCAGTAGACTTCCTAAAAGCACCTCGTTATCATCTTAAGATAAAATGGAGGGGAACCACTTTGGAAGGAACGATTTATTCACTTATTCCACCATTACTCATGCTTATTCTTGTGATTGCAACAAGAAAAGTCATTCTGTCTCTGGCAGCAGGTATTATTGTCGGAGCCTTTATGCTTACACAATTCAATGTGATGGATGGTATACAAATGATTTGGACTGTATTTGCTACCATTTTTTATAGCGAAGGTGCTATCAACACAGGTAATATTTATCTGCTAACTTTCTTATTACTACTTGGTGTTGCAACAGCTTTTATGACAGCTTCCGGTGGCAGCAGAGCTTTTGGTAAATGGGCAGTAACCCGTATTAAAACTCGTAACGGGGCAAAACTTGTTCCGGTTTTATTAGGTATTATCATTTTTATCGATGATTACTTTAACGCATTAGCCGTTGGGCAGGTAGCTAGGCCTGTGACGGATCGACATAAAATTTCTCGAGCAAAATTAGCGTATTATATAGATTCTACCTCAGCGCCGATTACCGTTATTTCGCCTATTTCCAGTTGGGGAGCTTATATTATCGGAACGATTGGCAGTATTTTAGCGGCTAATGAAATTGCCAATTATCAACCACTTGAGGCCTTTATTAGAATGATTCCGTATAACTTTTACGTTTTTGCAGCCTTGTTACTCGTCTTTTTGACTGTATTTATGAAGATAGATATTGGTTCAATGCGTAAACATGAAAAGCGAGCTATGCAGACTGGTGAGTTGATCGATCCTAATAAAGTCGGGGATGTTCCGGGTGATTTAAACGATGAATTTGAGGAACACGAGCATGGAAGGGTCTCCCATCTCATCTGGCCTATTGTGACATTAATCTTAGTAACTGTTACGTCAATGGTTATTACAGGGATACGGAATTCAACAGAAACAGTGAATCTAATAAGTATTTTTGCTAATACAAATGTAAATATTTCTTTATTCATAGGCGGGGTGATAGCTGTTCTTGTGGCAGGGGGACTTTATGTTAAACAAGCAGAGCCCAAGTCAGGTATCAATCATGTCTTAAGCGAAGGTGTAAAAGCAATGCTTCCGGCCGTGTATATTCTCGTCTTTGCATGGATGATTGGCGATGTAATCGGACAGCTTGGAACGGGGGAGTATTTAGTTACTCTTGTTAACCAATCATCGATTAACATTGCATTCTTACCTTTCCTTATTTTTATTGTGGCTGGTTTTATGGCCTTAGCTACGGGAACATCTTGGGGAACGTTTGGAATTATGCTCCCGATCGCAGGTGAAATTGCCGTTGGAATTGATGTGAATTTAGTCCTGCCAGCCTTGTCAGCAGTTCTTGCTGGGTCTGTGTTCGGTGATCACTGTTCACCGATTTCTGATACAACCATCCTTTCTTCAACTGGGGCTGGATCGAATCACATTGACCACGTAATGACCCAGTTGCCATATGCATTTATTGCGGCTATCGCTGCAGCTGTTGGTTATTTAATACTAGGATTTACTGGACAGCTGCTACTGGCGTTCTTGTTGACATTGATTGTTATAGCGATTTTAGCAATGTGTATTCACTATATTTTTCCAGAAAATTATTTGACTAAGTAAATATATTCAAAAGAGGGGTACATTTGAGTACTCCTTTTTTATATGTGGAATTTCAGTTCTAGTGGGGAAATTTGAACTACTGATCTTTATTATTGGGGCATACAAAATATAGCTTTGACATCTCTTTAACAGTATGGTTATAATCTAAGTATAAATAATCAGAAAAAAATAAAGATTTAAAACATTCTCTTTCCATTGCTTGTCACATACAAGTATTAAAAGGGATTCTGATTATTAAGGGGAGGTCTTTAGACATGGAAAATCGATCACAGTGGGGGTCAAGGGCAGGCTTTTTATTTGCTGCCATGGGTTCAGCAATTGGTTTAGGCAACATTTGGCGCTTTCCGGCTACAGCGTACGAAAGCGGCGGCGGAGCATTTATTATTCCTTACTTATTTGCTTTACTAACTGCTGGTATACCGTTATTAATTTTAGAGTACACAGTTGGCCATAAGCACCGTGGCTCAGCTCCTAAATCACTCGGTAGAGTAAGAAAGGGCTTTGAATGGATTGGTTGGTGGCAAGTAACCATAGCATTCGTTATTTCGACCTACTATGCTGTGATTATTGCCTGGGCAATTATGTATGCTTATTATTCATTTAATTTATCTTGGGGTGATGATCCTACAAGCTTTTTCGTAGGAGACTTTTTAACACTAACAGATCCAGGTACGTTCGGGGGACTAGTACCTAAGGTTTTACTCCCACTACTTATTGTATGGATCATTACATTAGGGGTGCTTTCTAAAGGGGTTAGAAAAGGAATTGAAAAAGCGAATAAAATTTTCATTCCAACCTTAGTTGTTTTATTTATCATCATCGTTATTCGTGCCATTACACTTGATGGGGCTGCAGCTGGTTTGTCTGCGTTTTTCACCCCTGATTGGTCTAGTATAGCCGACCCGCAAGTATGGGTAGCAGCATATGGACAAATATTCTTTAGTTTATCAATAGCTTTTGCTATTATGATTACCTACTCTTCGTATCTACCGAAGAAATCAGATATTACAAACAATGCCTTTATTACAGGATTTGCAAACTCCTCCTTTGAAATTCTTGCAGGGATTGGAGTATTTGCGGCCATTGGTTTTATGGCTTTCACTTATGATACAACTGTCAGTCAACTGGCTGCTGAAAAGGGAGTCGGAGGAGTTGGCCTTGCTTTTATGGTATTTCCGGAAATTGTTAGTCAGATTCCAGGTATACCGAGAATCTTTGGCTTTCTGTTCTTCGCTTCACTCGTATTGGCTGGGTTGTCGTCACTTATCTCCATTACTGAGACATATGTAGCTGCAGTATCTGAGAAATTTAATATTTCAAGAGGTAAGTCTATTATGTTTGGCGGCGGTTTGGCAGCGGTCCTCTCTCTTCTTTATGCAACACAAGGGGGACTGAACCTATTAGATACGGTAGACCACTTCATTAACAATTTTGGTGTAGCTTTAGCAGGATTGTTTGAAGTTGTAGCTTTAGCTTGGTTTGCCAAAGGACTTAAGGGATTCCAATCCCATGCAAATGAGATTTCTGATATCAGATTGGGGACGTGGTGGCGCTTCTGTTTAGGTGTTATTACACCAATCGTGCTTGGATACATGATGCTGCAAAACCTGCGAGCAGAATTATCGGCAGCATATGGAGGGTATCCAATCGATTTCCTATTCAACTTTGGATGGATCGTCGCGATTGGCGCCATCTTTGTTGGCTCTTTAATGTCAATGAAAAAATGGCCGAACAATGAATTGAATCAAACACAATCAGATGATGAGAAGGAGGTTGCTCGCTAATGGCTATTGTCATGTTTATTATAACCATTGTTATTATTTGGGGCGGCCTGGCACTTAGTATTACCAATGCAGTAAGAAAGTCTAAATCAAGTAGTTAATTTATAAGAAAGCCCGGGTATTCTGCAGTACAGAACACTCGGGCTTTCTTTTCATTACTCACGTGCTAATTTTTCCCATCTTTTCAAATAAGGATAAGGGTCAAAAGACCATTCATTCTCTCCATTATCTTGGTACATTCCATAATGTAAATGCGGAGGGAACTTTCCAGAAGTTCCTGGTGGTCCATAACCAGTGGCACCAACGCTGCCTATTACATCCCCAGGCTTAACTACATCTCCAACATTCATTCCATCTTTAAAGCCGTTTAAATGAGCGTAATAATGATAAATGTTAAAGATATCGCGGATGCCAATTCTCCATCCGCCATATTCATTCCACCCTTTCATCTCAACAACTCCATAGGTCGTCGACTTAACGGGGACCCCATGGTTTGCAAAGATATCTGTTCCTTCATGAATCCTGCGTCCTCCAAACCCACGCGCATCGCCCCATGTGTTATTGTAGCTGAAATTGGCTTCAAGCGGTAATGGGAAATCTCTATCCTTAAGAGATACCGTTTGGAATTTCTTGAAGACTTTAGCGGTATTCATAATGGTTTGTACGGTTAGATCACGTTTGTAATAATTCCAGAGAGCTATTCTTATATCATCTTTTGTCGTGCCGTATGATTTAATATAGTTCCCTAATGACCAGAGAATATCTTCATCATTTGTAATGTCGATTTTTTTGTCGCCATTCCCACTAGTACCCCATCCTGAGGGAAAAAACATCGAAGGATAGTCGATCCCATTCCAAAACAACGGGTCAGGTTGAATGGCTGTTACCCTACCCTCTGAAGGATCGTCGTTTATTTGCCGTTCATATTGATCAATGGCAGCAAAATAGTACCATGGGATATCAGTTACTGCTGATGTTTTTTTATAGAGGGCCATACGTTCAGATTCTTCACTTGCGAAAATGTAATCAACCAAAAACAGTTGACACACACCTGCGATCAAAATAGTTAAAAGTACTTTGGAACGAATATTCATTTCATTCACCTTCAAATTAATTGGTACAGTTAGCTTGCCATTTCTAATCTAGCCTTATGCTTGGAAATGTCAGGCAAAATGCTATTCTGCCTCGTTGTCATTCGTTTGCTTTTCCTTGAGGGGCTTCTTTCATTTTATTAATAATGTCGTCAACGACTTCTTCGTATTGATCGTCGTAAACGGTTGTTGTACTCAGGCTTTGAATGTCACCAAATGCAGAAGGGTTATCAGAGACATACACATGATAGAAACTTGGTACTAACGAATAGGCGGTTTTTTGAACCATATCTGCTGATAATTCCCTTTCCTGTCCTTCGGGGGTTTGGTAAGCTACAAGAACCTCTTCATCGGTAACCAATGTAGCTACATCTTCAAAACCATCATATTTGAGAATCATCCGTGTAATCATATCAGCAACCTTTTCGCGGTTTACTTTAATGGTCTGGTTCTTTTCATCATTTTGATCAAATTGCCCTTGCTTATATCTTACATAACCCACCTGGCCATCCATGGAGCGGTCATTGTAATCATCCATTTCATTACTGTGGAGGGCTTGATCTGGCTCTTGGTTTCTCGCTTCTTCCTCTTGTGCCTCATTACAACCTGCAAGCACCATAAAGCTGAGTCCCATTAGTATAGGGAGTAATCTATAGGTCTTCATGTTTGAATCCTCCTGTTTTATATATCAACTTGTTATTAGGTTGGACTGTTTTTAAAGAATGATACAAAATTTTGGTGATCTATTTCCGGGATTGTTTCTAAATATGGTACACTAATGACAAAGTAAGAGGTGATCATTGTGATTGAATTATTTGGAAAAACGTATGAAATTAAAGAAGACTATCGGGAAGCTTTTAATGAGGAAGATTTGGAAGGGCGTTTTAGTGATATTTTAAGCAAGTATGATTTCATCGTGGGGGATTGGGGCTATGGTCAGCTTCGACTCAAAGGCTTTTATGATGATCAGAATTCTAAAGCAACGTTTGAAACGAAAATAAGCACACTTGAGGATTATTTGTACGAATACTGTAATTTTGGCTGTGCTTATTTTGTTTTAAAAAAGGTGAACCAATAAACCGGTGTGTCTCTATGCACACCGGTTTTTAAACATTTTCAAAAAAACATCCCCCGCTGTTTTGGCACAATGGAGGATGACTGTTGTTGAGTATTAAATTAGATAAGATCGTGTAAACATGCCCTTAGCTGTTCTGCATCGATTTGATTCATTTGAAAGATATGTTCAAGACGACCAGGCTCATCCAATGTTTGATGGTCGACGAGCCCTAGCCTTTTGCTTTCAAGGTCTAGAAGCATGGTTTTACCATCGAACTGTTCTGCATGTAAAAAAGCAAATTCAAAGCGGTTGCTTCCTGCAGAAAATACTACAAATCGTGTGGTAGTATTTTCCGTTTCGTCCTTAAAAATCTGATAATTAGCCATTTGAACAACTCCTAATCGCGGATTATCTTTAGGTGAGGTTTATAATCTAAGTGGTGATTAGTTTTAACGAAACGAACCGTACGAGTCTTAGCACGCATCACTATGGAATCTGTTTCTACTAAATCTCCACCTAGGAACTTGACGCCATTTAATAGCTCGCCTTCAGTCACCCCTGTAGCTGCAAAGATAGCGTCATCGCTTTTAACAAGATCGTTTAGTGTAAGATGCTGCAATGGATTTTCAAGTCCCATTGTCTGGCATCGTCCAGCTTCTTCTTTATTTTGGGGGGCGAGCCGTGCCTGCATATCCCCGCCGAGGCTTTTAATCGCAGCGGCAGAGATAACGCCTTCGGGTGCACCGCCGGTTCCAACAAAAAGATCGACTCCAGTTTGGGGTAGACAGGTGGCAATGGAGGCACCTACGTCGCCGTCCCCAAAGAGCTTAACACGTGCTCCTTTTTTAATTACTCGATCAATAATATCTTGATGTCTCTCACGCTCCTGAATGATAACCGTGAGATCTGCGACCCGCTTATTATTTGCTCTTGCTACAATATCAATCGTACGTTCGATCGGATCGTCAATGTGTATTAATCCTTTAGCATGTTTACCCACTGCGATTTTATCCATGTACATATCGGGAGCATGTAGTAATGTCCCGCGTTTAGCAGCGGCAATAACTGCCACGGCATTATTATGTCCTTTGGCAACAATATTTGTTCCTTCTAATGGATCAACAGCAATATCGACTTTCGGACCCGTTTTGTCACCAAGTTCTTCTCCGATATACAGCATAGGGGCCTCGTCCAACTCTCCTTCACCTATGACGACAACGCCGTCCATCGATACTGAGTCAAACATTGTTCGCATGGCTGTCGTGGCCGCGTCGTCAGCATTCATTTTATCACCGCGGCCCATCCATTGTGCGGAAGCGATCGCTGCTGCTTCTGTCACACGTACTAGTTCCAATGCAAGTTCTCTATCCAATATGTCCGCCTCCGATTCCTTGAATTCCACTATATACTATAGCAGAATTCGCCTAGAAACGTAAATATACATCCTATTATCCAGTGAAACGACAATTGTGTTATCCTAATTTAAGTGAAAGAGTGAAAAATAGGGAGGATCGCATCATGTACTTTGTTGACCGGAAAAAAATTGAAGATTTATTATCATATATGGAGACATTAATTTTAGAACAAAAAGAACATACTAATCGTACATTCACTGACTATTTAGTACTGGAGAGAATGACGCACTTAACTGTTGAAATCATCATTGACGTGGGAAACCAAATGATTGATGGATTTATTATGCGGGATCCAGGCAGTTATGAGGATATTATTGATATTTTAACGGATGAAAAAGTTCTTCCTAAAGAAGAAATTGAAGCATACAAAGCTATTGTCAGGCTTCGTAAAATGGTGGTTCAGCAGTATTTATCTGTTGACCATGAGGCAATTATAACTATTTGGAATACACACAGTAAATCATTTAATCAGTTCCCAGACCGTATTCGCTGGTATTTGGATGAGGAACTTGGGCCTGTAACTGCTTTCTCAAAAGAGTAAGGGCAATGCTCTTAGGTAATAGTTGTGTGTTCAAAAAGTTGACGAATGAGAGACAAGAAGTTCGAGGCGCGAAAGTTTTGAGGACCACAGCGTGTACCTTCATACGTGAGGACCGGAAAAACCGAGCAACGAAGAAATTCGCCGTTTATCATTTGGTGACTTTTTGAACATCCTCTAATAGCACAAAAAAGTAGTAAATGAAGTAACTTAGAGAGCAGGTGCTATATAAATGAAACAATATAAAGCCTATTTTATTGATTTAGATGGAACGATGTACAGAGGGAATGAATCCATCCCTGGGGCTGCGGAGTTTGTCGAGCGTTTACGAATTCAATCTGTACCGTTTATGTTCCTCACTAATAATTCTTCTTCAAGGCCTGAGCAGGTAGCAAAGAAGTTGAACAACCTGGGTATTGCTGCACAACATGGACAGGTGTTTACATCCAGTTTAGCTACTGCAAGTTACCTCACATCGTTACAAGAAAAGGCAAAAGTGTACGTGATAGGGGAAGAAGGGCTATATACAGCTCTTGAACAAGAAGGTCATGAAATAACAGATCAAGGGGCCGATTATGTCATTATCGGTATCGACCGAAATATCTCTTACGAAAAACTTTCACTTGCTTGTTTAAATGTTAGAAATGGCGCGAAGCTAATAAGTACAAATAAAGATGCTGCCATACCGACTGATAGAGGCATGCTCCCTGGAAATGGGGCATTAACTTCTGTGGTTGCTGTTAGTACAGGGGTAGAACCGATTTTTGTAGGTAAACCGGAAGCGGTTGCAATGGAACTAGCCCTTAGTAGAATTGGTCTTGAAAAAAGTGAGGTACTCATGGTTGGCGATAACTATGAGACAGATATTTTAGCAGGGATAAACGCTGGACTTGAGACATTAATGGTTGAGACAGGAGTCTCTTCGTTTAAGGATATTCAAAATATGGTAAAACAGCCTACTTATAAGGTGAAAGATTTATATGATTGGTTAAAGCAATAAGACAGAAGCGAAGTCAGGTGAGTGACTTCACTTCTCAAGTTAGATAGGGCCCAAAGAAAATAGTGATAAACAGAATGTGGACTCCAACGAAATACCCCAGTCGGACAGTGATCGACCAATCTTTTGAACTCATTCGTAGGATTCCGTATGTTATTAGAGCAAATATAAAGATGTAGAACAGGGAACTACCCGGAAAACTCAAATATTCGGGAGCTTGCAACAAAAGTCTTGATGTGAAAATAAGGTCTTTAAACAAAAGAGCGGCTCCGAGATAAATAGAAGCCCCTAAGAAAAATACCCAGGCTCGATCTCTATCGAAGGATCTGTTAGAGCTAAACATCATAACGGCAATAAAAACTAATGGCCAAATATACCAAATGACACCAACAGCTATAGCCAAAAAGCTTGCGGAAAGCATTCCTAACGTTTTTCCTAAAGCACCAATAAGATATGCTCCTGAGACCTGTTTCGCTTGTTGGATAATCTCTGGATTTGATGAAGAAAGAAGCAGTCGGTTTTCGTCCCCTTGCATATCTAACCAAATGATTGCCTCCTTATTAATCCATTCAGGAGTAGCTGAAGAATCGGGAGTGTTGCTCAATCGGGTTGTACTCGTTACACCGTTATCTGTTAACGTGGCTTCGTAGATATTAAATTGCTTTTCCTTACGATAACCAGTTTCTGTTTGACCGAACGCTTTAAATAAAAGATTAGTGTCACCATCTTCTGACTTCATTTCAAAATCTGAGACTTCTGTCAGTTTTGCTTGCCCGACCGGATCTGAGAATTCAATTTGTGTAAACTTTGGATGCTCATTTAATGTTTGTTGAGAAAAATAATAATGGTAGACAGGCTCCCCAGACATGCTCTGTTTCTGTAAGGTTTGTAGAAGCAAAGCATATTGGCCATCTGTAATAGTGAATTGAATGGATTCAGCTACTTCCGAAGGTTTCGTTTTAAATTGTGCTGATGCCATTTTTGATGCTTGATTCTCTGTCAGTTCGTAAAAAGTAATATCAATGCCTGCTTGATCTGTTCTTTGTGTCAGTAAATAGGTGTTCGAGTCCGTTTGATATGTGCTGATCTCGACATTTTCATTATCTAGAGTAAGGAGAGGGAAAGACTCCATAGTGTCCGGCTGTAAAGTGGAAATTTCCTGTCCTTGACGGTAAATCACTTTACTATTCAGCGGGATAAACTGAGATGCATCAGCGATCTTTTCTTTGGTTTCCCCCTCATATATAGCATAGTAATCTGAATAAATTAACTGTTCACCATCAGAATATGCTTGTGTCCATTTATCGTATGGGATATCATAAGAGTTTTCTGAAACTACTTGATAGGTTTCGTTAAGTGACTTTTGTTGGACACCTTCTTTTGTCACGTAAGATACTGAAATATTTCCATCTTTAGTTACGGTTATGTGTGGTTCGATGAGCGTTGGTGTACTTCCTATCTCCACTTCCCGACTCCAACTTTCGTTGGGTGGTTCAGTTACTTCTTGATAATTCTCGGCAAATAAAATGGATACACCGATTAAAATAACGAGTAAAGGGCCGAGCCAAACCCACTTTTCCTTTAACTTCCTCATAAACCCAATCCTTTCCACAGATGTCATTTAACTACTACATTATATACGAACAAAGAAGCTATAGGTTTCAGAAAATTTAAAAAGCCACGCGCTAGGCGTGGCTTTAAGGGTAGATGTTTATTATATTATTCTTCTTCGGCTTCACCTACTGCACTGTGAGCAAGTCTGCTTGAAGCGGCAGCAGCTATTGCGCCTACAATGTCATCTAAGAAGGTATGACACTGTCCTGATGATTTATCGTTGAGAGCCTGTAGGATTCCCGGCTTTTGCTTATCGATATAGCCATAATTAGTAAATCCAATGGAGCCATACACATTTACGATCGAGAAGGCAATAATTTCATCCACACCGTATAATCCTTCATCCACCTCTATAGTCGATTGAAGGGGTTCCTCAAGTTGTTTTTGTTCTGCAAGCTTATCGAGCTGGATGCCCGTTACAATTGCATTTTGCACCTCGCGTTTTTTAAGTACCTGATTAACGTTATATCGACAATCCTTCATTGTGAGGCTAGGGTGGTATTTGGATTGAAGATAATGGACAAGTTCGGCCATATCATCAATGGTTACACCACGATCTGTCAGCCACTCTCTTGCCGTTTTTTCTAACACCGATATTGATCGATCTTCTGCAGTCATGATTCATCAACCTCCTTGCACTTAGTTACAATAATTTAATACTGTTTCTTTTCGTAAAGAATGATTGGGTATACTTGCATTATATCAAAAAATCAAACGGACATTCCATAATATGTTTTATTGCTCCATTTGTTATAATACGGGAAGAAGAATTATGAAAGGAAGGATAGTATGACAAAGCCTTATATATTTATAACGAGAAAACTCCCTGATGAGGTGGTGGATCCTTTTCGAGAACAGCTGGATATATCAATGTGGGATAGTGAAGAAGTGGCAGTTGATCCAGAAAGACTCCTGAAAGAAGCAAAGCATGCAGATGGGCTACTAACAATGCTTAGTGATTCCATTGATGGCGATGTATTGCGTCAGGCCTCAAATTTAAAAGTAGTTGCTAATTTAGCAGTTGGTTTTGATAATATAGATATTGAAGCCGCAAAGAAACATAGTATTACTGTTACAAACACGCCGGATGTCTTGACAGAAACCACAGCTGACTTAACGTTTGGTTTATTAATGGCGACAGCTCGCCGGATGATGGAAGCCGCATCCTTTGTTAAAGAAGGCAAGTGGGAGCATTGGTCTCCTCTGCTGATGGCTGGATCAGATATCCATCATAAAACAATAGGAATTGTAGGCATGGGCCGTATCGGTGAAGCGGTTGCTAAGCGTGCACGAGGTTTCAATATGAACGTACTTTATCACAATCGTACACGTAAACAAGAGGTCGAGGACAGGTTAAGTGTCGAGTATGTCAACTTTGATTCTCTGATAAGTAAAGCAGATTTCGTTGTTTCCCTAGTCCCTCTAACAGAGGAAACAGAGAAATTATTTAATGAAGAAATATTTAATAGAATGAAACGTGAGGCTATTTTTATAAACGTTTCTCGAGGAAAAGTGATGGACGAAAAGGCATTGTATCAGGCTATTACAACAGGTGAGATTAGGGGAGCGGGACTTGATGTGTTCCAAGAAGAGCCAATCTCGGAAACTCATCCGCTTTTATCACTTAAGGAGGTGGTTTGTTTGCCTCATATTGGGTCAGCAAGCCGTGAAACCAGGTATAACATGATGAAATTAAGCCTTGATAATGTTCTTAACGTTCTGCAGGGGAGCAATCCATTAACTCCTGTTAACTAAGTAGGAAAAAAAGCGTTGGAGGTGGACGGGGCCAACTTCATGTAACCAAATCCATAACCAACTATTTTTAAAGTAAGCTAAGCTAAAAAGCCGTACACGTGTATTGGTGTACGGCTTTACATGATTTAGAATACTTGTTCGACTTCATGAATTCCTGGGACTTCTTGTGAAAGTGCACGCTCAATTCCAGCTTTTAATGTAATCGTAGAGCTTGGGCAGTTTCCGCAGGCTCCCATAAGACGCAAGCGTACAATTCCGTCCTCAACGTCAACTAATTCAACGTCCCCTCCGTCACGGAGTAAAAATGGGCGAAGTTTATTTAATACTTCTTGAACTTGTGATTCCATGTTCAATCTTCCCCTTTCGTTACATTCTATTATAAAACGAAACCAATAAAAAATCTATGGATGTCTCTTCAACATTATTTACTTGAGAACTACTTTCATTTTATCTTTTTTATCATCTTTTGTAAAATGATTATAGAATACAATACATCAAGGTGGAGGGGCTTTAATGAGTGAGAAGGCGGTTCAGTTGAAAGTGTACGGGGCAGAGGAGAGATGTGCCAGTTGTGTTAATGCACCTGGTTCTAAGGAAACGTTTGAGTGGCTGGAAGCGGCCATCGACAGAAAGTATGGAAAAGATGGTGTAGAATATACGTATGTAGACATCCATACGGAACACAATAGTGATGAGGACCGAAAATATGTAGAGCAAATTTTAAACGATGAGCTTCTTTATCCATTGGTAGTGATAAACGGCGAAATAGCTGCCGAAGGGATTCCGCGCTTGAAATCAGTCTGTTCTGTGCTTGAACAACATGGGTTGAAAGGGTCTTTTGAAGCTTAATAGACGAAGGGTATATGGTGTCTTTTTTTCATTTTATATGGTAGCATTATATTTTAGTGGGGGTTCATCCAGGTAAAGAGGTGAGGCGGATGAATCCAATTATTGAATTTTGTGTTAATAATTTAATCAGTGGTGCTGACGAGGCAATGGAAGAGCTTGAAAAAGACCCTGATCTTGATGTTATAGAATATGGTTGCCTTAGCCATTGTGGTATTTGTTCTCAAGGACTGTATGCTTTGGTTAATGGTGAGCGAGTGATGGCTGACACACCTAAAGAGCTTGTTGACAATATTTATCAACACCTGGAAGAGAATCCCCTATTTTAAAAGTGTCTAGCTTTTGTCTATGGGTGTGTGCAAAAAGTTGCCAAATTAGAAGGGCGAAAGATCGCCACGACACGCGAGCAATGTCGACCCTAGCACGTCCTGTGCGTCGCAAGAAGGTCGAGGGTCGTTCCTGAGCATCAAGGAAACCTTCTCCGAATCGACCTCGCATGAAGGAAAAAATGCCCTTATTTTCCAAGGAACGGACTTGCACAGGGACGTGCACGGTTTTAGTAGAAGTTCTACTGCTGCTTCATGATACGTGAGTAGCGAGGCAACTTCAGAGAATATCCTTCACCACTGCCTTGGCACCGAGGAATTTACTTCTTTGAGGCTCTTAGAGGCAGGTGTACACGCCCCTCAAAAGCAAGTCAAACGAAGAGGGTCGGCTCTTATCATTTGGTGACTTTTTGAACATCCTCTATGGGAAATCCCTTCATGATCCTTTTCATAAGGGTTTTTTTAAATAGAGGGTAATTGCGTTTATTTGATCATGCAAGGGGAATTTTAGTATACTGACAGTAACGATAAGAAAGGAGAGGCTCTAGATGATTCTTAATATCACCGAAGCAGCTAACCATCGAATTAAGGAAATGTTGAAGGAAGAAGATTCGAGCAATGCACACCTTCGTTTTGGAGTGAAAGGTGGAGGTTGTAGTGGATTGTCATATGCGATGGGCTTCGAAGACGAAATAAATGAAGAATTAGACACAACGGAAATGTTAGACGGGATCCCCGTAGTCATTTATACACAAGATATTCCAATTGTTGAAGGCACGACCATTGATTTTAAGGAAAATATGATGGGCGGCGGGTTTACGATCGATAATCCGAACGCTATCGTTTCCTGTGGCTGCGGCTCTTCTTTTAAAACAGCAACAAATGCTGGTACACCAGATCCAAACTGCTAAATACGGATTCGTCCTTCTTTACGTTCTAGTGAATGTGAAGAAGGATTTTTTTGTGGTGCGAAAGTGGTCAAATATGCAAATAATTGAGCTTATGGGCAATTAATTAGTTTTCCGTGCAATTACATTCTCCAATCTGTTCATAAAAAAGACTATCCTCAACTAGCTGAGGATAGTCCCTGTATTTTACTGAGTTAGGAAAACATGCTTGTTGAATGTTTAGGTTGTACACGTGCACTAGGGTCGAGATAAGCTTTGGCATTATTTACAGCGGTTGGCCCTTCTCCAAAACCGGAAGCAATCAGTTTTACTTTGCCTGGATAGGTGCAAATGTCCCCTGCAGCATAAATACCTTCTATATTAGTTTCCATCTTTGAATTAACGACAATACTATTTTTGTCGATTTCGAGCTCCCAATCCTTTATTGGACCTAAGGATGAGATGAATCCGTAGTTAACGACTACTTCATCAACATCAATTGTTTCTATACGATCTCCTTTTACTTCATGAAGCTCAACTTGACTTACCCGATCCTTACCGATCATTTTTTCAGGAGTGAACGGTGTCATCAATTTTACATTTGAATTCATTAGTTGCTCGACACTATGTTCATGAGCGCGGAATTTGTCACGACGGTGAACGAGTGACACTTGCTTCGCGATCGGCTCAAGCATCAGTGCCCAATCAACGGCTGAGTCACCACCGCCGCAAATCATAACATTTTTATCAGCGAATTTATTCATATCATTCACATGGTAATGTAAGTTTGTCTCTTCAAATCTTTCTGTATCATCAATTTTCAGCCTCCTAGGCTGAAAAGCGCCATTTCCTGCTGTAATGATGAGTGTACGTGTATAATGTACCTCTTTATTTGTGGTAAGTTTAAGGGAATTATCCTCAAGACGCTCTACCGTCTCAACCGCTTGGTCAAGGGCAATAGCTGGATCAAAGGCTAACGCTTGTTCTTCTAAGTTATCTACAAGCTCCTGCGCGCGAACTCGTGGAAATCCTGCCACATCAAATATATATTTTTCAGGGTAAAGAGCAGTAAGCTGCCCGCCCAAATGAGGTAAACTCTCTATTATTTTAACGCTTGCTTGACGCATGCCGCCATAGAATGCTGTAAATAAACCGACGGGGCCCCCACCGATTATCGTTATATCATAAACTTTGTCATCCATTAGTTTGCCTCCTCTTCTCATAAAATTACACTTTTTCTATTTTATCATAAATTTTATTTCAATGGCATTTTTGCTGTTTTGAAAGCCTTTACTATCTGTGAAAATATTAATAACTTTCGGAAATTATTATAAGGCTTGAAAATCGATAGGAAAAAGTCTAAGATAAATCTAGAAAACATTTTACGATTTTATGACAAATTTTGAATAGGATTGATGGGCTTTTTTTTATGGGGAACTGTGTGAAACGAGTCACAAAGAAAGACTTTATACTTATGTAAGCATGTTGTTAAAAATTACGAGATGGAAGTGATAATCATGAACAATCCGAATATCGTGATCATTGGAGCCGGCTACGGTGGAATTATGACGGCGGTTAAGTTACAAAAAAGCTTAAACGTAAATGAAGCGAACATTACTTTGGTGAACAAGCATAGCTATCATTACCAAACGACATGGCTTCACGAAAATGCCGCTGGGACTCTGCACCACGACCGTACAAGAATGCAAATTAACGATCTTATCGACACGAGTAAAATCAACTTCGTTCAGGATACAGTAACTAAGGTTCAACCTGACGATAAGAAAGTGTTGCTAGAGAATGGTGAACTAACTTATGACTACCTAGTTGTCGGGTTAGGATTTGAAGCAGCAACGTTCGGCATTCAAGGCCTAAAAGAAAATGCATTTACAATCAGCAGTATTAATAGTGCACGACTTATTCGTCAGCATATTGAATATAACTTTGCCAAATACAACAACGAAGCGGACAAGAAAGAGGAGCGTTTAAACCTTGTTGTAGGTGGTGCTGGTTTCACAGGAATTGAATTTGTCGGTGAACTTGCGAACCGTGTACCTGAGCTTTGTAAAGAGTACGACGTTCCACGTGAAAAAGTACGGATAATTAATGTGGAAGCGGCCCCGACAGCCTTACCTGGATTTGATCCTGAGCTGGTGGAATATGCGATGAACTCTCTTGAGGCACGCGGTGTTGAGTTCAAACTTGGTGCGATGATTAAGGAAGTAACAGAAGATAAACTGATATTTGAAAAAGATGAAAAACGTGAAGAAATTTCAACTAATACAGTTGTGTGGGCAGCCGGAGTTCAAGGGAATTCCCTAATCGTTGATGCCGGTTTTGAAACCAATCGCGGCCGAATCCCAGTTCGAGGAGATTTGCGTGCACCGAACTATGATGATGTATTCATCGTTGGTGATTGTGCGTTAATCATGAACGAAGAGACAGAACGTCCTTATCCTCCAACAGCACAGATTGCTATTCAACAAGCTGAGCACACAGCTGAAAATCTTAAAAAGCTTGTGCAAGGAAATAACCATTTAGAATCATTCACACCTGAGATCCAAGGTACAGTTGCTTCACTAGGACATAGCGATGCGATTGGTGTTGTATTCGAAGATAAGAAGTTATTTGGCTGGTCAGCGTCAGCAATGAAGAAACTGATTGACAATCGTTATCTTCTTAAATTAGGCGGAATCGGACTTGTTCTTAAAAAAGGAAAGCTTAATTTCTTTAAATAATTTAGATGAATTAAAGCAAAGGCAGGACATCTGCCTTTGCTTTTTTAGAGTTAGGAATATATAATTTTAATGCGGTAATGATTTTAAAAAATAACCATCTGTTACATATTTTATTTTCGAATTGAGGCTCAAAGGTTTAGGAGAGTTTGGTGTTGACTTTAAATTGAACTTTCCTCTAACCGTGTCTACCAGGGCACTTCTGCTTTTCATGTTGTCTAGCTGCAAGGGGCAGACCTCCGCGACATAAGCAGTTCACTTCCGTGGCCCCACAGGACATGGGGTCGTTCGGCGTTGAAACAGGATGTTTCGACTTTAGTCGAACTTCCTTTTTTATTCACTGCAGCGCTCTGCTTATGCGTTTTAGGTCTAACCGCTCCTTTTCGCTTTTCTTATTGTCTAGCTGCAGTGCCCAGACACTCGAGACATAAGTGGTTCGCCTCCGTGGGGAAAGATCACCCCGCTGCGCCGCTCCACTTATGCTGGTCGTGTCTACCCGGGCGCTTCCGCTTTTCTTAATTAGGAGGATTTATTTTGAATATTGTTCAGTTTGTTGTTTCCATGCTTCTGTTTTTTGTGCTATTTTTTGGTATTGGCTTTTTAATAAATATGATTTTGAGGACTTCCTGGGTCATGGCCGTTGTCTATCCAGTTATCGTACTGCTGATCGTAGATAACTTTGAAATAAGTCATTACTTTACTGAAACTTCATCAGCTTTTCAAACAGTTTTTGAACGGCTTGCCAATCTGCAGGTTGTTGATATTGTTGTACTTGCGTGTGGGTTTGCAGGTACGATTACAGCGGGGATTGTAATCAGGTTATTAAGGAAGCTTGGCTATCAAATGTTTTAATGTCAGACCACGGTGTCGTTCTTTGACATCGTGGTTTTTTGTATAGTTAAGGTAAATGTTGGACATGATGACATCGTGAGGTGATATTCATGATAAAACATTTACGTACTATTATTTTTGTAACATTATTCGCTGTAGGCGTCTATTTTACCTTGGTAAACATAACAAATATGACGTTGAAAGACGTAGACAATTGGTTATACAGTAATGAAAAAGCATCAGCTTTAGAAGGAGCAGTGATGAAGGAAAGAGGAACAAGTCTTGAAAGTAAATCACTTAAAGTAAAAAAAGCACAGAAGCGCTATGTATCTACGTCTACCGTGGAAGCGCCAAAATCGTTGCTGGATGCGATTGATGTTTCACAGTACCCAAGTAACACGGTTATGGCAACAGGGTATACGGCAGGTTACGAATCAACTGGAAAAACACCAGAACATCCTCAATACGGCATAACTTATTCAGGCGTAAGTGTAAAAAGAGATTTATATTCTACTATAGCAGCAGATCTATCGGTCTATCCAATTGGAACCATTCTGTTCATTCCGAATTATGGGTATGGCGTTGTTGCGGATAAAGGTTCGGCGATACAAGGTAATAAAATTGATTTATACTATCCTACAGTCGATGATGTTTATGAGCATTGGGGTAAGAAGTCAGTAGAGGTTTATGTCGTTAAGGAAGGCGATGGAACGCTTACAGAAGAGGATCTGGCTTTACTCAATAAAAATGAAGCATTACAAGTGTTTCGTACACAAATACTAAAAGAATAAGCAACAAAAACCGGTCTTGCAGTATGCAGGCCGGTTTGTTAGTTTTTTAATAGATAAGGGCATTCAAAACCAAGGTGAGACCAATGCCCGTCAATGCTCCGAAAAAGACTTCGATTGGCCGATGTCCTAAAAGCTCTTTTAGCTCTTCCTTCTTTTGGAACTCTCCCTTATTGCTCCATTCTTTAGCCTCGCCGACGAAACGGTGAAAGTCGTTTAATAATATATTTAACATAATAGCCTGTTCACCCGTTTGTCTTCGTACTCCTGTTGAGTCGAACATAACGATAATTGAAAATACACAAGCAATGGCAAATATAGGAGAATCCAAGCCCTGATCTACGCCTACACTTGTCGCAAGGGCTGCAACTGCGGCTGAATGGCTGCTTGGCATCCCTCCAGTGCTGAAAGCAAGTCCAGCATCGAATTTTCTTGAGGCAATGAATTGAATCGGAATTTTGATAGTTTGAGCAAAAAGTATGGCGGCAAGTGACGCCCATAGAGGAAAATTATGTAGTAAATCCATACGGCTTAAAGACATCCTTTCGTGCATTGCAGGCTACATAGGATAGAAAGCCTGATAAAGTATTATTGGTATTGTATCATATGTCGCTTTCATAAGTCCTTTAAAAGGGAAGGCTTGCAGAAGTATTTCTCTCCATTTTTTAGTATACTTAGAAATGGAGGTGTTTACGATGTTTACGATTCGAAAAACATTATTCGATCAGGATCACACACTTGTTGTCGGTTTATTTGAAGAGAATTTACACCATCAGATAATCTATAATTCACTGAATGAGCATTCCTCAGGTCAAGTGGATACATACGTCAAGGAAGGTGACATTTCTACTGAGTATAAGCACGTATCTAAATATTTATCTTCTGGCCAGCTGCCAGTAAAGCGTGTTTACTTTCTGGGTCTCGGAAAGAAATCTCAACTCCACCGCATACGGCTAAAGAAGGCCTTTGGAAAGTTATTTAAACAGATTCAAGCAGACAAAATCGCTCAACTGTCCATTGCTCTGGATAGTTTTCGCTCGGAAGGACTTTCAGATGAAGAATGTGCAGAGGTCATTTCTGAGGCTATGGGAACAGCTACCTATCAGTTGGCAAGCTATAAACGTAATCAAACGCAGAGACCTGCATCATTTGATTCAATTACCCTAATTTCTGATGAAAATAAGGAAGGGTTGCTCGGCTCTTTGGAAAAGGGGATTGCTCTTAGTAAAGGTGTGAACTCAGCGCGTCACCTAGTTCATCTTCCAGCAAATATGCTTACATCTACGCGTATGGCTAAATATGCAGTGGATTTGGCTGAAAAGCATGGCTTTACTGCTGAAATTCTGGAGAAAGAGCAGATGGAGGAACTTGGGATGGGGGCATTGCTGGCTGTAAATCAGGGATCAGCAGAGCCACCCAAAATGATTGTATTGAAGTATCAGGGACTTGAAGAATGGACAGATGTGACCGCATTTGTAGGGAAAGGTATTACATATGATACCGGCGGCTACTCGATAAAATCTAAAACAGGAATGCCTGGAATGAAAGGCGATATGGGTGGTGCAGCGGCAGTACTTGGGGCGATGGAAACAATTGGCCGCCTAAAGCCGAAACAGAATGTGTTAGCCGTCATTCCTTCAACAGATAATATGATCTCGGGATCAGCATTTAAGCCTGACGACGTGATTACATCATTGAGTGGAAGAACGATTGAAGTATTAAACACGGATGCTGAAGGCAGGCTAGCCCTTGCAGACGGGGTGACATATGCGAAGGAACTCAACGCTGTGCGAATCATCAACGTTGCAACATTAACCGGCGGCATGGTGACAGCATTAGGTTCGTGGATGACAGGGGCATTAACGAACAATGAAGACTTTTTTAAAACGGTGCAAAGCAGTGGTGAGAAAGTGGGGGAGCCAATATGGCAGCTTCCTTACAATGAGGACTACCAAGCACAAGTAAGGAAAAGTTCGATCGCTGACTTGAATAACTCTCCTACACGTAAGGCGCATCCTATTATGGGCGGTGCATTTGTTGGGGAATTTGCAGAAGATACTCCATGGGTTCATTTAGATATTGCTGGAACATCTGCTTCTGAAACAGCGCATGACTTGGGGCCAAAAGGTCCAACAGGTGTAATGTCTCGAACGCTGGCTAATTACATTTTAACAAGATAGGTTTAGCTTAGTTCTAATTTATTTTAAAGCAGTCTCAAATTGATTACAATTTGAGGCTGCTTTTCGTTTTATAGATGTTGACACAAACTATGGACAGACAACAGGTATAAACTAGAGGGGGAGGCTTAATAGGAGTTGAGAATCAGTGGGTCATTGAAGCTGCTATTCCCTCATCCAAAGGAAGCGCCCATTGGGGACTGTTAAAGAAAATGACAGGTACAATGCTCCTCGTTTATACGATAACTGGTACAGTGAAGGGAAGACTTGGAGCTGTGAATAATGATCACATCTGGATGGGGATAAAGGATGCTGTGTACGTTATTCAGATTCAAGATATCATTCATTTTAGGAAGGAATAAAAAAAGCCCACTCTAGGCGGGCTTGTAACGAAAAGACCACTGCATTAGTCTTGAATCGCAGCTTCTAAGGCTACTTCGATCATCTCATTAAAGGTCGTCTGACGTTCTTCTGAGGATGTTTCTTCACCTGTTAAAATGTGGTCGCTGACGGTGAGAACTGAAAGCGCTTGGCGATTGAACTTAGCTGCAAGCGTATATAATGCTGTTGTTTCCATTTCAACGGCTAAAACATTATATTTAGCTAATAGGTTAAAAAGATCCATCGCATTTTCACGGTAGAAGCTGTCACTTGTAAAGACATTACCGACACGCAGCTTAAGGCCTTTATTTACACCAGCATCATAGGCATTTTTCAAAAGTTCAAAATCAGCAGTGGGCGCAAAATCAATTCCATTAAATACCATACGGTTCATTTGAGAATCTGTTGTAGATGTGGAGGCCAAAATAACGTCGCGTACCTTTACGTCTTTTTGCAGGGCACCACATGTACCCACACGGATTAACTTTTGAACATCATAACTTTCCATCAGTTCATTAATATAAATGGAAATAGACGGGACGCCCATCCCTGTTCCCTGCACAGAAATGCGTTCCCCTTTATATGTTCCAGTATAACCATACATCCCGCGCACTTCGTTGTAGCATGTTGCATCTTCAAGGAAATTCTCGGCAATATATTTTGCTCTTAATGGATCTCCAGGTAATAGAATCTTATCAGCAATATCTCCGGGTTTGGCACCAATATGTACACTCATTAGTATAACCTCCTTATAAACATTTAACTATTTTAAATTACCATATTAGGTAAGAGAAAACAAACTAGGGTCTAGATTGGCAGGACTATTATTGATAAGATTACAATGGAATCGGGTGAAACTTATTAGATTAATTTGTTAAAGTGTGTGTTCAAAAAGTTGACGAATGAGAAACAAGAAGTTCGAGGCGCGAAAGTTTTGAGGACCACAGCGTATGCCTTTCATACGTGAGGACCGGAAAAACCGAGAAACGAAGAAATTCGCCGTTTATCATTTGGTGACTTTTTGAACATCCTCTTAAATTGATAATCAAAACATTAAAAAGTAAGATACTAACAAGTAAATTTTTTACGGGAAAAAAGGGAGTGGACATTGCATGAATATTTCTGTTTCACAATTGCCGGGTATTGGTCAAAAGATTACTTTGAAGACCGCAGAGGATAGTATGCTTGTACTGATCGTACATCATACAGGTAAACGTGAGCTTTACTTTTTCGACGAAGCAGATAGTGAAGAAGCTGATTTTGCCATGGACTTAACATCAGATGAAACGAGAGAGCTTGGCGCACAATTACTTGGCGCAACGTATCAGCCAGTTGATACAAATAAACTGAAAATGTTTAAAAACCAAATAGTGATCGATTGGATTGAATTGAAGGAAGCTTCCCCAATTACCCATCAAACCATCGAGGAATCTGAGATCAGAAACAAGACAGGTGTGACAATTATTGGTATCATTAAGGGAGACGAAACCATTGCCATCCCCGAAGCCGACACGCAACTATTTCCAGGAGATGTCATTATGACCATTGGTAAGCAGGAGCAGATCGATAGCTTCACTGATTTGTGCAATGGAAAGGGCTGATCATTAGTGCACACTGAATTTCCTGCACTGCTGGGTGCAGGGCTGATTTTAATTGCTATTTTTTATCTAGGTTTTTTAAGTATAAAAATTAAAGTCCCGAGTGTCATTCTTTATATTTTATTAGGTATTGTCCTTGCTGGGAGTCTTGGGGGAAATGAACTGCTTCATTTTGCAAGTGAAATAGGGATTGTCCTCTTATTTTTCTTATTGGGCCTGGAATTTAATGTGAAACGGCTTGGAGGCATTGCTAAAAAGATTTGGCCTTCGGGATTGCTTGATCTATTCTTAAGCTTAGGGGTCACCACGTGTATTGCACTCTTATTTAACCTTGATCTATTTTCTAGTTTTTTAATCGGTGGAATCGCTTATGCAACAAGCTCATCGATTACAGCTAAACTGCTGGATGACCGGGGACGAATGGCTAACATAGAAACGGAATATATTCTAGGTATACTTATTTTCGAGGATCTTGTTGCTCCGATTGTTGTGGCTATATTATTTGGGGTCAGTTCTGGAGAGACCTTTACTACGCTCTCCTTTCTTGCTATAACTGGGAAGATCGTAGGCTTAACTTTAGCCGCCATTATTTTAGGAAAAACAGTATTTAAACGAATTGAGACGTTCCTTGATCGAATAGCAGATGAGGATTTTAAGATTGCTTTGTTAACGGGTATTGCACTCTCTTATGGTGGATTAGCACTATATCTTGGACTTTCAGAGGTATTAGGTGCATTCTTAGCAGGAATGATGCTCGCTGAAATTGGGAAAATTGAAAAGGTCGAACAAACTACTTTTCCTATACGAGATTTAATGCTGCCGACGTTTTTTGTCTATTTTGGGACAACCATCGATTTAGGAAATGGTGTGCCAATGGCAGGGTTGCTTGCTGTCGTGCTCATTTGGTCGATTGTCGCAAAAGTGTTGGTCGGCATTGTTGGCGGACCATTATACGGATTACCTAAGCGTGCCTCATTGCGAGCAGGGTTGTCCATTTGCTCAAGGGGGGAATTCTCCGTGGTAATCGCGGGTGTAGCAACAGGTGTACTAAAAGCGTTTAGCGGACTTTATATTCTAGTTGCTGCATTCATAGGGATGGTTTTATTTGAACGGGCACCCAAGATAGTAACGAAAATTTACGGGAAGCCACAGAAAAAGAAAAAGGATCTTAAAGTGCCCGGCAGTTAAAAACAGGCTCATGAACCTGAGCCTGTTTTTTAACCGAAGTATTGCTTTTCGAGATCGATCAATTGGTCTAAGGCGTGTTGATTAAAATCAGTGTCACGCCGCGTTAGCTTGTTCTTCAACTTTTCCACAGAGTGTCTCAGTGAGGTATGGTAATCAGGTATATCTTCCTCTTCATATGGATGGACTGCTTGTTTATGAATATTCGCTTTCTCTTGAAAACTTAACGCTTTCCTTTGATGAAAAAATACATCTTCTGTTTGACCGGGGTTGTGAAGGTCCCCTTGCATAGGGTGTTTATCTACCGCGAGTATTTTTACTAAGTAATTTTGATTCCGATCTTCCATAAGCTCACCTATGTAGATACCTGATTTATAGTGGACTTTAACGATCGCTCCATTTTGAAGTTCTGTCATATGAATGCCTCCTTTTTCACTATTAGTGCGTGTTCAAAAGTTGCCAAATTAGAAACAAGAAGTTCGAGGCACGAAAGTTTTGAGGACCGCAAGCCGTATGCTTTTCATACGTGAGGACCGGAAAAACAGAGCAACGAAGACATTCGCCGTTTATCATTTGGTGACTTTTTGAACATCCTCTATTATATCAAAGTTTGATTATGTGGAAAAATGGTGAAGACCTGCTTAAGTATGGAGTCATTTGTTATAATAGGGATGTAAAAGGAAGGATGTGGTGCTCTTATGATGGAATTTCTTTATTTTCCTGAGGATAAGACTGAATATATTCCCGCGGTGCTTACATTATTAGTATTTGTCGTGGCTGCTTTTGTTACGATGTACTTTATCATTAAAGCTTCACGTAAAGAAGAGGAACGAACAGACTATACTTCATATGAGACGCAAAATAAACAGCATCACGATCATTGAGGGGCAGCACTTGAGATCATTTCTCAGGTGTTGTTTTTGTTTGCAGAAATAAGGGGTCAGTGTCCCGAACTTAACACAGGACATGCCGAATTTAACTGAACATCCTTTAATTCTTACTTCACTGTAGTGCTCAGCTTGGGCCCACAGGATGAGGGGCAGAGGGCGTTCTATTCTTAGCCGAACTTCAACTAATTCAGGTTTAAACCCGCCTCTACGCTTTTCTAATTATAAATCATCGTTTTGTTGGGGAAGCTAGGTGTATGATTACGGTTTTGGAAAGGACGTTCAATATGAAATTTGTTCTAATAGGGGTACTCACCACTTTATTAACGATTACAGGATGCGGAGAAAAACGTTCACCTTTAGAATCGGCACTTTTTAATCAGGAAGGTGATCGTATAGGAACAGTGACACTCATTGAACAGTCTGGTGGTGTTGAGGTAAAGGTAAAGGCAGAGGGGCTGGAAGCGGGGCCGCATGGGATCCATGTCCATGAGTTTCCAAAGTGTGAGGGACCTGACTTTAAAAGTGCAGGGAATCATTTTAATCCGACACAAAAAAAGCATGGATTAATGAATCAGAAAGGTGCACATATTGGTGATTTACCAAATATTGATGCTGAGGCAGGCGGGATGGCAGATGCTAAGCTGATGCTAGCAGAAGCTACATTAAAAGATGGGCAAACCTCTTTATTAAGAAAAGAGGGAACGTCTCTTGTCATTCATAGTGGACCAGATGACGGCATGTCTCAACCTTCAGGGGACTCTGGGGATCGGGTTGCTTGTGCTGAGATTACCTTAAACAGTGAAAAGTCTAAAGCAAGTGATCCTACAGAATTAAATAAAAAACAGGAAGAATAGCCCCCTCTAACTATGCGGAAGGGGGATATGGTTTATTTTTGGGCAGCTTGAATAATTCTAGACACGCCTTTTTCAATAAGTTCTTTTGGTGCGGCGATGTTCATTCGCATAAAACCTTTCCCTTCTTCTCCAAAGGAGGCTCCATCATTGAGACCTACCTTTGCTTGTTGTTGCATAAATAATTTAAGGTCAGATTGGGAGAGGTTAAGCATGCGACAGTCAATCCACAGTAGGTAGGTACCCTCTGCAGGAATTACACGTAAAACGTCTGTTTCTGTGTGGAGTCGCTCTGTAACGTAATTTCGATTAAATTCAAGTGTTTTAATTAACTCTTCAAGCCACTCCTCACCTTGTTGATAGGCTGACTCAAGAGCTACGATTCCTAGTGTATTAAGCATAAACATGCCTTGCTTGTTAAAGTAGGCTGTTAATTTCTTGCGTGTTTCTTCATTCTTAGTGACGAGATAAGAGGCTTGCAGCCCGGCTAAATTAAATGTTTTTGTCGGAGATAGGCAAGTGACTGTATTATCGCTCGCTTGTTTTGACAGTGCGGCAATAGGTATATGCGTGTATTCACTGAATACTAAATCAGCGTGAATTTCATCTGAAAGTACTGTCACGCCGTGTTCAAGACAAATATTGTTCATACGTACAAGTTCTTCGCGAGTCCACACTCTTCCAACTGGATTATGGGGATTACATAGAATAAAGAGTTTAACATTATGATCTTTTATTTTAGCTTCGAAGTCGTCAAAGTCGATCGAATACGATTCATTTTTAAATACTAAAGGATTGGTTACTAGTGTACGATGATGGTCTTTGACTACACTGTAAAAAGGAGGGTAGACCGGTGTTTGAATTAATATTGCCTCCTCCTGAGAAGTTAAGGACTGTACGGCCATATGCAGACTTGGTATAACACCAGGGCTGTAAGTGATCCAATCCTTATCAATTTTCCAGTTATGGCGTTGCTCAAGCCAATTGAGGATGGTAGATTTCAGTTCATCATCTGGCATGGTGTAACCAAATATTCCGTGTTTAACCCGACTTGTCAAGGCATTTATGACACGTTCTGGTGTTTTGAAATCCATATCTGCTACCCACATTGGGAGCACATCTGGATCGTTATATAGTTCTTCAGCCAAATCCCATTTTACGGATCTAGTCCCTTTCCTTGTTGTTATTTCTGAAAAACGACTCATCGTTATCATCGCTCCTTTGGTTAACATCTATATACATCATAACGAAATTAAGTAAAAGATAGAAATAATGAGGGTTGGGGAAATGAACAAAAAAAGCAAAGCGGACGGTCCGCTTTGCTAACACAGGGGGAATACGAGAAAGTCTTACGGTAATAACTATTTCCATTTTGAGCACTCTTTAAACCTATTTTTTATATTATTTCTTAAATCAAATCAACAGAAAATAGATTGATAGCTTAAGAATGAAGGTTTTGCTTATTGTGATCATGTATGATAAAATCAGTAATTGCGTGAAAAGAAACGAATAATATATATCAGGAGTTGTATAGCATGTCAGATAAGTTTCAAGAAGGTCAAGTATTAGAAGGTAAGGTAACAGGTATTCAGCCATACGGTGCTTTCGTTGCACTTGATGAGCAAGTACAAGGACTAGTGCATATCTCTGAAGTAACTCATGGTTATGTTAAGGATATTAACGAGCATCTTTCTGAAGGTGATGAAGTTCAAGTTAAAATTCTAAACATTGATGAAAAAAGTAATAAATACTCTCTTTCTATTCGTGCGACACAGGAAGCACCTAAGAAAGAGCCTCGTCCTCGTAAGCAAGCAGCACCAAAACAACAACAGGAGGATGCTTCTGCAGGATTTAACACACTGAAGGATAAATTAGAAGACTGGATTAAACAGTCTGATGATCGTGAAAAATTTCGTAAGTAGAAAAGCGACAGCAGGCTTTTCGTTTCAGGAAGAAAGTCCTGTTAATTAGATATTATCCTTGAACTGTTTTAAAACCAGCAAAAACCCGGCTCTCCAAGCCGGGTTTTTATGTTGAATTTTTCTTTAAAAATTACTGGTTACTTGCTGGGTTCTGCTTCGGTAGCTTCATGATGCTCTGCTGCACGTGAGAAATAAAGGGAAATGGTAATAAGACCACTAATTCCAACAAGTGAATAGATAATCCGCGCAAATGCTCCACTTTGTTCTCCACCGCCAAATAAAGCAGCAACAAGGTCGAATTGGAACAATCCAATTAGTCCCCAGTTTATCGCTCCAATGATGGTAAGCAATAGGGCAATACGTTGTATTGTGTTCATGTTTTCACCCTCCTTCTTTGATTAAACATTTATAGCTTGAGCATAAGTAGAGAAAATATGTATGTTGCATTTCTTTTGAGAAATCATTATATATAAGACATAATGATGAACTGAGAGATAATCGTTATTGAAGAGGAGAGAAAATTATAAATGGATGCATTTACGTTTCATAATCCAACGAAATTAATTTTTGGTAAAAACCAGGTTGAACAATTGTTAGAGCAACTTCCTGAAGGTGTAACAAATGTCCTTATCGTCTATGGAGGCGGAAGCATTAAAAAAAATGGTTTATATGATAGTGTAATCAAAGAGCTTAGTAAGGCGAATGTGACAGTTCATGAGCTTTCCGGTGTAGATCCTAACCCCAAGCTGAGTACAGTTAGAGAAGGCATTAATCTTTGTAAAGAAGAAAACATTGATTTTCTTCTTGCTGTTGGGGGCGGTAGTGTCATTGACTGCACAAAAACAATTGCGGCAGGTGCTAAGTACGAAGGCGACGCATGGGATTTAGTCACTCGTAAAGCGACACCAGATGGGGCGCTACCTTTTGGTACTGTACTTACATTAGCTGCTACAGGTTCTGAGATGAACGCAGGCTCTGTGATCACAAATTGGGAAACGAATGAAAAATATGGCTGGGGTTATCCACCATATACATTTCCAATGTTCTCCATTTTGGATCCGCAAAATACGTTGACTGTTCCTCTTGATCAGACGATCTATGGCATTGTTGACATGATGAGCCATTTATTCGAGCAGTATTTCCACAACCTAACCCAATCCCCTGTTCAAGATGAGATGGTTGAAGGCGTTTTACGTACAGTTATTCATACAGCACCTAAGTTACTCGATGATCTCGAATCGTACGAGCATCGTGAAACCATTTTATATGCAGGCACCATAGCTTTGAATGGTATGCTGCAAATGGGATATCGAGGTGACTGGGCAAGTCATAATATTGAGCATGCGATTTCTGCGGTTTATGATATTCCTCATGCAGGTGGACTTGCGATCCTTTTCCCAAACTGGATGAAACATAATTTGGAAGTGAATGAGGATCGGTTCGTGCGAATGGCTGTCAAAGTGTTCGCAGTGGATCCAGCAGGGAAATCAAGCCGTGAGATAGCTGAAGAAGGTGTTGAAGCACTACGAAGCTTTTGGACATCGATAGGCGCTCCTAAATCATTGGCTGACTACGATATCGACGATCAGAAGTTTGATATGATCGTTGATCGTGCAATGAAACGAGGGGCTTTTGGTAATTTTAGCAAACTTGAAGGTCAAGATGTTCAGAAAATCTTAGAAATGTCTAAATAAGCTAGAAAAGAAGTACAGACTGCTCTGTGCTTCTTTTTTTAATGAATACGTTTACATTTATGGGCTTACTTGATTTGCTTAAAATGTTCCGATAAAGTGAAAATGGATTGGTTTAATTTAATGATGATTTTTGGAGGAATTTACATGACACACGTTCGATTTGATTATGAAAAAGCGTTGCCGTTCTTTAATGAACATGAGCTTGACTATATGCAAGGAGCTGTATCTTTAGCCCATAAGGCACTTCATGAAAAAACAGGTGCCGGAAATGACTTTCTCGGGTGGATAGATTTGCCTGTAGACTATGACAAAGACGAATTTTCTCGAATTAAGCAGGCAGCAGAAAAAATCAAGAGTGATTCAGATGTTCTGCTTGTAGTTGGTATTGGTGGATCCTACTTAGGTGCGCGGGCAGCAATTGAGATGCTTAATCATAGTTTCTACAATGAATTATCCCAGGAACACAGGAAAACACCTCAAGTCTTTTTTGTTGGCAATAGTGTAAGTGCCCCTTATATTAATGAATTATTTGATGTATTGAAGGATAAAGATGTATCCGTCAATGTCATTTCAAAAAGTGGGACAACGACGGAACCGGCGATTGCCTTTCGTATCTTCCGTAAGTTCTTAGAAGAAAAATATGGTCGGGAAGAAGCACAAAAGCGTATCTATGCAACCACAGACAAAGAAAAGGGTGCGTTGAAGACGTTAGCAAACGAGCAGGGGTACGAGTCCTTTGTCGTTCCAGATGATGTAGGTGGACGTTATTCTGTACTTACGGCTGTAGGCCTATTACCGATTGCGGCAAGTGGAATTGATATTGAAGAAATGATGAAGGGTGCTCAAGCCAGCCGAGAAGAGTTAAGTTCTGATCGCCTTTCAGAAAATCCTGCCTATCAATATGCAGCAGTAAGGAATGCATTGTATAGTAAGGGAAAAACGATTGAAATGATGATTAATTATGAACCCTCACTTCAGTATTTGTCGGAGTGGTGGAAGCAACTGTTTGGGGAGAGTGAAGGGAAGGATCACAAAGGAATTTTTCCAAGTTCCGCAAATTTCTCAACAGATCTACATTCTTTAGGTCAGTATGTTCAGGATGGTCGTCGTGATCTATTTGAAACAATTTTACATGTAGAGGAACCTACGTCTGATTACACGATTGAAGAGGATGAGCAAAATTTAGATGGACTTAACTACTTAGCGGGAAAAACAGTCGATGAAGTAAACGAGAAGGCCTATCAAGGCACAATGCTTGCTCACACAGACGGCCAAGTTCCCAACTTAATCGTTCACATACCTAAGCGTGACGCATTTACATTTGGTTACCTTGCCTATTTCTTTGAAAAAGCGTGTGCAATCAGTGGCTATATTCTTGGAGTAAACCCATTTGATCAGCCAGGAGTAGAAGCCTACAAGAAAAATATGTTCGCCTTGCTAGGTAAACCAGGGTTTGAACAACAAAAACAAGACCTAGAAAAGCGCCTGTAATAATGGAATTACTTTAATTACCACCTCAGGTCATCCAGAAAATGGATGACCTGAGGTGGTTTTATTTGGGTAGGATAAGCTTAAAAGGAGTGAATGTTTGTGATTAGTTTATCTTCTCAACTTACAGATGAATTATTTGATTTGCATGAGCTTGAGCAGAATCTTCGCCCAATTGGCTTTAACTTTTCGGACAATTGGGATTATGAGCATGGTTATTTTGATTATAAGCTCGGTGATGAAAATGGATATCTATTTCTGAGAATTCCATTTTCTGTCGTCGAAGGGACATTGGATTCACCTTCAAACCCTGCCACAGTGAAAATGAACGAGCCATATTTACTTGCCCATGTTTATCAAGACGGAATCGATGATCATGTACGAGAAGGAAACTTTCGTGCATCAATTGATCAATTTCAGACACCTAAAGATAAGGATGCAAATTTTCCAGAAGAACATATTCAGGCAGGTCAAGAAATACTTCAACAAGCCGAACAGGCTCTACTCTCTAAAGGGAGTAAATAGAACTAAATAATCATCTTCCGTTAGTGTTGTATGAGTGTCAATATTAAAAGAAATTGTGTCGCCCGTTTTGACTCCTATCACTTGAGAGCCTTGAGCTAAATAATGTTCCAGGACTTTAATCATCGAGACACCAGCTAAGGAAGAAGAGACTTTTTCTTCATGAAACTGACGAGCCGTAAGTAAATTCAGGAATAACTGGAAGGGTTGCAGAGGGTCTTTTCGATAAAGCTCATGATAGAATAAACTGCTCATAAAATCATTGGAGCGAATCACCGTATTGGCCCCTGCTCTTTCAGCATTGATTTTTTGGCGCTCTGTCAATACTTCGGCGATAATAAATAAATTGGGATGGTGGCCTTTTAAAGCCACAAGCTGATGAATGACAGCTTGATCAGATTGTTGTTCCTTCTTGGAGGGATTCGCCGTGACAACAGCCATTCTAGCCCCGCATACATTGGCTTTATCGAGGATTTCCTCGCTGGTCGGATCCCCTTTTACAAAATGAACATTTGATAACTTTTCATAAAGTTGATTCATTGTCTCATCTATTAAAACAATTTTATCTTCAATATCATCTTTTCTCATCATATCTATTAGTTGCCGTGTTCGCTCATTCCAGCCTAATAAAACGATGTGCGAATTTCCTTTAAAGCGGACTTTTCCTTTTGATAGATCCTTTTCATGTTTCACGGTAGCAGAGGATAATGTAACCATATAAAATGTAATAAGTCCACCGCCCGTTAAAATTAACATGATGGCTATGATCCTGCCTCCTACGCTTAACGGAACGTAATCACCGTAGCCGACAGTAGCTCCTGTTACAAAAGCCCACCATACCCCATCGAAGAATGTCGGAAAGTTTTTCGGTTCGATGAGATGGATCGCCATGCCAAAGAATAGCATAGTTACTAAAGCGATAGATAACAATCGTATGAGCACGGGAAGCTGAAAATAGAACCGAATCCATTGCTGCATGGCCAAAAATCCCCTTTTTATATTTAGTATGGCTTTAAGAATAAGGATTCAAACATAAAAAAAGCATGCCTGGTTAGGCACGCTTTAACGACTATTGTGCTAAAGTTTTTTTCAGGTCCTGATATACAAATGAATGGAAATCTCCATTATCACGATAAGCCTTTGTAACAAATTGAAATAATTCCTGTTGCTTTTCCTGAAAATCAGCTGCGTCTTTAGGAGGCAGATTGGCCATTGCATTGTCGATAAATTCCTGCAACTCCGGTGCCCTGGGTCCCCAATTCAACCACTCCTTTCCCTGGTCGTCAATGATTATAATCTTTGGGATCGAGCGTGCGGACCCATTGGTTAAGTATTGATCCATTAGTCCAAGGTTTTCATCACGATGTAGAAAATGGGTGGCGATACCGCCTGCTTCAGCCAAACGTAAAAATACCGGTAGATTCAACATTGCATCCCCACACCAATCTTCCGTAATGGCGATAGCGCGCAAGTTTTTATTTTGTAATTGTGTAAAAAATGGCTCGTCTTCTGATGGGACTGTGAAGTGTTCATATATTCGAACAAAGCCCTCCTGATGTTGTTCCATAGAATCAACATATTCCTGGGCGGTTATACCTTTGTTAAACCATTCGTTCAAGTTCATTGCATTCCTCTCCTTTTCTACACATACACGTTCATTTTCCCGAACCTTCTTAGAAGTATGCACATTTTTATAAAAAGACTGGACAGTGGTATAATTTTACACAGATACTAGTTAAATTAAATAGGAGGAATCGTACCGTGGACAAAAACCGAATGGATTTTTTATTAGAGTTATTACAAACCCCATCACCCTCAAGTATGGAAATGCAAATACAGAAGCGATGGATGAAGGAAATGGAGTCATATGTAGATGAAATACGAACAGACCACGCCGGAAACCTGATTGCCGTATTGAATCCTGAAGCGGAATGTAAAATACTGCTTGCCGGACACTGTGATGAAATAGCTCTCGTGATCAATCGGATAGATGAGCAAGGTTATCTTCATTTTGACAAAATGGGCGGAATAAATCCAAAAGCCGCGGTTGGCATGAAAGTGACTGTTCTCGGTAATCACAAAACTCTTACAGGTGTGATTGGGGTCAATGCCCAGCATCATGGTGGTTTAAAGGATGATTTTGGTTTAGAAGATCTATTTATTGATTGTGGGGTCAAGTCAAAGGAAGATATAGAAAATCTTGTTCAAATCGGTGATTTGGCCGTTTATAAACGTAATCCGGAAGTACTTATGGATCAATATATTTCTGGAAGAGGTCTTGATAACCGAACAGGTCAATTTATTGTTGGCGAGGTCTTACGAAAACTGTCTCAAAAGGATCTTAAAGTAGGCGTCTATGGTGCCAGCACGGTCAATGAAGAAACAAATATGGGTGGTGCTTATTTCGCAGCAGCCGGAATTGAGCCTAAGATGGCGATTGCTTGTGACGTCACCTTTTCAACAGACTATCCAGGAGTAAATAAAAATAAATATGGTGATATCCGTTTAGGTGGAGGACCTGTCCTTGCTAAAGGGGCGCCGATTAATCGTAAAATTAATCAGCTACTTGAGAAAAGTGCCCAAACGTTAAATATGGATCTCCAGTATGAACTTACTCCTAGAATGACAGGGACAGATGCTGACCGTATGCGCGTGACGGGGCGAGGGGTGCCAGTGAGCCTCGTCTCCCTGCCATTACGTTATATGCATTCACCAGTTGAGACAGTCAGTATAAAAGATATAGAGGAAGAGATTGACTTATTAGTTGAGATGATTACAAACATGACAGGAAATGAAAGCTTAAACCCTTTAGACGAGTAATGAAAAAAGAGCTTTGGCTGAGGCTAGAGCTCTTTTTTATGTGTAATGTTTTCTAGTAAAAACGATTGAAAGGAAAGGAATAGTGGTATTGATAATAAGAAAGCAAGATTTTTTCACATGGAGGGCGAGAGCATGCAGCTGGCTGATTTATTACTAACTTCATTTGCAGCGTTTTTTTTATTCATTATTATTGTGCTATCATTCTTAATTCTAATGATGAGACTCAAGGATCAGAAGCAGCAAGGGCATTCTATTTTAAGAAATTACCCGATTTTTGGGAAGATAAGATATGTCACTGAAAAAATGGGCCCTGACCTTCGACAGTATTTATTTAACGATGATAATGAAGGGAAACCATTTACACGTAACCAAATGGAAGGGACATATATCTCGGCTAAGTATAACAAAAGAATGATTGGATTTGGCTCGGAACGTGACTTTGACTCCCCGGGTTATTACTTAAAAAATGCTTTGTATCCGACACAAAGAGAAGAGATGCTCGTGGATAATAATCATAAAGTACGTACGAAAGTCTACCAAGTAGATAATGAAAGTCTATTTCAACGGAAAGAACATAGAAAGTACCTCGACGCGGACCCTTTTTATTTGGCAGATGAAGAAGCTGTCATCATTGGCGAGCATACTTGTAAGCAGCCATTCAGAGTAAAAGGGTTGATTGGCCAATCAGCTATGAGCTATGGTTCCCTTGGTGAAAAAGCGATAACTGCCCTTTCCACAGGTCTTGGGTTAGCAGGCGGTACATGGATGAATACGGGCGAAGGCGGACTATCCCAGCACCATTTAAAAGGCGGAGTTGATGTGATTTATCAAATTGGACCAGGGCTTTTTGGTGTGCGAACAAAAGACGGTGAATTTTCATGGGAAGAATTCAAACGAAAAAGTGAAATTGAAGAGGTAAAAGCCTTTGAACTGAAGTTGGCCCAAGGTGCTAAAACTAGAGGGGGTCATGTGGACGGTGCCAAAGTAACCCCTGAAATAGCCGAAATTCGAAATGTAGAACCATGGCAGTCGATTGATAGCCCGAATCGGTTTTATCAATTTGATAACAACGAAGAAATGTTCAATTTTATGGGGGAACTTCGTGAAGTGAGCGGTAAACCAGTCGGGATGAAAATGGTTGTCGGAAACATAGAGCAGTTAGAAGAGATGGTTTCACATATGTCAAACAGTGATGGAGGACCAGACTTTATTACCGTAGATGGTGGTGAGTGAGGCACAGGGGCTTCCTATCAGGAACTTGCTGACGCGACGGGGCTGCCTATTAAGTCAGCATTGCCGATCGTCGATGATATGTTGAAGAAGTATAATGTACGCGATCGAGTGAAAATTTTTGCTTCAGGTCAGCTGATCTCGCCTGACAAAATAGCGACGGCTCTTGCCATGGGGGCTGATCTGGTTAATGTTGCAAGAGGGATGATGTTTTCTGTGGGCTGTATCCAGGCAGAAATCTGTCACACAAATAATTGTCCTGTAGGGGTCGCGACGACGAATCCGAATCTTCAAAAGGCGTTAATTGTAGAGGAAAAGTCGTACCGGACATGTAATTATTTATTATCTTTAAGGGATGGATTATATAATTTATCGGCAGCTGTAGGAATTGATTCACCGACCAAATTTGAGAGGAGCCATATTGTATACCGTGATGAGTACGGGCGTCTTCACTCACTTGATGAAATTCTTCCTTCTGCAGAAGTGGTTAAATCTTAAGGATTTAATAGGAGAGTGGGCATGACGAAGAAAAGAGAAACGCTTTATTCGCCTTTTTTCGGAAAAACTGTCCAAAGTCCAATTGAAAACAGTTGCGCTTCCATCAGGAATTATATAAAATAATAGTACAATATCATATCGATTCAAATCTTCGGGGCAGGGTGTAATTCCCGACCGACGGTAAGGAGTGCAGTAAGTATTCTAAGTCCGTGACCCGCGAGGTGTAAAGCCGAGCGGTGGACCTGGTGCGAGTCCGGGACCGACAGTGATAGTCTGGATGGGAGAAGATATAGAGCGAACAGGCAGTTATACTGTCTCAAGTTTCCTATAGACAAAACTACCTAACCCTAATGCCCTTATAGCTTAGGGTTCTTTTATATGGTTGCTTGGCATTCGCTCACCTTCATCTGGGATTCTGAATCGATGCAAAAAGATGAAGGAGGGGATCGATGATGAATCCTTATACAGGTCAATCATCAAAGTTAATCAAGTTAATTATTTTGGCTCTATTTGGAAGTATTTCAATGGTACTGATGCTGCTTAATTTTCCGTTGCCAATGCTTCCTCAATATTTGAAAATTGACTTTAGTGAAATTCCTGCTTTAATTGCTGCTATATTGTTCACGCCTGTTGCAGGAATCATAGTAGAAGGGTTGAAAAACACATTATATCTAATCTACACAGGGGCAGCTGATCCCGTCGGAGTCGTGGCAAACTTCACTGCCGGGGTCCTATTCATCTTGCCCGTGGCAATGTTGTACCATAGATTTAAAAATACAAAAAGCCTGGTTTCAGGGTTAATTACTGGTTCTATTGTAATGGCTGTAGGCATGAGCGTGCTCAACTATTTCCTCGTTTTACCGGCCTATAGCTGGTTTATGGGATGGGAGACAATGTCTGCACAAGTAAAATGGGTTACGATTGTAGCGGCCATCCTGCCATTTAATGCGCTTAAAGGGATTATTGTCGGCGCGCTTTTTGTCCCTTTGTTTATTAAATTAAAACCATGGATCGAACAGAAGAGAATGAATACTTCATCCGCTGCATAATTAGTAGTACCAAAGAAGCTGGCATGTTGCCAGCTTCTTTTTTCTTTTGCCTGTTTTCTAAGAGATTGTTGTTTTTGACACAAAATTATAAACGGCTTCATAACATATGGTTTTGGACATACCCTACGCTTTCTGTGGGCTTGCACTGAGCCTCTTCGATCGCAAAGAATGCTCACTGTGGGGTCTCATCGTCTTCGCTTTCCCGCAGGAGCCTTCGTGTATTTCCTTCGCTGGTATGGCGGTTGATTGAAGCGTAGGGGTCGACTCCTGCGGGAAAAGCAACAGCTGAAGATCCCGCAGGAAGCGGCTTTTGCTTGTGATGAAACAGGGTGAAATTGTTTTAAAGGAACCTATCGCTCATTTGCTAACAGTTGTGTGTATAGGGATCTCTCTTTATGATGACTATTCTTGTATGGCCACTTGTTTTGAAGAGTAAATACACAGCAAAAAATCAAATCCAACCGTAATAACAATAAAAGAGAGCGCGATATTAGCGCTCTCTTTACGGTTTGTCTTCTACTTCATCGACGCGCATTCTAGCTGTAGGCATGACTTTTAATCGTTCTATAGGAATTGGTTCTCCTGATTTCTCGCTTTTTCCATAGCTTCCATCTTTAATGCGATCAAGGGCATCGTTGATCTCTATTAACTTCTCTCGGGACTGCTCGTATAATGTATATTCCTTCTCTTTTTCGAATTGGGATGTCCCAAGGTCACCAGGATGGTCAGCTACACTGGATAGCTCCCCATCTTTCTCATTCGGGTACTCTTTATCTGCCTGCTCATTTTGGAATTTATTTAGTTCTTTTTCTGTTTCACCCTTCATTTCTTCGAGTTGCTTTTTAAATTCGCTCATTTGCTTTTCGCTCAACATTTCCTTCACTCCTATTGTAAATGTAACGTATGGTCAAGGTTTGCGTGGGACAACACCGACTGTGCACCTGGAAATCGAGATCAACTGGTTATCGCTATCCTCAATCCTTATCTCCCATACCATTGTGTTTTTGCCTAGATGGAGAGGTGTGGCTGTGCCGTAAACATAGCCAGAGCGTACGCTTTTCGTATGATTGGCGTTGATTTCAATGCCAAAGACTTGTTGTTGCGTTGGATCAATATTCAAATAGGATCCAATGCTTGCTGCCGATTCTGCTAACGCCACACTGGCACCACCATGCAAAAAACCCATGGGCTGATGTGTACGTTCATCTACGGGCATTTTGAGTGCTACCTTGTCAGGCTGCGTTTCTATGACTTCCATACCCAACGCTTCCATCAGTGTGTTTTTTAAGGACATATCCATTTTCATCATCTTCCTTTTTTAATAGTTCCCTACATTGCTTTTATCAAACATAACAAAAAAGGATGGCACCTGCCATCCTTTCGCTCTAGTCGTGGAGTTATCCTTTTTATAATGTAAAAGGGATAACAAGTTGTAGAATTAACGATACTCCTAATAATAATCCATATAAGGTATTGGTTATTGCTGTTGCTTTCATCGCTGGCATCATTTCAAGTGGTGACTTTTCTCCTGCAAATTCTTGTATGGATTGTATAGCTTTCCTTATGCTAAGCAATGTAATAAGTGACCAGATAGGGAGCATACCAATTGCAATGAAGATCAACGTAAGACCATAGGCAAGAGTATATGAACTCGCTAAAAAGCGGACTGCACCATGATGGCCAAGTAAAATCGCTAATGTTTTACGGCCATTCTCTGCATCTCCAACACGATCGCGAATATTATTAGATAGATTAATGGCGCCAATAAAGATCGCGATTGGAATAGAAATTACGACGACTTCCCATGTCATACTTAACGATTGAATAAAATAACTAATGCCAACAATGATGGTCCCCATGAAAATACCTGCTGTTAATTCTCCTAAAGGGGTGTAGGCAATTGGATAAGGCCCACCAGAGTAGAGGTAGCCAAGGAGCATAGATACAAGACCAATGACAGCGACCCACCAACTGGATGAGGCACAAATATAAACGCCGAGCAATGTTGCAGCAACGAGAAAGCTGATTGCAAGAGTTAACACAGTTCGCGGATGAATGCCGTCTCGAACAATCGTTCCACCTATTCCAACAGAGTTCTCGTTATCTAAGCCTCTGACGAAATCATAATACTCATTAAACATATTTGTTGCTGATTGAATTAAAATAGAGGCAAGAAGCATGGCAGCAAATAACCCTGGATGAATCCCATGATCAATAGCAGCCAGCATTGTGCCCACAAAAACTGGAACGAATGCGGCGGTTAAAGTATGTGGGCGTAACAAGCGCCACCATACTTGAAATCCTTTACGTTCATTCAAGGAAGTTTTTATATTTTGGTTTGAAACAGAACTCATGGGTGTCATCTCCCTTGTTAAAAAACTAGTAATATAATATCAACTTAAGTTTAGGCAAAGAGTCCTCCGGTGTCAATACTTGTAACAAGATGTAGAAAACGAGGGTGATCCCTTGAGTCAATAGAAAAAAGAGAATAAAATAGAAGAGAATCATTAACGTTTGTACAAAGTGTACTAATTATATCCAATTATAATGCAGCGTCCCTTAAAGGGTGGGAGGAATTATAATGCTTCATATAAAAGTACCTCAATTAGAAGAGATCGTTGAGGGTGCAATTAATCAGGCGTCTCTTGAAGGGAAGCCGCAATTAATCAGCATAGTAAATGAAATAGAATATACAAGTTCCTATGATTTTTTAGATCGTGCCAAGGGGGTTGATCAACACCGTTTATTCTGGAAAAGTGCGGGTGAGGATTTTGCCATGGTGGGTGTAGGATCTGCCCATCGTATATTATCGGCGGATTCTCATCGTTTTAGAGAAATAGAGTCTGTTTGGAATGAACTTCGGAAGAAAGCACGCGTATATGACCCTTTTTACGTAAAAGGTACCGGCCTTGTTGCTTTAGGCGGATTTAGTTTTGATGCCAATCAATCCGAGTTAACACCGTGGGAAGCCTTCCCGGACAGCCAAGTGACCATTCCTGCATATTTATTAACGAATAAAGGAATGAAGTCTTACTTATCTACAAACGTGCTTATTTTTGAAGAAGACCACAAACAGCAAATTATTCATCAGATAAATGAACAGCAACATCAACTTTTGCATGGGGAGAGGCAGGAACTTAAGCTCCCAGGCAGGACGAGCTCGGTGGAAATGGAATCCGAAAAATGGAAGCAAAGTATTAAACAGGCAACCAATGACATTAAAAAAGGAAAGCTTGGAAAAGTTGTCCTTGCCCGGGAACTACGGGTGAAGTTTAATGCCCCTGTAGAATTAGCTGCTGTTGTTGAAGAGTTGTGTGAAACTCAATCGAACAGCTATATTTTTGCTTTTGAAAATGGCGGGGATCATTTTATCGGGGCTACACCCGAAAGACTAGTTAAAGTAGAAAAACAAAAGCTTATCTCAACGTGTTTAGCGGGACGGTCCCTCGTGGAAAAGATGAAAAGGAAGACTATCTCCTAGGTCAACACCTTCTAAATGATCCTAAAAATCGGCAAGAGCATGACTTTGTAGTCCAGATGATAAGAGAAGCGGTTGAAGCTTGTTGTTATAATATCGACATTCCAAGTGCTCCGGTCGTGTACCCTCTTAAAAACTTGCAGCACTTATACACACCTGTAACCGCAACGCTTGAGAGCGGGTATACGCTGCTTGATGTTGTGGAGCGATTACATCCGACCCCTGCGCTTGGGGGGATGCCTCAAAAACAATCGGTTGACTATATTAGAAAAAATGAAACTTTGAATCGTGGTTGGTACGCAGGGCCTGTTGGCTGGTTTGATGGCCACAATAATGGTGAATTTGCTGTAGCGATCCGTTCTGCACTTCTTCAAGGGATGAAGCCTCTTTATTTGCTGGATGTGGCGTCGTTGAGGATTCTGATCCTGAGGCAGAATACGAAGAAACTGCAGTGAAACTTAAGCCAATGCTGTCAGTGTTAGGAGGATCATCATGACCTATACAGAAACGTTAACAAAATATATGACCCACTTTGTTGATCAACTCATCTACTCGGGTATAGAAGATGTGGTGATTTCACCAGGATCTCGATCGACTCCGCTTGCGATGACGTTTAGTGAGCATAGTGAGGTAGCGCACTGGGTCCATGTTGATGAGCGGTCTGCTGCCTTCTTTGCCTTAGGTTTAGCAAAAGAAAAGCAAAAATCTGTCGCGCTTGTCTGTACATCAGGTACAGCTGCAGCCAACTATTATCCTGCGATTGTGGAAGCCTATTACAGCAGGGTTCCTCTTGTCGTGTTAACGGCTGACAGACCGCATGAATTACGGGACGTTGGTGCCCCGCAGTCCATTGAGCAGATAGAAATGTATGGAGGTTACGTGAAGTGGTTTCATGACTTGGCTTTAGCTGAAGAAGGGCTGTTGCCCTATGTAAGGAAGCAAGCGGCTCGTGCTGTTGAAGAAAGTCAGTCCAACCACTCAGGTCCTGTGCATGTAAATGTTCCTTTAAGGGAGCCGTTAGTGCCTGATTTTAGTTTAGAGGGTTTGTGGAATGAAGGGGCTAAACCGATACCCAAACCTTTTCGCGGCTTACCTCAAATTTCTGAGCAACAAGCGGCTTTTTTTGAAGAATTGTTTCTCAGTGGTAAAAAGGGACTGCTTGTCTGCGGCCCAAATACAAATTCAAATTTAGCTTCTAATGTAACCAATCTTGCTGCACGCGCAGGGCTTCCGATTTTAGCCGATCCATTGTCTCAACTTAGGGCTGGGGATCATGATAAAAGAAATATCATTGAAAACTATGATGCTCTATTAAAGTCTGATAAATGGAAAGTGAATTTACAGCCAGATTTTATTATTCGTTTAGGGGCTATGCCTGTATCAAAGGCTTATCTGCAATGGATTCAGAAACATGGAGCTTCCATTGATCATTATGTCGTCGATACGTATGCAAGCTATCGTGAACCATCTGGGGTAACGACCCAGTTCATTTGGTGTGATTCGGGTAAGTTTTGCAAAAAGATATATGAACGGATCGACGAGGATCATTTGGAAAATGACTGGTTAGGTAAATGGCAGAAGATGAACACATTGGCTAAAAGCCATATGCTGACAGAGCAAGATGAAGAGCTGAATGAAGGTCATGTTGTCGTTCATTTATCCAATGCTATGCCTGATGAATCAGTATTGTTCGTAGGAAATAGCATGCCTATCCGTGATGTGGATAGCTTTTTTATGTCGACACCGAAACGAATTAGGATTCTTGCTAATCGTGGGGCTAATGGCATTGATGGTGTTGTTTCTACAGCCCTCGGTGTGGCGGCGAGCGGCCAGCCCACAACTTTGCTGCTCGGCGATTTATCTTTTTTTCATGATTTAAATGGCTTGTTGCTCACTAAAATGCATAACCTGCCTATCACGATTGTTGTGATCAATAATGATGGAGGCGGAATCTTTTCCTATCTTCCACAAGTTGATCAGGGTGCCCATTTTGAGGAACTTTTTGGCACACCGATTGGGATTGACTTTAAAGCCGTTGTTGAAATGTACGGGGGAGCGCATAAGCGCGTTCATACTTGGGCATCCTACAAACGGTCTTTGGAAGAAAGCTATCAAGAAGATGGACTGAGTGTTGTTGAAGTGATGACAAACAGGAAAGATCACGTTCCTTTCCATAAAGCAAAGTGGCAAGGGGTTGCAGAGGCTTTAGAGAACTGGAATGAGGCGTAGGCATGTATATCAAGCTTAAGGAAAGAACGTACTGGGTGGAAGACGATGGGAAAGGAATACCACTTTTGATGTTTCATGGGTTTACAGGAAGTGGTCGTACATTTACTAAAATAAATCAGTTGTTTACAAGTTCGATAAGGACAATTTGCATTGACTTGCCTGGCCATGGAAAAACAGGATCTATTGGTGAAATAACAATGGAACAGTTTGCCTCGGATTTAACCGAAATCCTTGATGAATTGAACCTCTCTTCCGTACAAGTGCTAGGTTATTCTATGGGGGGCGGGCGGCATTATCTTTGGCTATGCTTTATCCCCAATATGTGTCCAAGTTAATTCTTGAGAGTGCCTCCCCTGGAATAGCTCATTCAGATGAACAAATGGCAAGACGTGTAAAGGATCAAGGATTGATTGACAGGATAGCATCCCAAGGTATAGAGGAATTTGCCAACTATTGGAGGGATATCCCTCTCTTTAAAAGCCAAGAACAGCTGCCAATCGAAGTCAGGGTGCGTGTGCAAGAAGAGCGGCTAGGTCACGATCCCCAGGGGTTAATTCAATCATTAAAAGGGATGGGGACAGGACGCCAACCTTCATGGTGGGATCGACTGTCTCATCTGTCTATTGACACCCTCTTGATTGTTGGGGAGTGGGATGAGAAATTTGTAACGATCAACAAGAAAATGAAAGATCGGTTACCTTGTTCAACCTTAGTAGCAGCAGAGAAGGCTGGGCATACTGTTCATCTTGAGCGCCCAAAGTTTTTTGCTAAAATTGTAGAAGATTTCGTGATACAATAGAACAGGATCGAAGCGGAGAAGTCCGCTAATATACAAAAATGGAGGAAATGACTTATGGCTTATAATTGGGTTTCTGAACGTGAATATGAAGATATTCTTTATGAAACATTTGAAGGCATTGCTAAAATCACAATTAATCGTCCAGAGGTACGCAATGCGTTCCGTCCAAAAACGGTAACAGAATTAATTGATGCGTTTGCTTATGCTCGTGATGATTCCAAAGTTGGTGTCATTGTACTGGCTGGAGCAGGAGACGATGCATTTTGTTCAGGAGGCGACCAAAGTGTTAGAGGACACGGTGGTTATGTTGGCGATGACCAAGTCCCTCGTTTGAATGTTCTTGATTTGCAACGACTTATGCGAGTGATTCCAAAACCTGTGGTAGCAATGGTATCAGGATACGCTATAGGAGGCGGTCACGTATTACATATTGTTAGTGACTTAACGATTGCAGCTGATAATGCGATCTTTGGTCAAACAGGTCCAAAGGTAGGCAGCTTTGACGCTGGTTACGGGGCTGGCCTGCTTGCCCGTATGGTTGGTCATAAAAAGGCGCGTGAAATTTGGTTCTTATGCCGTCAGTACAGTGCCAAGGAAGCAGAGGATATGGGAATGGTCAACACGGTTGTCCCATTGGAACAGCTTGAAGATGAAACGGTTCAATGGTGTAGAGAAATGCTTGAGAAATCACCAACAGCTCTTCGTTTCTTGAAAGCATCCTTTAATGCTGACACAGATGGTCTTGCTGGCCTTCAACAAATGGGCGGTGACGCTACATTGCTTTATTACACAACAGAGGAAGCGAAAGAGGGAAGAGATGCGTTTAAAGAAAAACGTAAACCTGACTTTGATCAATTCCCACGTTTCCCATGATATGACTAAATAGTTTGTTATGAAAAAGGGCTCCCTATAGCTAGGCAGCCCTTTTTACATGAGAAGATGGAGGTTAGGATCATGAATGAAATTCCCCATTGGCTCGAAAAGCAGAATGACTTGCAACCAACAAAAGTGGCCATTGAATATGGTGAGCATCAATCAATCAGTTACTCCGAATTAAGAGAAGAGAGTCGCAAGCTGGCAAAAGGATTGATGAAAAAAGGGGTGAAATCCGGGGACCATGTAGCCATTCTATCGGGCAGCCGGATTGAGTTCCCGGTTTGTGTTCACGCACTAAGCTACGTTGGAGCCGTAATCGTTTGCTTAAATATGAGATTGTCACCGGAAGAACTTGCCTTTCAATTAACAGATGCTGACGTCACATGGTTTATCGTTGACCCCGAGTTTGTAGAAAAAGGTCACAAAGCTATGCAGTCGACGACATTAAATGAGGATCATATTGTAACGATGGATCGTCTGCCAAAAGCTGAAGATTCAATTTATCTCAATGACCATTTATGTTTAGATGATGTTTTTACAATGATGTACACGTCCGGTACCACGGGAAAGCCAAAAGCTGTCATGCATACGTATGGAAATCATTGGTTTAGTGCTGTAGCCTCTGCTTTAAACTTAGGTTTGTCAGCTAGTGATAAATGGTTAGTCTGTCTTCCTCTGTTTCATATAGGCGGTTTTTCAATCCTTATGAAGAATGTAATTTATGGAATGCCAATACGAATGCTAGATCGTTTTGATGCAAAAGTGATTAATAATGGGATACGTCATCATGGGGTAACGATCGTTTCTGTTGTTACTGTTATGCTTCAAAGACTGATGAAAGACTTACAGGAAAACAGCTATCCAGCGTCTTTTCGGTGTGTGTTACTAGGCGGGGGGCCTGTTCCAAAACCGCTGCTGCACAAAGCAAGTGAAAAAAGTATCCCTGTTTTCCAGACCTACGGAATGACGGAAACAAGCTCACAAATCGTCACATTGAGTCCGAGTGAGGCCTTACGAAAACTAGGGTCTGCAGGAAAAGCGTTGGCCCCTGCTACGTTGAAAATATTCGTAGATGGTCGAATAGCCAAACCGTATGAAACGGGGGAAATTCATGTAAAAGGCCCGATGGTTTCAAGCGGTTATTATAAAAAAGGCCACCAAGAAGCCGAATACTTAGCAACCGGGGATGCAGGTTATTTAGATGAAGAAGGATTCCTATATGTTGTTGATCGGGTGAAGGACATGATTATTTCTGGCGGTGAAAATATTTATCCAGCTGAAGTGGAAAGTGTTTTGATAGGAATTGAGGGAGTGGAGGAAGTGGCTGTAACAGGGATGGTTGATGATGAATGGGGCGAGGTTCCTGCAGCCTTTATTGTCAAGAAGGAAGGGACAGACATATCGTTTGAAAAAATGGCAACGTATTGTCGCGATCATTTGGCACCTTATAAAATTCCGAAACAGTTATTTATTATTTCTCAGTTGCCGAGAAACGCCTCAAATAAAATTGTAAGGCGGAAACTTTTCCAAAGTGTTGAAGGAGAGCAAGGTCATGGACATTAGTACCATCCATTTACGAAAAGTATCGCTGCCGCTAAGGAACCCGTTTAAAACACATCAGGGGGAACTTCATCAACGTTCGGTAATTATAGTTGTGGCAAAAGACTGCCAGGGGTTGCAAGGATATGGAGAAGTGACTGCTTTTCCTTCACCATTTTATACCGCTGAAACGCTTGAGACAGCCTGGCACATGCTAATCGATATCATTTTCCCTATTATTAAGGATGAACCGCTACACCATCCTAGTGATTTTATAGAGATGACGGCTTTTATCCAAGGGAATCAAATGGCTAAGGCTGGTATGGAAGGAGCACTTTGGGATCTATATGCTAAACAAAATCAAGTCAGTTTAGGGGAGTTGATTGGCGGGATTCACTCATCAGTTAAGGCAGGCGCTGTTCTCAGTCTTTCTCATTCTCTTGAAAAAGATATCAATCATTTGAAACATTCCGGATATGAACGATACAAGTTGAAAGTTGAAAAAGGAAGAGAGAAAGAAATGATTGAACAAGCACAAGCGATTGATCCTGGGTTAGCTATCATGATTGACGCCAATGGCATGTACACAGAACAAAATCTTGACCACTTATTCTCACTGGATCAGCTCGGCTTGCTAATGATCGAACAGCCATTCCAGGCAGGAGACTTTTATTTGCATAAACAAGCCCAGAAACAGATGGATACCCCGCTTTGTCTAGATGAGTCGATTATGTCACTTCACGATGCGAAACAAGCCATTAAGCTTGAGAGTTGTCGGGTAATCAATATAAAAATAAGCCGAGTAGGCGGTCTCATGACTGCCACTAACATCCATGATTTTTGTCAGGAACATGGCATACCTGTTTGGTGTGGCGGAATGGTTGAGACCGGAATATCCAAAGCACATAATATAGCGCTATCTTCACTGCCGAACTTTACGATCCCGGGGGATTTATCTAGCTCAGACAGGTACTTTAATAAAGATCTTCTCCTCAAGCCAATTAAAGTGGAAAACGGTAAAATCGATGTACCTAATGGTCATGGGATCGGTGTTGAAGTTGATGAGTCGTTTTTAGAGAAGATGACATACCAGAGTTATTTGTGGAGCCCGAAATAGCCCGCAATTTCTGGTTTTCTACAGCTTCACTCAAAGACACAACTTTGGTAATATATGCTTGCTCGCATTTTTATGTAATAAAGCCCTCCTTGATTGTTAAAGCTACAAGAAAGGAGGGTTTTATTATGGAGAAAAATCAGTATTACGTAAATATCGGTACAAGGGAAATTTCGATCAATCATGATGGAAATAATGATGAGTTCATGATTAATGCGGACAGAGAGGAGCTTCTCCTGTTACGCGAAGTGTTTAATGAAATGTATAATTCTGATACACGCGCTTTTTTCCGATCTCACGTTCCGTTTGAGGAGTATCATAAAGACAGTTCAAATGACGAGTATGATGAAGGGATGATGAGAGCCTTTCAGATGCTATATGATTTAGGTGATGAGAAGACGAGGCAGCATATTAGTGGAATGGGCGTACTAAAAGATTTAAACTAAACAACCGCCTCCTTACAAGGAAGTGGTTGTTTTCTGCCTGTTTATTGAGGCATTGATTCTAATCCCGGCATTTCCTGAGCGTTATCAATGACTTCTTGCGGGATCTTAATCTCCCCAACCTCATTAAATTGGCTGTACGTACCACTCATTTCTTGGCTTACAGATGTTTTTTCTCCGTTCATTTCTATAGTAAAGTCCACGGCTGATTCGATTGCTTCTGGGTAGTAGGTGTCTTTATTAATAGTTAGGGTGTAGCTTGCTTTTTCAACCGTTAATCCTTTCAGTAGATCCTCAGGCAGTAATTTTTCCGGCATAGATTCGCTCATGGTTTTTTCAATCAGTTTTTGAACGTTCTCTCCTTTTGAACTAAAAGATAGGATATAGAAGTTTTCTTTTTCTTCAAGATTAAATTCGTCTACATATTCTTGTAGCGTTTCTAGCTGTTTTGCAGGTGTTTGCTGTGCTGCACTTACTTGATTTAGTTGGTCAACGATTTCTTTAGGAGCTTTAAACCAGCCTTCCTTACCTGGCTGGGACATGTACATGCCATCTTCGGAATAATACTGTTCAACGGTTTGCCCGAAGATATCAATCGTTTGATGAAACGCGATCGGGTCCATCTGCATTTTCGAGTCAATCGTTGTTTTAATAGGCATATTCATTGGCATATTTCCAGTTGTGTCTGTGCCTTCAGGTGACTCTACATTAATATTTTGTGTCATATTAATACTCATGGCTAAACTATCTAAGCTCTTAGATGCTTCAGAAGATTTGTTAAAAACGTCTATAGCTTTTTCTCCTTCGGCACTTGAGCAAGCTGCTGACACTAGCATAATAAATAACAAGCTGATAATCATCCAACCTTTATGTTTCATTACGATCCCCTTTCGATGATGTACTACTATTACATACGAGTGAAAAGACTTTGCGTTTCAAATATATACAAAAAATCCTTTTCTTTCTAAATGTTTACCCCATTCATGCAAAAGGGTAACGTAATTATAGTTTACAAATTAGAAGAAGAACAGTACTGTTTGTAATACAGCTTGCTTATGGTACGATTTAGATAGCAATGAATGAGTGAATGTAACGTCCTACCCATATTCACTACATACACTACACAACGGATTAAAGGCAGATGATCTTACATGAAAACATTTAATGATTACTACCGAAATCAAGTTAAATTATCTTTTGATAATCATCCCTTCTCGAAGGCGCCAAAACATGTTTGGGTTATTTGCCGTTTTAAAAATGAATGGCTGTTAACAAAACATAAGGATCGTGGACTTGAATTTCCGGGTGGCAAAGTAGAGAAAGGTGAAACAGCAGAAGATGCCGCAGTTAGAGAAGTTCAAGAGGAAACAGGTGCTAGTATTGAGCAGATTGCCTATGTAGGTCAGTATCATGTAGTTGGAAAAGGCGGTACCATCATTAAAAATGTGTACTATGCTTCCATTTCTAGGTTGAATGAGCAGTCGCATTATTTCGAAACACATGGTCCTGTCCTGCTTGCAAAACTACCCGAGGCGATTGTCAGCAACGAGCAGTATAGCTTTATGATGAAAGATGAAGTCTTACCCAGTTGTATGAGCCAGATTAGAAAAAAGTTTTTACAGAAACCTGCTGAATAAATAGGAACTTTACATGAAAGAGAGCGTGCAGATTGACTGCACGCTCTCTTAATCTATATAGGGGAGATGAGGAAACATTAATTATTTCTGCCAAAAGCAGGTCCAGCTTCTTTAATAGCTGTACTGGCATGTGTAAATTGCTTAAAGTTTTCGTGGAATTTAGCTGCTAATTCCTGTGCCTTCTTGTCATAGGCACTAGGATCGTTCCACGTTTTTCTTGGTATGAGAACATCGTCTGGAACACCAGGGCAATGGAGCGGGATTTGAAAACCAAACACCGAATCTGTATATGTCTCCACAGAATTAAGTTCACCCTCTAGTGCTGCATGAACCATGGACCGGGTGTAAGACAGTTTCATTCTTTGTCCTTCACCGTAAGCTCCTCCGGTCCACCCCGTATTGACTAAATACACATTTGTATCAAATTGATCAATTTTCTCTCCTAGCATTTCTGCATAAACTGAAGGTGCTAATGGTAAGAATGGAGAACCGAAACAAGCCGAGAAAGTTGCTTGAGGGGAAGTAACCCCGCGTTCGGTGCCGGCAAGTTTACTTGTGTATCCACTTAAGAAGTGATACATGGCTTGTTCTTTTGTCAATTTGCTTATTGGGGGCAAGACCCCAGTAGCATCTGCCGTAAGGAAAACAATCGCATTTGGATGTCCGGCAATGCTTGGTTCAACTGTGTTACTAATATGATGCAGCGGGTAGGCTGCTCTAGTATTCTCAGTCAAGCTAGTATTGTCATAATCCGGTTTTTGTGAATCTGGATCAAGCACTACATTTTCTAAGACAGAGCCAAAACGGATCGCATCAAATATTTGTGGCTCCTTTTCAGGTGATAAATTAATGCATTTAGCGTAGCAGCCACCCTCAATATTTGCGACGCCATATTGTGACCAGCCGTGTTCGTCGTCGCCGATAAGACGTCGTGCAGGATCAGCCGATAAGGTTGTTTTTCCTGTGCCAGATAAACCGAAAAACAACGCCACATCACCTTCTTGGCCAATATTTGCAGAACAGTGCATAGGAAGAATATCTTTCTTAGGAAGCAAGTAATTCATGACAGAGAAAATAGACTTCTTGATTTCCCCAGCATATTCTGTTCCACCAATCAGTACGATTCTATGCTTGAAGGAAATCATAATAAACGCTTCTGAATTGGTTCCATCCTGCTTGGGGTCTGCTTTAAAAGTAGGTGCGGAAACGACTGTGAATTCAGCCTCATGACCTGAAAGCTCCTGCTTATCAGGACGAATGAACATTTGATGGGCAAATAGATTATGCCATGCGAATTCGTTAATCACCTGGATAGGGAGTCGATACTTGTCATCTGCTCCGGCATAGCCTTTAAATACATATAATTCATTCTGTGCTTTTAAATAATCTAATACTTTGTGGTACAAATGGATAAACGTTTGCTCACTGATGGGTTGATTAGTGCTCCCCCAATTTATATCCGATTCAGATATATGATCTTTCACGATAAATTTATCCTGAGGAGACCGACCGGTATAGGTGCCCGTTGTAGCTAGGACAGCCCCACGGTCGGTTAACGTCCCTTCTTTGCGAGAAAGGATTTTTTCTACAAGTTGTGGTACTGACAAATGGAGGACATGCTCCTGCGCTAACAATTGATTTAGTTCTGACATCTGGTTAATGGCACTCATATGTGTCTACCCGCCTTTATGTTAAAATTAATAAAAAGCATCAGGTGCTTTAATTTGATATTAGTATAGCACATTTGACTTAATACACCATACTAATTCTGAAAATGCTTTCATTTTATTTTGATTTTATTTGTAAAAAAAAGTTTAGTATAATGGGTGTAAATTAAAGATCAAAGAAAAACACATATTAAATAAGAAGAGGCTTCTTCCAGTTGGTGGATATGATGTTCACTGCTTATGCTTGGCTCCACAAGATGTGGGGTCGTTCGGCGTTGGCACAGGACGTGCCGAACTTAAACGAACATCCTTTAATTCTTTTTTCACTGCAGTGCTCTGCTTATGCGTTTCAGGTCTAAACGCCCCTTTCCGCTTTTCTTAAAACATAGTAAACTAATTGACATTAAATGTGGTTTTCGGTACGATTATTTCGAACGGATACTCTCTTATCCAGAGTCGGTGGAGGGACAGGCCCTGCGAAACCCGGCAACCGTCAGATCACTGGCATGGTGCTAACCTGGAGCAAGGCAATTAACTTATATGCCTTGGACGATAAGAGCGAAAGGAAGCAGCCCCTTTCCTCTTTAAGTAGGAAGGGTTTTTTCTTTTTATTGGGAAATGGTCCAACACAATTTTAAAGTTAGTACATATTCATATGTAGATATAAGTTGAATTGTGCGATGGATGAAAAAGATCGACATTTAATGAAATCATAGAAGCATAGCGATTTCTACTCATACTGGTAAAGAGTTCCGTCTAATCTTTGTACTTAACAGAAGGAGGAGTTTTTGAGAATGCCTGCCAATCGCCGGTTATTCACATCAGAATCTGTAACAGAGGGTCATCCTGACAAGATCTGTGATCAGATTTCCGATGCTATTTTGGACGAAATTTTAAAAAATGATCCCAACGCACGTGTAGCGTGTGAAACAACAGTTACGACTGGACTAGTACTTGTATCTGGGGAAATCAGTACAAACACGTATGTAGATATTCCTGCGATTGTCCGTCAAACCATCAAAGATATTGGGTATACGAGAGCAAAATATGGATTTGATGCCGATACGTGCGCAGTTTTAACAGCAATTGATGAACAATCTCCTGACATTGCCGGCGGAGTAGATGTCGCGCTTGAATCTAGAGAAGGTCAAATGAGCGATGAAGAAATTGAATCGATCGGTGCCGGTGACCAGGGATTAATGTTTGGTTATGCAAATAATGAAACGAATGAACTTATGCCGTTACCGATTTCCCTTGCCCATAAATTATCGAAGCGTCTCTCCGATGTGCGTAATGAGGGGACTCTGTCCTACTTGCGTCCTGATGGTAAAACACAAGTAACTATTGAATATGATGAGCAGGATCAACCCGTCCGTGTTGATACGATTGTGATTTCAACACAACATGCAGAAGAGATCACACTTGAGCAAATTCAAAGGGACTTAAAGGAACATGTTATTCAGCCTGTTGTACCTGCGCATCTTATTGATGAAAATACAAAATACTTTATTAATCCTACAGGTAGATTCGTCATCGGCGGACCACAAGGGGATGCTGGTTTAACAGGGAGAAAGATTATTGTAGACACTTATGGGGGATATGCCCGTCATGGCGGTGGTGCATTCAGTGGGAAAGATGCGACGAAAGTTGACCGTTCTGGTGCTTATGCAGCCCGTTATGTTGCCAAAAACATCGTAGCAGCAGGCTTAGCTGAATCCTGTGAGGTACAGGTGGCCTATGCAATTGGTGTAGCACAGCCTGTATCGATTTCCATCGATACACATGGATCAGGGAACGTTCCAGAGGAGAAGCTGGTTGCAGCCGTTAGAGATTTGTTTGATCTGCGTCCAGCCGGCATTATTAAAATGCTAGATCTACGCCGTCCAATCTATCGACAAACTGCTGCCTTTGGTCATTTTGGACGTACGGACATTGAGTTCCCTTGGGAAAAAACAGACCGGGCTGAAGAGTTGAAAAATCGACTGCAATAAGAAATGAAATTAAGTATCTATATTAGGAAAGAAAACCGTTCTTGTTAATAAAGAACGGTTTTCTTTGTTTTATAATCATCGACTTATTTTGACTGTTGTTTTTTATAGACCTGTCCTTTTTCAATGTAGGTTGTTCGAACACGATCCAGCTCCTTGTAGTCTGCTTCATTTAATTCACGTATCACTTTAGCGGGTCGACCAAAAGCAAGTGTGCGAGGTGGAATCACTTTTCCGGGAGGCACCAGACTCCCCGCTCCAATAAAAGCTTGTTCTCCTATTTCAGCTCCGTCTAAGATGAGAGATCCCATTCCAATAAGGGCATCTTTTTTTATGTGTGCAGAATGAAGTGTCACTTGGTGTCCAACAGTCACTCCGTCTTCAATAATAAGCGGCTGATTAGGACTTTGGTGAAGCATGCTCAAATCTTGAATATTTACATTTCCTCCAATTCGAACAGGAGCTACGTCACCTCGTATGACGGTTTTAAACCAAATACTCGAATAAGAGCCGATCGTTACATCGCCTGTAATGACAGCGTCTTCAGCTATGTATACGGTAGAGTCAATTTGTGGAAGGCTTCCGTTATATTCGCAAATCATGTAGGTTCCTCCTATAATATGAATATAACCAGTATAGCAAAGTGTAAATCTTTTGTGGGGAGGTTTCCGTATGAGGTCTGTGCCAGCTTCCATAATTATCGTCCATGGAGCATTCGAACATATTGGAAGATATAATCATTTGATTAAGCAATTTGAAGCGGATGGATATCGAGTATTTGGTCAAGATCTGCCAGCACAAGGTAATTCAGAAGGGATAAAAGGGCACATTCGCTCATTTGACCAGTACATAGAAAGGATTGGTGAATGGCTGAAGCAAATCGATGAAGGGCCTGTTTTTCTTTTGGGACATAGTATGGGTGGCTTAGCAGTTATTCGCACGATGCAAGAATTGAAACCAAAAGTAAATGGTGTGATTTTGTCCTCCCCCGCAATGGGAATTTTAAACGGTGCATCAAAACCTATGGAAGCAGCTTCGAAGATCTTAAATTATCTATGGCCTTCATTAAAGGTGGACAATCAGTTTAATCCGGAAAATGTAACGAGAAGTGAAGCCGTTAGAATACGTGATCACTATGACCAACTTATATTAAAGAAAGTATCAATTCGTTGGTATAAAGAGTTCCAAAAAGGGATCCGACAAGCTTTTTTAAAGGTTAACCAGTTTCCCGAGGTTCCGATATTAGTTATGCAGGCAGGGGAAGATCTTATGGTAGATGTAAGAAAGACTAAGGAATGGTTTCATAAAATCGACCTTCATGAGAAAACCTATAAAGAATGGCCAGGACTATATCATGAGCTATTTAATGAACCTGAATGGAAACAGGTTTATACTTTTACTACCCAATTTATTCAGCAACAACTATTGAAACCTTTGCGATAAGGAGGGCTTGCCATGGCTCGTCAAGTTCCCACAAATGCATTACATTTAATGATCCGCGTCTACAAAGATATTTTCCCCGGCGTACACTCTGAACTTAATCATTGGATTAATAAGGCAAAGGCAATTCCGAATTCAGAACTAAAAAACCAAGCTCTTGCAAGCATCGAATCTAAAACCTTTCATTGTGAAGGTGGCAGCATTTATGCGTTATTAGCTGGAGAGAGATGGAAAGAGTCGATTCGTTTTATTGTCGCTTACCAAACGATCAGCGATTATTTAGATAATTTATGTGATCGGAGTACATCTATGGATCCTAGTGATTTCAGAATGCTCCATCAAGCAATGATTGATGCGTTGACTCCTGAGAATAACATCAAAGATTACTATTATTATCGGGAAGACAAAAATGATGGCGGTTATTTGGTGGAGCTCGTTCAAACCTGTCAATCGGTTTTACGTGAAGCAGAGGGGTATGCTGGGGTCTATCAATACACTCATAAACTTGGTGGTCTTTATAGTGATCTTCAAGTGCATAAGCATGTCATTGAAGAAGAACGGATACCGAGGTTGAAAAGTTGGTTCAAAGATTACCAAAGAAGTTGGCCGAACCTAGAGTGGTTTGAATTTTCCGCTTGTTCAGGTTCTACATTAGGGATTTTTTGCTTGATTTCTTACACCTTGAGCGGGCAGATGACGGATCAATTAGCTCAACAAATAGGGGAAAGTTATTTTCCGTTTATGCAAGGTCTGCATATCTTGCTGGACTACTACATTGATCAACAGGAAGATGAAGAGGAAGGAGACTTGAATTTCTGTTCCTACTATGATCATGGGGATCAGATGAAACAACGGTTTGTATTTTTTGTTAAACAGACGAACCAGGAAGTTCAAAAGCTTCCAGATACCATCTTCCATCAGATGATTCACGAAGGCCTTGTGGGAATGTATCTCGCTGATAGAAAAGTGAGCAATATTCAACATGCCAAAGATTTTGTGAAAGAATTACTGAAGGTGAGTGGGAAGAAGGCGACCTTCTTCTACTTTAATACTAAAATATACCATAAATTAAAGCCTGGTAAACCATTGTAGGTTATCAGGCTTATTTCTTCTCGATAGCTATAATAAAAGGAGGCTGGTTTCTCTGGTTGATAAAGCCGTACTGTAGAACGTTGTGTTGGCGTTGATCCAAATTGCTTACATACTCAAGCAAGGCTGTTTTCTCTTCTTCACCGCCAGGATGACCATAATATACAACGAGTACAATAAGACCCTCTTTTTGTAAGTCATGAAGAATGGTTTGAACAGATTTAAGTGTTTGATCAGCTTCTGTAATCACTGATTTATCACTTCCGGGTAAATAGCCAAGGTTAAAAATAGCTGCCTTGAGACGCGTAAGATGCTGATCGGGGATGTGTTGTTCGATGGATGAATGACTGTCTAAAACAAGTGTGGTTTGTTTATCAGCATGGTTATCCTTGAGCCGCTGTCTAGTATTTTGTATAGCTGTCTCTTGGATATCAAATCCATACACATGACCGTTTTCCCCAACAAGCTGGCTTAACAATAATGTATCATGGCCGTTTCCACAAGTCCCATCTATTGCAGTGTCACCAAGTGTTAATGCGTCACTCATCAATTCGTGTGCGAAATGTAAAACGCGTTTTAGATTTATCTTTTACACCTTCTTTTTTCTAGACTCGTTTCTAGCGTAGCAAAAATTATTGTAGCATGAATTAAGTCGATATGAAATTATGTAGACAGATTTTATTGAGGGAGGGGATAGTGATGGAAAGTATTGAGCTAAAGAAGCATTCATCACATGTGAATGAGGTAAAGTTTGATCCTGAGGGGAACTATATTCTTTCGGCTGGATTCAAAGGGGAACTGTTTTTATGGGAATGTGGGACGGGAAAATGTATTCAAGTTTATGAGGGGCATAGGCAGACCGTAAATAGTGTTATTTGGATTGGCTCAGGAAAAGAGATTCTTTCAGCTTCAGGAGATGGTACAATCCTTAAACATGAGATCTCCTCTTCAGAGCCAACAGATAAATGGACCGATTTAAAGTCAGGGGTCAGCCATATGCACCTTACGTTCGATGAGAAATATTTATTAACGAGTAATAAGTCCAATATGCTTCGTGTGCGTGAATGGCCAGAAGGGGAGTTAGTCGCCAAGTTTAAAGGTGACCGGCAGCATCGTGGTGTAATCGCCACTGCCTCGACAGCTCCACATGCAATAATTGGTGGTGTAGGACCTACCATTCTACGCTGTGATGTCCCTTCAGGTGAAGTGTTAGAACAAATGGTAGGTCATGATAAGGCAACAATGGGCTTCAAGTTTTTTGATCAGGATAAACTTGCAATATCTATAGGATATGATGGAAAATTAATAATCTGGGACATGGAAGTACATCATCCTTTAGAGAAATACTCCATTGGGGATGAAGGGTATTATGGACTTGCCATCAACCAGTCAAGACTAGAAGCATCCATAGTCATGCCCTATAAGCTCAAGCGAATCAATTTAAAAGACTTGTCTGTTGATGAGGTGGACCTGCCAGCTAAAGGCAATTATAGTATCGATTATTCACCGACTTGCGACCAACTAGCTATCGGATCAGCAGATAAAACGATCAGGCTGTTTCATTATTAAATGAAGTAAGCCCATTCTCTATATAGAGAATGGGCTTACCCTTTATTTTTTAGGTGTTGTATTTGTGGATGACTTTCTCTTTTTTTGAATTGTATCAAATGCTTTCTTAGCGTACCGTTTTGTCTGTTCCGGGTTCTTTTTTGCATAATCGGAAGCTTTTTTAATTAGATTCTTCACAATAAATACCCTCCATTAGAAAGTATAATTCTTATTTTAATTTTACCCTTATTAAAGGTAGTTGTAAACATGAACATTGTATGCTTGACAAAGCCTTAACCTTTCATTAATATACCAATATATACTAAACGTAGAAAAGGACTAGTAATAAAGCTTCAAGCACAAGAGAGACAGTGGGTGGTGAAAGCTGTCCTTGACCTTTATGAACTCGCCTTGGATGTTGAAGAAGCGAACTTAACAGTAGTTTCTTCCGGTCCCATTACCGTTATCGATGTCAAGTGAACGTGATGAACGTTAATTTGGGTGGTACCGCGGGAGAAAGTCTCTCGTCCCTTGCTTTTGGGACGAGAGACTTTTTTATAGATTAAATGTTCAAAAAATTGGCAGAGTGAGAAGGGGGAGGGAAAGACGCAGTGCCACGTGAGCAATGCTTCCTCGAACCATATCACATGTTTCATAACGAAGAGATTGTCGCTTATAAACCGTGGCAATCTTCAGTAAAAGTAATTAAGGGAGGAAAGATTATGGCCTTTGATCATAGGACGATTGAAAAGAAATGGCAAACATATTGGTTGGATCATAAAACTTTCAAAACGAACAGTGATTCCAATAAGAAGAAATTTTATGCGTTAGATATGTTTCCTTATCCATCAGGATCGGGGTTACACGTGGGTCACCCTGAAGGGTATACGGCGACAGATATTGTTTCACGAATGAAACGCATGCAAGGATATGAAGTTTTGCATCCAATTGGCTGGGATGCTTTCGGACTTCCCGCTGAACAATATGCCCTTGACACAGGAAACGACCCTGAAGAATTTACAAAACATAATATTAATACGTTCCGTAGGCAAATTCAGGAATTGGGCTTCTCTTATGATTGGGATCGAGAAATTAATACAACTGATCCGAACTATTACAAATGGACACAGTGGATCTTTCTAAAGCTTTACGAAAAAGATCTTGCTTATATTGATGAAGTAGCTGTTAATTGGTGCCCTGCATTAGGCACAGTACTTGCTAATGAGGAAGTTATTGATGGCAAGAGTGAGCGTGGAGGACACCCTGTTGAACGCAGACCTATGAAGCAGTGGATGCTAAAGATTACTGCCTATGCTGATCGCCTGCTAGAAGATTTAGAAGATTTGGATTGGCCGGAGAGCATAAAAGATATGCAGCGAAACTGGATTGGAAAGTCAGAAGGCGCTGAAGTAAGTTTTGGGATAGCTGGTCAAGATATGTCCTTTGAGGTATTTACAACTAGACCAGACACGCTTTTTGGAGCAACATACGCTGTACTTGCACCGGAGCATCCACTCGTTGGTAAAATCATAACCGCCGAACATAGAGAAGCTGTTAAAGGGTATATCGAACAAGCGCAAAGGAAGAGTGATCTGGAACGTACTGATTTAGCTAAAAACAAATCAGGTGTGTTTACGGGCGCCTATGCAATTAACCCAATCGATGGCAACAAACTTCCCATCTGGGTGGCGGATTATGTGCTTATGAGTTACGGAAGCGGTGCAATCATGGCTGTTCCTGCTCATGATGAACGTGACTATGAATTTGCTACTAAATATGATCTTCCTATCATTGAAGTCGTTGAAGGTGGCGACATTGGCCAAGAAGCCTATACAGGTGATGGGAAACACGTGAACTCAGACTTTTTAAACGGTCTTGGAAAGGAAGAAGCAATTAAGAAGTCGATCCACTGGCTTGAGAGCAACAACAATGGAACAAAAAAAACAACGTATCGGCTTCGTGATTGGTTATTTAGCCGCCAGCGTTATTGGGGAGAGCCGATTCCTATTATTCACTGGGAAGATGGTACAATCTCAGAAGTTCCTGAAGATCAATTACCAGTAACCCTTCCAAAAACTACGGAAATCAAACCTTCTGGAACTGGGGAATCGCCATTAGCCAATATTAGTGAGTGGGTTAATGTAGTTGATCCGAAGACAGGCAAGAAGGGACGACGAGAGACAAACACAATGCCTCAGTGGGCAGGCAGCTGCTGGTATTACCTTCGTTACATTGATGCAGGGAATGACGAAACTTTTGCTGATTTTGATAAGCTTAAGAAATGGCTTCCTGTCGATGTTTATATAGGGGGAGCAGAGCACGCTGTTCTACACTTGCTTTACGCCCGCTTTTGGCACAAAGTACTTTACGATGTCGGCGTTGTTCCTACGAAAGAGCCTTTCCAAAAATTATTTAACCAAGGAATGATCCTTGGTGAGGGTAATGAAAAAATGAGTAAATCCAAAGGGAATGTAGTCAACCCGGATGATATCGTGTATAGCCATGGCGCTGATACTCTTAGACTTTATGAAATGTTTATGGGGCCGCTTGATGCTTCTGTCGCGTGGTCAACGAATGGCCTTGATGGAGCGAGACGTTTCTTGGACCGTATATGGAGACTATTTGTTGTGAATGGCCAATTATCCCCAACTATTAAAGAAAGCAGTGTGGATCAAACCTTAGAGAAAACTTACCATGAAACGGTACAAAAAGTGAGCGAAAACTTCCAAGAGCTACGCTTTAATACAGGGATTTCTCAAATGATGGTCTTTATTAATGAAGGGTACAAAGCAACCGAGCTTCCGAAAGAATTTGTTGAAGGCTTTGTTAAGCTGCTCTCACCTATTGCCCCTCACCTTGCTGAGGAACTATGGGAGAAACTCGGTCACGAAGAGACGATCAGCTACCAGGAGTGGCCATCTTTTGATGAGTCGAAACTCGTGGAGGACGAAGTTGAAGTTGTGATACAAGTAATGGGGAAAGTACGTGCTAAAATGATGATGAGTGTAGAGGCTTCTAAAGAAGATATGGAGAAAAGTGCATTAGAAAATGACAATGTTCAAGAATGGCTGGAAGGGAAGACGGTGAGAAAAGTGATTGCTGTCCCAGGTAAACTTGTGAATATTGTCGCCAATTAAATACCATGTAAAGAAGGCTGGTTCTCGGTGTTGAACCAGCCTTCTTTGTTTATGATTAATGATGTGAACGTAAATTCTTGACTTAAAGATGAACTTTAATACAATATGGATGGTAGAAAAGTTTAAGGAGGAGATAAGATGAGTAGCATTCCTGAAATAAACCCAGATGAGTTACAAAAATGTTTAGATGAAAATACAAATTTGACTATTATAGATGTACGGGAAGATGAAGAAGTCGCGCAGGGAGTCATTCCAACAGCAAAACACATTCCATTAGGTAATATTCCGGAAGCAGTCAGCAATTTGGATCCTGATAAAGAATATGTCATGGTCTGTCGTTCTGGAAGAAGAAGTATGAACGCATCCGAATATTTAAAGGGAAACGGATTCGAGCATGTGAAAAACCTAGAAGGCGGTATGCTCTCCTGGAATGGTGAGCTCGTATTTTAAGGTGAAAGAGGTAGAAACACATGGAGCTCATCTTATTTTTAAGCATTGTAATTGTTTTGATTATCGTTATGAAGGATACTTGGGAGAAAAAAATGCTGACTCGATTAGGAAATGATCCTGTTTCGATTGGAGATTATTGTGTAATAGATATCCGTGATTATATCTCTGCTTCCCATTCTCCCTATCCTGGAGCTGAGAACATACCACTAAGCTATTTGCCGCGCGAACTCAAGGATCAGTTTGATTGCCCCAAAAACATTTTGCTTATTACGGACGATAAGCGAGGGGCAAAGATCGCTGCTAAAATCATCCGCAAGAAAAGAAATAAATTAGTTTATTATATAAAGTCAGCCTAACTTTAAGTGCCACGCCTTTTTTAAAGGTGTGGTTTTTACTTTGCAAAAATCATTGACATTTGGATTATGAACGCGTATTGTTGGGAACATCGCTTTTTAGAAAAACAAGAAGCGGCAAATTGAATTAACTTTCGAAAAATCTACCGAACTATTGACATTCGCTTAGTTCTCATGATAGAATTTGATTACTGTCGCAGAGTTAGTGTGATAGTTTTTCTATCAGCAACGTTATCACGAATAAGTTATTGACTTAACTTATTCACCATGAGATAATGATTGGGTCGCTTTTTTTGAAGCGGCAAGCAATCTTTTGATCTTTGAAAACTGAACGAACCAACCAGTACGTCAAATCATTCTTTCTATTAAATAGAGAGAATTCAAACAAGCACATTCGGTGTGCAAATGAGCAAGTCAAACTTTAACTTTTATGGAGAGTTTGATCCTGGCTCAGGACGAACGCTGGCGGCGTGCCTAATACATGCAAGTCGAGCGCAGGAAGCAGGCGGATCCCCTTCGGGGGTGAAGCCTGTGGAATGAGCGGCGGACGGGTGAGTAACACGTGGGCAACCTGCCTGTAAGATCGGAATAACTCCGGGAAACCGGGGCTAATGCCGGGTAATCCTTTATCTCGCATGAGAGGAAGGTAAAAGATGGCTTCTAGCTATCACTTACAGATGGGCCCGCGGCGCATTAGCTAGTTGGTGAGGTAACGGCTCACCAAGGCGACGATGCGTAGCCGACCTGAGAGGGTGATCGGCCACACTGGGACTGAGACACGGCCCAGACTCCTACGGGAGGCAGCAGTAGGGAATCTTCCGCAATGGACGAAAGTCTGACGGAGCAACGCCGCGTGAACGATGAAGGTCTTCGGATCGTAAAGTTCTGTTGTTAGGGAAGAACATGTACCGTTCAAACAGGGCGGTACCTTGACGGTACCTAACGAGGAAGCCCCGGCTAACTACGTGCCAGCAGCCGCGGTAATACGTAGGGGGCAAGCGTTGTCCGGAATTATTGGGCGTAAAGCGCGCGCAGGCGGTTCCTTAAGTCTGATGTGAAAGCCCACGGCTCAACCGTGGAGGGTCATTGGAAACTGGGGAACTTGAGGACAGAAGAGGAGAGTGGAATTCCACGTGTAGCGGTGAAATGCGTAGATATGTGGAGGAACACCAGTGGCGAAGGCAACTCTCTGGTCTGTTTCTGACGCTGAGGTGCGAAAGCGTGGGTAGCAAACAGGATTAGATACCCTGGTAGTCCACGCCGTAAACGATGAGTGCTAGGTGTTAGGGGGCTTCCACCCCTTAGTGCTGAAGTTAACGCATTAAGCACTCCGCCTGGGGAGTACGGCCGCAAGGCTGAAACTCAAAGGAATTGACGGGGCCCGCACAAGCGGTGGAGCATGTGGTTTAATTCGAAGCAACGCGAAGAACCTTACCAGGTCTTGACATCCTTGGATCGCCCTAGAGATAGGGTTTTCCCTTCGGGGACCAAGTGACAGGTGGTGCATGGTTGTCGTCAGCTCGTGTCGTGAGATGTTGGGTTAAGTCCCGCAACGAGCGCAACCCCTAATCTTAGTTGCCAGCATTCAGTTGGGCACTCTAAGGTGACTGCCGGTGACAAACCGGAGGAAGGCGGGGATGACGTCAAATCATCATGCCCCTTATGACCTGGGCTACACACGTGCTACAATGGATGGTACAAAGGGCAGCGAAGCCGCGAGGTGTAGCAAATCCCATAAAACCATTCTCAGTTCGGATTGCAGGCTGCAACTCGCCTGCATGAAGCCGGAATCGCTAGTAATCGCGGATCAGCATGCCGCGGTGAATACGTTCCCGGGCCTTGTACACACCGCCCGTCACACCACGAGAGTTGGCAACACCCGAAGTCGGTGAGGTAACACATTATGTGAGCCAGCCGCCGAAGGTGGGGCCAATGATTGGGGTGAAGTCGTAACAAGGTAGCCGTATCGGAAGGTGCGGCTGGATCACCTCCTTTCTAAGGACATATGCAAGGCGACCTCTTTCTCTTTCGAGAAAGTCGGGAAGCTGCCGCATACGGAAGACGTACCTGGTTGGTTGTTCAGTTTTGAGAGATCAAACGATCTTTCAATGTGAACCTTGAAAACTGGATAAGATAATCAGAACGTGACGATCCTCTTTAGATAGAGATCGACACGGGATGACAAGACATCAAACATCAATTTTTTAACGTCTTTTCACGACGACAATAGTTAAGTGAATAAGGGCGCACGGTGGATGCCTTGGTACTAGGAGCCGATGAAGGACGGGACTAACACCGATATGCTTTGGGAAGCCGTAAGTAGGCTGTGCACCGAAGATTTCCGAATGGGGGAACCCCCTGCTCGTAATGGAGCAGGATCCTTTACTGAATACATAGGTAAGGGAAGGCAGACCCGGGGAACTGAAACATCTCATTACCCGGAGGAAGAGAAAGCAAACGCGATTTCCCAAGTAGCGGCGAGCGAAACGGAAACAGCCCAAACCAGAAAGCTTGCTTTCTGGGGTTGTAGGACACTCCTTTGGAGTTACAAAAAAAGAGGATAGATGAATCGATCTGGAACGATCAGCCAGAGCAGGTAAGAGCCCTGTAGTCGACATCTTCTTTTCTCCGGAGTGGATCCTGAGTACGGCGGAACACGAGGAATTCCGTCGGAATCCGGGAGGACCATCTCCCAAGGCTAAATACTCCCTAGTAACCGATAGTGAACCAGTACCGTGAGGGAAAGGTGAAAAGCACCCCGGAAGGGGAGTGAAAGAGATCCTGAAACCGTGCGCCTACAAGTAGTCGGAGCCCATTGATGGGTGACGGCGTGCCTTTTGTAGAATGAACCGGCGAGTTACGACCGTCTGCAAGGTTAAGCTAAAGCAGCGGAGCCGCAGCGAAAGCGAGTCTGAATAGGGCGAAGCAGTAGGCGGTCGTAGACCCGAAACCGTGTGATCTACCCATGTCCAGGGTGAAGGTCAGGTAACACTGACTGGAGGCCCGAACCCACGCAAGTTGAAAATTGCGGGGATGAGGTGTGGGTAGGGGTGAAATGCCAATCGAACACGGAGATAGCTGGTTCTCTCCGAAATAGCTTTAGGGCTAGCCTCAGAATAGAAAGTCTTGGAGGTAGAGCACTGATTGGACGAGGGGCCCCTACCGGGTTACCGAATTCAGTCAAACTCCGAATGCCAACGACTTTGTTCTGGGAGTCAGACCATGGGTGATAAGGTTCATGGTCGAAAGGGAAACAGCCCAGACCGCCAGCTAAGGTCCCCAAGTGTGTGTTAAGTGGAAAAGGATGTGGCGTTGCTTAGACAACCAGGATGTTGGCTTAGAAGCAGCCATCATTGAAAGAGTGCGTAATAGCTCACTGGTCGAGTGACGCTGCGCCGAAAATATACCGGGGCTAAACACACCACCGAAGCTGCGGATTGATCCTTAGGGATCAGTGGTAGGAGAGCGTTCTAAGGGCTGCGAAGTCAGACCGTAAGGACTGGTGGAGCGCTTAGAAGTGAGAATGCCGGTATGAGTAGCGAAAAAAGAGTGAGAATCTCTTTCACCGAAAGCCCAAGGTTTCCTGAGGAAGGCTCGTCCTCTCAGGGTTAGTCGGGACCTAAGCCGAGGCCGAAAGGCGTAGGCGATGGCCAACAGGTTGATATTCCTGTACCGCCTCCTTTCCGTTTGAACGACGGGGGGACGCAGGAGGATAAGGAGAGCGCACCACTGGATGTGTGCGTCCAAGCAGTGAGACGGTCGAGACAGGCAAATCCGCTCGGCAACGTCAAGCTGTGATGGGGAGGGAACTAGAGTACCGAAGCTCCTGATTTCACACTGCCAAGAAAATCCTCTAGTGAGGAAAGAGGCGCCCGTACCGCAAACCAACACAGGTAGGCGAGGAGAGAATCCTAAGGTGAGCGGGAGAACTCTCGTTAAGGAACTCGGCAAAATGACCCCGTAACTTCGGGAGAAGGGGTGCTCCTCTGCCGAGGAGCCGCAGTGAAAAGGCCCAAGCGACTGTTTACCAAAAACACAGGTCTCTGCGAAGCCGTAAGGCGAAGTATAGGGGCTGACACCTGCCCGGTGCTGGAAGGTTAAGGGGATGCGTTAGCGCTTGGCGCGAAGCGTTGAACCGAAGCCCCAGTAAACGGCGGCCGTAACTATAACGGTCCTAAGGTAGCGAAATTCCTTGTCGGGTAAGTTCCGACCCGCACGAAAGGTGCAACGACTTGGGCACTGTCTCAACGAGAGACCCGGTGAAATTATACTATGCGTGAAGATGCGCATTACCCGCGACAGGACGGAAAGACCCCGTGGAGCTTTACTGTAGCCTGATATTGAATGTTGGTACAGCTTGTACAGGATAGGTGGGAGCCTGAGAAGCCGGAGCGCTAGCTTCGGTGGAGGCGCTGGTGGGATACCACCCTGGCTGTACGGACATTCTAACCCAGGACCGTGATCCGGTTCGGAGACAGTGTCAGGTGGGCAGTTTGACTGGGGCGGTCGCCTCCTAAAGAGTAACGGAGGCGCCCAAAGGTTCCCTCAGAATGGTTGGAAATCATTCGCAGAGTGTAAAGGCACAAGGGAGCTTGACTGCGAGACCTACAAGTCGAGCAGGGACGAAAGTCGGGCTTAGTGATCCGGCGGTACCGTATGGAAGGGCCGTCGCTCAACGGATAAAAGCTACCCCGGGGATAACAGGCTTATCTCCCCCAAGAGTCCACATCGACGGGGAGGTTTGGCACCTCGATGTCGGCTCATCGCATCCTGGGGCTGTAGTCGGTCCCAAGGGTTGGGCTGTTCGCCCATTAAAGCGGTACGCGAGCTGGGTTCAGAACGTCGTGAGACAGTTCGGTCCCTATCCGTCGTGGGCGTTGGAAATCTGAAAGGAGCTGTCCTTAGTACGAGAGGACCGGGATGGACACACCGCTGGTGTACCAGTTGTTCCGCCAGGAGCATCGCTGGGTAGCTACGTGTGGACGGGATAAGTGCTGAAAGCATCTAAGCATGAAGCCCCCCTTGAGATGAGATTTCCCCTTACGCCAAGTAAGTAAGATTCCTCAGAGACGATGAGGTCGATAGGTCCGAGGTCGAAGCGTGGTGACACGTGAAGCTGACGGATACTAATCAATCGATGACTTATCTATATCAAAATTGAATCGTTTGGTCTTGCCTGTCTTATCCAGTTTTGAGGGTTTCCCTCATAAACGTATGATGTGGTGGCGAGAGCGAAGAGGTCACACCTGTTCCCATGCCGAACACAGTAGTTAAGCTCTTCAGCGCCGATGGTAGTCGGGTCGATCCCCGTGAGAGTAGGACGCGGCCACGTCAAACAACCCCTTGGAATTATCCAAGGGGTTGTTTTTTATAGATTAGGAAACCAGAAAAAATTGACTGTGGATAAGGTTACATGAAGATAGTTACATCTAACTCCAGTGCTCAAGTCACGAAAGACTAGTCAATCGCCCAGTAGTCCCACAGGACGTCGTTCAGTGTTGGTACAAGGGCGAGCCAGTCTTAACCGAACTTTCCATAAATCTGTTCCTGTCCGAACTCCATCTGCCGTGTCTGCCGGTTGCTTGCGCTGTATTACTCCCATATAAAATGAATAGCAAAAACATCGCAAATCAGCTACGCGTGACGTTAAATAGAAGAATCAGTTTTTCTTAGGATTTGATTTATCTACTTGCCAGTCTTTTTGATCATCAGTCTCTAATATTCCTATTGTCACATCGACAACTCCTGGATCCTCCATTACCTTTTCCTGAACTTGGTATTTGATATCATCCGCTTCCCCTAGCGTAAGTCCTTCTTTAAGCTCAATATAACTCTCAACATGATAATCTCTTCCTTCTTGAAGAGTACGCAGCTTACTAATATCAACTACGTTTTGATCACCTAAAATAATTTTCGCTATTCGTTCTTCAACAATTTTAGGGGCAGCTACACCGATTAAGCCAATTGTATTTTCGTATCCAATTTTGAGAGCAATACCAATTAGCAGGATGCCGATAATAAGAGTACCTAAACCATCAAGAAAGTATAACCCTGTTAGATTGGACAACACAACAAAGATTAACGCGATTGCCGAACCGGCTGTGGCTATAATATCTTCATAAAAAACAAGCCGTGTAGGCGGTGCTGCGAGGCTAACATTTTTAAATGCATTTATGAAAATATTACCTTTTTCTGAATTTGTCCGGCTCTCCACAACAATTTCTTTCATTACTTTTATTAAGATATACCCATCAATGATGATGGCTATTATTAGTACTCCAATATTCAACCAGATGTTAGATGAGGGGTGAGGGTCTTGTATTAATCCCCATCCCTTTAAAATGGTCTCATAGGCCATGATAGTAATAATAGTAACAGCCACAAGTACAAATAGGTTGACGACGCGTCCAAATCCAGTTGGAAACCGCTCTGTAGGTTCTTTTTCAGCTAATGCACTACCAAAATAGACAAACCCCTGGTTGGTGGCATCGGCTGCGGAGTGGATAGCTGTAGCGAACATTGCTCCACTACCGCTAACTGCAGCTGCAATCGCTTTGATAATTGCCAATAATGTATTCCCCAAGGCAGCTATACCAGATGATTTATTCCCTTTCTTAAGCAATTTTAAAAAGGCCATAAAGTTTTTCACCCTCACTGATTTAATTCAATACCTTTTTATTTTGCTTTAAAAGTACAATTTTAATCTCCTATTTAAGAATTCCGATGAATCTTTTTTAACGGTTCGTTTAGACCATTAAGCATCAGGAACAAGATTTACATGATTATGATAAACTAATAGAGGATGTTCAAAAAGTTACGAGATGATAAGGTGAAACTTCCATCAGGGTTTTTACTGATGGTTCGTTGAGGCTTACACGACGTGGCGATTTTAGTCTGTGTTCCTTAAAATTCTGACATTTACGGACAGTTAACCCCCCCGCTTAGCTTCTTATTTTCACGACGATACCTTTGGAGTTTTACTGACCGTTCATACGGGATAAACAGCGAATTTCTTCGTTGCTCGGTTTTTCCGATCCTCACCTCCGCTGTGGTCCTCAAAACCGTCGCACTTCGAACTTCTTGCGACGCGCAAAGAACGTGCTCGTGTCGACTTTGTCACGGGAGGTGACGATCTTTGTCGAGTTTCTCATTCGTCAACTTTTTGAACACACACTAAAAATAAGTTTCACTTTTTATAAAATGAAAAATGGTAGTAAGGAGGTTTAGTATTGTGGAGGATAAACAGTCACACGTACTTGTTAACAAATATACTTTTGTGCTGCTCTTCATTCCAGCAGGATTTTATTTATTATCATTAGGAGAAGATGCTTCGAAGTTTCAACACATCTGTCTGAACGGTATGATTATAATTCTGGCTGTTATGGGTGTGTTAGCTGCCACTGGAAAATCTCTGTTCTATGGAGTACTTTGCTTGGCAGCAGCTTTGTTACTTACATATATGAGTTTAGTTCTTATTTGGTAAAAAGCCGAGAAACCTATCATCAGGGATCTCGGCTTTTTATCTTTATACTGAAGGAAGATCTTTAAAGTTGAATAGATCGTTATTCAAAATTTTCCTCTATCCCATCGCTTCATATGCTGCATGAATACCTGCTACTCGACCTGTAACCATAGCAGCTGTGATGTTATATCCCCCTGTATAACCATGAATATCAAGAATTTCACCACAAAAGTAAAGACGTTCCATGAGTTTCGATTGCAGCGTATTTGGTACAACCTCTTTAATTGAAACACCGCCCCCCGTGACAAAGGCTTTTTCAATTGGTTGCGAATCATGGACAGTAACATTAAAATGTTTTATGTGTTTGACAAAACTGTGCAGTTGCTGGTTGGAGATGTTTGCGGCTTTATCTTCATGATTTACATCATTGATCTTTAATAGGTAGACAAGTAATCGCTCGGGAACCAATCCTTTAACGACATTACGGAAAGACTTCCTAGGTTGTTCTTTCAATTGGTTTTGCAAATGTTCATATAACTTCTGCTCATGTTCATCGGGTAGACAATCTATCTCTATGGTAACGGGTCTATGCCCTTTCATAAATTCCTTTACTACATACTGTGAACACCTTAGAATTGCTGGCCCTGACAAACCGAAGTGTGTAAATAGCATGTCCATTCGATGGGTAATGATTGCTTTGTTTTTTTTACTGATAACGGAGACGTCTACATCTCTTAAGGATAGACCTTGGAGTGCTTTATTTTGAATAAAAGAATCTTTTGATAGCAGGGGAACTTCTGTTGGGAAAAGTGTAGTTATCGTATGTCCTGCTTTCTTTGCCCAGGCATAGCCATCACCTGTACTTCCTGTGTGAGGAACAGCCTTCCCGCCGACCGCTAAAACAACGGAGCGAGTGATGACTTTTTCTTTGGACTCTAAAATTATTTGATGCTCATTCTCCCCATAGTGTATTGCTTCAACAGGGATTTTTGTCCGTATTTCGACATTAAGTTCCTTAAGCCGTGAAAGAAGAGCGTTGACAACATCTTTCGCTTTGTTACTAACTGGAAACATTCTGCCGTGGTCCTCTTCTTTTAACCCCACTCCTAGATCTTCAAAAAATTCAATGATGTCATAGTTGTTGAAAACGGAGAAAGGGCTGTACAAAAATTTTCCGTTGCCTGGTATATGTTTAATCACTTCATCTTCTGGCAGCCGGTTCGTGACATTACAACGGCCGCCACCCGATATCGCAAGCTTTGTGCCAAGCTTGCTTCCCTTATCAAGAAGTAAAGTAGTAACCCCTTGTTCAGCTGCTGCAATGGCCGCCATTAGCCCTGATGGTCCTCCACCGATGATCGTTACTTGGTAGCTCATGTCGTTCTTCCTTTCTTTTTAACCACTTAAAACAGATGTTTCCTTGTTATTTATGATAAAATAGATCCGTTCGACTCTACAACATATTGAAGGTGAAGATAACATTATGTCGAAAATTTTAAAAGGTACAATGATCCTGACAGTAGCCTCATTTCTGTCAAAATTTCTAGGAATGATTTATACAGTCCCATTTGAGGAAATGGTCGGCCCTGACGGTATGGAGCTGTATTTCTACGCTTATACACCATACAATATTTTATTGAGTTTATCTACACTTGGTGTGCCTTTGGCTGTTTCAAAGTTTGTCTCCAAATATAATTCGCTTGAAGATTATCAAACGGGACGTGAGATGCTAAGGTCCGGCATGCTGCTTATGGGATTTACAGGAATTGTTGCGTTTCTGATTACGTTTTTAGGTGCTGAACAAATTGCCATTCATAGTTTGTCGGATGAAGCTACGAATACTAAGGTAGCCGAGGTAACGATTGTTATTCGTATGATCAGCTTTGCCCTACTAATTATACCTTTAATGAGTATCATACGCGGATTTTTTCAAGGAAACGACTCAATGGCTCCCACCGGCATTTCTCAAGTCATTGAACAAATCGTGCGGATTATCTTTTTACTCGTTTCGGTGTACGTTGTACTTAATGTGTTGGGTGGGGAGCTTTCAACAGCCATTGGTTTTTCCACTTTTGCGGCTTTCATAGGCGGAGTTGCCTCATTAATTGTCTTGGCTGTGTTTTGGAAGAAACGTAAACCCCATTTGGATAAGCTGGTAGAACAGCAAGAGTTCACGTATGATATTTCAAGGAAATCAATGTATAAAGAACTATTAGGTTACGCTGGTCCATTTGTGTTGGTTGGAATAGCGACACCTCTGTATCAGTTAATTGATCAATTTACATTTAAACAAGCGATGACCGTGGCTGGATTAGGTGATAATTCCGGTGTAGCATTATCAGCTATCCATGTGTTAAGTCATAAATTAGTAATCATACCTGTGACATTAGGCATTGGTCTATCCCTTGCTTTACTACCGGCTATAACAAAGTCATACACTAAAAATTACATGGGGCAGTTAAATCACCAAATTAATCAGGCTTTACAGATTATCGCCCTGCTCATTCTGCCTGCTGTTGTGGGATTATCGGTTCTCGCTAATGAGGCTTATGGAGCCTTTTATGGGGTAGATAAGGTGAGTTATTTTGGGGATTTTCTTAGATGGTATGCGCCCGTTGGATTATTCTTTGCATTATATACGGTAACATCGTCCATTCTACAAGGTATAAACCGGCAAAACTTCGCTGTAGTCAGTCTCGGTTCAGGACTTGCGATTAAGCTCCTTACAAACTCATGGTTTATCGTTATGTTTGGTGCAAAAGGATCGATTATTTCAACCGGATTGGCAGTCCTTGTAGCTGTAGCTTTAAATTTATGGCGGATTCATAGAGCGATTGATTTTTCATTCAAGCAAGTATATAAAAGAAGTTTGCTTATCATAATCGTTACTACAATCATGGCTGCAGTCGTTTTTTTAATAAAATGGGCTATAGGCCTTCTGTGGGACCCGCTTGATAGCAGACTGGCTGCCCTGTTTATATTGATGCTCAGTGCGGGGATAGGCGGAATCGTCTATATATGGATGGCTTACCAAACAACATTGCTCGAAAGGATACTAGGAGGACGTGTACGGATACTTGATAAGTTTCTAAGACGCGGGCAAAGGGGGTAAGGATATGCGAATCGATAAATTATTAGCTAATATGGGCTATGGTACACGTAAAGAAGTCAAAGGGTTACTTAAAGGCGGAAATATAAGAGTTAATGGTCAGCCTGAGAAGAGCCCCAAAACCCATGTGAACCCAGATGAAGATATGGTTACTGTCATGGGAGAAGAGGTAGACTATCGAGAGTATATTTATTTAATGTTAAATAAACCGGGTGACTTAGTTTCTGCTACGAAGGATGCGAACGACCCAACAGTTATCGATATTCTTCAAATAGAAGATCAAGTCTTTGAGCCCTTTCCTGTCGGTAGATTGGATAAGGATACAGAGGGGTTGCTTTTAATTACAAACGATGGCCAGCTGGCTCATCGTTTGACCACGCCAAAGAAGGATATTGGTAAAACGTATTATGCTGTGATAGCGGGTGAGGTAACAGAAAATGATGTGCAAAACTTCGCTGAAGGAGTTACTCTTGAAGACGGATATGTCACAAAGCCAGCCAACCTTCACATTACGCATTCAGCTGCCCAATCAGAAATAGAGCTGACGATCACGGAAGGTAAGTTCCATCAAGTGAAGCGAATGTTTGAGGCAGTCGACAAGAAAGTTACCTATTTAAAGCGAATAAAGATAGGAAGTTTGATGCTGGCTCCTGAACTTGAGTTAGGGGAATATAGAGAACTTACTGAGGAAGAACTTGATTATTTGCTAACTATTACTAATTTAGAATAGTAAAAAACACCCGGGATTTCCCCGGGTGTTCTATCATTAGATGAAAATTTCGTAAGCATATCTTTCTGCTTTTTCTATTTTATGAAATCTTGACTCTCTTTTCAGTTGTTGTCCACTTTCCACGGTGCGGGCTTGAAACAAGACCATTGTATTCCAAAATGCTTAAGTCCCTTTGCATCGTTCGATCAGTTATACCGAATTCTTCAGCTAGCTGATTAGTCGTAACGGTCCCCTGATCTTTAATATACAAGTAAACAGCCTTGATCCGATTTAGCATACGGGATGATGGATGATTCAAAAAACCACTCCTTATTATCATTCATTGGAATTCTCGCGGTGCTAGTGAATGTATGAAGTTATCTACATATTACAACAATGAGAACAAATCGGCTAGAAAAACGCGCAAAATTTACAGAGTTTTCTAGATACTTTACAAATAGTTAAAAAATGGGGAGGCACACGATGGTTTTATTAAGAAAGTTCTTTTTGAAAATGGTAAAGGTAAACAACTACGTCTTATTTATAAGTAGTGCCTTGCTCGTGATTTTATCTTCAATCCTCGTTGTTTACGTTGAGAATGATACATTTCCTACCGTATTCGATGGGTTTTGGTGGGTGATGACAACCGTGACCACAGTAGGGTATGGAGATTATTATCCCGTAACTGCAGCTGGTCGTGGTATAGCGATTATTCTTTACATATTTGGCATCGGTTTGATTGGAATTGTAATAGGTAAGATCATTGACGGACTTGCAGTATTTAGAAAAAAACGGCTGGAGGGTGATATCGTGTTTAAAGGCAAGGATCATTTTATTATTATTGGCTGGTCACAAAAAGCACGTTTTGCTGTTAACGAAATGGTGGATACTCATAAGGATGTTGAAATCATTATCATTGACGAATTGAAAGAAGCCCCAATATTAAAGGAGAATATTCACTACATAAAAGGCAATGCCTCAGAAGCGGAAACTTTGGAAAAAGCTTCTGTAAAAAGTGCACGATCTGTCCTAATATTTGCAGATGATCACGTAACGAATGATCAAGTAGCTGATGGCAAAACACTGTTGATTGCTTCCACCATTGAGTCTGTAGCACCTAATGTTCACACCGTTGTAGAGATTATGGAAGAAAAGCATATTAAGAACTTTCAGCATGCACGCGTGGATGAATTTATTGTATCGAATGAAACGATCTCTTCACTTGCCGTAAGATCAGCCTTTAGAAAAGGTGTTTCAGAGATCTATAGCCAGCTTTTGAGACGTTCTGTAGGTGATGACCTTTATTATATCCCTGTACGCTCATCATGGGTTACGTACCGACATGCATTTCAAGAATTATTAAATGAAGGTGCAACATTGATTGCAGACGGCAGCGATCTTACCATCAATCGCCGCCTGGATGAGCAATTGCCTGCCGAAGCTGAATTGTACGTCGTTTGTGATGATCCTACTTATGAGAAGATTATGAGAAAAGGTGGCTCCCTATGAACTTTACTTCACTAAGTAAACAATATGAATCAGAGTATATAGAAAAAGTTTCGCAACTATTACGTATTCCAAGTGTTTATGAAAAGAGTACCGATTTTCCTTATGGTGAAGCTATTGATCAATCCCTTCAAACCATGCTTAAGATCGCTGAAAAAGATAGTTTTGTCATAAAGAACGTTGATGGCCACGCTGGCCACATCGAATTTGGAAAAGGAGAGCAAATTATCGGTATCCTCGGCCACCTTGACGTAGTACCGCCAGGAGAAGGCTGGGAAACCGATCCCTTCATACCTGTCATTAAGCACGGAAACATCTATGCTCGAGGAGCACAGGATGATAAAGGGCCGATAATGGCCGCCTACATTGCTATGAAGCTGCTTAAGGATCAAGGCTTCAAGCCAAACAAACGTGTCCGGCTCATTGTTGGAACCGACGAGGAACGAGACTGGCAGGGCATTGAACATTATTTTAAGCAGGAAGATATGCCTGAATTCGGATTTTCACCCGATGCCTCTTTTCCTGTTATTAACGCAGAAAAAGGGTTAGTAGATACCTATCTAACGTTCCCGGTATCCAATGAATCACATGGGGCGTGTGAGCTTTTGACGATAGAAAGTGGGGATCGCCTAAATATGGTTCCGTCCCAAGCGGTAGCGAAAATTAAAACGGCTGATGACATAGAGGAAGCATTCCAATTCTTCCTCCAAACAAAAGATGTTGAAGGAAACGTAGATAGGCAAAATGATGAAATCACCATAACAGTTGAGGGGACACCGGCACATGGCAGTAAGCCTGAACAGGGTAAAAATGCGGCCATCTTTTTGTTAGCTTTTTTACAAGAGCTCCCTCTTCCAAAAGCACACAAGCAAATCGTGACAAAGCTTCACCATCGATTTCATGATTTTACTGGGGAAGCAATAGGGGTGAATTACGTGGATGAAGCTTCTGGCTCACTTACTTTAAATATAGGCTCACTCACTTGGAATAAGGGAGAGAACTGCCTAGTAGGGGTGAATACGCGTTATCCTGTCACTGTTGATGGTGAAACTGTAATTGATAAGTTAAAACAATTTGCTGAACAGGAGGGTGGGGCGTTTGAACTGTACGATCACTTGCAAGCCCTCTATGTAGAAGAGGACAATCCTTACGTACAAACATTATTATCTATTTATAATGAGGTTACAAATGATAACGAAATGACACAAGCTATAGGGGGCGCTACTTATGCGCGGACGCTTGAATCGGGTGTTGCCTATGGTGCTTTGTTCAAAGACAGCCCTGATACTGCTCATCAAAAAAATGAACACGTGCGAATAAAAGATATGATCAAGGCGATCTCTATCTACGCGGATTCTATCTACCGACTAACTAAATAACTTCGTGAAGAGAGAAATTTCTTTCATGCAATAATGGCAAAAGAGAGAACGTATTCAAACCTTTATTTTTTTGCATTCTTCGGTCCGGTTCATTATTCCCCTGTTTGTCTTCAAAGGGAAATAACAAAAGGTTTGCCCCTTCAAGTTCTACCGTTTATCCTATGACGATGGTCCAGGGGATTTCTGTAGGATTAAATATTCCGGCAGCGTTACTTTTATGGGCGGCCTTCTTATTGATGTATGGATTTTCACTATGAGGAGTCTCGTTGGCATTGGCTTCGTTGCAGTTGTTCATAATTGGTCACCAGTTCTGTGAAATGGAGTGTTGCGGGATGACAACTAATCATTATTTTATCGGAGTTCCTTTACAAAAGGAAAGGCAAGATGAGTTTGCAGATTTACAAGAAATACTGCGAGAGGAGATGAAATATAAAAACTGGACGCATCCTGAAGACTTTCATATTACGCTGAAGTTTTTAGGCGCCTGCACAACAGAACAACTGGAAGCCATTAAAAAAGAACTGCTAAAGAAATCATGGCCTGATCCGTTTGAATTACAGCTCGGACCTGCAGACGCCTTTGGAAAGAAGGATCAACCGAGAGTTTTTCATGTATCAGTTGAAGCTGCTTCTCCTTTGGTAAGCATTAAAAGAGACATAGAGCAACTTTGTGAACAGGTAGGCTTTGAAAGAGAAAATCGAACGTATAAACCTCATGTTACACTGGCGAAAAAGTGGATCAGCGGGATATCCCCTTTGTCAGCTAAGAAAGTTCATGACCATTTTCTAAAATGCTATTCTATGGAAGTTGATCGTTTCTGCCTCTATCAAATTCACCCGCAGCAATCTCCTAAGTATGAAGTCGTATGTGAAGTGAACCTGGATAATGGAGGTGAAACTTAATGGCTCAGTTAATTAAACTGCAGGATTACATTTCGAGGTATGAAACAAATATGTACCAATACCCTAGCAAATATATTCGTTTAAAGCAGGAAAATTGGACGAAAATAAAGCAATTGTGGGAGCAAGGGAAGCTGCAACAGCAGGGGAAAAAGCAAGAGAGTCCTTTAGAGGAAGATAAAAAGGATAAACGTTGGCTTCATTTTTTAAGGAAGAAACAAGTAGAGGGTCATGCTGAAGATATCGAGGAAGAAACATGGACACCGAGAACAATGCTGGAACTAAAACAGTATTTTCTCGATGGATTGCTTCCCTTCCAAATAAAATGGGCTACTACGACATTGCAAAAGAAATCTTTCGTTGATGATTCTGTTTATAAAGATGAAATCCTGAAGTTATTTTTGCAGCGTCTACCTGATACTTTTTTAGTCATGTATCATTCCGTTGTTGAAATTAAGACGGTTCCAGTTGAAGCGTCGGAAATCATTCTAATAGGTCCACACGAAATTGAAATTATTTCCGTGTTAGATATGCCGGACGTTACGACTATTTATCCTTCTAGTGAATCTAGCTGGCAGGTAGAGAAAAAAGGGGTTCGTTCCAAGATGTTCAGCCCCATGCACGGATTAAAAAGAACAGAGACATTTGTTAAGAGTGTCATGCAAGCGTATGGTCTGGAGTTTCCTTTCCATAAAGTAGTTTTGGCACCTTCACATTCATTTGATGGGCCAAAAGCTCCTTATTTAACAAGCTACATAGATGAACTATCCTACTCTGGTTGGTTAGAGGAGAAAAGGAAGCTGAATTCCCCTTTGAAACACAATCAATTGAAAATAGCAGATTTACTCGTTCGCCACACAAAAACAATAGCAGTGAAACGCCCCGAATGGGAAATGGATGGTGCTAGTGAATAAATATATGGGGATTACAAAAAGCTGACCAAGAGATGATCATTCATACTTAATAAGATATTCCTTGAAAGCTGATAGGCTTTTGCGTTAATCTATTAAAAGGTGTCTTATTGTTGGATATAGATTTCTTGTTATATACGATATACTGATAGAAGATAAATACGTAATGCCATCACAGGAAGATTTGAGGAATTGAAGGTGAACTGGTTGGAGCACATATTAGGAAACAATTGGACAATTACGCCTGCTGGAGGTTCCACGGGTGAAGCATATTATGCTCAAAACGAAGGGAAACGTTTATTTTTAAAGCGTAACTCTTCACCTTTTCTTGCTGTTCTTTCTGCTGAAGGAATTGTACCTAAGCTAATTTGGACGAAGAGGTTAGAGAACGGGGATGTAATCACAGCCCAGGATTGGCTTGAGGGTAGAGAGTTGAATACAGAAGAAATGAAGCATCCGAGGGTTGCTGAACTGCTAAGTAAGATCCACCATTCCTCCGAATTACTGGATATGCTTATGAGACTAGGTAAACATCCACTTAGCCCCAAGAAGTTTTAAAAGATATTATCCAAAATCAAAAAATATTAGGACAGGTAGAACCCGGGATTGAAATGCATCAAGCGATTTCATATCTGGAAAAACATGTCCTTGAAGTGGAATTTAATTATCATGTTGTATGCCATTGTGATACGAATCATAATAATTGGCTGCTATCATCTAAGGACCAACTCTATTTGGTCGATTGGGACAATGCGATGGTGGCCGACCCGGCATTAGATCTTGGTATGCTGTTATATTCCTACATCCCAGAGGAAGACTGGAACAAATGGCTCCACCAATATGGCGTGAAGCCAAGTTCGCATTTATTTAAACGAATGACTTGGTATGCCGTTTCTCAGGCTTTAGCTTTTATTCAATGGCATATGATGCGGGGAGAATATCAGGAAGCTGAAAATAGAATGAGCAGCCTGAAACAAATGATGATCCGTTATCAAATTATTTCTGCCTAGAAGGACTTGTACTAGAACTCCTGGTGTAAGTCTTTCTACGGTCTTTATAGAGTAAAAAAGACGTTGTCCGGTATGCCGGACAACGTCTTTTTTGCATCAACTATTTACTGGGAAAGTGCTGAATATTTAAGTTTCTTTTCACGTACTTCTGAGCTCATCTTTTCATTTAATTTTTCAAATGGGTATATAAATAAAGCGTATCCTGCAAATAGTACAGAGAACATGGCAAGTACAGTCATTTCAATAATTCCGCGAATTAGATTCATTAATTTATACTCACTCCTATAACGTTTTTATGAGTCTCTAGCTTAAGCTCATATCATGTTTACAATCATATATCAGGAAGCGCTTACAACCCAATAGTTGATTTTCTTGATATAACAGATTATAGCCGAGTAAGTCATGCTGGTCTAAATATAGCTGGCATATGATCACTAATATAGCTATATAAGCTTACATACATGTGTTTGCTTCATAATCATAAAAAACTTTAACTACACCTCTTATTCATGGTAAGCTTTTAACGAATATAAGGAGGAATTTCACCAAATGCGTTTGAGACATAAACCATGGGCGGATGACTATATGGATGAAAACAGTCAAATTGTTGTTCGAGACCCTTTTAACCTAAAAGACAAATGGAATGATGTATTTAATAAAGAACAGCCGCTACATTTAGAAATAGGTTCAGGAAAGGGACAATTTATTGCAGGGATGGGCAAACAGCATCCTGAGGTTAATTTTATAGGCCTTGAGCGTGTCAAAAGTGTAATCGTAGGGGCGTTAAAAAAGGTCCTTGATGCGGAAACAGAAAACGTACGACTCATAAATGAGGATGCACAGGACTTGCGTGATCTCTTTGCTACAAGTGAAGTTGATCACATTTATTTGAATTTCTCGGATCCATGGCCGAAAAGCCGTCATGAGAAAAGAAGACTGACGTTCCATACTTTCTTAGATCAGTATAAAGATGTTTTAAAACGAGAAGGAGCAGTAACCTTTAAAACAGATAATCGTGGATTGTTCGAATATTCTCTTTCCAGCCTCTCACAATATGGGATGGTTTTAGAGGATATTTCCTTAGACCTTCATGCACTAGATGACCCATTGAATGTGCAGACAGAATATGAAGAGAAATTTTCTGCTAAAGGACAGCCGATTTATCGTTGCACAGCTCGGTTTAAAGAGTGATAACGCTTTCAAAACCTGCCCTCGCTATGATAGAATAGCTTCAGAACGTAGTGAGGGGGAGAGAGTTTTTGGAAACAATGAAAGTGGGCAGGGCTGTATTAACGTGGTTAAATGGCGGAGTCACTCATATGGATGGCGGGGCTATGTTTGGTGTCGTTCCTAAACCACTCTGGAGCCGCAAATATCCTGTAAATGATAAAAACCAAATTGAACTTCGGACCGATCCGATTTTGCTCCAAATTGATGGGAAAAATTTAATCATTGATTCTGGTGTAGGTAATGGTAAGTTTACGGATAAGCAGAAAAGAAATTATGGGGTTTATGAAGAGTCAGGTATTGATCAAAGCCTCGCAGATCTGGATTTAAAACGTGAGGATATTGATCATGTGTTAATGACCCATTTACATTTTGATCATGCATGTGGTTTGACAGCGTGGGATCAGGAGCAACTTGTTCCGGCTTTCCCGAATGCGAAGATTTATACGAATGAAACCGAATGGCATGAAATGAAGGACCCGAACATTCGCTCTAGAAATACGTATTGGGAAGCGAACTGGAAACCAGTAGAGTCACTTGTACATACATTTTCTGATTCTATTGATGTTTTGTCAGGCTTACAGATGATTCATACGAGCGGTCATAGTGACGGGCATTCCATTGTTGTCTTTGAAGATGGGGAAGAGACATTTATTCATATGGCAGACATCATGCCAACACATGCCCACCAAAATGTCCTTTGGGCCCTTGCCTATGATGACTACCCAGTGACATCTGTTCATGAAAAGAAGAAATGGATGGAGTATGGTTATAGGAAAGAGGCATGGTATGTCTTTTACCATGATGCTCACTATCGTGCACTAAAGTTCGACCAGGATGGGAAAGTAATCCACAAGGTAGAAAGAACTGCACATGACTATGAATAAAAGAAACCCCTGCACTAAATAATAATCACACAGTGCAGGGGGTTTCTATGTTTAACTTTGGTCACGTATAAGTCTCTACTAGGACGCCTTAACGCCCTCTTCGCTATTCAGTATTATGCGCTTTCCTCTGCTACATCGATGATGGTTCCAGTTTCGGAGTCGATGAAGAATTCGTATTGGGAGGTTTCACCATCCTGGTTTTTAGAAATTCCACCACGATAAACTTCATAGTTGATTCCATTTTTGTTCAGTTCCTCAGGCTTCATGTAAATCCATGAACCGCTGATAGGTCCTTGCTTTTTGAATGCTTCCTTAGCAATTTTTAAAGCTTTTTCAGGAGTGACGCCTTGTTTATTTGCCACCTGTTCTTTCACGACATAACCAGCAAGTGCTCCAACACCTGCAGCTATTGCAACCTTTTTCCAATTCATAGTTCACTCACCTCAAATCTATATTCTGTTACCCAGTATACTAGAATTCCCTTATAAAAGGAAATCATAACAAGAAAAAAACTGATTTGTAGAAACGTTCGCATTTTTTCGTTAAACTATAACGTATACAATCAAAAAGGAGAGGTACATAACATGAATCAAGAGACACATGATCTGTTTAAGACACTCACTGAACTCCCAGGGGCACCTGGCAATGAACATCATGTTCGCCATTTTATGAAAAAAGAATTGGAAAGCTATTCAGATGAAGTCATACAGGATCGTTTAGGTGGCGTTTTTGGCGTCCGTAATGGAGAAGGACCTAAAGTGATGGTCGCCGGCCATATGGATGAAGTTGGCTTTATGGTGACACAAATTACTAAAAACGGGATGATTCGCTTCCAACCATTAGGTGGCTGGTGGAGTCAGGTCTTACTAGCACAACGTGTCCAGGTGCTGACAGATAAAGGTCCTGTAGTGGGTGTGATCGGCTCGATTCCTCCTCATAACTTAACACCAGAGCAACGTAAAAAGCCAATGGAGATGAAACATATGCTCATAGACATCGGTGCAGATGATAGAGAAGATGCAGAGGCTATTGGCATTAAGCCTGGTCAGTCGATTCTACCTATTTGCCCGTTTACACCGATGGCAAATGACAAAAAAATTCTGGCGAAAGCCTGGGATAATCGCTACGGCTGTGGTTTAGCTATAGAATTATTGAAAGAGTTAAAAGGAGAGAAATTATCCAACCAGTTGTATTCCGGAGCAACTGTACAAGAAGAAGTTGGGCTACGCGGTGCCCAAGTAGCTTCTCAAATGATCGAACCTGATATTTTCTACGCACTCGATGCCTCTCCCGCTAATGATATGAGTGGAGATGATAAGGAGTTTGGTCAATTAGGTAAAGGGGCTCTTCTGCGTATTCTCGATAAATCGATGGTAACACATCGTGGAATGAGAGAATTCGTTCTCGATACTGCAGAAACAGAGGATATCCCTTACCAATATTTTGTGTCTCAAGGGGGAACGGATGCGGGACGTGTTCATATGACGAATAATGGTGTTCCATCAGCGGTTGTTGGGATTTGTTCAAGGTATATCCACACCTCTTCTTCTATGATTCATATCGATGATTATGCGGCTGCAAAAGAGCTGATTGTAAAACTTGTGAAATCAACTGATCAAAATACGGTGGATTTAATCAGATCAAATGTATAACCATTTATGAACACAAAGCCGCACCTAGCACGTATTTTACATGGTGTGGCTTTGTGCTATGCTAGAAAATGAAATTTTTTAGTGAGGAAGGTGTCATCACCTGTGAGAATTTATATAGGTTCACTCAACCCGACAAAAATCGATTCTGTAAAACAGATCTTTGCAGAAGATGAAGTCATCGGGGTGGAAGCCCAGTCTAAGGTTGCAGCTCAACCTTTTTCTGATCAAGAGACACTAGAAGGGGCAATTAACCGCGCACGCGAATGCGCAGCTATAAAGAAAAGTAACATCGGCATCGGTTTAGAAGGCGGTGTGATGGAAATAGAAGATGAACTATATCTTTGTAACTGGGGAGCCCTTGTTGATCAAAAAGAAAATGTTTATAAAGCTAGTGGTGCACGTGTACCACTCCCGGATGAAATTAAGAAAGGATTACAAACAGGAAGAGAGCTTGGGGATTTAATCGATGCTTTCACACAGAAAACAGACGTAAGAAAACATGAAGGCGCGATTGGAATTTTCACAGAAGGTTTAGTGCAAAGGGAAGAAATGTTTAAACATGTAGTGAAACTGTTAAAAGGTCAATGGTTTTATGATCGATCATAAAATAGCATCCTCCTGTTAGGGTGTTCTTTTTATAGGATAAAGAGGCTGTTTCCCAAAAGTGGACTTTAATTGATCTTACTATTATTTAGTTGAAATTCAAAATAGAATGACCAAAAACTATACATTATAAGGAGCTATAAAAAATGGAAAAAGAACTTGAAATCGTAAAGAGTACGAACAAAAAACCTAAACCGGAAAAAGATCAGATTGCATTTGGGAAAACATTTACGGACCATATGTTTATTATGGATTATGAAATGGATAAAGGCTGGATTAACCCCCGGATTGTTCCATATGAACCTATAACATTAGATCCTGCCTCAATGATTTTTCATTACGGACAAACTGTATTTGAAGGCTTAAAAGCATATCGATCTGAAGATAATCGTATTCTATTATTTAGGCCTGATAAGAACTTAAAAAGACTCAATCTCTCAAGCGAACGTCTAAGTATTCCGGCTATCGATGAAGAAAGTGTGATGAGTTACCTTAAGCAATTGATTAGCCTTGAGCAAGATTGGATTCCCACAACAGCGGGGACCTCTCTTTATATACGTCCATTTATTATTGCAACTGAAACAAATCTTTCTGTAGCGCCTTCGCAATCTTATAAATTTATGATTATTCTCTCCCCTGTTGGTTCTTACTTTTCCGGGGCATACGTCCTGTCAGCATCAATGTAGAGGAGCAGTTTACCAGAGCTGTGAAAGGTGGAACAGGAACCGCAAAGACAGCGGGAAATTACTCATCGGGTTACCAAGCACAGGCGAAAGCAAAAAGTGAAGGAAATGCAGATGTTTTATGGTTAGATGGGCTGGAGAAAAGATACATCGAGGAAGTCGGCAGTATGAATATCTTCTTCAAAATCAATGGAGAAGTCGTAACCCCAGAATTAAATGGAAGCATCTTAAATGGGATTACTAGGATGTCGATCATTGAAGTACTCAAAGAGTGGGAAGTACCAGTTGTCGAAAGAAAAATATCTATCGAGGAATTGTACCAAGCATACGCAGATGGGGAGTTGGAAGAAGCATTTGGCGCTGGAACGGCCGCTGTTATTTCTCCTGTTGGGGAGTTGAACTGGTTAGGGCAAAATATGGTCATCAACAACAATCAGATTGGGGAGTTATCTAAAAAGTTGTATGATGAGATTACGGGGATTCAAACTGGAAGATTGCTGGATAGTCACGAATGGACAACAGAAGTAATGTAATAGAAGATAAAAGAAATCATCAAACAGAATTAGTTTGATGATTTCTTTTAGAGGATGTTCAAAAAGTCACCAAATGATAAGAGGCGAATCTCTTCGTTGGCTTGCTTTTGAGGAGCGCGCGCACCTGCACCTACAGTCATAACAATACATATTTCCACTAAGATGATCCACCATGGCATCATTCTTAACAGTCAGAAATGGTTGTCAATTGTCACTCTTTCGGGGACTAAGATGTATGATCGTCCCTGCCTTATATAGTTGACAGAATTACTTAGGATTAACTGCTACGCCCCATTTTCATATATTGCGGTGTCTGGCAGGACATGTGGGTTTTGAACACACGATGGTTACAAATTTGAGAAACTTCATTAGATTGAATTAGGTTTTTGAACAGCACATCGTTTCAAGATGGATTTACGCCATAAGGCTAGACGGTGGTAGTGCATCCTATGGAATAAACAAGGGGATATAAGTTAGCATTTAACGAGTAAGGATTCTTTATTGGAGGGCAGTAAAGTGAAGGTTATGTTCCGAATCGTAGTGGTTTTGGTTTTAATAACCCTGATTACATTTAACACTTGTCAACTTATGGGCGACCTGGTGTCCTCCTTGCTTTTATTAAAAATATTATAATGATTATAGGGATAAAGGTGTTAATCTCGCAGCTGCTAGCATGGGAGAAGATAGAACCGTATTTGAGAACGACATAAAGGAAAATGAATTGTCTATTCCTGTACTAATAGCTCCCAAATTAGTAACACAAACTAGATTAGGTGTACATTTTATTCCGACCACTTTTTCGTAGATAGTGAGGGAATAATTCTTCAGAAACATCGAGGCGAGCTTACAGATTCACAGCTGAAGGAAATCATAAATGCAAATCTATAACGAGAGCTTTATCTTATAAAATGTGGGGTAACAGTATGTTGATTCAGATTCACTTAGTGACAATTATTGTGATCATTTGTCTAGTGATCATAGTGAACCATTTGTATAATGCACAAAAGACAAAGACTGCCACTATCTTGCATCACACTTTACGCTGTTTTTACATCTTGGCAATTCTATCAGGTGGTTTCTCTCTTGGCATGCAGCCAGTATATCTTGGCAGCTTATTTAAGGTTCTTCTAGGCATCGGCAGTATTGGTTTAATAGAAATATACTTCATGCATAAGTTAAAGAACGATACACCTAAATTCCTTTCAGCCATATTTGTTATCTTTTTGTCGATAACAGTTATTATAGGATTGTTACTTCCACTGGGCATCTCTCTTTTTTAACCTTTTCGATAGGGATGCAATGGAAAACGTACTAGCGATAAATAGCCAGGTTGGCAGTTAATCCTTAACGAACTTAATTGAATTTGTAACTAAAACAGTAGGGAGAGATTGTAGTGAAGAATGTCATTGTTTCTTGGAGTGGAGGTAAAGATAGTGCGGTTGCAGTCTATGATCTAATAAAAAATAGAAATTATCACATTAAAGGTTTATTATCGACTACCTCTGAAGGGAGTGGGCGTCTACCCATACATGAGGTGAAAAGGGAATTTATTCATGCCCAGGCTGATTCTCTGGAAATTCCTCTATATGAAGTGAAGCTGCCTGCTAGGGTTGGCAACAGCATTTACGAGCAGGTGCTCAGGGAACAGTTTGATCTATTCAAACAACGGGATATTCATACCATTGTGTATGCGGATTTGTTCCTTGAGGATATAAAAGCATACCGAGATCAGCTTCTTTCCAGTTCAGGGATGGAAGGACTTTATCCATTATGGAAGAAGGAGACGATGACTGTCGCGAGGAAGTTCATTTCCGATGGTTTTAAGGCAGTAGTGACAACCATAGATTCTGACAAACTTCCAGCTGAATTGGCAGGTCATCCTTTTGATGAAGAATTTCTTAGATCTCTCCCTGAAGACATCGACCCATGTGGAGAGAATGGAGAGTTTCATACGTTTGTTTTCGACGGACCGATTTATAACCATCCGCTTCCTGCAACTCCAGGAAAACGATTTGCAACAGGCTCAGGAAGATTTGTACATGTAGAGTTAGTTAAACAATAAGTTATCAATTTAGTGTTGCCTTAATATATAGTTGCACACTAACCGGCTATATTCTCATGTTTGGCACAAAACGTGAAGTACTTCCTATTACTTTTTTGTAATGGACGATTGAATGAATACGTCTTTTTTCAATTCCATTGTTTTCTTCGTTATCTTTATTTTGATCACTAGTCCTTCAGGAGGAATTGTAAGCCCTTGAATAGAAGTTAATTAGAAAGACGGAGTCTTACTTTAATAGGGCATTATTCTTTGCCCACACGTGCAAATTTGCATCAAAAAATAACGAAATATTCAAACAAATATTTAATGAGGAGTTGTATTACCATGTTTTCTGCATTAACCCCACTGGATTGGAAGCGCAGGGCGGTAAAATATTATCCTGAAAAGACAGCAGTTATCGATGGAGAAAAGCAGTTTACGTATAAGGAATTTGGAGAACGTTCGGACCAGCTTGCAGTTGCTTTACACGTTGAAGGTATCCGAGCAGGCGACCATGTTGCAGTTATGCTGCCTAACACTCATCATATGCTGGAGTGTTTTTATGGGATCTGCCAACTTGGTGCTGCAATGGTACCTTTAAATTATCGGTTATCAGCAGAAGATTTAGAGTACATCATCAATCATAGTGACTCAAAAATGTTAATTGTCGATGAAGAATTTAGCGATGTGATTGAGAAAATCGAGGATAAGCTTTCACTTGACCAGATCGTTATTGTTTCTGTGGCGGGAGAGGAGACTTCTTTGAAAGGGGTGGATTATGAAGCATTTCTTCAACATGTTCCAGAAAATACTGGACCGCCCCAAATAGAAATAAATGAAAATCAGCTTTTAACATTGAATTATACTAGTGGAACAACGTCGAAACCAAAAGGTGTGATGTTAAACCATCGCAGTAATTACCTTAACTCAGCTAATTTCATGTATCACCTTGGTGTCAGCCACGATGATGTTTATCTTCATACGTTACCGATGTTTCACGCCAACGGCTGGGGTGGTGTCTGGGCTATTACGGCTGCTGGCGGCACCCATGTATGTTTGAGAAAGGTTGATCCTTCATTGACCCTCCGCTTGTTTGAAAGGGAGAAGATCTCACTGCTATGTGGGGCTCCGACTGTGATTAATATGCTTGTGAATGATTCTAAGGCAAAAAATACTGAGATTAAGACGCGACCGCGCATGGCAACGGCTGGAGCTCCTCCAGCGGCAGCTCTGATTCAAAAAGCACAGGAAACCCTTGGACTGGATATGATCCATGTTTATGGTTTGACGGAAACTTCACCATTCATTCTTTATTGTGAGTGGAAAAAAGAATTGGATTCAAAATCGGCAGACGAACAGGCAGCGATAAAGGCGAGGCAGGGGGTTGAGTTAGCATTTAACGGGGAAACAAAGGTTGTCCATCCTGATGGGAAAGAGGTTGCTTGGGACGGGGAAGAACTAGGAGAAATCATTACCCGCGGGAATGTAGTAATGGACGGATATTACAAGGATCCGGAGAAAACTGAAGCGGCAATTAGAGACGGGTGGTTCTATACTGGGGATTTGGCAGTGACTTATCCAGATGGATATATTGAAATACGAGACCGTGCTAAGGACTTGATCATTTCCGGAGGAGAAAATATTTCCTCTACAGAGGTCGAAGGTGTATTGTATAAACACCCGGATGTGTTAGAAGCAGCTGTTATTGCCATTCCTGATGATAAATGGGGAGAGACTCCCAAGGCATCTATTGTATTACAAGCCAATGCGAATGTAACTGAAGAGGAGATCATTAGCTATTGCCGATCCGAAATGGCTCACTTTAAAGCACCTAGAGAAGTTGAGTTTGTGGAGTCTTTACCTAAAACAGCAACCGGTAAACTACAAAAATATCGGCTAAGGGAAATGCATTGGGGAGGATCAAAGAAAGTGAATTAATCTATCTCAGAAAAAACTAAGGGGATTCATAACTAGACGTGTAAAAATGTTTAGACAATAACAAAAGGTGAAACTACCTGTTGTCGATATTCACCCGAGTACAGGTAGTTTAATTTTTTCTAAAGGATTTTCGACTAAGGAAGAATATCTATTTCCTGATTGGTCAGAAATTAATGGTAAAGCTGATTTGGTTATTCAATTTCGTTTAGAAAATAGCTCCTATTTTAAATGGGCGTGCTCAAAGGAATGCAAAGGAAAAGTTTTGGAGGATTTCTAGAGAGGTGAGATTACATTGTTAAATTCCATGAAAGTACTAGACTTTTCCAAATTATTACCAGGACCATATGCGACCATGATGCTGGCTGATTTGGGGGCAGAGATCTTACGTGTAGAGTCACCTGATTTACCAGATTTTATAAGAGAACTTGAACCATTAGATGGTGAGGATTCAGCAACACATCAACATTTGAATCGCTCAAAGAAATCTATTAGCCTGAATCTGAAAAAAAGAGAATCGGTGGAGTTAGTTAAGCAGTTGGTTCAGGATTATGATGTTGTCTTGGAACAGTTTCGTCCCGGTGTAATGGCACGGCTTGGGTTAGACTATGAGACGCTTAAAGAAGCGAATCCAAAGCTAATTTACTGTTCACTCACGGGTTACGGTCAAACAGGTCCGTATCGAGATCGTCCAGGGCACGATAATAATTATCTTTCAGTAGCAGGGATAGCTGGATATTCTGCTCGCAAGAACGAGCGTCCTGCCCCGATGGGAATACAGATTGCGGATATAGCAGGTGGGTCTTTACATAGTGTCATTGCTATCTTGACAGCGGTGATCCATCGTGAGTCCACGGGAGAAGGTCAATATATTGACCTTAGCATGACAGATTCATCTTTTTCATTAAATGCATTGTTTGGTCCAGGCTATTTAGCATGTGGGATTGAGCCAAGATCGGAGGGAACAGAACTGAATGGTGGTACCTTCTATGACTACTACGAAACGAAAGATGGGCGCTATTTTTCAGTGGGAAGCCTTGAACCCCCTTTTAGAAAAAAATTGTGCAAAGGATTGGATATTTCCCATCTGATCGGCCTAGCAGAAAGCACAGAACCTGAAGACAAATGGCTGTTTAAAGCAGCCGTCAAAGAAGCGTTTTTGGAAAAAACATATGATGAATGGTTCACTATTTTTAACGATGTAGATGCTTGTGTAGAACCTGTACTTACATTTTCCGAAGCTGTTGAACACCCACAAGTAAAAGCAAGAAACATGATAGTAGATGTCCCTAAATCTGATGGAACATCCCAAAGGCAGATTGCCTCTCCGATTAAGTCAACTGCTTATAAGCAGAAATACAAATTTGTTGGCGGGAAGCGAGGGGAAAATACATTGGAGATACTTCGTCAAATAGGTTTAAACGAGGGCCAAATAAAAGAATTGATAGACAAAGACTTGATTGGATTGGTAAAGAAACATGGTTAACATGATTAAGAACCAGGTTGAATCAGCTCAAATCTGTTGCTCAGTTTATTCATGAATCGAAATGAAAAGAGGTATATGAATAGCGGGCTGTGGGTATGAAAAATAGTCTGTAGAATTAAACCTTTAAGAGGATGTTCAAAAAGTCACCAGATGATAAGGAGAAACTTCCATCAGTGGGGTTTTCACTGATGGTTAGTTGAGGCCTACACGACATGGCGACCTTAGTCTGTGTTTCTTGAAATCGGTCCCCTTTTTGGGGTTTTACTGACCTTTCATGCGGGGTCGACGTTCTCATTCGCCAACTTTTTGAAACACACTTAAATGTAAAATATGCTGAGGGCCTTTTTTACCGCAATGACCTCGTTGTTATCAATAAAACCGGTTTTCTTATATAGGCCTATAGCAGATTTGTTCTTCTTATTCACACCTAATACGACTTCATTTATATAAGGAAGGTTATTAAATATAAATGTTGGTAATAAACTCAGTCCCTGTTTGGCATAACCTTTACCCTGATCTTTTGAATCTATTGAGAAAGAAGTTAACAATCTAGCTTTGGAGTTGTTCGTATATTTGCCCAGCTTGTCTCCGTCTTCTAACGCAAAATAGCCTACTGGTGTATCTCCATTTACTATTAGTATATGATGGGTACTTTCGGGAAGGGCTGGGTCAGTTATTTTCTCTATCGGGTAACGGGTAAATTGCAGCTGTTCCTCAGGTAGATAGAAACTTGAAATAGACTGTTCATGATCAGTAGTGTACTCGGTTAACTTTAGCAGATTACTTTCTAAGGCAGTAGTGATTGAATTTGCCCTCCTTTCTTTTTCTGGAGTGTATTTTAATGCTGAAAAGAAACAAGCGTCCGTTGGATACAATTATACTTTCTTAACGTCTAGCGTTCACAATAATATATTTGTGGGAATAGGAAACGAAAGCACCTTTCCGTCAATGTCTGATGGAGGGTGCTTTCGTTTCTTGTTCTAAGGAGATGTTGGATTCAATTATTCATAAACGTAGGATAGAACGTTTAAAGCTTGTTCAACCGTTTCCACAGTAATGGTAGCCTGGTTGGATAACTCTTTCAATGGGTGGATAAGGGACGCTGGTCTAATTAAGATTAATGGTTTATTTGATTGTATGGCAAGACTCGCATCCATTGCCGTATTCCACTGTTTATAATCTTCACCAAATAAGGCAATTACAGCATCTGCCTTAGATAATAAAAGTTTTGTTCTGAAGTTATTTACACTTGAAGCAGCATCATCCCTGTAAAGCTTCCCGGGTTGTTCACCTAAAATGTCTTCACCTATACTGTCAGACCGGGCATGATTTTCCTGTGGCCCAACAAAGTCAATAGGCAGGCTTTTTTCATTAGCTTTTTCTTTAATCTCATCACGCCAATTGTCATGAATTTGTCCAGCTAAATACACAGTTAATTCCATGGAATCCCTCCTAATCTTGGTATCTATTTCTAGTATGTTACTAAATAAGGTTCTCTGTCCAGAATTCAGGCTTGATTGGATAAAATTGATACTTGTTAAAATGCTATGGCATAGTATTATGTGATTAGATAAAAAAGAGACTGGGGGAAATGTACACATGTACTTAAGGAAGGGGAGGCTTTTCTTTGTTTTAACACTGCTTCTAAGCGTGTCTAGCGGGTGTGGTATAATGCTGTCCGAGAAACAAGCGATTTCTCAAACAAAAGAAGCTTCAGAGCAAGCATTTAAACACAGCGATGTTGAACCAAATTTCGATGGACAGGCATTATCAGTATATTTGCCGGCTTCCATGGGAGTTAAAGAGCAAACAAATAGTAATATGATCCTAACTGAAAGTGATAACCAGACGTACATTCTTTTCTTTAATTCAATGGAAAAGCAATCGAGTCGTTTAAATTATAAAGTTGCCTCGTCCAAAAAAGAAAATCATTTGCTGCTAGAATCCTATAGGGATGGCAACCGTTTTAGCTATGTGCGTGTGTTGCCTTTGAATAATACGAACGAATATGAGCTTCAAGTTAGTGTGGGCGGAGTAAAGATTACAACATATGCTGAAAAAGGTGAACTAGCCTCTGACTCAGAAAAAATGATGGACATTGTAAATTCTGTTCAATATTCAAGTAAGATAGTCCGAGAATAATGAAGAAAGCCCGCTCTCCAGAGCGGGCTTTCTATTATGAAGACATTTTATCACCATTGTATGGTGTTTCTTCCTCCTCTTTTATATCATCGTTTTCCTTGAAGCTTACCGAATCTACTTTATAGTCATATTTAAAAGGATTATCTTTATTGATATCTTCAACCAATACTTCTTCACCTGTTAATTCGTCAAGCTTAATCTCTTCACCATTGTTTATTACATCCCAATTCTCATTTATCGTAAATTGACTTACTTCCGAAGACAACTCCTGTGAGAGGGCTTGTAAATCAGTAGCTGCCTTGTGAACCTGGCCGATAGAATGCAGTTGGTTTTCACTTGAAGCAGCCACTTCTTCAGCTGTTGCGACAGCTTCTTCGGAAATAATACTAATATCTTGAAGTTTTTGTTTTACATCCTCGTTTACGTTGTCAACACTATTTACGGCTTGTTTAACTTGGCTGATTTGATGGTTCATATCTTGTACGTGTGTGGAAATGCGATGGAAAGCTTCTTTGGTTTGAACAACGGCTTTGTCTTGTGAAGATTGATAGTCATTAAATTGCTCAGCATCCGTAGAAAGTGTAGACATTTGCTTGGACATATTCAGGACAAGCTCGTGAATTCTTCCAGCTTCTTGTTTAGACCGTTCTGATAGCTTTCTCACTTCATCTGCAACAACAGCAAATCCTCTTCCCGCTTCACCAGCCCGAGCGGATTCGATTGCCGCATTGAGTGCTAACAAATCAGTGCTGTCCGCAATGTCTTCGATGGTAGCAACAATTTTATTAACTTCTTGTGACTGTTTGGAGGCTGATTGTACCTCACTAGACATATGTGAAGCGAGTTCAATAAATGAATTAGAGGTTTGTTCAAGCTGATCTATGGTTTTTAACCCCTCAGTACCGACCTGGTCAGCTTCATTTAATCGATCATTAATATCTCCAGTTGCCTGTTTGGTGTTTACAATAGCTTCAGTTACATGTTCGATGAGTCTCGTCGTTTCTTCGATTTTTTGAGCCTGGTCTTGTGACCCTACAGCAACCTGATTAATCGCGGCATTGACTTCATGGGCTTGCGTCGCCGTTTGATCAGATACTGAAGTTAAGTGGTCTGAAGAGTCATTTAAAATACCAGATGCTTCGAGAACTTTATGGACAGAACGTTCCATTTTTTCTGTCATTACATTAAATTGATGACCAAGCTCAGCCATTTCATCCCTAGAATTCAGATTTATTCGATGGGAGAGATCCCCGTCACCAATAATCGTTGCACTTTCTTTAAGAGTTGTCATCGATTTTGTAATAGAGCGAACTAAGAAGTAGCCTGTAACTAGAGTAATCAATAAAGCTACTCCACCGATAATAAACAATAGGGTCATAATAAAATTCTTCATTGAATTCTGTTTCGTCAAAATTTCTCCATTAATACCTTCTGCTAAGGCAATGACTTGGTTAACATGGCTAGATACCTCAGCAGCAATTTCCTCAAAGGACGAACGAGTGGCGGCAGCTTGAGTTAATGTACTATTTACCGTATTTAAAGATTGTTCATATTTTAATAGGGTTCGATCTACGGTAGATGCTTGCTCTTCAGGTAAATTTAAGGACGCGGCAGTCTCTTCAAAAGTCCCTAAACTTTCTTTGAAACTTGATAAGCTTTCTTTCGTTGGGTCATTAAGAAATGCTTGTTCTTGAAGCCTCATTTGTAGTAAGGCTGTTTCTAATTCTGATCTGTTCGTTGATTCTACCAGATCAACAAAGGATTGATAAGATTCATTAATGAACTTATACATCCCTTCTGATTCAGAAAATCCCAGCAAACGGAATGCATTGATTAGTTTTTCAACTTCTTCCTCATAATTATTGGCCTGGTCTGCAATTGCCGTAAATTCTCTGGAAACGCCATCGTATGATACGTAGGCATTCGCATATGTACGTGCTGTTTCTTTTACATTTGCAATAGATTTAGCAATGACTTCACCTGTTTCATCACTAGGATTTGCAAAGAAGGTTTGCTGGTTCTGTGCAGCAACTGTCATTAAATATTTGATTTCTTCACTTGCTATAAGTGCTCCTTGAATTTTTCTGCTTTCTTCAGCCATCTCTGTTTGTTTATTAAAGAAATATGTAGAAAAACCGATGAGAACAAGTAAGCTGATCAAAGCTAATACGACCATTAATCGTACCCGACTTCTCAATGATTTCATAAAGATTCCCTCCCTCTTTTTGTTTATCGGAAATTTCTATACAATCTTAACTAATAGAACGAAATAATCAGGAATATTGTCACATGCTATGAAAAATAGTCCTTTTTACAGCGAGGTGACTTATGTGTATATAAGTGTATTTACACATAATTATTTTTACTGTAAAATAGATTCGTCTCAGGAAGGGAGAAATCATGAAAAATTTTTTACAGAAAAAAGGTGTACATATATCTGTACAAACCTATCTAATTACAGCATTAAGTTACATGGCACTTGGATTGTTTTCCTCATTGATTATTGGATTAATTATAAAGACAATAGGAGACCAGCTTGGGTTTACTCAATTTATCGAGCTGGGGAATTTCGCTATGGATACGAAGATTTGGGGAGGAGCGATTGGAGTAGCCATTGCTTATGGTTTGAAAGCACCACCCCTTGTCATCTTTGCTGCTTTGTTTAGTGGAGCCTACGGGGCAGATCTCGGTGGTCCGGCGGGAAGTTACATTTCTGCGTTGCTGGCTACTGAATTCGGAAAATTAATTAGTAAGGAAACGAGACTAGACATTATTTTAACGCCATTTCTAACCTTAACAGTTGGATTCTTTACAGGGATGTTCATCGGTCCGCCTATCGACCAGTTTATGACGGGATTTGGAGAGATTATTAATTGGGCAACAACACAACAGCCCTTTATTATGGGAATTATTGTTGCTGTACTAATGGGGCTTGCTCTGACTGCACCGATTTCAAGTTTGGCAATCGCCTTCATGTTATCGATCGATGGGTTAGCAGCGGGGGCTGCGACGATTGGATGTGCTGCTCAAATGATCGGTTTCGCTACGATTAGTTATCGGGATAATGGCATGGGAGGTTTTCTAGCGCAGGGCATCGGAACATCAATGTTGCAGGTTGCGAACATCGTAAAAAAACCTATTATTCTAGTGCCTCCTACAGTGGCTGGGGCCTTGCTCGCACCAATCGCAACGGTTTGGCTTGAACTCGAAAACAATGCTTCAGGTGCCGGGATGGGAACGAGTGGGTTAGTTGGTCAAATCATGACTTTTAATACGATGGGCTTCACATGGGAGGTTGCTGGGATCATTCTTATTCTTCATATCATAGCTCCAGCCTTGATCAGTTATTTAATCGCACGCTGGCTTAGGAAGAGAGGTCTAATTAAGCCTGGAGACATGTTAATTGAATATGAGTAAACGTGTGCTAAAATAAGTTTTGGAGGTGCATAAATGATCACATTAAAATCAGATGGCCAATTAAAACAACTAATTAATGATGAACGGACGATCCTATTATTTTCGGCAGACTGGTGTCCAGATTGTCGCGTGATTGAACCAGTTCTCCCAGATATTGAAGCTAAATTTGGAGATTGGACCTTTGTTCACGTCGACCGTGATCAGTTTATTCACGTATGTGCTGAACATGATGTCTTTGGAATTCCAAGCTTATTAGCTTTTCATAAAGGGGAAGAAGTTGGGCGTTTTGTTAGTAAGGATCGAAAGTCACAAGAGGAACTTGAATCATTTATTACTAATATTAACTTGTAACAAGCTTGTGCTATGTGTAGCTTGTTTCTTTATCAGTAGCTATCGCATGTATAGGCATGAAAGATATGCTAAAATAGACAGCGGAACCTTTCTTCCATCATAAAAGGAGGAAAAATGATGAAAATGACGAGTATAAAAATGAAGAAAATTCTCGAGGAACGGTTACATCATGAAGATTGGAATACCTTTTTTAATCGAGATAAAGATACGTTTAGGGTGGAGTGGAAGGAGTCTGGTAAAGGGATTACCATCACTCTTCCTAATGTCATTGCTAAATATGAAAATCGTGGTGAAAAAACAGTTGATGAACTGGAGGACCATGTAAAAGAAGCGTTAAGAATCATGAACCAAACACATGAGCTCACAGGGAAGGAGCCGCATATTTTTCCTGTTATCAGAGCGGCTTCATTTCCAGTAGAGACCGACAATGGCAAGAAATTGATCACAACTGAACATACGGCCGAAACGAGGGTTTATTATGCCTTAGACTTAGGTAAATCCTATCAGCTTATTGACGAAGAAATGGTGAAGAATGAAAATTGGACGGTTGATCGAATGAAGGAAATCGCTAGTTTCAACGTGCGGTCTTTACCAGTTGATATGAAGAAAGATACTGTGTATGGAAATGATTTTTATTTTCAGTCTACACAGGATGGCTACGATGCGAGTCGTATTTTAAATGAAGTACTTTTAGAAAAATTAAAAGCTGAATTTGAAGGCGAGCTTGCAATTAGCATCCCGCATCAGGATGTGATCATTTTTGCAGACGTTAAAAATCCTGAAGGTTATGATATTCTAGCACAGATGGCGATGAAGTTTTTTGCGGAAGGACTTGTTCCGGTAACCTCATTATCCTTCCTTTATGAAAATAAGCAACTTGAACCTATTTTCATCCTTGCTCAAAAGAAACCAAAGAACAAGTGAAAGGACGATCAATAAATGGATGTTTTTTATAACCTTAAAGGGATAGGGGATGTCCTAATCATCCCAATTAAACGAGGGGATCGCTTAACAGCTACTCATCAGTCCTATGGTGACATAGTGAAAATTACCGATAAGCAGGATGGTTCTCTTCTCGGCTATAATATATTTAACGCTGCTGAATACTTCACTCTGGAAAGTCAGGGAAAGCTGATGATGACGAGTAAACTCCTTGAGCAGCTGCGGACACTTTTTACAAAACAACAGGTAAAGGACTCGCTTGATTTCGATTTATCACCAAAGTTTGTTATCGGGTATGTAAAGGAAAAAAGTCAACATGAGAACGCTGACAAGCTAAGTGTGTGTCAAGTCGATGTAGGAGATGAAGACTTACAAATCGTGTGTGGTGCACCGAATATTGATCAAGGTCAAAAAGTCGTTGTGGCCAAGGTGGGTGCTGTGATGCCAAGCGGTATGAAAATAAAAGATGCCAAGCTGCGCGGGGTCCCTTCAACCGGCATGATTTGTTCGGCAAAAGAGCTTGAATTAGAAAATGCTCCACAGGAAAAAGGAATCTTAGTTTTAGATGAGCACTATGAAAAAGGACAGTCTTTTGAATTTTAAGAGGATGTTCAAAATGATAAACGGCGAATTTCTTCGTTGCTCGGTTTTTTCCGGTCCTCACGTAGGAAAGGCATACGCTGTGGTCCAAAACTTTCGCGCCGAACTTCTTGCGACGCATTGGACTTGCGCGTGTCGACGTTGTCACAGGATGTGACGAATGTTGCCGGCGTTCTCATTCGTCAACTTTTTGAACACACACTTTAAATGACAAATATGGAAGCAAAGGGAACTTATGAACTACGCCCTTTGCTTCTTTTTCTTTGTGATACGATTTTTTTTAACGTATTGTAAACCAAATTCACCTAAAAACCTGTTAAAATAAAGATACCCACTACCATATTTACATAGAGAGAGTGTGAGAATTATGTGGAATGAATTTAAAAATAAATTTAAGAGTTTATTTGATTCCGAGGAAGAAGTAAAACCGCGCCCTAAATCAAATGGTGAGAAGGCTAATCGTTATGAATCAAACGCTAATACTAAAATGACGTATAAGTATCCTAAAGCGGGGAATTTTCGTTTTCCTGTTATTCCAGACACTTCAAAGGAAAATGAGAATGAAAAACCTGTTTATAATACGAGATCAAAGAAGAAGGATCAGGACAAACACAAGGAACGAACTTTCTCTCAGGATAAAGAGGTAAAAAAACCATCTTCTTTACCTAAACCGAAACTGCCAACAACCTCTTCGACGCCATTTACACCGAGTGATGTTCCGTCCCCAGTTTATGGCTATAATCCGAAGACAGAACCCATAGTTAAGGAGGAAGATTCAGAGTATAAAGAGCAGAATACCAATGATGCTCCTCTACCCCTTAATATCGAACAATCTCGGATTGATGATGCACAATGGGAGAAGATTCGTAAACGTATGCGAGGAAAAATTGATTCGGGTAAAGAACGAGAAAGACGCCGGTTGTCTGCAGAACAACAGTCGACTGAAAACACACAGCAGCAAGAACCAAAACAAGACGAACATATGCAGGAATTAGCATCAGCAGAAGAGGATGTCCAAGCGATTGAAAAGCCTAAGAAGACAGAAGCTGCCCCCATTTCAAAAGGAAATAAGGATGGTGCAGAAGGTAAAGAAACTGAGGACACCCGTCCAATTTCTAAACCTGAGGCGGCGAAATCTCCTCCCCGTTCATCAACACAAAGATCACGTGTACCATTCAACGTAGTGATGACGCCTAGAGATAAACGAACTAGAGATCAGCAAAAAAAAACACCTCAAAAAGAGAATAATGATCAGCAACAAAAAAAAACACCTGAAGTGACGAGTATGGCAGAGTTAAATAACACGGAAGAATCTGTACGTAAGGAATATTCTACGCCACTTTACTTGTTAAACGACCCAGTTGAGCAATCGACAAATGATCAAGCATGGATTGAACAACAGATGGAACGGCTTGAAACGACATTACGTCAATTCCATGTAAAGGCAAAGGTGGTCCATGCTATGAAGGGGCCTGCTGTAACAAGATTTGAAGTGCAGCCAGAGCCAGGGGTGAAGGTAAGTAAAATTACCAATCTTTCTGATGATATTAAGCTTAGCATGGCAGCACGTGATATCCGAATCGAGGCACCTATACCTGGAAAACAGGCTGTAGGTATAGAAGTACCTAATCAGCAGGCAGAAATGGTCGGACTACAAAAGATTTTTGAGTCAGATGACTTTAAAAATGACTCCTCTCCATTGTCTGTTGCTCTTGGGTTAGATATTGGTGGAGATGCAGTGGTAACTAATTTGAAGAAGATGCCACACGGATTGATAGCAGGAGCAACCGGTTCAGGAAAAAGTGTGTGTATCAATACCATATTAATTAGTCTTTTATATAAGGCCCACCATGATGATGTGAAGTTCCTTTTAATTGATCCAAAAATGGTTGAACTGGCTCCATATAATAGTTTGCCCCATCTTGTTTCTCCTGTGATCACAGATGTCAAGGCAGCTACAACTGCACTGAAATGGGCTGTGAAAGAAATGGAGGAACGTTACCAAAAATTTGTAGATGAAGGCGTAAGAGATGTTGAACGCTACAATGAAAAGGTGTTGAAGCAAGGAAGAAGATCTGACAAACTACCTTATCTCGTGATCGTTATAGACGAACTTGCTGACTTGATGATGGTTTCCCCCCAAGATGTGGAAGATTCCATTTGCCGGATTGCTCAAAAGGCAAGAGCATGTGGGATCCATTTACTTTTAGCTACACAACGGCCATCAGTCGATGTTATTACCGGGCTAATTAAAGCAAATATTCCTACACGTATTGCGTTTAGTGTTTCATCCCAGGTTGATTCAAGAACGATCATCGATTCAGGGGGTGCGGAGAAGTTGCTTGGAAGAGGTGACATGCTATTCATTGAAAATGGATCCGGTCAATCGGTACGCATCCAGGGTGCCTTTGTTTCTGATGATGAAATTGAACGCATTACAGGTCATGTGAAAAAAATTGCCCCGCCTAACTATCTGTTTGAACAAGAAGAGTTGATTAAACAGCTTTCAAGTGAAGAGGAAACAGATATATTATTTGAGGAAGCTGTACAATTTGTTATCGACCATAATGGTGCGAGTGCATCACTGCTGCAGCGAAGGTTTAAAGTCGGCTATAATCGTGCCGCACGTTTAATTGACCAGATGGAGGATTACGGAATTATTTCTGAGCAAAAGGGCAGTAAACCTAGAGATATTTTATTAAATAAGCAGCAAGTAGCAGATCTTATGAGCACAATGGCCTAGTATTGTTTGATAAATAGATTTAACTCTTGTTAAAAATACGACCTTTCTATATCATAAACAAAGTATATATAGTGTGTGTTCAAAAAGTGACGAATGAAAACGTCGACCCTAGCACGTCCAGTGCGTCGCAAGAAGTTCGAGGCGCGAAAGTTTTGAGGACCGTAGTGTATGCCTTTCCTACGTGAGAACCGGAAAAACCGAGCAACGAAGAAATTCGCCGTTTATTATTTGGTGACTTTTGAACATCCTCATATAGATAATTTGATCCTAATTGTTTAAGGAGTAAAGTGATGAAGGAAATTGAGAGCAAATTAAATGGTGAAATTTCTCGTTTGACTAATAAAACATTTAAATTTGATGAGCGTGTAGCTGAGGGCTGGTTCTCAGCTGTCTACTTTTTAAAAACGAAAGAGATTATTGAGCAGCATTTAGCTGATAACATTGTAACGATGCAGTTTTTTCAAAAGGAACATAACGCTGTCCTATGTGGAACAGATGAGGCGATTGCCCTCATTCACACATTTTCTGATCACCCCGAAAAACTGGCTATACATTCATTAAAGGATGGTGACAAGATAGGTCCATATGAGACGGTCTTGACAATCACAGGACCTTATCAATACTTTGGTTTCTTAGAAGGGATTATTGATGGTATCCTGGCCAGAAGAACATCTGTTGCAACAAATGTATATAACGTTGTAAATGCAGCACGAACGTCTGGCAAGCAAAAGCCGATTATATTCATGGGAGATCGTGATGACCATTTCACGCAACAGGCGGGTGATGGATATTCAGCGTTCATTGGCGGCTCCACAGCCCAAGCCACTCATGCAATGAATGAGTGGTGGGGGAAAGAGGGGATGGGTACGATGCCACATGCCTTGATCCAAATGTTTAAGGGCGATGTTGTTGCAGCGTCTAAGGCTTATCAAAGTCAATTTCCTAATGATAAATTAATGGCTCTTGTTGATTATAATAATGATGTCATAACCGATTCACTAAAAGTAGCGCGTGAATTTGGAGAGGATCTAATAAGTGTACGTCTTGATACTTCCAGGAATTTGGTGGATAAATACTTTTTAAGAAACCAACATTTAATGGGCACCTTTGACCCACGCGGAGTAAACCCTGAGCTTGTATTCGCTCTTCGGAAAGCTCTTGACAATGAGGGCTACGATCATGTAAAAATTGTTGTCACTGGTGGTTTTTCTGAAGACAGAATTAGAGCATTTGAAGAACTTAGCGTACCTGTGGATATGTACGGTGTTGGAGGGAGTCTGCTAAAGATAGGTATTGGCTTCACAGGGGATAATGTCTTAATCAATGGTAAACCTGAGGCAAAAGATGGCAGACGCTATAATCCCAATCCGCGTCTTGAACATGTTAACTTTATCGGTAATCAATAAGGTTTCCTTATAATCATGTATGATCGAGATAAAACGAAGCTTGCTCTTTCATTTGTATGATTCTCAAATGGGGGTAAGCTTTATAAGGTTAGATACTTTTTCTCTATGTGGAGACGTGGTAAAATAAATGAATGCTTTTTGCCGTGTCCGTTTTTGACATGGAGAGTATGAACGAGCAAAAGGTTCGCAAGCTACTATTAATTACATACACTATACAATAGTGATTTACTTTATTTTGGAGGTTCTTGTTTATGACAACTTACCATTTTATTGGTATTAAAGGAACAGGAATGAGTGCACTCGCACAAATTTTGCATGATTCTGGTGAAACCGTTCAAGGCTCAGATGTTGAAAAAACTTTTTTCACTCAAGAAGTTCTTGAAGTGAAAAAAATCCCTATTCTCCCTTTTACTAAAGATAATATAGAAGAAGGATTAACAATTATAGCAGGAAATGCTTTTAATGAGGACCATGAAGAGGTTATTGCAGCCAAGCAACTAGGGTTACCTTTCTATTGGTACCATGAGTTTTTAGGTGAATGGCTTGAGAAATACACAAGTATTGCTGTAACAGGTGCACATGGGAAAACATCGACAACAGGGCTGTTGTCACACGTTCTTTCTGAGAATTATCCGACCTCGTACTTAATTGGTGATGGTACTGGAAAAGGTCATGGGGACAGCCAATACTTCGCGTTTGAAGCATGTGAATACCGTAGACATTTCTTAGAGTATGACCCTGACTACGCGATTATGACGAATATCGACTTTGACCATCCGGATTATTTTACGAGTATCGATGATGTGTTTCAAGCTTTTCAACAAATGGCAAAGCAAGTTAGAAAAGGGATCATCGCTTGTGGGGATGACGAACATCTTCAACACATTCAGGCAAACGTACCTGTATTGTACTATGGCTTGAACGATTCGAACGACTTTCAAGCCCAAAATATTAAGGAAGACGAGCAAGGCACAACGTTTGATGTGTTTGTGCGAAACACATTTTATGCGACATTTACAATCCCGCAATTCGGCACACATACGGTTCTAAATGCTTTGAGTGTCATCGCAATATGTCAATACGAAGGGCTGTCAGCAGAGCAAATTAGTAAGCTTTCTACATTCACAGGGGTGAAACGCAGGTTTACAGAAAAGAAATGGAAGGATCAAATCCTAGTAGATGATTATGCCCATCATCCTATTGAGATCACAGCTACTATTGATTCTGCCAGAAAAAAATATCCAGATAGACCTGTTGTAGCAATCTTTCAGCCGCATACGTTTACCCGGACTAAGACATTCCTTAATGAGTTTGCCGATAGTTTAAAATTGGCTGATCATGTATTTTTGTGTGACATTTTTGGATCAGCACGAGAAAATAGCGGGAAATTGACAATCGAGCATTTACAAAAACTCATCCCTGATGCACATATTCTTAACGTTGATGAAACTGATCAACTAGCTGAGTATGAATATGGTATCTTACTATTCATGGGCGCAGGGGATATTCAGAAGTTTCAAAAGGCTTACGAAAAAGGAAATGAATAATTATTTATTGCATGCGGGCTGTAAAAATTGTCCGCACAGTTTTCTTTTAGTGTGTGTTCAAAAAGTTGACGAATGAGAATGTCGACCCTAGCACGTTCCTTGTGCGTCGCAAGAAGGTCGAGGTGCAAAGAGAACCACAGCGTATGCCTTTCCTACGTGAGGACCGGAAAAAACCAAGTAACGAAGAAATGCGCCGTTTATCATTTGGTGACTTTTTGAACATCCTCTTTTATGAAAAATAATGGTTATATTCGTCAAACTTTAAAGGATTTTGATAAAAAGATCTCGAATATAACCATAAATGCATGCTATACGTTTATAATTCACCCAAATTGGGTAATTACTAAACTGTAGTGAATACATATGTGAAAGGGTGTGCGTAAGGGCGATGATTATTATGTTATATATTGCTGCGTTGATTGCAGCGGTAGCATTTGCAGTTCTAGTTATTTTTGTTGCTAGAACCTTGATAGCTGTACGGCGGACCATGAATAATGTAGCCGATACGTTAGAAGGCGTTGAGCAGCAAATGGAAGGCATCACATTAGAAACAACGGCTTTATTAAACAAAACGAACAAATTAGCTGAAGATGTCGGAGAGAAATCTCAAAAGCTGAATACATTAGTCGATGGCGTTAAAGGAATTGGGGATTCTGTTCAAGATTTCAACCAATCCCTACGAACTTTTTCAAAAGGACTGACGACATCAGCTAATAACAATACTGATGCAGCTGCACAAGCTATGAAATGGGGTCAAGTGGCCATTAATCTTTGGAAGAAGACAAAAAAAGAAGATCTTAACAAAACAGGAGGAGAGCAATAATGAGTACAGAGAATAATCAAAATCAAACAAATGAAAAGTCAAACACAAACGGGAGAGATTTTGTCCTTGGTTCACTAATTGGAGGACTCGTAGGGGCAGTCGTTGCCCTACTATTCGCACCTAAGTCAGGCAGGGAACTGCGGACAAATATTGGAGAGAGTTCAAGTGACTGGAGAGAACGTGCAGGTGAATGGAAAGATGTAGCCTACGAAAAAAGTGGCGAGTGGAAAGACCGTGCTGTTGAATCTTCTACACAGCTTTCCAAAAACGTATCTGAAAAATCACAAGAGTTGGGCTCTAAAGTGAAGGATTCTACTAAATCATTACAGGACAAAGTGAAGAATACACGCAATAGCGAAGACGAAGAAGCAGAAAAGGCTGCACAAGAAGTAGCTGAAGCAATTGAAGAAGCGGCACAGGAATTAGAAAATCAGCAGGATTCAACAACTTCTTCCAATATCAAGTAAACAAAAGCGGGGGCTTTATGCCTCTGCTTTTTTTATCGAAGGGTGTTGCAGGTATAGCCGGATCCTCTTTATACTGACTTTAACCGAACTGCAACTTCCGAATTCGATCGAACCACATTTAACTCAATCTTACAAGAAGGAGAGATATCTATGGAAATTAAATTTATCGAAACAAAAAAGCAATTTGACGAAGTTGTAGAAAATAATGAAAAATTCTTTTTGTTCAAGCATAGTTTAACTTGTCCAATCAGTGCTTCGGCCAAGAAGGAGTTTGAAAAATATAGCGGAGAATCTTTGCTCCCTTGTTATATGATCCACGTACAAGAGGCTCGAGAGATAAGTAATGCAATTGCTCAAGACTTTTCTGTAAAACACGAATCACCACAAGTGTTGCTATTTAATAAAGAAGCTGTGGGTTGGCATGAAAGTCACCAGAACATCACAAATGCTTCCTTATCTCAAGCGGCAGAACAATAATACAAAGGTGTAACCGTCAAATAACTTTGAACAAATTTTGCTGAATTGAAATGAACACTATACTGGAAATTAGATCGTAAATGCAATGTCACTTTACATGAGCCTCTGCGGGCAGGATTAGGAGCCATGAACCCAGATGATCCAAGGAATCTGGCTCAGCCAATGTAGACTATCATGCCCGCCTCTACTGGGAAATAGTGTTCAGTCTTATTCAGCATTTTCGGGAAGAAGGTGTTCATTTTTACTTGGCGGTTACAAAAAGCCTTATTCATACTTATTTGGCTTTGTAATTTAGTGTTATTTCGACTTAATAATAAAATCTTTTTGACTTATTCTTAATGAAAGCCCTTTCTAAGGGTGACAACTTTCATAAAATTCGCTATAATTAACCCTAATTATCTAAAGAATTATTCTTTTTAAAAGACACTAAACCATCATAGGGGGACTAAACATGAGTAACCAGCAATTGGACCAGTTGCGTAGTCAACTGGAAGAGGTAAATTTGCAGCTTTTGAATTTAATCAACAAACGCGGTGAATTGGTAAAGGATATTGGCCAAATCAAAGAAAAACAAGGAATGAATCGATTTGACCCAGTACGGGAAAGAGTCATGTTTGATCAAATATCTCAGCATAATGATGGACCTTTTGAGGATTCAACAGTGATTCATTTGTTTAAGGAGATCTTCAAAGCTGGACTCGAGCTTCAAGAGGATGATCATAGAAAAGCGTTATTAGTTTCTCGTAAGAAAAAACCTGAAGATACGATTATTGATATAAAAGGAGAAAAAATTGGGGACGGAAATCGTCACTTTATTACTGGACCATGTGCAGTAGAAAGCTACGAGCAAGTAGCGACCGTTGCTGAAGCTGTTAAGAAGCAAGGTTTGAAGCTTTTGCGGGGTGGTGCATTTAAGCCAAGGACTTCGCCTTATGACTTCCAGGGCTTAGGAATAGAAGGTCTGCAAATACTAAAACAGGCTGCTGACGAACATGATTTAGCAGTGATAAGTGAAATTGTTAACCCGGCCGATATTGAAAAGGCAGTCGACTACCTTGATGTGATTCAAATCGGAGCGAGAAACATGCAAAACTTTGAATTGTTGAAGGAAGCAGGGTCAGTGAATAAGCCTGTCCTCTTAAAACGTGGCATGTCAGCAACGATTTCAGAATTCATCAATGCTGCGGAATACATTATTTCCAGAGGAAACGGCAATATCATCTTATGTGAACGTGGAATTAGAACATATGAGAAGGCAACTAGAAATACACTCGATATTTCTAGTGTCCCTATTTTGAAACAGGAAACTCACTTGCCTGTAATGGTTGATGTCACCCACTCAACAGGCCGGAGAGATCTTCTTTTACCTGCAGCTAAGGCAGCTCTTGCCATTGGAGCAGATGGGGTTATGGCAGAAGTTCATCCAGATCCGGCTGTAGCGTTGTCAGATTCTGCACAACAGATGGATATTCCAACCTTTGAAACATTCATGAATGAGCTTAAAAAGTTCTGATATAGGAAAAATCCCGTTTTGCAAAATCGATTGAAGAGACCCAATAAAGGTGAACGACATGACATTGTGTGAAGCAAAACGTAATATTTTATGAATATTTTCTGTCTCTTATATAAGTCAGGCTGAATTTTCAGCCTGACTTATTTTTTGTTATCGTGTTATTCGTTATAATAGTTAGGGTAACCTAGAACTATCAATAGTTCCCGCGAAGTTTGCGGAAGGTGATCAACTATCGTATGATAATTTTATGAATAGATGCTTTAGTTGTAATCGACGGAGGAGGAAGCAAGATGAATGTAACAATATATGATGTAGCAAGAGAAGCTAATGTCTCGATGGCAACGGTGTCGCGAGTAGTAAATGGGAATCCAAATGTGAAGCCGGCAACAAGGAAAAAGGTGAACGATGCGATTGAACGCCTCGGCTACCGACCAAATGCCGTAGCACGAGGACTAGCTAGTAAGAAAACAACTACAGTAGGTGTCATTATCCCTGATATTTCAAGTATCTTCTTTGCTGAATTAGCTAGAGGAATTGAAGATATCGCAACAATGTATAATTACAATATTATCCTAAGTAACTCTGACCAAAATAAAGACAAGGAGTTGCATTTAATTAATGCCATGCTCGGCAAACAAGTGGACGGCCTTGTATTTATGGGAGGGAAGATTACGGAAGATCACGTGCGTGAGTTTAAAAATGCCTCCGTTCCTATAGCCCTAGCAGCAACCGTTGATGAGACAGGCGAAACCCCTGCCGTCAACATTAATTATGAACAAGCAGCTTATGAAGCGGTACAATTACTGCTCTCGCACAATAATGAACGGATTGCTTATGTATCAGGTGCAGAAAACACAGAAATAAATAATCAGAAACTAGAAGGATATAAGCGAGCGTTACGCGACCATAATCAAACCGTTAGTGAAGATCTGATTATCACAGGAGACTATTCTTATGATTCTGGGATCGAAGCATTTGAGCAGCTTTGGGAATTGACTGAAAAGCCAAGTGCCGTGTTTGTTGCAGCAGATGAAATGGCTTTGGGGGTTATCCATGGTGCACAAGACCAAGGTCTGAAGGTTCCAGAGGATATAGAAGTGTTCGGCTTCGACAATACACGCCTTGCGACAATGGTCCGGCCTACATTGTCTACAGTTGTACAACCAATGTATGATATTGGAGCTGTAGCTATGCGTTTGCTTACAAAATTTATGAATAAAGAAGAAGTGGAAGAACAAAGTGTCACGCTGCCTCACAGAATTATTGAAAGAAACTCAACACAATCAAAATAAAGCCGATATAAATACTAAATGTATTTGAAAATCGGGGAGAGAGATGAATGAACAAGCGAGATGTGTTGACTCCAATTGGTATTACTCTTGGGATCGTCATGGTTATGTTTGGGATCATGTCGAGCGCAGGTATGGGTGGAATCGCCTCCTTTGCTGATGCCGCTTCTATTTTAATTGTCGTTGGCGGACTTTTTGCTGCTCTTATGGTTAACTTTAACTTAGCAGAAATTAAACTGACTTTTCGTGTCCTAAAAGAATCGTTCAAGCAACGAGATATGAACTTACTTGAGCTGATCCAGTTATTTGTTCGACTCTCAGAACGGGCACGAAGAGAAGGTTTGCTTGCACTTGAAGCAGAACTTGAAGAAGTGGAAGATCCCTTTATAAGAAAGGGAGTCCTGCTTGCTGTAGATGGGGTGGAGCCTGAAGTCATTAACGACATTATGACTGCAGAGATTGTTGCTGTTGAAGAACGACATCAAAGGGGAAGAACGATCATTGAAAAAGCCGGGGAATATGCTCCAGCCTGGGGGATGATCGGCACATTAATTGGACTCGTTCTTATGCTGCAGACATTAAGCAGCCCTGAAACATTGGGCCCGAAAATGGCCGTTGCCCTTTTGACGACTCTTTATGGTACATTGCTTTCAAACCTTGTTTTTATTCCTATGGCTGGCAAGCTTGCGAATAAAACAGAGCAGGAAGTTTTCATAAAGCAATTGATTATTGAAGGCGTTATAGGTGTCCAATCGGGGCAAAATCCTAGAATTCTTGAAGAAAAATTAAGTGCTTTTCTGTCAGAAGAAGATAAAAAAGTAGGAGAAGTGGCTGAAGATTCAGAGGGAAGCGAATTAAAGGGTACGGCAAATGAAGCTTAAACGACGGAAAAAGGCAGAGAATAAAGGTTCTCCAAAGTGGATGACAACATATGCGGATATGATCACGCTTATTCTTGTGTTTTTTATCCTATTGTTTTCGATGTCACAGATCAATATGGTCAAGTTTGAGGCTATCGCTGAATCGTTTCGCAATCGAATGATATTTGACTTTTACCCTTCTCCTGTAGAAAACGAATACCCTACAGAGCAAGCAAAAATTCAAGAAAACGGTGAAATGAATAATGAGTTTGAAGAGCCTGCGGATAAACCCCAAAATATGGCGGACCTTGAAGAGGCTGAATCAAACTTGGATGAACTTCTTAAAGAGGTAACCCAATACCTTAAAGCCAATCAGCTTCAGGATACCATTTCAGCTACTAGAAAAGACCATGGTGTTGTACTTGTGTTACAGGAACAATTGCTATTTGAGACCGGCGAAGCAGCAATCCTCGAATACGGCAAACCCTTTCTTAGTAAAGTAGGTACATTGCTTAATAATATACCGAACTACGTGAAAGTGGAGGGGCATACGGACAACCGTCCCATTTCCACCCTTAAATATCCTTCAAATTGGGAACTCTCAGGGGCACGAGCAAGCAGTGTGATTCGATACTTAACTTCAACTATAGAAGGACTCGGGCAAAGCCGTTTCAGTGCTGTGGCTTACGCTGATACTCGTCCTATCGCACCGAATGATTCACCAAAGAATTGGAGTAAAAATCGCCGCGTTGAAATTGTGATTATAGATCCTAAATACTCCCAGTAAAAAGGAGGCCTTTTCCAGGTCTCCTTTTTCATGAAGATGAATTATACCTTCTTTGATTATAAATAAACTGCATGGATTTTTCTAATACTTTAAGATTTTTTTCAGTAATCTCTTGTTTTCTAGGTATATCTTGATACGAACCTTTAGGGTCATTCCAATCTGTCGGAAGTGTAACCGGTGACTGGGGTTGCCAATAGTTTCTCCAAGATGCTGACAACGGGCCTTCGAAAGGTGTCCCCGTAGACATGATCTTCCAAACTTGTGCCCATGCTCTCGGAACAACCCGCCAAATATCATAGCCACCCCCACCAAGAGCTACCCATCTCCCCTCACAGTAATCATGGGCAAGTTGATGCGCGATCATCGGAATTTTTTCATATAATTTCATTGTCGAACAAAGATGTGTTAATGGATCCAGAAAGTGAGCGTCGGCCCCATTTTGGGTAATAATAATGTCCGGTTTAAAGTAGTCCACAATTTGCCTGAAAGCGCATTCGTATAGATGTAAAAACGATTCATCTTCAGTAAAAGCATCGATAGGCAAGTTAAAAGAATAGCCATACCCTTCCTTCAGTCCTCTTTCGTTCACATTACCTGTTCCTGGAAATAAATAGCGTCCGGTTTCATGTATGGAAAAGGTACACACATTGGGGTCATCATAAAAAGCCCATTGCACACCGTCACCGTGGTGAGCATCGGTATCCACATATAAAACTTTGTAGTCGGTATGCTCGCGAATGTATTTAATCCCGACAGCTCCATCATTATAAATACAAAATCCAGATGCTTTTCGTTCAAATCCATGATGAAGCCCTCCACCTAAATTCAATGAATGTCTTACCTTTCCCTGTAGGACAGAATCGATAGCAGCGAGTGTGCTTCCAACGAGCAAGGAAGAAGCTTCATGCATCCCGGTAAACATGGGGGTATCTTCTGTCCCAATACCAAATTCCAGACCTTCATTCTCTGTAAGCAACCCCTCACCGCCACGCTTGACTGCCTCAATGTATTTAGGGTTATGCACGAGTTTTAACTCTTGATCAGTAGCCAAACGAGGAGGGATAATATCGTCGCTTGTAAGAGCCTGTTCTTTTTCAAGCAAATCTTTCGTCATAATTACTCGTTGCTGATTAAAAGGGTGATCATCTCGAAACTTATAACGTGTAAACTCATCTGAAAATACAAAGCTTGAATGACAAATCATGATGACATCCCCGGTAAATGAGGCCACAGGACTTCATATCCCTCTGCTTTTAAATCTTCTATCGTAGGAAGTGGGTTCATAGTTTGAATCCGTATGACAATAATCTTATAATTTGAATCTGGTTTATAAGGATAGATGAGAACAGAGCTAATATTCACTTTACGCTTCCCGAAAACTTGGGTAACCTGTGGGAGAATGCCAGGTTTATTAATGACTTTCACTTCAATTTGTGAGCTCTGGACATTCGTTCCGGTAAGCTGGATCAGGGTGTCTAGCATATCTTTTTCTGTAATAATGCCGATAAGTTCGTCATTTCTAGTAACAGGTACGCAGGCAATCTCTTGCTCGTAAAAGATCCCGGCCACTTCTTCAACAAAATCCAAAGGGTGGACGGTGGTTACAGGTGTTGTCATAATTGACTCTATGGGGTTTTTAAGCTGTGCTGATTGTTCAGGAGCATCAAAAATCGAAGGACTTGCATCCCGAACGTCCCGATCAGAAACAATTCCAACTACACAGTTTTGTTGATCCACTATCGGAATATGACGAATGTGATACTCATTTAAAAGTTTCAATGCCGATTCGATACCATCATTAGGAGATAGTGTGATGACGTCTTTATTCATAATTTCTTCAACTAACATGGTTATTCGCCCCTTGCTTTTCGGTATTGATGACGGGTGAGAAACCGTAGATGATCAAACTGTTCTATAGATGAGACAGGAACGTTCTCCCCAATCCGCACCATTAAACAGTTTGCAGGATGGGAAATGATTTCCGGGTCATCTGTTGGAGAGGGGGTCAACCCGCCAGCGGCCATCATTTTTTCCATCACTTTTCGATAGTCCCATATCGAAAGGCGGGTACCTTTAAGGTCCCAATGCCAATAGTACTCATTAGAAATAATGATATAGTTCTCCATATATTCATCCAACATTGAAAGTTGGAGCAGACGTGACCCTACACGGAAGCCGCGAAATTGGGGAATTACTTCAATTGCACCAAGTTCAATGAGGTCCTCCATACTGCCTTCAGACCAACGTTCTAAAGGGTCGGGGTGAAGATACGTAACGTATCCGATAATATTCTCCTCGTGTCTTGCGATAATAATTCTCCCCTCCTCAAAGTCAGCAATACTTTGTAATGCCTCAAATTGTTTCACTGGAGGACGGAACGCATGTAATTCTTTATCAAAAGTATATTTAGCTAGTTGTTCGGATGACAGGGGCCCTTCGATAATGACAGGACCAAATTGTGTATCAAAGGTTTCAGAGTGATAGGTTTTTGTGTGTTCCATTGCTTCACCACCTAGTGTGAAAATTCAGTATCTACTCACATTATACATGAATCTTTGTTATTTTAAATGTTCAAAGATGAGAAAACTCCAGCCCTGGGTAAGGCTGGAGTGAGGTGATTACTATTCGTTGTTATTTGGTTCTGTTTCCTCATTGTTCGAGTTATCTTGATTATTTGTGTCGCCTGGATTTTCTTCACTTGACTGTTCAGTGTTGGAATCTCCTTCAGGGTTATCCGGAGTTTCGCTATTATCAGCCGTGCTATCTTCAGGGGCCGCCTCGGATTCTTCTGATGCTCCTGACTCTGAGGCGGGTTCTTCTTGTTGTGTTTGGGTTTCTGCTTCGGAATCAGGGGATGGCTCTGACTCTTCTTCAGGTTTAGGGTCTCCCTCTGGCTTCGGTTCCGGAGTAGCTCTACCAGGTTTCCCAACCTGCACAGTTGATGAATTACCGGACGATTGACCGTAGTAGTCCACAGCTCGTACGGCGTAGACCCCGTCCCCACCAGAGAAGTTAAAGGAAGTTTCAGTTGTATTACCTATTAATGAAAATGCACCTCCAGGCTCAGACGCCTTGAACACTCTATAACCAACGACATCGTTACTAGAAGATGCTGACCAGGAAATAGTTGATGAGTTTGCTGAAACTGACCCAGGAACTGCGGGGTTGCTCCCATCATTTTCGATCGATGATGATGTTGATAACGATCCAGATGACGGAAGGGCAACCTTGTCCCATGCGCCTCTGTTTGGAATCAAGTAGTTCAAAGTTGTTTGCGAGCCATAGTTGTTTTCTTTAATAAATTCAGGGCTTAGTGTTACGCCACCGCCATCAATAATGAATTCATTCGGTGTATTTGCTCCAGCAGTAACTAAATTATCCTTCACTCTTACAAACTCACCGCTAATTAAACTGTCATCGGCTTTTGTTGGAGCATATTCCGCAATGTAAAGGTCGCTTTGTGCAAGCCCTACTGATGAGCAGAGATCAGAGGCCAATAAACCTGAAGTAGCACAGTAGGAGCGTGAAACGATTCCTTCTGGACGCTGGAAGCCACTATCCGGAACCATGAGCTCTGGTCGGATTTCTGATACAGCATTAACTACATCGGCCCATAGTGCTGTATTTCTTCCGCTATAATTTGAAACACCTTCAAGACTCGCTTCTTCATCATACCCCATCCACATGCTCACTGTGACGTTAGGGTTGGTAGCAACAAACCAGGTATCTTTATAGTTTTGTGATGTACCTGTCTTCCCAGCCCAGTCTACACCGGGGTTCGTGAGCTGTCCTTTTAAGCCTGCTGCTGTCCCATATTGCAACACATCGCGCATCATATCAATGGTAAGATAAGCGGCTTGCGGACTAAACACTTCCGTTGTTTCTGATTCATGTTGATAGAAAACTTCTCCATCTTGTGTCTCAATTTTTTCGATCATATACGCATCGACAAAATTCCCCATATTACCAAATGCGGCATAAGCATTGGCATTTTCTTCATTAGTCACAAGGGCTGTGCCAAGGGGTAAAGAAGCATTAGTGTAATCATCTTCACCTAATGTCGTGAAGCCCATTTTCTCTAAATAGTTTTTAGCTGGATTTTCATTAATAATTCGCATATAACCTTTTACTGCTGGGACGTTATAAGACTTCGCTAATGCGTAACGTGCCGATACAAGTCCATGATATCCTCCGCCGTAGTTACCTACGTTATCGTTAGTGCCACTGTATTGGTAAGGAACGTCTGCAAATACGGAACCGGGATGAATACGCCCCATGTCGATTCCCGGGCCATAAACAGCCAGCGGTTTCATTGTACTGCCATTAGAGCGTTTCGAAATTGTAGCGTGATTTACTTGTGATTGTTCAAAATCACGACCTGCAATAAAGCCCTTAATTTTACCTGTAGAATTTTCAATTACGGTACTTCCTACTTGAGCAGGAATCACCTTTTGAACGGGTTCCCCTGATTCAGGGTCAGGAACTGTTACTGTTCTATTGCCTGGGTAATTATTGTAATTATTCTTCACTTCTTTTAAAACATCAAAAATCTCTTGATCTATCGTTGTATGAATCTTGAACCCGCCAGTACTTAAACGGCGTTCTGCTAACACATTATACTCTTCCGCTAGTGCTTCATCATTCGCCACGTCTTCCATTGTGTCACCGTTTTCTTTAGCCAATTGTTCGACAATAATCTCCTTTGCACGTCTATGAATTTCATTTGTTAAGAAAGGATATTTCTCTAGTGACGAACTAGTAGGCTCTGCTAGATTCTCTGCTAGATTGAACTGCTGAGCTTTCTCGTACTGGTCTTTCGTGATGTAATCAGCTTCATACATTCTATTAAGAACTTCCTTCATTCTGTTAATTCCAGGTTGAAGGGCTTCATCGCTTTTTGGTTCTCCATTGTTTTTAAATGGAGTATAAGCAAAAGGACTTTGCGGCAGTCCTGCAATAAATGCTGCTTTAGGGATAGATAATTCTTTTGCACTAACGCCGAATATACCCTCAGCTGCTGTTTGAACACCTGCTATGTTTTGGCCATTTGCATTACGGCCGAAGGGAACAATATTTAAGTATGCTTCTAAAATTTCGTCTTTTTCAAAAAAGCGTTCTACTCTTAGTGCGATTAACATTTCCTTTGCTTTACGTTCAAATGACACTTCATTTGTGAGGATTTGGTTTTTTACAAGTTGCTGTGTTAATGTACTACCACCCGTTTTAACGGATGCGTTCGTTACCTCTTGCATAACGGCTCGCATAACAGCCTTAGGTACGACGCCCTTGTGTGTGTTGAAGTAAGCATCTTCTGTAGCAATCACGGCATGCCGTAAGTGTTTACTCATTTGATCAAGCGTCACTTCTTCTCTGTATAGATTCGATTGTATATTCCCTAAGAAGTTTTCACCATCAAAGTAAATTTCAGATGTTTCCTCGTAGTTGTAAATACTTTCCCGCATTTCAGCCTCACTTCTCATAGGCTCGTCCTTAACGAGTGACGCAAAATAACCGGCACCGACTCCGCCAGCGAAAAATAGTCCTACTACACCAAGAATGATAAAAAATAATATAATATTCCAAGTCACATCATAGCCGATCCGTGTATTCTTCTGAATTACTCCTCTTTCCCAAAGAGACTTAAGAGATGCAAAATCAAATCTTTTTTTGTTCCCCATATATAAAAAACCTCCTAAATTCCAAACTACATTATAACATATTCGCTGTTTTAGAGACATAACTAAACAGGAATCTACCATTGCCTTTTTCCGTAGGGTATGATATTAATGGAATACAGTTAAAATATTCGTGTGATGAATGGCTGAAGTAAAGAGTAAATCCCTATATTTAGAGAGCTGGCGGCTGCTGGGAGTCAGTATACATTTACTTTTGAATTACGGTCGGGAGCAATCTTCTGGCGAGTCCAGAAGACGGTTGATTAAACCGTTATCAGTGAGAGTGGCATGTCATGTGCAACAAGGGTGGTACCGCGAAAAGACCTCGTCCCTTTTTTAGGGGAGAGGTCTTTTTTATTTTTTTAAATTCGAAAAACGAGGAGTGTTCAGGATTGGATATCTTAACAGACTTAGAAAAGCGTGGTCTAATTAATCAAATGACTGACGAAGAAGGATTAAGAAAGCATTTAAATGAAAAGCAAGTGACACTGTACTGTGGTTTTGATCCGACTGGGGACAGTCTACACATCGGTCATCTAGTACCAGCATTATTATTGAAACGATTTCAGGAGGCTGGACATCGTCCGATCGCACTTGTTGGCGGCGGTACGGGAATGATAGGAGATCCAAGCGGACGATCTACTGAACGTCAGTTAAATTCGGCTGAAGTTGTGCTTGGCTATAGTGAAAAACTTAGTAATCAACTTGCTAAGCTACTTAATTTTGATAAGGGTGAAAATGCAGCTGTTGCTAGAAACAATCATGAGTGGCTTTCACAAATGACAATCATTGATTTCCTGCGAGATACTGGAAAACACTTTGGGATAAACTACATGTTAGCTAAGGATTCTGTGGAGTCCCGAATTGAAAGTGGTATAAGTTTTACGGAATTCAGCTACATGATCTTACAGGCGCTCGATTTCCAACAGTTACATGAGAAAGAAAATTGCACATTGCAAATTGGGGGCAGTGATCAGTGGGGGAATATTACCGCTGGTCTTGAATACATCCGCAGATCAGCAGCTGGAGAGAAAGAAGTCGAAGCTTACGGATTAACAATGCCATTGATTACAAAAGCAGACGGTTCAAAGTTTGGGAAAACTGCCGGTGGAGCAATTTGGTTAGATCCCGAGAAAACTACACCGTACGAGTTTTACCAGTTTTGGATTAATGCGGATGACCGTGACGTTATTCAATTCTTGAAGTACTTCACATTCTTAAGCCACGAAGACATTGCAGAACTTGAGAATGAAGTGGAAACACAGCCGGAAAAACGAGTGGCTCAGCGGCGTCTAGCTGAAGAAATGACTCGTCTCGTACATGATGAAGGTGCATTAAAACAAGCTGAACGAATTAGTGAAGCTTTATTTAGTGGAGATATTAAGGCTCTTTCAGGAGATGAGATTGAACAAGGCTTTAAGGATGTCCCCGCTTATCATTCTGAAGAAAAAGAACCAGCATTAATTGAACTGTTAGTTACAGCTGGTATTTCTTCATCAAAACGACAGGCTCGTGAAGATATCACTAATGGAGCGGTCTATATAAATGGAGAGAGAAATCAGGATTTAAAGCATATAATTAGCGAAGCGGATCGCATTGAAGAACGATTTACTATCATTCGCAGAGGGAAGAAGAAATACTTTTTAATTCGATATGTTTAAAAACAAAAGAGTCTCTTTCTGAGGCTCTTTTTGTTTTTAAGGATGAAGAGGAATCTCTAGCTTATAACCATTCCCTTCCACCTCAAGTCATCCAAAATTTGGATGACTTGAGGTGGAAGTAATTTCCAATACCTCTCCAAATAAAAACCACCCTAGTTAAGGGTGGTTTCTCAAAGGAGCTATTAACGAGAGTAGAACTCTACGATTAGAGCTTCATTAATCTCAGCTGGAAGTTCAGAACGTTCAGGGTAACGAGAGTAAGAACCTTCTTGCTTGTCAGCATCGAAAGTAAGATACTCTGGTACGAAGTTGTTCACTTCAACAGCTTCCTGTACAATATCTAGGTTTTGTGATTTCTCACGAAGGCCAATCACTTGACCTGGCGCTACACGGTAAGATGGGATGTCTACGCGTCCGCCGTCAACAGTCACATGACCGTGGTTAACTAGCTGACGAGCTTGTGGGCGCGTACGAGCTAGACCAAGACGGTAAACAAGGTTGTCTAAACGAGATTCAAGAAGAATCATGAAGTTCTCACCGTGAATCCCTTTCATGTTTCCACCTTCTTCAAATAAACGACGGAATTGACGCTCAGTTAAGCCATACATGAAACGAAGCTTCTGTTTCTCTTGAAGCTGAAGTCCGTATTCAGATTGCTTTCTACGTTGATTTGGACCATGCTGTCCAGGTGCGTAAGGGCGCTTGTCTAGTTCCTTACCAGTTCCGCTTAAAGAAATGCCATAACGACGTGATTTTTTCCAGGTTGATCCTGTATAACGTGCCATTGGTATTTCCTCCTTTTTTATTTTATTTTGCATAAAATAAAAACAGTGTGTGTTCCTCATAACGCTGCACATTTTGTTTTCATGCACCATCGCTCCAGCAGCAGAGAGTTACGCGATGCACCTCATCAGTCGAGGAACAAAATGAAATCAGGCGCCGGATTCACATAGGCTGCCGTTTATTTTACACAAAGGCTATTATAGTTTTTAAAAAGGCATAAGTCAAGGGGAAATATTGTTATGAGTGAAGGTTGTAACGTTCATTTAATGGAAATAGCTAACTTAAACGTGGATAGGTATAAATAGTGGACCAGCTCACTTAGCTGTCTGTCCCATTCGAGAAATATGGAAGAACCGCTCCTGAAATAAGAGGCCACTGAAAAAATGCCCTGCTTTTGGCAAGGCATTTGTTTTAATGAGGTATTTGCGTATTTAACGCGTTTTATGCACGAATTAAAGCCATATATGCGTATTTACAAATTTCCCGTTCATTTATGCCTATATCTTGAAGCTCATGGGGTGATTCATACTCTGGGTTAACTTAAAGTGGCTTCGAACCTAGGGTATCTAAAATCGGAAGCCACTTTAATTGCCCCATCGACCATATATTGAATTTCAGTAGCCTCTGAAATAAAGAGCGTTTCTTCCTATATTCTATTCCGTTTTTTGTCTTATCAAAGGAAGATTATCAAATATGCTTCTCAAGGGTTTTAACAAATAAGTTTAGGTACTCTTCGTCTTTCTCATCAAACCTACCGACCGAAGGACTGTCAATGTCAAGGACCCCATATATTTGGTCATCTTTGAAAATGGGAACGACGACTTCCGATTGGCTAGCTGAATCACAAGCAATGTGGCCAGGAAAGGCATTCACATCATGGACTCGCTGGGAAGTACCCTCGGAAACGGCTGTTCCGCAGACGCCTCTACCAGCAGGAATACGTACGCAGGCGGGAAGCCCCTGGAAAGGGCCTAAAACAAGCTCGCTTTCCCTCCATACATAAAAACCAACCCAATTGACATTATCGAGAAATTGATTTAATAGTGCAGATGCATTTGAGAGATTTGCTATTTCGTCAGGCTCCCCATCAAGCAGAGCATCGAGTTGTTTGATAAGCATGTGATATTGATCCTCTTTTGTTCCTTTATACTGTGTGGATTGAAACATAATAAAGCCTCCTTAAAAATATTGTTCGACAGGATTCCTGCCGTCATGTCGGTAATTGATGTACGATTTTTAGAGGGAATTCATCGTTTATAGGGAATTCCTCTAAGTAAGGAGGAATCCAATGATGAACCGTCAAAATGCAACAAGACAAAAGGTGTTAGATGTCGCATGCCAATTATTTTACAGTCAGGGGTTCAGCGGGACATCCGTTCGAGATATTGCCAATCGTGCAAAGGTAAACGTGTCATTGATTCATTACTATTTTAAAAGCAAGCAAGGGCTGTTTGAATCACTAGCTATTCATTATTTTGAACCATATCTTGAAATGATTGAACAAGAAGTTAATACGAATTTGGAACAAAATTTAGAATCATTAGTGAAAAGAATTTTACATTATAAGCAGGAGCATTATCAACTTTCTTGTCTGGTCAATCGAGAATTAACATTGAATACAGTATTTGCTAGAGAAATGCTGGTAACCTATTTAGCTAAAGAAAACCATTTGCTCACACAGCTTTTATTTAATAAAACGAACAAGCTTGAGATCACATATAGAGAAAAATTGTGCTTAGTCCAGCTTAAGGGGTTGCTAAATGCTCCTTTCGTTATGCCACTCGAATTTCAAGAGTCGCTACACTCTGACACGTCGATATCCCATTTTATTGATGTGTACAGTTCCCTTATGATGGATCGTAAAGCGTTAAAGGCAAAACGTGTCTTTAGCGTATAATAGAAGGATCAAGTGCATGATAGCCTTGTGTGATTGCAAAGCTGTTGTGTGCATCTGATCCGTATATAAGAGGAATCCCCTTTGCAGAAGCCTTTCTAGCAATGTTTGTTGGTGGATAGGCTTCTTTGCAATGTTCTTTGTTAATCCCTGCCCCATTATAATCTAGCGTCATCGAACCTTCTTTCGCACAGTCTAGAAAAAAGGTGGCCATCTGCTCCCATTCTGCAGGCGGTTCATAAAGCTGCTGGAACTTTTTAATTAGTGTCATGTGACCAATTCTGTCAGGCTTATAGACTCCAAGGTCAGCCGAGACAGATTGAACTAATGTATCAAAATATAACTGATATAAGTTATTTATATTGCCGCTTGCTGCTATAGCTTCTTTATACACAGATGAACTGTAATCAATGCAGTACCAATTATTCTTTATAGGTAAAAAATGAACAGATAGAATGCTGTCATCGAGAAAACGTCCGTATTGATTTAAGAAATGCTTCGTTTCTTCATCAAAACCAGAAATATAGTCAACCTCTAGTCCAACTTTAACCTCAATGTCAGATTCATAAATTTTCTTCACTTTACTTACATCATTTATATATGCCTCAAGAAGCCGGGGATTCATCCCACTATCCCTGGTCGGTACAGGATCATTAAAAGATGGAGGCAAGGGAGCATGCTCAGTAAAAGTCATTGATGTGTAGCCACTTTTAATTGCTTGTTCCACGTAAGATTCAAGGGTGTCAGAAGTCCCGTGCGGACAGTAAGGCGAATGAATATGGCCGTCAATCATATAGTTGCTCCTTCTTTCTTTGCATTAATTGTCAATATGTTAATAAATTTGAAATATTTTAGCCAAAATGATTATATCCATGGTATCATAATAGATAACTAATTTTAATAAAACGTAATGATCCGTGAACGTGTATTTTGTAAGGAGGCTGTTTATGAGGTACTTCATTGGGGGCATATTAGTACTGATTGCACTGATCATCCTCGGATTGATCTGGCGAAAGAAAGTATATGATGAAGTCGACCGTTTAGAGGGATGGAAGATGGACATCATGAATCGTAATGTAACAGAAGAATTATCCCGTGTAAAAGCATTGAATCTCTCTGGTCAAACTCAGGAGCGTTTTGAAACGTGGCGCAGTCGCTGGGACCAGATCTTAACTAGAGAACTTCCAGATCTAGAAGAAGACCTGTTTGATGCTGAAGAAGCAGCAGACCGTTATCGGATGAAACGTGTGAAAAAAGTGCTGAACAACACGGAGAAAAAGCTGCAAGATATTGAGCAGGATATAGAAGAAATGTTTAATGAGTTAGAAGTGCTGTTAGATTCGGAGAAAAGCAGTCGCTTAGAAATCGAAGCTTTGGCTCCAGATTTAAAAGATCTAAAGAAAAAGCTGATACATAACCGGCATCAATATGGTAAGGCTGTGCGATTGTTTGAATCTAGAGTTGAAGAGCTGGAAGGTGATTTGAATAAGTACGAGGAGAAAGTGGAGCAAGGGAATTACTTGGAAGCAAATGATCTTGTTCAATCGGTCCGCGATAAGCTTGTTCTTTTGTCTGAAGAAGTAGCATCCTTCCCTGAGCTTTTAAAGAAGACCCAAACGGAACTCCCTGAACAGTTATCAGAGTTACTGGCTGGTATGCAAGATATGGGCGAGGAAGGCTACCGGGTTTCGCACCTCGGCTTTATACCAGAAGTAGAGGATTATCAAGAACAACTAAATAAGAGTGTGGAAGCTCTTGAAAAGGGTGACCAGGAAGGCATTCATTCTTTAATAGAGGAAATTGATACACGAATTCAGGAAATTTATCAAACACTAGAGCAAGAAGCTCTTGCTAACACGTTTGTTGAGAAACAGCGCCCCACCTTCCAAGCATCTCTTGAAGAGTTGGATACGTTGTTACAAGAAACAAACCAGGAGTTAGACGATTTGCAAGTAACCTATCAAATGGAGTCTGAGGATCTAGAAACCCATCGTACAATAGATCAATCCATGACACTTTTAAAGAAAAAATACCTGAACTTCGAAAAGAAACGTGAGGATGGGAAGACTTCTTTTTCGGAGCTTCGAGTTGAGCTTGAGGACTTTAAAGAACAGTTGGATGAGCTTAATGCTAAGCATAAGAGTTTTAGCGAACGGGTGCAGACCCTTCGTAAAGATGAACTGGAAGCTAAAAATAAGTTAGCTGAAATGGAACAGCTGATCCTTGACACACATCGACGATTGAAACGAAGTAACTTACCTGGCATTCCTGTCTATTTTTTTGAAGAAATGCAAAAGGCCGGGGAAGATATTGATCATGTGTTTCAAAGTCTCGAATTACAGCCGTTAGACATGGCGCAAGTGAATGATAAGCTTGAAGTAGCAATCGAACATACACAAGCGGTTAACCAAGATGCTGGAATACTTATTAAGAAAGCCCATTTAGTTGAACGTCTGATCCAATATGGAAACCGCTATCGTAGTAAATATCCTTTATTAGCTGCAGAGTTGCTTGAAGCTGAAAATGACTTCAGATCTTACCGCTACGAGGAAGCTTTAGAAAAAGCTAGTTCAGCAATAAAGGAAGTTGACCCTGATGCTTTTAGCCGTATTGAGGAAGGAGAGCAAGTACCTGTTTAGGATGTGTTAACAGTGAGGAAATGGCTGATCATTATTCTAGGCTCTGTAACAGTTACTGTTTGGTCATTAGTCATAGTTGTATTTCCTCCCCAACCTGTGGATAAGCTGGAAAGCAAGAGTCATAGTCAGGCTGTCATCCCAGTTTTTACCGAGCGTGCATTAAGCGACCATCAGTTGGTGTCATTAACCGGAGGAGCAGGGAAGACAAATGGCCTGGCAGAGGATCTAGTAATCGAGACGAACATGATAACGAAAAATTGGGTTGAAGGTTTAAGTGAAGATGGAAAGATAAGCATTGACATTCTCCTTCATGCGCTTAATCTAAACTAGATTAGACACCAAAGCTAGCATCCAAGTGGATGCTAGCTTTGTTTATAAATGCAACTATTTATTTTCATGGCGTGTTATGATATTATAATGGACTGCCAACATAGAAAAGGGGTGCCACTGAATTGATTTATTTAGATAATAGTGCGACAACGAAACCTTTGCCAGAAGTCCTGGAAAGTTATATGAAGGCTGCGGAGACCTATTATGCTAACCCTTCTTCTATTCATCGCTTAGGAAGTGAAGCAGAAAGATTGCTTACAAAATCCCGGAACATGGTGGCTGCTATAACAGGGGTCAAAGCTAATGAAGTCTTGTTTACTTCTGGAGGTACGGAAGCTAACAACTTGGCTATCAAAGGAATTGCTCTTCAGCATATAAATAGAGGAAAGCACATGATTACAACACAAATCGAGCATCCATCAGTACTAGAAGCTTTCCGTAGTCTTGAGAGTCTTGGGTTTGAGGTGACGTATCTTGGAGTAGATCAAGAAGGTTATGTCGACCCTGTCGATATTGAAAATGCAATACGTGAGGATACTATCTTATTGAGCATCATGTCAGTTAATAATGAACTTGGAACGATCCAGCCCGTTCAGGAAATTGGAAAGATCGCTCAAAAATTCCCGAAGTTGTTTTTTCACGTTGATCATGTTCAAGGGCTTGGAAAAGTACCGATGAATGTTAGGCAGTCAGGCGCTGATTTGTGCTCAGTTTCTGGACATAAAATTCACGGATTAAAAGGCACAGGTGCTTTATTTGTGCGGGACAATGTTAGTTTGTTTCCGTTGCTGCATGGAGGCAGTCAAGAGAATAGAAAACGAGCTGGAACGGAGAATTTGCCAGGGATTGCGGCCTTTGCTAAGGCACTGCGGTTAATCATGGATAAAGAGCAAAATCACTTGCCTGAGTTAATAAGCCTTCAAAAATATATAAGGCACCAGCTTAGTCAAATAGATTCATTGCTCATAAATTCTCCAGTCAATAGTGCTCCACACATCATAAATGTTTCACTACCTGGATTTAAGCCAGAACTGATCATCCATACATTAGCCCAAGAAGAGATTTATATTTCTACAAAATCAGCTTGCTCATCTAAGCAACCAGATGTAAGTTCAGTTTTGAAGGCTTGTCAGTTAGATTCTTCCCGAACGACTTCATCGTTAAGAATTAGCTTGTCCTATCAAAATACAGTGCCAGAAGTTGATCAATTCATCCAAGCACTTAAAGAAGCAATTATTCATTTAGAAACATCGATGGGGAGGTAACTATGGAATTTGATCACATTTTAATTCGCTACGGTGAATTGTTTATAAAAGGGAAAAACAGAAAGTATTTTGAACGTAAACTGCAGAGTAACTTAATAAAAAAGTTGAAGGAATTCAACAATGTTCGTGTTTCTAAAAAAAGGGATCGAATGTATGTGCTTCTGAATGGTGAAGATCCCTATCAAGTAATGAATAAGTGTCAGCAAGTCTTTGGAATCCATACGTTAAGTTTTGCAATAAAAGTGGAGAAAGATGCAGATGCAATAAAGCAGGCAGCCTTAGCTGCGTTACAAGATTCACCTGAGGCGCGAACATTTAAAGTGTCAGCTAAGCGAGCCGATAAGGAATTTTCGATCCGCTCGCAAGACTTGAATCATATCATTGGCGGATATGTACTCTCAAATACTGAAGGGGTCACCGTTAACGTTCATCATCCGGATGTCGAGTTAAAAGTAGAGGTTCGAAATGACGCTGCTTATATAACTGCACAGGATTACCCGGGTGCCGGCGGGCTTCCAGTTGGAACAACTGGTAATTCGCTGCTTCTTCTTTCAGGTGGTATCGATAGCCCAGTTTCAGGATATTTGACCATGAAACGGGGCGTGGAGCTTGAAGCAATTCATTTCCATTCCCCCCATATACGAGTGAACGTGCCAAGCAAAAGGTACTGGACCTTGCGAGCGAACTTTCCGAGTATGGGAATAAAATAAAGGTCCATATTATCCCTTTTACAGCCATCCAACAGAAAATTCACAACGAGACACCTGAAGGGTACAGTATGACAATTATGCGCAGAATGATGATGAGAATTAGTGAGCAAATAGCTAAGCAACAGGAAATTTTATCTTTGACGACCGGAGAAAGCCTCGGTCAAGTGGCAAGTCAAACGATGGAAAGTATGAATGCCATTAATGAAGTAACTAATTTGCCTATTATTCGCCCTTTAGCAGCTATGGATAAACTTGAAATCATTGAAATTTCAAGGAAGATTAACACGTATGATCTTTCTGTGCTTCCGTATGAAGATTGTTGCACGATTTTTGTACCGAAAGCTCCGAAAACCAAGCCCACAAGGGAAAAAGCTAGTTATTATGAATCCACTGTCGATTTTAACCAGGATATTTCAGATGCTATTGAGCAATCATATATGATCGAAGTAAATGGTAACAAAGAAAGTAAAGATGAGTTTGAGGATTTGCTTTAATTAGGGAGGCTCACGTTGCTGCTGCATCGTGAGCTTTTTACGAGGGGTAGCCTCTTAGATATCAAGTATGCAATATAAGATTTATGTGTTCCGATATATTCTCGTAAACAGCTTTCTTACTTTTCGAGTCAAATTCTGTATTGTAAAATAAATTTAATAGGAAGGGGAAGGCAAATGAAGTTATGGTATGGTGGAAAAATATATACAATGAAAACGGATGGGGAATGGGTTGAAGCTGTCATATCTGATGGTGGAATAATCCTAGCTACAGGACAGACTCAAGATCTTTATGCTTCTTATCAGGAGTCCATCACAGAGGAAATCAATTTAAAAGGGGCCGTGATGTACCCAGGTTTTACAGATAGTCACCTTCATATCATTGGCCATGGGGAACGGCTGATGAGGCTTGATTTATCTTTTATGAAGTCAGCTGAAGAGGTGAAGCAAGCCTTAAGCCTTCATGCTGAACAGTTAGATAAAGGGGAATGGATTATTGGTGAAGGCTGGAATGAAAATCAATGGGAAGATAAACGCATCATACATAAGAATGAGTTAGACGAATTGACAAGGGACCATCCGATCATGCTTACTAGAGTATGCCGTCATGCTTTGCTAGCCAATTCCAAAGCAATGGAGCTTGCTGGTGTGAATGCACATACACCTGATCCGCAAGGTGGTGTGATTGTACGTGATGAACAACAGGAACCCATGGGCTACTTTCATGATCAGGCACAGGATTTAATTAAGCGGGCAATGCCTGAGGTCACCCCCGAATACTTAAGAAAAGCGACAGGGCTTGCCGTCAGTGATATGCATGCCCACGGATTGGTCGGAGGTCATAGTGAAGATCTTAATTATTACGGCGGCTTTAAAAAGACTTTTGATGCTTTTACAGATGTGATTAATGGCGATGATGTGAAATTTCGGGCTCACCTGCTCGTGCATAATGGCGTACTAGAGGATATGGATGGAGAAGGTTTAGGGTTTAAGAAAGGTACGGAATTTGTGGAGCTTGGCGCTGTGAAAATTTTCACCGATGGGGCCCTTGGCGGTAGAACTGCATGGCTCTCAGATGATTATGCTGACGATGAGGGAAATCGAGGCGTAGCTATCTATACAGAGGAGCAGCTGAGAAAAGTTGTCCTTAAGGCACGCAAACGAAACATGCCTATCGCTGTACATGCTATTGGGGATGCTGCAACGGAGGCGATTGCTAATGTTATTAAGGAATACCCCCTTCAAACAGGTGAAAGGGATCGAATTATTCATGCTCAAATTTTAAGTCCCGCACTGATAGATAAATTAAAGAAACTTAATGTTATTCTTGATATCCAGCCTACGTTTGTCGCTTCAGATTTTCCTTGGGTAATGGATCGCCTTGGGTATGTCCGCTTAAAGACCTCCTACTCCTGGAAGACGCTGTTAGATGCTGGGATTGTTTGTGCGGGGGGATCGGATGCTCCAATTGAGGAAATAAATCCACTGCTCGGGATACGAGCGGCAGTTGATCGCCGGGCAAGCTATGACAATCAAGTGTACCAGGCCGAAGAACGTCTCTCCGTATATGAAGCCATTTCTTTATATACAAAAGGGAGTGCTTATGCTATCGGGAGAGAGCATGAGCAAGGAATAATTGAAACAAATTTCGTGGCTGACTTTACTATTTTGGATCGTGATTTATTTGCCCTTAAGCCACACGAATTGGCAGATGCTATGGTAACGATGACGGTAGTAGATGGTGAGGTCATGTACCAACGAGTATAAGGAAAGCCAGGCTATTGCCTGGCTTTCGCATTTGAACAGATTTTTTTCATAAAAAGGTGCGCTGAACCCGTTCCCAATAGGAGTTGTTTTTTAATTTCACTGTCTTAATCACTTTATCGCTTAAATTTACAGTGATATCTTGGATGTTGCGGATGGAGAAGGCTTCATTGTCCATCCCGATAATTGGATAGTCGTTGCCGTCTTGACGAACACTCAATCTAAGTGTTCGCTCAGGGCCTAAAATAAAGGAAGAACCGAGTGTACGGTAGCGATTATTATTTAGTGAGGCAAGCTCGCTCACCTGAAAGCAAGGTAGTTTCGGATCAACAACGGCGCCTTTTGTAGATTTGTTATAGCCCGTGCTGCCCGTTGGAGTTGCAACGATTAATCCGTCACCACGGAACGTTTCAAAATAAGTATCATCGATAAATACATCGATTACGATCGATTTAATAAGAGTAGAGCGAACGCTACACTCGTTTAAACAACAATAGCTTGATTCATTATTCACCGTCGATTCAATAACCGGAAAACGGCGAACCTCGAGTTCGGCATTAAGCATGGAATCAACCATTTCATTGTAATTGTCCAAGTTAAAGTCACAGTATAATCCAGCTTCATCTTTACTCCTAATTCCAACGTACAAGCAGTCTTGTCGGAAGCCTGTTTTTCTAACTGCTTGAAGGAATGTGCCATCTCCTCCTACAGATATAATAATATTTGCATCTTTGGAATCATCTACAATGTTAAAGTCATTTTTAAGGGCGAGCTGATATAAGGGTGCAAGTTTTTCTTCCAATTTGTTATTTGGATGATAATAAAAATAGAGATTTCTGCGTTGATTGGACATTACGAAAGCCTCCTTAATGGAATTCATTATGTATTTTACCACTATAGTAGATGAATGAATAGCTAGGAAATGTAATAGAGGAGTTGAATTGAAAAGACCGGATGAATGGATGGATGATGTTGAAGTCCGTTCAATTTTTCGTTATGGTTATGAATAGAATCAAGTGCTTGGATGAGAACGCATGGACCGCGACAGCAATGCGTTCTTTTTGTATGAAATTAAGGTCGGAAATAAACAGGAGGATCATGATGAAACAAGAGCAGGTAGGAAAGTTATATGAATGGATCGATGAGACAGCTACCATTATCGAAATGGATATGAATGTTACGTATTTAGAAGCGGTTGCTGAAACGTTGGATACATTATTTAATGGGCAGCCTTTTGATGATGTGGATGATCAACTGTCTACTAAATTGACAAATCAGCTAGTGAAGATAAATAGAGGGGATTACGAGAAGGAAGAAATACGTAAAGCCGTACAACTTGCTATTTTAAAAGGAATGAAGGATGCAACACAGCAGCAACACCTGATAACACCTGATTCTGTAGCCATGTTTATGGGATATGTTGCTTCAAAGCTATTTGAAGGGGAGGGAGAGCTGAAACTGTTTGACCCTGCGGCTGGTACAGGGAACTTAATGACCTCAGTAATGAACCAGCTTGAGATGGGCCTTACAGCCTACGGTAGTGAAGTGGATCATACATTAATTCAGTTAGCTGTAGCCAATGCAAATTTACAAGAGAATCCTATTGAGTTTTTCCACCAAGACAGTCTTCGCCCATTTTTAATGGAGCCGGTTGACTTTGTTGTTGCCGATCTTCCTGTGGGATATTATCCAGATGATGTACAAGCTAAGCAATATCAGTTAAAAGCTGAAGAAGATCACTCCTACGCGCATCATTTGTTTATTGAACAAGGGATAAATTATACAAAAGCCGGAGGATATTTAATGTTTATCGTTCCAAATTTCCTCTTCGACAGTGAGCAGTCTCAGTCCCTTAACGAGTATCTAAGAGAGGAAGCGCATATAGTCGGAATGCTTCAGCTGTCAGATTCACTTTTTAAGGAGGAAAAGCACGGAAAGAGCATCTTGATCTTGCAGAAGAAGGGCGAGGGAACAAAACCTCCTAAGCAAGCACTGTTGGTAAAGCTTCCGTCCTTTAAGAATCCGGATGCAATGGCAGATATTCTTGCTCAAATGAATCAGTGGTTTAGTGAATATAAAACGATGAAATTGTAAGAATATAAGAAATATATCAAGTAAACGTTATCATGTTCCTTTCACCTTGAAAACGAGTCAGGCGGGTGGTTAAATGGTAGTGGTAGAAAGATACGAACCTATATTTTAAGGGGATGAACAACGTTGAATAATATTCTTGCAATAAATGCAGGTAGTTCTTCTTTAAAATTTCAATTAATCGAAATGCCTGCAGAAACAGTCGTAACAAAAGGTCTTATAGAGCGTATTGGCCTGGATGACGCTGTGTTTACAATAGAATTTAATGGAGATAAAGATAAGACTGTAACAAGCATACCTGATCATAGTGTAGCTGTGTCCCTGCTACTAGATAAGCTTACAGGTCACGGAATTATTCAATCTCTCGATGAGATCAACGGAGTAGGCCACCGTGTCGTACACGGTGGTGAACGATTCAGTGAATCTGTCTTGATTACAGATGATGTTATCAAGGAAATTGAAGGGGTATCTGATCTGGCGCCACTTCATAATCCCGCTAACTTGACTGGAATACGTTCTTTTAGAGAGGTATTGCCTAATGTGCCGCATGTCGCTGTATTTGACACAGCCTTCCACCAGACCATGCCGGAGCAATCTTATTTGTATAGCTTGCCATATGAGTACTATGAGGAATATGGTATTCGCAAATATGGTTTCCATGGAACGTCACATAAATATGTCACAGAACGTGCTTCTGAAATGCTTGGTCGTCCAGTCGAACAACTTCGATTGCTCTCCTGCCACCTTGGGAACGGAGCAAGTATTGCAGCGATTGAAGGTGGAAAGTCGATTGATACATCAATGGGCTTCACACCGCTCGCTGGAGTGACTATGGGTACACGTTCAGGGAATATTGACCCTGCCCTTATTCCGTTTATCATGGACAAGACGGGTAAATCAGCTAGTGAAGTGATGAATGTATTAAACAAAGAAAGTGGAATGCTTGCCCTCTCAGGTTTCTCGAGTGATTTAAGAGATATTGAGGAAAAAGCATCCGAAGGTGATGAACGTGCAGAACTAGCACTGGAAGTGTTTGCTAATCGAATTCATAAATACATTGGGTCCTATGCTTCCCGTATGCATGGCATTGATGGGATTATTTTTACTGCTGGTGTCGGTGAGAATAGTACATCGATTCGTGAACGTGTGCTAAGAGGACTCGAGTTCATGGGAGTGTATTGGGATCCTTCCCTTAACCAGGTGCGTGGCAAAGAAGCATTCGTTAACTATCCGCATTCACCTGTTAAAGTTATGGTAATTCCTACGAATGAAGAGGTAATGATTGCTCGTGATACAGTGACAAATGGATTGTAATACTAAAAGGAAGGTAGACAGCTTCGTGCATTCTACCTTCCTTTCTTTTTGTTCAAGAACAAGACTACTTCGATTTTCCTTTTTAGCTGTTTCAAGCTACAATTAGACATAACGATGGGTACGGAAGGAGTGGTGTTTTTTGACTAAAAAAAGTGTGATGAAGGGGATTGAGAGATGGCAGGAACATCATTCCAGCTATCAAGCCAATGACTTCGAAGTTCTGTATGATCACTGGATTCGTGACTCCTTTGATCAAATCAATCCTGATGTAAAACAAAAATTTTTTTCAAGGTTAGACGGATGGCTTTTTCATACACATGCTTTTCTTCAAGGGTCTGCTTTTCAAAATGATGCGCGTGAACGAATCTTGACGGTGGGTCGTATCTTTCAGTCTGAGGTGACTTATGTGGAGGACATGAGACAGTTGGATGTGAACCAACTAACCTACATAGCTGATCAGCAGGTGGCAAGAGGCCGTTTATATTCTTTTGCGCAAGGGGGGCTAACTGGAACTGGGGGATGGCTGCTGCTGGGCGTCGATTTTCCGTTGATGACAATTTTAAATTTGCGGGCTGTTCAATTAATTGGGTTAACATTTGGTCATGAAATGAACCATCCTTATGAGATGATGATCTCATTTAAAGTGTTTCATGCGGCGATGCTGCCTAAGCGTCTTCAATTGGCAGCATGGGATGATTTAATTGAGGAAATAAGAAATAATGATCATCCTTATGTGTATGAGGGGAATGACCAAATCACAGATGAAACGTGGTTAGAACAGCCTTTGAAGCAGTCCTTTAAGTCATTGTTCATTTTAATGTTTAGAAGGAAGCTGTTTCAGGGCATTCCTCTCGTAAGTGTCGCAATCGGTGCTTATTCCAATTATCAACTGACTAAACAAATGACAGAATTTGCGATGAAATTTTACCAATACAGACATTTGATGATGGAACAGGAGGGGTAGGAAATGGCTGTTGATCAGCACAAAAAGGAAGCACCTGAGACTGTTCGCTGCATGGTTATTACGGTTAGTGATACGAGAACAAAGGAAACTGATAAAAGCGGAAAGCTTATGATTGAAAAGCTAGAGGAAGCTCAACATGTAGTGGTTGAACATCGGATTGTTAAGGATGAAAGAGCGACTATAGAAACAGCGATACAGCAAGGGATTCGTGACGAAAAGATTGAGGTAGTCTTAACAAATGGGGGGACGGGAATTGCGCTGCGGGATGTGACGATTGAGACCGTGACTCCTCTATTGGAAAAGGAGATACCGGGTTTTGGTGAATTGTTTCGTATGCTGAGCTATAAAGAGGATATTGGATCTGCCGCCATTCTATCGCGAGCCACAGCAGGGGTGAGCGGAGGGACAGCAATATTCTCAACCCCGGGGTCGAGCGGTGCGGTAAAGCTGGCTATGAATAAGCTCATTTTACCTGAAATCACCCATGTGGTGGGAGAGCTTCACAAGGATTTATAGAGAATAAGTAAAGACGCTGATTGTTCAGCGTCTTTACTTATTCTTCATCTTTATCATCGTCACGTACCACGAGGACATCACAAGTTGCGTATCTAATGATGTGTTCGGAAACACTACCGATAAAGAAGCGTTCCATGACATTTAAGCCAGTAGCTCCGCAAATAATTAAGTCAGCTTGATGTTTAGGAGCAACATCTTTTGCAATTTTTATTTTTGGTGAACCGTAATCGATGTCAATCATCACATTGGTTACACCAGCTGCTTCGGCCTTCTTTTGATAATCCTCAAGCAACTCTGTTGCGTATTTTTCTGCACGTATGGCAAGGGAACGATCGTACGCTTCCACAGTTGAAAATGCTCGGGTATCAACAATATGGGATAATATTAGTTTTGACTGGTTTCGATTCGCGATATCGATGGCTTTGTTAAAAGCTACCTCTGCCGTTTCTGAACCATCAACGGCAACAACGATATCCTTGTACTCAAATGTCATTATGAACTCTCCCTTCCTTTTATTATTAATATTATAACACGATCAAGGCTGTGATAGTGATTCTTACTTTCCTTTAGCACTTTTTTAGACTATTAATAATAAAGTACAATAACAGCAAATTTTCAGCAAAAGGGTTGTATCGTTTCAAGCGTAACAGCTGAACCTTATTCCCTATTTGTAGTAAAGTAAGTTTAGGTCTTGAATTTTTGTAAATGAACAACTGAAGCATGAGAAAACATTGTATGAAATATAGTTAATCATAAACCCCACTGAAGGGAGAAGTGCATATGCGTCATGCCATCATTACAGCAGGAACAAAAGGATTAGGAAAAAAAGTGACGGAACAATTTTTACAGGCAGGTCATTCTGTTACGGTTACATATAGAAACGATAAGAAAAAGGCGGAAGAGCTAATCGAGCAATATGCATCTATAAACAACCGCATTCACTTAGTACAAGTAGATGTCACATCAAAAGCAGACCTCAAACGGCTTGTCAAGGAAACGATGGATCGTTTCGGGAGAATAGATTTTTTAATAAATAATGCAGGGCCATATGTTTTTGAGCGGAAAAAACTGGTCGATTATTCTGATGATGAATGGAATGCCATGATCAGGGGAAACCTAGATGCAGCATTTTATTTACTTAAACAGATCATTCCAATTATGAGAGTCCAATCATTTGGCCGAATTATAAACTATGGCTTTCAAGGAGCGGGATCTTCATCGGGATGGATTTATCGTTCAGCCTTTGCTGCAGCGAAAGTAGGCTTGGTTTCACTAACAAAAACGATTGCTTTTGAAGAAGCGGAATTTGGCATTACTTCAAATATGGTTTGTCCGGGGAACATTACAGGGGAAATGAAAGAGGCATCCATTGAACAAGGCAGAAAAATCAAAGATGAGAAAACCCCAATTGGGAGGCCCGGTACAGGAGAAGATATTGCTCGAACGATCGCTTTTCTCTGTGAAGAGCAATCGGATATGATTACTGGCACAATTTATGAAGTCACCGGAGGATTAGATGTTATTAACCGTTATCGCTAAAAACATAAAAAATAAGAATTTGTTGCAATGAAAGGGCTTACAGAATAGCTATTAGTTCACTTGTTTAAAATAACGATATAGTGGTTTCGACATAACGATATGATTGTTCTGATCGAATGGAAGTGGGAGGTTAAGTATTTATGAAAATTGGTATACCAAGAGAAGTGAAGAACAATGAGAACCGTGTGGCCATGACACCTGCTGGAGTCATTACCTTACAAAATGTCGGGCATGAGGTTTTTGTTGAAACAAATGCAGGGGTCGGCTCAAACTTTACAAATGAGCAGTATCAAGAAGCAGGAGCAACAATTGTATCCACAGCAAAGGAAGCATGGAGTCAGGAAATGGTGATGAAGGTAAAGGAGCCGCTTCCTGAAGAGTATGATTACTTTTATAAAGGACTTATCTTATTTACTTATTTACATCTAGCACCAGAACCGGAACTAACGAAGGCATTAATTGACCAGAACGTGGTTGCGATCGCTTATGAAACGGTACAACTTTCAAATGGGTCGCTGCCATTACTTACACCAATGAGTGAAGTGGCGGGGAGAATGGCTTCACAAATTGGAGCACAATTTTTAGAGAAATCTCACGGCGGCAAAGGGATTCTTCTCGGAGGAATTCCTGGCGTAAGGCGGGGGAGAGTAACCGTTATAGGTGGCGGTGTTGTAGGAACTAATGCTGCTAAAATTGCAATGGGCCTAGGGGCTGATGTTACGATCATCGATTTGAATCCAGAACGCCTGCGTCAACTTGATGATATTTTTGGATCGGAAATTAACACACTGATGTCGAATCCATTAAACATTCAAGAATCACTTGAGGAATCCGACTTAGTCGTCGGCGCTGTTCTTATTCCGGGAGCAAAAGCCCCTAAACTTGTTACAGAAGAAATGGTGAAGTCGATGCCAGAAGGTTCTGTTATTGTCGACGTTGCGATTGACCAGGGCGGAATTTTTGCTACGACAGATCGAATTACGACACATGATAATCCAACGTATGAAAAGTTCGGGGTATTACATTATGCTGTAGCAAACATGCCTGGTGCCGTGCCACGCACGTCAACAATTGGCTTGACTAACGTGACTGTTCCCTATGCCCTCCAGCTTGCAAACAAAGGGTGCAAGCAGGCATGCCAGGACAATGAAGCCCTGTTTAAAGGGATTAATACACTTGACGGCTATGTAACTTATCAAGCAGTAGCAGAAGCACACGGTCTTGACTATGCCAGTGCTAGTGAGCTTTTAAAAAAATAGGTTTAGTAACAGTAGGGCACATACCGTTCTACTGTTTTTTTATAGAGGATGTTCAAAATGAAAATCGGCGAATTTCTTCGTTGCTCAGTTTATCCGGTCCTCACGTATGAGGATATACGCTGTGGTCCCCAAAACTTTCGCGCATTGAACTTCTTGCGACAAGGAACGTGCCCGTGTCGACTTTGGCACAGAAGGTGATGATCTTGGTCGACGTTCTCATTCGTCAACTTTTGAACACATACTTATAGTGGAACTTCCGTGATTTTTTCCGCGCAGTTATTTGAATGATGGATAGTTATTTTTGTGTTCTTTGTAATTTCTAGGGTAAAATAGTGTTGTTGTTAAATTTGAATAAAAAAGTTTTAAAAAAGTGAAACCAACTATGGGATACTCACGTACATACAGGTACAAGGTCATAGTTGAAGAGAGGTGAGCAATTGGGATTTTTTTCGAAATTGTTTTCAAATAAAAAGACAGAAACACCTGATGTAAAAGAGCGGACAGCTCTTAACATTAAAGTGGGGGATATCATCACTTACGATCTTGTGGATTATGAAGTGGTGGGGAAAATCACCTACCGTGATGGTTCATATGAATGGTTTTCCTATCAGCTACTCGAAGGCACAAATATAAAATGGCTGTCTGCTGAGATGGATGACGAGCTAGAGCTTGGTATATATGAGACAATAAAGCTACCGGTTGATTCTTTTCTAAAGCAAATTGAATATGAAGATACCATCTATCATAAGGATGAGGAAGGTGAAGCATATGTGACGGGAGAAGGTCGGAGCAAGAATATAAACGGCCGAACGACCCGTTATGCTGAGTATATTTCTGAGGACGAAGAGACATACCTATCCTTAGAATCCTGGGGTAGTGAGATTGAAGTAAGTTACGGATATGATATCGAAGCCTATGAACTTAAAATTATTGCTGGTTCTCAATAATAAGGAGGAAAATTAAATGTTTAAACTTTTTAACCGCGTAAAAACTGTTGTCGGTGCTGAGCTCAATTCTATGTTAGATAAGGCAGAAGATCCGGTGAAATTGCTCGACCAATTCATGAGAGATATGGAAAGTGATATTCGTGACGCAGAGAGTGCTGTTGCTAAACAAATCGCTAATGAAAAAATGTTGAAGCGCAAATACGATGATGCCCAGGCGTTAAGTGATAAACGAATGAAGCAAGCTGAGAAAGCAATGGAGGCGGGGAATGAAGATTTAGCACGTCGTGCGTTAGAGGACAAAAATAATCAGCAATCACAGGCTGACCAATTCAAGGCCTCTCATGAGCGTGCGGAACAAGATGCAAATAATCTTCGTATAAAGCTTGATGAAATGAAAAAAGAATATCAGGAAATGAAGTTGAAAAAAGATTCCCTTAAAGCCAGAGCAGAATCTGCGAAAACGCGTACGAAGATGAACCGTACAATGTCTGGCATAGGAAGTGATGAGTCTCGCCAAGGGTTTGAAAGAATGGAAGAGAAAGTAATGCAGCATGAGGCGGAAGCCGAGACAAGTGAGGATCTTTCTAAGTCCAATCGTTCTTTAGATGATGAATTTGATGCGCTAGATGAAAAAGACAGCGTTGATGATGAATTAGCTGCACTTAAAAAGAAAATGAATAAAGAATAATGAGGTGGTTTGCTTATTCGTGCCTGACACCATGTCAGGCACGAGTATTTTTGATGGAAGGAGGGGTTACACCTTGAGAAACTATGTTGGAGTAATAATTGTTGTTATTATCGCAGTTGTAATAGGTTTTAACATGTTTGGCAATAATGGTGGTTCCAGAGGGATGACTGGAACATACACCGAGGATACATATGGAGAATTGCCTAGTGAACCCTCTCGCAGTGAAATTATCAATAACATTAATAACTCCGATGCTTCATCCATTGAAGAATTAATCAAGCAAGGATTCCCATTGCTTGATACGGTTAGAACAGACCGGGGCATTTCTAAAATTTATATGACACAAGAACTTACGCTGCCAAAAGTCGCTGAATTATTAGAAACGAATCGTGCACCAGAGGAAGTTAGTCAACGTAACGATGGGAAGCAGGTCCTCGTCTATCCTGATGACTTTGTTATACTACAAGAAAGCGATGCGGAGCCGGGACTGGTTTTGATTGAATTATCCAGCGATGAATTTGTGAGAAACAATTATTCACCTAGCTTCTTCCAAGGACTGTTAGCATACTCACTGTTAAACAGAATGCTTGACTCAAACGATTGGTCAAGAAGACGGGCGTCTACCTGTCAGTCAACAGGAAATTGCTACGGAGGCTATGGCATGTACGGCGGGTTCAATTCAGGTTCATCTGGTTCATTCCGCGGATCATCTAATCGCGGGGGAGGGCCTGGCGCAGGAAAATAGAGGAGGGAATTAAATGGAGCCATTTTTAGCTACGATAGGTTATTTTGCATTAGGTATAGTTGTCGTTCTTATTGGTCTAGTTTTATTTGAATGGATCACCAAACAATATAAGGACTGGGATGAAATAGGAAGTGGGAATCAAGCTGTTGCGATGTCGGTTTCAGGAAAGATTATCGGGATTTGTATTGTATTAGCGTTTGCCATTTATCACAGCTTCACATTATGGGATACCTTAATATGGGGAGCTTTTGGTGTAATATTACAAATGGTTGCTTACCTGTTATTTGAATTATTCACGAGGAAATTCTCTGTGGAAACGAAGCTGAAGGAAAATAATACAGCCGTTGGAATTGTCTCAATGGGCGTTTCTATTGGTTTAGCTTTTGTCATTGGGGCTTCCATTACATAAGCAAACTACGGGTTATTGAAAAGAATGCTTGAGCCACTATGGGTTTCTTCTACATAGTGGCTTTTTTAGAGCTAAGGAAACTATAAAAAATGACTGTGGATAAGGTTACATGAAGTTAACCACATCCAGCTCCAGCGCGCAGGATACTAAAGGCTAGTCAATCGCCTCCGTGGAGAATCACTCCACTGCGTCGCTTGTCTTGGGCCCGCAGGACGCGGTCAGTTCGACGTTGGCACATTGCCCCACAGGACGTGGGGGAGTTCGGCGTTGAAACAGGACGTTTCGGTTTTAGCCGAACTTCCTCTGTCGTGTCTACCGGGGCGCTTGAGCTTTTGTTCGAGGAAAGCCGTGAACAGTTAGGATGTACGATGTAGGGGTGAAGGCAATGAATGAACAAGCCGTTAAGAAAAGTCGACTGATTTATTGGGCATCTGGGATTGTCTCGATTTGTGGGATTATTTTCGAGGTGCTCTTTGGGGCATTAGGCTCGTACATACTTGGTGATGGTGTGAAACAGTATACGCTGACAATTAGTTTGTTTTTAACAGGTATGGGAATTGGAGCAAGTATCAGTGAAAAAGTGATGAAAAAGTTGATCTTAACATTTGTGTGGATCGAATTTATGGTCGCCTTAATCGGTGGATTCTCAAGTTTCTTGATGTTTGGTATGACGGCTTTTGCTCCAGGGGGGTCTGATGCCCTATTCTTATATTTAGTAACTTTTACAATTGGTGCCCTGACAGGGGTTGAACTACCGATTTTAATAAGAAAAGCAAATGAAATTGGTGTGAAGTTAAGCAGGAGCACGGCGAGGGTGCTGTTTTCAGATTATGCGGGCGGCTTAATTGGCGGCTTACTGTTCGCCTTTTACTTGCGTCCACAAATGGGTATGGTCAAAAGTGCTTTTTTCGTTGCCTGTATTAATTTAGCTGTAGCCGTTGTGATACTCTACTTGTTTCGTTCAGAAATTAAAAATATAGCATTACATGGGACAGCTGCAGGTGTGATTGGTGTGCTGTTAGTTGGCGGGCTTTTTTTCGGCGAAGAGATGGCGTTTTCTTTTGAACAAAAGCTTTATAAAGATCCCGTTATCTACATGGAGGAGAGTGCTTATCAACGGATTGTATTAACGAAAGAGCAAGGGGATACCCGGCTTTACTTGAATGGGTCGCTCCAATTTAGTTCTTCTGATGAACATCGTTATCATGAAACGCTTGTGCATCCCCCGATGGCACAGGCAGAAAGTCATGAGGAAGTTCTCGTTCTAGGGGTGGAGATGGTTTGGCAGCTAAAGAATTATTAGGTTATTCCGATGTAGAAGAGATTACGCTCGTTGATCTTGATCCTGCTGTTACACATTTAGCAAACACGAATTATCATTTACTTCAGTTAAACGATGGCTCACTTATGGATGATAGGGTAACCGTTTATAATAAGGATGCCTTTCAGTTTCTTGAAAACGCGGAACAGTTTTATGATGTCATTATTATTGATTTGCCAGACCCGAATAATGAGAGTTTAAATAAATTATATACAAAAGAATTTTATTCACTCGTGAGAAACCATCTAGCGCCAGGTGGGGCAGCCATGGTCCAATCGACAAGTCCTGTTTTTGCAACAGAAGTGTATTGGACAATCAGTGAGACGATAGCGTCAACAGGCCTTTCCATTGAGAATTTCCATGTTGATATTCCAAGCTTCGGAAACTGGGGATTTGTTATGGCAAGCCGTGAACCTATCGATGTAGGCAGTTTAGATATAAAACAGAAAACCGAATTTCTTACCGACGAGTTACTGAAATCTATGACCGTGTTTGGAAAAGATGAAGATAGGGAAATAGTAAATAGGGACGGTGAGACCGTCACGTTAGAACCAAATACATTAATTGATCCTAATTTAATTCAGAAGTATGAGCAAGCCTGGCAACACTATTGATGAATGGTACGGGTCAAAATATCGAAGAGGAGTGTAAGTGTGAAAGTATCTTATCATGGACATTCTGTTGTAAAAGTAGAAGCGAACGGAAAAACAATTTTGTTTGATCCCTACATTTCAGAGAACGGGAATACTGACTTAAACGCGGATGACGTGAAAGCTGATGTCATCTTACTCACGCACGGTCATAATGATCACGTTGGGGATACATTCGAAATTGCCAAACGTAACGACGCACAAATAGTAGCACCGTTCGAATTGGCTGCCTACTTGGGAAGTAAAGATCTTAATGCACATCCAATGTATATTGGTGGCAGTCATACTTTCGATTTTGGTGAGGTGAAATTCACTCAAGCCTTCCATGGTTCCTCTTATACAGAAGAGGATGGATCGATTATTTACACAGGGATGCCTACAGGAATTTTATTAACCATTGACGGAAAAACAATTTATCATGCTGGAGATACGGGACTATTCACTGACTTAAAAATGATCGGAGAACGGAATGACATTGATTTAGCTTTCCTCCCTATTGGAGATAACTTTACGATGGGGCCAGAAGATGCCCTGACTGCTGCTGAGTGGATAAAAGCAAAACAGGTGGTTCCGATTCACTACAACACATTCGACTTGATTAATCAAGATGGTGAAGATTTCGCTGCAAAAGTAAAACCTGGTAAAGGGAAAGCCTTAAAACCAGGGGAATCAATCACCTTATAAATAGCAGAAAAACCCACGAGGCTCTCGTGGGTTTTTTATGTTTAGCTTCGGCGCCCAGACCCTCGAGACATAAGCGGGTCGAAATCGCCCCGCTTATGCTAGTCGTGTCTATCAGGGCACCTCCGCTTTTCTACTGTCTAGCTGCGAGGGGCAGATCTTCGCGATATAAGCAGTTCGGCTCCGTGGGGGAAGATCATCCCACTTCGCCGCTCTGCTTATGCTTGTCGAGGCCCCACAGGACGTGGGGTCGTTCGGTGTTGGCACAGGACGTGCCGAAGTTAACCGAACATCCTCTCATACATGACCAAGACGCCTTCGCTTTCCTATTGTCTAGCTGTAAGGCGCAGACCTTCGCGACATAAGCAGTTCACTTCCGTGAAGAAAGATCACTTCACTGCAGTGCTCTGCTTATGCGTTTCAGGTCTAAACGCCCCTTTCCGCTTTTCTTATAAAATTGCGGTGGAACTGTATCACTTGTATAATAACAATTAACGATCAATATACTAGTACAGTTAGAAAGCTTGGTGAGGAAATGACTACCAAACATGAACAAATTCTGGATCATATTGATTCCTTATCTGTGGGAAGTAAAATTTCAGTCAGAGGAATCGCAAAAGTATTAAATGTAAGTGAAGGGACGGCCTATCGTGCCATTAAGGAAGCGGAGAATCAAGACCTTGTCAGCACAATTGAACGGGTAGGTACGATACGAATAGAGAAAAAGAAGAAAGAAAATATTGAAAGGTTAACTTTTGCTGAAATTATTAATATCGTTGATGGACAGGTTCTGGGGGAAGAGAAGGTCTATATAAGACACTTAACAAATTCGTAATCGGTGCGATGAAGTTGGATGCGATGATGCGCTACACTGAAGCAGGTTCACTGCTCATTGTTGGAAATCGGACAAATGCACATGAACTTGCCGTTAATGAAGGGGCTGCTGTACTTATTACAGGTGGCTTTGATACAGGAGAGTCCGTGAAACGACTTGCTGATGAAAAGAAATTGCCTGTTATTTCAACAAGTTATGATACTTTTACAGTAGCTGCTATGATTAACCGAGCTATTTATGATCAACTTATTAAAAAGGAAATCGTGTTAGTTAATGATATTTACACGCCATTTGATGAATCCAAATTTCTAACAACGAATGACTATGTTCAGAATTGGCATCAGTTGAATGAAGAAACGCTTCACAGCCGGTACCCTGTCGTTGATAAAAAGAATCGCGTCGTAGGAATGGTGACATCTAAAGATGTTATTGGCAAGGATAAGCAGATCAAAATCGATAAAGTAATGACGAAAAATCCGATGATTGTTCAGACGAATACATCGTTAGCAAATGCTGCTCACATGATGGTGTGGGAAGGGATTGAGCTTATGCCTGTGGTAGATCCATCACAGAAGCTGCAAGGAATTATCTCAAGACAGGATGTGTTAAAGGCATTACAGCAAATCCAGCGGCAGCCTCAAGTCGGGGAAACGATTGATGATCTTATAACAAGCCAACTAGAGTTAGGAGAGGCGCAAGCCGGTGAGTATGTTTTAAAGACAAAAGTAACTCCACAAATGACGAACCAGCTTGGTACGATGTCTTATGGTGTATTCACGTCACTCATAACAGAATCAACGAGTCGTCTGTTAAGCAAGCATAAAAAAGGAGATTTAGTCGTAGAAAATATCTCTGTTTTCTTCATTAAGCCGGTTCAATTAGAAAGTGAAATAGAAATTAAACCTCAGATTCTAGAAGTAGGGAGAAAATTTGCAAAGGTAGATGTGGAAGTTCATCACCAAAACTCAATTGTGGGAAAAGCCTTGTTAATGGCCCAGCTCATTGATAGGTAATTAAACAAGAAAAGCTGTCTCGAAGGTCACCTGCTGCGACCTTTGAGACAGCTTTTAGTGTGTGTTTCAAAAAGTTGACGAATGAGAACGTCGACAAAGATCGTTACCTCCTGTGACAAAGTCGACACGAGCACGCCCTATGCGCCTCAAGAAGTTCGAGGAGCGAACGTTTTGAGGACCACAGCGTATGCCTTTCCTACGTGAGGACCGGAAAAAACGAGCAACGAAGAAATTCGTCGTTTATCATTCGGTGACTTTTTGAACATCCTCTTTTATATAATTATATTTGTGGTATTCTCAAAAAATAGGTCAGGCACGATGTTTGCTATATTCATTACGGTAATGGCGGCTTGATTTGATACCAAGACGGAATTGAAATATACCTAATATAAGAAAAATGATGCCGATGAATAAAGACAAACGTGTTTCATAAAAAAGGTATTGGTTAATCCCGAAGAAAAATACAAAGGTTCCTAAGCAAATTTTCGCCTTGCTATTCATATAGGCCTGCTGTAGTGGATCACGTGATTTAACAAGCATGACTTTATAGTAAATATAAAGGAAAAAAGCGATAAGTATAATAGTTGGGAAAATAATCAAGCTGATCGACTCCTGAAGATAAGTTTTTACCCTACCCATTGTAGCTTGTTTCCTTCGATTTTGCTACCTGTTAAAGTCAATTTTGTGTTTTAATAAGGAAAGGAACAATAGGGAGAAAGGATTGAAATAATGCTAACGATAAAAATTGCAGAAGCGATCGTAGACTATGAAACCATTATCATACATCGTCACGTTCGGCCAGACCCCGATGCTTTTGGGTCACAGGCTGGCTTAGCTGAAATGATCAAGCATAGTTTTCCAGCTAAAAAAGTATTGATAACAGGGGAGGGTGAACCTTCCTTAGAATTCTTAACAAAAATGGATCAAGTTTCAGATGAAGATTATCAAGGGGCCCTTGTGATTGTTTGCGATACGGCAAACCAGGCGCGTATTGATGACCAGAGATACGGCAAAGGAGATAGGCTGATTAAAATTGATCACCATCCGGTGGTGGATGATTATGGGGATATCAGCTGGGTGAACACCGAAGCAAGCTCTACTTGTGAAATGATTTACACTCTTTTTAAGGATGCCTCTGACTTAGGGTTTGACTTTAATACACGGGCAGCGAAATTAGTTTATGCCGGAATCGTTGGGGATACAGGCCGATTTCTGTTTCCAAGTACAACACATGATACATTAACCTCGGCGGCCGAGCTTGTGGGCTATTCATTTGATCGACCCGAGCTTTATAAAAATATGTACAAGACATCAATAAATGTGGCTAAATTAAAAGGGTATGTCCTGCAAAATTTCACCGTAAATGAAGCGGGATATAGCACAGTTCGGCTGCCTAAGGAAATTCTTGAAGAATATAACGTAACAACTACAGAAACTAGTGCACTTGTCGGTTTACTTGGAGACATAGAAGGAATCTTAGCTTGGGCGTTTTTTGTGGAAGAGGAAGATGTAATTCGAGTGCGCCTTCGTTCAAGGGGACCTGTTGTTAATAAGATTGCTGCCAATCACAATGGGGGAGGCCACCCAATGGCGGCGGGGGCGTCCGCCTATTCATGGGATGAGACAGAAGACATTGCCAAAGAACTAAAGGAAGCATGCCAAGCCTTCGGTAAATAAATAAGAGCAACAGGTTTTAAAAACAGAACCTGTTGCCTCATTTATCGTTCTATGGAGATCGATAAGCGGATTCTAAGCTTATTGGCTATAATCAGTTGCTTTACGGTTAATTGATACGTAAAATCGTCAACAACAAAGGTTTTATTTTCAATGGCGGAGATCATTAACTGCGTTTGCTTTGCAGCTTCATCGATATCTCTACCGGTTACAGAAGTAAGTTGATCTTTCACCATTGATGAAAGTTCATGTTGCGTGAGCTTATCAACCTCAAGCTCTTTAGTATTTAGGAATTCTACAATGACCTCTTGTACAGTTAATCCTTCCGTTCGTTCTTCATCTTCTTCTTTTTCAGCGTTAAGTAGCCCTTCATATTTTCCTTCTATTTCATTAAGCTTATTAGAAAGTTTGATGTTTTCTTCCGTAATTTGTTCTTGTAATTCTCCATTTATAAAAATAAAAATTAAATATCCACAAATCATCCCAAAGAACATGCCGGCGAAAAATCGTCTCCATTCCTTATTTCTTAATTGAGGGGGATGTACATTACGTGACCTCCTCACCAAGCAGAAATTCGAATAAAAGAAGAGCGGCCTGCACACCTCCCATAGCTGAAACAATAATCATCACCTGTTTAAATAAATCAAATGTAGATCCGTCATATATTCCTTTTTCAAAATTGCTAATGGCATCAAATGTTCCTCCTATAGCGGCGACAATCGCCCAAATACGTAACCCTTTAGCAATTCTGAACATGGAAGTAAGCGGTGCTTCCCCTGTAAGGAAGCTGCCGATACTGCCAATTAATGTTCCGCCCACTATGACACCAAAAGCAATAAAGAAGCATTGGATCATGGATACTATAAGTCTCTCTTCCATTATGTCCCTCTTTCTTATAGAAGGTTGTCTTTCTTTATTACTCAAATTATTCTTTATAGTAGCGAAATATGCAGGATGCTTTCTTACATAGAGGATCTTACATATAATATAGATAGGAAAGAGGTGGCACAGATGTCATTTACACACTTACATGTACATAGTGGATATAGCTTAATGAACAGTACAATCCAGATCCCATCCCTTGTAAGAAAAGCTAAAGAACTTGGCTTCACTGCTCTTGCACTAACGGATGATAATGTGATGAGTGGGGCAGTTACCTTTTACAAAACTTGTGTAGAGGAGGGGATAAAACCTTTACTCGGTATGAGAGTCCATCTCGAGTATAAGGGGGAGACATTTCCTATTGTACTGCTTGCTAAAAATTCAGCAGGGTACCAGAAACTGCTCTCGATAAGCACGATGAAGCAAACCACTCAAGACCAGCTTTCCCTCTCTGATTTACCAAAACGAACAGATAACCTTGCGGCCGTAATTACCGTATCAGATACTTCCTGGGGTCAATCTATTATAAATGGAATGGTTGACCGTGTGGAAGAAGATCTTTCGGAGTGGCACACATATTTTAATGATTTAAACTTAGGTGTAAAAGATTACGGTGTTCGTGTAGAACGGCAGCTTCATCAACCATTGAAAGAATGGTCAAGTCTTAAAGGAATACCCGTGACAGCAATGAATGAAGTGCGTTATCTTGAACCCTCGGGTTCGGATGCTTACTATTGTTTGCGCGCCATTGACAATGGTGAAAAATACGCTCTTGATGCACATAGGGGAAGCCATGAATATTTAAAGGCACCAGGAGAAGTGGAAGACTATTATACGGAGTGGTGGCCTGAAGTTCTCGAAACGAACCAAAGAATCGTCCAATCCTGCGATGTGCAACTAGACTTTGATCAACAGCTTATTCCCGCCTTCCCTGTTCCGGTCGGGCGAACATCTGATGAATACTTGCGCTCTCTTTGTGAACAGGAGTTAGATTCAAAATATAGCAAGAACAAAGAGGAAGCAAAAGCAAGGTTGAATCATGAACTTGATGTTATTATGTCGATGCAATTCAGTGATTACTTTTTGATCGTATGGGATTTTATTGATTATGCAAAGAAGGCAGGGATGGAAGCAGGACCTGGACGCGGTTCAGCAGCAGGATCGATCGTCAGTTATTTGTTAGGCATCACCCAAGTCGATCCACTTCATTACAAGCTATTCTTTGAGCGGTTTTTAAATCCTGAACGAATCACTATGCCTGATATCGATATTGACTTTCCTGATGACAGGCGTGATGAAGTCATTGGTTATGTGGCCAATAAATATGGGAGCCAGCATGTTGCTCAAATTTGTACGTTCGGTACTTTTGCCTCAAGAAGTGTCTTAAGGGAATTATTTAAAACCATGAGCGTTGATCACAGTGATGCAGCCTTTATCCTCAAGTATATTAAAGGCGGATCTTCAAATACATTAAAGCAGCAGGTTCAAAAGTCGGAACCTTTGAAAGAATATGTTCGTTCTTCTCCCCATTTACAAAAAGTTTTTCAGATGGCGACCCAACTAGAAGGATTGCCGAGACATATGTCGACACATGCTGCAGGGGTTGTTATAAGTGAAGAACCACTCGTCCGTCACACAGCTCTTATGCAAGGGCAGAATAACGTGTATCTTACCCAAATGGCCATGGGTGACATAGAATCTGTCGGGTTGTTAAAAATGGATTTCCTTGGTCTTAGGAACCTTTCAATGATGAGAAGAATTGAGAAGAAAATACAAAATTATAGAAATCGGAATTTTTCAATTGAGACGATTCCTTTGGATGATGAGTCCACCTTTGAATTATTAAAACAAGGAAGGACAAATGGAGTTTTTCAGTTAGAATCTCAGGGTATGAAAGGTGTCCTACAGCGTCTAAGGCCGACTCATTTCGAAGATGTTGTTGCAGTAAACGCCCTGTATCGTCCTGGACCAATGGAATATATTCCTGTTTATATAAATAGGAAGCATGGGGTAGAGGATATTGACTATCCGCATGAGGATTTACAGCCGATTTTACAATCCACATTTGGGGTTCTCGTTTACCAGGAGCAGATCATGCAAGTGGCCCAGAAATTGGCCGGGTACTCTCTTGGAGAAGCAGACTTATTGCGTCGCGCGGTAAGTAAGAAGCAGCGTGAGTTGTTAGTTCAGCAAAGACAGCAATTTGTTACAAGTTCAATAGCTATTGGTTATCTTGAAAATGTCGCAAGCGAACTGTTTGATTGGATTGTGAAGTTCGCAAGTTACGGTTTTAATAGAAGTCATGCGGTTGCTTATAGTGTGATTTCCTATCAACTTGCCTACTTGAAGGCTCATTATCCTTCGTATTTCCTAGCTGAGCTCATTAACTCAACCATCGGTGATCGCGATAAACTCTCCACACATTTGCGAGAAGCCAAGGACTTAAGTGCTAAATTAAAGGAACCTTCGATAAACCACAGCCATTCCTATGCAAGAGACGAGCATGGATCAATAAGGCTAGGTTTTCTTTCTATAAAAGGGGTAGGCTTTCAGGCAGCCCAAGCTATTATAGAAGCTAGAAAAGAGGGATTATTTAAACATTTAAATGATTTTTGTTTGAGAGTTCCGAGTAAGGAAGTGTCCAGGTCTGTTATTGAATCACTAATCATGGCAGGCGCTTTTGATGAGTTGCAGCAAAATCGTGCCAGTTTGCTTGCAAGCATCGACCAGGCCATGGAACAAGGTGAATTGTTTAAAGAATTTCAGGATCAGCCTGGATTGTTTAGCTCAGACTTAGACATGGGAGGGAAGGAGGTTTCCATCGAGCCGCTTCCTATTTTGCAACAGCTCACTATGGAAAAGGAAGTATTAGGTACCTATTTATCCGAGCATCCGCTTGAGGTTCATCGCCCTCAGCTTATCCAAAAAAAGTTCATCACATTAAACGACGCGATCCGTCAACAACAGCCGAAATCAGTTAAAGCTGCTGTTGTCATTGAGCAAATAAAGGAGATCAGGACGAAGCGCGGGGACCCGATGTCGTTTCTTACAATTAGCGACGAAACAGCGGAAGTAGATGCTGTGCTTTTTCCAGATGTATATCGAGGTGCTAGATTATGGATCGATAGTCAAATGTTAGCGATCATTGAAGGTAAGGTTGAAGAGAGAAATGGCCGGAAACAATGGGTTATCACTACTATATCGCACTTTGATGAACAAGGGTATGAGAATAAACCAAGTCAAAGATTGTTTATCAAGACGACGATATCTGATGAAAGTAAAGCATTAGCCAGGTTAAACAAACTATCTAGCTATTTCCCAGGTAACACCGCTGTACTACTTTTTCGTTCTGATGATCGCAAAACGTATCAGCTTGGAGAATCGTATTCACTAAACGTATCTGAAGAATGCCTGCGTAAATTATATGAATTTTTCGGGACTTCCTCAGTGGCTTTAAGATAATCTGTACGGCTGGCTAAGCAAGGAAAAGCTAGCCGTTCGTTTTCCTACGAAGGACATAAGGCCGTTCATGTTGTCCCGACCTTTTTTACCAATTTTACTTCCTTAATTGTGCCTTTTAAAGGTGCTTCTGCTTTTGTTTATATTCTTTACAGCGTAAATCCATCTGTTATAATGGAGAGGTTAATAGTGGTCAGACCACCATATTCGGCTTAATTCTATCTGTTTTAAAGGAGCGTGTACTCGTGTCAAACTTACGTGATGAAGCATTGCATATTCACCGAGCTAACAAAGGTAAATTAGAAACTAACTCAAAGATCCCTATTAGGAACGCGAGGGATTTAAGTCTTGCGTATTCACCAGGGGTTGCTGAACCTTGTAAAGAAATTTATGATCATAAAGAGTCAGTATATGATTATACGATGAAAGGAAACATGGTTGCTGTTGTAAGTGATGGCTCGGCAGTACTAGGTTTAGGCAATATCGGACCAGAGGCATCCCTTCCAGTGATGGAAGGTAAAGCTGCTTTATTTAAAAGCTTTGCCGGGGTAGACGCGTTCCCTATTTGCTTAAACACAGGAGATGTAGACCAGATTGTACAAACAGTTAAACTAATGGAGCCCACTTTTGGTGGTGTAAACTTAGAAGATATTGCAGCACCTAACTGTTTTATTATTGAAGAACGGTTAAAAAAAGAAACGAATATCCCTATCTTTCATGATGACCAGCATGGAACAGCAATTGTAACTGTGGCTGGGTTGGTTAATTCGTTGAAAATTACAGGAAAATCCTTCTCTGACATTAAAGTGGTGGCTAATGGTGCGGGAGCCGCCGGCATTGCGATCATTAAGCTTCTTTATCATTTCGGAGTACGCGACATTATTATGTGTGATTCCAAAGGTGCGATTTATGAAGGCCGCCCAAATGGTATGAATGACGTAAAAGATGAAGTGGCAAAAATAACGAATAAAGATAAAGTGAGCGGCAGCTTAGAAGAAATCATGGAAGGCGCTGATGTATTTATTGGCGTTTCAGTTGGTGGATTGCTCTCAAAAGAAATGGTTTCTAAAATGAATGAAGACTCCATTATTTTTGCGATGGCAAACCCTGAGCCGGAGATTATGCCGGAGGATGCAAAAGAATCAGGTGCACGTGTAATAGGAACAGGTCGTTCTGATTTTCCAAACCAGGTGAATAATGTGTTAGCCTTTCCAGGGATTTTTCGAGGAGCACTTGACGTTCGCGCTACACGAATTAATGAAAAAATGAAGATTGCTGCAGTTGAAGCGATTGCCTCACTAGTAAGTGATGAGGAACTTAATGAGGATTATGTTATCCCTGCTCCCTTTGACCCAAGAGTAGCACCAGCAGTGGCAGCTAGTGTGGCTCGAGCTGCTATGGAATCAGGTGTTGCCAGACATCACGTTGATCCAGAAGAAGTAGCGGAAAAAACAAGACAACTTACCCTCATTGATGAAGATGGATCATGATTTCACGAGAAAAGCCTGTTAGTGTGTGTTCAAAAGTTACCGAACTTGAAGGTGTGAGGCGTTTTGTTTTGAGCAAAAGAACGTATGCTTAATGGGATACGTGAGTAGCGGAAAAACAAACTAGCCAATAGATCCCCCTTCATTTATTCAGAGACTTTTTGGACAATCTCTATAAGGCTTTTCTTCTTACATATACTTGCGTGTGAAGGAGGGTGCTTGACTCGTGTCCCGATCTTTGAATGAAAAAGTGTATGAAGGGGTTTTGGAGCAAATCAAGTTCTATATTGAGGCGAATAAGTTGACTCCGGGTGATAAACTACCTTCTGAACGAGAGTTGAGCGAACGCCTTAAGGTAGGAAGATCCTCCATTCGTGAAGCGTTACGAGCGATGGAATTGTTAGGGTTGATTGAAACCCGGCGCGGGGAAGGGACCTTTATGAGAGCATATCGCCCTTATCATATGGTAGAGTTATTATCAAAATTCTTATTAAATGAGTCGAGGACTCGAGAAGAGTTGTTAACGGCGAAGCAGATGTTGGAAAAAGAAGTACTGCTTCTATCTGTTGGACGGTTATCAAACGATCAATTGGCCTGTATGTCGGAAATATTACAGGGAGAGCATTCTTGTGATAGGCATCAGCGCCTATTTTGTTATTTGTTTGAACAATGTAATCATCCGCTCCTTTTATCGATGTGGCAGTTTATCGTAGGGTTTACACATACGGCCCACGACATCACTTATCAGGACGACTGGTATAAACAGATGGAAGCAATCGTCGGAAACGGCTCTCCTGAGCAACTATTAGCTTTATTTGACTTTGAATAATCCTTGTCGAAAACATATCGACATATTCAGCGACATTATCTTGCTGCTTTAATGTATAGTAACAATAGAAAGTGTAAAATAAGCAAGCAAGTAATAAACTTTGCGCTTTGGTGTCTAACGCAAGCAGTCTAGATACACAAGACTAGCCATCGCCTCTGCGGAGATATAGCGTGTAAATGATACCGCTCTGCTCTATCAAAGCGCTTGCGCTTTTCTTATAAAGGAGGAATCACCTTGCTTAGAGATTTTTTCAGCAAGAAGAAAAGGTATGCGTCCATTCCTAGTCAGGAAGCAAAGCAGGATGTACCTGAAGGTCTGATGCAAAAGTGTCCAAGTTGTCAAAAGATCTTTTATAGAAAAGAATTAATAAGAAACATCAATGTCTGTCCTCATTGTGATCACCATCATCAAATAAATGCTTTTGAAAGAATAGAGCATTTATTTGATGAGCAATCCTTTGAAGAATGGGACAAATATATGATTTCGAACAACCCATTGAATTTTCCAGATTATGAAGAAAAGCTAGAGAAGGATCGAAAGAAATCTGATCTGAATGAAGCTGTAGTTACTGGAAAAGCCAGTCTTAATGGTCTGAACACAGCAGTTGCTGTAATGGATTCCCGCTTTCGTATGGGAAGCATGGGTTCTGTTGTTGGTGAGAAAATCACCAATGCGATCGAACAGGCTAGGAAAGAGAAGATCCCTTTTCTTATTTTTACAGCTTCCGGCGGGGCACGTATGCAAGAAGGTGTGCTCAGCTTAATGCAAATGGGAAAAACATCAATTGCCTTACAACGTCTCCATCAACAAGGTGGGTTGTTTATTTCTGTGATGACACATCCGACAACTGGAGGGGTGTCGGCAAGTTTTGCTTCTCTAGGGGATTATAACTTTGCAGAGCCTGGGGCATTGATTGGTTTTGCTGGTCGAAGAATTATTGAACAAACGATACGGGAAAAACTACCTGATGATTTCCAAACAGCAGAATTTTTGCTCGAGCATGGTCAGTTGGATCGTGTCGTCCATCGTCATGACATGAAAGATACATTGACTACGATACTTGACCTTCATCAGACGGGAGGCGACACTGTATGAAGCATGTATTAGAATTTGAAAAGCCCGTTATCGAACTACGGGAAAAAATTGCAGAATTAAAACGGCTAACCGAAGAAAGCGAAATGGATCTGAGTGAAGAAATTGTCACGCTAGAAAATCGATTAGAAAAGCTTGAGAAAGATGTATATGATCGCATGAAACCATGGGATCGCGTACAGATGGCCAGACACCCTGAGCGGCCGACTACCCTTGATTACATTGATCATATATTTACAGGTTTTCTAGAACTCCATGGCGATCGATTGTACGGAGATGATGAAGCCATCGTCTCAGGTATCGCTAAATTAGATGATCGTCCTATAACGGTGATTGGCCACCAACGTGGAAAAGATACGAAAGAAAATATTAGACGCAACTTTGGGATGCCCCATCCAGAAGGGTATCGGAAAGCTTTACGTTTAATGAAGCAGGCTGAAAAATTTCATCGCCCGATTATTACATTTATTGATACAAAGGGTGCTTATCCTGGTCGTGCGGCAGAGGAACGTGGTCAGAGTGAAGCGATCGCCAGGAACCTATTGGAAATGTCGGGATTGACTGTTCCTATCCTTTGCGTGGTCATCGGGGAAGGGGGAAGTGGTGGAGCGTTAGGTCTTGGAATTGCTGATCGCATCTTTATGTTGGAAAACTCTACCTATTCGGTCATATCCCCTGAAGGTGCAGCCGCGTTACTATGGAAGGACTCGAATCTTGCCCAGCAAGCTGCTGAAACAATGAAGATTACTGCGCAGGATTTAAAATCCCTCCAAGTTGTCGATGAAGTGATTCCAGAAATACGCGGGGGCGCACACCGTGATATTGAGAGACAAGCTAAAGAGATAAAACAACTGTTAAGAACCTCGTTAGCAGATCTTAAGCAAAAAAAACAGGAAGATTTATTGGAAGAGCGTTTTAATAAATATAAAAAAATTGGTGATTACACATATCTTGATATATAATGGTATCGTAAAAATTGAAACGTAATAACCTGAGGGGAGTCGCACAACATCCAAGTGCGACTTTTGTCATCTTTACAGGATGGTAACGCTGTCATTCTCGTGACATACTGTATTTCCCTTAATTATCTGTGTATAAATAAGGGGAGACATTCAACTTGAATGAGGAGACAGTTTAATAATTATATTTTTGAGGTGATCAGGATGAAGAAAATTGGCGTATTGACGAGCGGAGGCGACGCCCCGGGCATGAACGCCGCTATTCGTGCAGTAGTTCGAAAGGCTATCTTCAATGGGGTTGAGGTGTATGGAATTCAACACGGATACCAAGGGCTGCTTGACGGGACGATCGAGAAAATGGAGTTAGGTTCAGTTGGAGATATCATTCAGCGTGGAGGGACGAAGCTTTATTCAGCCCGTTGTGAAGAATTTAAAACGGAAGAGGGTCAGCAAAAAGGAATTAAACAGTTGCAAAAGCACGGCATTGAAGGCCTAATTGCAATCGGTGGAGATGGGACATTTATGGGAGCTAAGAAACTTACTGAAAAAGGCTACCCTTGTATTGGTGTACCCGGAACGATCGATAATGACATTCCAGGTACCGACTTTACTATTGGATTCGACACAGCTTTAAATACAATTATCGATGCAATCGATAAGATTCGTGACACCGCTACTTCACATGAACGAACGTATGTGATTGAGGTTATGGGACGTGATGCCGGTGATCTTGCTCTTTGGGCAGGCTTAGCTGATGGTGCAGAGAGTATTCTCATACCTGAAGTCAAGGATGACTTTGGTGAAGTTATTGATCGTCTTAAGCGTGGACACGAGCGTGGTAAGAAGCATAGTATCATTATTTTGGCAGAAGGTATGGGAAGCGGGTTTGACTACGGTAAAAAAATCAAAGAGGCGACAGACTTGGAAACACGTGTTACGGTGCTAGGCCATACACAGCGCGGCGGTTCACCTTCAGCGTCTGATCGGGTGCTGGCCAGTCGATTAGGTTCCTATGCGGTGGACTTATTGATAGCTGGTAAAGCAGGACGGATGGTCGGAATTGAAAAAAATGAATTGGTGGACCATGATATTGTAGAAATACTTAATACGAAGCATTCTGTTGACCTTAACCTATATCATCTATCAAATGAGTTATCAATTTAAAACTTACGTACAGAGAAGCTTTGAGGAGGAAATAAGATGATTAGAAAAACAAAGATAGTAAGTACAATTGGACCAGCATCTGAGTCCACTGAAATGCTGACAAATCTTATTGAAGCGGGAATGAACGTCACCCGTTTAAATTTCTCACACGGTGATTTTGAAGAGCATGGTGCAAGAATTAAGAATATTCGTCAGGCTGCTGCGTCAACGGATAAAACAGTAGCAATTCTATTAGATACGAAAGGACCTGAAATTCGTACGGGCTCACTTAAAGACGGTGAGGCGTATTTAGAAAAAGGTGCTACGGTCTATGTGACTATGGAAGAGATCGAAGGCGATGCTGAACGTTTTTCTGTTACCTACCCAGGTTTAATTAACGATGTCCATCCAGGTTCAAAAATACTTCTTGATGATGGGCTTGTCGAACTTTTAGTTGAAGAGATTTTGCAAGAAAAAAGTGAAATTAAAACGACCGTGCTAAATAATGGACTGTTAAAAAACAAAAAGGGCGTTAACGTTCCGAATGTCAGCGTTAACCTCCCAGGTATTACAGAAAAGGATGCGAAGGATATTGAATTTGGAATCGAGCAGGATGTCGATTTTATTGCCGCATCTTTCGTACGTCGGGCCTCAGATGTTCTTGAAATTAGAGAACTGCTAGAAAAACATGATGCGACACATATTCAAATCATTCCAAAGATTGAAAACCAGGAAGGTGTCGATAACATCGATGAGATTCTTGAGGTTAGTGACGGAGTCATGGTTGCTCGCGGAGACCTTGGTGTAGAAATTCCTGCTGAGGATGTTCCTCTCGTGCAAAAGGAGCTGATTCGCAAATGTAATAAAGCAGGCAAGCCGGTTATTACTGCAACTCAAATGCTGGATTCCATGCAGCGTAACCCTCGTCCAACACGGGCGGAGGCCTCAGATGTTGCGAATGCGATTTTTGACGGTACAGATGCGATCATGCTTTCAGGAGAAACGGCTGCTGGTGATTATCCTGTAGAGGCAGTTCAAACCATGCATAACATTGCAGAGAAAACTGAAACAGGATTAAATTATAAAGCGATCTTAAACGAGCGCTCAAGACACAGCGATATGACCATTACTGACGCAATCAGTCAATCAGTTACACATACAGCGATTAACCTTGCAGTAAATGCAGTGGTTACACCGACGGAAAGTGGTCATACGGCACGAATGATTTCCAAGTATCGCCCTTTCGCCCCAATTGTGGCCATTACTTCAAGTGAACGCGTCAACCGCAAATTATCACTCGTATGGGGTGTATATGCTGTTATGGGACCTCACGCTTATTCTACAGATGATATGCTTGACGTAGCTGTAGATCGAGGTTTAGCATCGGGTGTTGTCTCTCGCGGTGACCGTGTTGTTATTACAGCTGGTGTTCCTGTTGGTGAGAGCGGCACAACCAATTTGATGAAGGTGCATGTAATTGGCGATGTGTTACTAAAAGGTCAGGGTATCGGACGTAAAAGTTCTTATGGACGTGTCATCATAGCCAAAGATGCAAAAGATGCCATCAATCGTGTTGAAGATGGCGATATTCTTGTCACACAAGGTACGGATCGTGATATGATGCCAGCTATTGAAAAGGCTGCTGGACTGATCACACAGGAAGGCGGACTTACATCACATGCAGCCGTTGTAGGGTTAAGCCTCGGGATTCCTGTTATTGTAGGTGTGGAAGATGCCTTAATTAAGATTAAAGATGGATCAGATATAACAATCGATAGCACACGTGGAGATATTTATGAAGGGCATGCGAGTGTTCTGTAAGAATGGTGGGTGGAGTCGTTAGAAACTCTGCCTTTTTTTTGGTATCTTTCTGAGACTGTCATATAATAAAAGAAAAGAGATGGAAAGGACGATCTTATGTTCCGCTGGTTATTTCTTTTAATTATTATTGTACCAGCATTAGAAATTGCACTTTTTATCTGGGCTGGTCAAATTATTGGACCGTGGTGGGTTATTCTATTAATAATAACAACTGGGGTAATAGGAGCTTGGTTAGCCAAGCAGCAAGGTTTAGAAACGATTCGCAAAGTTCAATCCTCGATGGGAGATGGTTATGCACCGGGAGAGACTTTATTAGATGGGGCTTGTATCTTGGTCGGAGGTACGTTATTACTTACACCAGGTTTTATTAGTGATACGGCTGGTTTCCTTTTGTTATTGCCGGTCACTAGACCACCGATCAAAGCACTCCTACGTAAAATTATAATGAAAATGATGGATCGTAACACAATTACCATTTATCGCAGGTAAGCGTAAAGACTGTCCTTTAAGTACATGGAGAACAGCCTTTTATTGACCATCTTTAATAAATTTCCAGGCTTGTATAGTAACACCAGTCGTGTGGAGTGTTTTGATAAAGGCAATAACGATTGGACTGATTATAACCGCATACATCCCCATAATTGGAAGCCTGCGAATAATCCAATTAGCAGGATAAGAGGATGAATACCAAAATGTGAAGCTAAAATTTTAGGTTCCAACAATTGCCTTGTAATAATGATGATCATATAGAGAATAGCTAATCCAATCGTCATATCAAACTGACCGTTTACAAACTGATAGATCATCCACGGTATGAAAATAATCCCTGTACCTATATAAGGTATAAAATCTACAGCCCCTGAAATTAGAGCAATTGTTAGGGCATTAGGGACCTTTAACACAACAAGCCCGACATAAATCATTACTACCGATATGCTCATCAAGATGATTTGTGCTCTAATCAGGCTGGCTACTGTTTTTCTGAAGTCTGAAAAAATAGCAGAAATATGATGTTGCAGGGATTTGTTCGTTTTTCTTGTAAGAAAGGAATGAATCTTTTCCCAGTCTTTACTTAAGAAAAAGGTAGAAAGGATTCCTACGATTAAAGTCATAGCGAATTCAGGTATTCCAGTTAATCCGCCGGTTAGGAATTGAAGTATGGTATTCATTGCTTCCATTCCGGCAGTGCTTAATTTTTCACGGATCATGTCTGCCGATTGATAAATCGACTGTTGCCAGGAAGTACCGATCATTCCAAACCAACGATCGATGTAATTCAGCGGCGGCTGGATCATTTGTATCAGCTGATCGTGAAGGGTGTTAATGATGTGAAAGTATTGCTTTGCTCCACCTGAGGTTAAGTGTTGAATATGTTTAATAACTTCTGCAACAACAATGGTAATAAGACCGACCACAAAAGTTGCAGCGGAAATAAGCAGGAGAAAGACGGAAGCAGCTCTTGGTAACTGCATTCGCTTTTCTAAAATGTGAATAAATGGTTGTAACGTCCATGATAGGATAAAGGCAAAAACGAAAGGATACAAGTAACGCCACATATTTAAAGCTAGAAAAATGCACGTAAACGAACCAGCAGTAATTAGCAAGAAGCGGATAATCTGATGTGTGTGTCGATTGTTCAAAAGCTTGTACCTCCTTTCAACAAAAAAAGAGTAAATCCAGCCCTTTATATAGCAGAGATTGCTATAAAATATCGCAAATTAAACGGTTTCAATTCACATTCTTCTCTGAATACTTTATAATTGGCCATGGGGATGAAATTCAGGTCCATTTATAGGTCGATGATCAAGTGTTTATCTTACCGATGAAGAAAGAATGGAGCATATTTTAAAAAGGAGAGATCGTATGGCATCAACAAAAGGTTTAGAGGGAATTACAGCTACAGAATCAACTATCAGTTCGATTATCGATGACAAGCTAACCTATGTTGGATATGATATCGATGACTTAGCAAATAACTCTAGTTTTGAAGAAGTGGTTTACTTACTATGGAACCAAAAGCTTCCAACTCTAGATGAGTTAAATCAGTTTAAATCCGAACTTATTTCAAATATGGACATACCAAAAGAGGTAGTGGATCACTTAAAATCGTATGATCTTTCGACTGTACATCCAATGGCAGCTTTAAGAACAGCTGTCTCTATGTTAGGACTATTTGACTCGGAATCAGATGTAATGGAAGAAGAAGCCAATAAGCGTAAAGCGTTGCGTCTTCAAGCTAAAATTCCTACAGTTGTTACTGCATTCGCCCGTATCCGTAAAGGGCAAGAGCCTGTAGGACCTAAAAAAGAACTTAGTTTTGCTGCGAACTTCTTATATATGATGAACGGGAAAAACCCTGAAGATATTGAAGTCGAAGCATTCAATAAAGCGCTGGTTCTTCATGCAGACCATGAGCTTAATGCCTCCACATTTACAGCACGTGTCTGTGTAGCTACACTGTCAGACGTTTATTCTGGAGTAACGGCTGCAATTGGTGCGCTAAAAGGCCCGCTTCATGGTGGAGCGAATGAGCGCGTCATGGAGATGCTTACAGAGATTGGATCTGTAGAGCAAGCTATTCCTGCCATTGAAAAGAGACTCGAAAATAAAGAGAAGATCATGGGTATGGGACACCGTGTATATCGTAATGGAGATCCACGTGCAAAACACTTGCGCGAGATGTCTCGTGAGCTGACAGAACTTACAGGACATTCTAAGTATTATGATATGTCTATTAAAATTGAAGATTACATTAAAGAGAACAAAGGACTTCCAGCGAACGTAGATTTCTACTCAGCTTCCGTTTATCACAGTCTTGGAATCGATCATGATGTCTTTACTCCAATCTTTGCAGTAAGCCGTGTATCAGGCTGGCTTGCCCACATTTTAGAGCAATACGGGGATAATCGTTTGATCCGTCCAAGAGCAGAATACGTAGGCCCTAAAGGTCAAACCTATAAACCAATTGAAGAGCGCTAATAAAGTCAACTTTGGCCATATGTGAGGGCGTTTGGTTAAGGAAAGGAATGAACTTCCTTACATTCATTTGAACCGAACTTATTTATTTGGGGTGTCGGTTTTGCTGAGTGTGGGCTTTTTCCTCTGCCCTTTTTATTCGTATTATTTTAACGTATGATAGTAGAGGATGCTTTATCCCAGATACTAAATTTAGGAGGACTTATTTTGACACAATCACAAAAAATTTCAGTAGAACAGAATGGTAACTTAAATGTCCCTGACAGACCGATTATTCCTTATATTGAAGGGGACGGTATTGGACCAGACATTTGGGCAGCAGCAAGCCGTGTAATCGAAGCTGCTGTTGATAAAGCCTATAATGGCGAAAAGTCAGTTGAATGGAAAGAAGTACTGGCTGGGCAAAAAGCCTATGACCAAACAGGAGAATGGCTCCCTGCAGCTACACTTGATACGATTCGCGACTATAAAATTGCGATTAAAGGACCATTAACTACACCAATTGGCGGTGGAATCCGTTCATTAAACGTTGCGCTAAGACAGGAACTGGACTTATTTACTTGCTTGCGTCCTGTTCGCTACTTTGAAGGTGTACCGTCACCTGTTAAACGTCCTGAAGACACAGATATGGCTATCTTCCGTGAGAATACAGAGGATATCTATGCAGGTATTGAATGGCAAGAAGGTACCCCTGAAGTGAAGAAAGTGATTGACTTTTTGCAAAACGAAATGGGTGTACATAATATTCGTTTTCCTGAAACATCAGGTATTGGTATTAAGCCGGTTTCAGAAGAAGGTACAAAACGTCTTGTACGTGCCGCGATTGATTATGCATTTAATGAAGGGCGTAGAAATGTAACCCTCGTTCATAAAGGCAACATCATGAAATTCACAGAAGGATCATTTAAAAATTGGGGCTATGAAGTAGCTGAAGAAGAATACGGTGATAAAGTATTTACATGGGCTGAGTATGACCGCATTGTAGAAAAAGAAGGTAAAGATGCGGCTAATGCAGCACAGGATAAAGCAGAAGCAGAGGGTAAACTGATCGTTAAAGATGCGATTGCAGATATCTTTTTACAGCAAATTTTAACTCGTCCTAAAGAATTTGATGTCGTTGCGACGATGAACTTAAATGGGGATTATATTTCCGATGCCCTCGCTGCACAAGTTGGTGGAATCGGTATTGCGCCGGGAGCTAACATTAACTTTGAAACGGGACATGCTATTTTCGAAGCAACACACGGAACAGCTCCTAAGTATGCCGGGATGGATAAAGTAAACCCATCTTCTGTCATTCTTTCAGGTGTCCTCATGCTTGACCACCTAGGTTGGAGGGAAGCCGGAGAACTCATTTCTAAAGCTATGGACAAAACAATCGGAAGTAAAGTTGTGACTTATGACTTTGCCCGAATGATGGACGGGGCAACAGAAGTGAAATGCTCTGAGTTCGGTGATGCTTTAATCAAAAACATGGACTAAGGAAGGGGCTTATTATGGCGATTCGTAGAAAAAAAATTTCAGTAATTGGCGGTGGCTTCACAGGAGCTACTACTGCACTGATGGCTGCTCAAAAAGAATTAGGCGATGTCGTACTAGTTGATATTCCTGACATGGAGGATCCTACTAAAGGTAAAGCGCTTGATATGCTTGAAGCAAGTCCTGTTCAAGGATTTGATGCTAACATTAAGGGCACGTCTAATTATGAGGATACAAAGGATTCTGATCTAGTTATCATCACAGCAGGAATTGCACGTAAGCCTGGGATGAGCCGTGATGATCTTGTCAACACAAACTCAAAAATTATGAAAAGTGTAACGAAAGAGATTGTGAAGTATTCACCGGATTGCTATATTATCGTGTTAACAAATCCTGTTGACGCGATGACGTATTCAGTGTTCCAAGAAGCGGGTCTTCCTAAAAACCGTGTGATCGGTCAGTCAGGTGTATTAGATACATCACGTTTCCGTACCTTTGTTGCAGAAGAGTTGAATGTATCCATTAAAGACGTCACTGGATTTGTATTAGGTGGGCACGGAGATGACATGGTGCCACTCGTACGTTACTCTTTTGCTGGCGGTATTCCACTAGAGAAACTAATCTCTAAAGATCGTCTTGATCAAATTGTCGAACGTACACGAAAAGGCGGTGGAGAAATCGTAGGATTACTTGGGAATGGAAGTGCTTACTATGCACCAGCAGCTTCCTTAATACAAATGGCTGAAGCTATTCTTAAGGATCAAAGAAGAATTCTACCTGCCATTGCCTACCTTGAAGGTGAGTATGGTTACGATGGAGTCTACCTTGGTGTACCAACGATCCTTGGAGGAAACGGAATTGAAGAGATTATTGAACTTGAATTGACAGAAGATGAGAAAAAGCAATTGGATCAATCTGCTGACTCTGTTAAAAATGTTCTCAATGTATTAAACTAAAAGAAGAAGGGTTCGGGGGAGACCTCGAATCCTTTTTTACAGGAATATAAGAAAACGCTTTCAAAAGAGGTGAAGGTATGCTTGGTAAAAAAAGAAAACTAGGCAGAAAAATTCATGATCTAAAGGTCGGTGATACGTTCACAGCTTCCTCAACCATTGAAGATCGTGAACTCTTGATGTATCTCGGATTAACAGATGATGCAAATCCGTTATATATTCAACATGATTATGCATCAGAAACACCATTTAAACGCCCAATCGTTCCAACAGTGATGGTATTTGGAATGATTTCTTCAATGGTGTCGATGCATTTACCTGGTCCAGGAAGTCATATTACTAAACAAGATTTATCCTATCCAAAACCGGTGTACCATTACAGTGAAGTCCGTCTAAGGCTTGAAATTCAGTCGATTAACAAGGAAGAACATGATGTAAGAATAGGAGTGGCCGGGTACGATGAAGAAGGAGATGAGGTTGTTAAAGGTACGATAGCTGTACAGCCTCCTTATGCATCGAAGTCTATGAATGCAAGCTCGTTAGAAAACTTTTATTAAACAGAATCATCTAAGACCAGCCTTGAGTTGGTCTTTTTCTTATGCACGCATGGAAAATATCTGCCAACTCGAGAAATACATTCATAATTTCCTTCATTATCTCGTCCTTAAGATTGCAGGTTGGCCGACTACCTCTAATTTGTCTACCGCTGCTCATGCTTGTTGTTGTAAATGTAAATTTTAAGTAAAAGTTGTAAAGATGCATGTTCAAGATGTAAACTTCATTGTATGATGAAGTTGAACGTATCCTGCAGGTTAGGGGTGAATGGAATGAAGCAAAGAATACTAATCGTCGATGATGAAGAATCAATTGTAACACTGCTCAAATACAATATAGACCAAGCGGGGTATGAGACTGATATCGCATACACAGGTACAGATGCACTGGGTAAAGCATCTTCAACAGCATACGACATGATTGTCCTCGACGTTATGCTCCCTGAAATGGATGGGATGGAAGTATGTAAACAACTCCGCCAGAAACAGGTGGAAACACCGATCTTAATGCTTACAGCTAAAGATGATGAATTTGATAAAGTTTTGGGACTTGAGTTAGGGGCAGATGACTATTTGACAAAACCTTTTAGCCCGCGGGAGGTTGTTGCTCGAATTAAAGCGATCTTAAGAAGAATGATCCGTGAACCGGCCGAACAGGAGGCACCTTTCATTCAAATTGCTAATTTAATGATTTATCCAGAACAATACGAGGCGACCATTAAAGGCGAAGCATTAACTTTTACTCCAAAAGAATTTGAGCTGCTGCACTATTTGAGCCAAAACATTGGCCGTGTGTTATCAAGAGATCAATTATTAAGTGCTGTATGGAACTATGATTTTGTTGGTGATACAAGAATTGTTGACGTGCATGTCAGTCATCTTAGGGAAAAAATCGAGCCCGATACGAAGAAGCCTGTGTACATTAAAACGATTCGAGGGTTAGGCTATAAGATGGAGGAGCCAAAGTAAATGAAAATCAATAAAAGACCGCTCCTGACCTATACGGTAATTGTCATTATCGTTATGGTGGGATTAGGTATTTTATTAGCACAGTTAACGAAAAGCTATTTTATTAATATCTTTGAAGAGCGGATTGCCGTTGAAAGCAACTATTTTGCTAGTTACCTCGAAGAATTCTTAGAAAATGATGAGCTTAGCCAGGATTCCTTAATCGAATTTAGTGAGCAGCTAAACACAGGTATGATATTCATTTCAGCTGAAGATGAAGTCGTTATAGATACTGTGAAAACATTGCCAATGATCAGCAATGCCGAAAAACAAGCAATCATTGATAAAGTTCAATTACACCAATTACCTATGCGTGAAGGGCAACTAGAGGAAACCATCTTTTATTACCCGCTCCCTATAAGTGTAGGGGGGGATAACGGAACACTCCTAGTTGTTTCACCTGTTCAATCCTTAGCTGATATTACAAAAAACATCTGGCTTCTTATTGGATTTACGTTAATACTTGGCCTTCTTGCTATCTTTTTCATTGGATTTAATGTGTTTTCTAAATTCATCCGACCAATTCGGTCCGCTTCAAAAACAGCTAATGAACTCGCTGAAGGGAATTACAATGCTCGTACTTATGAAGGTCACTTTGGTGAAGCGGGACAGTTAAGCCGTTCAATTAATGTTCTTGCCAGGAACCTCCAAGAAATGACGAGTACAAAAGGAATGCAGGAAAATCAGTTAGAGGCTGTTATTAACAATATGGGCAGTGGTCTGATTCTAATTGATGAAAAGGGCTATATTCTCCTTGTAAATAAGGCATTCCTAGAAAGTTTTGGGGGGATTCAAAAGGAATATATAGGGTTCCTTTATCATGATGCGATTCCTTATACGGCAATTCATGAAACAGTCCAGACGATTTATATGTTTGAGGAAACAGTAAGTGAAAAATTTGTCTTACCTGTACAGATCGACCGCAAGCATTTAGAGGTAACAGGAGCCCCCATTTTTAGCGAAAATAAAAAATGGAAGGGTATTGTTCTCGTTTTTCATGACATTACAGATATGAAAAAGCTTGAGCAGATGCGCAAAGACTTTGTGGCCAATGTATCCCACGAATTGAAAACGCCAATTACATCGATCCGGGGATTTTCTGAAACCTTGCTTGATGGGGCAATGAAAGATGAAGCAATGCTTGATCAATTCCTCGGAATTATTTTAAAAGAAAGTGGACGTTTGCAATCGTTAATTGAAGATTTATTGGAGTTATCCAAGGTAGAAAAAGAAGATTTTAAGCTGCTTGTTGAACAGGTTGAGCTACATAAGCTGTTATCTGAATTACTTCCGATTGTTGAACAACAGGCAGAGAGAAAATCGATTCGGGTAGAAGCCTTGCTGGAGCGTAGGGTTGTGGTCCAGGGCGATGCAAGTCGGTTAAAGCAAGTCTTTATGAACTTACTTGCCAACGCAGTAAACTATACTGGAGAAGAAGGCCTTGTCCAGGTAACCCTTCAAGATCATGGAGAAACAGTAGTGATTTCAATCAAAGATAATGGAGTGGGCATCCCGGAAGAAGAAATATCACGCATTTTTGAGAGGTTTTACAGGGTTGATAAGGCAAGAAGCCGTAATTCCGGCGGGACAGGCCTTGGACTAGCCATAGTCAAGCATATAATTGAAGCTCACCATGGCTCTATCCGAGTCAATAGTGAGGTGAATGAAGGAACAACTTTTGAAGTTACCATACCAAAAGAGTTTACAAACAATTAATACTATTTTAAACATTCCTTTAAATAGTTTTGGTAAGATTACCAATGAACCCTTTCATCCAAGGTGTTTTCTCTCATTGGGCAGAAGCCGCTTGTGCTTCTGCTCTTTTTTTGGATTTTTAATGAAGTGAGTAGTCTTCTTAAGTTGAAGCATTCGAAACCGTTCTCTAACTTTAATACGATGGACAGATCCCATTCGTTGACAAAAGCGTCTTTTTTCTTCTTCGTAATAAACATGGTAGAATGAAGCAAAGACGTTTATACCTTGAGGAGTTGAGCGAATGGCGGAGAAAGTCGTATTAATAGATGGAAATAGTATAGCTTATCGGGCATTTTTTGCACTGCCACTACTGAACAGTGATAAAGGTGTTTATACGAATGCGGTATATGGGTTTACGACAATGCTTTTAAAAATACTGGAAGAGGACAAGCCGGATCGTATGTTAGTTGCGTTTGATGCAGGGAAAACCACTTTTCGTCATGAAACGTATTCTGAATATAAAGGAGGAAGGCAGAAAACTCCTTCTGAATTATCTGAGCAGTTTCCGGTCATTAAAGAGTTGTTAGATGCCTTTACGATCCCCTATTATCAACTTGATCAGTATGAAGCGGATGACATTATTGGTACATTAGCCACTGTAGCAGGAGAACAGAAATTAGACGTAAAGGTTATATCAGGAGATAAGGATTTACTGCAGCTAGTCTCTGAAAATATAAAGGTAAGCTTGACTAAGAAAGGGATCACCAATGTTGATATATATGACCCTTCATTTATGCAGGAAAAAATGGGCGTTCGTCCCGATCAAATAATTGATTTGAAAGCATTAATGGGAGATAGCTCAGACAATATTCCAGGTGTGCCTGGTGTTGGAGAGAAAACAGCTGTAAAATTACTAACACAGTTTGATAAGCTTGAAAGCGTTTATGAGAATTTAGATGATGTAAGTGGAAAAAAACTTAAAGAAAAACTTGAAACGAATAAAGAGGATGCATTTATGAGCAAGCAGCTCGTCACAATTGATCGGAAAGCACCTATTAAGATTGGCTTAGAGGATATTCATTATGACGGATATGAAAGCAAGAAAGTGAGTGCATTGTTTCGTGATCTTGGCTTCCAATCGCTTATGGAGCGGGTGGCCGCACCTGGAGAAACACAAGAGCAGGCGGCCGAGGGTGAGGATTGGCCGGAAATTGAAGTGTCTGTCATCACAGATGTCACCGATGATATGTTGACTGGTCAAGAAGCTCTAATTGTCGAAATGTTATATGACAATTACCATCACGCCCCCGTAGATGGAATTACTATCGCTAACGACAATGATTATTATTTTATAACAATGGAAGACGCAGAACAGTCGAATGGTTTCAAGCAATGGATGGAGGACGAGGAAAAAGAAAAGTGGGTATTTGATGCGAAACAAACCGTCGTCGCATTAAAACGCCACGGGATCAATGCAAGGGGGATTAGCTTTGACCTGCTGCTCGCTTCCTATTTACTTAATCCTTCCGAGAATAACCATGACATTCCATCGATCAGCCATCGAATGAACGAGAAGGCTGTTCAGTACGATGAGGAAGTTTACGGAAAAGGCGCTAAATTGAAGCTGCCGGAATCGGAAGCTATTTTTCATGAACATTTGGCTCGGAAAGCCTCCATGCTATATAAAATAAAAGATCAAATGGAAGCGCAGTTAAAACAGAATGAACAAATGGATCTTTATAAAAATCTTGAGATGCCTTTAGCTTTAATTCTAGGGGAGATGGAGCACCAAGGTGTAAGGGTGGATATAGAGCGTCTTAAACAGATGGGCAGTGAGCTTGAAGAACGACTTAACTCGATTAGGGAAGCGATCTATGAGTTGGCAGGCGAGACGTTTAACTTAAATTCTCCTAAGCAGCTGGGTCCGATTCTGTTTGAAAAACTGGAGCTGCCTGTCATCAAAAAAACGAAAACAGGCTATTCTACTTCTGCGGATATCCTTGAGCAGCTTGAAGATCAACATGAGATCATTCCAAAAATTTTGCTTTATCGGCAATTGAGTAAGCTGCAATCAACCTATATAGAAGGCTTGCTTAAAGTAGTGGATGAATCCTCTAAGATGATTCATACCCGTTTCAATCAGGCACTTGCTCAAACGGGTCGCTTGAGCTCAATCGAACCTAACCTGCAAAATATACCCATTCGTCTCGAGGAAGGAAGAAAAATAAGGCAGGCTTTTGTTCCATCAGAAGAGGGCTGGGTGATGTTCAGCAGTGATTATTCTCAAATAGAACTGCGAGTGTTAGCTCATATCGCTCAAGATGAGAAATTAGTGAAGGCATATAAAGAAGGGAAAGACATCCATACCCAAACAGCCAGCGAGGTTTTTGATGTACCTGAAAACGAAGTCACAAGCCAAATGAGGCGTCACGCTAAGGCGGTTAACTTTGGTATTGTTTATGGGATTAGTGATTATGGTTTATCACAAAGTTTGGGCATTACACGTAAGGAAGCAAAACTCTTTATCGATAAGTATTTAAATAGTTACCCAGGTGTTAAAGAGTACATGGATGAGTCTGTTCGTGAAGCGAAACGTCTAGGGTATGTAACAACGCTTATGCAGCGACGCAGGTATTTGCCGGATATTACAAGCCGAAACTTCAATAAAAGAAGTTTTGCAGAGCGGACAGCGATGAACACACCTATCCAAGGAAGTGCAGCAGATATTATTAAAAAAGCTATGATCGATTTAAATCACCGTCTTGATGAAGATGGCTTCCAAGCTCGTATGCTCCTGCAAGTTCACGATGAATTAATTCTTGAGGCACCAGAAGAAGAGATAGAAAAATTAAAGAGTGTTGTAGCAGAGGTTATGGAGAATACGGTCAAATTAGAGGTTCCACTAGAAGTTGACTATTCTTATGGACCTACGTGGTATGACGCGAAGTAAGTGAGGGGAACAACATGCCGGAACTTCCTGAAGTGGAAACGGTGAGACAAACATTAAAACAACTCGTCTTAAATAAACAAATTCAAGATGTTTCAATTTTTTGGGGAAATATTATTAAGCGTCCCCAAGACCCGAATGATTTTAAGCAGTGGATACAGTCACAGACGATTCGTGATATCGAAAGAAAAGGGAAATTTCTAATCTTTCAAATGGATGATATTGCCATGGTTTCTCATTTGCGAATGGAAGGGAAATTCGGTGTGTATGATTCTTCGGTTGAAAAGCCGAAACATACACACGTTATTTTTCATTTTACGGATGGTACAGAACTCCGTTATGATGATGTTCGTAAATTCGGAACGATGCATTTATTTGAAATAGGGACGGAATGGGAGCACAAACCACTTAATCAATTAGGTCCCGATCCTTTTGATCCAGCTTTTACCGTTGATTATTTTTATGAAAAACTTAAGAAAACATCAAGAAACATAAAGGCGGTACTGCTTGATCAGGGCGTTGTAGGAGGCTTAGGAAACATTTATGTGGATGAAGCTCTTTATAGAAGTGCGATTCATCCAGAGCGAATCGCTAACCAGCTTTCACTGGAGGAAGCGAGGCGGGTCAGGCAGGCGAGTATTGATACGATCCAAGAAGCGGTGGGCCAGGGTGGAACAACGATTCGGTCCTATTTAAACAGTCAGGGAGAGATGGGGATGTTCCAGCAAAAACTGCGTGTTTATGGAAAGCAGGACACGGAGTGTCTAGATTGCGGTTCACTGATTGTAAAGCTGAAAGTGAGCGGTCGTGGTACCCATATTTGTCCAACTTGCCAGAAGTAACAGGATAAGCGGGAAGCCCATATACTATTTCACATTCGATGGATATGAGGTGAAACGTAATGGGGACCGTTTTATTTACTTTCCTCTTCGGTCTTGCGGTTAGCGTAGATAGTTTTGGGATCGGCTGCATGATTGGATTGAAAAAAATCGGTATTTCTCAAAAAGGAATTTTTCTTATTGCATTGCTATCAGGCGGCTGCTTTCTTTTGTCTGCATCGTTTGGGCAATGGGTGATGCCATTTATTGATCAAACTCACGCTGAAAGATTAGGTGCATTAGCACTGATAGGAATCGGCCTGTTCTTTATTTTTCAATATGTGAAAAGCCCCAACGAACCTGTAGAGGATGAAAAAATTTGGGTGCAGCCTACCCGCGTCTTGCAATCACCTGAAACAGCCGATGTTGATCGATCAGGGCAGATTAAAGGCATGGAAGTGCTTATCCTCGGTCTAGCTCTTTCGCTAGATACTCTTGCAGCGGGTTTTAGCAGTTCGTTTATAGGAGTCGACCCATTTCAAGTGACCGGCTTGATTGTCATTATGACGAGCATTATGCTTTGTGTGGGGATCAAGAGCGGCGCCAAATTGAGCAAGAAAGTGAACAACATTTCCGTACTTCCAGGAATGTTGCTCATCATTATTGGTCTAATTAAGCTTGTGTAAGGAGGAGAACTATGACTGTTGTTATCGGGTTAACTGGAAGCATAGCTAGTGGTAAAAGTACGGTTTCTCAAATGTTCCACGATTTAAAGATTCCTGTCGTTGATGCAGATATCATTTCAAGGGAGGTAGTCAATATTGGCGAACCCGCCTATGAAAAGATCGTCCACTCCTTTGGTGAAAAGGTATTATATGATGACAAAACAATCAACCGCAAGCAGTTGGGTGAAATTGTATTCAATAGCAGAGAGAAACGACAACAACTGAATCAAATTGTTCATCCTGAAGTAAGAAAAGAAATGCTGCGACAAAGGGATGCCTACAAAGCCGATGCAACTGCAGCTGTTGTGTTAGATATTCCTTTGCTGTTTGAAAGTAAGTTGACAGATTATGCAGATCGTACGCTTGTTGTTTATGTAGATGAAGAGATTCAATTGACACGTTTGATGGAACGTGATCAATCAGGGATTGATGAGGCAAAGCAAAGAATTTCCTCTCAGATTCCCGTTAGGAAAAAAGCTGAGATGGCTGATGCTGTCATTGATAATACAGGCACGATTGAACAAAGCTACACCCAATTAAAAAGCATACTTAAGAAGTGGAATATCATAAACTAACCTGACAGGAGTCTCCTCTGTTTAGGTTAGTTTTTAAGTTTGTATTTAAAAAGATATTAAACCTTTAGATCAGCAACTTCATAAAAGCCTATTTTTAAAATAAAATTGTGGAGATTTCTGCAAAACCGCTTTCAATGTGTTATACTATTTTTGAAAAAATGATTTATAAGTATATCATATATAGGGGGCTTGCCTTATGGGGAAAACACGAATTGCAATTAATGGTCTAGGTAGAATAGGTCGTATGGTCTTTCGAAAGGCTGTATTAGACGAAACAGTGGAACTTGTTGCTGTCAACGCAAGTTATCCTGCTGAAACCATTGCACATATGGTGAAATATGATAGTGTCCACGGACGTTTTGATGGAAAGATTGAAGCGATAGATGACGGAATTATCGTTAATGGGAAAAAGATTGTTCATTGTTCTACAAGAGATCCTTTGGAGTTGCCATGGGATGAGCTGGACGTAGATATTGTAATTGAAGCAACCGGCAAATTTAAAACTCAAGACGAAGCATCATTACACATCCAATCTGGAGCGAAAAAGGTCATTATTACAGCTCCTGGGAAGGAAATTGATGCAACGATTGTAATGGGCGTCAATGAGGAGGCATATGACCCTACTCAGCACAATGTGATTTCTAACGCCTCATGCACTACTAATTGTTTAGCCCCTGTCGTTAAAGTACTAGAGGATCAATTTGGAATAGAAAATGGTCTTATGACTACGGTCCATGCATTTACAAATGACCAAAAGAACTTAGATAATCCACATAAAGACTTACGACGAGCTCGTGGATGTACTCAATCGATTATTCCTACTTCCACAGGTGCTGCAAAAGCGCTGGGAGAAGTGATCCCATCGATGCAAGGGAAATTAAATGGTATGGCGTTAAGGGTGCCGACCCCGAATGTTTCCCTCGTCGATTTAGTTGTCGATCTGAAAACCGATGTAACCGAAGAACAGATAAATCGTGCGTTTTCTAAAATCGCTGGGGAGCAAATGAAGGGGATTTTAGAATATAGTGATGAACCACTCGTATCGGTCGATTACACGACTTGTGATGCTTCTGCAATCGTAGATGGGTTATCCACCCAAGTTATTGAAGGGCGTAAAGTAAAAGTGCTAGCCTGGTACGACAATGAATGGGGATATTCTTGCCGTGTTGTTGATTTGGCTAAATATGTAGGTAATTTATTAAATCAAGAAAAAAAAGTGAAGGCATCTTAAATAGTGGAAATTCCTTTCCCTAGTATCTATAATAAGAATCACCCCGTGCAGAATAAAAAATGTTTCTTGCAATAATTCAGGAAACCATATATACTTTTTTTGAACTTCTGAATATTTTTGACTGCATGTCTACTCAAAGGGTTAGGACCTCTCAGGACTAACTTTCCCCCGTGGTAGAGCATGTTTGTCATTTAGAAGTGAAGTTGCTACACATCAAAAGGGGGATCCTTTAAATGGATACAATGGGAAGACATGTAATTGCTGAATTATGGGATTGTAATGAAGATAAATTAAATGATATGACATATATCGAACAAACATTTGTGGATGCTGCACTTAAAGCAGGTGCCGAAGTAAGAGAAGTTGCTTTTCATAAATTTGCTCCACATGGGGTTAGCGGGGTTGTCATCATTTCTGAATCGCATCTAACGATTCACAGCTTTCCGGAACATGGGTATGCGAGCATAGATGTATATACTTGTGGGGATCGAATCGACCCAAATGTGGCGGCCGAATTTATAGTTGAATCACTTGAAGCTGGTCGGAATGAAGCAGTAGAAGTACCAAGGGGAATGGGCCCTGTAGAAGTACAGCAGTCACGTGCCCTATAGCTTATAAAAGTCGTACAGTTTATATCTGTGCGGCTTTTTTTTGTTATTTATTTACCAGAACTTATCAAAGGTTTATGTGGCCCCAGGGGATTCTACCCAAAAGTCGAGTGATTCTCCCCAAAGCCAACGCGATTCGGCTCGAAACCAGATTATTCTGACCAAAATCAAAAAATCTCCCTTAAATTACCATTATTCTTGCCAAACTCGAAAAGATTCTCCCTTAACACCTTATCACCGAACTGAACGTGCGTTTACTTAGCCGAGGGCATCTAAACGCTCGCTTACACTTTTCTTTATCCAGTTCCGAGGAGCAGACCTTCGCGACACAAGCAGTTCACCTACGTGAAGAAAAACCACTTCACTTCGGTGCTCTAGCTTGTACGTGTCAGGTCTAAACGCTCCTCTCCACTTTTCATTGTCCAGTTCCAGCTCGCAGATCCCCGAGGTTCTAAGCAATCACACGTAAAGGCTGAAAGAACACAGCCTTTACGTGCGCTTACTTAGCCCAAGGGATCTAAACGCTCACTTCCACTTTTCTTTTTACTAAAACGTGTTAAAATATAATCAGATCATGTCGAATTTGTTTGAAGGGGTTAGGTATGTGAAGGCTTTTATATCCAAGTATTTTAGTAATCATTCAGAAACGAGTGAGGAGTCTTACGATAAGGCACTTGAAACACGCTATTATAAAGCTAAGAGAGATGAGGTATTTCGGGCTGTGGAGGAACTTTTTCCCTCTCCTTCTGAAAAAGTTGCCGTTTCAAAGGAACGTGGAGAGATTACGGTAAAATATAAAGGGAGGAAGAAAGCTTTTATTGTAGCGACAGTGATTATGGTTAGACCTTTTCAAACGTCCGTTGATTTTTCCGTGACTACTGATTCTGGTGGACCCATCGATTTCGGTTTTAGTCACAGGCTAGTTATTCAGCTTTATGCCCAGTTGGATAGTCAGTTTCCTTCAGTTAATTCGTCGGAAAGATGAAGATGAAACGAAGAAAATGTGGAGTTGATTGTATTGAAATGTCCAAATTGCCACTATAAAAGTACGAAAGTTCTGGATTCTAGGCCTATCGAGGAAGGAGATTCGATCAGGCGGAGAAGGGAATGTGAGCAGTGTGATTTTCGCTTCACTACCTTTGAGAGAATTGAGGAGGTACCCTTGATTGTCGTTAAAAAAGAAGGAACTAGAGAAGAGTTCAGTCGTGAGAAACTAATGCGGGGTCTTATTCGTGCCTGTGAGAAACGTCCGGTTGCTGTTGAGGAATTAGAAGCGGTTACACTTGATATAGAAAAAGAACTTCGCAACAGGGGAGTATCAGAAGTTCAAAGTAAAGATATTGGTGAAATGATTATGGGCAGGCTCTCTAACATTGATGAAGTAGCTTATGTTCGTTTTGCTTCCGTTTATCGTCAATTTAAAGACATCAATGTATTTATAGACGAACTCAAGGAATTAATTAAACATGATGATAAAGGATGAGCCACGCGAGGCTCATTTTCTTTTTCGAATGAAGGGGATGATATATTATGGATCGATATATAGGGAAATTACTACCTGTTGATGGGTTTACGATCATTCGTACAGGGGCTCCTCCTCGATCAGATCAATGGACGTTAAGCCATTTATATCAACCTTTAATAGGAAAACTAGCTATATCCTTGTATCAATTTTTAGTGAGTGAATATGAAACGTATAATCGAGGCAGTGTTCAATCACACCACGCCTTAATGTCCTATTTATCAACCCCTCTTGACCAAATTTATAAAGCGCGACAAAGACTAGAGGCTCTAGGACTTCTACGCACGTATCTATCAAAAAGAGATGACACAACCGTATACTTATATGAAATCAGGCCTCCTTTTTCTCCTGAAGAGTTTTTTAATGATGATATGCTCTCCCTTCTATTACAGCACGAAATGGGGGAAGATAGATTTAAGTCTTTACGAGAACGGTTTTCCCTGCCAGCGGTTTCTTTAGAGGAGTATGAGGAAGTAACAGAAACGTTCGATCGAGTGTTTCACGATGTCTATCCCTCCTCTGCATTACTTGATGAACAAAAGCATAAAGCGCAAAGTAGGGAAGGGGCTTTCCCCCGCGGCCCTGCAATTTTGAATAGCCGTGTTGATTTTAATTGGCTTCATCATGCTTTAAAACAACGTATGTATCCAAGTGAAAAGATACTGACAGGTGACCACCGTCGGATTATATCACAGCTTGTGTCCTTATATAATTTAACATCAAGTGAAATCGAACGGGCCATTATATGGGCAATTAATGAGGAAAATGAACTCATCACCGATGAACTTAAATCAGCTTGTCACGATTTTATGAAAGACCTTCCATCTTCATCTTCAAATAATGCTAGCATCGATGAACGTGATAAAGCCGCTCCTTCACAAGATGAGCCTGCGAACAAAGAAGATCAGTTTATACAATTATTAGAGCAAATTTCACCAAGGGAGCTTTTGGAAGACTTATCCAGTGGGAATCAAGCCTCTGAACAAGAAGTGAAGATGGTTCGGGATGTAATGACAGAACAAGGACTTCAACCTGGTGTGATGAATGTGCTTGTACATTATGTTCTTTTAAAAACAGACATGAAATTGTCCAAGCCTTATTTAGAAAAAATCGCCAGTCATTGGGCACGGAAAAATGTTTCAACAGTAAGACAAGCGATGAACTTGGCGAAGGCTGAACATCAAAAGTATCAGCAGTGGGGCAAACAGAAGAATTCATATAGGAAGAAAAATCAGGAAGTCATACCTGAATGGTTTAAAAAGCGTGAAGAAAAGAAGGAAACACAACCTGCTTCTTCACCTATAAACAAGAGTGACATGGCCGAGAGAATACGTCGGCTTTCAAATAAGGAAAACTGAACATAAGGTGTGGTGAAGTCCATGGAGCCCATTCAAAAGTCATTACGAAAATGGATGCGAAATCATAAACAATTTCAGCAACGGTTGAATCAAATGAAACAAGAAGTTCTCCAATCACCTGAGATTAGGAACCTGGTCAGGGAACATCCTTCATTGACGAACGAGGTAGTGGAGAAGCAGCTGATTAAGTTGTATGAATATCAGTCACAATCTAAAAATTGTGAAAAGTGTCCTTCCCGTGAAGCGTGCATCAATATTTTGCCAGGCCACGTGCCCCAAGCAGAAGTGGTGGGGACAGAGGTGAAGCTTGTTTATAATAAATGCCGCAGAGAGAGGAAGAAGGAACAACACCGTAAACAGCGTTCCTTAATTAGCAGTCTTCATATGCCTAAGGAAATTTTAGAAGCCCAAATTGATCGTTTAGATTTTAATGATGATGACAGGGCACAGGCTGTTCAGAACACAGTTCAATATCTTGAAGGAATTGACGAGCAGCTTCCAAGTAAAGGCCTATACTTTCACGGTCCTTTCGGGGTTGGGAAGACGTACTTCCTTGGTGTAATTGCTAACGAATTAAGTGAAAAGAATATTGCTTCTATGATCATTTATATGCCTGAGTTTGTTCGGGAAATAAAAGCATCGATCAAAAATGATTCTATGAACGACAAGATTGAAGCGTTTAAGAGAACGCCTGTGCTTATGCTTGATGATATAGGCGCCGAATCTCAATCCGCCTGGTTTAGGGACGAAGTACTTGGGTCGATTTTGCAATATCGGATGATGGAACGACTTCCTGTATTTTTTACCTCAAATTATACGCTTAATGAACTTGAAAAAGTGTTAATGACCAGTAATAGAGGGGATACTGATCAAGTGAAGGCACAACGGATTACTGAACGGATCCATCAATTAAGTGACATGGTACCTGTTTACGGTCAGAATAGGAGGGGGTCCTAACTAAGACAATTAGGCATGTTTACTCTCATCACATCATATGTATAAGACGTAATATGTTTATTACCTACTAAGTGGGGACGTTTTTTGTGATGAGGGGGAAGTGTGTTGGTATGTATACAATTTTCCAGTCGAAAGTTAGCTTTTTACTTTCACCAGGTGATAACAGAACTTCAAATAGATTACTCCTGCCCCTGGTATGTTAAGGAGATCGCTCATAACAAGCTGTTGATTGAAACAGAGCTTCCTATGAGGGATGTTTATAGCGATTTCGTCCGTAGTGTGACGAGAGTAATAACTTACCAAAAGTTAACTCCATGGACCGAAGGCGTGCTAAAACATGTGTTTCACTATAAAGAGGGGCAGGAGATTAAGCGAATACTAGAATTGTCCAGTGAGCTTAGATTAAATCCTCCTGAAGGTATTGTATTTCCAATGATGGAATATGAGATCGACCAGTGTGTAAAGGACAAGCTTATGGACCGTTTTTATGTAGACTTTGACTGGCTAAGCGCTGTTTGTTTGGAAGAGGTATATGATCAACTGTTGGATTTTACTGGTAAAGTATTAGATGAGTATAAACTGGAAGAAGCTCATCAGTTGATGGTTGATTCATGGCGAAGAGGACTCAATACCAGAGATACTGGGGTACAGATCCTTCATGTGATCAATGATTACGACCTTCACTATTATCATGCAGAAGGAAATGAGGTCAGTCGGGAAGAGCTTCTCGTTTACTTAAAACAGTATCCTGACCCTTTTCTGGGAAAATTGCCGATTGACTTTGGAATTACTCCAGCACTTATTTATGCCCCGGAGGAGCTTATTATCTATTCAGACCAATCGGATGATGCGAAACTAGATCTTCTTACAAATTTATTTGAAGAAAAAGCGATTTGGAAGCCATTAGCAGAATTTCCTTTTAATTAGACTTGATTTCGTTCTTGTTTCCGGCTATAATACCTACATATTATCTAGCTGCATTAATGAGGACAAGAACACTAATTGACGCTTGTGTAGAGAGAGGAGTCATGGCTGAAAGCTCCTTCTTGACGGTTTAGCTGTTTACCACCTCTGAGCACTGTTTGTGAAAATTTATGAGTAATAAACAGCGTTTGGTCCGCGTTAAGGATGAATGAAGCCGCATGTTTGCGGAAATGTTTGGGTGGAACCGCGAGTAATCACGCTCGTCCCTTTTGCTTAGTTAAGCATGAGGGACGAGCGTTTTTTATTTTTTTAAAAAAAGGAGTGGCAAACATGGCAGAACCGATTCAAATTACTTTTCCTGATGGCAATAAGAAGGAATTTTCTAAAGGAACAACAGGAGAAGAAATTGCACATTCTATTTCTCCAGGCCTTAAAAAACAATCCCTAGCCATTAAATTAGATGGCGAAGACTATGATCTAAGACGTCCAATTGAAAGGGACGGAGCGGTTGAGATTCTAACGTACAAAAATCCAGAAGGAATCAATGTACTACGTCACTCCACTGCACACCTAATGGCACAGGCGATTAAGCGTTTGTATGGTGAAGTTAAGCTGGGTGTAGGTCCTGTTATTGAAAACGGATTTTATTACGATATTGATCTTGATGTATCATTAACGCCTGAAGACTTGCCTAAAATTGAGAAAGAAATGCAGCGAATTGTAGATGAGAATTTGGAAGTTGAACGGATCGAGTTGTCTCGTGAAGAAGCAATTGAAAAATATAAAGAACTTGGTGATGAATTAAAGCTTGAACTGATACAAGATATTCCTGCTGGGGAGTCCCTGACTATTTATAAGCAAGGAGAGTTTTTCGATCTTTGCCGTGGTGTTCACGTGCCACAGACGAGTAAAATTAAGATTTTTAAACTGCTGAACATTTCAGGAGCATACTGGCGCGGGGATAGCGACAATAAGATGTTGCAGCGTATTTATGGCACAGCTTTTGAGAAACAGGCACAGCTCGACGAGTATTTACATCTCCTCGAAGAAGCGAAAGAGCGTGACCATCGTAAATTAGGAAAAGAATTAGGATTATTTACAGTTAATCAGCAAGTTGGTCAAGGTCTGCCGCTATGGCTGCCTAAGGGTGCGACAATCCGCCGGAACATTGAGCGCTACATCGTCGATACAGAAGAACGGTTAGGTTATGACCATGTTTATACACCTGTACTTGGGAGTGTTGATTTATACAAGAAGAGTGGACACTGGGATCATTATAAGGACGATATGTTTCCGACATTGGAAATGGACAATGAAGACCTGGTGCTTCGTCCAATGAACTGTCCTCACCATATGATGGTCTATAAAAATGAGTTTTATAGTTATCGTAACCTACCTGTCCGTATTGCTGAACTGGGAACAATGCACCGTCATGAAATGTCTGGAGCACTTGCTGGGTTGCAAAGAGTACGGGCGATGACATTGAATGATGCCCATATTTTTGCTCGTCCCGATCAATTGAAGGATGAGTTCAAACGAGTGGTTCGACTTGTTCAGGAAGTTTATCGTGATTTTGGCATTAACGACTACAGCTTCCGCTTATCTTATCGGGATCCAGAAGACAAAGAGAAATATGTTGATAATGATGAAATGTGGGAGAAAGCACAAGCGATGCTTAAAGAAACAATGGAGGATATGGAGCTTGATTATGTTGAAGCCGAAGGAGAAGCAGCGTTTTACGGACCGAAGCTTGATGTTCAAGTGAAAACGGCGCTCGGTAAAGAAGAGACACTTTCTACTGTTCAGCTCGACTTCCATCTTCCGGAACGCTTTGACTTAACTTATGTAGGTGAAGATGGAAAAGACCATCGTCCTGTTGTCATTCACCGTGGTGTTGTTTCAACGATGGAACGTTTCGTTGCTTTCCTGATCGAGGAATATAAGGGGGCCTTCCCAACATGGTTGGCACCTGTCCAGGCGAAGATTATCCCAGTTTCTGCAGAAGTCCATCTTGACTATGCAAAAAAACTGGAAGATGAGTTGAGAGAAGCAGGGGTACGGGTAGAAGTAGATGAGCGAAACGAGAAAATAGGCTATAAGATCCGTGAGGCCCAGACACAAAAGATCCCATTTCAGCTTGTGGTGGGAGATCGAGAAATTGAGAACCAAGCTGTTAACGTCCGCCGTTATGGAGAACAAAATTCGGAAACGAAAACTGTTGCAAGATTTAAAGAAGAAATCAAAAATGAAATTGACTTAAAACTTTTGAATAAATAAGGTAAAAGCGTCATCCCTCTCGGTGACGCTTTTCAATTTTCCTTGATTATTATGGTGAAATCTTATATTATGTATGAGGAGCCTTACGAATAAGTAGTTTGCTATTGACGTAAGATGTGCAAGCATGCTACTATTGTTTAAGTAACTGAATGAACGGATCTGAGACAAGAAGAAGCACCCGCTTCTCACCTGATCGACGCGAGATGTGCAGTTGGCAGGTTACTTATCCTTTGTATTCTATAAGGGAAACGTGTGGGTGCAGTATGTGTACCGACACTTTTTTTATGGATTCAAAACCACTTGTCGATGACGGATCTCATATAAGTTTCTAAAATATGTTGGAGGTGGCTGACTATTAGCAAGGATAACATGAATGTTAATGAGAAAATTCGCGCACGTGAAGTAAGACTCATTGATGTAAACGGTGAGCAGCTCGGAGTTAAATCTCGTAATGAAGCACTTGATATTGCGACAAATGCCAATCTTGACCTTGTCATGGTGGCTCCGAATGCGAAGCCTCCGGTTTGCCGAATCATGGATTATGGTAAGTACCGTTACGAGCAGCAGAAGAAAGAAAAAGAGGCTCGTAAGAATCAAACGATTATCAAGCTTAAAGAAGTTCGCTTAAGTCCGGGAATTGAAGAGCATGACTTCAATACAAAGCTTCGTAATGCTCGTAAATTCCTAACAAAAGGCGATAAAGTGAAAGCATCTGTGCGTTTCCGCGGTCGTGCGATCACTCACAAAGAACTTGGACAAAAAGTTCTTGAACGTCTGGCTGAAGAGTGTCAGGACGTTGCTACCATTGAGACCAAACCAAAAATGGAAGGTCGTAATATGTTTATGATGCTTGCTCCTCTTGCGGAGAAGTAAGTAGAATTAGTAAAAGGAGGAAATTGTCATGCCTAAAATGAAAACCCATAAAGGTTCTCAAAAACGTTTCAAGAAAACAGGTAGTGGAAAGGTGAAGCGCTCCCACGCGTTCACAAGCCACTTATTTGCCAATAAATCTACGAAGCAAAAACGTAAATTGCGTAAGGCTACATTGGTATCTGCCGGAGACTTCCGTCGTATCAAGCACATGCTTCCGAAAAAATAATAAACGAATCAAGATTCATATAGGAGGGAATTCCAATGCCACGAGTTAAAGGTGGAACAGTGACACGTAAACGTCGTAATCGTGTCCTTAAACTAGCAAAAGGTTATTATGGTTCAAAACATGCTCTATTCAAAACTGCAAAACAACAAGTAATGAAATCAGGTCAGTATGCATACCGTGACCGTCGTCAGAAAAAACGTGACTTCCGCAAACTTTGGATTGCGCGTATTAATGCGGCAGCACGTATGAATGATATTTCTTACAGCCGACTTATGCATGGACTTAAGCTTGCGGGTGTAGAAGTAAACCGTAAAATGCTTGCAGACCTTGCCGTCAATGATGAAAAAGGGTTCTCAAGCCTAGCAAGTCAAGCAAAATCAGCTCTTAAATAAAAAGATCCAGTGCTCAGGTGGACTCAGGTTATTGAGTTGCTTTCTAGCAATTGGTTCTATGAAAAACCATTTCCGATCGGTAGGAAATGGTTTTTTTAAATTTCGGAGGTACTAATGTGGAAGTAATAGTATATGTTGTTTTAGGTATAAACCTTTTCTGCAGTATCGTACTTTTCTTTTTAGTGGGATCGGACAAAAGAAAGGCTAGAAAAGGGCAATGGCGTGTGAAAGAGAAACACTTGTGGTTATTTGCTTTATTAGGGGGAGCTATAGGGGGACAGCGGGCATGCACACTTTCCGACATAAGACAAAACAGACCCGCTTCAGATTCAGTTGGCCCGCGCTAGCTTTCTTACAGGTTGCTGTTTTACTGACACTGATTTGGTTCTATATCCTATAATATTGTCATAATCTGTAGGCAGGGAGGCGAAGTGGATGGCCGAAGCATCAACTGCCGTTCTGGCATGGATAGAACATCAAGGAGTATGGGCACCGCTTTTATTTATCGTTATTCATTTGTTGCGGCCCTTGTTATTTTTGCCGGTAATGCTTGTTTGTATAACAGGTGGTCTGCTGTTCGGACCTGTTGCTGGTACTGCCTATTCAGTGATTGGAACATTATTGTCCAGTTTGCTTTTTTACCGTATGATTCGTTTTGTTCCCTTCGGTCTGAAAAAAATGCAGGCTATGTATCAGAAATGGAATAAGCGAAGATCGCAATTAACGGTGAGGCAGGTTGCCATTCTCAGATTAATTCCTTTTATCCACTTTCATTTGTTATCGTACTGTTTGATTGAAATGAGTACAGATTTTAAAGACTATACAAAATCATCGTTGATGGCTAATTTCCCTTTGGCTGTCGTGTACACTTCAGTGGGACAATGGATTACACTGTTATCTATCCCGATGTTACTGGCATTATCAGGAGTTCTTGCATGGGCATGCTATATGGTAAGGAAAAAATATGAAGTTATGATCTGGCAGGATTTTTTCCAGCCAAGCTAAGTTAAAAAACAAGTTCAGTTCCCGGAATTCCGGGAACTGAACTTGTTTTTATTACTAAAGTAGCTTACTCATCAATGGGACGGATATTCAAGCGGTTAATCGGATACTTCCATTCAATCTCGGCATAAGGGTATCTCATTAACACTTGCTCTTCAAGGAAATATAAGTCATGTCTCTCAAGTCCCTTTAACTTTTCTGGGTGATGGGCGGAAATGTTTATATTAACGACTTCAAAGGATTCCTCTGTTGTACCAAGATACTTTTCACCTTCAAAAATTAGCCCTTTATAGGTAATTAAAAAATTCTGCTTCGTATTTTCAATTGTGTCATGAAAATAAAACTCTTGTTTATTCCGGGCATGGTCAAGTTTTCTCCTTGGATTGATAATAAATTTGTAGACTGTGTAAATAATGAAGAGTATAGCTATAATTAAGAGTAACCGAAATAGTATAATAATCATGGTTATCGTCTCCCTGTGATCGGTTGTTAGCTCATGTACGTTTTACAGTGCCGTTATGTTTCAAAAAATGATACATTTATATAGAAGAACTTTTCAAGGAGGATACATATGAATTGGGAACCTTTTTATAGTATGCAACATCAACTAGATGCTCATATAGCATCAGCACACGATCTGGAAGGTGTAAATGTCGTAGATCATAAAATAGTAGCACTCCTGGTAGAAATTAGCGAACTTGCAAATGAAACACGCTGTTTTAAATTTTGGAGTACAAAACCGGCGAGCGAGAAAGATGTGGTACTTGAAGAATATGTAGACGGCTTACACTTTATCTTATCCCTTGGACTCGACCTAGGTTTTCGCTATCAGACATCACCACTTAATGAGGTTACAAACGAAACACAAGCTTTTCTATCTATTTTCACAACCGTCGAGAATTTTAAACGTAAAAAAGACAAAGCAAGCTATACTGAGTTGTTTACCGCCTTTTTATCTCTTGGAAAAATACTAGGATTTCAGGAAGAGGAATTACAAGAGGCTTATAAGCGTAAGAACGAAGTGAACTTTCAAAGACAAGATGAAGGATATTAGACGTAATTTTTTGTGAATTCACAAAAAAACCTATATAATAGGGACTAGTGAGTAAAAAGGAGGAAATGTTACATATGGCTAAAAAAGACGAAACTTTGGTAATGCTTCAAGATTTAACTGATGCAAACGGAATACCAGGGAATGAAAGCGAGCCCCGTGATGTAATGAAAAGGTACATTACTCCCTATGCTGATGAGGTGTACACAGATAATCTCGGAAGCTTAGTTGCTAAAAAGACAGGGAACAAAAAAGGTCCGAAAGTAATGGTTGCCGGTCATCTCGACGAAATAGGCTTCATGGTCACACGTATTGATGACAATGGCTATATTTACTTTCAGCCCGTTGGTGGCTGGTGGAGTCAAGTTATGCTGGCGCAACGAGTGACAATCATGACTCGGGAGGGCAACTTAACTGGGATTATCGGCTCGAAACCTCCACACATTTTACCTGCGGACCAGCGTAAGAAAGCTGTCGACATCAAAGATATGTTTATTGATATCGGCGCCTCCAGCAAGGAAGAAGCGAGGGAATTTGGAGTTGTACCAGGGGATTCCATTGTTCCTTACTTCGAGTTCACGCAAATGAAGAACGAAAAAATGTTACTTGCTAAAGCTTGGGACAACCGAATTGGCTGTGCCATCGCGATTGAAGTATTAAAGCGTTTAAAATCAGAAAAACATCCAAACATTGTATACGGTGTGGGTACAGTTCAAGAAGAAGTGGGTCTTCGAGGGGCACGTACCTCTGCACATTTAATCAACCCTGATATTGCTTTTGGCGTAGATGTAGGGATTGCTGGTGATACACCTGGCGTTTCTGACCGTGATGCTTCAAGTAAAATGGGCGAGGGACCGCAAATTATTTTATATGATGCTTCCATGGTCTCCCATAAAGGAGTTCGGGACTTTGTTGTTGAAACAGCAGATGAAAACGCAATCCCTTATCAATTTGATTCCTTGGCTGGAGGAGGAACAGATTCTGGGGCTATTCATTTAAGCCATGACGGTGTCCCTGCCCTGTCCATTACGGTTGCCACACGTTACATCCATTCACATGCAGCGATGCTCCACCGTGATGACTTCGAAAATGCAGTGAATTTGATTGTAGAAGTGATTAAACGTCTGGATGATAAAAAAGTAAAAGAAATAACGTTTAACTAGGTGAGGCCTGAAGAAAAAGCCATCCCACAAGGGGTGGCTTTTACTATGCTTGCTTGTTTTGTAAGCTTTGCTCAAGAGTTTCAAGCATCTCTTGTTTATCTTGTTCGTTGGCTTCTTTCCAAATCATTTCAAATAAAACACCAAGTCCAGGAAGCATTTTTTCTTCCCCATTTTGAACAGCGTCTACAATTGTTGCTTCAAGCTGTTCGGTGTTGTGACCCGAAACATTGGAAAGGATTGCTTTTCTTAAGTTTAAATCCATTTTCTGATAACCTCCACTCTGGAATTACGTTTAGTTTGACCAAATGTGAATAAGCTATGTATGATAATAAAGAAATCTACGTGATAAAGAACGTTCAGAAAGTCCGATTTATTACCTTCTTGAATATGTACTATAAGGAGAACTTTATGATTACGTCAGTTAATAACTCAAAGGTGAAAGAGTGGAAAAAATTACATAAACGGAAATATAGAGATAAAAGTGGAACGTTTTTAGTGGAAGGTCTTCATTTAGTCGAAGAAGTTCTAAAAAGTGAATGGAAGGTCCTTGAAATTATTATTAGAGATGGAGAAAACTTTAATTTAGAATTAAAGGAACAGGTTACAATTGTAAACAAGCAAGTGTTTCATGCTGTTTCACAAACGCAAACACCACAAGGTATCGCCGCAATCGTTGAGCGTAAAAGGGATCATTATCAACCATCAGGCCTCACATTGCTGATTGACTCTGTTCAAGATCCTGGCAATTTAGGGACACTGATTCGGACGGCAGATGCTGCTGGATTTGATCATGTCGTCGTCGGAGAAGGTTCTGTGGATCCTTTTAATGAAAAAACGATTCGTTCAACGCAAGGATCGTTGTTTCATATTCCTGTTTTTCAAGGAAATCTGGAAAGTTTTGTAGACAAGCTAAAGGCAATAGGAGTGACAGTGTTTGCATCTGCCCTGGATAATGCCACGCCTTATAAGCAACTCACTAAGCCTGATCGTACGGCGCTGATCGTCGGTAATGAGGGCCAGGGAATTAGAGGAGAATTGTTATCCTCTGCTGACGAAAAGGTGTACATACCGATTTATGGTCAGGCAGAATCTTTAAATGTAGCGATTGCTGCGGCTATTTTAATGTATCATCTAAAAGAGTAGGCTTGCATATCTGAATTTCTTTCTCTATAATTAATGAACAGTTATATAGTAAATAGCGAGGAAAGAGCAAAGTAAATGACTGCACCATCGATTGAGGGAGGAAGTGCCTTGGACTGAGAGCATTTCCATCGTGGCAGTTGTTGAAATTTCACTCTTGAGCTGACACTCTTTAGAAGGTGTCCGGATTCCTATCCGTTATCTAAATCTTGAGTGGGCACAGGTAGTGTGTGTCAACAAGGGTGGTACCGCGAAACGATTAGACAAGTCTCGTCCCTTTTTTAGGGGTGAGGCTTTTTTATTTTTGATTTTGAAGGAGGAGCTTCGTATGAAGGAACGTTTGCAGGAATTAAAGCAAGAAGCGTTATCGAAAGTAGAGCAAGCCAATGATGTCCAGGCGCTTAAAGATATTCGTGTCGAGTACTTAGGGAAGAAAGGCCCTATTACTGAAGTATTACGCGGGATGGGGAAGTTATCGAAGGAGGAAAGACCCGTAATCGGGCAACTGGCGAATGAAGTCAGGGAAGAAATTGCTGAGGCAATAGAATTTAAACAAACACGTTTTGAAGAGGAAGAACTAGAGAAACAGCTTGAGGCAGAAAGTATTGATGTAACCTTACCTGGACGTCCTGTGCAAGTCGGCGGCCCTCATTTGTTAACATCTATTGTTGAAGAAATTGAAAATTTGTTTATCGGAATGGGATTTGAAATAAAAGAAGGTCCTGAAGTGGAAACCGATTATTATAATTTTGAAGCCTTAAATTTGCCAAAAGGTCACCCTGCCCGTGATATGCAGGATTCTTTTTACGTTACAGAAGAGCTTCTTCTGCGTACACATACCTCACCTGTTCAGGCCAGAACAATGGGATTGAAAAATGGATCAGAGCCAGTGAGAATGATTTGTCCAGGAAAAGTGTATCGTCGTGATACCGATGATGCGACACATTCCCATCAGTTTACTCAAATTGAGGGATTATTAGTTGATAAGCATGTTCGTATGAGTGACTTAAAAGGAATACTTGATGCTTTTGCTAAGCAAATGTTCGGGGCAGAGCGTGAAATTAGACTCCGTCCAAGCTTTTTCCCATTTACAGAGCCGTCTGTTGAGATGGATATTTCTTGTAAAATGTGTGGAGGAGAAGGCTGCTCCGTTTGTAAAGGTACGGGCTGGATTGAAATTTTAGGAGCGGGAATGGTTCACCCAAACGTACTCGAAATGGCTGGTTATGATCCTAAAGAGTATTCAGGCTTTGCCTTCGGTATGGGCCCTGAACGGATTGCTATGCTGAAGTATGGCGTGGATGATATCCGAAACTTCTATATAAATGACCACCGATTTTTAAAACAATATCATAAAGCGTAAGGAGGATCATACATGCTAGTATCGTTAAATTGGTTAAATCAATACATTAATATTCGTGATTATCAGCCGGAGGATCTTGCTGAAATCATCACGAAAACAGGTATAGAGGTTGAAAGTGTAGAACCTGTTGCCGAGAAAGTGACAGGTGTTGTCGTCGGACATGTAGTTTCGTGTGAACAGCATCCTAACGCAGATAAATTATCGCTATGTCAAATCGATGTCGGCACTGAAACGTTACAGATTGTCTGTGGCGCTCCGAACATTGCAGAAGGGCAGTATGTAGCGGTAGCTGTTCCAGGAGCAGTGCTGCCTGGTAACTTTAAAATTAAGAAAACAAAACTGCGTGGGGAAGAATCGAATGGAATGATCTGTTCTATGCAGGAGCTTGGCGTGGACGAAAAAGAGGTTCCGAAAGAATATCAGGATGGCATTTATGTTTTCCCTGAAAACGTTACAGTTGGTGACGATGCTATTTCTTTATTAAACTTAGATGATATCATTATCGAACTCGGTTTAACACCGAACCGTGCAGACTGTCTCAGTATGGCTGGGGTGGCCTATGAAGTTGCTGCAGCACTTGACAGGGAGTATGAGCTGGCCGAAGAGGATGTTCATCCGATTGCAGAGCAAGCCTCTGATTATGTTACGGTTCATGTTGAGGATGGGAAGGCAAACCCTTATTACGGTGCCTTCATTATTAAAGATGTCACAGTAGGTTCAGCACCATTATGGATGCAAAATCGCCTGACGGCTGCGGGTATTCGTCCGATCAATAACGTTGTCGATATTACGAACTATGTTCTGCTCGAATACGGCCAGCCGCTTCATGCATTTGATTACGATCGTTTTGGGTCAAAAGAGATCGTAACACGCAGAGCGAAAGATGGGGAAACGATCGTTACCTTAGATGAACAAGAACGAACATTAACTAGCGACCAGTTAGTCATTACGAATGGTACGAAGCCACAGGCAATCGCCGGCGTAATGGGCGGCGGAGAATCGGAAGTGAACAAGGACACGTCAACCATTCTTTTAGAAGCAGCTTATTTTGACCCGGCTATTGTGAGGAAATCCTCTAAAGACCATGGGCTTCGGAGTGAATCAAGCACACGTTTTGAAAAAGGCGTCGATCCAAACCGTGTTGAACGTGCTGGGAGAAAAGCATGTGAACTTTTTGAAAAATACGCTGGGGCAAGTGTGCTCTCTGGTGTAGTCAGCTATGATGAGTTAGACCGTTCCGAAAAGAAAGTAACCATTCAGACAGGACACATTAATGATCGGTTAGGAACAGAGATTACAAATAAGGAAATTGCTACTATCCTTAAACGATTGCAGTTTAACTTTAGTGAGTCAGGAGACAACTTTCACGTATCTGTTCCCACCCGTAGAGGGGACGTAGTCCTTTTTGAAGATATGCTTGAAGAGGTCGCACGAATTTACGGTTACGATAACCTTCCATATACTTTCCCATATGGTTCTTCTCAAGCAGGCGGCTTATCCCAGACACAGCAGTTAAAACGAAAAATGAAGGCTTATTTCGAAGGAGCAGGTTTAGACGAGGCGATCACGTATTCTCTAACAAGTGAACAGAGGGCTTCCATGCTTGTTAGTGGAGAAATAGCGGCACAAGCGAAGAAACCTGTTAAGCTTTCTATGCCAATGAGTGAAGACCACAGTCATCTAAGGTTAAGTATCTTGCCAGAAATGTTGCAATCACTCGCTTATAATGTGGCAAGAAAACAAAGCGATCTTGCTTATTATGAGATTGGAACTGTTTTTATCAGCGAGGAAGAACAAGTCACGAAACAGCCGAATGAATTATTGCGTGCTTCTGGTGCTTTAACAGGGGAATGGGTCGCTCATCCTTGGCAACAGGAGAAGAAGCCCGTTGACTTCTTTGTTGTTAAAGGAATTGTAGAAGGGCTAGCGGCTCAGTTGGATATACCTCTTACATTTGAGAAAAATAAACTTGACCGGATGCACCCAGGACGGACAGCTCTCATAAAAACTAATGGTACGGTCCTAGGATTCTTAGGTCAAATTCATCCGAAGCTGCAAAAGGAATTAGGCTTGAAAGACACCTATGTATTTGACATTAATGTGAATGAGCTCTTTAAATTGTACACGAAAGAAGAAGCATTCCAAGTGATTCCAAAATATCCTGCAGTTAGCCGGGACATCGCTTTAGTTGTTGATGAAGCAGTGCCTGCAGGTGAGATTGAAGAAACGATTCAATCTGCTGGTTCCCCACTCATTAAAGCCGTTCAAGTCTTTGATGTGTACCAGGGTGAACACCTTGAACCTGGCAAAAAGTCACTGGCCTATAACCTCGTTTATTTAAATCCTGAGCGAACATTGAAGGACAAAGAAGTAGAAGAGGCTCATAACAATATTCTAGATGCAGTAAAACAAACTCACCGAGCTGAACTTCGTGGATAAAGCGCAGGTTTAGTGAGAGTACATGAAACAGATCAAAAACAAGAAGCGTGCCATGGCACGCTTCTTGTTTTTAAGTTAGTTTACGAGCTTTTTCCAGTGTAGCAAAGTGTATCTTTGCAATTTCGCGAAGTTTCTCTTCACCGTACACATTGATAATCTTGGCTGCTGCTTTGTCGACAGTTCGGGAAGCGCCTTTAGGGATGGGGAGTCCTGTATCCATTTCTATCTGGTCCATTGCTTTAACGAAACTGGATCTCGCGATAATGGAAGCAACCGCAACTGAAGTGGAATAGCTTTCTGCTTTCGTCATAAAATAAACGCCTTTCTGAAGTGTTTTTCCTTCTGATTTCAGATGCTTTTGATACACGCTTGGCTGTGAGAATTGATCGACTAAAATAGCTGGTTTTTCTGGAGATATTTTTGTAAGTAAACTCTCTAATGCTTTGTGATGGAGCATTGTTTTCATTTTACCCTGTGTCCAACCCTTCTCCTGCCAAGTATTATACTTTGAATTATTTAAACGCAAGAGACTGTATGGAATGTTCATGTCAACGATTTGTTTGGCTATATGAGTAATTTGCTTGTCAGATAAGTGCTTAGAATCCTTGACTCCGATAGCTTTCAGCTGGCCGATTTGATGATCTTTTACAAAGGCTGCAGCGACTGTAATCGGTCCGAAGAAATCACCTGTACCCGCTTCATCTGAGCCAATATGAGTCTCGGAAAATAGCGAATCTGATGGGTGAAAGCGATGTGCTTTTGTGCTACTTGAGGAGGATGATGAAGGCATGGATGCTCCCCACCTTTTTGATTCCATTTCAGGAGATGTACCTTGGAAAAGCACTTTGCCTGACTGGTAGGCAGTTATGGTACAATTGATAGTTTTCGCTGCAAAGGCTGCATTAGCAGGAGTATTTGCTTTTAGATCTTGTTTATAAAAATGCTTCATTTCTTGAAGTTTATTTTTAGATAATCTTAATACAACTTGTGGCATATTCAAGTCCTCTCTATATGAAAAGTATAGAAATAGTATAGCAAATTAGGAGTGGAAACAGAACAAGGATCAAAAATAGCTTTTTGGTTTCCCAAATGTTTCGCTTCATGTTACTATTATGCTTAGGACTTGAGAATCAAGGGGGTATGGATGTGTCCCAATCAGATAAAAACAGAAGAAGAATCACAGTTGAGATTAACAATCGATCCTATACGATCATTGGTCAAGAAGAGCCGCACCATATCCGCATGGTATCCAGTCTTGTTGATCAGAAGATGCGTGAAATACATGAAGCTAATCCTAGTTTAGATACGGCTAAGCTGGCCGTTCTAACAGCAGTAAATACAATGAATGAATATATTAAATTGAAAGAAGAATGTACAGAATTAATGAATTATATAGATAAGATAGAGAAAGAGGACGACAACTAACATGATTGATTTACTACTTCTCATTATTTTATTTCTAGGAGTTATGGTGGGATTTAGAAGGGGCTTTATTCTTCAGTTGTTTCATCTAATTGGATTTATAGCTGCTTTTATCGTCGCTGTAATGTACTACGACAATTTAGCGCCTAAACTTATTCTCTGGGTGCCATATCCTGAACTTCCAGAAGGGGAAACCTGGGCGATATTTATGGAAAACCTGCCGCTTGAGCAGGCATTCTATAATGCCAGTGCCTTTGCGATATTGTTTTTTGGTGTGAAAATTATTCTGCAGATCATTGCTTCCATGCTGGATTTTGTTTCAGACTTGCCTGTACTGAAATCACTAAATAGTTTGCTGGGCGGTATTTTAGGTTTTGTAGAGAGATACTTTCTATTATTTATTCTTTTATACATAGCGGCACTAGTACCCTTAGGATTTGTTCAGAACGCCTTGGATGGTTCATTTCTTGCCCAGTTTATTATTGAGAGAACACCAGTACTCTCGAGCCAGATAAAGACGATGTGGGTTGAACAAGTGATTAGCTTGTTATAAAGGCAAGGGATCGCTATTTCTACTTTGTAGCGCTAAAGCCGTCCACACATATTTGAGCAGAAGTCAATCACCTTAAGGAGAGAGTACTTCCTCTTGACGGCGTTGGAAATGTATGTCGTGGCTGGTTTGGATAGTTGCGCTTTCAAAGAAAAGGTCGCTGTGAAAATTTCATAGCGGCCTTTTCTTTGTTCTTAACTGTAAAATTATTTTTATGAAAGGATAGGGTAATTTATGGCTATTGATAAAAAGAAAGTGGTTAAACTACTTGAAACCATTGCTGTTTACTTAGAACTTAAAGGGGAAAATCCATTTAAAACCTCTGCTTACCGAAAAGCTGCCCAAGCACTAGAGAGAGATGACCATTCATTAAATGAAATTGAGGATTTCAAAAAAATGAAGGGGATCGGTAAAGGGACAGCAGCAGTCATTGATGAATACATTGAAAATGGGGAATCAGAAACTCTTCGTCAATTACAGGCAGAAGTGCCAGCAGGATTAATCCCATTGCTGGACATTCAAGGGTTAGGCGGAAAAAAACTAGCAAAGCTTTACCAACAGTTAGGTGTAACAGATGCTGAATCATTAAAGGAAGCCCTCGAACAAGGAAAGGTGGAAGAGCTTGAAGGATTTGGCAAAAAGTCTGCAGAGAAAATACTGAAGACATTAAAGGAAGCTGGTTCAAGGCCTGAACGGCTGCCAATCGCACTGATGCTGCCGATCGCAGAGAAAATCGAAACCTTTTTAAAAAAGACAAAAACAATCAAACGCTTTTCCCGTGCAGGCAGTTTACGAAGAATGAGGGAAACAATTAAAGATCTCGACTTTATCATTGCTTCAAACGACCCAGTTCAAACAAAAGACGAACTGCTGGCCTACCCAGAAGTGAAAGAAGTGGTTTCCTCAGGTGAAACGAAAGTGTCTATCATTGTTAATGAAGGTTATGATATTGGCATTGATTTTCGAATCGTTGCACCACATGAATTTGCCTCAACTTTACATCACTTTACTGGTTCCAAAGACCATAATGTAGCAATGAGACAGTTAGCTAAACAAAAACAGGAGAAAATAAGTGAATACGGAGTGGAGAATGCGGAGACCGGTGAAATCCTAACCTTTGAAACAGAAGAACAGTTTTTCCACCACTTCGGCCTCCACTTTATCCCGCCAGAGGCTCGTGAAAATACTGGAGAAGTGGATGCGTTCAAAGATTCGATTACGCTTCTTAAGGAAAGTGATATCCGCGGTGATCTTCACATGCACTCAACGTGGAGTGATGGTGCACAATCGATCAGAGAGATGGCGGAGCAAAGTAAGGCAATGGGATATGAATACATTGCGATCACAGATCACTCCAAGTATCTACGAATAGCCAATGGACTAAATGAAGAGCGATTACGCATGCAAAGGAAAGAGATTGAAAAAATTAATAACGAGATGGAAGACTTTCATATTCTTGCTGGTATCGAAATGGACATTCTTCCTGATGGATCTTTAGACTTTGATGATGATTTCCTAAAAGAGATGGATTATGTCATCGCATCGATTCACTCAAGTTTTAATCAGTCAGAAGAACAAATCATGAAGCGGCTATCTGCGGCACTTGAAAACCCGCATGTTGATATGATTGCCCATCCCACTGGCCGGTTAATTGGCCGTAGAAGTGGTTACAACGTTCAATTGGACAAGTTGATTGAAGGGGCGAAGCAAACAGGGACAATTCTTGAGTTGAATGCTAATCCAAACCGATTGGATCTAAGTTGGGAATGGTTAATGAAGGCACAACAATCCGGTGTTATGATCGCTATTAATACGGACGCTCATAGTTATTCAATGCTCGAACATATGGAAATTGGTGTGGGAGCTGCACGAAAAGGATGGCTGCGTAAGGAATCGGTTCTCAATACGATGACGAAGAAACAGTTGATGAAACGTCTTGGCATCAGCTAGTTATAAAAAAGGAGACTTAACTTACATGAATCAACGAATCCTTCATGTTTTAGAATATAAGAAAATCATTGATCAATTAGGTAGCCAAGCCGCTTCCTCTCTAGGAAAGGAGCGGGCACTGGCATTAAAGCCCTCAACTGAACTTGAAGAAGTTATTCAGTGGCAGAAAGAAACAGATGAAGCAGCACAAATCATTCGGCTCAAAGGTCATGTACCTCTTGGGGGGATTTTTGACATTAAGCCTAGTATAAAACGGACGACTATCGGTGGCGTGTTAAGTGCGGTTGAATGTTTGGACATTGCCAGTACTGTATATGGCGGTCGCCAGCTGAAACGTTTTGTCGAGGATATGGAAGAACCAGAAATGCCAATTTTACGGGAGCTAGTAGAGGAAATCGTTCCTCTACATGAACTGGAAAGGAAAATAAGAGGCTGTATTGATGACCATGGAGGGGTTATGGATGGAGCTTCTGATAAACTACGTACGATTCGTTCAAAAATTAGGACATCGGAGAGCCGTGTTCGTGATAAAATGGAGACGTTCACGAGGTCAAAAACCAAAATGTTGTCTGATGCTATTGTGACGATCAGAAATGAACGCTATGTATTGCCAGTAAAACAAGAGTACCGTGGTTCGATTGGCGGTATTGTACATGACCAGTCGGCGTCAGGGGCAACACTTTTCATTGAGCCACAAGTGGTCGTTGACTTGAATAACCAGCTTCAGGAAGCACGTGTACAAGAACGACAAGAAGTGGAACGTATTTTAACAGAATTATCCCAGGAGATTGCCGAAGAGCAACAACCTCTCTATTCTAATGTAGGCATATTTGCCCATGTTGATTTCATGTTTGCGCGAGCGAAGCTGGGCAGGGAAATGAAAGCATCTATGCCGTATATGAACGATCGAGGCCGTGTTAATATCAAGCAGGCCCGACACCCGCTCATCGATCCAGAAGAGGTTGTACCAAACGATATAGAGATGGGTATAGACTTCACATCTATCGTCATAACCGGGCCAAACACTGGTGGTAAAACCGTCACGTTAAAGTTACTCGGATTGTTTACGTTGATGGCGCAGTCCGGACTTCAGGTACCCGCTATGGATGGTTGTGAACTGGCAGTTTTCGAACAAGTCTTTGCCGATATAGGTGATGAGCAATCGATTGAACAAAGTTTATCTACTTTTTCTTCTCACATGACTAATATTGTGGAGATATTGAAGCATGTAAATGACCGGACTCTCGTTCTATTTGATGAACTTGGTGCAGGTACTGATCCGCAAGAAGGTGCAGCTCTTGCCATGTCCATCCTTGATGAGGTAGTTAGCCGTGGAGCAAGGGTGATCGCAACAACCCACTACCCTGAATTGAAGGCGTACAGTTATAATCGTGAAGGGGTTACCAACGCTTCTGTGGAATTTGATATCCAAACACTGAAGCCGACCTACCGTTTGCTGATAGGTGTTCCAGGACGCAGTAATGCATTTGAGATATCCAGAAGACTGGGGTTAGATGAATCGATTATTGAGACGGCTAAGCAGCAAGTAGGCGTGGATTCTCAAAGTGTTGAAAATATGATCGCCTCATTAGAAGAATCAACGAGAAATGCAGAACGTGATTTTGACACAGCTGAAAAAACGCTAGAAGAGTCGGAAGAGCTGTACCGTGACTTACAAGCTCAGTGGAGACAGTTTGAGGAAAAAAGGGAACAGCTATATAAAAAAGCTGAGGCTAAAGCAGAAAAAGCTGTTGAAAAAGCGCGCCAAGAGGCCGAGGAAATTGTCCACCAACTCCGTCAAATGAAAAACCAGGCTGAGATTAAAGATCATGAATGGATTGAAGCGCGTAAAGCCTTGGATGAGGCCAAACCTGCCTTAACAAACACAAAAAATGAAAGTACCAAACCGCAAACTAGACAAGAAACAAGAGAATTAAAATCTGGAGATGAAGTAAAACTGTTGACACTAAATCAACAAGGCGTGGTAATTGAGCAAACGAATAGTAATGAATATCAAGTCCAGGTCGGTGTGATGAAAATTAAAGCCAAACGTAAAGAGCTTGAATTTATCAAGGCGAAGCAACCGTACAAGGAAAAACCAATGGCCACCGTTAAAGGTAAAGGGTATCATGTGAAAACGGAGCTTGACCTTAGAGGAGAAAGATATGAAGAAGCATTAAATCAGTTGGAAAAATATATCGATGATGCACTTCTAGCGAATTATCCGAGTGTTTCCATTATACATGGGAAAGGGACAGGAGCTTTAAGAACAGCTGTCCAAAACTATGCTAAAAACCATCGTCAAATCGCTTCCTATCGTGCTGGCGGAATGAATGAAGGGGGAGTGGAGTCACTGTCCTTGAACTAAGGTAAAGTCTTATAAAGGAGAGCTTATCATGACAGGATTTTGGGAGCATGCACTCGTGGAAACAGCGGCAAGTTATAGTGTTGTTGTACTATGCTTGGTCGTATTTATGGCTGTATTCGAATTGGTGACCACGTATAATAACTGGAAAGAAATCAAGAACGGAAATGTGGCTGTCGCAATGGCGACTGGTGGAAAAATATTTGGGATTGCTAATATCTTCCGATTCTCTATACAAGAAAATGATTCGCTGGTTCAAACAATGGGATGGGGTTTGTTCGGATTTCTGTTGCTGCTTATCGGGTATTTTATTTTTGAATTCCTTACCCCCTCATTCAAGATCGATGATGAGATCGCAGAAGATAACCGTGCGGTAGGTTTCATTTCTTTTATTATTTCTGTCGGACTGTCTTACGTTATTGGGTCAAATATTATTTGAAGGGTGGAGTAAAATGGAAACCCTTGCGAAAATTTTAATCGTAATCGCAGCACTTTTTATAGTAATCGGTATTGTGTACATGCTGTTATAAAGAAGCTCTCCTTGTATAGGGGAGCTTTTTTAAAATAAAAGTTCAAAAGCTTTAAATTATATTTCAAATTTGCTGAGGATATAAGTATAATAATAATAATACGAAGTGGGAGGGATTTTTAATGGAAAATGCTCAACGACCGTGGCTAAAAAATTACCCGCCTGAAATTCCGATAACGATGCAATATGATAAACGACCATTGCATCGTTTCCTGGAGGAAAGTAGTACGTTATACGGAGAAAAGAAAGCGCTTCACTTTATGGGGAAAGAAATGACTTTTAGCGAAGTATTTAAAGAGACACAACTCTTTGCGAGCTATTTACAAAAGCTAGGGATTGAAAAAGGCGACCGTGTTTCAGTTATGCTTCCGAACTGCCCACAATCGGTCATTGCCTATTATGGAATCCTTATGGCAGGCGGTATCGTTGTGCAAACCAATCCATTATATATGGAACGCGAACTTGACTATCAGCTTAAAGATTCTGGGGCAAAAATGATCGTTTGTTTAGATGTTTTATATCCAAAAGTGGCTAATGTCAAACCGAATACCCCTTTAGAACATGTCATTGTAACAGGTATTAAAGACTACCTCCCCTTCCCTAAAAACAAAATCTACCCTTTTATTCAAAGACGTCAATATCAGCTGTTAGTAAAACCAGAGCAATCTCAAGATACTCATTTGTGGAAGCATATCCTGAAAAATAGCAGTGGGCAAGTATCGCCTGTTGATATTGATCCTGTTGAAGATCTGGCTTTACTACAATACACTGGTGGGACTACTGGCTATCCAAAAGGGGTCATGCTCAGCCACTATAACTTGGTAGCTAACACACAAATGTCGATGGCTTGGATGTATAAATCACAAAAAGGCGAGGAAGTTGTTCTGGCTATTTTACCATTTTTTCACGTCTATGGGATGACATCGGTGATGAATTTGTCTGTGATGATGGGCTCAAAAATGATCTTGATGCCCAAGTTTGAACCAGAAGATGTACTAAAGGCAATTGAGAAGCTAAAGCCATCCTTGTTTCCAGGAGCTCCCACTATCTATATTGCTCTGTTAAATCACCCTGACTTGAAGAAATACGACTTATCTTCTATTGAAACCTGTATTAGCGGTTCCGCACCTTTGCCTGTTGAGGTACAGGAGAAATTTGAGAAGATTACCGGCGGGAATCTAATTGAGGGGTATGGTTTAACAGAAACCTCACCTGTGACTCATTCTAACTTTATTTGGGAAAACCGAGTGAACGGAAGTATCGGTGTACCATGGCCAGATACAGACGCTATGATTTTTAACATGGAGACGGATGAGGAAGTTGAACTTGGCGAAATAGGTGAGATTGCCGTAAAAGGACCTCAAGTCATGAGAGGATATTGGAATCGTAAAGAGGATACAGACAACGTGCTTAATACGGAAGGCTGGTTCCGGACAGGTGACATGGGTTATATGGATGAAGAGGGCTATTTTTACGTGGTGGACCGAAAAAAAGATATGATTATAGCCGGAGGATTTAATATTTATCCTCGTGAGGTAGAAGAAGTTTTATATGAGCATGAAGCTGTGCAGGAGGCTGTAATTATCGGTGTACCAGATGCCTACCGTGGGGAGACAGTAAAGGCTTTTATCGTAAAGAAACAAAGTATGGATGTAACAGAAGAAGAATTAAATGAATTCTGCCGCAATAATCTGGCTGCGTTTAAAGTGCCGCGCGTCTATGAGTTCCGCAATGAATTGCCAAAGACGGCTGTAGGTAAAATCCTGCGCCGAACACTTGTTGAGGAGGAAAAGAAGAAGTTGGGAGAAGCTGAACCTTTGCAAAACTTATAGATTGTTGACAGAATATTTTTTAATCTGTATCATGAAAGTGTGAATGACCATTCATTCATTTTCACAATAAATAAGGCAGGAGATATTATGAAGAAAAACAAACCTAAATACAAACAAATTATTGACGCTGCGGTCGTTGTTATTGCTGAAAATGGATATCACTCTTCACAAGTTTCAAAAATAGCTAAAAAAGCGGGAGTGGCAGATGGAACCATTTACCTTTATTTTAAAAATAAAGAGGATATTTTAATCTCTTTATTTCAGGATAAAATGGGCCAGCTTATAGAGAAAATTGAACTAGAAACAACTTCCCGGCAGACAGCTGAAGAGAAATTGCTCACTTTAGTACAAACGCATTTCGAACAGCTGGCTGCCGATCATCACTTAGCCATTGTTACACAACTTGAACTTCGTCAATCGAACAAAGAGCTTCGTTACAAGATCAATGAAGTGTTAAAGGGCTACATGATAGTAATTGATCAAATCTTAGATGAAGGCATCAAAGAGAAGATTTTTCGCGACAACTTAAATCGAAAGCTCGTTCGTCAATTAATTTTTGGTATGATGGATGAGGCGATAACCAACTGGGTTATGAAGGAGCAGCGTTATAACATAGTAGACCAGGCGAAGGATGTCCATAGTTTTATTATTAATGGACTGGCCCTTTCGCGAGACGTAGAGGAGTGAAAGCTAATGTCGACTGTTCAATTCCAAAAAGAAAATCACCTTGCACGAATTACCATTCAAAGCCCACCGGCAAATCCTCTCTCTAGTACATTACTACATGATCTAGCAGAAATAATGGATGAAATAGAGAAAGATAGCAGCATCAAAGCCATCCTTATTAAAGGTGAGGGGAAATTTTTCTCAGCAGGGGCAGACATTAAAGAATTTACCTCCTTCCAAGATGCATCAGATTATGAGAAGCTATCTAGTGAAGGCCAAGAACTTTTTAATCGTATTGAGAACTTCCATATCCCAGTAATTGCTGCTATTCATGGAGCGGCCCTCGGTGGAGGACTTGAATTAGCGATGTCCTGCCATATTCGCTATGTTGCAGAAGACGCGAAGCTAGGGCTTCCGGAATTAAACTTAGGAATTATCCCTGGTTTTGCCGGCACCCAGCGTCTTCCTCGTTACGTTGGCACACCTAAGGCTTACGAAATGATTTTGACAGGTGTACCTATTAATGGTGAGGAAGCCGTTGCTGCAGGGCTTGCTAACAAAAGTCTCCCTGTTGATGAATTGTTCGAAGCAGCAGAGAAGCTTGCTTTACAAGTAGCAGCCAGAAGCGGCCCAACCATTCACCAGGTTATGAAGCTAGTCCCCTATGCCCACACAAGTCAATTTCCAGAGGGCGGTAAAGCGGAGGCTCGAGCGTTTGGGGAGGTCTTTGGAAATGATGATGCGAAGGAAGGCATTAAGGCCTTTATGGAAAAAAGAAAACCAGCATTTAAAGATCAATAGTTTAGGAGGAAATCATAATGAATATTTATGTATTGCTTAAACGTACGTTTGACACAGAGGAAAAGATTTCAATCAGTAATGGCCGCATTGAAGAGGATGGGGCAGAGTTCATCATCAATCCTTATGATGAATATGCGGTAGAGGAAGCGATTAACCTTCGCGATGAGCATGGCGGAGAAGTTACTGTTGTTACAATTGGAGAAGAAGACTCCGAGAAACAACTGCGTACAGCACTTGCTATGGGAGCAGATAAAGCTGTTTTAATTAATACAGAAGATGATCTAGAAGAAGGCGATCAGTATACAACAGTTAAAATTCTTGAAGCTTTTTTTGCAGATCGTGAAGTAGATATTATTCTAGGAGGAAACGTAGCAATTGATGAAGCGAGCGGGCAAGTTGGACCTCGCCTAGCCGAACGCTTAGATATTCCTTTTGTTACAACGATTACGAGTATTAAAGTGGATGGGGAAAATGTTCAGATTGAACGCGATGTCGAAGGAGATGTTGAAAAAGTAGAGACAACACTACCTATACTCGTAACTTGCCAGCAAGGACTGAACGAACCTCGCTATCCTTCTCTTCCTGGCATCATGAAGGCAAAGAAAAAGCCACTTGAAGAGCTTGAAATTGATGACCTGGACCTAGACGAAGACGATGTTGAACCAAAAACGAAAACAACAGAAATCTTCTTACCACCTGAAAAACAGGCAGGTAAAGTATTAGAAGGCGAAACAGAAGACCAAGTAAAAGAGCTTGTATCTCTATTAAAAACGGAAGCGAAAGTACTTTAATAAACGGGATAGGAGAGGAGACTTGTTATGAGTAAAAAGGTAGTAGTAATCGGAGAAGCACGTGAAGGGTCGCTTAGAAATGTAACCTTTGAGGCCATTGCGGCAGCTAATATTGTCAGTGATGGAGGTGAAGTTGTAGGAGTACTCTGTGGAAATGGCGATTTAAGTGAAATGGGACAAGAAATGGTTTACTATGGAGCTGATCGGGTAATCACTGTTTCAAACGAAGAATTGAAAACGTATACAACGGAAGGTTACGGTCAAGCTGTTTACGCTGTCATTGAAGATGAGTCACCTGAAGGAATTATTATGGGGCACACGTCGCAAGGAAAGGATTTAACACCGAAACTTGCCAGTAAGCTTGAGTCAGGTCTGATTTCCGATGCAACAGAAATTGTAGCGGAAGGCGGAAACATTGTATTTACAAGACCGATTTATTCAGGGAAAGCTTTTGAGAAAAAGGAAATTACGGATGGACTTGTTTTTGCAACCATCCGTCCAAATAACATTCCAGCGCCGAATAGAGATGATTCTCTTGCGGGTGCAGTAACAACAAAAGATGTTGAAATTAAAAGCATTCGTACCATCGTAAAAGATATCATTCGTAAATCTTCAGATGGTGTTGATCTTTCTGAAGCTAAAGTTATTATCGCTGGCGGACGCGGTGTGAAGAGTGCCGAAGGATTTGAACCTCTGGAAGAACTTGCAGACGTTTTAGGAGGTACGGTCGGGGCATCAAGGGGAGCCTGTGATGCTGGATATTGCGACTACTCATTGCAAATTGGTCAAACGGGTAAAGTCGTGACTCCTGATTTGTATATTGCTTGCGGAATCTCAGGAGCCATTCAGCACTTAGCTGGAATGTCGAACTCCAAAGTTATTGTCGCGATTAATAAAGACCCTGAAGCGAACATCTTTAATGTAGCGGATTATGGCATTGTTGGTGACCTTTTTGATGTCGTACCGCAACTAATTGAAGAAGTTAAACAAATGAAAGTAAATGCATAATTCATTTAGAAAAGGCCGAAGCTAAGCAATGCTTGCTTTGGCCTTTATATATTTAATCAAGATGTCGCAAGTTTTCTAAAGTCTGGCTGCAATGTACTGCCTCTATCGACATAAAGTCAATACGCAACGCTGCTTTTCTTATGCTTACTCGGCTAAACGGAAACATATTGTTAGTCACTAAAAATAGAAAATGATATACTCGTATCAGACTAAATGGTCGAGGAGGAATGAAGATGGCAATTGTTAAAGGAACAGATCAAAACTTTACAGAAGAAACAAATGAAGGTCTTGTTATCGCAGATTTCTGGGCACCTTGGTGCGGACCCTGCAAAATGATTGCACCAGTTCTTGAGGAAATAAGCGAGGAGCAAGGCGATCAAGTGAAAATCGTAAAATTAGATGTTGATGAAAACCAAGAAACTGCAAGCAAGTTTGGTGTAATGAGTATTCCAACACTTCTTCTTTTTAAAGATGGAAAAGTTGTAGACCAAGTAATCGGGTTCCAACCTAAAGAAGCACTGGATGAATTAATTACGAAACATTCTTAATTGAAAGTAGAAGTAAAAAAGCCACGTTGCTGAGCAGCGTGGCTTTTTATCCCTAAAGACCGAGAACACCCCCATCTTCTTTAGGTGGGGGGTGTTCTCGGTCTTGACTTTCTGCTTGCCATCTTCCCTAAAAGCAGAGCAAGTTGTGGAACGATAATCAATGCCGATGTGAACGGCAGACTAAATATCTTACGAATAGTATGTCCCCATGCCTATAAGGCGGAGGGTCTAGCGGAGTTGTACCTAGGCAAACGTGTCAACTCCACGAGTGTTAAGCATGGCTTTGACACACTCGAAACCCCCACCTCTAAGCGTAAGCATAGGCGGGAGAGCATTCATCGCAATTTTAAGTAGGCACTTATTCCCCGCTTCAAGATATAAATGTGTTACGTTGCTGCGAGAACGTCTAACAAGTTGGAGTGATGCGAACATGAACGCGAATATTAAAGAGAAGCTTGCCGTTTTACCTGATCAGCCTGGGTGCTATCTTATGAAAGATAAGAACGAGACAATTATTTATGTAGGAAAATCGAAGGTACTAAAAAATCGGGTCCGCTCCTATTTTACAGGAGCCCATGATGGGAAAACACAGCGGCTGGTAAGGGAAATTATTGATTTTGAATACATTGTGACAACTTCGGATATGGAAGCTTTAATTTTAGAAATGAATTTAATAAAAAAATATGATCCAAAATACAATGTGCTTTTAAAGGATGATAAAACGTATCCCTATTTAAAGGTAACAGCTGAAAGACATCCGAAGTTGATCGTGACGAGAAAGGTGAAGAAAGATAAAGGAAAATATTATGGCCCCTATCCAAACGTAATTGCAGCTAGGGAGACGAAAAAACTGCTTGACCGTTTATATCCACTCAGAAAGTGTAATACGATGCCTGACCGTGTGTGTCTTTATTATCACATGCACCAATGCTTAGGTCCGTGTGAGTTCCCTGTGTCGAATGAGACCAATCAGGAAATCGTGCAAAGTATTACCTCGTTTCTAAACGGCGGTCATAAAGAAATAAAGAAAGACTTGCAGCAGCAAATGTATAAAGCATCGGAAGAGTTGGATTTTGAACGGGCTAGTGAATTACGTGATCAAATTGAACATATTGAGTCGGTTATGGAACAACAGAAAATGACATTGAATGATGAGGTCGATCGTGATGTCTTTGGGTATTCCTATGATAAGGGATGGATGTGTGTCCAAGTCTTTTTCATAAGACAGGGGAAGCTGATTGAAAGAGATGTGGCTTTATTCCCGTTTTTCGATGATCCCGAAGAAACGTTCCTTAGCTATATAGGGAGGTTTTATCTGCATCAAAATCACCCTTATCCAAAGCAAGTCCTTGTTCCTGTAGGGACGAATTCAGAAGTCTTAGAAGGAGCCATTGATACAAAGGTTGCTATCCCGATGCGCGGCCGAAAAAAAGAGCTTGTGGAATTAGCCAAGAAAAACGCGAATATAGCCCTAGAGGAAAAATTTGCTTTAATCGAAAGGGATGAGGAGCGGACGATCAAGGCGGTGGAAACACTGGGGGAACATTTAAATATAGAGACGCCCCACCGTATTGAAGCATTTGATAATTCCAACATCCAAGGTACAGATCCTGTATCAGCTATGGTCGTGTTTATTGATGGAAAACCAAGTAAAAAGGACTATCGTAAATACAAGGTTCGTGACGTAAAAGGCCCCGATGATTATGACACGATGAGAGAAGTCATTCGCAGGCGTTACAGCCGCGTATTAAAAGAAGGCCTCCCCTTGCCTGACCTGATTGTAGTTGATGGAGGAAAGGGGCAGATGACGGTAGCGATGGACGTACTTGAAAATGAATTAGGTCTTGATATCCCATTGTGTGGGCTTGCTAAGGATGATCAGCATAAAACGAGTGAATTACTCTATGGCGAGACACCTTTACTAGTCAGCCTAGAACGAAATTCTCAAGAATTTTACCTGGTTCAGCGTATTCAGGATGAAGTTCACCGTTTTGCTATTTCTTTTCACAGACAACTTCGTAGCAAAGGGGCCATTCAATCCGAGCTGGATGATATTCCAGGGGTAGGTCAAAAACGCAGGAGGCTGTTGTTGCGCCACTTCAAATCCGTAAAAGACATAAAGGATGCCTCTATGTCTGATTTAACCCGCCTGGGAATTCCAGAGCCAGTAGCTGATCAAATTTTGACACATTTGAATGAAGAGGAAAAGCCAGCTGAATAATCAGCTGGTCCACTCACCCCTTTATTGCTGTGATTTCAACCACGCTACCTTTAAGATTCTTTTCTTCTAGACATTCATATGTATCACCAGTAATAACCTGGGTCATTTGTGCTAAAAATCCACATTCTAGTCGAAAATCAACTTGGTATAGCTTTTGACTTAAACGTTTTTCAATGATATGCCCTTTTAATTGAAAAATAATTTCTTTTTTCTTTTCTTTTATAAGTGTGAGCTCTCCCCACCCCATGTATTGAAAGAATTCGTAGAGTTCTTCCCATGTTGAAAGGTTAGTTTCGCGGGCGATGTTTTTGCCCATATAATATAAAAGATAAGGGCATCTTTACCAAGAAAATCGGGCAACGTATAGTAACGCAGTAAATCAAAGCCTGCGCCAGTTGCTACTAGTGATGAGATATTGTCTGTGGATAGCTTAGCTGTTTCTCTCATGACGCTCATTCCTTTCTACACAATTATTATCGCTTGAATTATAAAAAGTCGCAACAGTAATTCATAGATTTCGTCTATTTGAAGAATTGTGTACATTTAAGCAATTTTTAGATCGTTTTCTTGACGCTATTAAATGATAGAAGTACAATATACGTGTCACAAATTGTACATTTGCCAGTTTTGTGTCAGGAATAAAGAGCTTTCCTATATTTTTAATGCGTTTTAAAAGCGCTTTACTATCTGTAAAATGTACATAATTCTAATCGTTATCATCTTGAGGGGGGTAAACATGGCAGGAACACGCGGATATGTTAACCGGAGATTACATTCATTATTAGGAGTACTACCAATCGGAATATTCCTGATCCAGCATTTAACTGTCAATTTTTTTGCAACTCGTGGACCAGAGGCGTTTAATGCGGCAGCTCATGTTCTGGAGAGCTTGCCGTACCGTTACGTATTGGAGATTTTTATTATCTACTTACCACTATTATTCCATTCTATTTATGGGGTATATATTGCGTTCACGGCCAAAAGTAACTTGTCGAATTTTGGACATTTCAGAAACTGGATGTTCATGTTCCAACGTTTCACGGGTATTATTACGCTCATTTTTATTGCTTGGCACGTATGGGAAACTCGTATCGCTATCGGGTTAGGCTGGGCTGAGCTGAACTATCAGTTGATGGAAGGCATTCTTACAGAGCCATTCTTTTTCTGGTTCTACATAATAGGTGTCATCTCAACTACATTCCACTTTTCTAATGGTCTTTGGTCATTTTTCGTCAGCTGGGGGATTACAGTTTCTCCACGCTCACAACTTGTAATGACTTATGCGAGCATCATCATTTTCGTAGCGATCTCTTACGTGGGTGTTCGTACGTTAATTCAGTTTGCTTACGGTGTTTAAAACTTCATTTTTATTTTTCGAAAGCAGATATATTGAAAGTTAAGGGAGTGAGTTTGAATCATGTCAAATAAAAATATTGTTATCGTTGGTGGAGGTCTTGCCGGGCTGATGGCAACAATTAAGGCAGCAGAACAGGGCGTTCATGTCGATATGCTGTCAGTAGTACCGGTTAAGCGTTCTCACTCTGTTTGTGCCCAAGGAGGTATTAACGGTGCCGTTAATACAAAAGGTGAAGGTGATTCACCTTGGGAACATTTTGATGATACGGTTTATGGGGGGGACTTTCTAGCGAACCAGCCTCCTGTTAAAGCCATGTGTGATGCTGCACCAAGCATCATTCACCTATTAGACCGTATGGGTGTTATGTTCAACCGGACACCAGAGGGATTACTTGATTTCCGTCGTTTCGGTGGTACGCAACATCACCGTACCGCTTTCGCTGGGGCTACAACTGGCCAACAGCTGCTTTACGCACTTGATGAACAAGTTCGTCGCCACGAAGTAAACGGATTGGTCACCAAATATGAAAACTGGGAATTCCTTTCTGCTATTGTTGACGAACAGGGCGTTGGCCGTGGGGTCGTTGGTCAGAACTTGAAGGATCATGAAATTAAGGCCTTCCCTGCTGATGCCGTAATTATGGCATCGGGGGACCTGGTATTATTTTCGGTAAATCAACAAACTCTGTCATTAATACAGGGTCTGCTGCTGGTGCTCTTTATCAGCAAGGTGTAAAGTACGCAAATGGTGAATTCATTCAGATTCACCCAACGGCCATCCCTGGTGATGATAAGCTGCGGCTCATGAGTGAATCAGCTCGTGGTGAAGGTGGTCGAATTTGGACTTATAAAGATGGTGAGCCCTGGTATTTCTTAGAGGAGAAATACCCGGCATACGGTAACCTCGTTCCACGTGATATTGCTACACGTGAAATTTTTGATGTGTGTGTAAATCAGAAGCTGGGAATTAACGGTGAAAACATGGTTTACCTTGATCTTTCTCATAAAGATCCTAAAGAATTAGACGTTAAGCTGGGCGGAATCATTGAAATTTACGAGAAATTCGTAGGGGATGACCCTAAGAAAGTACCGATGAAAATTTTCCCTGCTGTTCACTATTCAATGGGCGGTATGTGGGTGGATTTTGACCAGATGACAAACATTCCTGGGATCTTTGCTGCTGGAGAATGTGATTATAGTCAACATGGCGGAAACCGCCTGGGGGCAAACTCATTACTTTCTGCCATTTATGGCGGGATGGTGGCTGGTCCTAATGCTGTGAAATATACAGAAGGCCTTGAAACAATATCAGACGATATGAGTTCGAATCTATTTGATGAAAAAGTAAAAGAGGAACAGAATAAATTTGAAGCGATCATGAGCATGGACGGCGATGAAAATGCCTATCAAATCCATAAAGAACTTGGTGAATGGATGACAGACAACGTAACGGTTGTTCGTGACAATGAGAAGCTTCTTCAAACGGATGAAAAAATTGTCGAGCTGATGGAACGCTATCAGCGAATAAATATAAACGATACATCTAGGTGGAGCAACCAGGGTGCCATGTTCACACGTCAGCTTTGGAACATGCTTCAGCTGGCTCGCGTTATTACACAAGGTGCGTACAACCGTAACGAAAGCCGTGGAGCGCATTTCAAACCAGAATTTCCTGATCGAAATGATGAGGAGTTTTTGAAAACAACTATAGCTTCTTATGACAAAGAAAATAATAAACCTGTTATTAGCTACGAAGCAGTAGATACATCCTTAATCGAGCCGCGTAAACGCGATTATTCGAAAAGTAAATAAAGGAGGACAATCATCATGAGCGAAAATAAAACGATAACGTTTATCATTACGCGTCAAGACGATCCCGACTCTAGTCCTTACGATGAAACGTTTAACATTCCCTATCGCCAAAATATGAATGTCATTTCCGCATTAATGGAAATCCGCAGAAATCCGGTTAACGCTGAGGGGAAAGAAACCACACCCGTTTTTTGGGAGATGGGATGCTTAGAAGAAGTGTGCGGTGCATGTTCCATGGTTATTAACGGAACACCTAGACAATCCTGTACAGCTCTTGTTGATCAATTAGAACAACCTATTAAGTTAGCTCCTATGACAACATTCCCTGTTAACCGAGACTTGGCTGTCGATCGCAGCCGCATGTTCGACTCCTTGAAAAAGGTGAAAGCATGGGTGCCTATTGATGGAACTTACGATCTTGGACCAGGGCCGAAGATGCCTGAAAGCAAACGCCAATGGGCATATGAGTTATCTAAATGTATGACTTGTGGTGTGTGTTTAGAAGCTTGCCCTAACGTAAATAGCAAGTCTGATTTCATTGGACCTGCTGCTTTATCTCAAGTTCGTCTTTTTAATTCTCATCCAACTGGAGCTATGAATAAGAGTGAGCGTTTGCAAACAATCATGGATGAAGAGGGATTAATGGGATGCGGTAATGCCCAAAACTGTGTACAAGCATGCCCTAAAGGAATTCCTTTGACGACTTCCATTGCTGCACTTAACAGAGATACAGCCATTGAATCGTTCAAGAGTTTCTTCGGAAGTGACCAGCGCGTTTAATTCCAACTTAAAAATGCTACTGTATTCCGTAGGGTACAGTGGCATTTTTTTGTTTTATGCAGCCTATTGTCATAGTATAATAGATAGGATTGATCTCAAGTAGAGGTGAAGAGAGTGATGCGTGTGTTAAGTTGGAAGCAAACGTTACTGGTTTTATTTATTATCCTCTCAGCATGTTATATTACAATGATATCAGTGACTCAACCCTTTATAGGGATTGAACTAGAGCAAAATAGGAATAATGAATGGATCATTACTCAGGTCAAAGGAGATAGTTGGGCTGATGAGAAGATGATTCCTATTGGTGCCGAACTAACATCAGTTGAAGGATCAATCCCCGATGAGCATTACACGGTTCGAATGTTTCAAGAGTTAGAGAATGCCAAGGTATTTACAGTTGAGAATGCGGGTGAGAAGGTAACTTATTCATCAATAAATGAATCAACTTTCTTACATTGGACATTGTTTATTATTTTACCTCTATTATTTCTATGTGCGACATTTTGGATCTCCAAGATTGTGCAGAGTAAAGTGGCTAAACGCTTCTCTGCAAACCAGCTTATGCTGTTCTTTCTGTTAATTGCGCTTGGTTATCTAAGTAATAGTGGGGCTGTACGTGATGACTTATATAGTATCTTTCTCAATTCCATATTGTTTTTACTATCGCCAGTCGTGCTCATTCATTTTCTTTATAATTATTTCTCGGAGCTTAGAGTACATTGGTTCTCGAAAAAAATCTATCAAATATTATATATCCTCGTTACTCTGGTTACAGTTGCAGAAAGTTACTTTCTAATAACAGTTAGGTATCCAGCTTTCTTTTACCCTGTCCCTGGAACAATGCTTCTTATGCTTTATATCGTTTTATTTTTTATTATCTTTAAAGGGTTATCGATTTATAAGGATACCTCTGTAGGTACTGTATTTAAATATATCGGTGTAGGAATGTCAGTGGCCTTTTTCCCTTATATTTTCCTATATTTAACACCAGCTTTAACCATTCATGCAAAAATTATTCCCCTGGAAATAGCGGCTCTATTCTTAATCGCTTTACCAGTGACCTTTATGTATTTAGTGACGCGTGAGCGGTTAATCGATATCCATTTTGTGATAGGGCGTCTTCGTTATTATGCGTTAATATCAGCACTGCCCGGTGTATTGATACCTATCATCATTTCAATGATTGTTGAAAAAGATCTGACCATGATTGAACACTTACAAGTCTATCTAACTACACATTTCTTGCTGATTATACTATTGTCAATTAAAGAAATACTTGATTTCCGCTTGCAAAAATTTCTGTTTGTTGCAAGATACAGTTATCAGGAGAGTATGCATAGGATTTCTAAAGAAATGAAGGATCAATCGAATGCTGTTGATCTTATGAAAGTAATGCGTAAAGAAATTGGCAATGTATTAAAGGTGCGGGACATGTATATTTATTCCATCCACAACGAACGTAAGATGTATTGTGTGTATGACCCTATTCCCGCCGATATATTATGTCACTTTGATGACTATTTTCCTAACCGCCACTATGACGTTGGAACAATTCTTGAAACCGATAAAGGCTTTGGAGTGATTGTGGGTTTTACTTTAGATAAAATTACAATGCTTTGGTGCAGGGGAAAAAAAGATTATACTAGCTTAAACCGTGACGAGAAAACATATTTGCAAACCATTGCGCAAAACGCAAACATCGCCATTGAAAATATGAATTTAATTGCTGATTTAGTTAAAGAGCTCCGTACATTAAGAAGTGATCAAACCCATAAATATCCAACCTGGCTATCAAGGTTACTCTTCACTATCGCGGAGAATCAGCGAAAACAGCTATCTATTGATCTCCACGATACGGTTCTACAAGAACAACTCTATCTGTACAGACGAATGGATGATTTAATGAACAAACGAGCGGACTTACCAAAGACTCTGGATGCAGAGCTTTCCATGTATAAGGAGTCCCTTCTAGATAACATCCATTTAATTCGGGAAACGTGCAATGAATTACGTCCGGCGTTTATTGAGGAGATAGGACTCGTTCACTCATTAGAAACCTTAATAGAGCAATATCAGCTGCGATCGAATTTCACGGTCTATTTTACAAGTGAAGGATTTAATGCGAAGCTCGATCAGGAACATGTATTGGCCATCTTCCGAATTATTCAAGAGCTCTTAACCAATGCAATGAAGCATTCAAATGCTAAAATCGTTAAACTTAGTCTTTCCAACAATCATCATCAAGTTATACTTTTATATTCAGATGATGGGAAAGGAATGGATTATTCTTTCCAGCGTGACCTTTTTTCTCATATTGGGCTATCTGGAATCGAACAGCGAGTCAATGGACTGAACGGTTATTTAAAAATAGAGACGGCCCTGGACGAGGGCTTTAAATCAATTATTACTTTTCCCAACAAGGCTACAAAGGAGGTTGAAGTATGACACGGATTTTAATCGTTGACGATCATCCTGCTGTGGGGGCAGGAACAAAGGCTATGCTTGAGCAAGAGGAAAATATGAAAGTAGATGTAACCGACAGAGCAAATCAAGTAGAAACATTAATGAAGAAACAGGCTTATGACATCTTGCTTCTAGATTTATACATGCCTGGTATCAGTGGTGTAGACCTAGCTAAAAAACTTAAAAAAGATGCCCCGGATTTGACCATTTTAATCTATACAGGATTTGATTTAAATACACATTTTAATATGCTTGTTGAAGCAAACATAAACGGGTTCGTTAGTAAGACAGCGACTAGTGACCAGTTAGTTACATCGATTCGTTGTGCGCTAAGAGATGAAGTCGTCATCCCACTTCACTTATTCAAACAGCTTAGAAGATCAGAGGCTAGTATCAATCAACCTACTGACAAAAAACAAGCGACTGGCCCTTCTTTAAATGAAAAGGAACAATCAATCCTTAAGGAAGTGGCATCAGGATTGACTAATCGCGAAATTGCTCAATCTTTGCATATGTCTCAACGTAGTGTTGAATACACTCTAACAGGTATTTTTAATAAATTAGCAGTGAAGTCACGTACCGAAGCGTTATTTAAAGCACAAGAGCGTGGACTCGTGTCTAAGTCATAAACGGCCGGCACAGGGTGATGTTTTTCCACATAAGATATCATGACTAAATAATTCCCCTCATGCATCAGCTCTAGACAACAAGGAGGGGTACGCTTGTGAAGGAAGACGGCTACAGGCCAACACAAATTCTAACCAAGCGGGAGCGAGAAGTTTTCGAGCTTCTAGTGCAAGACAAAACAACAAAGGAAATTGCAAGTGAACTGTTCATTTCTGAGAAAACAGTTCGCAATCACATTTCCAATGCTATGAGTACCATTTGCAAACCGTAAGAAAGCCCGAGGGGATAAGGTTTCCACTCGGGCTTTATCTTTTGTTTATTCAGCTTATATTGTGTTATATTGTATGAACCTCTTTACAAAAGCTCAAATCTTTGGCCCAGCGCTTAAAATGTATGTATCGCTTATATCGTATTTAGGGATCCTATGAAGATTAAGAGCGGCAAAAGGGTAATGTACTAAAGTAGAGTGTTTCCCGAGTTCTTGGAACGTCTGAAATATAGAAACTTTTTACCTACATGATGAATGTAACAAAATTCATTGTAAAATTTCTCACGCTGAACTACTTTTTGCTATTTCACGAGCCTACTGCATTTCTCGATACCTTCATAATTTATTGATAAAGGTTTACTCTGTAAAAATACTTCGTGCTAATTTAAATCCATAAGCCGTTTAGGTGATACTATAATCCTCTTAAAGATACCAGTATGATATCTTTAATTAAGGGTAAGTTGTTCTGTGATTTAGCAAATATTTGTTATAAGACTACCCCTGCTTTGGAATTTTTTCACGTTTGAAAAAATAAAATTACTCAACTATTATGCTTTCACTTGTAAGGATCGGATTGTTAAAATGATTTTTATCAAGATCGTTTTTATCCATAGGGACCTGATCTATTAAGCTAGTCCTTAAGTGATTATCAGTTTGGATTATTTTTATCTTATATTTGTACTTCAGGTTATTGCCTTCATCATAAATCTTTACAAATCCATAACTGTCAGAATTAATCTCATCATACACTTCTTTCATTATTTTAAAATTCTCACTGAAATGTTTCCCTATTGAATGCTTACTCAATGTGTTATTGAAATTTCCAATAACTTTTATCTGTTCAACTTTATCAGTGTACAATTTAATTATAAATTTAAAATTATTCAATGGTAGCGGGGAATTAAAAATACATTGGTGCACTTCAGTCCCGTCCTGTTGAATATCCTTATAGAAAGACAACGAAGGTGAAATTAAATAAAACAGTTTAGTGTCACTGTTTTTTATAAGGAAATATGAATTCAATAAATCATTAATTTTGGGTAAGTACCCTTTACTATGAGGGTTCTTCAATAATCTGATATTCAAAATAAAATAACTCATCAAGACAAAAATAGTTACTATGATTAAATAGAAGATATAAATGCTGAAAACTATTGACGATTCTATTTCAAGTTCAATCTTAAAACTAAAATTAAACTTTGTGTAATAACCTACTAAAACACCAACAGTGAAAACTATAGAAAACCCTGCGAAAATAAAAGTATAGTATATGTATTTTATGAGGTGATCATTCTTAGTTTTTTCTCTATAATCTATTATATGACTAATGGTATCATTAGTTGATAACGTTATAGGATAATAAATTCTTTGAAGTATATTAGATGCTAGACTAAGTTTATTTTCGATAAAAAATGCAATTAATAATGTGATAAATCCAATGAAGCTCATAATCCCTGCAAATAACCAACTAATTAATGAAAATTGGCTTTCTAAAAAAGGATTGGGGGGATTGAGTAGTCAATATTGATTACCAATATTATGACTATTAGGTAAATTATGGCTAGGGCTAGTCTATGAAGAGCTTTGTACAAGATGACTATCCACTCCCTTTAAAAATTCAAGGACCTTTTGTTTATCAGAATTATTAGGAACACCAATAAGGGAACTTTTATCAATATGAATATAAGAATTGTTGATTTGTATAGTAAAGCTTGTAATATTGTTATAGTTCTTATTGATAAAATCTTTATATTTTCTATTTTTAAGATCAATGAGGTTTATTGTTTTTAATCCATTAGTATCATTAATGTCTAGGGAGGAAATTTTAAAGTCGTTAATTTGTTTCTTATCCTTTAAAAATAAATTAAAAACGTCAATTTTTTCTAATTCACTATCTAAATAATATTTTATTGTAGCTAGCAAGTGGTTGATTTTACTTTCCGAATCACTAAATATGAGCAGAATATTTCTTTTATGATCTATAATAAAGGAAATAGAGGTTTGCTTCTTAGAAATTATTTTGTCGTATAGTCTTATACTATCTAACCACGTGTATTTTATGTAAAATACATCACTACTTAATGATATCATTTCGAAATCCTCAAACCTGTCTGGCTTGAGGATTTCTAGTTCTTTTTTATATACGGGTGAAGTGAATTTGTAAATAACACCATCACTTTCGATGAACATTTTATTTCTCCCCCATATTCTGAAATTTACTTATTCTTCATCGATAGGATCATCTTCATCTTCAATAAAGGATTTTAACCTCTCTAGTGAACCATAAGCATTATTATACCCTATTGCATCAAAAATTATTTGCATTTGTTGAGTAACGTTTTCTAAGTCTTGACTACTTAATTCTTCAGGATCAAGCAGGTCTAGTAAATCATCTGACAGTTGTCCGACGCTTGTAGCTATTTCTTTGTAGACTAACTTATCCCTCGAGCAAACTTTTCGTAAATAGTATCTAGTGTTCTTTTGGTTTCATTCATATCATAAATGCCACTGGTACACATTTGAATATAGCAATCTTGAATGATTTCCATAACCTCTTCCTTAAACTCAGACTCAAATTGGTCGATAACAACAATTTTTAGAGTATCCATGTCTCTTTCTTTTACAGAAAAGGCACCGGAAAAATTTCTGTTATTATAAGTCATTTTAAGTTTAAATACTATTATTGAACTTCCCATAGTAATATACTCACAAGCAGACTGTGATGACAGTATATTACTTCCATTTAATGTGATCTTCTTAATACCTTCACTGTTTTGAAGGCGTCCCTCGGTATCAAATTTAATTTCTTCGAATTTAACCTCTATCCCATGTTTGCTAAGTCTATTATATATAAAGTCTAAGAAAATTGCAGTATTATAGCTTGCATTGCCAAGCTGGAAAGTTTGATTTATGTTCTCTCGGATTGTATATTGTGAAATAGGCCAGTTTAAATTATTTTTCAAGTAAGTACTTACGACATCATGAATAGTTTCATTCCCAGCATGAATTGTAAGTTTTTCTTTAATCTTATTAATAATAACAGGGATTCTATATACTGCAGTAAGGCTGTCAGTGTTTAGAACCCCACCGTGTCGCCATTTCTCCGCATATTCTTTGATCCGTAAATTAAATCTGTACTCATCTTCGGTTTCACAAGAGTCTTCTAATATTATAATGTAATGATTTTGAAATGGGACGCTATCAAACTTTTCGGATTGGTCTGTTTGAAAAAATTCTGTAGATCTTACCCTATAAGTATATGCTGGCCACCCCTTTTGATTAGTCATTACTGCCATTTCTACAAAGTCTTCTATTTCTCCCTCTTCAATAAAATCTGCAAGATCTAAGAAGTCAGGTAAAAGGTCCTGTTTGTTCTTTTGCTTTTTACCTCTACTCCATTTTGGGTTTGTTCTAGCAATGACTTCTTCAACATTTTGTGTGTTCAGTCTTTGGAAAACCCTCTCTAATAATGCGTTCAACATATTGACACTCCTTCTTTTATTTTAAGATTGGCTACTGTTACATTTACATTTTTTATCGTTGGTAAGCTGTACCACTGTGGAAAGTCTATCAGTAGTTTTATTTACTTTTTGTTCTTTGTTATTAAACGGAGCTCTGTGCCTTTTTATTTTACAATGATACATGCAAAATTCCTATACTTTCGAAAAATAAAGACAAAATATGATCAAAAATATTCCATTGGTTTCTGTGTTAAGAGCTGCCCAGCGAATGAACATGTAACGTTAGGTGTTTTGTGACCATTTTATTTGCATCACGTTAATTAGAAGGATGGGGATCTAACTGGACTTATGCTAATAGCTTGACCGTTGATTGTTAACAGAAAATACTAAGGATATTACTATTTTTCAGGGATAACCCAAATTATACCAAGTGAGAAGCGTACATTTGCAAACCATGACGAAGATAGCTCGAGGGGCAATGATTTAACCCCCAGGTTATCATTGTTTATTCAATATATATCGATTTTCCCTTTCTTTAATCTGCTGAAGGCGTTTCCTACAAAGCTCAGTTGTCACTCTAAAATCTTTTACCCACTGATCTAGTAGGTTAGGGTTGTTAATATCGTATTGAGAAATCATATGGTAGGGAAGGGCTGCATAAAAAGTAAAATGCCGGGCATCTCGTTCCTGGAGCTCACGAAATGCAGGAGGCATCATGGTTTGTTTCCCTACATGTCTAAGAAGATGACAAAACTCATGATAAAATTGCTCACGTTGAACTTCTTTAGTGCGCCTTGAATCCACCGTGATGGCCCGGAACCTTCCAAACACTTCATAGTGTGGGGATACAGGCTTACGGTGTAAAAAAGTTTCGTACTTCCGAGCGATGGTATAAGCCATGAGTTGTGAGGGTATAGTTATATGTAATTTTAAATACCAATCCGAGACCCAATCCTCTAAATGGGTTGTTGTATAAGTTGGAAAATACAAGATAAGCACCGTCCTTGCTAATTATTATAGGAACAAACGTTCGATTTATCAATAAAAAAATAAAGCATATTTAATGCCTTATTAAGGTAACCCTATTGTATTTTCTATATGAGTATATTTATAATCTACTGTTAATAAACCTTTTTCCTAGAGTGCCTGCATTGATAAAGATCCTAACCTTCACAGATATACAAATAAGTATTTACTTTACTGCTAGTGGTAATAAGTGCCGAGGCAGACGTTATTATTTTCTTCAGTTTAAATATCATCAACCTCTTTATGATCTTTACTCTTAAGATTTTTATCCCTACTCTTATTATATAAATAATCAAAATAATCCTCTAAACTACGAATATCTTCAGGAGACATCTCTTTCCATTTTTCAATATCCCAAAAACCCGCATCCTCAACTCCGTATTTTATAAAGAGGTTATTCGTTTCCCTAATAGGATCAAAGTTACTGTGAGTATCGTTATATTGATATTGCTCTTTTCCTAATAAGTAATCAATTGAGCAGTTAAAGAAGTCAGAAATTTCCCTCAGTGTATTATAGTCAGGTTGACGATTGCCAGATTCATATTTTGAAATTGCTGAGTAAGATAATTCAAGTTTCTTTGCAAGGTCTTCTCTAGATAATTTCTTTTTCTTCCTCAAAAGCGTTAACCTTTTATGAAAATCCATCGGCAACCCTCCGTTTACGACATTATAATATAATTTAATTTTACCCTATTTGTCCAATTTGATAAATAATATTGGACAAATTGGGGATTTTTTATTGACAATGGACGTTATGTCCATTAAGCTTTTCCTTAACAGGACGAATTGTCCAATGGAGGAGGGATAATTTGAGAATTAAACTTAAGTCTGTTCGCTTGGAAAAAGGCTTGAAGGATGTAGATTCATTAGCAGGAAAGATTGGTATTTCGGCATCGTATTATTACAAGATTGAAAAGGGATCTCGAAATCCTGGTATTGATTTAGCGAAAAAAATTGCAGATGAATTAGATCACACTGTTGATGATCTTTTTTTAAATCCAGATTTGGACACTTCGTCCAATGATGTTGTTTAGCTAATTATCTAAAGATTGATAGGGCTGTCCTCATTGATCCGTAGCATACACATAAAACGAGGTGATGATATGGCTAAACAAAAACAAAAGCAGTCGCCACTTAAGCTTGTGAAAGAAACGTTTGGTGATGTCCCAGCCAAGAAAGCTTTTCAACATGCTTTAGCCCCTTACTTCGATAAGAAGGAAGAGTATCAGACTAGCACTAAATAGTCATCCTGTAAAATTTTATATTGGCCCACTGTATTTTAGAACAGGTCCCAAAATACAAAAAAGGAGGGGGGCCATGAACTTTGGACAAGCTTTAAAACAACTAAGAGCAAGGCAAGGACTCACACAGGAACAAGTTGCTCATGACTTAAACATCAGTAAGCAGTTAGTATCACATGTAGAAACAGGAAGACGAAGGCTACATGAAGAAATAGCAAGAAAATCACTAAGTTGCTATGACGATCCCATTTACGCTATGAACGTTATGTATGAATTCTCAAATGGTTTTACAGCACCTCAACTTACTGGGACAAGCATTGAATGGCATCGGTTATGTATTAAGGAAATTACTGTTAGAGAAATGGAAAAGGCTTTGGCTATTCTAAATGAAGTCAGCCTATGTAAACCACCGAAGGAAGCAGACTGGGAAGAGAGAAAGAGGATCGCTAGCGCGGTTGATGAGCTCCTAGACACTGAAATCGCTATAAGTAATATGAAAGTAATTTTAGCCTCTGAGTATTCGATTTCATTAAGAAAACATATGAGTAGAAAAATTCCAGATTGGAAAGAGAAGGGCTGGATTAGGGGACAGATTTAAAAGCTATGAAGGAGCAAGAGATTTAACGATCATCATCCTTTATTAGTCGCATTAGCCATGCTGTATCGAAAAAAGTTTTTTAGTAACTGCCAGAAATCTTATTAAGTTCACTCGAAAAAATTGAAGGGAGGAATTATATGACAGAGAAGGAAGTTCAGAATCCTATAAATATCATTGCACATCAGTATGACGAGATCTTAACCGAGAGAGAATTGCATGTATTTGAAAAGGTACGTGATCAGCTTTTTATAGGTATGGTGAATGCCGCAACGGAAAGAGGGCTGAAGGTAGGAACTTCAATATCACCGGAAAATTTACAGTATTTTATGAAAAGAGCAGTTGACGGAGCATTGGTCGTAAATAATCTCAAACATAAAAAAACCGTTCAGGGCTGCAACCCATAAACGGCACGACAATATTTATAATATATCATGCATGGTTTGTCATCACAAGCTGTTGGGAGATGGAGAGATGAAATAGTGAGAAACCATTTTTATTTCATCTAAAAGGTGTATTAATTACCTAGAAACTGGGTCTTCATCGGATTTCTTAAAGTCAAGCTAAGGATGGATAGGGATTCTAGGTATTAAGGTATTTGTTTATTTTTATTCTGCTAAAGAAGATAACTCAGGAGGAGGGGTATAATTGCAAGGGTGGATAAAATTACATCGAAAGATCCTTCATAGTGAAATATTTGAGAATGAAAAGATGTTGAAGGTTTTTATATACTGTTTAACAAAATCAAGTCATAAGGAAGCAGAAACAAGGGTAGGAAGACAGAAGGTTCAACTGGAGCCTGGTCAATTTATCTTTGGCAGAAAAAAAGCTTCTGCCGAATTAAATATGAATGAATCAACAGTTCGAGATTATCTGAAAATCTTACAGGAGGACGGTGTAATAACCATCCATTCCACCAACAAATATAGTGTTATAACCGTTGACAACTGGGCAATCTATCAATCTAACGAAGAAGATGACGACAACAAAACAACACCAGAAAGCCAGCAAAAAGACAGCCCCCTACCATCAAAAGGACAGCAAAAAGACACATTCAAGAATGAACAAGAACTTAAAGAAGTTAAGAATGTAGAAGAATTTATACCTACTTCTACAACTGGGCACGCACAGGGGGATGCGATTCAATTTTATCAAACTAACTTTGGCATGATTCGTCCTCAAATCTCTGAGGAGCTCTTAACTTGGATTGAGGATCTTGGAGAGCAAATGGTTATTGAAGCCATGAAACGTTCTTTGGACCGCAATAAACCAAGCTGGGGCTATGTCAAAAGTATTCTCCACTCTTGGGTGAACAAAGGTGTGGAAAGTCTTGATCAGGCTCAGGGTGAAGAGGTTGAGTATAAAAATCAGCAAAATAGCCGGGCTTCGTTCTCCAAACGACCATATAACCAAGAAGTCTTGCCAGAGTGGTTTAAACCACGTGACCGACAACAAACAGACGAAAAACCGAAGGAACAACCAAGTCTTGAGAGTACGGCCCGAACCATTGAACTTGGAATAAAGTTAAAACGATCTCTAGAGGATATTCTTGAAGCAATTGATTACAGGTACGACCTATCAAAAGGGGATATTATTGCTATTAGTGAAGGGAGAAGATCAGCAATACAAATCTTACAATTCAAATCAAATCTAAGGATTGTAGGGGACCCCTGAAACTTAATTCAATATTTTCTAAAGGAATATGAGGAGGGGAATTATATGGGAAAGTGGAAAAAACACTTCGCTTTTTATGACATTTCATCCCAAGCCGATAACATCAAAACCTTTGAAGGAAAACGTTATGATGTACATGGTCTTTGGGCCATTGATAAAGATGGTCATTATGAGAAATTGGCGAGTATTTATTATCGTATTCGAACGGTAAAGGATAAAAAGTTTAGGACGATTGCCAAACGTCGAAATCCTAAAAGTGAGTTACAACAAGTCATATAATATATAACGATTCTAATACGTGCTTAAACTAGCACCTTTTGATCTTTGAAAAATACATATCTATGCTAGGGGGCGGAACGGTCGCAGGACATTCCTAGCAGTCGATAAACGTTCGATGCGTGGTACGTGAAATGCATCTAGTGACCGGTATGCGTTGTATTGATGATGGTGGCCTTTGCGAAGATGAGGTGAGATTCCGAAGAAATCTTCTAAAGAGCAACCTAGATACATAAAGTTCTTCGTATAAGCTAGAAACGTTGTACATTGCAGAGCTTCATGAAATTCATGATGCAATCTGCATAGGGTTGATTGTATCCAGCCATAAACAATTACTTATTTAAAGAAAACAGAGTGACAATTTGCTGTTTAAACATCTAACAGTCAGTTTGAGCATTTCTGCTTTAAGATGGTCCTACGTTTCTTTCCAAAACGTGGATTTTTGTTTGAGTAGGTGTTAGAATCGTTATACGAACCACTCAAGAAGGGATTGATCCGATGAAGAGACGATGGATCGGTGGTTTGGCTGGATTACTGTTGGCCTTTATCCTCGCAGGTTGTGGAGCCACAGGTCAAGTCGAGTCTTTATCACCAGAAGAAATGGAAAGTTACATTAAAGATAAAGAAAAAGCTTATATATTGCTTAATAATACTGAAGATAAAGAAGAGCGTAAGGCAAATATTAAGCTTGTAGAAGAAACCATTGAATCTATTAATGTGATGGAAATAAACGCTAAGTCAAAAGATATGCTTGATAATGGTTTAAAACCTAAAGATTTAGGCCTAAAGGATATTCAATTTGGTACTTTAGGTATTTATAAGGACGGAACTTTAGAGGAATATGTATCTTTAAGAAATGCCGATCATCCTACCGAAGATGAAAAGGAGAAGGCACTTCAACAATTTATTGACAATATAAACTCTTAACGCGAAGGGATCTTCTTAAGATCGCTTCTTTTTTTATGTCTAAATTCCTTGAAGGAGGTGATAAACAATGGGAGCGACGAACCGCGAAGTCAAACAATCGAAAGATCTTGTCCAAACACTTTTAACAGTTCAGGACTTTTCTTACAACGATTGGCTGCATGAGAAGCATCAGGAGTACATTCGAGAGAATCAAGATGTTGTGATGGAATCCCTGATACGGTACAAGGAATTGAAAGAAGAGAAAGACCACAAATACTAATACTAAAAATCAAAAAGGGAGAATCCAAGATGAATGTGTTTACGAATGACATTGTGCTATCTGCGATTAGTAACTTACAGGCCACCGGAGCTTCCATTCTTACGGCGATGCAGCTACTCGGAATTATTTCTGCAGCCATTGCCTTTGGAATTGGTGCTTACCACTTGATATGGGGTGGTGTTCGAGGACGCCAAAGTTCCTTGGTATGGTTTATAGGCGGTTCAGTTGGTTTGGTGGTCTTGATGGGGGCTACTGCGATCGCTGAGTATATTGATAGCCAGGTTGTCTTTTAAAGGAGGAAATACGAATGCGAGTTTTATTTACCTCTAAGATAGATGGGGATATTAACAGCTTTCAACCCTATCTTTTTCAGGAAGCCGTTGAAAAAACAGAGGAGTTGGACACAAAATGGAAGAAGAAAAACGCTGAACCAGTTCCCCTTGATTTCATGATCTCTAATGATGAGGGGGACAAATTGTATAATGGAACGTATGTTGTGGGGTCCGAAGAAACTACGAATATTTACGACCATGTATGTCGGAAGCTTATTCAGATGCCGATGAACCATAAACAACAAGAAACTGAACGCGACATCCTTCTTCAAAATTTAACGGCTCATACGCCCACGACTTATCAGCTTGATGTGACGGAACACCTAAAAGAGGATAGATTGAATCAAACGGGGTGGAAAACCTTAAGCAAACGTCAAAAAATCATGACCGGTTCCTTTGCTGGCCTTGTCATTGTAATGATCGTCATGTCCGTGGCTCTCGTTTTTATGTTGCGAAGTCAATCGCAAGCCATGCAACAGATGGATCAGGAGCTAAATGAAGTAAAAGCTACGAAAAATGTTTATGAAACGGCCGTAACGGGTGATATAACGGAGGCTATTGACAAGCTTCAAGCTCAAAGAAAGCTTAGTGATAGCGAACATGAAGCGCTTATTCACTTTCATTTATCAAAAAAGAATTATGAAGAAGCTATCAAGGAAGCTGGAAAGGAACAAACTTCGTTCTTAGCTGACCAAATTATGCAACTGCATGGAGTCGGAGAACTCCAAACCTTCCAAGAATCGTATCCAAGCCCGGCTGGTGCGTTTGAAATCGCGTATCATTCGGAAGCTTATGAAGAGACTATAGCTGTTGAGGACGTTCCGATGACAACAGAACGCTATAAGGAAAAAGGAATGGCATATTTAAAGCTTGATCAACTGGAAGAAGCGAAAAAAATGGCCAGCGAAGCAAAAAGTGATGGGCTGAACGAAAAAATCAGCTCATATGAACAGTTAGAACAAAAAATAACTCAGATTAACAGCCAAATCAAAACAGAGAAGCAATCAGATCAAAAGGACCAAGATAAAATTAAAGAATGGGAAGAACAAAAAAGCGAGCTTCAGAACAAACAAAATAATTTGTAGGGGGCGATCATCTTGAAATCATTCGTCGCTAAAAGGCAGGTGCTTATCCCATTGAGCATCTGCCTTTTTATAATCACGATACTCGCAGCCACATTTATATTGAACTTGGGATTTGCGATGTGGGCCACGGTTCAAACTTTTCCGGAGTTTAGTCAACCGTTCGTCATGAAGGCAGCGTACCTCACAGATTTTCACTTTAAACACTATCCATCGTTTTACGCCACAGCATCCGTGATTGGTCTGGTGGGTATCGCGTATATCAACTATAAACTGCGCAGTAACTTCCATCCTATTGGTACGGACGAAAAAGGGTCCCAGCGTTTTGCGACACGCAAGGAAATCAAAAAACAATATAAATCGATACCCGATCGTACGCAAACCTACCAGGGCCAGGGAGGTCCTGTGTTAGCTAGAAAAGCAGATAAGGCATACATTGATCCATCGCCAGTGAATAACTTGATTATCGGAACAACGCGAAGTGGGAAGGGACAAACCTATGTGATCCCAACCATCGATGCCTATTCCCGTTCGGAAGATCAGCCTTCCTTAGTCATCAATGATCCCAAAGGGGAGCTATTCGCCTCAAGCCGACAAACACTGGAGAGTCGAGGCTATGAAGTGGAAGTGCTCAATTTGATGAATCCGATGCAAAGCATGAGCTTTAATTTGCTAGAACTTGTTAAACAATCCTATTTGGATGGAGATTATTCAACAGCTCAAACGCTTTGTGAAACAATAACCCATATGTTGTATCACAATCCTCAAGCGAAAGAGCCCATGTGGGATGATTCCGCAAAATCGCTTGTTAATGCGATGATCCTCGCAATTACTGAAAAAAGTATCACCGAAGGAACCGAAGATAAAATCACCATGTACGCTGTTGCCAATATGCTATCTGAACTAGGAACGAAAAACGAAATTGATGATAATGGTCAGGAGTATAATGCGCTTGATCAATACTTTCAAGAGCTGCCGCAAGCGCATGTGGCTAAGGAACAGTATGCGACGAGTAACTTTTCCAAAGGAAATACACGATCCAGTATCTTTACGACCGCCATGAATGGTTTGACGAAATTTACCATGAGTGAGACAGCTAAGATGACAGCGAAGAACTCATTGGATTTGAAGAAGGTTGGTTTTGGACAATCCATGAAAGGTCGGGGTACACCGTTTTCCAAAGTGTATGTTATGTTCCCCGATGGTGCAACTGAAGTCAATCAGTCTGGAGAGAGTGGAACATGGACGATCAACTTCTCCTCCAAATTGAAGCCGGGAGATACCCTTACGATATGGCAAGATCATGAGCCGTTATCCGCGAAACAAAAACGGAAGCAACCCGAAGAGCCATGGAAACCCCTAGAAGGAAAAGAAAGAAGTCTGCTCAAGGTTCAAGTGAAGGAAATGGATGAGGAATCTGGGAAGGTTTACTTTTCCCTCCCATCCGGTTCTGTTCACGATCTAACGGTTTATCAGATCTGTTATTTTACCAAACCGATTGCGCTTTTCATGGTTACTCCGGACTACGATACATCGACTCACGCGATCCCATCGATCTTTGTGAGTCAGTTGTATTACGTCTTATCAAAAAATGCAGCGATTGCCAAAGGGCAAAAGTGCTTGCGTGAAGTGGTATTTATGTTAGATGAATTTGGTAATATGCCGGCCATTGCGGATATGGATAATAAGATTACAGTGTGTCTGGGGCGAAACATTCGTTTTCATTTGGTTGTTCAGTCCTACGCGCAATTAAAAGAATTATATGGAGAAGATGGACAGGCAACCATCCGTGGAAACTGTGGGAATGAGATTTATATTTTAAGTGCGGATTATGATTCCGCATCTTATTTTTCTTCCAAACTGGGCAAACAAACACTAAATACGCAGACCCGTTCAGGATCAACCTTTTCGCTCGACAAATCAAAAACTGAAAGCACTGAAGGGCGGGATCTCTTAACGGCCAATGAACTCCAGGAGTTAGAAGAAGGGGACACCGTAGTCCGTCGTGTATTGAAACGTCGCGATAAGAGAGGGAGGAAAATCCGAGCGTTTCCCATTTACAATACGGGCAAGCACAGCATGAAATATGCGCATACGTACTTGAGTCAGGACTTTGATACGAGTAAGGCGATTACGGAAGAAGAGATTGATACACCGCATCGGGGTGTTCGACCGCAGGACTTAGTGATCGATTTTACTTTCAAAGCTATAGCTGCAAAGGAAAGAAAGAGGTCTATAAAGGCCGATGAAGAACATACAGACGAAGGTCAGCCATTTCATGAAGACTCATGGAAGCAACAACAAAAGGTTGGTCAGTTTTTCGATGCGGTTACACTTCACATGATTCAAAAGCATATTGCTCCTCAACTGGATCACAGTGAGGAAGAGATGAATGAAGAGCCGTTGGAGGTTTTTCTATACAATTTGAAAATGTTGGGGGATGGCCAGGAAATCAGTCGGCAAGTTTATGGCCATATTCGTAAACAAATTGATAAATTAAGTCAGGAAAAAGATGCAACGGTTACTGAGGAAAGAGAACAAGCCGAACTATAGCTTGGAGAGAAAGGAGATATGAATATGACACAAACTCTGGACCAGGTGATGGATCTGTATAAAAACAACATCGAAGGTGGGGAAGAGGTGATTATTACGTTGTATGATGCAGTCGTTAAACTATTTGAAGGGAGCGAGACGCCGGTGGTAGTGGTAGTCGAACCGACGACAGATCATGTGAACACTACCCTTGTCGCCTTCTTAGATCAATAAGAAAGGGGTGAGCCAATGTCGGATGAAGAACTATTAGAGAAACTCCTCCAATTTTCAGAAGTCCTTCATACCAACAACATTTTTAGTTCGGGTCTCCGCATCATGGGATGGGGGATTATACTTTTCCTGAAAATGATTGTAGATAGTCTAGAAGGTATGGTAGATAGTGTGCTGACGTTGACTAATTTCTTTAGGAGTGAACCAGTGAAATCCTTTCTGGAAACGATTCAACCGGTCCTTTATATTTTGTTGGCTTTTTCTTTAGCAATAATCGGGTTGCGTTTGATCTTCAATAAGGAGAAAAATCGGGCGGAGATCCCCATGAACATCTTTATCTCGATCATGACGATATCTCTTTTAACATTTGGGATGGGGAAAGTCGATGAATTTACTGGAGATGCAATCGATGTTGCCCAGGTTGATACAGAGTCTTTTACAACTTCAGATCGGGTGATGATGAAGTATATTACAGACATTGCAGTCTATGATGAAACTGGATGGGAAACATCGGATATAGAAAAACGACATCACGTCAGCCCAGATAACATCGACAAAATTTCTATAAATGAGACGATCACGAGAGAGTTTGAAAAAGCAAATGGTGAACAACTATCATCTGAAGGAAAAGAAATTCTAATGAACAAAGTTGGTTTGGAATCAAACGGCGAAGAGGGTCTAGTTGAGCTAGGCAAAAGTAGTCTATTTGATTTTTTACCCGAACACTATTATCGCTGGGATGTGGAGTGGTTCACCGCGATAGTGACGCTCGGGGTTATGGCTTTTACGATGGTCTTGATTTCGATTAAGGTCGCGAAACTTTGTTTCGAGCTTGGATTTAATCACATCGTGGCGCTTATTATGGCGTATGCTGATATTTCTACCGGTCAACGCCTTAAAGCGATCATTAAAAACATTGGCAGCATTTTTGCATCGCTGATTATGATTTTCTTAAGTTTACGCGTCTATATGTATTACACCACTTTTATCGGTGACCACTTAGATGGTATAGCTTATTTAATTGCCCTTGTGGCAGGGAGTTTGGCTGTAATCGATGGACCAAACATTGTCCAGAAGCTCTTTGGTATTGATGCTGGACTAAAAAATGCCTGGCATGTAGCCATGGGCGGTTACTTGGCATCGAAAACGATTGGTCCACCAGCGAAGAAGGCTGTTGGAGCTGTAGCTAGTGGAGGAACTAGTGCGGTGATGCATTCAGGAGCTGGTGCAGCTGGAGCCCTTGCCGGTATGGCTGGTGGTAAAGGAAAAGGATCTTCTCAGAATGTTGAAAGTCCTAGTCCTACTCAAGGAACACCAGGAAAAGACTTTGGAGAGAAACTTGATCAAAAATCTGGAATTATTCAGTCCGATAAGGGTTCTGAACAACACTCTCAGCCCGCCTTACAGAAAAGCAAACGGGGTCAACAACTAGGTGAAGCTTCTTCTATTCCACGGAATCAAGAGCAACAATCAGATCATGTATCTGGTGTCTCCACACCTTCTATTCATGAAGAAATGCGGGACGAAGAACGAAAGCAACAATCGCCTAATGACAGCCGAACCCCTCGCCTACATGAGGAAATGAAACAAGGCAATCGACAAGTGGCTGCTTCCATAGAATCTAAGGAGCCAGTAGATCAACGCTCAAGCGTGATGCCGTTCGTTGAACAGGGGCAGAAAAGTCAACAAGCAATTCATGGAGATCAATCGAAGGCTCCAACAAGTACAGACGATATTCCCATGCCGAATCAGCATCGCACCGAACAGCGCACTATGGGTCAATATATGAAAGACCGGGTGAAGGACCGATTTAACAACAATCACAAGGTTCAGGGTGCTAAACGCACTTATAACCTATCACGCAATACTACGGAAAACTGGAAACATAAAATCCAAAAACGCGAACGAGGCTCTTAACCTTGTTGGCGTTTTTGTTTTAGAAAGGGAGATGGTACCTTGCATTATAAAATTCCTTCTGAAATCGGAAGTGAACTGAAGATCAACCGTCTGTTTTACCTGACAGACTTACTTGTCGTTTTAATTCTGGGAGGGATCGGTTTTACCTTGCGTTATGTCGTCCATCCCTCTTTGATTTGGTATTACGCAATCTTTTGGATCATCTTGATGTTGACATGGCTTGTGCGGCCAAAATCTAACCCGAAAATGCGTATGGTGAAGGCTTTGAGTTTAGCTGTGTTTCGGGATCGCCTTACCTATTGTTCTATGGATACGGAAGAAAAAGAGAAAGGAGAGTCCTAAATGGCCTTTTCTGAAGAACATGAAGAACAGCACGCCCTCTTTGATGAACAGCCGTTCAAGAAACGAAAAAAGAGACACAAAGGATCAAAGTCTCAGAAGAAAAAGCGATCGAAGGCCAAAGCGTCTATTGCTGATATTCTACCGATTCGAGATATGACCGATGATGGGGCTTTTCAACTTCAAGGAGATAGGGTTATATGGATATGATGCAGCTGCAAAGCAAGGATATATACTCACCTTCTATGGATGAAACGGAATACGACATCATGGTGATGGCTAAGTTCTTTCAGTCCTTTGCCTCTGACATTAAAATTATGTCGATGAATTTTCCGGTGGATATGCAGCAACAGCTTGACGCGGTGGATCGGAGGGTCAAACAAAATACTTCTCCCTTATATGAACGTTTCTTATTAAGAAAACGTGATGAATTAGTCTTTTTAGAACAACACCGAACGAACCGGGAGTTTTATTTATATATGTATGCCTCCAGCATCAAGCAACTCTCCGAATACCGGAACAACTGCCAGCGTTATCTCGGCCAGATTGCCCCATTACTTCCTTTAACGGAAGAGAAGAAACTTGATTTACTCTATAAGCTTTATAACCAAAATTCCAAACTGGAAAAGAGGGGGTAAAGAACCGTGTTTCAATTTTTTCAACCAAAAACGGATCAAGAAAAAACAAAGGCTAAGGGCTACAATCCGTATTTGCTGGCTCACATCCAACCACAAGGGGGATTAACTTCCAGGAGTCTTTTATCCGAAAAGGGGATGGGTACGAGGCATGTGTTCATGTGTATGCCTTTCCCAAAAATGTATCAGACTTCTGGTTAGAGCCGATCTTCAATATGGAGAATGTGATCACAACCATGGATGTTGTATCGGATGATCGGTACAAAGTACGCGATGGGCTAAACAAAGGGATGGCGGAACAAAGCTCTCGAATGATCAATGAAAAAGACAATGCTGGTACCATCGAAGCCCAAAACAATTACGACGATTTAAGAGAACTCTACAATCAAGTGTCAGAGCAAGGAGAAATCGTTAAGCGTGTGCATCTCCGTCATTACGTGAGTGCACCAACGAAGATTGAATTAGAGGATAAAGTGAAGGCTGTCCTATCAACATTGCAAGACGAGAATTTTCGAGGATCGATTTTCTTAAATGAACAAGAGTACGAATGGAAAGCTCTTCTATCAAGTTACAGCGACCAATCCACGTATCGTAATAAACGGGAAGGGCAGCCCATCCCAGCGTTAGGATTAGCTGGCGGTTTTCCGTTTCACTTTACGAGTTTACATGATCCTTACGGAACGTTTTATGGAACAACTTTGACTGGGGGGAATGTGGTTTTTGATTTGTTTCATCGCGATAACCAACGAAAAAGTTATAATGGCGTGATGGTTGGAGCCATGGGTGCTGGAAAATCAACTACCCTCAAGAAAATCATGCTCGATAATGCTATTAAAGGATACAAAGTACGAACCTTTGATGTAACGGGCGAATTTGCGGAATTAACGGAAGCATTGGGTGGAAAACAAATATCCTTAGATGGATCCGACGGGGTGATTAATCCGTTGCAAGTATATCGGACAGCAGAAGATGAAACCACATCATTTACACAGCACTTATCCAAGCTGACGACGTTCTATAAGTTCCTGGCCCCGGAAGCTAATGATAGTGAACTTAAAGAGTATGAGAATCTTTTACGAAAACTCTATGAAACTATTGGGCTCTGGAATGAGGATTCAAACATTACCCAGCAACCGGTGCATCATTATCCGATCTTTTCCGATTTCCTTACCTTTATTCAAGATCAGCTATATGAAGACATCAAGGGAGGGAAGCAATGGGAACAGGTGAGTCCGGAACGAAAGAGGCGTCTCGAAAGCATTGAGTTAAATATTCGTAACCTTGTCGAAACCTACGCTCACTTGTTTAATGGCACATCTACGATTGAACACTTTAACGAACAACAAGTCGTCACCTTCACACTTCGTGGTTTGTCCCAAATGCGTGCAGAAGTCTTTCAGGCCCAATTGTTTAATGTGTTGAATCTCCTTTGGGATTCGATGCTCACGAACGGTGCTCCTCAATTCGACGCCTACAACCGGGGAGAATTGGCTTTTGAAGATGCGGTTCGTTATTTGATCTTAATGGACGAAGCTCACCACATTATCAACACGAAAAAGAAAAGTGAAAGTGCCCTTGAATTTCTCACGAAATTTAGCCGGGAGGCTAGGAAGTACTTTGGCAGTTTGTTGTACGCGAGTCATACGATTCGCGACTTTGTACCCGAGGGATCCGATCAAAGCATGGTAGAAGAAATTAAGAAGCTCTTTGAGCTAACGCAATACAAGATCATTATGCAGCAGGATAGCAACAACTTAGATATGATGCAGCAAATCTTCGCCGGTCAATTAAGTCAAAGTGAGTTACATGAGATCCCGTATTTGCAGACCGGAGATACAATGCTGAGCATCCGTGCGGTTGAAAATATTCGCTTTAACGTGGAGGTATCGGACGAAGAATTAGCTTTATTTGGAGGAGGTGCTTAACTCATGCCATGGTCGTTAGTGCTGGGGCTTGTCCCGAGAAAAGTGTGGCTAGGGTTGGTTGGATTGGTCATGGTTCTTTTTCTCCTTCAAATGGTCTTATATGCATCGGCTATCGCTACGTTAATCGGCTTTCAAAAGAGTAAGGCTAGTGAAGATGTTCAATCGGTCGATGTGGTGAATGGGACCGCCCAAGTTTCAACTGCCGTGGAACAATACCGTCCATTGTTTGAAAAGTATGCAGCCAAATATGGGGTCTCCGATTACGTGGAGCTGTTGCTGGCCAAGACAATGCAAGAATCTGGTGGGAAGCTTGACGATGTGATGCAGGCCAGCGAATCTCTAGGGTTACCTCCCAATACGATTGAGGACCCCAAACGAAGCATTGATGTCGGGGTTCAATATTTTGCAGATATGTTAGAGAAAGCCGGGGGAGATGTGAAGCTAGCTCTTCAAGCGTACAACTTTGGAGGAGGGTTTATTGAGTACGCCAAGGAACATAACCACGGCGAATATAGCAAGGAATTAGCGATCGAATTTTCTCAGATGAAGTATCAAGAGTTGAAGCATACGGGGATGTATTCATGCATTAGTCCAGAGGCAGCTGCCCTTCAAGCTTGTTACGGCGATATTGGATATGTGGAAGCTGTTCTTCGTTATCTTAAAGGAGGTGTTGTCGAAGGAGATATACAGCCAACGGGAGAGTGGGTACGTCCGATTGCAGGAACCTTAAACCAAACATCTAACTATGGGATGAGGAGTGATCCCTTCAATGGAACATCGACGATGCACCGAGGGATCGACTTTGCCTGTACAAATGCCGTGACCCCTATTCGGAGTGTTGATCATGGTCAAGTGGTCAGAGTAAGCAACGGAGGAACGGGTTACGGAAATAGCGTGATCATTAAACATGACGAGAACTTATTTAGTCACTACGCGCATCTCTATTCTGTACAAGTAGATCAAGGGGAGACCGTTCAAAAAAGTGAAGAAATAGGAAAGTGTGGGACCACCGGAAACTCGACTGGACCCCATCTACACTTTGAAGTATTGACGAAAAATCAATATCGAACGGACGTAAACCCGGCTCCTTATATTGATCTGTAAACAAGTTGTGTACAGGGAGGGAAACGAATGAATAAACGGGTCGTATTCATTTTGTTTTTGGGCTTTTTGATCGCTTCGACAGGGTTTAATGTGTACATCCAAGTCACGGCATCAGACGACGATTTACAAGCCAAAATTCAGCAACTTCAAGCCGACAAACAACAAGTTTTGAACAAAAAACAGGAACTGAAACAGATCATGGATCAACAACGTCCAGCTAAGATTCAGACTCATCATCGTGTATTAGTTGATCTTGTATCTATGTTTGTTGAGACGGCTTTTGTACACAGCGAAGAAACCTATCAGGAACGAAAAAAGCAAGCCCAATCAATCATGAGTAATGAGCTGGTCAACACATTTTTTCCTACAGAAACCTATAAAGGACAAACGAAATCGAGCGTAGATCATGTCCAACTATTTATTGAAACGGGCCACTTTAGAAGCAACGATGCAACGGTCCTTGTTCGGTTTCAGCACACCCTACATTCTTTACAGAATGATCAAGAACAAGTTTCGAAAGTGTTCTTAGAAATATATGTCCATAAGCAAGATGGACGATGGAAAGTGATGGACTTTAAGGAAGCCACGCAGGAGGGGAAATAAATGAAAAAACAGACGAATGTGGTGAGGGAAGGCACGTCAAAAATGTACTTAATTGGACTAGGTACCATGACGGCGGCCCTTCTCTTTTTCTTATGTTCCGGTTTTGTATTTGGAAGTCAAAATCAGGTGAACGTTCAACAAACTCCGTTGAATGAACAACTAAACTTGAGTGGATCTGGAGAGATGATTATTGAAGAATGGACCTATAATCCGAACCGACAGCTGATGGTTGTCACCTTAAATATAGACAAATCAACAGACCTATTAGGTGATCCATTGACCTTTATTGCGCAGGAGAAAGCCAATTCTCAACGGAAGGTACCCACGACGATTGAGTACCATGATGAAGGCCAATATGTGATCAGTATCCAAGACGTGAGCCCCTCTTTTGAGGTGATGGCGTTAGACGTTCATAAGCACAAAGAAAAAGATGAAGAGCTCCTTGATGATCCTCAACAGGAAATGAAGGGAGGTGAAGAAGTCAAAGAGTTAGCGCGCATCTATGCCGATCAACGAAAAGTCAAAACCGATTCAACATTGACCATCCAAACGGAACAAGAATATGAAATAGCTGCCCTATCAAGAGATATCAAAGGGGCTAAACAAACGATGCAAGATAAGGAAAAACAGATTCAAAGAATCGAACAAAAACTACATGACATCGATCAAGAACTGGTGGAATTAGAATCAAAACGTCTGTATGAAACGGGTGAGGAAAAGGAACAAACCAACGCGAGAATTCGTCAACTAGAAAACGAAAAGGATCAACTCAATCGAGAAGCCACAGAGAACGAAACGACGATTCAAACCATACAGAAGAAGCTCACGATGTTGAAGGAAAAACGAGACATGATTGATAGATAACCATGAGAAAAAGCATCAACACAAGGACCACACATCCATGTGCAGGGACCACACATCCATGTGAAAACACGAAGGTGTGTTCCTATTTTAGCAACACAGTGACCGCACATCTGGAGATTTTCTTGTGCCCTCGTTTTGCCCGGCTCTGCCGGGATTCACACGCCAAGTGGGAACAAAAACCCCTTATGCTCTTCTCTTTATTCACTAGATTTAGGAACTTGATCAAAAGGAGTGATTTATATGGATGTAAGAGTTCGTTATATGGATCCAAAAACTGTTCAACTTATTGATGAACTTGCGAAGGAAAAAGGGATGAGTCGGCAAGAGTTTTTACACGCAAAGTTGCATCAATTAGCCCTCTTTCATGAAGAGAATCATCGTGAACAAAGACTGCAGCAGTTAGTTGATCGAAACATTCAAACGATGGCCCATTGTTATACAGCGATTCGAGAAATGAACGATCTTTTACAGTTTGAAGAACCAGGTGAAGAAACATGAGTGAAACTGTAACGCCTGGAGTGGTTTTAAAAACGAAATTCGTGACTGCAAATAAGAAAGGGTTTCAAGATTACGTCCGGTACGTGGACCGTGAAGAGGCCAAAGGAAAGGGGGAAACTCATAGGTCCATGTTTAGTTTATATAATCACTACATGGACGATCCAGATAAAACATCTGCTTTGTTTACTCAACAGTCGGATCATTTATCTGTTAAAGGAAAACAGGGTATTAAATCATTGTTTGAACAGGCTCAAAAAAATAACAGCATTATGTGGCAGGACGTGATTACATTTAATAATGATTGGCTTCAAAAACGAGGTGTTTATGATCCAAAAACTCACACTTTAGATGAAGACGCCTTGAAACAAGTAACACGTAAATCCATGAAGGCCATGATGAAAAAAGAAGGGTTAGAAGAGAGTTCCGTCTGGTCGGCAGCCATTCACTATAATACGGACAACATTCATATTCATGTGGCCACGGTCGAACCCCATCCAACTCGTGGGCGAGGTAAGCGTAAACCGAAAACGTTAGATGCGATGAAGAGTGAAGTCGTGAATGGATTAATGGATCGTACGCAGGAACGCAATCAAATTAACTCTTTGATCCGTGAGCATATGGTGAATTCAAAGAAAGAGAATAGCAGTATGAAATGGAGAAACAGAGAGATGAAGCCTTTGTTCCTGGAAGTGTACAATCATTTGCCTGAAGATAAACGCCAGTGGCACTATGGCTATCAAACATTGAACCCAATACGGCCGAAAATCGATGAGCTAACATCAAGGTACTTAAACAAATATCATTCAAAAGACATGAGACAGCTCCATGACAAATTGGATAAAGAGGTGAATGAATTAAAGCAAACTTATGGGGATGGACCAAAGGATAAAAAACGCTATCAGCATTACAAACAAAACAAGCTGGATGACCTCTATAAACGAATGGGAAATGCGTTCTTACAAGAAATGAAAGCTTATGATAGGCAACGTATTCCTATTCATGAACCAGGTCACTCCTATAAGTCTGTGCCTCCGGGTGTTCATTTACAACGATCTTTGCGAAGGATTCAACGCTCCATGGGTCAAACCTATGATCAGTTTATGAACGACTTGGACCATCAGAAATTGGAACGAGATATTGAAAGAGAAAGGTAGGTTGTTGATCATGAGGCAACGTCAAAATGTAACACTCCATGAGGAAACGATTAGATTAATGAAAGGGTATCAGGAGCAACATCATATTCGTTATCCAGGGGAAGCCTTGGACCGGATGGTTGCGGAGTGGGAAGAGCAACAATTCAAGGATCATTCCCAAGAATATGTCATGGGGTTGATGGCTCAACGTTTTCAGGAGGTGTTTTCCGATGAGATGAAACGGGTCAAGTTGGCAGCCAATCAAAGTGATAAAAACACGCAAGTTCTGCTGGAATTGATGAATGGATTTGCGATGGATCAAAACCTAGAAAGTTGTGTGACGACTCCAATATTTGAAAGTCAGGCGATGAAGGATGCCAAGGAAGCTGTCGAAGAACGAATCAGTAATCAAAGGCAAAAAAGAATCAGCACCAGAGAGTCACAAGCTTCTTCATCCTAACCAACCATCGGTGATGTAGCCGATTCATTATAGATTAAAAAATGACCAAAGGAGGAGATTTTATGATGTTGTTTAATAGCCGTTATGAAGTAGGCGTGTTTAAAAGTTTAGGGGATAACCAAGAGCTCGTGATCGAAGTTGGCCAACAGGAATACACCTTAACGTTGAGTGATGATGAAATGGCTGATGTGGAACAGCATTTGGTCAATCAAGAAAACTTACTCATCCCGTTCGATAAAAAGAGCAAGCAGCTGATGTTAAACACAGATCCAAACTATGAGGAAGAGGATATGGAAGAACTCATGAACATCAGCGAGGGAGGTGATGCTCATGGCCAAAAGTAAACGTACCTATCCCAAAAAGTCACCCGAACAGGTTCAAGAGGAGATCAATAGACTGACAGAAGGAATGGAAGAACGTATCTCGAACCACTTTCATTCGCCCGATCAGCTAAAAGAGTATTTGGATTTTATGGGAAAGTTTTACCGGTATTCCCCCAAGAACACCGCGCTTATTGATTCACAGTTTTCTGGTGCTGAAGCTGTTGGCTCGTTTGCCTTTTGGAAAGAAAAAGGGTTCCCCGTTAACAAAGGTGAACAAGGCATTAAAATTCTCGTACCTAATCGATTGGGCCAGCAATTTAAAAACAATGAAGGGGAATGGAAGTCCTTACAACACGCCACCAAACAAGAGAAGGAACAGGTTAAAGACGGTCAACTCGACAAACGAGAGGGCCGTCTTGTTTTTTCTATCGGGAGTGTTTTTGATGTGTCGCAAACGAGTGCATCCCAAAAAGACCTCCCTCACATATTCCCGAACAAATGGATCGATGGAAAGGTCGAAAACTATAAACCGTTGCGTCGAGGTATGGAGGCTATTGCGGATAAGAACAACATTCAAATCGTTGAACCTTATGAAGAGCTAGGGGCTGCCAAAGGAGTGAGTTACACCGGGAGAGGTGAAGTCGCCCTCAACCCTCGGAACTCAGAACGTCAGGATACGAAAAGCCTGTTGCATGAACTCACGCATGCGAAGCTCCACACGGAAGAAAAACGAGATCATTACACCAAGCCGGAAAAGGAATTTCAGGCAGAAATGACAGCCTATACGGTGGCCTCCTATTTCAATATTGATACCAGCGATTATTCCCTAGATTACCTTCATCAGTGGACGAAAGACCATGAGTTTAAGGACTATGAAGGGTTATTGCAGGAAGTTCAAACGACGGCCAAAGAGTTTATTTCAACGATTGAAGATTCATGGGAAAAAGAACAGGAAGGGGATAAAGACATGAAAATGACAACACCGTCCAATGAAAAAAGAGAGCGGAATATGGGCCAACAGATACAGGTGCAGGAAAACAACCAAGAGAAAGAAAAGGGAGTCTTCGATCCACTGCCAAATCCCAAACCTTATCAAGAAATGATCATCCTTGTAAATAAAGAGAGTCAGAATGTTAAAACCGTATCCATGGAAAGTCTTATAGACGTAGCCACACTACAGGTAGAGCAAAAAGAAATCAAACCGTTAGGGGACATCAGTTATCCGCAAGTCAAGCAAGATGAGCTGGTCAAAAAATTTAATCAAGCTAACGAAAAGGGCAAGGGTGCCTTTGTCGCTCTTAGTCCCGAACACCAAAAGAACCCGGAAACATTGCCTTCTTCCATGAGGAAGGCAATTGAAGGCATTTCAATCACTTCTGAAGTATTCAAGGAAGCCGATGCAAACAACGTAACGCCGGAGCACCCTTCTTTACAAAGATCACAACCATCCATCGAAAAAGAACCAAAGCAGGAAGAGGAAAAATTACCATCGGAGAAGCTACGTGACATGTACCGTCGGCAAGTCAGCACAACTGAACGAAACGAGAGCCCTTTTGAACCTAAATCTGAAAAGGAAAAAGGGGAGAATGAACTCGATAAACAAGCCTATAAAGATGCCTATAAAAAAGAGTTGATGAACTTTATTGAACCGAAGGTAGGAAAGGGACTGGATCAAGAGGAAAGCAACGATCGACAAGAACGTCTGAACCAAATGCGTGTCTTTGAAAAGACACATAGCATGGAATCCGTTTATAAACTAAAAAAAGAATCGCTGCAGGAATTAAAAGAGCTGCCGTTATCCGAATATGGTCAACAACGTTTAGTCCAGGTAGAAATGACATTAGATCAGGAATTTAGCGATCAGAAGGGGAAAAACGGAGAAAAGAGGAAAGGCAAGTCTGTAGAAGAAAAAGCAGATGAAAGTAAACAGGGATCTTCCCAACCAAAGCATAAAAAGCAACGGCAAAAAGTTGAAATGGAACGCTAGACAGGGAGTTTTATTCCCTGTCTTTTTTATTTTTTCTATTTGACATTGACATTCAAAAAGGAGGAAGTGCTGCATGGTGAAGCATGTAAGCGCGTCACAAGTGGAAATCGCACGAAATGTAGATTTGATAGACTACTTGCAGCGTAAAGGAGAACCGTTGAAAAGAGAAGGAAGGTATTACCGCCACCAAAAACATGACAGCTTAGTGATTAAAGATCAGATGTATGCCTGGAACTCGCGGGAGGAAAAGGGGGCTGGTGTGATAAACTTTGCCAAAATGTTTTATGGCATGAGTTTTCCAGAAGCTGTGTTAGATTTAAATGCTCAAGGTTATAAAATGAAAACCGATGGACAAGAGAGAAAATCGAAAGAACCCTATTACTATCCCGAGCAGTATGAGGTAGCCGGCAAAGAGAAAGCCAAAGACTATCTCACTAAGGAACGGAAGATCCACCCTAAAATCGTCGAATGGCTTGATCAAAAAGATTTAATTGCAGAAGATAAGCTCGGCAATGTCATATTTAAGTGGAAGCAACGTGGAGAAATCGTTGGTGCTGATCGTCAAGGTACTATCCCGATGAAAGATGGTACTATGTTTAAAGGAATTGATAGAAATAGCTACGGATCAGCTGGCTTTTCAATAGATATTGGAAAGCCGAATTCAATTTACTTATTTGAAAGTCCGATTGATGCTCTATCTTATTGGAGTATTAAGCAAGCAAGGCTTCAAAATACTCGCTTAGTTTCCATGTCTGGCTTAAAACGCCAAACGATGATCGATGAGATCAAACGCTTGGGGAAAGAAGGTCATACGGTTCGTCATGTAACTTTTTGTACTGATAATGATAAAGCTGGTTATAATTTTGCCAAGAAATATCAAAGGGTAATGACGGAAAACTTGTGTAGTACTAGCCTGCCAACATCTAAAGATTGGAATGATGAGCTGAAGAAAAGAGATAAACTAGGAAATGCAGCAAAAGAAAGTCGGAAGGATCAGTTGGGAATAGAACGGGGATAATGTGATGTTTTAATTTAGTAGTACAGAACGGGCAGCCATATGGTATTCTTTATACATTGAAAAGGCAACCGTGGTATATTGTAAATTTGAAATCTTGTTGATCACTGTGAAACAAAAAATGATCAGGTTAGTTTTATTACTCGCTTGATATTGGGGAGGTACTTGGATGAATAGAACTAGTGAGAGTGACATAGTCTTATCATCAATATCTAATCTTAGAAAGGACTATGATGAAGTATTAGGTTTGCTTCGCGATGAGGACAATAGACAACGTAATAACACATTGCTTTGGATTTTTAAGCCTTTCTTGAGAGCTTTATTTAATTATACTCCTTTCATGCCGAAAGACAAAAGTACTCTGTTAACAAAAATAACATCCTCTTCTCTTCTACAGCACTTAGGTATTATAGGGATTATTTTTAATAACAGTAATTTATTAAATAATCTACTATGGATAGCTGCAATAGTATTTTTTATCATATCGGTTGTGATAAATTTTAAGAGAGAAGTGACTATATATGATGAATACTTTGATATCTCTGCCTTCAGAAATTTAGAAAAAGTAATTCATACAAAGTTAGTATCAAAGTATGTTGAATCTGCTCCCTTTACGTTTAATTTACTGTACGACTATATTAGGGATTTAATTCAAAATTCAAGTGAGCACTTGGCTCAAATGATTAAAGACAACAAACAAAAAGAGGAAGAGAACAGTAACTTACGCCAGGAGTTAGAGAGGGCAAAAGTGACAGTAAGTTCTATGAGGAGATCTCTAAACCATCAAATCAACCTTCAAAGCCACTTAAACCGTACGATTTTAAGGATAACTGAGGGAACATTTGATAAAGATGATTTGATGATAGTATGTGAATTTTCTTTATTTAAGGAAGAAGGAGACAAGCTTACTCTTGATGCATCCCATGGTCTGACAAGGACCCCTACTGAACTAAAGATTGACGAATTATCTGATAGGCAAAAGGATTGGGCTGTTATTCGTGCATATTTAGACGAAAAAGAGGGAATATATGATGATGAATCTCATAACAGAAAAGTTGTTTCAAAACGTTTTCAAATGACGGACAATACAATATATGTATATAGCTTCCATTACGATAGCAACCGCGAGAACGATTATGGTATAATAAAGACACAAGAAGCCATTAAGACATTATACACTCTCATCTCTTTCTGGCATTCTCAACACACCATATCAGAGGAGGGCAAACATGATGAAAACCGAAGTATTAAGAAAAGAAACTAAAAAAGTCGATGCCGTAACCTCATCCTGGGATATACTAAAGTCTGCCAAAGAATTGGAAAAAAGAATTGATATTACTTTAGGTTCTGAATCAAGAAAAAACGATTCTCAATCTTCTCAAAAACATGAACAATTTTTAAGTGAACTTCAGGAAATGGAAAAGTTCCTTGCTCACAGTAATTAACCAAAAAGAACTATCCTTTTATTTGGATAGTTCTTTTTTTTATGCGGGATAATACCCTAATAAGGAATAGACAATTAGGAGTGTCCCGTGATGAGCAAACAGAAGTCTTCAAATGTTATTCAATTGTTCCCAAAAGCAAAACAGGTGGAAGTAACATCTGCTAAGGACTTATTGAAGGAAGCTGATCTTTTAATTAAAGACATCGATGAGTTATTAAATGATGAAAAAAATAAGAATAAAAGGTGATAAATGGGATCATTCTATCTAATTTTATCCCTGAACAAAAATGTCTCTTCACAATCTAAAAGGAAGGGTAGTTGGAGGAAAGTATTCAGTTGATGTGTTTTTATTATTGAAATATGACAGAAATTATGAAGAGCTAGTGTTAAGATGGTCTCCATTGATTTTGCCTCTCATATGTTCTCAATAACTGTTAAGTTATGGGGGTATTAAATTTAACTAGAAAATTTTCAATTATGCTAAGCAAAAGTAAATATAGCTGGTCCTATCTTGCAAGTTATATTGAAAATGAAGAAGTGCAACCATCTTTGACAATCTATAGTAAATCTTCCGAGGGAGATCACTTTATAAAACCAACTACAGCTTTGACTTTACGTGGGGAGAAATCAATTAGAAAATTGTATGATTATTTAATTTTGTTGGATGAGGAACACGATTTCTTTAATAAAGGCAAGTTCAGTAATTTAACAGAAACCTTTCGTCCATGTACTTTAACTGTTAAAGATCCTTTAACTATTATAGCTCTTAAAGAGGGGATTTAATATTTATTGAATCAGATTATTGTACAGAGAGTTATTACAAGCCTCCCAAAGAAATAAGCCTTGATTTCAATGCTATTGATCAGCTTTATTTCTTATTACAGCATATTTATGGGGTTCCAATTCACACGAATCCCGGTACTAAAGTACTAAAGAAAATAAAAGTGATAAGGAAAAAACTTCTTCTAATAGTGAAAATAAACAGATGTCTAAAGTTCAATCTGGATGGGGACTCCTAAAGTAAAAGGGGTTCTTTTTAGTTTCTGCTAAACATTTTGGAAGATTGCATACAGGATTGAATCCGTTTTTTACATAAAACCCCAAAGGAGTACCTTATAGACTCTTCACAAAATCTCCACAAAGTCAGTTTATACTCTTTATAGAAAGTAACTCTTATTAAGGAGAATGTTTATGAAATTTTTGTTTTTTGCGTTCATTTTAATTACTGTTATAACAGGCTGCAGCCAGGCTGACTCTAGCGATCAAGGGGCCTCTAAGGAGATAACGTCTCCTTTCCAAGGAAAAGTGGAACATGTTCATGGGATGGGATATTTAGATGAGGATACACTTGCCTTTGCTTCTCATACCGGATTAAAACTCTATCAGGATGAGAAGTGGGCCCAAACAACCTCACACAAAAACGATTATATGGGCTTTAATGTGGTTGACGAGGGTTTTTATACTTCTGGTCATCCAGGGCAGGAAAGTAATTTACCGAATCCTATTGGTATCCAAAAGGCAGCAGGTATTGATAAGGGGCTAAAAAGCTTGGCATTAGAAGGTGAAAGTGACTTCCATGCCATGGGTGTAGGTTATAGAAATCATTCGATTTATGTACTAAATCAACGCGCGAACTCACTAATGGATCTAGGACTTTATAGAAGCTTCGATGATGGAAAGACATGGGGGAAATTAAGGGCTGAAAACTTGCCAGAAAACATCTTTCAAATTGCAGTTCATCCGGATAATGAACAGATGGTTTCTGTGGCCACAAAGACTGGAATTTATCTTAGTAGAGACGCGGGAGATACATTTAAGTTGATCTCCGAAGAAGGGCAAGGAAGTGGCTTGTTTTTTACAAAAGAGAAGTTATATTATGGTATCTACAATAATGAGGGACAATCCTTTAAGGCTTATAGCTTGTCCGACGGATCGAAACAAGAGTTGTCACTGCCCGAGCTCGAAGAAGATGCCCTAATGTATGTAGCTAAACCCCCCAAACAGAATGAAAAGATAGCGATTTTCACCGTTAATGGGAGTAGTTTTGTGTCAAAAGATAGTGGTCAAACGTGGACCCAAATTTTAGAAGAAGGGGAAACAATTATAAATTAAAAAGTCACTAGTCTTATTAGACCGTGACTTTTTAGTCCGTAATAGGTTTGGATAGGTATGCAATAAAAAATAGATGAAGAAAGAAAGGTGTGTCTAGTGTGAAGAATCGCAAGAAACGATTCATCATGCGTGTTTCGATTTTAAGCGTATTTGCTCTTATAATTGGATTTGTTTTATACCAAAACTTTACAAAGGATTCAGGTGTTGTTAATGCGGGGGACATGGCACCTGACTTTAATTTGGAGACACTCTCTGGAGAAACCATACAATTAAGTGATTATAGAGGACAAGGGGTTTTCTTAAATGTATGGGCTACATACTGTAAACCCTGTGAGAAAGAGATGCCTTATATTGAAAATCAATATAAGTATTTTAAAGATAAAGGTGTAAAAGTGTTGGCCGTGGATGTGGGAGAAAGTGAGGTAACGGTAAGATCATTTGTAGAGCGTAAAGGAATGACATTTCCTGTTCTAATGGACCACGGGGAGCAATTGCTAGATATTTATGGTATTGGCCCTATTCCAGTAACATTTTTGATTGATGAGAATGGGAAAGTCGTTGATCGTATCACTGCTGGGATGACGGAGAAAGAAATCCATGATTATATGAAGAGAATACAGCCAAACGATTGGAGAAGTTCGAATGGCTGATGTCAATATATTGTTGGCCTTCGGTGCGGGGTTTTTATCCTTTATCTCCCCCTGTTGCTTGCCTCTGTACCCAGCGTTTTTATCGTACATAACAGGAATGTCGGTTGATGAATTGAAAACTAAAAACCTGTTGACTCAAAAACAGCCCCTCCTACACACATTATTTTTCCTTGGTGGATTCTCGGTTATCTTTGTTGCCATAGGATTTTCTACTTCATGGATTGGAGGATGGTTTATTCGCTATGATGATCTGATCCGGCAATTAGGGGCGATTCTAATTATCTTTTTGGGTCTAGTTACGGTTGGAATCTTTAAGCCAGGACTCTTCATGAGAGATTATAAAGTCTCCTTTAAAAATCGTCCTCAAGGGTATGTTGGGTCAAGTGCTGTAGGAATGGCTTTTGCGGCAGGGTGGACACCATGCACGGGACCTATCCTTGCTGCAGTTATAGCACTTGGTGTGTCATCTCCGAACCAGGCGGTCATCTATATGATTAGCTATGTACTAGGATTTGCTATTCCGTTTCTTATCATGGCACTGTTTATTGGACGTTTAAAGTGGATCAAGAGGCATAATAGAAAAGTTGTGAAATTTGGAGGATATGCCATGATTTTTATGGGGGTCTTTTTATTTTTTGGATGGATGACTCAACTGACTTCATTTATAACTAACGAATTTTTCGGGGGATGGACGGGATTCTGAGTAATAAAAGAGTTATTCTGACTTGTAGTTCCAACTTTTAATACCAAATGGTAAAAACTAAGGAGTGATGATATGGAATCATCCATTGAACCGTTAGGTCGGGTAGCTATCGAGTTCGGTCCCCTCACTATTTATTGGTACGGGATCATTATCGCACTAGGGGCATCTTTAGGTTTATATATCACCTTAAAGGAAAGTGAACGTGTAGGTATCGATAAGAATCACTTTATGGATTTAGTTCTTTATGCTATTCCGATTTCAATTGTATCTGCAAGAATATATTATGTTTTGTTTAAATGGGGTTACTACAAAAATAACCCCAGTGAAATTATAGCGATTTGGGAAGGGGGTATTGCCATACATGGGGCTCTGATAGGGGCGATCCTCACAACTGTGGTTTACGCAAGAAAGAAGAAAATCCCTTTTTGGAAAATAGTAGATACAGCTGCACCAGGGTTATTAGTCGGACAGGCGATCGGCCGGTGGGGCAACTTCATGAATCAAGAAGCCCATGGTGGACCTGTTACAAGGGGGTTTCTTGAAAGTCTCTCCCTTCCAGATTGGCTTATTAACCAAATGTACATCGAAGGAACCTACTATCACCCAACTTTCTTATATGAATCGATATGGAATGTTGCGGGTCTCGTCCTCTTGCTTTTTCTGCGACAAAAGGTGAGTTTGAAGCAAGGAGAACTTTTTCTTAGTTACGTAATCTGGTATTCAATCGGAAGATTCTTCATAGAAGGGATGCGTACAGACAGTTTAATGTTAACTTCCTCTCTACGGATGGCCCAGGTAATATCAATCTTGCTTATAATAGGTAGTCTTCTTTTTTGGTGGTATCGAAGAAAATTCAAAGAGCCTTTGCCTGAATATGGAGAGTAATACTAACTATGTTACGCCCAGTAATCCAATAATTAGTGTAGCAATGCATATCCACTAAAAACATATTGTTACTAATGCAGGGTTTGAATAGCTATAGTTCGGAGTTTCATAACTTCATTGCGTTTTTGATTGTAATGAAAACCAAGGAAGTTAAAGAACCTTTGAATCGTAATTAGGAACAAGTTTTTAAAAGGAGTACATATGAAAAATAAAATTTCACTGAAACTAGGGTTTCTATTTTTAATTTTAATGGTGCTTATTGAATTGATTTTATTTTTTGTTCTGTATACAAATTTGTCAAACCAGAGAATTGATGAAGTGTTGAATGGTTTGTTAGCTAGGGGCGGAGGGCATCGGGATGTACTTGAAAATAACTTTGACCCTTCTACCCTTGCTCATGTAGCTCTGATGGAATCAGAGGCTATGACAGATGTAGTTATAACTGATACGGGAGGGGAAATAATTGCTGCTTCTACTGAATTAGAACCTGGTATGAAAGAACTGATTAACCTTCCATTAGGTAACCTGACTCACCATGGAAGAGTAATTGAAAAAAGGTGGAAAACAGAGCCTTATGTTGCCACACTATCTCCTATAAAGGTAGGAGAAGAATTAGAAGGCTACGTGTACATGTTCTCACCTTCTTTCATTATTTCTGAAATTATTTCACAATTATCAAATCAATTCATCTTAGTTATGGGTATTACCTTAGTGATCACCATCGTTACCGTCTATATTCTGACAAAGCTCATTACAAAACCCCTGATTCACATGAAAGAAGAGACGGAGAAACTTAGTAAGGGAGAAACGAGGATAGACTTAAAATATAGTCACAATGATGAGCTTGGAGTACTCGCTCAGTCCATCACACGATTGGGTAGGGACTTAGACCGATTAAAACACGAAAGACATGAATTTTTATCATCCATCGCGCATGAATTGAGAACACCTCTGACCTATTTGAAAGGGTATGCTGATATTGTTTCCAAACCTGAAATGAATTCAGGAAACAGACAGAAATACTTAACTATTATTAAAGAAGAGGCCAAAAATCTTACAAACATGGTAGAACAACTGTTCCAACTAGCAAGAATCGACGAGAATTCTTTTTCTATCCAGCGAAAAAAACAAGTTATTTTCCCATTACTTAGACAAGTTAGAAATCGTATGTATCCTTTGTTAGAAGAGAAAGAGATAGAGTTGTATATCAGCTGTCCTGATGATGTATCTATATATATTGATGAAACACGTTTTCAACAGGTGATGAACAACATCATAGACAATGCCATTACATATAGTCCTCAGAAATCTACTATTTCTATTCGTGTCTTAGCAGAAGATAGTTATGTAGTGATAACTGTAACGGATGAAGGGCCTGGTGTCCCAGAAGAATCCTTGCCTTATCTTTTTGACAGGCTTTATCGTTTAGAAAAATCAAGGTCAAGAGCCTATGGTGGTTCAGGAATAGGTTTAGCCATTGTTAAGGAAATTGTGGAGGTCCACGACGGGAGGGTATTTGCACGAAATCTAAAACATGGAGGGCTATCGATCATCATGCATTGGCCAAAGGAGGAAGAAGAGTGAAGAGGTTACTTCTAGTAGACGATGAACGAAGAATGCTGGACTTACTGGGGCTGTATTTGGAGCCCCATGGGTTTCAATGCGACAAAGTATTAAGTGGTCACAAAGCGTTGTCATTATTTAAAACTTATCACTATGACTTAATTTTACTTGATATTATGATGATAGATATGGATGGTTTTGAAACATGTCGACGTATTAGGGAAATCACGGATATTCCTATCATCATGATTACGGCAAAGGACCAAAAACAAGATATCCTCCGTGGTTTAAAAGCGGGGGCAGATGACTATATTACGAAACCCTTCGATGAGGATATTATGTTGGCACGTATCCAGACACAATTGCGTCGGGGTGGGAAGAAACAGAATGTGTGGGTCTATGATCGCTTAATTTGGAACCAAGATACCTACCAGCTTCTATACCTCGATAAAGAAATTAATGTTACTCCTAAGGAATTTCAATTGATAGGGCTCTTAATGAAACGACCTAATCATGTATACGACAGAGAGCACCTTTTGGAGTTGATTTGGGGCAGTGATTCAGAAACAGAAAGCAGGACTATTGATTCACATGTCCGCAATATAAGGGAAAAGATTAGACAAAAAGGGTTTCCGATAGATAAGCATCTAAAAACTGTCTGGGGAATTGGATACAAATGGGTAAGCTAAGATAAATTCTTTTCTAAATGCATAGCTTATTTATGTTTCTTTTATACCCGTGTAGGGTATGAGTATAAAAGCAGGCGGCATAGGTGAACATAAATAATGCATATAGGAGGTTTTTAGAGTGCCAAAAGAACACGAACATCACCATAAGGAACAAGAAGGTAATGGAGACGAACATTCTCATGACGCACATGAGCACCATGAGGGCCACGAAAATCATAACCATAACGAAGAGGATGGACACGAAGGCCACGACCACCACGATCATCACGCACACATGGTGGAAGATTTTAAAAAACGATTTTATATATCCTTGATTTTCACGATCCCCATTCTCTTTCTATCCCCGATGATACAGGATTTCATCGGTTTGGAATTTTCCTTTTCATATGATCAGTATGTGTTATTCGGTTTAGCTACCTTTGTATTTTTTTATGGCGGCTGGCCATTTCTGACAGGGGCCATTGACGAGTTGAAAAATAAGAATCCAGGGATGATGACCTTGATTGGTCTCGCCATTTTCGTCGCTTATGGCTACAGTTCTATGGTCGTTTTTGGCTGGGAAGGCCGTAACTTTTTCTGGGAACTTGCAACCTTGGTGGATATCATGCTGCTTGGTCACTGGATTGAAATGAAGTCGGTTATGGGGGCTTCCAATGCGTTACAAGAACTTGTCAAGTTAATGCCTAGTGAGGCTCACCGAGTAAACGGAAATGGGGAGACAGAGGATGTACCGATTCATGAACTGAGTAATGAAGATCATGTGTTAGTGAAGCCCGGTGAAAAAATCCCGGTTGACGGTATCATTATGGAAGGTAAATCTGCTATAGATGAATCGATGCTAACAGGGGAGTCTGTGCCGGTAGAAAAGAATCAGGAAGATGAAGTCATCGGTGGTTCGATCAACAAAGAAGGAAGTCTCACGATTCAAGTGAAAAATACGGGAGATGACACGTACCTTTCTCAAGTCATTAACTTAGTAAAGGAAGCACAGAGTTCGAAATCTCGTGCTCAGGACCTAGCCAACCGGGCTGCAAAATGGCTGTTCTATTTAGCATTAGCGGCAGGGATTACTACTTTTATTATTTGGATCGCTATCGGATCAACTATTGATGTAGCTGTCGAAAGAATGGTGACGGTCATGGTCATTACATGTCCGCATGCCTTAGGTCTGGCAGCACCATTAGTTGTTGCTGTTTCAACGGCCATTTCAGCAAAAAAAGGTCTTTTAATCCGGAATCGCACCCAATTTGAGAATGCACGTAATTTAGATGCTGTCATTTTTGATAAAACAGGAACACTCACCAAAGGCGAGTTTGGCGTTACAGATGTGATCCCTGCACAAGGGTATGAGGCCAATGACGTGATTTATTGGGCGGCAAGTGCTGAACAGAATTCTGAGCATCCCTTAGCAAGAGGTATTATCCAAAAAGCTGAGAATGAAGATGTTTCCCTAGATGCTGTAGAAAACTTTGAATCGATGACAGGAAAAGGTTTGCAAGGTGATGTCGCTGGAAAAAATGTAAAAGTAGTCAGCCCAGGATATATGAAAGATGAAAATATTTCCTATGATACATCACCTTTTGAAAATCTTTCTGAAGAAGGGAAAACCGTTGTATTTGTTGTCCTCGATGGTCAATTAGCCGGCATGGTTGCTTTAGCTGATATGGTTCGGGATTCAGCGAAAGAAGCCATATCTGCACTTAAGGAAAAAGGCATCCATTCCATTATGCTGACAGGAGACAACCAGAAAGTGGCCGATTGGGTCGCAAAACAGTTGGATATGGATGAAGTGTATGCTGAAGTATTGCCTGACCATAAAGCAGATCAGGTGAAAAAGGTGCAATCAGATGGAAGAAAGGTAGCGATGACAGGGGATGGGGTTAACGATGCACCTGCTTTAGCAACAGCTGATGTAGGAATAGCTATTGGCAGTGGTACGGATGTGGCTGTGGAGACTGCAGACATCGTACTCGTTAAGAGTAACCCAAAAGATATTGTATCGATTGTAGAATTATCTAAGAACACGTATAAGAAGATGGTTCAAAATTTATGGTGGGCAGCAGGATATAATATCGTAGCCATTCCATTAGCAGCAGGTATCCTTGCACCTATTGGGATTATTTTAAGTCCAGCAGTTGGAGCTATTCTTATGAGCTTGAGTACCATTGTTGTAGCCATCAATGCCAAGTTACTCAAAGCATAGGTGACTAACCAAATAAATAGCCACTATTTATTAGAAAACAAGTCGGAGCATAGACACTCCGACCTGTTTTCTATGATGTTGTTATATATGCTCCCGTCAATAATAGGACTGCTATCACTATAGAATGAAAGAAACAAATATATTTGATAAAGATAATATATGTCTGATAAATATAAACCGAATAGATTCCAACAGTTAAAGGGATGTAGATACAAGGATAATTTGATTAATATATGTTAGTAGAAGCGCATAGACTAGACTATTAAATTGTTAGTTTAGGAGAGATATAAATGCATAAACAACGCCCTACTTCTTTCATTTCAAAATCTATGCGACTAATTATCAAATATACTTTGCCTATGATTGTTATTCTCTACCTAATCGTTACGCTTATCACAAGTACTGGATTAAAGGAATATTTTGTTTCTCCTTTTATTTATTCCATTTCAAAGGCAGCGCCTGAAGAGGCGGCACTTTTTATCATGGCCCAGGAGATGACACCCTTAAGGGTGCATTATTCTGACAAGGTAACGAAACAGTTTGACTGGATGGAAATGGCTACAAACGTGGATGTTGGGGATATCCGTAGTTTGTTAGGAAGAGAGATCCCAGGGCTTGAACGTTATCACACTGAAATTGCCATAGCTGGTAAAGGAACTGATTTAAGTACTCTTCCGGTGGAATCCCTTCCACCAACTGAAGAACAATTACAGAACCAAGAGGTCAACCAAAGCCAGCTAGACTTAGCTGAAGAGGAGGGGACGCCTCAAAAAAACGAAGAAATATCTAAAAAGTCAGTTTATATCTATCAGTCACACAGCTGGGAGGCTTATAAACCTTTAATCAAAAGTGAGCACCCTAATGCATCTAGCACAAATGAAAAAGTCAATGTCATAGCAGTGGGAACTAAATTGAAAGAAGAGTTAGAAGGCCGAGGAATAGGGGTCAAACATGATAAAACCAACGTAACGAAAGGTTTAAAAGAGAGGAATTTGGATTATACTCATTCATACGAATTTTCAAGAGGGCTTGTTCAAGAAGCTCTTGCACAAAACGATAATTTATCATATTTAATTGATATCCATCGAGATTCTCAGCCTAGAAGTATTACCACAACGACGATAAATGGAAAAGACTATGCACGACTCTTTTTCATAGTCGGTAAAGAAAATGAAAAGTTCGAACAAAATTTAGAAGTTGCTAAGGAGATTAATGCGGCACTTGAACAAAAATATCCCGGAATTAGCCGAGGAGTTTTTGTCAAAACGAAATTAGAAGGGAACGGGGTCTACAACCAAGATCTAACGAACCGTGCCATGCTTTTAGAATTTGGCGGCGTTGAGAATAACTTGAACGAACTTTATAATTCGATTGAAGCTTTTGCAGAGGTTTTTTCCACCTATTATCGAGGTGATGCAGAGAAGGTAAATGCGAATTAATGTTGCCAGTAAAATGAACAATACCCCGGACCGGGATCCTGAATAAAAACATTTGCTCTAATTCTGCAATCATGTAACCACCACAGGACATCCAGATTATAGATGTCCTGTGGTGGAGGTTACTGTTAAATAATAATATTCATGTTTTTAGGTATAGGTGGCCTTTTATTCGGATTTGCCAGGTTTGGATGGGACGGATTCGGTTCCATCCAAATATACCGTTGTTACATAGTAAGTGTATTTGGATGCTTTAGGATCGGTATATGTTTTGCGTTCGTGTTCGGAGATACTTGCGACTTTTTCGAAGTCTTCTCCGTTTTCACTGCGGTATACGCGGTAACCTGCGACACCGTCTACACGTACAGCGTGCCATGTAACGAAGGTTCCATTTACTTTGACACTGGTCGGTGCTTTAATATCATAATCTGTATCTTCTTGTGGTTCTTCTACATCTTTTTCTTCGTCAAGTGATGTTTTCAACTCAGAATAAACGACGAGTCGGTCCAGATAGGTTCTCTTTTCATCGTCAAAGACCCCGGTACAGGTGATTAGGTTAAGCCTTTTCTTGTCTGTTTTTCCGAAGATCTCTTTAATAGGCGCTTCGTCGGCTGGATAGCTTTCCAACTTCTGAACCACGTAGGTCAGCTCTTTGCCTTCTTCGTTTGTGACGATGATTTCGTCGCCTTTTTGTAGATTTTTTAAGTAGTAGAATACAGCTGGGCCTGATCGGTTGTCAACATGTCCGGCGAGGACGGCGTTTCCTGTGTTGCCTGGTTTCGTCCCTGGCTCGAACCAGCCTGCCACTGCATTATTTTTCGGTACACCCATTTGTCCGTTTTCAAGTACCCCTACTTCATTCACGGGTGCGTCGATACCGATACTTGGGACCTTCACATTGGTAGGGACGATTCCGTTGCTCATATCTGGTCTTTCGCTTTCGAAGTCCATCTCTTTGATGTCCCCCGATTTATCAACGACTGTAAATTCTTCTGATTTTAGTGAGAGATCAGAAGACTCATTTCCTGAGTCCTCTTCCTTGGTTGCCTGCTCTGGGGTTGAATCATAGGAGGAGCCAAAATTTGCCCACACATTTGAGTTGTACCCTGCAAGCAGGAGGGCCGCTAAGCCTACAATGATAAAATACGTTCTCCATTTCATGCCCATCACCTTTTCTTGTTTATTTAGAGAGGTGTTCCCTCCGTTAACATCCTTCCGGAAAGCTTGGTATGCTTTTTTCTCCAACTCCATAATGATCAAACATTTAATGACATCTTGTTCATTCGCGGCTATCACTTTTTCTTCTCTAGCTTCAGGTTGTGTTCTATTTGTTTTCTTACTTTGCTATCGTGAGTGGAGGACAATTGGATCACTTTTTTTATGAACTTTTTTGATTTTCTTGTGGTTTTTTTGGAATGGCTGTCTTGGTGATAGTTAAGGGTTTATTTCCTTTCTAATCTAGAGCCTAAAATTTCCCTAAAACCAGGTTTTTTAGCAACGGGTTTATAATAGCTCCTGTTGCCATATGAAGAACGGGAAGAGAAACAACGGTTACGGGCCTCCACATATCATGCATTTCAATTACATTTCATTATTAATGAGCCCCCCTTGTAGTGTATTTATCATCTTACTTCATAAATAATATACAACAATACTTTTTCTTCTAGTGAATCGCTACATTTCTTCTTTAATACCTCTCCTCACTAGCCACCAATTGGCAGGATAGCTGGTCAGGAAGCCTAAAACTAAAGCAATTTGCATCATAAACCAATACGTTGGCTCAATTGGTTTTGGGGGAGTGGTAAACAATACATAATGCACAATCGCCATCCACCCAAACATACCCACTTCAAAAGCAATCAAGGCTAAAGAATCAGCTTTAATGGCAGCTTTAATAGATTCCATAGCGCCTTGATCTTTATTCATCGGATAAATGGCATAAAATTGAAAAATAATACCAAATACATAGGCTAAAATAAATTCAACCGCATAGTGGGCAAACAATGTGGATCCCGCTATGGTAAAAGCTGTTAAAGCGACAATCGGAACGCCTACCGCATCACCTAATGTACAACCAGAAGAACAGTGACTGGTAGATGTAAAAACTTTTGCTGGTCTTCCTCTGTTATCTTCTATATCTAAATTTTTGGCTTTTAACCGGCCCCATTTAAAATAAGTCCATACGGCAAACGGTCCAAAGAATAACCCATTGATTGGCCAAACAAAATTCATAATTTTCATCAGCTGAGGATGTTTTAAAACATCGACTATGATGATTATGGAACATAAAAAACCTATTCCTAGCGCAACCCACGAAATAAGGGTTAACATTAGATCACCTCTCATTAATTATTTGTATAATATATACCCAGTATCAGTATTTATATAAACATATAGTGCCTTTAATTATTAAGGTAAATATCTATTGACTTATAATACCTGTATAGGGTATATTGTAAAAAAGGAGGCGTCATAAATAATGGAAGAGAATGTTTTGCCTGAAAATAGTGGAAAACAACCAGTAACTCCTAGAACAGATGATGAGAAGCAGGCCGTGTTAAATCGATTGAAGCGAATTGAAGGCCAAGTAAGAGGGATTCAAAAGATGGTGGAAAATGACCGTTATTGCGTGGATATCCTTGTGCAAATTTCGGCGATAAATAAAGCAATAAATAAAGTAGGCTACTCATTATTAGAGCGGCATACACATCACTGTGTTGCAGATGCGATAGAAAAAGGAGAAGGCGAAGAGGCTATTGATGAACTCATGAAAGTTGTTCAGCAGTTCTCCAAATAAGGGGGCATGAAATCGATGAGTGAACAAAAGAATGTCAATGTTGGAATTACAGGCATGACGTGCTCTGCCTGTGCCACGCGTATTGAAAAAGTATTGAATAAAATGGATGGCGTTGAGGCCAATGTGAACCTGGCCATGGAAAATGCTCAAATTAACTATAACGAGGATCAGGTTCAGCCTAATGATCTCGTCGAAAAAATTGAAAAGCTTGGATACGGTGTCCAAAAGGAGAAAGTTGAACTCGATATTCATGGGATGACGTGTGCGGCATGTTCCACACGTATTCAAAAAGGCCTAAGTAGGATGGCCGGAATTGAAATGGCCAACGTGAATCTAGCGACGGAAGCTGGCGTTGTTGAATATGATCCAGGTTTCGTTTCCCTTGATGATATTACTGAAAAAGTGAAGAAACTCGGTTATGAAGCTGTTGTTAAAAAGGATCGAGAGGAGCAAAAGGATCATAAAGAAGAGGAAATTAAAAAGAAGAAAAGGCATCTATGGATTTCGGTGATCCTTTCACTACCATTATTGTACACAATGGTAGCTCACTTGCCGTGGGATCTTGGCATACCGGTTCCTGAACTACTGATGAACCCATGGTTTCAATTTTTACTCGCAACACCAGTCCAGTTCTATATTGGAGCACCGTTTTACCTCGGGGCTTATCGTGCTTTGAGTAACAAAAGTGCGAACATGGACGTACTTGTAGCACTCGGGACGTCTGCGGCTTACTTTTACAGTGTGGTCGAGGCCATCCGTTGGCAACTAAATCCCGATGTAATGCCGGAGTTGTATTTTGAAACGAGTGCAGTGCTAATCACACTGATATTGGTAGGGAAATTATTTGAGGCCCTTGCCAAAGGCCGAACCACGGCTGCACTTACGAAACTTCTTAATTTACAGGCAAAAGAAGCGACTGTCCTTCGTGATGGGAAAGAGGAAAAGGTACCCGTTGAACAAGTACAGGTTGGTGACGTGTTACTAGTTAAACCGGGAGAGAAGATTCCTGTTGATGGAAGCGTAACGAAAGGTCAATCCTCGATTGATGAATCCATGATTACCGGTGAATCTTTACCGATAGAGAAATATGAGGGAGATACCGTTATTGGTTCAACGATTAATAAAAACGGTACATTACAAATGAAGGCGGAGAAAGTCGGGAAAGACACCGCACTTTCTGGCATTGTAAAAATTGTTGAGGAAGCTCAAGGTTCAAAAGCACCCATCCAACGAACAGCTGATGTGATTTCCGGTATATTTGTACCGATTGTTGTTGGTATCGCAGCGATTACATTTTTAGCTTGGTACTTGTTTGTTTCTCCTGGTGAACTACCAGTAGCACTTGAAGCTGCGATTGCAGTACTAGTGATTGCATGCCCCTGTGCACTCGGTCTTGCCACACCGACATCCATTATGGTTGGTACCGGTAAAGGAGCCGAGCAAGGAATCCTCTTTAAAGGGGGTGAATATCTAGAAGGGACACAGCAATTAGACGCCGTTCTACTGGATAAAACGGGTACGGTTACAAAAGGAAAACCTGAAGTTACAGATTTTGTTGCGTTTGGAAATGATGAAAGTGAGTTATTAGCTGACCTGGTTACAGCAGAAAAGGCATCGGAACACCCCTTGGCAGAAGCTATCGTGGAATATGGGGTAGAAAAAGATGTAGAGATAAAAGAAGCTGATCAATTTGAGGCTATACCTGGACACGGGATTCAAGCCAAAATAGACCAAAAGCAAGTATTCGTTGGAACTAGAAAGCTGATGAATCGTGAAGATATCAGCTTTGAGGAGCATGAAGAGAAGTTATCTCAACTTGAGGAAGAGGGCAAAACGGCCATGCTCATTGCCGTAGATGGTACGATCAAAGGTTATGTTGCCGTTGCTGATACGGTAAAGGAAACGTCTAAGCAAGGAATCCGTGATCTGAAATCACTTGGAATCGATGTGTTTATGATTACCGGCGATAATGAGCGAACGGCACGGGCCATTGCTGAACAGGTGGGTATTGATGGCGTTTTTGCGGAAGTGCTACCCGAAGAAAAGGCGGAGAAGGTTAAAGAACTTCAGCAACAGGGACAAAAAGTAGCCATGGTCGGAGATGGAATTAATGACGCTCCTGCCTTAGCAACGGCTGATATCGGTATCGCCATAGGAACTGGTACAGACGTTGCCATTGAAACGGCAGATATTACACTGATCGGCGGTGACCTTGAACATCTCAGTAAGGCGATCATCCTCAGTCGGAAAACGATGAAAAATATTCGCCAGAACTTGTTCTGGGCGCTTGCTTACAACTCTGCTGGTATTCCAATTGCCGCAATAGGGTTGTTGGCTCCTTGGGTGGCTGGTGCAGCGATGGCGTTCAGTTCCGTCAGTGTCGTTAGTAATTCGCTGCGTTTGAAACGAGCGAAAATATAAATTTATGAAGGGAAGATGTACGATGCAAACAACATTAAACGTAAAAGGAATGACTTGTGGTCATTGTGAGTCCTCAGTAAAAGCAGCGCTTCAGGAATTAAACGGTGTTCAAGATGTAAATGTTGATCTTTCTACAGGTAAAGTGGATGTCTCTTATGAGGGCGATGTCAGTGATGATCAAATGAAAGAAGCAATTGAAGAACAAGGCTATGATGTTGTTTCCTAACCTGAGACCATAACTCTTTTAAATTAAAAAGGCCTTTAGCTACAATAATGTATCTAAGGGCCTTAACTATATTATTTATTCTACATTATCTCCAGAATGTTTAATTAAAAGCTTTTTGTAGTCCTTGATTATGCTTATCCTCCTCTCCATAATGGACATAAATGGATCCTATAAGTTAATACTCCAATTGTATATAGTGAAATTTTAGCTTTCAGCTTTAAATAGTGGTAATTGTAATTGTTACGATTTAAAAGTTGGAACGTAATTCCTGCTTTTTTATTCTCTTTAACAAATTTAATTTCTAATGAGGAGACTACAGGAGTTCTCGGATTTTTGTATAAATTAGGAACAATAGGGAAAAAAATATTAGGAGTGGTATTGAGTGCTGAACACCGTTGATGTAGGACTTATGGCTAATCACCTTGATGCTCATAAAAGCATCATAAAAAGATTAGAACTTTATTTGAATAATGCAAAGAACCAACAACTTATTCATACTTTAGAACAGCAAATTGGCATTATGAAAAACCAGTAGGTGAAACAACTTCATAGTGGAATGGCTATGCAGCAGTCACATATTGGTAACCAATATGAAATGCTTGCCGAACAATTAGGCTGGTTAAATCCTCCACAAGCAACAAACCTAGAGCAAACCAATTCAATGAGTCCCTTGAAAAATACCCCGCACATTGGTGCAATGAAGAATCACCAGTATGGGGACCAACATTACTTTCAACAATAGGGTTGTAAAAATGTAGCTTGCTATACCTTAAGAAAAGGGAAGCAAGCTATTTAATTATTTTTTAAGATTTTAGATTGAGGTAGTTATCCAGCCAGTACTATATTGTTCCGTCTCTTGCAATGAATATCTGGCTTCTTAGGAGACCTTAATCGTTCCAAACATTCCTGATTCTTGATGTCCTGGCAGCGTACAAATAAAACGATATGTGCCACTTTCAACAGGAACAAAGGAGACACTTTTTTCTTCTCCAGGCGCAGCATGTACATGAATGTTATCATTCTCCTCACCATGATCATGGGTTTTATTTTTCTCAGCTTCCTCTACAGTAAGATTTATAATTTCCAAGTCGTGTTGTATCTCACCATTATTCTCCAATGATAATGTTACTCTCTCCCCAACCTGTATTTTCGTCTTATTAGGTGAAAAGGTGAACTCATCAGCTTTAATGCGTAAGTTATTTCCCTCTTCGTTATGTTCTGAATGACCTTGTTGGCCAGATATTGTTTGAGGGAAAATGGGACCTAATTGATTAAATGCAACAAAGATTAATCCCAAAAGAGCCACCGTTAAAAGTGGATTCCTAAACAAGGGTGTCTCACTTCTCTTTACTTCTTTTTGGATCATATAGAGAAGGAGTACCATAGTCGCGAGAAACAACGTAAACATAATTTTTACGATGGCATCACGATACTCTGGCGCAATCATTTCACCCAGCATTGCACCCATCATTCCCCCCATGAGACCGGACAGTAACCCATCAAGTACCGCCATAATACTGATGGGTACACCAGCTAAGAATCCAACAACCATCCCAGCAAGCATCCCCAATACCGTTGATAAAAATAAATTACCTGAAAATAGAATCCCCAAAATTAACCCCATCATTAGACCGACGCTCATTCCAAGGGTCATCGCAATCATCATGCCGGTCATACAAGTCACTTTCTTTTTGTAATAAACAGTCTTACCAACAGCTATGCCCGAGAGCAAGAGAATGGTTACAAGTATCAAGTATAACGGTGTGACCAATGTTGGTTCCCCTTTCTGCTTGTCCAGTATGTTTAACTATATGTATGTTTCAGCGCAAAATATTCTAGGGGGCAAGTCCCATGACAGTTATATTTGTTACAAATGATTAACAATATTAAGTGTTTATGACATGTAATGAAACTACACAGTTTCTGCACAAAAAAGATTTAAATTCAAAGGAGGGTTACATTGTTTTTAAGAGGAGTATAACCAATGAAATTAGAACATCTGATAGAGGAATTTGAAACAGAAATTGAAGACAAGAGTATGAGAAAAGATATAACCATTCAAGGAATTGCTGATAGCTCAATGGATGTTGAAAAGGATTTCGTATTTGTAGCTATAAAGGGCTTTAATGCAGATGGTCATTCATTTATTGAACAAGCTATTCAAAGAGGAGCTTGCGCTGTAGTAGGAGAAGAGGCTATTTCTAATTCATCCATACCCTATATAAGGGTGGAAAATAGTAGAAAGGCTTTAGGGGTTATAGCTAATAAATTTTATGGTTCTCCCTCCAAAGACAAGTTGTTGATTGGGGTTACCGGTACGAATGGGAAAACAACTACAAGCTATTTATTGAAACACATATTAGAAGAAAGTGGCGTATCTTGTTCGATGATTGGAACCATTCAAAATGTGATCAATGGGGAAGTCACTCAGTGTGTGAATACCACGCCCAATTCTCTTGTTTTACATGAACTTCTTTCCAAGAGTAGAGATGAAGTCATTATTATGGAGGTTTCATCACATGGATTAACGCAACATCGTGTAGAAGGATTGAAGTTTGATTATTGTTTATTTACTAACCTTTACCATGATCATCTCGACTATCATGCCTCCATGGAGGAGTATTTTCGTGCAAAATCTTTGTTATTCGATAAGTTAAAGGCGCATGGACAAGCCATCGTAAATACAGATAGTTTTTGGGGTGAAAAGCTATCTGCAAGGTTACAGGACAAAGGAAAGAGACCGTATACTATCGATGAATCTGAAGATAGTGATTTAAGATTGCTTAATTTCAATTTGGAAAATTCTACAATAACAGTTAAAGATAATAACGAATTGATCCATATCTGTTCTCCTTTATCTGGGGTTCATAACATGTACAATGTTGCAATGGCCTATGCAACAGCTAAACATTTAAAGATAGCTAAGGAACGTATTCTTAAGGCCATCTATGAATTTACAGGAGTGGATGGTCGGTTTGAAGTTTTCCAACAAGATAATGGTACTACTGTTGTAGTTGACTATGCACACACACCAGATGCTATTTTTCACTGCTTACGTACAGCAAGGCTCTGTGGTGCTAAAAGAGTCCTCCATGTTTTTGGATTTAGAGGGGACAGGGACCCAACAAAGAGACGAGAAATGCTGTCCATCACTTCAGAATTAAGTGATCACTATATTCTAACGGTAGATGACTTAAACACTGTTTCTCACAAAGAAATGATCGAAACGCTCAAATCCCTAAGTGATACCTTTGGGAATGAGAAGGGGGCAGTCGTTTCGGATCGAACTTTGGCCATAAAACAGGCATTGGATCAGAGTGAATCAGGGGATTGGATTGTTATTACTGGGAAGGGACATGAAAAGTATCAACAAAATTATGATCTGCCAGCTGAATCTGATAAAGATACAATCATGTACCTAAACAATATGAAAAAACGGTTATTGGAGTAGAAAAATGAAAAAAATGATATGGTTTATAACAACTATTCTAGCAGTAAATACCTTAATTACTACTGAAGCTCTTGCTCAATCCGATACTTCCCCGCCGATGATAGGTAGTGAGGCTGCCATCATGATTGATTCAAAAACGGGAACCGTACTTTATGATAAAAATGCAAATCAAAAAATGTATCCGGCTAGTTTAACCAAAATTGCAGCAGCTATCTATGCGATAGAAACCGGTAATCTAGAGGATGTTGTAACGGTCAGTCAGAAGGCAAGAAACACGGTAGGTACAAGGGTCTATTTAGAAGAGGGAGAACAAGTCTCTTTGAAAAAGCTGATTCAGGGATTATTGGTTAACTCCGGAAATGATGCGGGTGTAGCCATTGCGGAACACTTAAGTGGAAGTGTGGAACGTTTTTCTGCAGATTTGAATCAATACTTGAAAAATGTGATTGGTGTGGCGAATACCAACTTTGAAAATCCGCATGGCCTCTTTCATCCTAACCATGTAACAACGGCTAAGGATTTAACTAAAATAACCCAGTATGCCATGAAAAATGAGGTTTTTAGGAAAATATTCGGAACCGAAGAATTAAAGTGGAACGGAGAAAGTTGGGATACGACGCTTTATACCCACCATAAATTAATGAGACAGAAAGGTTATGAATGGATTACGGGAGGAAAGACAGGTTATGTAGATCAATCAGGATTTACTTTGGCAACCACAGCTGAAAAAGAGGGGTTAAGTGTCATCCTCATTACCTTAAACAGTGATTCGCAGGCGGACGCTTATAACGATACTATTAAGCTATTAAACTATGGTTTTGAACACTTTAAAACAGAGAGTATTTCAAAAGGAGCTACATTTACAGTAGATGGGAAAGAGTATAAAGCATCTAAAAGGTTACTTTTTACTCAACGCGTAAATGAGAAAGTGAGTAAAAAAATCAAAAAGGATGGAACTTTAGAAATTGTTAACCAGGACGGGACCGTACTAACTTCATTTCAGTTAGATAAGGTCAAAAAAGAAAAATCAATGGATGTGCAGACCTCAACAGCTCCAAAAAACGTAGAAGCAGGCTTAGCCATTGGCCCTAATCTCCCGAAACTATTATTTGTTGCCATAAGTATCGTTTTAAGTATCGTTTTAAGTATCGTTGGACTATTCTATAGACACCTTCGGAATACTTAGCGTAAAAACGAAAGTCACATCTCTTTTTCTTTGTATTATATTTTGTTTATGGGGTGGAGCTCATGTACCAAATCTTCAGTAATATCAGCAACTTTTTTAGCCAACCCTTTTTTAATTTAGCCAATCAATGGGAAGGCATTCCTCTCTTATCGGCTTTTCTCCTTGGTTTAGTTGGTGCCGTAGCTCCTTGTCAGTTTACTGGAAATATAGGTGCTATTACGATATATGGTAACCGTTCATTGCAAAAAAATGTTCCTTGGATGCATGTATCTCTTTTTGTATTAGGAAAGCTTGTGGTGTTCTCTGGACTCGGGCTCGTGGTTTGGCTACTTGGAAAGGAGTTTCAGGCAAACTTCACATTATTTATCCCTGTGATAAGAAAACTAATCGGACCGATTTTGATTTTAATAGGGCTTTTCATGGCAGGTTTTTTTAAGATGCGTTGGAGTGTTAATTTCGGAAAAATCCCAGAGCGATATATGAAGGACAGTAAGATCGGAAGCTTTTTAATGGGAGTAAGTTTTACTTTAGCTTTTTGCCCGACCATGTTTATTTTGTTTTTTATGACCCTAATGCCTGTAGTTTTATCCACTTCTTATGGAGTAGTTTTACCATCAGTCTTTGCGATTGGAACATCTGTACCACTATTACTTTCCATCTTCATCATTTGGTATTTTGAATTGGGTGGAAAGTTTATGAAACAAGGTCGAAAAATCGGTTCCGTTGTTCAGCGAATAGCTGGGTGGATTTTGATTATCATCGGTCTATTGGATACCTTAACTTATTGGTAAAAGTATTTGTCGCCCTAGTTCTAACTGGGGCGTTTTTTTTTAATGCTAATCGATTTAATAAAGGATGAGCAGTGGGGAACCGATTTCCACAATCGTTTTGTTTGTTTTTTGATCCGATTTAATAGACATTTGCAAGTTCATCATTTGACCTTCGCTCATAATTCCATTGGATAGGCGGTCTGAATAACCTTCAAATATCATTTGGCTGTCATCTTTATAATTACTTCTAACTGTTCCATCTAACTCCTTAAAAATCTTTTCCAAATAATTCGCTTGTTTGTCCTGATTCATGACCTGACTCAGCTCTTTCTGAAGGGTGAAGTTAAGTGATGGTGTAATGCCAGCTTCCTGTAGCCGATTCTTAATCAACTCCCAGTCCGTTAGAAATGCCTCCTTATTTCCATCACTCCCCGTTACTTTTATTAAAAGAAAGGCCTCATAGGATTTGGAATCTTCCCCTTTTGGTGTTCCAACCCATTTCATCTGAAGTTTACTCGTTTTGGACAAAGGCTTTTCCCCAATAAACTCCATCACCTGGTGGTTGCCGGGATGGCTTACTTCAGAGAACGTGATAGAAAATGATTTCTGTAACTCCTCTCCCATTGACATAAAGGCTTCTTTATTGATGGAATGAGGTACCTTACTTCCGTGAGCAATCTTATACTCAGTAAATCCGCCCATTTTCTCTACAGAGTTGATTAGGTTTGACGGGTCATTACTTGAAGAAAAAGTTGGAGTTATAGTAAAGGCAAAATAAAGTACAACGGCTAAAAAAAGCCCTAAAATTGCTGACTTCCTGTTTATTATAAACCATCGATTTCTCATGTCTCTTCCCCCATTTCTATCAACAAGGATGAACAGAAAAAGGCGGATTTATACATTGAAAACTAGATTGATAGGGAGTATCTATATATGGACGTTATATTAGGAATTGCATAATTTCTCGACAAATACTTGATAGAATACTAGGAGAATAATCATTAAAGGGAGTTGAAAGTATGAATAAGAAATGGGTCACTATCCTAACAATGACAATAGTATTAGGTGCTATATTTGCCTTTAACCAATGGGCTATTCCGTCTGAGGCTCAAAATGATTCTTCAGATAAGCCCCCAGCCAAATACGCAGATATTGAATCACCTGGCCTGGAAACAATGAGTGGGGAAAAGGTAAATGGGGTCAGGAAGTATGAGTTAACGGCCGAACCTGTGACTCAAAAATTCATCGATGGCTATAAGGTAAAAGCTTGGGGTTACAATGGTAGCAGTCCTGGGCCAACACTGGTGGCCAAAGAAGGCGACACAGTAGAGATCACCGTTAACAACAATCTACCTGAAGCAACATCTATACATTGGCATGGACTTGAGGTTCCAAATGATATGGATGGTGTGCCAATGGTACAGGATTCTCCGAAAATTGAACCAGGTGAATCTTACACTTATAAATTTAAGTTGGAACAATCAGGCACGTACATGTACCATTCGCATACAAATGTGTCTAAACAGGAGTTAATGGGCTTGGCAGGATCTTTTGTCATTCAACCTAAAAAACAAAATCAACAAGTAGATAGAGATATTGTCATGATGTTGCAGGAATGGACTCTAAAAGGTGCAGGTGGTCATGGATCTATGGATATGAACACGGGGAATGGCATGAATATGGAGCAAGAAAACAGCGACGAGAATCATGACGATGACAGTATGAAGGCGGATGGAAACAAATCAGGGGTCTATGAGATTAATCCTATGGGAATGGAGCCGAACATGTTTACGATTAACGGCAAATCTTACCCTTCAACGGAATCGATCAAGGTTACAAAAGGTGAGACCGTTCGTATTCGATTTACAAACCTAAGTGGCAATTCTCACCCTATGCATATGCACGGTGATGATTTTAAAGTCGTTGCGGCGGATGGCAATCGTATTAGCAAAGCAGCCCAACTTGAAAAAAATACTATCAATATTGCACCAGGGGAAACATGGGATGTTGAGTTCACTGCTGAAAACCTTGGCAAATGGCCGATCCATTGTCACAAACCTCACCACACCATGAATGCTAATGGTGAAACAGGCGGTATGTTCACCATCATTGAAGTTACTGAATAATAATTGATATAACAGAACCGACAATCATAGTATTGCTCATTTGACGTTAATGTACTTGATTGAGTGCAATTAAGGAAGTAAATAGATAGGAGAATTCGAAAAGTACAAATCACCAATTAGTGATTTGTACTTTTCCTTATTCATTAATTTATAACTATTTCAACCATATATCCCCTCTCCGTTCTCCTGTGTAACTTTCAATTTGTTAGCGTTTGTTGAACCAGCCACATAAATTCCTCAAAAATTTTGTGTACAATAGTAAATGTTCTATATAAATCAACTAGACTGGGGAATATAAAAGATATTAATGAAGAGATGTGCATCTTATCGTTAATTGCGGCTTAATCCTAATACCACTTCAAGTTCTTGTTCATAGTAAAGAAGAGGACGCTAGTGAAGAGACAATATATTATTGGGGTGCACAGATGATCTAAATGCCTCGTAAGTGGAGAATCTAGGTATTGTTGTTACAATTGAGAGAAAATCAAAAGGCATGTTAAAATATTTAAATTTAATATGGCCTTTAAAAACAAATGAGGGGTGTAGAGTGGATTATAGAATCCTTGTTGTTGATGATGAATGGAACATGAGGAATTTAGTTAAGATCTATTTGTCTAAAGAGAAATATCAAATTGATGAAGCCAAAGATGGTAACGAAGCCATACAAATGGCTCAGCAAAGCCCTTACGATTTAATGGTTTTGGATATCATGCTTCCAGATATTAATGGGTGGGAAGTTTGTTTAACCATACGCCAAACTAAACAAATGCCTATTCTAATGTTGACGGCTCGAAATGATATTAAGGATCGAGTACACGGTCTAAATCTTGGTGCGGACGACTACTTGGTTAAGCCCTTTGCTTCTGAGGAATTAGTTGCTCGAGTCAAAGCCTTACTTCGCCGCCAGAAAATCAATGAGGAAACAAATGATACTTTCTTACATTTTGAAAATTTATCAATTAATGAGGAGAGTAGGGAAGTTAAGGTTTTGGAATCTCCAGTTGAGCTAACTCCAAAAGAGTTTGATATTCTTTATTTAATCGCTAGCCAACAGAAGCGAGTGTTTACTCGAGAAATTTTATTAGACAGCATTTGGTCTCCAGGTGAATTTCGCGATTTACGAGCCATCGATACACATGTGAAAAATATAAGGGAAAAGCTACGAAAGATAGGACTATCATATAATCCTATAAAGACGGTTTGGGGTGTAGGTTACAAATTTAATATTTCAGAGGATTGGAAGTAAGATGAATAAAGTTGTTCTAAAACTTGGCGGGACCATTATGGCATTGTTTCTAATTGTGTTACTGCCATTAGGATATGTTGCCAACCAAATATTCACCAATTTTTATTATAGTCAAGTTCAAGAAGATATCGAAGACCTTTCTCATAAGTTTGCACTTACAATCACTTCGCTTGAAGACGAGGATTTTACCAGTATGTTTAAAACACTTGCTGATTTAACGAATAAAGAAATTTTAATTATAGATCCAGATGGAAAAGTCATCGTTAACTCTGGTGTCCAGAATCCCACTCTATCTAAGGAAGACATCAAACAATTATCAGGAGGGAAGCCCCTCCAAAAAAGATTTGATAATTCGAATAGAGAGAATAGTTACTTAGGGTCTGGTCATCCCATTATTCAATCGAATACGTTTAAGGGCGTTTTCTTTGTCTTGGCTCCCATAAACGATATTCAAGAACCTGTTGGTAAAATTAGAGATTTGCTCATATTGTCGGCTGTAGGTGCGCTATTTTTAGCCCTTGGATTTACATTTGTACTATCCAAAAAAATGTCAGACCCATTATTGGAAATGGAACAAGCGACTCGGGAAATTTCAAAAGGGAATTTGGATACAAGGGTGGATATTTCTTCTGGCGATGAATTAGGTTCATTAGGGAGAGCGATTAATGATCTTGCATTTGAAACAAATCGATATCGAAGTAATCGAAGAGAATTTTTTGCCAACGTATCACATGAATTACGCACCCCCATATCGTATCTAAAGGGATATTCCCAGGTGTTGAAGCAAGGTCTTTATCAAACGGAGCAGGAAAGGTTGCAGTATCTTAACATTATTGAAAATGAAACAGATCGGATGGTTAGGCTAATCAATGACTTGTTTGAATTGTCAAAAATGGAAGAAGGGAAAATAGAACTTCAAATGTCGAACCTCAACCTTGCAGAGGTTTTAGAAACCTCCTTTTTAAAAGTTAAAATAGAAATAGAGAAAAAAGGATTAACATTAAAAGGTCAAATAGACAATGGTGTCCCTGATATAGAGGCTGATGGCATCCGTATGGAACAAATCTTCACCAATCTGTTAGCTAATGCCCTTCGGTATACGAAAAAAGGATCCATTCATGTTGATGTTTGGCATGAAGAAGATCATGTACATGTGATTATTGAGGATACGGGTGTTGGAATTCCAGAGGGAGAACTTCCCCTCATTTTTGAACGTTTCCACCGTGTCGAAAAGTCTAGGTCGCGAGATCTGGGGGGGACAGGTTTAGGATTGGCTATTGTAAAGAATTTGGTTGAACTCCAGCATGGGGAGATCTCAGTGAGTAGCCAGGTGGGTATAGGAACGAGATTTGAGCTACGTTTCCCAGTAGCTGGTAAGGAGGCAACATGAAAAAAATAGAATGGTTAATAGCAGCGCTGCTGATTTTAATAGGTTTGATTTGTCTAACCGTTTCCTCCACAGTGATGTGGGGGACTGAATCGATAGAGACCTATCTGAAAACGTTCATACAGCTTTGTCTGTGGATGGGCATACCGATTTTAATTATAGGGATTATATATATCTTGTTTCTAAAGAAAAGAAAGGATAAATAATTTAACTTAAATGGAGTGAAGGTATATGATGATGGGCCCAATTGGTATGATTATATGGATCATTATTATAGGATTCATTATTTATGGGATTATTCAATTAATAACCAAATCATTTGAAAGAAAAGAAGATCCATCACTGCAAATTCTCAAGGAAAGATATGCAAAAGGTGAGATTAGTGAACAAGAATATGAGGAGAGAAAGAACACATTAGAAAGATAGTTTATATGCATTCACAAGTATGACAAATGTGTATAAGTTCACCCTTTATTGTACCATTCCATCCTAAGTAACATTAAGGTAGAAATCGGGTTTAAATAAAATGTGGAACTATTTATTAATCCTCACAAAATCAACAAAATCTTTGTTTACACTAAAACTGTAGAGAAAGAAAGGAGGAAAAACCATGAAACTAAAAAGAGTACCTTTTGTTTTGTCGCTTTCCTTGGCGGCGGTATTGGTTGTAGGACAAGGTGTATTAGCTGAAGAATCAGAAAGTGACAGAACGGGCAGCATGATGAACGGGAACGGAATGATGAACATGATGGAAAATGGAAACATGTCCCAAATGATGGAAGCCATGAATTCACCAGAGGGACAAAAGATGATGAGGACCTGCGGTAATTTTATGGAATCCCAGGAAGATGGCAAAGGAAGTAAGTGAGTTTTTAACCCCCCCTATTTAGGATAAGGCCTCATTCTGTGAGGCCTTATTTTAATCTAAAGGTGATATACAGAGGTGAATCGAAATGGGAAAATGGTTTTCGCGGATTTATGATATAGCAATGACCCCTTTGGAACAGGCCATGTTCAAAAAGGTTAGAAAAACACTCGTAAACGAAGCAACGGGGAGAGTACTAGAAATCGGCTCAGGTACAGGTGTGAATTTTCCTCACTATAAGAAGGCAGCACGGGTAGATGCAATCGAACCCAACCCTTTGATGAGGAAACAATCACTTAAACGTATCAAACAATCCCAAGTGAGAATTCAAACCTACTCAGTCCAGGCGGAAAAACTTCCATTTGACGATAATACATTTGACTCCGTAGTAGCCACGCTTGTGTTTTGTACGATTCCAGACCCTGTACAGGCTATCAAAGAAATCCAGAGGGTCAGTAAACCGGAAGCGAGCTTATTCCTTTTTGAACATGTAAGGATGGATCATCCCCTACTAGGGAGAATGCAAGATGGATTAACTCCTATATGGCTACGGATGTGTGATGGATGTCACTTAAATCGAGATACTTTAGGGTTATTAAAAAGTATGAATGTATCGATTTCAAGAGTCGATTCTCTATATAGAGGGCTTTTTTTAGCTATAGAATGTTCAAACAACACACAATGACATCAATAACCTTCCACATAAAAGGGGTGTAGTGGCAACCTCTGTCTCACAGATAGGGAGAAGCAAACTAAGCTTATGTTTTTACATAGATTTTTCCATATTAACAATGTGTAAGTTAGAAAAAGTCAAAACAAGGGGGTTACAAACATGAAAGTAAAAAATCATCTTAAAATATTAGGCTTAATACTATTTTTATTTGCCTTTTTACCGATTCAAACATTTGCTCACAACCCAGAAGTAAGGGCAAATGGAGACGAAAATTTATTTCAACAGTACACATGGTTTGAGATATTGAATCCAATCTTACTTGTTTCCTTAATAGTGGTCTACATTGTTTATCTTCGAACAATGCGTAAAATATCAAATACACGTTTAGGAGAGCGTAATCTTAAGAAAAAAATATGTTTTCTCCTGGGTTTATTAACCATTTATATTTCACTAGCAGGCCCTCTTGCTATCTTATCCAATAATCTTTTATTTAGTGCGCATATGCTCCAGCAGTCTTTTATGTATATCGTCATGCCTCCTCTCATTTTATTAGGCATGCCACAGGAATTTTATCAACTTTTGGATGAAAAGTTATCTAAACCAAGGTTCTTACGTATTTTAAAATCTCCTTTGTTTAATTTACTGTTATTTAACGTACTTTGGTCCTTTTACCATATACCCTCAGTATACGAATATTTTTCGGGCCAATTTATTTTATTGGAAATCTTGCATCTAGTCTTAACTGCATCTGCTTTTTTAATGTGGATTCAGGTGTTTGCACCGGAAGATAAGATTAATGAAATGTCCTATATAAAGAAGATTGGTTATATGTTTGCGAACGGAATATTAATTACACCAGCCTGTGCTTTAATTATTTTTGGGGTGATGTGATATATCCTTCCATATCTGAAGCACCCCAACTTTTCCCATGGTTTACCGACCTACAGGATCAGCGACTAGGGGGAATCATTATGAAGGTCGTTCAGGAGTTTTCCTATGGTACCGTGATAGCCTATGTATTTTTTAAATGGGCGAGATTGGAGAGAGCGAAGGATGCGCAAGTTGATGAGTATCCAAATGTGGTAGTAGAGTGACATTTAGGTTATTTGATTACTGTATTTAAAAAGGCAGGACCTAGCGAGAAAACCTAGTAACAATAGATGTGGCTCCTTATCTGAGTGGTTAAAAATTAACATGTAAAACATTTATGAAAAGAGGAATTTCAGATGAAACCCCTATTTAGTTTTGGTCCTATTACGATCCACTTTTTTGGTTTGATGATAGCCCTTGGTGCGTTGGTAGGCCTTTTATTATTTATAAGGGAAGCCAAACGAAGAAATTTAAATCACAACTTACTAACGGACATTGTTCTGTATTCATTAATAGGTGGCATCATAGGAGCACGGACTGTTTATATAGTCGTGTATAATCCTTCATATTATTTGGTCAACCCTATACAAGTATTTTTTATCCAAAATGGCGGACTATCCATTCACGGTGGGATTATAGGTGGATTATTGGTCGGTTATTTATTATTAAAGCGTCATAAGTTGCCAATCTGGAGAACACTGGATCTCGTTGCACCATCGTTAATTTTGGCGCAAGGTATAAGTAGGATTGGGTGTGATGTATTTGGCGGTCCAATTTCTAGTACTCTTCCTTGGGGGATGGAGATAATGGGGAACTGTTGCATCCCGCTCAAGCGTATGAGTTTTTATTAGACTACCTCCTGTTCGGTTATTTATGGTTACGATTGAAAGTGACTTCCTATAATGGTCAGGTCTTCTTGCATTATCTGATTGGATATATGACTATTCGTGGTATCGTGGAATTTGCTAGAATAAACCCTATGGTTATTGGTCCTTTTAGTGTAAGTCATATCATGAGTTTAATAGGTATTACTGTTGCCATTTTCCTTATCAGATACCGTAAGGGAAGTGAATCAGTCGATAAGGATAATCCAATTAAAAAAAGTGAATATATCAAAACTGGATTATTTGTGATATCCATTATGGTTTTTTCCTTACTTCTTTATTACGGAGTACAAGGGTGACAAATAGCAAAACATTCCTGATGTCATTAGACAGATAGTGAGGATCTAGAAAAACGAGCAGTGGATAGTTATATAGCCATTGCTCGTTTTTTATTAATTACAATAAAAAGATATTATGTAGTAATGGTCAACTGAAGGAGGGTAAGCAATTTAGATGGAGAACAGGTTGTTTTGCTTACTCCTGTAGAGTCCTAACATTTTGGAAGTTTCTCAACAAAAGGTTTATTAATGTGGATTAACGAGCAAGAATTACGATAGCCACATGACTAAAGCTTCATCATTCCTTCCATTCTCTTTAGACGTTTATCTATCATATCCAGTTTTTGTTCAATTTGTTTGGTTGTCTTCATATGCTCCATCATCATTTGTTTCATTTGTTCCATTTTATCCATCTCCCCAAAAAAACTGCTAATCACACCAAGTATCGTTAAGGTAATAGAAAGCATAAAGGTCAGGTCAGTATAATGGGAAAAGGGTTTTTCTTTTTTATGTTCTTTAAATGCCGTTATACTAGTTGCCATATTCGAGCATACACGGATTAAAACTCGTCAAAATGCCAGTCAAAAAAGTAACCATTAATGCAAATTAAAATTGAAACTCCGCTAATTGCCCGATTGTTTCCATCGCCATTCCATTTTTGGTAATACCCCCTTACAAGATATATAGGACAAAGTCAAAATCCTATAAACAAGATTTTATGATCAATTAAAATGAAATTAAACATGATCAGTTATCCCATTGGACCTGTTGAAGATTCGACTGGCTAAAGGGAAGGGACATTTGGAGAATTACCAGGTCTGTGATGGAATTGGTGGTTTTAATCTTTTATAAATTAAATCATTATATCTGATTTCCTCAAACTTTTCCCACATTTATGGCCTATACTAAAAACACCTAAATTAAAAGGGGGTGTAAGACAGATGAGTTGGGAGTTACTTATCCTGTTAGCTTGTCCGTTGATGATGATGTTCTGTATGAAAGGGATGTTTAGCGGTAACAAAGACAGGGGCGAAAAAGGTAAGGAAACAAAAAGCGCGGAAATTCAGCCAAAAACTTCTCCCCAGGATGTTCAATCTCTCCAAATCAAAATGGCCGAATTGATGGAAGAAAACCAAAAATTGATGAAGGAAATCAAAGACATGAAAGAAACCCAGTCATCGAAAGAATCCCCCACAAAAAATGTAGTCGGAATAAAAGAAGGGCAAGAAAAAAAGACGAATACAGAAGTATCGTAAATGGCTGTATGGGATCAACACGGATTAGGCGATAGGCGAGGAGGCATAGCCTGCTCGCCTTTTCGTTCTGATAAGCCTTCTATACACTTTGCTAAACGTAGTGATTCATCTGTAGAAATAAGATTTATGTGTGTTCGATCACCTCTTTTATATCTAGGAATAACTCATGGAATTACATCAACCTCACAAAATCTACACATTTTTTTGTTTAAATCATAGTGCTCCAATTGTAAGTTTTCACAGGGAGTAAAATAGTTGTTGGGTTATCGGATTACAAACCAATAGACAACATTCATTAGAAAGGAAGGCAGGTTATGAAGCACAATAAAAATCAAAAAGGACAAGGGAAAAGCTGGACGCTCTGGTTATCCGGTATTGTCGGCTTAGTATTGATTCTAACAGTTTTAGGATTCATCCAGGGGAAACAAATCACTAATACCAATGAAGCCGGGGTTCCGGTAGGAACCAAAGCCCCTAATTTTACTTTGGAATCTACCCAGGGACCCATCTCCTTAGCAGATTACAAAGGAAAAAACGTGGTCATATACTTTTATGAAGGAAATGGCTGACAAGCCTGTGTGGATCAGCTCGTTGGGCTGAATGAAAAAGTTGAAGAATATGCGAAGCACAATACGAAAATCCTAGCCATCACTACAGATCCCCTTAGGATGTCTAAACAGGTTGTACAAAAGTATAACATTCAAGTCCCTATATTGTATGATCCGAACCAGAGGGTAGGGAAACCATATGGTGTGACGGATGTGCCTGGTGGGATGGACATGGGTCCGGTAGATACCCACTCGATTTTTGTCATCGATCAGGAAGGGATTGTACGTTGGTATGAAATTTCTCCACAAGAAATGTATGTCCCTATCGAATCGGTTAATGAGGAGTTACAAAAGGTATGGGAGTGATTCGAGACCCGCGTATCATGCAGATTATGCTCCTTGGTACGTATGCGTTAACCGGAAAAATGTTATTGCAACTTCAATTCACAGTTATACAAATGGTTGTGACGCTAACTGTATGTATCTTGTTGGAATGGTTTTTTGTATATTTGAAAAATGGAACGGTCATGTGGCCGCACAGTGCGGTAATCACCAGTCTTGGTATCGTTTTGGTGTTACGGGCGGATACGGTTATTCCGTTTATAATGGCTTCGCTTGTGGCCATCGGCTTCAAACATTTGCTTCGGTACCGGGAGAGTCATATTTTTAACCCTTCCAACATCGGAATTTCGATGATTGTCGTTCTGTTTCCACTTACAACCTCCACAGACCCTGTCCAATGGGGATTCTATCTTTGGATTCTTGCTGTGATGTCTTTAGGAGGACTGTATTTGGTTCATAAGGTCCACCGTTTACCACTCGTATTATCGTTCTTTTTTAGCTTTGTGGGAATCCAGTGGATACGCCACATAATTTGGACTGATGCTTTGAATGCAAGTTTTAGCTCTTTTATGTGGGCCGGATTATTTGTTTTTACATTTAACATGATCACTGATCCAAAGACATCCCCAAAGGATGTAAAGAAACAGATCTACTTTGGATCTTCTATCGCTTTGACTTCTCAGGTCATCATCCACCTGAACATCCATAGCGCTTTGTTCATTAGTTTAGCTATCATATGTTTAGGACAGTTCCTTTGGAAGTGGGTCCGTGACCTTAGCATGTCTAAAGGAAAGCAAGCCTCTGTTAAGACGAATTGAAAAACGTGAAAGAAATGATTGTATATCAGTGTGATTGAATAGGGGTTTAAAGCCATGAAAAGGTTAATCCATTTCACTATCTTTATATAAAATTAGGAGTCTTCACACTTTCACCAAATTTTTTTGTCAGTCTATGAATAGAAAGTTAATAGGATAACTTTCTGGACATTCATACCCCTTTAGTGGTGATGTCATCATATAGTTGAATAATCTGGAGAAAAGAAAGGAATGAGACGTATGGAGAGATGTAACGAAACTCTTGTTTCAACGCAGTGGGCGGATGATCACAAAAGTGATTCAAATGTACAGCTTGTTGAAGTAGATGTAAACAATAGGGCTTATGAGTCCGGCCACATCGAAGGGGCGATTGCCTGGAATTGGTCGACACAGTTGAACGATCAGATTCGCCGTGACATTTTAGATCAAGACCAAATGAAGGAATTGCTCGAGCAGTCGGGTATTACACCTGACACACTCATTGTGCTATACGGGGACAACAATAACTGGTTCGCTGCGTTTGCTTATTGGCAGTTGAAGATGTTTGGTCACGAAAAGGTGAAGCTTATTAATGGTGGGCGCGTAAAATGGGAAAAGGAAGGACGCTCCTATACAGAGGAAAATTTCAGTGTTGAAGGAGTTAACTATCCGTTACCAAAAGAGGTTCATCCGTCCATTCGCGCGCTACGTCCAGACGTAGTTGGTGCACTCAAGAGTGCAACAGCATTTATCGACGTTCGAAGCCCTCAAGAGTTTACAGGTGAGATCATCGCTCCCCGGGTATGACGGAAACCGCACAACGCGGTGGCCATATTCCTGGTGCGGTTAACATTCCTTGGAAGACGGCAACAAACGATGATGGTACTTTCAAATCAACGGAGGAATTGAGAGATATCTATGCTGATAAAGGTGTAACCCCTGATAAAGAAGTCATCACTTATTGTCGTATTGGAGAACGGTCTGCACATACATGGTTCGTGTTGCACGAATTACTCGGCTATAGAAATGTCCGTAATTACGATGGTTCATGGACAGAGTGGGGCAGTATGGTCGGCGTGCCTGTTGAACGGTAGCCCTTCTTTTAGGTATTGGATGGTTTTCAAAGGTACATGATAATGTGAAATAAATTAAGGTGAGAGATAGCGTGGGATGGTTCCTCAAAAGAATCTAAAAAAGAAAGAAGCGCAAGGTCTTCAAATTTAACTCCCATTGATCAATTAAAAATTCGTCTAGCAAACGGTGAGATCACAATGGATGAGTATCTCCGAACAAAAGCAGTCTTAGAAGAATAGAAACACAAAACCCAGCAGCTTTATGAAGGCGCTGGGTTTTGTGTTATTCAAGCCAATTATATCCGTTAATCTTTTTGGTATGAAAATGTTTGGCTTTCCTCATAAAATATACATATTTTTTGACTATAATCCAATAAGGGTAAAGCTCAAAGGGAATATTTATTTGGTTTTCCAAATAGGGATTTTGTCCATGCAGGAAAAAGGAAACAAAAACGAAGAGGACGAGGTGGTTATATGAAAAGACGATGGAAATTAATTCTCGTGGCAAGTCTTTTCTTTGGTGTAATAGGGACGCTGATTTATACCAGCATCGGAAATGCTGCTACATTTTATATGACAGTGGACGAGCTGAAGGCCAAGCAAGAACAGGCAATTGGAAAGCCTATCAAGGTTAGCGGAAAGATTGTCGGCGAGTCGGTTCAATTTGATGCAGATAAGATCTTGCTAACATTTGAGTTACGTGGGGAAAATGGGGGCACTTATCGCGTCCCTATCAAGTATGAAGGAGTTAAACCCGACACGTTAAATGATGGCTGGGAGGCCATTGTAGAAGGTGAGCTAACAGAAGATGGTACATTAGTTGCTTCCGAATTGTTAGTGAAATGTCCTTCGAAATATGAAGCGATGGAGAAAGAAGGGCAAGAACCTCCACCTAGTCATCCTGAATCAGAAAAAACACAAAAAGGTGGTTACGAGGAATGGGAGAAATAGGCCACTGGGCCCTTATATTTGCACTGATAATTGTTTCTTACGGTTTGATTTCGCATTTAATAGCGATACGAACCGGTAGTGGAAAGTGGCTACGGAGTGCGAAACATTCCGTACTGATACTAGCAGGACTCACAACGCTTGCATCTGGATCTCTGATTTACTTATTAATTATCGGAAATTTTGACTATGAGTATGTTGCTCATTACTCAAGTACAGACATGGCGCTCTTTTACAAAATTTCTGCATTTTGGGGAGGGAATGCTGGTTCCCTATTACTTTGGTTATGGATCCTCAGCATTTATACCGCACTAGTCACATGGTCCAAACATAGAGAAAGCGATCAATACTTACCGTGGGTATCCATTTTCTTGTTGGTCATCAATTTGTTTTTTCTTCTTATCCTCAATACGATTGAATTCCCATTTGCCTTAAATCCCGAGGAAGTAAGTGAAGGAAATGGATTAAATCCACTGCTACAAAATCCGGGAATGGCCGTACATCCGGTTACGCTTTATTTGGGGTATATCGGGTTTGCTATTCCGTTTGCTTATGGCATGGCAGCTTTAATGTTGAAGAAAGTTGATGCTACTTGGCTAAAAGTAACTAGACGTTGGACATTAGTCTCGTGGTTATTTTTAAGTATCGGAATTATTTATGGTTCTCAGTGGGCTTACGTTGAATTAGGATGGGGAGGGTTCTGGGCCTGGGATCCTGTAGAAAACGCTTCCTTACTACCTTGGTTGACAGGCACAGCTTTTCTTCACTCAGCGATGATTCAGGAAAGAAAAGGAATGATGAAAAGATGGAATATATCGCTTGTGACTACGACGTTCCTTCTTACTATATTTGGAACCTTTCTAACGCGTAGTGGTCTGCTTTGGTCGATTCATGCTTTTGCGAACGGTCCGATTGGAGCCTACTTCTTAGGATTTATTGGCGTATTATTAGTTGGTTCACTAGCCTTGACTTCATCACGTTGGTCCTTATTAAAAGCAGATGGCCAATTTGAGTCCCCCGTTTCAAGGGAAAGCGGTTTCTTGTTGAACAATCTTTTACTCGTCGTATCAGCCTTTACTGTGTTTTTGGGTACGGTCTATCCGGTACTTTCGGAAGTGGTCACAGGTTCAAAAGTGATGGTTGGCGCCCCCTACTTCAACCGTGTGAATGTTCCGATATTTATTGCGTTAATTCTAGCCATGGGTATCGGCCCTGTTCTAGCTTGGAAGCGATCCAGTTTAAAGGCATTGAAGTATAATCTAGGGGTGCCCCTTGTCATTGCATTCATCATAGCGGTCGGATTAATAGCTATAGGTATTAATAACTGGATGGCTGTTTTATCGATTAGTAGTGCTTTATTTGTAATGATGACGATCATACTTGAGTTTTCTAACGCTGTCCAAGCAAGGATGAAAGCAACTGGGGAAGGCCTTATCCGTTCTTTTCTTATGTTATTTGTAAAAAACAGAAGAAGATATGGTGGCTATATTGCGCACCTTTCGATTGTTTTTATTGTCATTGGACTAACAGGAGCTAGTGCTTTTTCTGTAGATTTACAACGGGGTCTTAATACAGGAGAAAAAATGGACGTTGGCAAGTACACTCTGGAGTATCGAGGGCTAGGAGAAACAACAACGGATTTAAAGCGAATCGTATATGCAGAGTTTCTTGTTGAGAAAGGTGGTAAAGAAATGGGTGTGATCCGTCCTAGTAAAGAGTACTACACGAATGGAAACCAACCGGCAACTGAAGTTTCGGTCGTCAGCACCTTAAAGGAAGACCTCTATGTCGTTCTAAATGGTTGGGTAGAAGAAAGTGGGAAAGCCATTATTCAAGTAAAGATTTTCCCTCTTATTTCTTGGACATGGTTTGGGGGATACCTATTAATTCTTGGTTCCTTAATCGCGTTATGGCCAGAAAGATCCCGTAGAGTAAGAGAAATCCCTCGGTTGAAAATGGAGTCGATACAAAATGGCAGTAAAACTTAAAAGGTTCTATCTATATTTAACCACGATCTTGTTTATAACCATTTTTCCACGGCAGGGTCTTGCACTTGAGGATAAATTGTCTGTGACAAGAAGTGAGGTATTGAACGTAGCAAAAGAAATCCATCCACCGGGTTGTACAGACTCGCGGACGGCTGATTACTGCCAGCGATCTAGTGCTTACGAAGTTCGGGGGAAATTCAGGGCTTGCTTGAACAGGGCATGAACAAGGGACAAGTTATCGATCATTTGGTTCAAAAATACGGTGAACGTATCTTAGCTGCCCCAGCTGCAGAAGGGCTCCATCTAATCCCCTGGCTTCTTCCGGGAATAGTTATGGTATTGGGTGGTGTACTTGTTGCAATCCTTATTTATCGGTGGGTGAAAAAGAAACCCAATGATTCAGAAGAAGAAAGTCGTTCCCAAGCATTTACAAAAGAGGATGAATTAAAGGTTCAGGAAGAATTAAAGAACTGGTTATAAGAAGGGGAGAGTACGAATGCCAACAACGATTATTATCATATTAGGAGTAGTCATATTAATGATTATTCTTTCTCCTTTTTTATCCAAAAGGTCTGAAAACCAGATCTTCAGGGATCAAGGAAGTGACGACCAGGAGAAAGAATATATTTTTTCTCAGTTGGCTGATTTAGAATATGACTTTCAGATGGGGAAGCTGTCTGAATCTGATTTTAACAAATCGAAAAGTGAATTAACCGCTAAAGCTACAAAGTTTGTTCAACCAACGGAAAGCAGATTAGAACAAACGCAAGCAGAGGTAGATCATCAAATAAGAATTCGTTTAAAGAAAAACGGGTTGGAACCCAAGACGGAGGGCCGTTATGAAAGTTAGACAATTTCCCTATATCCTTGTCATCATGGCTATATTTTCTTTTATGATTTATCCATCCCAAGCGTTTGCAGATAGTAAGTATCCTGTTCGGATAACTAATCAGACCATGGTCGTCTTCCCAGTCGATGAAAACACCATCCAAGTTGTTCAAAGTATGAGTTTTAAGAATAACGGGAAGCAAAAAGAAGAAAAACTACCCATTTATCTTCCAGAAGATTATGCTGATTTACAGCTTGGAGAAGGATTAACAGAGGAAAATATCGAGAAAACAGCAAAAGGAATCATTGATAAGACCGGTCTTGATGGTGGAAAAGAAAAACAACTCGTTGTTTTTTATAAGATGCCCATGTTCAATAGCTCTTCCCAATTTGCAATTGAACAATCCTATGTAACAGAGAAGGTTCAGGTTGCTATTCAAACGGGCGTTTTATCATTTACAGCAAGCGAACTGCTGCCACAGTCTGAACTATTTGAAATGAACGGTAAAGAATTCCGGCGTTTCACTCATGTAGATGTTCACCCAGGTGAACCATGGACGCTTTCCTTCCGATTATTGAATACATCTACACAGTCACCTTCAGAAGAGGGGGAACAGAACAATGCAAATAAACCAGGAGCAAAATATACGGAAGACGGATTGAAAATTATCGGAAATGACGGTTTTGGCTATGGAAAGGCGGCTTTTACTATTGTCATTATTATTGTCGCACTTGCAGCCGCCTTACTAGGATTAAAGCGAGACTTACTAAAAACAACTGGGGATCATAGAAAAGTCAAACGATCATGGCTTGTGGATGAAAAGGAAATGCTGTTTGAAGAAATCATTCAGTTGGAAAGAGATTACCAGTCCAACCTAATAACAGAGGGAACGTACGAAAAGACAAAGGAAAAAACAAGGGAACATCTTGTTCGAGTGACAATGGAATTGAACAAGGGGTCCCAGGGATAATGGAATTAAAAAATGTCAATTTATTAATGAACGAAAAAAACGTGCTACGATCAATCAACCTTCATTGGAGACAAGGGGAGTCTATCGCGTTAATAGGGGCCAATGGGGCAGGTAAATCCTCCTTACTTAAAGTGCTGTCTACCTTGGTCAAGCCCAGTTCGGGTAATATAAAATACCCTGTCGGTATTTCGATAAGACAATGGAAGGAATCGCTAGGGATAGTGTTTCCGGAAACATTTCTATATGATGGGCTAACCGGGTATGAAAACCTGCAATTTTACCAGAAGTTGTACGGGAAGGTTGACAAAGATGGAATTGCTCAAGTTTTGGAGCAGGTAGAACTATCACAAGTTCAACATGAACTCGTAAGTTCCTACTCTAAAGGTATGAAACAACGGTTATCTATAGCAAGGGCCCTCGTTCACTATCCGACATACTTTCTTTTAGACGAACCCTTTGATGGACTTGATTTGGCTTCAAAAAAGATACTTGAGGACCTTTTACAGCAAATGCACAAAAAGGGTATGAGCTATGTTTTGGTTAGCCATGATACTGAGCATGCGTGGAAACTGTGTGACCGGGCGCTTCTTATGCATAAGGGCAGTATTGTATTAGAGGAGAAGTGTACTAGGGAAGGCTATCTTCGTTTCTCAAATCTATATAACACCTTGTTTAAGGAGAATCAACATGATATTTCTTAGACAAGTTTCTTTAATAATAACTCGTGATTTACGGATTGAATTTAGAAGTAAGTCGCTTTTGCTATCAATGGTTGTTTTTGCATTATTATTTCAGGTATTTCTTCAGATTGTATTCGATGCTAAAACACAGGCCATTCAAATGGTTTCCCCAGGTGTTTTATGGTTGCCTGTATTGCTATCAGCTATGCTTGGTTTTAGCAAGTATGGGTCAGCAGAAAGAGAAAACGGAGCTATTACAGGTCTGTTGGTGTCTCCCATGGACAAAGGGGCGCTATTCTTAGGGAAGCTAATAGGAAATTATCTGCTCGTTTTTATTGTAATCATGACTTCTGTACCCATTTTCTTTTTATTTTTAAAGCAACCATACCCCGACTCCATTGGATTGTTGATAGCTACACTTCTATTAGGAAGCTGGGGTTTCGTAGCAATAGGTGTTTTTTTCACTACTCTAGCACAATCAAGCAGTGTCACTGAGTTGCTTGTGCCGATTATGATTTTTCCATTAGCTGTACCTTTATTTTTAGCAATAATCCAGTTAACGGAAATGGCACTATACCCGACACTTGGTATGGGAGAAGACTTATGGATTTTGTTATTAATCGGGTATAATCTTATTTTCACCATTGTCCCTTTATTCTTATTTGATCTATTGCTGGAGGTTTAGGATGATAAAAAAATATGTAAATCAAATGAAGTTATCTTTAACTGTAGTAGCAGGAATTTTAATGGTTATCCAAATATATATGGCGTTTTACTATGCTCCGACAGAGAAATTTATGGGGCATATCCAACGGATTATGTATTTCCATGTTCCAAGCGCCTTTGTCGCCTTTGCTGCGTTTGGGATTGTATTTGCAGCTGGTCTTATGTACTTATATACAAAAAATAAGAAGTGGGATTACTTAGCGTTATCATCGGCAGAAATTGGGGTTGTTTTTACAACATTTGTACTCATCTCTGGCTCCCTTTGGGCACGACCCGTTTGGAACGCCTGGTGGGTATGGGATGATCCACGGTTGGTTACATCTTTAATCATGTGGTTTATTTATGTTGCTTACTTGATGATTCGAACCTCTGTTCAAGGAGAAGAACGCTATCGTAAGTTTTCAGCTATTTTTGGAATCATAGGGTTTATTGATGTACCATTAGTTTATTTTTCGGTGAAGTGGTGGAGAACCATCCATCCAAAGGTCATTGATAAACAAGGCGTACACATGCCACCAGAAATGGCTCAAACATTATTCTTTAGTATCTTTGCGTTTTTGTTTCTCTTCGTAACCTTACTGCTTTATCGCTATGTACTTGAAGACCAACGAGAAAAAATAAAAGAACTAAAAAAATAACCTGGAAAAGGACGGTATAACTATGACTTATTTGTTTGTAGGTGTATTCATTCTATGGATTGGTATTTTATTCTATATGGGTCGACTATACAGCCAACAAAAGAAAGTTTCACGTAAGTTAGACGAGTTACAGTGAAAAATTTTTAAGAAAGGGGAGGGAAAATGCTTAGGAAGATTATACGGATCACTTCTCTTATCGCCATTTTAGCGGGGTTTACTTATGTAGCAATTAATTTAGGTCAGAACTCAACTGCGGCTGAGATAGGGGACCCTGCACCTGATTTTACTCTGGAAGATATGGATGGAAATATGGTTAGCTTATCGGATTATCAAGGGCAGTTTGTCGTTTTGAATTTTTTTGCATCCTGGTGTCCACCTTGTAGAGAGGAAGCACCGGAACTGCAAGATTTTGAGGAACAGTACGGAGATCAGGCAAAATTGTTGTTCCTCGATCGTGCAGAACCGAAGGTAAGCGTCCAAGAACATATTGAAGAGTTTAATTCTACGTCAACTTATCTGCTAGATTATAACGACTCTATGGCGAAGCCGTATGGGGTCAGAGGGCAACCCGAAACCTTTTTCATCGATGAGAAAGGAGTGATCCGTTACCATCATGTTGGGCCCATGACGACGGAATTTGTGGTTGAAACAGTAAACAAGTATAGAAAGACACCGTTGAAATAAATCATTTGAGGGATATTCATGAATATAAGCTTATTTAATCAACTTGTTGAACTGTTTAATTTTTTAACAGATCCACTATGGGAGTTATATAACTCCCATAATGGTTATGAGGGGGAACCGTTTCTAGGTGCTGTATTGTTAGGAGCTATAGCAAGTACCTATCCTAGTCAGATTGCTGCTCACTTAGGTGCTGTTACTTATATCTCTAGCGAAATGGTTCACCGGATTAATTGGTGGAAAACGGTTATTGGTTTCTTTACGGGTAAATTGGTAAGTGTTTACTTGGCAGTAAGCCTTATTTTATGGTCAGAGAGTACGTGGGTCACTTCTTTTTTTGAGAATATAAGGCCTTTAAGTGTCCCAGTTTTTTTGCTATTAGGGATATCCCTTCTAACACCTATTATTATTAAAAGTTTCCACAAAACAGCAAAAAAGAAAAAAGTAAAAATAGGGAACGGTCCATTTTTAAAGGGAGGATTAATAGGTTTCATACTCTCTCTTTTTATGGATCATGGTGTCATCAACCTTTTACGACTATACACTCCATGGTTAGCTAATGAATCTGTAGCCAATAGTTTGTTCATTTCTTTTTTATTTGCTTTTACATCTTTTGTGCCTGTTTGGATATTCAGTATAATGGGTTACGGTTTTAAAGTGGATACCTTTTTAAGGAAGCATTCCACGAGGAAATCACTTCACCTATTTTTTGGATTTTCACTTATTATAATTGCATTAAATCTCTTTTTTCTTTATCAAAAGTAATTAGAAAAGAGCTAGAAAGGCAGCTGTAGATTACTATGAATAGATTTACCTTACGGACAAGCATATTGTCTTACTTTATTTTGTTCTTCTTTTTGTTATTTGCTTATGCCTCACCTGCAGGGGCCCATTCTTCACTAGAAGAAACGTTCCCTAAAGGGGGTAAAGTTTTGGAGGAACCACCCTCAACGATTGAGGTTTGGTTTCAAGATCCCGTCGTTACTCACGAGGGTTCTATCAAGGTGATCAATTCAAAGGGTAAAGAAGTCCCTATTTTAAAGACTGAACGAGATCCTAAAGATGCGGGGCATGTTATCACAACATTAGATAAAGAATTAGCACCTGGAGAATTCACAGTGAAAATTAACGTAATTGCTCAAGATGGGTTTATCATTGAGGAGGAGTTTAGATTTTCGATTAGTAATGCAGCAAAGTCTGAATCTGAGGAATTAAAACTAGTTAAATCAAATGTTTCTGATGGAGAAATACACAAAGGGCCCCTGGGACAAATAGAATTATGGTTCAATCAACCAGTTGAGGTAAGAGCCATTGGCATTTTTAATCATCATTATCAGCCCGTTGGAACGAAAAAACCACAGGTCGATTCAGATAACCCAAGGCACATAACTGTTCCAATTTCAAACAAGCTTTCTCCTGGGACTTATCAAATAACTTGGAGTGCCTCACCGGCTAATCAAGACATGCAGACCGTTCTAAATAACACACAAGATGTGTTTTATTTTGCAGTTGACAAGTTTTCTTCGATGACACCCGTTCAAGCAAATACGGGTAATTTTGATTGGAAGACTCTAAGTTTCTCCTTTGGACTTAAGCAATTAGCCTATTGGTTAACATTTATTGGGTTAACAATCTTGTTCGGAATATCGTGGTTTTATTCCATTCTCTTAAAAAACAGGGTCGAAGAAACTCCGCAGAAGAGCACACAGCTTCTATTTTATCTAGTCAGCCTAGTAGGAATGACTTTACTAATTATTCATCATAGATTAGATCTTCCTGAATTAGCAATAAAAGAATTTTTATTGTTAAAGTTCACATGGATCCCTATTTTACAAGTGGTGCTTCTCACCCTAGGTATGTGGATAAAAAAGATACGTTTATTATTATTTGGTATGGCCTTAATATTATGGCCCTTTATCATCGGTCATGCCTCTTACCCACGTTACGGTGGTTATTTTACTATGATCATGACTGCTTTTCATGTTATTGCTGTCGCCATTTGGATGGGGGGGCTTTTTTCACTCATTGCCAAACCGAAACATCATGAGAAAAAGGAATGGCTACAAAGAGTCGGTCCCTCTTTTTCTAACTGGGCCATGATAAGTGTTAGTGTCATCCTATTTACAGGTATATGGATGACGGTCGAGTTTTTGCCCTCTACTTCATTAGAAAGTCTGTTAGAAAGCGAATGGGGTAGGTCTTTACTAATGAAGACCGTACTGTTCTTTTTATTAATCATAATAGGATATGTCCAACGAAAAACGGTTAAGCAGCTTAGTTCCAAATTTACGTTTTCCTTTTTCAAAAGAGTTAGAATAGAAGCAGTATATGGGCTCATCATTTTCTTTTTTGCGGCATCTTTAGTTGCGGCTAACCCTAGTGCAGCTGAACAAGGAGTTTATAGGGAAACACCAGAAGCACCAAATAATTTGGATTTGAATGTTGAAATTACTCCGCTAGAGATGGGGTTAAATACCATTACGTTAGAATTCAAAGAAAACCCTAAAATTAGAAATGTGAAAGTCGAACTGAGTATGCCACCTACATGGCAAGTTGAAAATAATGCGTTTCAAGTTGGGAAAGGAATATATAAATTGACCGGAAATTTACTACATGGTGCTGGAACGATTAATATGAAAGTGAAAGTTCTGATGGAAAATGGGAAAGAGGTTCGGTTACCATACACGATTGTGGTGCCTGGAGAAGTACGTAATCAAAGCGAAAATACTTCCATTTGACTAAAAGATATTTGAACTGTAGTGGAGAAACTTGTTTGGTTAAATAATACTCCTCAAATAAATTACTGAACATAACAACCGATCTAAGTTTCTTCCATGATACAGGGGTTTGTATTTGTACCAAATAATAAATCGATAGGGGGTGCTTTATGAATACAATACACCATGGCTTCTGGACATATTTTATCTTTCGAAAAAAACGGCAACTGGTTAAGTGGTTTGTCATAGGTTCAATTGCACCAGATATTATCTATTTTGTGATGTTTCTGTATTTAGGGGTACAGAAGGAAATACTAACCCTTTCTTTATTGCTAGATCTATTTAAGATGCCAATGTTTGGATTTCCTTCAGATAGTTCAAACATGGCTTTGACTCAATTACATGACTTTATTTTAGAAATGTTTCAGCATCCCATTGTAGAGATTTTACGATTTACTGGACATTCCTTGCTCGTTTGGACCATTCTTTCAGGTCTGGTATATTGGAGAATGGGTTTTAAGCTTTCTCCACTTAAGGCTTTTTTATTGGGATGGTTAGGACATATCCTTACAGATCTATTAACCCATGCAACGGATGCTACACCCATTTTATATCCTTTGAGTGATTTAATTGTACGAAGCCCAATTTCATACTGGAATCCGGATTACTATGGTAAAGAGTTTAATATAGTCAATAACATCCTACTTGTTTTGGCAACTGTTTATTTAATAATAAGGTTTCTGCAAAGGGTGACAAATAGGGGGAAATAAAGTTTTCATAACAAAGCTTTATTTGACAAGAATCGTTAACCTATGTATAAGTTGTTTCATCAATAGAATTATAAAATTATTGGAGAAAATAACAAGAATTCCACTTATTTTTAGGATGTGGGATGTAACTGAAGGTTGGAAGGCGATAACCACTGAATAGATAAAATAGAAGCAATGGACCGCAGACAAAAAAATATTGTTTTTCTAAGTCTTTCACAATACACATTCATCAACTTTTTGACTTGGATTAGTATTTATAATACATCCCTTTATTCATAAATTAGCGCTAGTAATATTATCCCCCCTGTCACTATAGGAACAACTCCTAACTTAACATACTCTGACGTAACATCCATTATAAACACGAGGATAAAAAGGATTACTCCATAGGAGATCATAAGTTTTGCAAGACTTCGAGCTGCCCTTGTAAATTTAAGGATTGTTAAAGCGAAAATTATTGTGGTAAGTGTGATTAGGATGGATAAGGCATTCTGTACTAAGAAGTCCATGCTCACACCTCCTCCCCTATATAAAGTTAACTACTTGAAACATATTTCCCCCTTATAGAAAATCCCTATTAGATGGTTGAAAAATACCCCTACTCGGTTTAATTCTATACATATAACTTAATTACCTTCCCATACCCATTATACTGACTGGTTATCTACAGAGGAGTTGAACTCCTTAAACGAGAGATCATCTTTCGGAGATATATTGGATTGTCGGTTTTCTAGCGCTACTTTCACTATTTAGGGGGATGTCTTTATTATTAGAACGAGTGTTTAATGTAAGGGTGGCTAAACACTTCTACTGATGTCTGACCTCCTTCATTGTTTCTCACTAACAATATAATTGATAATTTTGCAGATTTAGTGCAGATAATTCAGCCGATTGATTCAGTATTGATATGTGGAGAATGGTTAAAGTATTAGGGATAAGGAGGTATTAAAATGGGAGTATTATCAACATCACCGTCAAACATGGATACATGTATTGAAGCTTGTTTTCAATGCCTAAGAGCATGTGAAGAATGTCTGACAGCTTGCTTGCAAGAACCTGATGTACAAACAAGGGTTAAATGTATTCAAACATTAAATGACTGCGCTGAGATTTGTAATCAATCAGTACAGTATATGTCGCGTAACAGTGCATTTTCACCCCAATTGTGCGGCCTATGTGCAACGATTTGTGAGCAATGTGCAGAAGAATGTGAGCAGTTAAAAGACACGCATTGCCAAGAATGCGCAAAAATCTGCCGGCAATGTGCAGAAGAATGCCGTAAAATGGCTGGTTGATTTTTAACTGCTAAGTAGAGTTTCGGGAAACAATTCCCGACACTCTACAGGTGTTCATTAAAAAGTTTTTATAATTATAGAGTATAAAGTGAAACTCCAGTCAATGACGAAAAGATTGACGAGATTGGCAAACCAAGGGGAGGTATAGTCAATTTTAATAAGGGCATAGATAAATTGGAAAGTTGTGCTAGTGAGCACAGAATCATAAGTTGCGAGGTGAAACAATTATGGATTACTCATTATGGCTTTCTATCGTTCCTTCTATTATTGCTATTGCATTAGCAACCTGGACAAAACAAGTGATTCCATCCTTGTTGATAGGTTTATGGGTAGGTAGCTTTATAATAACTGGTTCCTTCCTTGGCTCTATTTCTCAAACCGTAGAATATATTGTGGGGGTTCTGTCTGATCCAGGTAACCTCGATATACTTCTTTTTTTATTTGTGTTCAGTGGTTTGGTGGCTCTTATCCAACTTTCTGGGGGTGTCCAGGCTTTTGCACGTTTCATGGAAAATTACATTAATAATGCAAAAAAGACTTTAATTGTTTCTTGGCTTTTACTACCTATAACCTTCATTGACTGTGGATTTCGTGTAGTAGCAACAGGATCTATTATGAAACCCTTGGCAAAAAAATTCTCGGTTTCTAGGGAACGTTTAGCGTATATGTTAAATAATTCTGCTAGTCCTGTCATTGTGTTAATTCCTGTTGCTACAACTTATATCGGTTACATCCTAGGAGTAATAGGAAAAGGCATGGATGCAGCTGGGGTTGAGGGTTCAGGATTTCAGCTTTTTTTAGCCAGTATACCATTCCAGTTCTTTAGCTTTACCTCGGTTGCCGTGGCACTACTTTCCGTGATTGTCGGATGGAATTTTGGGAAAATGAAACAAATGATCCAATCATCAAAAGGAGATTGTACTAAGTTAAGAAATCAAGGTAAACCTTCTTTATCAACCGCCCATTCTATGGAAATGTCCAAAGAGATTGGAAACACGGATAAGGCGGACACTTCCAAAGACCAAATGGGGTTACTTCAAAAGGAGATATGGAACAAATGGATATGGGTGTAGGTGAACCATCTATAAACCCCAGATTGTTTAACCTACTACTTCCAATTGTTGTATTAATCCCCTTAAGCTTTTATTTAATATGGTGGAGTGGTCAAAAGGAGACTGAAAGTCAAAGTATTATTGAAATATTCACCGCGGCTAATCCTTCAAGGTCCATGTTCCTAGCGTTATTCATCACAGTGATGTTTACGGCTGCATTATATCTAATTCAGGGGATTAAATTGAAAGAAATGACTGACAAGTTTATTAAAGGCGGCAATAAGTTAATGACAACCATTGTTATATTAGCAGTTGCATGGCCTATATCGGACGTATCACAGGACCTCGGGTTGACGGATCTGATTCAAACCACCTTAGGTGGAACACTTACGCCTGTATGGGTGCCGGTGATAGTGTTCATTGTATCCGGAGCTGTAACTTATTTTATTGGTTCTTCTTGGGGGGCATGGGCCTTAATGATGCCTATTGCTATTCCACTTGCTGTGGCTACAGGTGGTAGTATCCCTCTGGCAGTAGCTGCAGTTCTATCTGGAGGTACGTTCGGTGATGTTACCTCACCAGTGTCAGGAATGACTGCAATGTCCGCCGGTGCTGCAGGGGCTGACCATATGAAATATGTTCGAGCGATGACACCATATAACCTCATAGCCGCATCATTAGCAGCAGGACTATTTTTCGTAGTGCCATTTTTCAATTGAGAGAGGACATCGTTATCGTATGATTTGGATGGAAAAAAAAGAGAATCCTAAACCCGTATCTCACTATCTAGCTGTTTGTACAGTGTTGAAGTACGCTGCGTCAGAGACGTCTGGGAGATCATCAGCTTTTGTTGCAACAACAGGGAGTGTTTAATCTGAATATGTTCCAAGTTCCAATCTGTCTACATGTAACAGGGTACGAGGTTTGATGTTCGATTGTATAATGATATCTATAAGATAGATCTGCAAGGAAAAACCAGTTTGATCTAAATCCCGGTCGGTCCCTATCGTTTTGCCCTCCCCCGCGTTTAGAGGGAAGCTTGCATGACTAGGGGAGGCAGTAAAAGAAACAATTGTGTAGAAACAGAAAAAGCGCACAGGCACTATGTACATTGCCAACATGCGCTCAAAATTGCCATCCTCGTGCAGGTGCAAGCCGACAAATGGCTTTCTTAAGTTCTTCTTAAGTTCCAATACCGATAGAAAGATTTGACTTGAGTCGCAACGACACAGTAAAAGTCTAATTCCCCGCCTCCTTAATCAAACGTTCTTCCAGTTTCACTTGAGTGAGATCAGATATGTCATCGAAGTCCCCAAGGATAAATCCATGCATAAAAGGTGGTCTTGGCGGTTCCCTCAAAACAGGATTGAGTTTTAATAAATATTTATCCACGATCTTTGGAACTTTGGAACGTCTAACGAGTAAAAGTGGGGTGTGTTTACCAATGTGGCCGAGTAATGAGCCGGCAACGACTTTCCGCCATGATGAGGTCGTACCGAAAGAAAAGGCGTGCCCACCTCTTTTCTTTCGACTCCAGCCTATTTGACTTTCAGACGACGACCTCACTGCAAACTTCACACTGAGATCATACGGAGTATTAGCCTCAAGGTGGTCCACATCTTCTACAATTGATTTAATTTCTTTTTCTACAGATGTACTAATGGATTTTTCTGATCCAAACAATGTGATATTACGATCTGAAAATCGCCTCAATATTCGCCGCGTTTCCTTAGGTACAGAATTTCTATAGACAAAAATAATCGGTATTCTAGTGTGAGCAGTATAGTACAAGGCAGGCAAAGCTTCTTCCCCATCATCAGCAGAGGCAACGATGAGGTGTTGTTTCCCAAGTTCTCCTTCCGGAGGAATGGTAACCAGCCGAAACTTAGCAACTTCAGCGGCTGTTTGGAAAACATTCTCCGAGCCAAGACGCAAAGTCGAAAAGCCATGTTTTTTTAGTTCATTTTCTACATTTTCACTAATAGGACCAACTAAAATCACCTGTGCTGGAACACCTTCACCTGTTGGAGCAAGCCTAATGATTTCGCCTAATGTTTCTTTTATTAATCTTTCTTTTTTGGGTGAGCAAAAAAGAGGCACCGATGGGATGATCAATCAGGGGCGCCCCGATATAACTGAAATGAAAAATATTTGCAGGCACCAAGATAACGGTTGGAGGACGCCAGAATACATTTTTACTCGGGTATACTAGCTGTGAAACCTTTGTAGAAAAGACATATGGATCTTCTTCGTATATTCTTGTTGTATCGACCGTATCAAAAGTCGAACCCATAATATCTCCACCTTTCTTTTGTAATGATTTCATTTAAAAGCGATAGTTAGTGTTCATGTCGTACTTATTTTATATGTTTCATATTCATGCGGAGTTCTTAGAATGCAGTATCTACGCTATTTGGGACTACTCCAAGAACGTGTAAAGGAAAAATCCCCATTAGTTCGAAACTGTTAGAGTTAGCTTTTCATTCAACGGTTTTGGATCTCCAAATCAATCACGTAGTCTAGTGCAATTATTCCTCCTGCAATAATTGACTTTAATTTTCCTATAACTTAAAATGTTTACCTAAAGAAACTTTTTAGACCTAGTGAATAAGATATTAGGAAATTAAAATGCTCTCCGTTATTGAGGGATCTTTAAATAGGGGGAATATTAAATATGATTGATTTCTTTCTAGACCAACATCCAATAGCTCAGGCTTTAATCGCCACATGCTTTACATGGGGTATGACAGCACTTGGCGCTGCCCTAGTATTTACCACTAAAACACTGAACCAAAAACTGTTAGATGGGATGCTGGGTTTCGCTGGGGGAGTCATGATCGCCGCAAGTTTTTGGTCCCTTCTTTCCCCAGCCCTTGATATGGCTGAGGCTGACGGCATACCTGCCTGGATTCCCGCAGCAGTGGGATTTTTATTAGGAGGATTTTTTCTATGGGGAATTGATAAAATCCTTCCGCACCTTCATCCTACTTCACCTGTCGGAGAAGCAGAGGGGATTCATCCGAATAAAAAAAGGCGAAGTACTTTATTAGTGCTAGCGATCACGTTACACAACATACCTGAGGGGCTTGCCGTGGGGGTTGCATTTGGGGCTATCGCAGCTGGATTCCCTTCAGCTTCCTTAGCAGGGGCTATTGCTTTGGGAATCGGCATTGGTATTCAAAACTTTCCTGAAGGGGTTGCGGTTTCGATGCCCCTTCGAAGGGATGGGATGTCCCGAAGGAAGAGTTTTATGTACGGACAGTTTTCAGGGATGGTTGAGCCTATTTCTGCCGTTATAGGGGTAATGGCCGTTACATTAATCGAGCCTCTTTTACCCTATGCCCTAAGCTTCGCTGCTGGTGCCATGATTTTTGTCGTAGCTGAAGAGGTCATACCAGGCTCTCAAGAAGAGGGAAATAAGGATTTAGCATCGATGACCTTAATGATAGGTTTTACAGTAATGATGATTTTAGATGTAGCACTTGGATAAACAGAATCTACTCGGGAAAGACCAGAGTAGACTCAAAAAAGTAAATGTCAGAGAATTAAGTATCCATGAAAAGTTAAATCGGTACCCGTATGTTCTATGCGTCAACGTAAAGGAATAGGACTTGCCAAAAAAGGGGGTAAATATCGGGGGCGGGTAAAAAAATATATTCGAAACATTAAGGTACGACTATGCCTAAAGCTTTATAAAGAAGGGAATATGACCGTAAAGAAAATTTGTGAAACTACAAATGTGTCAAGGTCAACCTTGTACAGAAAATTGAAAGAAGGAAATAAGAGAAGATAACCATAGCATAAAGTTAATATTTCCCATTTATCCTTCAATTTTTGAATCGTTTCCGTACCCTCTTTAAACAATGTTGCATCGACCAGCATATCTCCCCTTTATTTTACAAGTAAGTGAGGTTCATGGACACTGTGGAATTGATGCGCTTGGTTTCAATAGCACTACACCTGGCCCACTCATTATTCTCAGACAAGGGGTAATGAATGTGAAGTAAGCAATAATACTGAGTAAATTATAAAGCCAGTACCTGTGAAAAGGAACTGGCTTTTACTTATTTAATATATGCTGAAAATGCTGGTACGTATTGATTTGATCCTGAACGGATACATGCGGTACAAATGCCCAACCCATTCTTTTGATAAGTTCACCATATCTTTCCTGAAATGCAGCTTGTTGCAGTGCCATCTCAATGTGTGCGTGTCGAACATTAGGGTCTTTCATCATTAAAGCAGAGACAAAGTTGTTATCTGCCATAGATTTTGCTCCGGCCCGTGCTTCTAAAGCGATCGATTTATTGTTTAATGTATTCCTTCCCCATGCTTCTTCTCGACGATACTGATTCCCTGTATAGAATTCGAGAGGTGGAACTTCAACATATTCGTTTTGGTACGGATTGATCAGCATTAACATCACTTTAACGTGAGTACGCATTACCTCGATTTGAAGATCAATGATTTGCTTTAATTCAGTATTTGTTACTTCAGTATGGTAATATTTAAGTTTATTAAGCATCCCTTCGTGGGTTGACAGATGTTCAGCCATCAGCCCGAGGTCTGTAGCCGGTAGAGTCATGGATATCTCCCCCAAAATAACGTCATCTGCCTATTACCATATGAGAAAGAAAGAGAATTGGTTCTTAATTAATGTGGGAAAGATAACAGTCGTTCTACAAACGCATAAACATTGATTAGCAATGTTGTTAGCAGGATATCCCCAGGTGTACACCCTACAGATTAAACAATTGACCTTTATACTGCAGGGGGGTATTATATAATTAAGTCAAAATTTTGAAGGAGGATTAACATGAAAAGGAAAAAATTAATAATGATTGCAGTTTTATTACTCGTTTCCGTATTTACATTAGCTGCGTGTGCTAGTGATAATGGGGAAAGTAACTCAGCCGATAATGAGGAAAATAAGGAAATGGGTTCAGGTTCTGATGAAAGTATGGATATGGAGCATTCAGGCTCAGGAGAAATTCCGGAAGATTTAGCAGTTGCAGAAAATCCAAAGTTTGAAGTTGGAGACCAGGTTATCCTTACAACAGATCACATGAAAGGGATGGAGGGTGCAGAAGCTACCATTACTGGTGCCTACAATACTACAGCTTATGTTGTCTCCTATATACCCTCAACTGGCGGTGAAAGAGTGACAAATCATAAATGGGTCATACATGAAGAAATAAAAAATGCTAGTGAAGAGCCTTTGGAACCCGGAACAGAGATTACATTAGATGCATCACATATGGAAGGAATGAGAGGTGTTACTGCCAAAATTGAATCGGCCAAACAAACGACTGTGTATATGGTCGATTACATTTCGACGGTCACCGGTGAAAAAGTTAAAAATCATAAATGGGTCACAGAAAGCGAAATATCAGCCGAGTAATCTGGACTGTTTATAATATAAACGAAGTAATATCTTCAATATTTATAATGACCCCCGTGTTATATTTTCCAATGGATCAATGTTCTCTCCTTAGAAACGTACGTCTGATATGATGACCTTATGAGAAGGGTGGAATCAATTTCAATTAGTCAATTTCCCTGATAATCTGATTGTTATATAGATTCCGTCCTTCTATTCTTTTTTAATCTAGATTCTCAATCACATTATTGAATAAAGAGGTGTAAGGTCTCTCGAGGTAGGAATTACTTTATAGATGAAGAACTTAAAAAAGTGCAAATTACCAATCATTGGTTTGCACTTTTTTGGCCACTGTCATCATTTCTTCCATTCTCTTTAACCGTTCATCAATCCTATCTACCTTTTCTTTTATTTGTCTGGTTGTCTGCATATGTTCCATCATCATTTGTTTCATTTGTTCCATTTTGTCCATTTCCATCATCGGCATATTCATTTCAGTTCGTCCTGTGTAATAAGGGTAATAATGCGGGTGTTGATAATACAATTTTTCCTCACTCCTACTATGGGCGTTTTAACATTATTATATGGATACTTCCAACACATGTTCTTTATTTTTTACAGGGGTTAATGGTGAAAAGATTATCTTATCAAAAGGTAGGAATAATCAATTAGTGGCCTCCCCAGTAATTCTAACTGTTACAGATATTTCTTCTTTCTCTTCTTTTTCACCCAAAGTGTTCAATTGGACTACAACCAGAGAAAACAGTCCTTGTGTTTGTTGACTTTTACAAAAGTGAATTTTTTTTAATAAGGCTTTTATTTCTTTAACCGACCCATTTGTATTATTGATGGAGTGTTATCGCAACCCGAAAAATGTTGGACATAAAGAATTTGGACTTAGCTCAGTGTTAACGTAAATAAGTATATAACAGCCAAACCCACCATACCTACAATTAAACTGTATAACATGGAGGACTGTTTAACGGATTCCTTAAAAATCTCTTGTATGGCAACCATGAAAATAACGGAAATCGTTATATTTACAACGAATGCTAGTAAGTAAGGGAAGTCCATTCCGATAAAGTGGCCAAATAGAGAACCCATTGCGATAGGAAAAGAAACGATCACGGTACATATCATCCAGGTTCCCATTCCAAACCCAGCTAGAAATAAAGGGGTAAATATAATAATCCCTTCGGGAATGTTATGTAAAAAAAGAGTTAGTAGTATAACGTTTCCCATATCAGTGTCCTCCATTGCACCAAGGACAATTCCCGTTGGAATATTATGAACGGATATACTTAGGGTTAAAAGAATCCCGGTTCGAACAAAGATGTCTTTTTGAGGACTTCGGGTAATAATCGTAACCTTATCTATTAAGCGATGGATAAGGCGAAATAGTGCAATCCCTGTCATGACTCCCACTAGAAGGATGATCCATCCCCCTAGCCGTAGACTTTCAGGAATCATTTCAAAAAACAATAAACCCATGATTAAGCCTGTACACAATGAATAAATAAAGCTTTGTTGAACGCCTTTCATCATCCAAGCGAAAATTCCACCAATCCCTAATCCAGCTCCAGAAGCAATAGCTCCTATAATCCATGCAGGTCCCATTCAATCTCTCCATCATTAATCTGGCATTTCGAGTGAAGGTCAAGCCTATCCTTCCTTATAACTGGTATATGTTTGACGAACATTTATCATGCTTGTAATATGATCATATGTGAATATATACATATGATGAAGGGAACTATAATAAAGGGGAGCTAACGAATGTTCCAAGTAAGTAAATCAAGAAAATTGAGGTGATATACATGGAGGAATCAAAAGAAAAGGGTGATATGGATCAGCCTAATGAACTTGATGAAGAAACCTTATTTATTGTTTCACAAACATTTAAAGCCCTGTGCCATCCTACACGAATTCGCATCCTTCATTTGCTTTTTCAAAACGAATACGCCGTAAATGAAGTAGCCGAACATCTGAACCTTAGACAGTCAACCGTCTCGCACCAACTCACGTTTCTCAAAAACCTACGCTTAGTAAAGTCCCGTAGAGACGGCAAGAGTTTGTATTATTCCCATGATGATGAACACGTTATGAATATGCTAAACCAAACCATTAAGCACGCCAGTCACTGTTAAGAAACATTAAATGAATATGAATGACAAATAAAATTAGGAGGAATGACAATTGGGACATGACCACGGACACGATCATTCGCATGGTGCAAACAAAAAAGCCTTAACGATTAGTTTTATCATTATCACTCTGTATATGATTGTGGAAGCCATTGGGGGATTCTTAACCAACAGTCTTGCTCTCTTAGCTGATGCGGGACATATGCTGAGTGACTCCGTTTCGTTAGGGGTTGGTCTTATAGCCTTTATATTGGGAGAAAAGGTGGCCAACTATAGCAAGACTTATGGATATAAACGGTTTGAAATCCTAGCTGCCCTCTTCAATGGAGTTACACTCATATTAATTGCGTTGTACATTTTTTATGAAGCTTTTCAGCGCTTTACGGATATCCCTGAAGTAGCTTCTGTTGGAATGCTAACGATAGGTATTATCGGTCTTGTTGTAAACCTCGTTGTTGCTTGGATTTTGATGCGTAAAGGGGATACCAAGGAAAATATAAACTTACGAGCTGCTTTTCTACATGTTTTAGGTGATTTATTAGGATCTGTGGGGGCTGTTATTGCTGCCCTGCTTATCATGTTCTTAGGGTGGGGATGGGCCGACCCTCTTGCAAGTGTCATTGTAGCTGTCCTTGTATTAATTAGTGGTTGGCGTGTAGCCAAGGATTCTGTTCACGTCTTAATGGAAGGGACACCTAAAAACGTAAACGTTCAAGATATCACAGACACGATAGAAGCGATTCCTGAGATTTTAGGCATCCACGATTTACACGTATGGAGTATTACAAGTGGGCAAAATGCTCTCTCCTGTCATGCTGTGGTTACGGAAAATTTAACAGTCCAAGAGTGTCAGGAACTATTAAGAAATGTTGAATCCCAACTAAAGGATAAAGATATAGGCCATGTAACGGTCCAAATGGAAACTAGTGAACACCCTCATGAGGATTCTCTTTTATGTAAAAGCGAACATGAAAAGCACACTGACCAACATGATCATTAAAATTGTATGGCTTGCCTCCATCGCTACAGCTTTGGGGGCTTATTTGTGTGATGTGAAGTGACTCTTCCCTCGTTTTTGAACACTTTCAAACAATTAATAGATTTAAAAGCCTTTCTTGTTATGAGGTGATATTCTGAGTGTAATGGGTGCTGTTATAAGCTTGAAAATTCTTTAAAAAACCAATGATTGCAGAAAGGAAGGTTTGATGAACAAAAAAGTCTCAGCTTTGTTTATGGTATTAGCATTGATCGTAAGTATGATTCCAATGAAGTCCGCAGAAGCACACTCTGTATTAGAAAATTCAACACCAAAAGAAGGAGCAACTCTAGAAAAGCCGGTAGAACACATTGAATTATCTTTTAACACGAAAATTGAAAAAGGAAGTACTCTGTATGTTCTGAATCAAAAGGGAGAAAAAATTGAGCCAACCTCAGTTACCGTCAAAGGTAATGTTTTGCAAGCTAGTTTTAAAGAAAGCCTTGCATCAGGTACATACCAGGTAAAGTGGAAGATTCTTGGAGCCGATGGCCATTTAATTGAAAAACAATATAGCTTTACGGCATCGACGACTCATGAGGGATCACCAGACACAAATAATCCAGGCAACTCAGGCCAAACAGATAAGGCAAATCCAGAAACTGAAAACCCGGGTAATTCAACCTCCCAACAACAAGAGACAGATGAAAAAAAAGCTTCACAGCAGGTTAAGAGTGAAAATGAATCCAATCCATCTCCATTCATGTATGGAATGATTATAGTTATACTCATTGCCGGGGCCTTATTATTGTTCTGGATGTTATTTAGTAAGAAAAGACAATAAGGGTGTGTTCAATCATGATAATTGTATTAACGTTATCTGAAATCTTACTATATATTTGTTTTTCTATGTTAATCGGGGCACTCGTTCTTCTCCTTGTCCCAGAAGGTTACAGACCTCAAATTCTAATACCTAAAAAGTTATTTTATGTAGCCACAGGAATTATCCCTATAGCTGCTTTATTTCCAGTTATCCGAACGACCTCCATCTTTTCGGAAGATCGGGATATGTGGTTCATTTTTAAAAATGTATTATTAACCTTTGAAGTAGGTCAATCCTGGGTGTTTATTACCCTTATATCAGTTATCCTCATTCGAGTAATCATAACAAAGAATTTCAAAGGCAATCCTGTCCTACTCGCTTTAGCTCTATTATTAACCATGCTGATGCTTTTGGGCTACACAAGATCTAGTCATGCAGCAACCATTACAGAATGGCAAGGTTTTCTGGCTCATACATTTCACTTTTTGGCTGTTACGGTTTGGATAGGCATTCTTTTTGTGGCCAGCTGGTTTTCCAAGACAAAGGATAACTGGTTGCGTTTCCTTAAATGGTTTACCCCTGTTGCAGTAGTTTGTTTAATTATTGTATCCGTGGCAGGATATTTTACGATGAGTATTGATATTAATTCATACGACAATCCTAACGCCTCAATTTTTCAAGAGTACCAGAATAGTTTAATCGTTAATTATGGACAGGCTCTGCTTTTTAAGCATTTATTCATGATTTCCTTAGTATTATTCGCGATAATTAACGGAATTATTTTTCGAAAAAGGAATAATGATGCATCTTTTAACCCCTTAAAGTGGGCGCGATTAGAAAGTATCTATGCGTTAACCATCTTTGGACTTACCGCATTCATGGGGCAGTCATGGCCTCCTCATCAAATCTATAGTTTGATCAAGTCTTATGGGGCTTCACCTCTATACACAACGTTCACGCAAAGCAACCTGGTCAATACTATTCAAAGTGCGGAGATGCAGGAAGTTTTTAACGTAAGTTTCTCATTTGGATTTATGAGTTACCTCCTATGTATCTTGGGCGTTTTATTTATGGCTATGACAATTATAGCAGCCGTAAAACGTTCCTCGGTTGCTATGGCCTCAAGTGCTACGTTACTTATGGTTTTATCATTCTATTTTGCTTTAATGATGGCAATTCAATAAAGCATTTGGTCTGATGATATAAGGAATTTAACCATACATGTCCCTAACTAGATTATGTGAAAGAAAAAGGAGTCTTTTTATGATGGATCCATTTTTTTGGTCTGTTATTCTCATGGCGGTAGGTGTTGCTGTCATCTTTATTATTTTCTTAACTATTCTCCTAATGCGAAATAAGAGAAAATGATCTGATGAGAAGGCAGAGTTATAATCAGGATAATCCCCAGCTATTTTTTCGTGAAAAGGATTCTAAATTAAACGTCCCTTACCGTTATAAAACTAATTTATTAAGGAGTGATGAAATATGACTAATAAGAGAAAGAATCCGATGCCCGTGATTGTGGTGGTTACTCTGGTCGTTATAGGGTTGATTACAGCACTTGTTGTATTAAATAGTCAAAGCAAAAGTGCAGTAGAAAGCGATAATAATACGACAAGTGAGTCCCCTTCGATAAAGAACCACCCTACTATAGGTGAAGACGATGCACCTGTACAAATCATTGAATTCGGTGACTACAAGTGCCCTTCCTGTAAGGCATGGAACGAGCGTGTCTATCCGCAATTAAAAAGGGAATTCATTGATACAGGAAAAGTTAATTTAACTTACATTAATACTTTGTTTCATGGAGAAGAATCTGAATTAGCTGCTAAAGCTGGAGAGGCTGTGTATAAACGAAATCCGGAAGCTTTTTGGGAATTCCATAAAAACCTTTTTGAAGCTCAGCCTAGTCAAAATCATGATCAGAAATGGGTGACTGAGGGTAAAGTTCTTGAAATAGCCAAAGAAAGTGTGCCTTCGATTGATCTGGCTCAAATGAAAAAGGATCTTCACTCTGGTGCGATTGCTCAAGAAGTCCAAAACGACATGAACCTAGTTAACGAATATGGTATCCAACAAACCCCTACTATCATGATCGAAGGTCAGATTGTAGAAAACCCGTTTGATTACGAGGCCATTTCTAACTTAATTAACCAGAAACTGGAGAACAAGAATGGATAAAGCCGTAGGAAATCGTAAAAAACGTTCGTCTTATGCTCTTTACATCGCTTGGCTTGTCTCTGTCCTTGCCACTCTTGGCAGCCTCTACTTCAGTGAAATCCGGGGATACGTTCCTTGTGAACTCTGTTGGATTCAAAGGATTTTTATGTATCCAATGAGTATCATCCTTGGCATTGCCACGTTTTTCAATGATCGTAAAGTTATTAAATATGTGTTACCTTTATCCATTATTGGAGGGTTTGTTTCTATTTTTCATTACATGGAGCAGAAGGTACCTGGATTTGCCGAAATCAAGCCGTGTACTCAAGGGGTCGCTTGTAGCTCTGAATATATAAATTGGTTTGGTTTTATAACTATTCCTTTCCTAGCATTACTCGCATTCAGTCTCATTACTATATTTCTGTTTGCAGGGAGAAAGAAAAACGTATAAAAGACCATCCATAAGGAAGGCAAATGTTTAAAGTGAAATGTATTGATATATAAGGGAGTACGTGACTATGGTTATTTTACTTTTTCTTCTGGCCGGGCTAGCTGAAATTGGTGGCGGATATCTGATTTGGCTTTGGTTGAGGGAAGGAAAACCTTTTTATTGGGGGGTGTTAGGCGGATTATCCTTAGCTATGTATGGTGTTATAGCTACCTTTCAAACTTTCCCTTCTTTTGGGAGAGTTTATGCGGCCTACGGAGGAGTTTTTATTATATTATCTGTCCTTTGGGGATGGGGCATTGATAAAAAAACGCCTGATTTTTATGACTGGGTAGGTGCAGGTATATGCTTAGTTGGAGTGTCAGTAATGTTGTTTGCACCACGCCAATAAAAAAGGGGGTTATCAAAGTATCATACAATCAAATATGTCACCTAAAGCTATCGTTGAAGTTTGGGGAAATACAGTCGATGTCTTTAAGAGACACAAGATTCCACTAGCTGAAAAAGCTATAGAAACATTGGTTGAAACCGATACATTGACTCCTCTTCTTCAAGAACTCAATGCTATTGTTGGAAGTTCAACGGATACTTGTATAGAAGGTGGCTGACAAATGCCATCTCAAAGGGAGTAGGTTACTCCTTTAATCGCACATATTTTAATTAATCCTTTAAGGAGAGCTTTATTGGAGAGGTATAAAAGGAACACCCATGGCTAATAGGTTGTTCCTTTTTTTACGGCCATTTAAATACTGTATAGTATTTCTTGCATCTTAGTTAGATACACTCAAACGAACGTTTTACTAAAGGATAAGTTGGAAATAATGTGGTAAGGGAGGTGATGAAATGGGGTCATTAAGTGCTAAAAATGGAGCATGGATTAGTACTTTTGCCTATTTACTTGTTTCGCTCGTAAAAATCATCGTTGCTTGGCAGGTTAATTCCGTGGCATTAATGGCCGATGGGTTTAATAATTTTACGGATATTATTACATCGGTTGCCTTAATTATTGGACTTAGGATTGCAAAAAAAGACCAAGATGAGAACCACCCATACGGCCATAGAAGAGCAGAAAACATAACCTCATTAGTCGCTGCCTTTGTCATTGCTACAATAGGGATACAAATTTTAGCTGATACCGTTCGTGCAATTTTAAATCAAGATTTTGTTACACCGGATCCTCTTGCAATATGGGTTGGACTCGGGAGTGGTCTGTTCATGATTTTGATCTATTTTGTGAACAAAACCATTGCCTCGAAAGTCGATAGTCAAGGATTAAGAGCGATAGCAAAAGATAATTTATCGGATTCGATCGTAAGTTTTGGAACAGTCGTTGGTATCGCGGGCGCTCAATTCGGTTTATCATGGCTTGACCCAGTCACAGGAACAATCATAGGCTTAATCATTCTTTGGGCAGCATGGGGAATCTTTAAAGAAACCGCCTTAATTTTAACTGATGGGATCGATCCAGAAAAGATACGCCAATACAAAGAATCGATTTCAGATGTTCAAGAAATAGTGAAGGTCAATGATGTGAAAGCGAGAGTCTCAGGAAATAAAGTTATTATAGATGTTGCTGTTACTCTTCAATCAGATTTACCAATAAAGGAAATGACTCAGGTAAGCGAAAAAATTAAAGAGTTAATGCAAAAGCAACATAACAGCCTCATGACATTTGTTGAGATAAAACCTTCAGTTAAATAATTGGGAACTGGAGGTTTTTAATTTCTTCACAAAACCTAAACGAAAACAAAGTGATATTAACAAGCTGAAGCAGTTGATAAAAAGCGTTGTATCGCATATTATAATAATCAAATGATTATTTGATTAAGGGGTGGAAAAATGAGTTCTAGTGATCGCTGCGAAATATTTTGCTTTGATGAGAAAAAGGTCAAACGTGTGCAAAGCCAATTGGATGAAATAGATTTTGAATCCACAGTGACGATATTTAAAGCTCTTGGTGACCCAACGAGAATCAAAATTGCCTTTGCCCTGACACAAGAGGAAGAGTTATGTGTGTGTGACGTTGCCAACATTATAGGTTCTTCTCTGGCTACGGCTTCTCACCATCTTCGTCTACTGCGAAATCTAGGTATTGCAGGTTACCGAAAAGAAGGGAAGTTGGTTTTTTACTCGTTAAAAAATAAACATCTTGGATCTTTAATTCCAACCGTTTTAGAGCATCAACAGGAAGAAGTGGTTTCAAATGGCTGACAGTTTACAAATGGCAGAACCAAAAACGAATTTCCGTGTTCAGGGTTTTACCTGAGCAGATTGCGCTGCTCAGTTTGAGCAGAATGTCAAAGATTTGCCGGGCGTACAAGATGCCAAAGTGAATTTTGGTGCTTCCAAAATCGCTGTTTACGGAGAGGCCTCCTTGGAAGAGGTAGAAAAGGCAGGATCCTTTGAGGGATACAAAATTTATCATGAAAATGAACAAGTCGATGACGAGAAGGTTCCATTTTGGAAAAATAAAGCGATGATTCAAATTGCCTTGGCAAGTGTGTTGGTGCTAGTAGGATGGTTGCTGAGTCTTAATACGGAAGAAAATGTGGTACCCATTCTCTTATACGGTTCAGCTATGGTAATCGGGGGTTATAGTTTATTTATCAAAGGACTTCGCAATTTAGTACGTTTCAGATTTGATATGAACACTTTGATGACTGTAGCAATCATTGGTGCTGCTGTGATTGGGGAATGGAGTGAAGGTGCGATTGTCGTATTGCTGTTTGCGATCAGTGAAGCACTTGAGTCTTATTCCATGGATAAAGCTCGTAACTCCATTCGTGACCTAATGGACATCGCACCCAAAGAAGCTCTCATTCGCCGAGGGAATGAAGAAATGACTATATCCGTCGATGATATTCATATTGACGACATTATGATCGTCAAACCCGGACAAAAGTTGGCCATGGACGGTTTGGTTGTCAAAGGAGCATCAACCATCAATCAGGCAGCTATCACTGGTGAATCGATTCCGGTTTCCAAATCAAAGGATGACGAAGTCTTTGCCGGGACCTTAAACGAAGAAGGGTTGTTGGAAGTCCTTGTCACGAAACGGGTGGAAGACACGACCATTGCTAAAATTATTCATATGGTTGAAGAAGCCCAAGCTGAACGTGCGCCTTCTCAAGCCTTTGTCGATCGTTTTGCAAAATATTATACGCCGGCGGTCATCGTCATAGCCTTATTGATTGCCATTATCCCTCCTCTTTTCCTTAACTGGGGATGGAGCGAATGGATTTATACCGGGCTTGCGGTTTTAGTTGTCGGTTGTCCTTGTGCATTGGTGATTTCAACCCCCGTATCAATCGTCACTGCAATTGGGAATTCTGCCCGAAATGGCGTGCTCATTAAAGGCGGTGTGTATCTTGAAGAAGCAGGTGCACTATCTGCGATTGCCTTTGACAAAACTGGTACGTTGACCAAAGGGGTTCCAGAAGTAACCGATCTGGTTTATTTAGAAGAAGAAAAAAACCGTGATCTTCTGGGCGTTGCGGCGGCCATTGAAAAAGGCTCCCAACACCCGTTAGCCGCAGCCATCGTTCAAAAAGCCGAAGATGAGCAATTAGATATAAATTCTTGGTCGATCGATGAATTTCACTCTTTAACCGGGAAAGGTGTGCAAGCCAAACTCAACGACGCGACCTACTATGTCGGCAGTCCGAAACTCTTTAACGAATTGTTACCATCGGGTCTAGATAGTGAGGTATCATCTCAGATTGAAACGCTACAAAAACAAGGCAAAACCGTAATGGGCCTTGGAACGAAGGAAAAGATTCTCTTACTCATTGCTGTAGCTGATCCGGTTCGGGGAAGTAGTCAGGAAATTATTCAGAAACTGCATAAACTCGGGATCAAAGAAACCATCATGCTTACCGGAGATAACGAAAATACGGCTCTGGCGATTGGAAAACAACTTGGCATAAGCAAGGTAAAAGCAGAGCTGCTTCCTGAAGATAAGCTGAATGCGATTAAGCAATTAAAGGAACAGCATAAGGTGGCCATGATTGGTGATGGCGTTAATGATGCGCCCGCACTAGCTACAGCCGACTTAGGCATTGCCATGGGAGGGGCTGGAACTGATACGGCTCTTGAGACAGCAGATATTGCTCTTATGGCTGATGACCTGGATAAACTACCGTTTACCGTCAAGTTAAGCCGAAAGGCACTGCAAATCATCAAACAAAACATTAGTTTCTCACTAATTGTAAAGGCTGTGGCCTTATTGCTAATCATTCCGGGATGGCTAACTTTATGGATTGCTATTCTGGCAGATATGGGAGCAACACTTTTAGTCACCTTGAATGGGTTAAGGCTCCTTAAAACAAAGAAATAATGCAGAACAAAATATCTGAAAGCCGGTCATTTTATCAAAATGACCGGCCTTTCTATAACAAGTCCGAATTAGTAACAGGTAAGGAGGATATACAATGGAGTTGACTACAATAAGCAGTAACTTGCTTTATGCTGCATTTATTATTTATTTAATTGCTACATTTTTCTTCGGAGGAACGATTCGTGATAAGAAAAGGAAGAGTGCGGGGAAGGCGGGCAACATTGGCATAGCCTTGACTATTATAGGGTTCCTTAGTCAAGTCGGTTACTTCTTTACAAGGTGGGTTGCGAGTAATCACGTTCCTGTTAGTAATTTATATGAATTTACAACATTTTTTGGCATGATGCTTGTCCTGGCGTTTATTGTTATGTATTTTATTTACCGTATCAACATTCTAGGACTGTTTGCACTGCCTATAGCCCTGCTAATTATTGTTTTTGCTAGTATGTTTTCAAGTGAAATATCCCCACTTGTTCCATCATTGCAGTCCCATTGGCTTTATATCCATGTAACAACGGCATCACTTGGGGAAGCTATTTTATCGATTAGTTTTGTGGCAGGGTTGATCTTTCTAATCCGCCAAACGGACCAAAGTAAAGGATCTAAGCATACCTTTTGGCTAGAGAGCGTGATTTACATGCTAGCTGCAGCTTTAGCGTTTATCATCATCTCTTCAACCTTCAATGCGATGAATTACGAAGCCACATTCGAAGCTCCTGTTGAAGGACAAACTGTGGAGATTACTTACCAAATGCCAGCTATAGCTGGGCCAACAGACGGCGAGTTACTTACTGATAATATGACTCCACTTTTTAATGTGCCAGAGTGGATGCGTGGTGTGGATGCAGCTGTTAAATTCAATACGATCCTCTGGTCCTTCCTTGGGGGCCTTGTTCTTTATTGGCTGATACGTTTAATCTTAAGAAAGCGCATTGGGGCAGCAATCCAGCCTCTATTGAAGAAAGTGAACCCAGAACTTGTTGATGAAATCTCTTATCGGGCAGTGGCGATTGGGTTCCCTATTTTTACCCTAGGTGCGTTGATTTTTGCGATGATATGGGCCCAAGAAGCTTGGAGCCGTTTCTGGGGATGGGATCCTAAAGAAGTGTGGGCTTTAATTACCTTCTTTTTCTATGCTGCTTTCCTGCACCTCAGACTTTCAAGAGGATGGCATGGAACGAAATCAGCATGGCTTGCTGTAGGAGGGTTTGCCATCATTATGTTTAACTTACTTGCTGTAAACTTAATCATATCTGGTTTGCATTCCTACGCGTAAGTGATCCTTTTGCTGTGATGAAAGAGTGTGCCAAGTTTGACTATGATCATTGTAAACAATTTACTGAAGCAGGTCGTAAATGTGCCGATGAGTGTGAAAACTAGGCGTATAGAAAGTAAATAAAAACACAGGCAGTCATAATTGTTAACTGCCTGTGTTTTAGTTTGTAAATGTTTTCTTGTGCTGAAATGCAAAACTTGCTGATTATACCTAGGGCATCAATATTCTGTAATTATAATAGGGGAACCAATTGTTACTTCTGTATGTGCGCCCCTGTCTCGATTAGCAACTTGCATATTCATGGCTTGTTTATCTCCTAACGGAACTTTAACATCCCACTTGGATGAATAGGCGGAAATAGAAACAAAATTATCCTCATATATACCATCGACAGTCTTCCCAGACATAGACCGTATAAGGTTTTGAGCTTCTTTTTTTATACTATTGTTGTGACCTTCTACTGTATAAAATACCTTATGTTTATCCATTTTTGATTTATAAAGATTATAGACTTGCTCCCAAACATCAATGCTCCATTTCTCCCCATCGATATTATAATTAACACTTAATTTATAATTTCCTTTCATGGGGTAATAGATGATCGATATTTGTTGATCTACATTAGCTCCCTTATCTTTGACACCAACCATTTTATAATGGTTTCCTTTAAATTGTTCCTCGGACCATTCAAAGCCTTGTTCACGGGACTTTATTTCTTTCACCCTATTTCGAACACTTTCTATACTATCAAATGCTACGATTGATTCCTTTATGGCCATGGACCAGGACGCTATTTCTATATCTGCTTCTTCAGCTTTTTCAGTAATCTCCAATATTTCAATTGGCTTTGCTGCACTAGTTAATTCACTGGATATTAAAAAGAAGGAAATAAATATTGATACGGGTATCATTAGATAATATAATTTTTTCATACTCATCTTTTTCACTCCCTTTAATAACATCTTAGCCGGGGAGAAAAAAGATATACTAGGTTAAGAGATTCTGTTAAGCCAGATTCCCATTTTCCTGACGTTACCCCTCTGTTGAGTGAGATTTTAAGGTTGGGGCATTAAAGAAGACCTCTAGTAATAAATAGAAAGAGCATTTGCCTAATAAAAGACAAATGCTCTTCTTCATTAAATACTAAGCGATACATATTTCACTTCTAAATATTCTTCGATGCCTTCTTGCCCGCCTTCGCGACCCAAACCACTTTGCTTCATACCGCCAAATGGTGCTTGGGCTGCCGATGGAATGCCATCATTCCATCCAATAATTCCGTATTCAAGTCCCTCTGAGATACGGGTGCCCCTTGATACGTTTTGTGTAAAGAAATAAGCTGCAAGACCAAACGGGGTATCGTTGGCTGCTTTTACTGCTTCATCATCATGGTCATATTTTGCAATGGGAAGAATCGGCCCAAAAGTCTCCTCATTCATAATAACCATGTCATAATTGGCATCAGCTAGTATAGTTGGCTTATAAAAGTAAGTACCTTTATCTGTATCTGCTTGGCCTTCACCACCAGTGGTTACCCTCGCTTCTTTTTTCTGGGCATCCTCCACAATTTACGGACGGATCGTTCCTGGAAAAAGGGAAAACCACCGTATTATGGCGTCCTGCTTTTTCAAAACCTTCATTATTGATTAAAGGACCGACATCAATACCATCTTCTAATGATTAAACAACCCGTCGGCGTTGTTGCGGCAATTACACCATGGAACTTTCCAGCAACTATGATTACAAGAAAGCTTGGGCCAGCTTTAGCTGCAGGTTGTACGTTTATCGTAAAGCCACCTGAAGAAACACCCCTCACGTGTATGAGACTAGCAGAATTAGCCGAAGAGGCAGGCATTCCAAAAGGTGTTTTCAATGTCGTGAATGGAAATCCAGAAAAATTCTCAGAAACGGTTATGTCCGATATGCGTGTTCGTAAATTGACATTCACCGGTTCAACGCCTGTCGGTAAGCTGTTAATGAAGCAGGGTGCTGAGCAAGTCATGAAACTTTCCCTTGAACTTGGCGGGCATGCACCAGTAATTGTATGTGATGATGCAGATCTCGATCAAACCGTCGAAATTGTTAATGGCGGCTAAGTTTAGAAATAGTGGCCAGACCTGTATTGCAGCTAACCGCGTTTATGCTCAATCAAGTATTTACGACGAACTTGTTAGACGAATGACCGCCGAAGTTGAAAAGCTTAACGTTGGTAACGGATAAAATCATTTATGATGAAGTTGTAAGATTGCTTAATCAAAAAGAATCTGTGATGAATATTCATAGAAAGACAGGTCTTTCTCGTAATACGATTTATGCTATTAAGGATAAGCTTAAATAGAAAGGTATTTAATTTGAATTACCACGGTATAATTACAATCCCGGTAGAGCCAAACGGGTAAAATTTATTAAACTCCCCAAACATCCTAAATTTGGGGAGTTATTAATAAACTTAACAACACGTGGCACAACACACAGAGTTGGTGTTTTCATTTTTCCAAAGATTCATTGGCAGTTTCAGTTTCTTCTTAGGGGTTGCTTCTAATTTCCAACCATTAAGGTTAACTTCATTCAATTGCTGCTTATTGTCTTCAATCCTTTTAGTTATCGCATAGATATTTTCCATCGTCTTCCCTCCTAATTGCAGCATACCTGCTCGGTTTTATTTTTTTTCAGCGTCTTGTTTCGTATAGAAAAATTCCCACTCGTTACCGTCAGGATCGGTAATCCAGAACTTATCTTGAAGAGCGTAACAACAATTGGTGTTCATTTCATCATGCGTGAAAAAACCTAATTTTTCTAGACGCTGTTTATGATGATCGATATCTTCTTGTTTCTCCACCTGTATTCCAAAATGGCCTACCTGATTTCCAGACACTTCAGATCTTACATTCAGCGTAAAGTTTAGTTGCAAAGCTTCAGGCATGTACTTAGCGTAATCTTCCTTTACTTTTACGGGGGTTTCACCGAAAACCTTCGTATAAAAGTAAGCGGAAAATAATGCCCACCTTCTAATCCTCCTCATGGCTGTGAGATACTACAGTCAGAATTTCTTAGGAGGATTGCTGATGAGCCAAACGGATAAACAAGCTCTTTGGGAAGATCGGCTGATTCATTTCCATGAATCCGGTCAGACGGCCAAAGAATGGTGTAACAACCATCATATAAATATTCATACCTTTCGCTATTGGAAAAGGAAGATTCAAGTATCAGCTGAGCCGGCGCCTTCCTGGGTGGCTGTAGAAGTTGAAGAAGAGTCTTCGCAACCATCTGTACATATTTCCATCGGAAAAGCGACGATTGAAACATCCGAAGATGTCTGTCCGGAACACTTGGCCAAAGTGTTGAAAGTAGTCCAGGCTGTATGTTGAACGTGGCGCACGTGGAGAAGGTTTACCTCGCCCAGGGCAGTACAGACTTGCGAAAGTCGATTGACGGTTTGTCGATCCTAGTCCAGGAAGCGTTCGAGTTGGATCCCTTTTCTCCCTGTCTGTTTGTCTTCTGTAACCGAAAACGGGATAAAGTGAAAATTCTCCAGTGGGATCACAACGGATTCTGGCTTCATTATCGTCGCCTGGAAAAAGGAACGTTTCATTGGCCTTCAGACGATGACGCTTCCGTCATGCCTGTCAGTCGCCGTCAATTCCGGTGGCTGATGGACGGGCTGCCTCTTCACCAGCGAGGAGCCCATCGGGCTGTTCACGCAAGAACATTGATTTAAAAGAAGGAATTCGTCTATTTATGTCGAATCCTTTTTTTATGGACACAAAGACGAAGATCCCAAAGACAATGGAATCACTGGAAAAACGTTGTCTATCACTCGAAGATGAAAACGCCAAACTGGCAGCCAAGGTAGAATGGTATGAAGAACAATTCAAATTGAGCCAGCAGAAGCGTTTCGGTGCTTCGAGTGAAAAGATGAACCCTGATCAGATTTCCCTTTTCGATGAGGCAGAAGTCACTTCCAATTCGAAGGAAGAGGAGCCGACCATCGAAACGATTGAATATAAACGGAAAAAACGAAAAGGGCAGCGTGATGAGATGATGAAAAGCCTTCCTACAGAAACGGTGGAATACCACCTCGAGGATCAGGCTTGTTCGTCATGTGGTCATGACATTCATCAAATGAGTACGGAAGAGCGTCGTGAATTAATTGTGATTCCCGCGCAGGTGAAAGTGAAAAAACACGTGCGCCATGTATACAGTTGCCGGCAATGTGAACAACACGGGGTAGAAACCCCTATTCACACAGCTCCTATGCCAAACCCTGTTCTTCCGAAAAGTCTCGCATCCCCTTCAAGTTTGGCATTTTTCATGAGTCAGAAATATGTCGAGGCGTTGCCTCTCTATCGTCAGGAAAAGCAGTTGGAACGTATGGGAATCCCTTTATCCAGAGCCACCATCGCCAACTGGATGATCCACGCAGCGCACCACTGGTTGAAGCCTTTGTTTGACCAGCTTCATCAAGCCATGGTGAAGCATTCATCGGTGCATGCGGATGAGACACCTCTTCAGGTGTTGCGGGAAGATGGAAAGGCAGCTGAGTCTAAGTCCTATATGTGGCTGTACTGTACCGGTCGCAACGGACCGCCCATCGTTCTGTATGATTATCAGCGTACGCGAGCTGGTAAGCACGCGAAGCGATTCCTTACATCGTTTTCCGGCTTCCTCCAAACCGACGGGTATGGAGGCTATCATAAAGTGGACGGCGTAAAGCTGATGGGCTGTTGGGCTCACACCCGCCGAAAATTCGACGAAGCTCTGAAAGCAGCCCCATCTTCTTCGACATTGGTAAATAGTGTCGCCAGGGAGGCGCTTCAGAAGATTCAGCGATTGTATGATATCGAGAAGAAAAGCAAAACGTGGACAGACGAAGAACGCCTGGAGTATCGGAAAGAGAACAGTAAACCGATATTGGAGGACTTTTTGGAGTGGCTGAAGAATCATAAAGCCAAAGTTCTGCCGAAGAGCAAGTTAGGGGAAGCCATCACATACTGTTTGAATCAATGGGATCAACTGGTCGTCTACCTGCAAGGTGGACAGGTAGATATCGATAACAATCGAGCTGAACGATTCATCAAACCATTCGTGATCGGCCGCAAGAACTGGCTGTTTTCAAATAGCCTGAAAGGGGCTGAATCAAGCGCCATCATTTATAGTGTTGTAGAAACGGCGAAAGCCAACGGCTTGAACCCTCTCTACTATCTTACGTATTTATTCGAACAACTTCCTCAGATGGATCTTGACGATTCAGAGGCTTGGGAAAAGGTTCTTCCCTGGTCCTCATCGTTACCCGAAATCTGTCAAGTTCCAAAGAAGTAATTCCATAATAGAACAAGCCCTCATCTATTCATAGGTGGGGGTTATTTTGCGCTTACGTATAAAACTCAATAGACTTTTCAAGGTCAACTACATTTAACCCAACGTGTACGTTCATTTAATCTCCTCCATTTAATCAATTTTTTTTGATTTATAAGATAAAAAAATTAATCTCGACGAAATAGGCAACAAAGCTCTTCGGATAGTAGATGATTGATCTCGGAATGATTTAATGTATAGTAACTCCAAGTACCACGTGTTTCTTTTTCAATAACTTGGGCATCCATCAATATCTTTAGATGGTATGATAACTTCGATTGAGGCAGCTGTAACTTTTCCGATAGGTCACAAACACATACTTCACCATTCTCTGTGATTTCGTGTAAGATGTGGAGCCTTCTTTGATCAGCAAGGGCTTTAAATTTCTTTTCATATTTACTAAACGTGCTCTGTAAGGATACATCGGTTAATTGTATGTGTTTGGTCATTTCGAATCCTCCTTTAATCAATTTATTTTGATGTAATAATTAGAGTGTAATGGATTATATTCTCGAAAGCAAGTATTAAATCAAAAAAATTTGATATTAAATAAGGTGTGGAAGATTAGCTAAATAATAAGAGTAATTAATTGTTGCAAATATAAGTATATGCTAATATACTAATCGTGCGAGGTGATGTTCATGGAAAAAACAATGATTGAATTAGAAAATGCTGCTCAAACATTGAAGCTATTAGGCGATAAAACGCGCTTAACAATTATGGGGTTAGTAAAGGATGGAGAATGTTGTGTCTGCGAATTTGTAGAGGTCTTGCAAATGAGCCAGCCTTCCATCAGTCAGCACTTGAGGAAGCTTCGGGATGCGGGACTTGTAAAAGAACAACGGAAAGGACAATGGATCTTTTACTCATTAAACACTTCTCATCCGACATACCCAATCATTCAACAAGTTTTAGAACAAATACCTGATCAGAAAGAGAAATTACGTGCATTGGAGGAAGCTGGTCTACGTATCCAATGCGATTAGTAGGGGGATTCATTTGAATTTAGCGATTATAGCAACGATTATTTTTTTACTTACACTGGTGTTAGTGATTTGGCAGCCCAAAAACTTAGGAATTGGCTGGTCCGCATGTGGGGGAGCCATCCTAGCCTTACTGTTTGGTGTAGTTGATTTCCAAGATGTATTGGCGGTAACGGATATCGTTTGGAATGCCACCTTAACCTTTGTAGCGATTATTATTATTTCACTTATACTTGATGAAATTGGATTTTTCGAGTGGGCCGCCCTTCATATGGCGAGGGTAGCCAAGGGAAACGGGAAAAAGATGTTTGTGTATGTCATTCTTCTAGGAGCTATTGTTGCGGCTCTTTTCGCCAATGATGGGGCTGCACTCATTCTTACTCCAATCGTTCTAGCGATGGTAAGAAATTTAAACTTTAAAGAAGCCATGATTTTGCCGTTTATTATGGCAAGTGGTTTTATCGCAGATACGGCCTCGTTGCCCTTTGTTGTGAGTAACTTAGTGAATATCGTATCGGCAGATTTCTTTGGCATTGGATTTATTGAGTATGCGACACGGATGATCATCCCGAACCTCTTTTCGATAGGGGCGAGTATCCTCGTGCTTTATTTGTTCTTTAGGAAGAGCATTCCAGAGAATTATGATTTAAGCCAACTTAAGGAACCAACACAGGCGATTCAGGACCATAAAATGTTCCGTTTATCCTGGGGTGTGCTTGCTGTATTACTTGTTGGTTATTTTGCCAGTGAACCTTTAGGGATTCCGGTATCCATTATTGCAGGAATTGTAGCGATCTTCTTCCTTCTCATGGCGAGAAGAAGCGCTGCAGTTGAGACGGCAACGGTTGTAAAAGGAGCTCCTTGGGCGATTGTCTTCTTCTCAATCGGGATGTATGTGGTCGTTTATGGGTTGCGTAATGTAGGCTTAACGGATGTGCTGGCCAGTGTTATTCAATATACGGCTGAACAAGGACTATTTGTGGCCACCATTTCAATGGGATTCATTGCAGCTATCTTGTCATCGATTATGAACAATATGCCGACCGTTATGATTGATGCGCTTGCCATCGCCGAAACAAATACATCGGGAATTATGAGGGAAGCGTTAATTTATGCGAACGTCATTGGCTCCGATTTAGGACCGAAAATTACACCGATCGGTTCGTTAGCGACACTGCTTTGGCTGCATGTTCTTTCAACCAAAGGCTTTAAGATTTCATGGGGATATTACTTTAAAGTAGGTATTATCCTTACGATACCGACGTTGTTCATAACGTTAACAGGTTTATATTTATGGTTAACGCTCATTTTATAAGAAAACGATGGTCACTTTTAGCTTAATAGATCATGCCATGTCCCAAGGAGGACGAAAGAATGCCACCTTCTATTAAAGTTGCTGTGTTACTAAGTTTCTTGAGTGTATTTTTGATATCTACGGGGATAGGGTTAAGAAGTATAAGTCCTTACGCCCCATTGTTAGGATGTTCTCTAGGGACCATTTCTCTCTTCCTAGCTGGGCATTATAAGGGAGTATTAGAAGAAAAAACAATTAGAAACAAAAAGGAGAATTCACCACATGTCTAAGAAATCAATATACTTTTTATGTACGGGTAACTCTTGTAGAAGTCAAATCGCAGAAGGCTGGGCCAAAAAACATCTTGGCGATGAGTGGGATGTAAAAAGCGCTGGCATCGAAGCCCACGGATTAAATCCAAAAGCCGTTAAATCCATGGAAGAGGTAGACATCGATATTTCAAACCAACAATCTGATGTCATTGACCCTGAAATCTTCAATACGGCAGATCTAATCGTCACGTTATGTGGAGATGCAGCAGATAAGTGCCCGATCACGCCTCCTCATGTTAAACGAGAGCACTGGGGATTTGACGATCCTGCTAAAGCTGAAGGAACGGAAGAGGAACAATGGGCTGTTTTCCAACGTGTTCGTGACCAAATCGGTGAACGTATCCAACGATTTGCTGAAACCGGTGAATAAAACTTTCATAGCCAAGACATCTTATGTTTTGGCTATTTTCCTAAATACTATATAAGTATATAGTTATTTTATAATGGAGGGATCTTTATGAATAAGCTTGAAATTTACGATCCAGCGATGTGCTGTTCTACGGGGGTCTGTGGTCCAAGTGTAGACCCGGAATTAACCCGTGTCGCAAGTGCTATTTTTTCTCTACAAAAAAGAGGTTTTGATATAGAACGATACAATTTAGCCAATGAACCTGGCAAATTTACTGAAAATAAAGCCGTGACAGATTTTCTTCAGGAGAAAGGTCCTGATGCACTCCCTGTCATTTTATTAAATGGAGACATTGTAATGGAATCCACGTATCCAAGTAATGATGAGCTATCAGAGTGGTTTGACATCGACACAGAAGAATTAAATGATCGACCTAAAAACAACAGTGTCACGATTGATATCAGTGAACTGAAATAATAAAGGTGTGGAAATGTATGTTTCAATCGTTTAATCCAAAGACTTTTGAGAACACCCAATTCTTGTTTTTTACAGGAAAAGGAGGGGTCGGCAAGACATCGACGGCATGTGCAACGGCCATCCATTTAGCCGATGAAGGAAAAAAAGTGCTGCTTGTCAGCACGGATCCTGCATCCAATTTACAAGATGTATTAGAAGTTGAGCTAACGAATACACCAAGGCCTGTTCCTAATATAGAAAACTTGGATGCTTCTAACATCGACCCGGAAGAAGCAGCCGAAATGTATCGGGAAAACGTTGTTGGTCCTTACCGTGGCAAATTGCCTGATACAGCGATAAAAAGTATGGAAGAACAGTTATCTGGTGCATGTACAGTGGAAATGGCTGCATTCGATGAATTCTCGAATATTATTTCAGACCCAGCCATAAGGAATCGTTACGATCACGTGATATTCGATACGGCACCAACCGGACATACGTTGAGACTGTTACAACTCCCAACGGCTTGGAATGAATTTTTGGAAGAAAGTACCCATGGCGCCTCCTGTTTAGGGCCTTTATCAGGCTTGCAAGAGAAAAAGGAGCTGTATGAACAAACCGTAAAGTTCCTTTCGGATAAGGACCAAACGGCTTTAATTTTGATTACTAGACCCGAAACGTCTTCTTTATATGAATCCAATCGTTCTGCCAATGAGTTAAGGGAAATTGGTATAAAAAATCAAATGCTCATTGTTAATGGATTATTGCAAACGCATCTTTCCTACGATGAAGTTTCATCGGCTTTTTACCAGCGGCAACAAGAAGCTCTAAAAGGCTTTCCAAAGGGACTTAAACAAATGCTCGTTTACTCGTTGCCGTTTGTTTCCTACTCGCTTACAGGGGTTGAGAACCTTCGTTATCTATTCAAGCAATATACCATGCCGGCAAAAGTAGAGACTCAATCCCAACAAGAGAACCTTCAGTTGCCTAAATTGAGTTCTGTAGTTGATCGCTTTTCTGAAAGTCAAACAAGAGTTATCTTGACTATGGGAAAAGGGGGCGTTGGGAAAACAACGGTCGCTTCCTCCATAGCCGTAGGGTTAGTTGAAAAGGGTCATAAAGTGCATCTAACGACGACAGATCCAGCTGCGCATTTGGAGTACACGTTTTCAGATACATTCGATCATGAGAAGCTATCGATTAGCTCGATTAATCCTAAAGATGAAGTGACAGCTTATAAAGAAGAAGTATTGTCACAAGCAAGCGAAAGTTTGGATGAACAAGGTCTCGCCTATCTCAAAGAAGATCTTGATTCCCCTTGTACGGAAGAAATTGCTGTCTTTCGAGCTTTTGCTGAGCAGGTCGCGAAGTGCGAAGATGAAATTGTTGTCATCGATACGGCTCCTACAGGGCACACGTTATTACTTCTTGATTCCGCCGAGAAATATCATAAAGAGCTGACGAAATCGACAGGAGAAGTACCAGAAAGTGTAAAAACATTACTCCCACGGCTACGAAATCCTAAGGAAACAAGTGTCGTCATCGTTACGCTAGCCGAAACGACTCCGGTACTTGAAGCCGAAAGACTGCAAAAAGATCTGGTGCGGGCCAATATTGACCCTGAGTGTTGGATCATTAATCAAAGTTTACACGCAACAGAAACCCAAGACCCTGTGTTAGCCGGAAGAGCCAAAACCGAAAGAAAATGGATTGAAAAAGTGAGAGATGAATTGGCTCAAAACGCTGCGATTATTCCATGGATCAGTGAAGAGAAAATCGGTTATACCAAGCTAAAGGAATTCATAATAAACTAACTAAGTATGGAGGCATCATCATGGAGAAAGTCATCATTTTAGGAACAGGACCAGCTGGATTAACGGCAGCTGTCTACCTAGCTCGAGCAAATATGGAACCATTAGTCATCGAAGGACCTGAGCCAGGAGGTCAACTTACCCTAACAACAGAGGTAGAGAATTTTCCGGGGTTTCCTGATGGCATCATGGGACCAGAACTTATGGATAATATGAAAAAACAAGCTGAGCGATTTGGAGCCACGTTCAAACGTGGCTGGGTAACCGATGTACAAGTGGAGCAACGTCCTTTTCAATTATCTGTAGACGGTTTGGGAGAGCTTGAAACGCAATCATTGATTGTCTCTACAGGAGCATCAGCCAAATTGTTAGAAATCCCTGGCGAGAAGGAAAGCATCGGAAAAGGTGTCAGCACTTGTGCGACCTGCGATGGCTTCTTCTTTAGAGGAAAGAAAGTCGTGATCGTTGGTGGAGGAGACTCTGCGATGGAAGAAGCGAATTTCCTTACGAAATTTGCAAGCGAAGTCCAAATCGTTCACCGTCGTAACGAATTAAGGGCATCTAAAATTATGCAGGATCGTGCCCGTGATAATGAGAAAATCACTTGGGCTCTTAACAAAACCCCTGTTGAAATGGTATCGGACGGGATGAAGATTTCTGGGTTAAAAGTAGAAGATAACGAGACAGGTGAAGAAGAGCTGATTGAAACAGACGGCATTTTTGTTGCGATTGGCCACAATCCTAATACCGAATTTTTGAAAGGGAAACTGGATATGGATGAGAAAGGCTATCTTTTAGTCGAACCCGGGACGACGGATACCAATATTCCTGGCCTATTCGCCTGTGGGGATGTTCAGGATCAAAAGTACCGTCAAGCCATTACGGCTGCAGGAACGGGATGTATGGCTGCCATGGACTCTGAACGATTTCTTGAAGGAGAAGCCGTTATAGATTGGAGTCAAAGTCTGTAGGTCGATTTTCGAGTTATTCAACTAATGAGAGGAGAAAAAATGATGAAAATTACTGAAGATGCCAAACAAACGTTAAGTAAACTTATAGGGGAAAAGGGAGCCGAAGGAATCCGCGTTCACTCCGTAGGAGGAGGTTGTTGCGGTCCCCAAATAGGGCTATCCCTTGATCAACCAGAGGAATCCGACACGGTTGAAGAAGTAAATGGGATTCGCGTCGCGATCGATCAACAAGTAAAGGACACTGTTGATCAGGTAACTTTAGATAAAAATGGAGAACAATTGGTGCTGTTAGGGTTAGATAATTGCTGTTAAAAAAGGTCTCTTCGGAGGCCTTTTTATTTAACCTGGAGATGCGTTCTTACAACCATAATAGGCGATTTGAGGGCCAAATGTTAAATTGATAGATATATAAAAGAGGGAGGATATATATTTATGGTTATTATGCTTTTTCTCCTAGCAGGACTAGCTGAAATTGGTGGTGGATATCTAATTTGGCTTTGGTTGAGGGAAGGAAAGCCTTTTTATTGGGGCATATTTGGAGGAGTATCTTTAGCATTATATGGTGTAATCGCTACGTTTCAAACGTTCCCCTCTTTTGGAAGAGTTTATGCAGCTTATGGAGGAGTCTTTATTATATTATCTGTCCTGTGGGGATGGGGAATTGATAAGAAAACACCAGATACATATGATTGGTTAGGTGCTGCAATATGTGTAGTTGGAGTGTCAGTGATGCTTGTGGGGACCTCGTAATTAAATAAACTCATAAGGCCTCAAGGCTTGCTCCATAATAGATAGAGGTTGCGGAAAAGTGCAAGCTTAGTTTCTCAGCATTTAAGCGAGAAATTAAGCTTTTTATCTTTCAAAATCCTTATCGTTGTAAATCCGCATTTTCCGGACGCTACCCCTTAATGGTCTTGAAATAGCGTAAAATGATAAGAATGTTCCTCAACGTAGGGATTTCCGGGATTTTATGGTAAAAACTGTGGTAAAAACCTGGCCAATTCCTTAGGCTTCCATTTCTTATGGTGATGTTCTGGTATTAATTTATTGACATAAGTTAATTATTAAAATAAATTTGATTACTAAAAGTAATCAAATAAAGTACATAGTCAGTTACTCGGTTTTAGAGAGTATTATTTCAAGGAGTGGTAGGATGGTAAGCAAACAAGAGACAGGAACTATATCTTAAGGATTGTTTTAGGTTTTATATTTTTTATGCATGGATTAGATAAAAGGAGGAATAGGTAATACTGCTGGTTTCTTTGAAAGCATTGGCGTTCCCGGCTTTTTAGCCTACATCGTTGCGACTATAGAGCTTGTTGGTGGCATTGCGATGGTATTAGGAATCGGAACGAAATTGGTTTCCATTTTATTTGCAATTATTATGATTGGCGCCATGTTTACGTTGAAATTTTCGGCTGGATTTGAGCTAGATTTGGCCTTCTTAGCCATGTCCGTTTATATTGCTCTATCAAATAGAGTTTCATTTTCATTAGACAACGTGATTTTTCCTTCAAAACAGATTTCCCTTAACCATAGCTATAGAGGCATAAAAGTACAATAAAAGAGGAAATAAGTGGTTTTTTTAGAGGCTAGTTTTATTCTTTATGTTCGACTAGCTTTAAGCTTCTTGAAAATGTTCCGATGAATCAGACCTAAAATGGGAATTAATGCCTCGACGCGTGAAAATACTAACATACGAAAAAGGACGCCCTTCTCATACATGAAAGCGTCCTTAATCAAATTAAGAGTTGATATGTCATGTTGCAGTGTTAGTATGGCTTATTTCTTGCGTTTTATGTACAGAGAACCATTTTAGTTAGAAAAATCCCCTTTGGTCATAATTGGCATTGCATTATGGGCCCCCCAACATTTTACTTTCCACTTGCATTAGCATTTTTGTCAATTAATTCATAGTCCTAGACAATTACTAAATCCCCTTTTAATTTATTTGTCTGATTTTTCTTTCTCAGTAGATGTTTCTGACTTTGTATCATCTGTGACAAGATCTTTAGTAGACTTTTTAAATTCTCTTAATGTTGATCCAAATGCTCTTCCGATTTCCGGCAGCTTAGAAGGTCCAAAAATAATTAGGGCGATAATTAAAACTAGTATCAATCCCGGCATTCCAATATTTTGTAGCATAGTTTCCTCCTAGGATATTTTGTCGTTCCTTCTAGACGTTTATGATCATTTTTAGAATAGCTTTCTTAAATCAATACTCTGAACAAGTTTTTAATCTGTGATTACAGTTATAAACCTTGGATAATAGCTGCGGGTGCTACATAAAGCACCACTTAGAATTGATGATCAATTTTATCTAATTTTTATGGCTGTTTCTTCTAGACTTCACGCTATCAAGAGAGCCCGAAGAAAGAGTACCCTTGTGCAGCACAGCAGCACGCTCAGGCAACCTGGCTACGGTTTCGGCTGAGCAGCTTGCCGGAACGAGAACGGCAGTCGCAGCGTCGCCAACCTTCGGCCATATTTGTTTACCGGACTCGTCTAGCGGTGTAATGCCGCCGGTAGCAAGGGAAAGTGCACGGGATAGGTTGTATTCATTGGACCACCCATACAGCTTTGCAGCGAGATGTGCCTTCTGTAGCGTATCGCCGATCCCGAATGGTGACCAGTGATCCGTAATACTGTCATTTCCAAGCATGATGTTCACCTTCTGCTTCTGAAGCAGCGGGATCGGCATAACGCCTTTGCCGATTGGAGGGTTTGATGCAATGGAGATACCTAGCGATGCAAGGCGGTTTGCCATTTCAACGTCAGCGCCATCCGTTAATGAGGCGAGAGAGAACGCGTGGCTAATCGTCACTTTACCCTGCAGACCGGCTTCCTCAGTCAGATCTGCCAATCTGCGAATGGCCTTCACGCCCGTATCGCCGGATTCATGAAGGTGAATATCAATTCCAGCTTTGTTGTCCACCGCGATTTGTACCATAGTTTGCAATGATTTTTCCATATCCCCGTCAACCAAGGTTGGATCTAGTCCACCAACATGCGTAGCTCCATGCTGCATGGCGTCGCGCATCAGTCCCTCTACATTTGAACGAAGCAAGCCATGTTGAGGAAAGGCAACGATTTCATATGATATTTTATCTGAATAGTTCTCTAATGCACGCTTTAGGTTCTCAAGATTTTTCAGACCAACTACTGGATCGATGTTACAATGGCTCCTGGCATATGTTGAGCCGTAGCCGAGAATCAGCTCAATTAATTTTTCTGCACGCTCCTGAGCGGTTGGAAGGAGTTCCAAAAGCAGTGTCTGCTCCAATTCAATCATGTCGAAAATACCGTTTTCTCTTTTTGCTGCCGCTTTCCAAGGGCCGCCATAATAGGTTTTATCCAAATGAATATGCATGTCTCTAAAAGAAGGGAGAAGTAGCATTCCTTTCGCGTCATAGCAATCGATCCCTTTTTCATAAGGGGCTGAAGTGTCAAGAATCTTGGTAATAGTCCCTTTATCAACTCGGAGGTTGCGCAATACGGTGTCGGTAGCAACGACTTGGCCATTTTCATACTGATATCCACTTTCCACTCGAACATTCAACACCATATAGGAACTGTTTTTTCCCGGTTTTTTGCTGTTATGTTTATCCTTTTTTTCCTTGGCATCAGCGCTTGCCGTTTCAGATACAATTAATCCCATCGTACCCGGTACACCGAGAACAGCGGAAGCGCCTCCAATTTTTCCCGCGTTACTTAGAAACTTTCTACGGGTCAAACCTTTGTTTTCCTGATCCATTTGGAAATCCTCCTCTTGTAAAGTTGTTATTTAGACAAACAATTGAAATACCCTCCTGAAATAACATAGTGTTTAGCTTCTTGCGAACACTTCTGCTGTGTAACTCCCCTGGACAAATTGATCAAATTGCTATTACCTATTAAGACACTCGTTAGTTTCCACTTGTTTTTGCTTTGTCACCGATTCTTTTTGAATAGAATAAACGTTCAGTACTAGAGTACCCGCCACTGTTCCGTAGAGCAGTCTGTCTCTAGTACCTCCCTTTAAAGTAGGTTAGAATAATTATACTAAATATTCCGACATTTAACACCTCATAGACGCCATTTTTGAAAAACATTTTAAAAAACTTCTTGGTCTATGCTTGATGGTGGGGTATTCCATGGTTTTGTTAAAAACCGCGAAAGAATAGAGGAATTGATTAAGTCGTAGACGATTGGTAGTAAAGGCACCTCTTTCAACAGAGGCGCTTTTTATTATGATTACCAATATATTCACTAAACCAAACAGGATCCTTATATTCCTTGTTTATTTATTTTTTCATTGGTAAACGAATTTCTCCACTTTACTTTGGTTTTTGTGACACTTTTAGTTTTGTTTATATTCTTCAATAAACATTTACCCAAAAAATAATCCAATGCATACAATATTTAAGGCAAATGTTCGGAGGGATCGCTATGCATGATTATTTAAATCAAATTCTAACCTATTGGCAAGGAGCCCCGCTTGAAGGGGCAAAAACAATCATTGATAAATACGGATACCCGCAGGAAGCAACGATAAGTAGACTAATATGGTATAACAATGGACCATGGAAACGGACGATTGTGTTTAAGGATCCAGTACCTCATAACTTTCCAACCCCTCATCTGGACTTTCTTGAGCAAACCATAGATTATGAAGTGCCCGTACACTTATTTGATGAAGTCGCCGCCTTTGATGGAAGTGTATATCCAGATCGGACTACAGGTGAGGCATCGGCAAAGTGCCATAAGGAAGCCATGAATTTCTTGTCTTTAAATTTGCTAAATGACATTGTAACTGGTGGGCGTGATGTTGCAGGGGCAAAAGTCTTTTATGCCCGGACAGCAGCAAATTTTAGTAAACACAACATTACATCTCCATATACAGAAGGATTGCTTTTCCCAAAGCAATATAACACTGCAGATCCTGGCATCATATATTTTAAATAAGGTTCCTAAATAGGTGTCAGGCTTTTTGAATTTTGTATCAGTGGAAATTTTTATTAGGCCCTATATGGTTAGTAATGGTGTATTGTTTTATCTTGAAATTAAGGATTCCAATGTTCTTTCTTATTTTTTCTTTGATCCGTCATGAGGTGCAGGGAAATTGGATTAAATGGTAAATAAAAAAAGATCCTAACTACACAACCATCTTAGTAAACTGAAGGCTTGGGTTATTAGTTTCTATTCTAATTTTCGGACTGATTGAATTCATCTTCCCTGGTTTCGTCGGTGCGGACCATGGGGGGTAGCCATGAGGATAGTGGCGGTGCAACCGGGGGAATCAGCGGTATCGGGGCGGCAGTGGCTATATTTAACTTTATTTTTATTGCCTTAATTATACTGGCTGTCATCGGCTTGCTTATCGGTTTGGTCGGGATAACCATCCGTTATTTTAGTCGGCACGATCAGGATTTTTTCGACGATGACCGCAATAACGATCGGGATGACGACGAGGAGTACGATCGATACCGTGGAAACAGAAATCGATCTCGTCGCAGGTAGGCAAAGCCGATGTGGTTAAAATTAAGAGGTTTATCCTGGTCGTCACCAATATCCTGCTGAGCCTTTTACGGCTGATAATTAATCGTTTTTTTAATTATAATATCTCTTTGACCCTCCGCTTTTTAACGGTAATAAAGCTAATGTAAAACTTTCTATCTAATAGCAGGCGAAGTTTCAGCTAAATGTCAATGGAAGCGACAAATATACAACCTTTGAATCTTGTCCATGACATTGGGGTTACGTGCCAGTTAGAAATGATTAAGAGTAACATAGCTATAACTCAGGTACAGTGACGCATAGGTTCTTTAACATATTAATGTGATACCTTGAATTTTCCATCTATCAGGTTTGTCTTATCATTTTTTTATATAACAGCCATTAATGATTCTTATAATTTAGGGGCCATTTTCTATGGTATTGTAAAAAAAAGCGCGAGAGGAGCATGGAGAAAGTGCCCTACCAACCAGAAATACTCTTGGGAGGTTTTTTAGATGAAAGCAAAAATCATGGTTATTAGCAACACTCTTGATGACCATAGTGGTTCTTGCAGCGTGTTCGAATGATAAAAGGAGGTATCTTTTCATGATACGACAATATCGAAAATCATCTTATGTCATGCTGCTTATTGTTACATTATTACTGTTAGTCGTAAGTGCATGCAGCAGTAAACAGAACGCTCAACCTGAAAGTGAAAATAAAGAAAATAATGCAGGCACAACTGAAGAAAATACTAATACGGAGAATAAACAAATCCCTCTGATCTATGTAAACAATCGAGAAGCAAATACAGTCCAAATCATTGATCCTACAACATACAGTGTTGTCAGCACTTTAGAAGTAGGAGAAAAACCTACATATGTTCAAGTAACCCCTGATGGAAACTATACGTATGTTGTTAACAGCAAATCGGAGGATGTTTCAATTATCGATACCAAATCAAATAAAGTAATTAAAACAATTCCAGTCGGTAAAACGCCTAAAGGAGTGAACTTTACAACAGACGGGAAATGGGCCTATGTTATAAATGAAGGTGAAGATACTGTAACCGTCATTGATGTTGAAGAAATGAAGGAAACTACCGTCATTAAAACAGGCAAATTCCCTCATAACGGCATTTCCAGTCCGGACAGCAGCAAATTTTATGTGACAAATACAGCTTCAAATTCTATATCCGTTATTGATACAGAAAGTCAATCTGTTATCGATACAATTGAAGGCGTAAACGATCTGCCGCATAATTTAACGATTACACCTGACGGAAAAACACTTTGGGTAACGTTAACAAAATCGAATGCTATTGGAATTGTTGACTTGGAAAAAGGAGAAATGGTTGAAACGCTCCCTGTTGGCAAAGGGCATCACGTGATTGATTTAACGAATGATGGTAAAGTTGCTTATGTTGCGAATATTGGAGCCAATACTGTTACAGTCATTGATACAGCATCAAAAGAAGTCGTGAAGTCCATTAAAGTGGGACAAGGTCCGCATGGTATTGCGATCACACCGGACAATAAGGAAGTCTATGTACCTGTTACAGAAGAAAATAAACTTGTTGTCATTGATACAACAACAAATGAAGTGATCCACACCATTGAAACAGATGCCTTCCCATTTTTCACAGCAACAATAGGCAGCCGTGGTACAGCACATTTTACTGAAGCATCAATGAAGGAAAGTCATCATTCAGAAGAAAATTCATCCGGAACACAAGAGGCTTCAGATGACTCACAACAAGAAGCATCAAAAACGGTTCTTGAAAGCTCCCCTCTTTTAAAAACTGATGAAACCTATACGTATACATTTAATGAATCTGGGGAATATACTATTCACTGCGACCCTCACCCATATATGACAATGACGGTCAATGTTAAAGATGGTGAAAAAATGGAGGAACAAACAGTCGAAATAAAAGACTACACTTATATACCAGAAACACTTGAAATTACACCTGGTACAACAGTAAAGTGGATCAATAAAGATACGGTCCAGCATAACGCTGTAATTGAAAAGTGATATTCATAGAGGCACTCATCTTGTTATGATAAGTGCCTTCTTCTTTAATTTATTCTTCAACAAATGGTTATTGAACCCCTCGCGTTCGTTTGTGTGCATTTTCGTTATGATTTTGCACCGTATCTCCCTCACGTAGATACTTCATCATTTCGGTGAACGCCGGTCTATCTTTTTTCGTTCCCGTGATTTTTTCCGAGTAGATATTTTTCTCCTCCACACCGTATTGCTTTAACGCGTCAAATTGCATATGTAAATTTTGATCCTTTGTGCTGACTCGGGCATACCCAAATAACATATTTTGTAACTCCTTTTGAAGTTTGTTATTTCTATGTTGTCAAAAAGGTTAAATGATGTATATAATGATATTTTGTTTTTGATACGCCTTTTGAAACTGCGTAGGTGCTGATATGTGGGTGAATAATTTTATAAACTTTTAAAATACCATTCGTTATCAAAAACGAACGAACACTTATGACAGTAGGAATGGTGTCTGATATAATTTAGATATAAAACAAAGGTGGTGTGTTGTATGCTAGAACGTGAAAGCGAATCCCAAGGGAGAAAATTTGCTTGGGTAGATAGATGGGCAAAGATGACTGGTGATCGGGCAAAAATTGATGCTAAAGCAAATAACACATATATTGTTTATGAAACAGAAAACGGACTCGTAAAAGAATATCCGGATGGAACGATTGTCAAATTTGATACAAAACCAACTGGTGATAATTAATGGGGTATGACAAACTCCCTCCTATGATGTATGTTTTCGCTGGAAACAACGGTAGTGGAAAAAGCACGCTACGTAGCCTGCTAATCGATAAGTTAGGCATTGATATCAATATTGATCCGGATTCAATTGCTCGAAGACTGGACCCGAAAGCACCCGAAACCAAACAATTTGCAGCAGGAAAAGCAGCTGTGAAACTGGTCTATGAGTGCATTAAGGAAGAGAAGAGCTTTTCGATCGAAACTACGCTGGCTGGGAAAAATGCCATCCATCAAATGACCAAAGCCAAAGAAGAAGGCTTTGAAATCACAATGTTTTACGTTGAATTAAGCCACGTAGAACAAAACATTGAGCGAGTGGCATTGCGTGTAAAAAATGGCGGGCACCATATCCCGACAAGCGACATCCTGAAAAGGGATACGACTTCTAAAGAGAACCTGCTTCGAAATTTATCCCTCGTTGACAATCTTGTCGTCATCGATAACAGTAAATCAGATGGAGAACTGGTTTTAGAAATCTCCAATGGCCGTATAACTTTTGAAGTTGACGACCTTCCTGACTGGGCATCCCCTATAAAAAAGACATTCAATACGACAACATAAAAGATTCTCCTGTTAATTTAATAGGAGAATCTTTTTGCATGTGTCTAACTATGGCTTTCCTACCCCCAGCTATCCATTGCAACTAGCATCTATTATAATGAAGGTTTTCGTTATAAAGTTGCTTTGTTACTCTAACCGAAATACTTGTAACCACCGTTACACCTGATTTTCTTTAAGTTGTTTCACCAATTTATAAAAGGTGGTCTTTTTAACGCCAGCCTGCTGCATGGCCCGTGTCGCTGTAATCTCACCACTCTTCCATTCATAATAAGCTTCCATGAACTCATCCGTAGTCTTTGCTTTGGGACGGCCAAAAGTTTTCCCTTGCTGCATGGCCACATCAATTCCTTCACGCTGTCGTTTTCGAATCCGGTCCCGTTCTTCCTGTGCCATCCAAGAAAGGATTTGCAAAACGAGGTCGGCTATAAAGGTCCCCATGCTATCCTTATATTGGGTGGTATCGAGTAGTGGCATGTCCAACACTACAATGTCGGCTTGAAGCTCCTTTGTAATGGCATTCCATTCCTGCACAATTTCCTCTTTATTCCGACCGAAGCGATCGAGGGAATGAATGTACAGCACATCCCCGGGCGAAGGATTCGTTTTAAGAGCTGGTACTGCTCCCGTTGAAAATCTTTGCCACTCACTTTATCAATAAAGATATCACGTTTGTTGATCCCTTGTTCTTTCATCGCGGCGACCTGGCGTTCCTCACTTTGGTCTTTGCTACTCACTCGTATGTATCCGTAATGCCGAATTTCCATTTAAGGGTACCCTCTCTTCATTTGGTTTTCTCCCATAAAGTATACCTGCTTTCGTTCGTTAATGTACATGGAAAAACGTGAACGTTCGCAATAAATTTTTTGGGTTTATGAACGCTTAATTTTATAGATTTAAGAGATCTGTGGACTGTTCGTAAAAGTGTACTTTTACAAACGGAACAAAATCATTTTACAGAAAAGGGCTATTGTTAAGTATTGGTTAAGGTCCATGGGAAAGCTGTATTGTAAAAGGGAATTTTTATGTAATGTTGGGACTAATTATTGCTATAATCGTTTTTAATTTGATTGCCTTTAGAACAAATAGGCGATTGAGTATAAACCAAATCGTACATATATGGATGTTTACCATCGCTTTGCATGGACTTGCTGATATGCGCCATTTATCAGGTTTATTTTTTTTAGGAAAGCATATGCCTTCAGTTAGAATCTTTACTTACAAATCTTTTTAGGACCTTCTGAAGCTAAAGGGAATGAAAATTGATTATATGTCGTGTGTTTTTAAAAACTATAAAATTCTAAGCGTATGATGGAAGCATAAATCTAGACAATTTGTAAATGAGTTAATACAATACATAGTAGAGTATATAAAGCAATTCATAAAGGAGATATAGAATATGGAGTTTTCACAGGATTTAAAACTACGATTAAAGCGGGCAGAAGGACAAGTCCGTGGCGTGCACAAAATGATGGAGGAAGAAAAAGAATGCAAAGATGTCATTAGTCAGCTATCCGCAGTAAGATCGGCCGTTGACCGTACGATTGCTACGATCGTTGCTGAAAATCTGGAGCGATGCATTCAAGAACAGGCGGACAAGGGAGAGGACACAACTAAAGTAGTTCAGGAAGCCATCGAATTATTAGTCAAGAGCAGATAAGAAAAGATTAAGGAGCAATTAGATTTGCTTTTTAATTTTCATTTGTTAACATACCCATAGATGTATATGTACGGAAGGAGAGCTGAAAATGTCAGATCAAAAGAAAACGACCATCGTTTTGTTTAGTGGTGACTATGATAAGGCAATGGCCGCGTATATTATTGCCAATGGGGCTGCGGCCTATGATCATGAAGTAACGATTTTCCACACGTTTTGGGGATTAAATGCCCTACGAAAAGATACTCAGGTGACAATGAAGAAAGGTTTTATGGAGAAGCTATTCAGTAAGATGATGCCTAGAGGTACCGATAAAATGGGTCTTTCCAAAATGAACTATTTAGGCATGGGACAGAAGATGATAAAAAATGTCATCAAGAAACATAATGCCATGCCTCTACCTCAATTAGTAGAAATGGCACAAGAGCAAGATGTGAAATTGATTGGTTGTACGATGACAATGGATTTACTTGGCCTTCAAAAAGAGGAACTCCTTGACGGGATTGAATACGCGGGGGTTGCTGCTTATATTGGAGATGCAGAAGAGGGTAATGTTAATTTATTTATATAATTTTTTGGGTTTATCATACCCATACATGTATTAGTGTTCAAACAAGTTATAGAGTTAAAGGAAACTAGGAGGGAAAGTTATGAAGGAAATTACAGCGAAAGGGCTAGAGAAGAAAGTAAGAGATGGAGAAAGGGTAAACATTATTGATGTGCGAGAAAGTAAAGAGGTAGCACAAGGAAAAATTCCTGGTGCCCAGCATATACCGCTAGGGCAAGTGCTGGATCACCTGGATGAAATGGGTAAGGAAAAGCATTATTATATCGTTTGCCGTTCCGGTGGTCGAAGTGGCAAAGCATGTGGAATATTAAGTAAGCAAGGCTGTGATGTAACCAATATGGCAGGCGGTATGCTTGATTGGTCTGGAGAAGTAGAGAAATAGGAGGTATTCACATGAATATTAAGTCACATGAAATATTAGATGCTAAAGGATTAGCATGCCCTATGCCCATTGTGAAGACGAAAAAGGCAATGGCCAACTTAAATGAAGGGCAAGTCATTGAAGTTCAGGCTACAGATAAAGGATCTACTGCCGATTTAAAAGCATGGGCAGAAAGCACAGGCCATCAGTACCTTGGCACGGTAGAAGAGGAAGAGGTATTAATGCATTACGTGCGAAAGGCTAGCGAGGCCGAAACGAAAGGAGAAACAAAACACGAGGTGATTACGGATCTAGAAGACCTCCGAAATAAAGTAGATGGTGATGAGGATCTATCGATTATAGATGTCCGTGAACAAGCTGAATTTGCATTTGGTCATATTCCGGGAGCCATCAATATTCCCTTAGGAGAGATTGAGGAACGTTTTCAAGAGCTAAACCAGGATGATGAGCTGCATGTCATTTGCCGTACAGGAAGTCGAAGTGACCTAGCTGCACAAAAATTAAGTGAAAAAGGTTTCAAACATGTGAAAAATGTTATACCTGGAATGTCTACATGGGAAGGTTCGATGGAACAAAGTAAAAAATAGCTCATTTATATAAGGAGGAATTTTAAAATGGACCATACAAAAGTCGCCATTATTGCAGCGAACGGTAGCTTGTTTGACGCGTATAAGGTATTTAATGTAGCCACAGCAGCTGCAGCATCTGATGCAGAGGTAGGAATCTTCTTTACGTTTGAAGGGTTGAACTTAATTCATAAAGAAGGGCACAAAAGCTTACCACTGCCAGAAGGTAAAGAGCATTTTCAAGAGGGATTTGAAAAAGCAAACGTTCCTTCTATCGAAGAGTTAGTCGGAATCGCTCAAGAATTAAATATTAAATTAATTGCCTGCCAAATGACGATGGATGTCATGAGTTTAGAAAAGAGTGATTTTATTGATGGAATTGAAGTTGGCGGGGCTGCTTCATTCATCGATTATGCGAAAGACGCTAATATTTCATTAACATTTTAGGTAAGGGAGGAGAAACAGAATGACTGTAAAAACTATCACAACAAGTGAGTTAGCAAAGAAAGTTGTAAATCATGAAGAGACATTGATTTTAGATGTTCGAAATACGGATGAATTTGATGATTGGAAAATTGAAGGCGGAAGAGTCAAGGTCATTAACGAACCTTACTTTAATTTGCTCGATGGGATTGAATCTGTAGAAGGGAGCTTGCAAAAAGATCAAGAAGTCATCGTCGTATGTGCGAAAGGCGGATCTTCCGAAATGGTTGGAGAATTGCTTGAAGAAGCTGGCTATTCTGATGTTTATTCCCTGAAAGGTGGTATGAAAGCTTGGAGTGAACACTTGGAACCAACGAAAGTCTCTGATTTAAGTGGGGGAGGAAGCCTCTATCAATTTGTCCGTCTAGGAAAAGGTTGTCTCTCCTATTTCATTGAATCTGACGGAGAAGCTGCGGTTATAGATGCCAATCGAATGACGGATATCTATGAAACATTTGCTAAAGAAAAAGGTGTGGAAATAAAACATTTGATTGATACCCATTTGCATGCAGATCATATTTCTGGAGGACGTCAATTAGCGGAAAACGTTAAGGGTTCCTATTATTTACCTCCTAAGGATGCAACAGATGTTACTTTTGACTATACAGCACTTCAAGAAGGTAATGATATCGTTGTCGGGAATACAACGGTACAAGTACAACCGATTTATTCACCGGGTCACACCCTGGGGAGCACATCCCTCATCATTGGTGATCAATATCTTCTTACAGGGGATATCTTGTTCATTAAGTCCATTGGTCGTCCTGATCTAGCAGGGAAGGCAGAAGATTGGATAGGAGATCTGCGTGAGACATTATATAAACGGTATAAGGAGCTCTCTAATGACTTGGTGGTGCTCCCAGCTCACTATTCATTTGCCGAAGAGCTTGGCAAAGGTGGTAAAGTGTCTGCCCGATTGGGAGATCTTTATCAGAAAAATTCAGGTCTTCAAGTCGATGATGAAGGTGAATTCAGGAGAATGGTGACGGATAACCTTCCGCCACAGCCTAATTCTTATGAAAAGATTCGCCATACCAACATGGGGAAAGCGAATCCGGATGAGGAAGAACGTAGAGAAATGGAAATTGGACCTAACCGCTGTGCGGTTCACGGGTAATTAAAAGGAGGAGAAAATCATGGAAGCAGTAAAAAAATTAGATGCAACAGGATTGGCTTGCCCAATGCCGATCGTTAAAACCAAAAAGGCCATTCAGGAATTAAACTCAGGTGACGTATTAGAAATTCATGCAACGGATCAAGGAGCTAAAAGTGATCTAACCGCATGGGCTAAATCAGGTGGCCATGAATTGCTACAGAATACTGAGGAAGAAGGCGTATTGAAATTTTGGATTAAAAAAGGTTAAGTGTGAATCAAAAAGGGGAGGACAGTGTTCTCCCTTTTTACAAAGGGGGAGAGAATGGACCTAGCATTTATCATTACGATTTTTTTCATTGGCTTTATAGGATCCTTATTGTCCGGCATGCTGGGCATCGGCGGTGCCATTATCAATTACCCCTTGTTACTCTATATCCCGATCTTGTTTGGATTTGAGGGATTAAGCGCTTTTGAAGTATCCGGTGTTGTGGCTGTGCAAGTGTTTTTTGCGACATTATCTGGTGTTTGGGTCTACCGAAAAGGCGGATATTTAAACAGGAGTTTAATTATAACCATGGGGATCAGCATATTAATTGGAAGTTTAATCGGGGGAATTGGGTCACGACTCCTAACGGAAGAAGGTATCAACCTTGTATATGGGCTATTGGCAATCCTCGCTAGTGTAATGATGTTCATCCCCAAAAAAGGCATAGATAAAGCCGATCATGAAGACCTTCATTATAACAAAATAGTGGCAGCTGTTCTGACCTTTTTTGTCGGGCTTGGTGCAGGCATTGTTGGTGCAGGAGGGGCCTTTCTTCTTGTTCCTATCATGTTAGTCATATTAAAAATCCCAACCAGAGTAACCATTGCGACTTCATTAGCTGTAACGTTTATTTCATCCATTGGTGCCACAACAGGGAAAATAGCGACAGGGCAAGTTCCGTTTGTTCCGGCCCTTGTTATGGTGGTAGCTAGTTTAATTGCCTCACCGTTAGGAGCAACTTTAGGTAAAAAAATCAATAGCAGGTATTTGCAAGGAATATTGGCATTATTAATTTTTGCTACAACCATTAAAATCTGGTTTGACATCCTATATTAATCTTGAACGGTCTCAATATAGGATTCAAGGGCAGGATGATATTCTTTTTCGTAATGCCCCTTAGGGCAGAATTTAACCACTTGGCTAGAGAGTAAACTTGTTCGATTTACTGTTAAATGTTCTTTGCATTGAGGGCATTTTTCTTTAAAAAGATTCTTTATAGTCATTTATTAAACCCCCTTCACAAAGAATATTGTAAAGCTTATCCGTATACTTGGTATTATAACAGGAAATTAGACACGATAAAAGTGATAGATTGGAGAAGTGAGTAGAGTGGGAGGACACCGATTTAATCCTGAAAAGGCTGATAAATTGTTAAGCGAGGACAGACAACAACAATTACCCTATAAACAGATCATGGATATGCTGGAGTTAAGTAAACGTGACGTTATTGCCGATCTGGGAGCTGGAAATGGTTATTTCACTATACCTATGGCCGGGCATACGAAAGAACCTGTCTATGCCGTGGATATTGAGCCTGAAATGATTGATATGTTAAAGAATAGGGCAGCAGAAGCCCGGGTTAATAATATTGATTATCTCATTAGTGATTTAGAACATATCCCAATTGACTCACAATCGGTTGATAAAGTGATGGTCTCCTTGGTTATTCATGAAGTTCCGAGTATTGAGAATGCTTTAACTGAAATTAGGCGAATTTTAAAACCAGGTGGAATTGTTTTGTTTATCGAGTGGGAAGCGATTGAAACAGATGATGGTCCCCCAATCCATGAAAAAATTCCTTCAGGGGAATTGGCTGAGACCTTACAAGCACAGGGATTCGAAACAACAGTCTTTCAACTTTATTCAAGTCATTATGCCATTAAGGCAAAACGAGTTTAAGAGGTTAGGTTAAAGAGGACTTTATGACAAAGTATCAGAAAGGGGACAGTTTAATGTTTCATTATACAGTGGAAGCCAATCAAACAGTTGAGGAATCAGTAAAGGTATTGGAAGAGGTACTGAAACAGGAAAAGTTTGGCGTTCTTTGGGATTTCGATATTAAAGATACTCTGGAGAAAAAGGGATTCGATTACGATCAGAACTATAGAGTTCTTGAAGTTTGTAATCCAGAGGCGGCAAAAGAGGTTTTAACACAAAACTATATGGTCGGTTACTTTCTTCCTTGTAAAATTGTTGTGTATGAAGAGCAAGGAAAAACAAAAATTGGGATGCCTAAGCCAACAACACTCATTGAGCTAACGGGGGATGAATCATTACAAGCATTTGCAGAAGATATTGAATCTAAGCTTGTTGCATGCATGGACAAAGCTGCCAATAAATAATATCCCTGTTAGTAGACTGTATAAGATGATAAATAGATGATGCAAAAACGGGAGCCCCATTTCACGATTTGAAATGGGGCATTTTTTGCGCGGGTTATACCCTGATCTTTTGTTAAAGAAATATAAAAGAATCATCCATTAGTTTTGTTTAATATGGATGATCCTCTATTTTTTGTTTGTGCAAAATAAATATTAAAACCGCACAATTTAAATTATAAATTGATAGGTAAATTCTTTTCATCAGATTCTTGTATCAAAAACGAACGTTATTGATAAGTATATGGATTTTATGTGTGAAAGAGTATCTTCAACAATGCGAACGGCCATTTAATGGAATAATGCCTAATTGATAAAAAATGATAAAATTTATTATTGACCCTGTACCATAGTACGGAGTCCATACTAATAACTGAGGAGGGGATGAAGTGGAAGGATTAACAATAAGCCAAGTAGCCAAAGAAGCAAATGTCAATATTGAAACCATTCGATATTATGAAAGGCGTGGATTGATTTCTGAGCCTCCTCGAACGGAATCAGGTTACAGGAAGTTTCCTCTAGAAGTCGTGGAAGATATTAAATTTATCAAGCGAACGCAGGATTTAGGGTTTACTCTCGAAGAAATTAAAAACCTTTTAGCTGCTTCAAATGATGAAAAGTTTCGTTCTGAGGAAATGCACGATTTTGCAACAAGTAAAATGAAAGAGATTGAAGCGAAAATTCATGATCTACACAAAATGAAAATATTGCTTGAAGACTTGGCAGAAAAGTGCCCTGGTTCTGGGATATCAAAAAATGAATGTCCAATTATTAAAAATTTTAAAGGAGTGAATTAGAAATGGCTAAACGATTAGTAGAAGTATTTACGGCGGGTTGTAGTGTTTGTGAGGGTGCTGTGCAAGAAGTGAAAGATTTAGCTTGTGATAATTGCGAAGTAGTGGTTTATGATTTAAATAAAAAATGCGACACACTCGAATGTGAAGCAAAAGCGAAAGAGTATGGTATGAAATCTGTTCCTGCCGTTGCAATCAATGGGAAATTGGTCAGCAACAACGGCATCGACACCGATGCGTTAAAAGCAGCTGGCTTAGGTCAATAAATAACGAATGGCAAGGGTGAGATTTTCACCCTTGCCATTATTATGCAAGAAAGGAGAGTTGTCCATGAATAAGGCGGTATCAAAGAATGTAACAATTATTTCATATGTCATTGCCATTACATTTATTATCACGATGATTACGGCTTCGCTCATGTTAAATAATCATCAAATTATTTTGCCGGAACTTGCTGCAATGGCGATTGCCATGTGGGTATATCGAGAACCTGGATGGATCAGGCAACCATCGAAGGTTCTTTTTGCCCCGTCCTTCACTGCTGTCATTGGCTTTATGGTTAATCTATTACCCATTTCTTATGTAGGAAAAGTAGGTATCACCCTTGTGCTTTTGATGCTCTTACTGCGTCTCATTCGATCGAATCTGGCACCATCTATTGCAACAGGCTTACTGCCAGTGGTTATAGATGTAGACGGATGGTCATTTATTATATCGACTTTCATTCTTACTTTCATATTGATGCTTGGGGTTCTACTATTTAGATTAAATAACGGTCTTGAAAAGAAGGTGAAGATACAGTACAAGTACATGGTCGTGTTTTTAGCGTTGAATTTCGTATGGATTGGTTTAACTTGGGCCGTTGGCTATCCCCAACTAGCGGCAATCCCACCTATTCTTGTCGTTGTTTATGAATCACTTCAGAAGCCTATGTACAATGGGAAAGTAGCTTTTAAGCAAAGTCTTGTATTGACCATCTCTGCGACTGTCGGCACGCTGTTGTACTTCGCTTTTGATTCGTGGATATTGATAACGTTGATAAATATGATATTAATGTGCATTCTGTTGCGGATTGTTGGTGTCCGTATCCCAGCAGTGTACGCTTTTCCATTGCTCCCGTTTATCTTTCCAGATAAAGTGGTAGCGATGTTGCCGTTAGGTTCATTGGTTACATGTGTATTTCTGTTTAGTTCAGTTTTAGCGTATAAAAAGGTGGAAATAAAACAACGGGAAAAAGGGCTCCTAATGTGACGTAAAAGGGATCATGTATGAAGGGACCTGTAAAGTAAGCAGTCTGATGATCAGGAGATCGTAGAACGCACGGACGATGAAACCATGAAAGTTTTCCATAAATATTCAGAGTGAGGAGCGAGACCAATGAAGATAGAGGTCGTTACTTCCGGTGTGCCCGGTTGCAAAAGTTGTGAAGCAACAAAAAAGCGTGTTCAAGACGTCCTAAAGATTTTCCGAGTGTACAATTTGGTGAAATTGACTCTTTGGAAGAGCCAGAACGCATAGAATCTCTAGGTGTGATGACTTCGGGTGCGATTGTCATCGACGGAGAAGTGGTTTTCTCCAGCCTCCGAAAGAAAAAGTGCTTCGCCATAAAATTGAGGAAACGATGACATGAAAAAACATGCCGTCTATAGCGTTAGCCATTGTTGCTGTTGTGGTCGCCTATCCCTCAGTGAATTGGGAGGCTGATAAAGAAGCAACTGAAACGGAAAATGTGACATTAAGTAACGGTGGTCAAATCGCTTTATCAGGAAGCTGCGCTTTCCGGCAATCCCGGTGAGAAAAAAGTCGCTTTGACAGGTCTAGGTTTATTCTGAACGAGCTGTCAAGCTGCGGTCGCAGCTGCGTTGGAGGAAACTGATGGTGTTCAATCCTCCCATGTCAATCTTGAACAGGATCGCGCAACCGTGGTCTATCAGCCAAAGGTTGTATCAACCAAGGAAATTAAACAATGTATTACCGATCTTGGTTATCAAGTTAGTGACGTGAAGGAGGTTCAGCTTTGAATACGATTTATGAACAGTTAGCCGGACTGGAGGCTGTGGCACCTTTCTCGTACTTATTGGTTTTGTTAGCGGAATTTGAGTATTTGTTATGTACCGATTTTAGTCATGTTTAGTGGTTATATGGGCAAACATGCGGAAGAGGGAACCGGTAAAGCCCGTCGGTATTCTGATGGGGCTACAGCAACTAGGGGTAAATAAGGTAAAGGCCAAAGTGGCCATTTAGTTATTGTAGAACACCTTTTTGGAATTAAGATGGAAGGAATAAGTTTTGAAATGCTTGTCAATATGGCCTCATTATTTGCTGTGTTTGTTATTTATCGAACGGAAAAGGAGATGCGTCTAGCCAGGAAGTTTTATCAAAGGCACATATCCAACAGGCTAAAGCTATTGTCATTACTTCTGACTCATCGAAAGGGGAATTAGAAGTAGATCGGTATAGTATTGTGATCACGATTGCTGCAAAGATTGCTAATCCAAGTATAAAGATCCCTACTGAAATTCTCACAGCGAAGCAATCGGAACATGCCAGAAGAGCAAGGGCTACTACTATAATCCCAGCTTATGAATCTTTGGGCAGGGAAATGTATCATCAAATTTATAATAGTGTAATAGAGAGTTTCAATAGATAGCCCCACACGTACCCATTTCATAGATGGAAGGTTAGTCAATCCGGAGATACCAACAAAGGGTCAGAAGTATATATTTGAAAATCCTTCTTTCCTTTGATAACTTCGGATATATATGGTAGAAAGAAGAGTACGTTATTCTTAAAGAAGGAGAGATAATTTATGAACAAAACAGAATTAGTTAATAAAGTTGCTGAGGATTCTGAGCTATCAAAGAAGAATGCAGGTAAAGCCGTGGATTCTATTTTGGAATCTATTACAGAAGCACTTTCAAACGAAAATAGTGTTCAAATACTAGGTTTTGGTAACTTTGAAGTAAAGGAAAGGTCAGCACGTAAAGGTCGTAACCCGCAAACAGGTGAGGAAATAGAAATAGCAGCAAGTAAGGCACCCGGATTCAAGCCAGGAAAAAGCCTTAAAGAAGCAGTAAAATAAGATAATTTTAAAATCAGCATTATACATTGACCCCTTTTTTTGTCTTGGGGGATAATTTTATCCTGTTTAACAACAAAAGCCAACTTCCTTATTAAATTAGCTTTCTAGAAGATTTGTTGATACATTATAATTCATAGGTGCAGTTTAGATTGTTGTTAAATTCACAATTTATATCTGAATTGTGACCTTGTAATGTATTTATAATTATCTCCTCGATATTCCATATATTAGTAACTTATTCACTATCCTTTCAGATGTTTATTTTAATCCTTGTCTAATCAATAAAATTGAATTTTGTGTCAATTTAAAATAAACAAATTCAGGTAAGACAACTGAATAAAATCACATACCAAAAAGGCTCTTGCAATTAGCAAGAGCTTTTTTGCATCTGTATAAAGATGTAATAAAATAGGTTTAGGAACATTTGTTCCCATATCGATTGAATTATATTATAATGTAATCGATCATAAATTTAAATTAAGTGTATTTTCTAAGTAATATAAGTCTACACATCCTCAATGTAAAATTAAGGTGTGCACTGAGAGGAGTGGGGAAGTGGATCTTAATAACAATAGCCAAAAAGAGATTACTAAATACGAAGATTATCCTTACTTAATGTATGTTCGAGTATCTACTGATAAAGACGAGCAGAAAGATTCTGTCCCAAATCAGATTGATATATGTAGATATTGGCTAGATAAGAATAACTTTGAGTGGAATGATGATGCTGTTTTAAAAGATGATGGACTAAGTGGAACATTATTTTTAGAGCGCCGAGCTATGCAATTAATATTAAGTAAAGCTCGAAATCGAGAAATAAAAATGGTTATATTTAAGTCTATTCACCGTTTGGCTCGTGATTTAAAAGATGCTCTGGAAATTAAAGAAGTACTAATTGGGCACGGTGTTCGTGTTGTCACAATTGAAGAGGATTATGATAGTTACTATGAAGGTAAAAACGATATGAAATTTGAAATGTACTCCATGTTTGCTGCTCAATACCCTAAAACACTATCTGTTTCGATAAGTGCCTCGTTAGCTGCTAAGGTTAGGCGAGGTCATCATATTGGGAAGGTTCCTTATGGTTATGACCGTGTAGACCATAAACTGAAAGTAAATGAGAAACAAGCTTCAGTAATTAAACAAATATTTGATTGGTACACAATAGATAACATTGGCTTTAAATCTATAACGAACAAATTAAATGAGGGGGTAAAGGATGGTTCTATATTGAAACCTAAAACCAAGGATTACTGGGGGGTTACAACTGTACAAAGGATTATTCAAAATCCTATTACATGTGGAACTTTCATTCTTAATAGATATGCGCATATTAAAGTTGACGGTAAGAAGAAACAAATCCAAAACCCAAAAGAAAAATGGATAGTATTCGAAGATCATCATCCAGCTATAATATCTAAGGAACAATGGGGGAAGGCAAATAACAAAGATAAAAAAAGGTATAACACAAAAATATCAGAATGGAATGAATTCAGAGGCTTACTTAAGTGCAAAGAATGTGGTTCGAATATGGTTACAATGCTTTCTTATAAGCGTAGAAAAAGCGATGGTCATAAAACGACCTGGAAATATTTAAAGTGTAGCGCCTATCGCAGGGCTGGTAACTCCGCGTGTGTAAACCATGTTCCCATAAGATATGAAGACTTCAGAGAGTTTGTTTTAAATTTACTATTAAAAAAGTGGGAGGACATTGAGCTTGATTTTGAGAATAGCTTTGGTAAAAACAGGGTAAAAAAAGTTAAAAACCTCGAAAATCAAATCAAACAAATTGAATCGAAAAAAAGTCGCCTAGTTGATATGTACCTAAATGAAATGTTGGATAAAGAGGAATATATGAAGCGAAAATCAGCATTTGAAAATGAACTGCAAAAGTACCAAGATGAAATTTATATGTATAATAAGGATGAAACAAGTGAAGTCGAAATTAAAAATATCAGGGAAGCATTCAATTCTTTAAATAACAGAGATCAAGATTTGAATCGTGTATTCAAAGAGATCATTGACCACATTGACATATTCCAAAACGGTGATGTTGAGGTTACCTATCTAATTGGATGATATTGGTCGAATTAATGTTAAGGGTTCGCTAAGGGTACACATTTCAAATGCAATGCAGAAGCTTGGGGTGAAAGGGAGATCTCAAGCCGTAGTCGAATTATTACGGATGGGTGAGCTTGAACTCTAAAGATAACTGTGTTGGCATCAGAAATGGTGGGTCCTTTCAGGTACTGGATAATTCGTTTTACTCCATACCTGAAAGGTTTTTTCATTTGCAGGGTGACCATTGATGTCTAGTATGAATATAGATATCTTGAATTTTTTTAATAAAACCGCGAGAATGGTAGATATAAATTATTTCGTTAGGAGGGCTGAATATGGAAGAGTCCCAGACGACATCAACCATTGCAGATGTTGAAAAGGAATTACGATACATATCAGGGATCATTAAACAAAAGGGGCGGGAAATTTTAAACCATTATCCCATTACTGCTCCTCAATTCGTCGCGTTGCAATGGTTACTTGATAAAGGTGATTTGACGATAGGCGAGCTCTCAAGCCATATTCACCTGGCCTGCAGTACGACAACAGACTTAGTTGACCGAATGGAGAAGAATGAATTGGTCGAGCGGATTCGTGATCCGAAAGATCGACGTGTCGTTCGTACACACGTTTTGGAAAAAGGAAGGCAAATAATTCATGAGGTGATTGAAAAGCGTCAGCACTATTTAGAAGAGGTACTTAGCGGTGTACCAAAGGAAGAGGTTCATAAACTTAACCATTTATTACATGTACTTCATGAAAATATGCGTGATACATCGAAGTAGAAACAGAAATGAGGGGTATTCGTGGAACAGCCGATAGGAGTTATAGATTCAGGAGTAGGGGCTTAACTGTTGGACGCGAACTAATGCGTCAGCTTCCCAAGGAAAAATTCATTTATTTGGGTGATACGTTAAGGTGCCCTTATGGACCGAGAGAAAAGGAACAAGTTAAAGACTTTACATGGCAAATGGTACACTACTTACTACGTAGAGATATTAAGATGCTTGTGATCGCTTGTAACACAGCGACAGCTTACACGCTGAATGAGCTTCAATCTGCGTTATCAATACCTGTGATCGGAGTGATCGACCCAGGGGCGCGTGCGGCGATAAAAAACAGTAAAAATAAACGTATCGGTGTTATAGGTACGGAAGGCACTATAAAAAGTCAGGCTTACCCAGAAGCACTCAAGTCGATTGATCACTCTATTCGCGTGAATGGACTAGCCTGTCCTCCATTTGTGCCTATGGTTGAGAATGGGATTCTTCATGGACCGGAGACGGAGAGAATCGTAGCTTCTACTCTTGAGCCCTTAAAACAAATGAACCATATAGATACACTTATTCTAGGATGTACTCATTATCCTCTAATCAAAGAGTTAGTTCAAAAGGAAATGGGTAGCCATATCCAGGTGATAAGTTCCGGTGAGGAAACAGCTAGTGAGGCTAGTTTGATATTAGCCTATCATGATGGTTTATCACAGGGAGATACAGTGCCTGTCCATGAGTTCTATACGACTGGTGATATGGAAAAATTCAGGTTGGTAGCGAACAGTTGGTTTGAGGAACCAATTAAAATTTTGAAACTTGTAGAACTAGAACAATTCGAAAGCTCTGCTAAATAGTGCAGAGCTTTTTTCTTTGGATCTTAAAAATCTAGGTCTAAACGGAAATGTGGCTCGTATATATGATAGTACAAACTATCATGGGAGGGAATAGCATGAAAACATGCGGTATTAAACCCTTATCGATTGCTGTATTACTAAGTACAGGATTGCTGTCGGGTTGTTTATTTGAAGGGGAGCAATCATTGGAGGAGATTGATGCTCCGCCAGAAGAAGAAACGGCGGCAAATCCTGAAACAAATACAGAGGAGCCAGCTCCTGAGAAAGGAAGTGGAGAAGAAAGTGCTGAGGTAGAGGAAGGTATGGAAGGGGAGGAAGCGGCTTCAGAAACGGTTGCAAGGGAACTGTTCCTTATTGATTCTAATGGGATGGTCGTTCCACAAACGGTAGAATTGCCAGCTTCTAAAGAAGTTGCTACCCAGTCACTTGAGTATTTAGTTAAAGATGGGCCAATATCGAACTTATTACCAACAGGTTTTGAAGCGGTTCTTCCTGCAGGTACTCAGATTCTTGGAATGAATTTAAAAGATAATGGGACGATGGTAGTTGATGTTTCCAAAGAATTTAAAAATTATCAAGCAAATGAAGAACAAAAGATTTTGGAAGCGATGACTTATACGGTAACCCAGTTTGATAATGTCGATCGAATGAAATTGTGGATTAATGGTCATGAACTTAAGGAAATGCCTGTGAGCGGGACTCCTATCTCTAAAGGAGTCTCCCGTTCAGACGGGATCAATGTTCATGTTGGTAACAATACAGATGTTGTTAGCAGTAAAGCGGTCACTGTTTATTATCCTTCCCAGCAAAGTGGACAGGAAGTATATCAAGTCCCTGTAACAACGAGGGTGGATGCGGAAGGTGAACTGTACACCTCTTTAGTACAAACGCTCCTTGAAGGTCCAGAACTTGGATCATCTTTACAGCAACCATTCAACAAAGAAGCGGAAGTAACTAGTGCAGAACTTACAGATGGAGTCTTAAGTGTAACATTCAGTGAGGGTCTGCTAAATGGACAAGAACCAAAAGCAGTAGCTGAACCAGCCCTTGCCAGCCTCGTAATGAGTTTGACAAACATGAAAGAGGTTGAAGCTGTTGAAGTGAAAGTAGAAGGTGTGGAGCAAGTGCTGAACGAGGCGGGCGAGCCGCTAGCTGAACCAGTCACACGATCTGATATTAATGGAGCTAGTGAACCGGAGAGTTTATAAAATAGAGATGATGGGCCACTATAAAGTCATAGTGGCTCATTTTTTACATAAGGGACAAGTAAGTGTTATCTGTTTCTCGGCATTTTTTTATGTTAAGATGAGCAAGGTATATATGAGTGAACGAAAGGGAGGACATTGACGATGAGAAGCGATCGCCAGGTCAATGAATTAAGAAAAGTTACCATTGAAACAGATTATGTGAAACACCCAGAGGGGTCTGTACTTATAAGTTTTGGAGATACGAAAGTGATTTGTAATGCAAGTGTTGAGGAACGAGTCCCCCCTTTTCTACGCGGCCAAGGAAAAGGATGGATTACCGCAGAGTATGCGATGCTGCCACGCGCGACCCAGCAACGGAACATTCGCGAATCCTCAAAAGGAAAAGTATCAGGAAGAACAATGGAAATACAGCGTTTGATTGGTCGTGCTTTACGAGCTGTAGTGGACCTGGATAGCATTGGCGAACGTACACTTTGGGTTGATTGTGATGTGATTCAAGCCGATGGTGGTACGAGAACAGCATCGATTACAGGAGCTTTTGTTGCGGTAGTCCTTGCTTTTGGAAAATTAGTAGATAATGGTGTGCTGAAAAAACTCCCTGTTACGGACTTTTTAACAGCTATTTCTGTCGGTGTCCTTCCAGACGGAAAAGAAATCTTAGACCTTTGTTACGAAGAGGATAGCAAGGCCGATGTCGATATGAATGTCGTGATGACAGGTCAAGGAGAATTCGTTGAGCTGCAAGGCACGGGGGAAGAAGCCACTTTTTCAATGCAACAGCTGCAGAAGATGTTATCCCTAGCACAAGAAGGTGTAACTGAGCTTACACATTTACAAAAAGATGCAATTGGCAAATGGGCTGAGGTTATTGATAAGTCGTCAGCTGTTAAGGAGAAATAATCTTATGAAACAACTAGTAATTGCGACAAAGAATGCTGGCAAAGTTACAGAGTTTAGAGAGATGTTTTCTAAGTATCAAATATCCGTTAAGTCATTGCTTGATTTTGATCAGAGGATTGATGATATTGCAGAAAACGGAGTAACCTTCGAAGAGAATGCGACTATTAAAGCAGAGGCCATCGCAGCGAAATTCGAAATTCCTGTCGTTGCTGATGACTCGGGTCTTGAAATTGATGCATTAGATGGAGCACCTGGCATCTATTCGGCTCGCTATGCAGGAGAAGATAAAAATGATCAGAAGAACCTTGAAAAAGCACTTCGTGAATTAGATGGCGTTCCCGATGAACAACGTACAGCACGTTTTGTATGTGCAGTTGCTGTGGCGCGTCCTGGACGAAATACATTTACTGTGAGAGGGACTTGTGAGGGGACAATTGCACGCCAGCCAAAAGGTGAAGGTGGCTTTGGTTATGATCCTATTTTCGTCCCCCTACACTCGGACCGGACAATGGCCGAGCATACATCTGAAGAGAAAAATTCGATCAGTCACCGAAAGCATGCTATCCTGGAAATAGAAAAATGGTTACAAGATCTAACGTAATGAGGTGATTATTTTTGCCAAAAGTACTGATTGTTAGTGATACGCACGGGCTTACAGACGAAGTTAGTAAAATAAAGCAGCGTCACCAGCATGAAGTCAATGCTATGATTCATTGTGGCGATTCTGAGTTGGGTTATCATTCAGAAGAATTAAAGGACTTTTTCTATGCAAAAGGGAACTGTGACTTTGAAGTAGACATGGAGAATGAGCAAGTCGTAAAAGTAGGCGGTCTTACAATTCTTGTTGTTCATGGTCATTTACATCAAATAAAATCAACATTAATGCCTTTATCCTACCGGGCTGATGAAGTCGGAGCACAAATAGCCTGTTTTGGCCATTCACACATGGCAGGAGTAGAAAAGGTGAATGAAAAATTGTTCATAAACCCTGGAAGTGCGAGACTCCCTAGAGACCGTGAAGAACCAACCTATGCGGTTTTAGAATGGGATACCCTTGATAACATACAAGTTCAGTATTATCAGGTTAATGGGGAGGCTTTGTCGGATCTGAGGATGGAAACATCTCTAGCAGCAAAGAAGTAATTCTTTGCTGCAGAGTTGTTGACAAAGAGACCAGTATTTACTATAATTAATCTTGTCCGAAAAAAGCGGGCGGTTTGGAATTTTACATAGTTATGCGGGTGTAGTTTAGTGGTAAAACCTCAGCCTTCCAAGCTGATGATGAGGGTTCGATTCCCTTCATCCGCTCCATAATAATTTACATATATCCTCCCAGTAGCTTAGCTGGATAGAGCATGAACGAATATGCTTCGAAGCGAAACATCAACGTATCGATTCCAAAACATCTTGGATAATCCTCAAAGAATCAGGGCGACAGGTTATACTGAAGTAGATTGATTCTTGTATTAATTTGAATAACTATGTCCCAGTAGCTCAGCTGGATAGAGCAACAGCCTTCTAAGCTGTGGGTCGCAGGTTCGAATCCTGCCTGGGACACTAATTAACAAAACGCTGAACCTCTTGTATATCAAGGGATTCAGCGTTTTTCTTGTTATGAATGGTTTGAGGCTGTATTAGTCCAAAAGTGGCTTTTGGTGCAGAATTGGGGCAGGATTTTTTTCATGTATTGTTCTTTATGGTATCTTTACTACAATCTAACTTTTATAATTTTAAATACGTAAACTTCCATAATATGGGGTGTGTTTAAATTGTCCAACTTCTCTAGAGAAAAATAAATTGAGGATACCCCGACCTTTATTGGTATTTCTCAATATATATATAATACATATAAAAAATACTTGCTTGAAGACATAGAATATCTTTATCACTATACAAATTTAGATGGATTATCGGGAATGATTGATTCACAGGGATTATTGTTCAATACATGGCCACGCCATTCTGCTATCGAAAAGTCCTTCAATCGGACATCTCTTCATTAAGATCCCATTACCCGAGTTTCTCGAAAGGGAAAGAGTCTGGATAAAGTTAGGTTCTTACGATCAACAATTTGATATGGCAACGTAAAAAAGCCTCACCTTAATGGATGCGGCTTTTCTTTACTGTTTTTTGATAATTATTTGGGCTATATCTAGTTGTTGTGATACATCTAAAACTTCTTTACTTGCAGGATCCTTCTGATACTCTTCATACATTTTTATCGGCTTCTATGTTCCATAGAAGCAAACTAGGGTCTATTATTGAGCAGCCCCATAGAAGAACGAACAATGACCATAAAAATGAACACGCTTATCCAAGTATAGTACCAATCCCATTGAAGGTATTTGATTAGATCAGTGTACATTTCTAAAAAAGACTCAACAATGGTCAAAGCTCCACTATATACTGCTGCCTGCCAAACGATCCCGAAAATAGCGGAATGATAAGTTGTTTGGTAATAATAAATACAAATAACTGGGAATAGCAGAAACTCAAAAAGAACACTTCCGTCAAGGTGTTTAAATAATGTCACAGGAAATGTTAGAAAATGATATTCAACGATTAAGTTTCCCAAAAAAACAGCAAAATAAGCAGTCGTAAAATAAATTAACAGCCAGTTTCTACGTGGGGGCTTTTTTAAAGAAAACAGTAAGAGCGTCGCCCCTAATATATAGAAGATCCATAATAATATAATCTCCACCATAAAAAACCTCCTTATAACGACATTTAATTAAAAACCCATCCAGGGGACATCAAACGAGGAAATTAGAAAGCTAATAATGATAACTGAAGCGAGATAGGCCAGAATAGGTTGCTTATAATGGAGCCGTAACATAGGAAACATTATGATCACAAATAAGAACGACCACCCCAATGACCAACCATGTTCATAATAAATACTGCCATTTAGGTAGCCGATCCATTCAATCCCTATGTAAATAATGACCCATTTTCCAATATGCAGGACTTGTTTTCCAAGCTTATGAGGGTAATTTGATAGGAAGAGAATTACCGTACATGGGAAAACAATAAAAGTGTAAAACAAGGCTACTACAGTTTGGGGGAATCCTAAATTGGATTGCACCGTCCATAAATGGTAATCGACAGTTAATAAGAAGTATAGTAAATCCATAGCCGACATATAGATAATAGTCGCATGAAAGTCGTGAAATCGACTCCAATCTGCCCAACGCCATGCAGCTAATATTGCCCAAACAACTATGAGAATATGCATTTGAACACCGCCTTAAAATACTTGCCATGAAGGCATCAGTAATCTTAGGTTACCCATTCGGTAGGTAGATATGAACCTGGAATTTTGTTCGATGCCTGGGATGATAACTACGAGTAAATATTTTATTTGGAACTACAAAGCAAGAAGTCCTAAAACACAAATATTTCACATTATAGTTCACAAAAGGAGCTTGGATTCCAAGCCCCTTTTTCTATCCCATACTTCTTGATCTATTAAGTAATCATTCCCCATGGAACGTGACAATCCAATTATCCCTTCCTGATCATTCTACCCTTTTGCCAAGTCTTTTCGGTCGGGGGCCATTGGCGGTTTCTCAAGCCATCCCTTCTTAATCATTAACTTCGAACCCTCCGAAGCATACTCGCCTACTTCCGCCATCATGCGTACATACGCCCCTGCAACATCTTTTCTCGGAGAAGCTCCTGCACTTGATCCATAATAACCGATTGAAGAACTGTTTAAGGCTGTAATATGTAGCATCATCAGTTTATCCGAGAATGGAGATACCTTTGATTCGGTCGGCATGGCATCGGATGTACTTGGAGTCATTAGATTGCTTTCATCTAGAAATTTAGATACAACCTTACTATGATGGGCTGCTATTTCAGCACCACGGAGCATATAATTACGGACTTTCTTATCATTGGCTACTTGACTAAACCCCGTAATTAATCCCCTTCCTAATACATTTCGCTGCAAATTAAAAAACAGAAAGGAAATTTCAACGGAAGACAACGGACGTTGCTCACCCAGCCATCCGGCTAAAAATTGCTTGCTATGAATGAAATCAACTTGTTGAGGATAAGGAATATAAGGAGGACGAATAAAAATCCCTTTAGTCTGCATGACTTCCGTTGCTCGGTTAAACAGTTCTGACGATGACTGTATGCAGTGCGTAAAATAGTCCCGAATATCATTTCTGGCAGCGTTAGGCAAGGCGATACTGTAGGTGTTTAAACCCAACGCGCCCATCTGCTGGATATATAGAAGCATAAACGGATCTGAAAACAGACGTGGGGATTGTAAGTTAACATCCTGTTCCCCGAATCCTTGTGGGACAGGAAGCTTTTCTTTATGAAAAATATTCGTTAAAACTTGAATATGCTTTTCAGCCAATTCTAACCCATAGGCTAATACAGCGCGTACATCATCATCCTCCGTCGTTTCTAAGAGATACGATATCGTACATTTTCCTAACGTGTCATTCTGATAAGCTCCCCAAAGTGATGATAATTCTGCAGATGTCAAATTTGGATTATGATTGATTTCCATGCGAAATCCCTCCGTTCTTTAAGATTAATTTTCCCCAAATAAGAAATTTTATGTTTTACTAGCACATCAGGTTTCCCTCTTTTAAGGAAACCTGCGTATTACTTGAATAATAAATCATTCGATTCATCAGATCTTATTCAGAACGCGCCACTTTTTACAAAGAAAGAGCGCAAGCCTTATTTCAAAATTGCGCTCCGTTTAAGGAATAAATAGTCTATTTTTCAAAAAACGATTTACTTTATTTTTATCTTCTAATTTCTTTTTAAGCCCACGAACACCAGCAGTTTTTTCCATTCATTATTCCAAGGCAGGGCTTAGTTTAAGCTTGCTTTTCTTCAGCTTCTTTTCTCTTGAGCTGCTTCTTTCTTTTCCTGAACTGCCTCTTTTTTCTCTTCCTCCGCTTCTTTCCTCTCTTCTTTTAAATCCTTAATCTTTTCATAACGCTGACGCTGGCGGTAGCCATAAGTGGAAGCCAGGACGACCTCTTCATTTTCAAGGGCAGACCCTAGCGCGCCGATGATGGTAGAGATACTTGTTGCTGTCCAAGCAATGTAGAAGTAGTTGATATACCCTATACTTCCGGATAACTGAGATTCGAGCATACCTATTGGAATAAGGACGATAACAGCGACAGAAAACAGGAGAAATAATATCAGATAATACATAGTGACCGTACAAAAAAGTGTGAAAAAAGTCGCGGCATTGTATAACTTTCTTATATAATCGGATTTTCCATCAGCCTTTCTTTCCCATAACCGGTGCGCCAGAATGACCCAAACGACCATGGCCAATATAGAAGTGATCGAAAGTATGAACATACGCCATGTGCTGTAATCATTACTGAGCTTCCATAACGTCGGAAAAACAAGGGCGTACGAACCCGTAGTAAACGCAATGATGATGATCTTCATAAAAGCTGGAAACATAGCCCACGGACGGTTAGCACGCACCATCCCTGACAGAATTCGTAAGGCACCGCTCACACGTGACTTTATAGTGAAGCGAACATCGACCTTAGATTCATGCTCTTCCGGTGTTTCTCGCTGAATAGGAGACAGAATCTCAAATGCACGTTTTCCGACCAGTCTCGTAGATTTTTTATTTTTCAATTCTTCGTGTTTGTCATCGTCTTTAGCCTGAATTCGCTGTTCTGCCTGCTCTCGGTCTTCATCTGAACTTCCATAGTACATCTCATTAACTAATTGTAAAATCGATTCGCGTATGCGTTTGTACATGGGGATAGACCCAAGACCGGGAAGGCTGATCAAGGCGACATTCTCGTCCTCAAAAGCCTCGGCAACAATCGGTTTCTTTCCTTTAAATAAGGGTAAATCAGTGAGGGAGATCGCAAAATCCCATTCCTTATCGCTCTTTATATCTAAGGTGGCCCCCAGCACTTCCAGTGAATTAGCCGTTCCGCCAGTTAGAGCATCCTCTATATATTCTATATTCCAATTGTATCTCTCACTCACATAATAATTGAGCAAATCAGACAGTTCACATTTTAAATCTTTTCCTAATTTATTCGGGTATCCTGGTGCTGTGATTAATCCTAACGTTTTGGTTGGTTTGCTCATATCTTCACCTTTCCTGCTCCTATCATCTATTTAATACTATATAACCATATTTAATTTTATTTAAACCGGGGTGAGAAGGGGATACCAGGGATGAGAGAGGAATTCCGGTACCCGGGATCCAGAAAAACAAGAAAAAACCTGACAATAGAATTTTTGAGTTGCTTAAAAGCACCACGATGATTAAACATATTCAGGTTAAGAGAGAGGTTTAAACTGATTATCTGACCATAATTTTATACTTCTTTGTCTTAATTCATCGAAATTTAATTTTATTAATACTATTGAATCCATGTTAAAAGACTGTATCTAGACATTTTACCATAGGCACAGTAACAAAGACTTCCTTTTCGGAACTTCCGATAAACCAGGACAATACGAGTACATAGATAAAGCTTCCATTGAAAATGCCAAGAGCATGTTGTGTCTGCTTGTCAGAAATAAAGTTAAGCAGCATCCGAGGTAAAAATTGGCCGCTGAATGTAGTTAGAACAACGAGTAAAGAGTTTAATGTGAAAGCACTTAGTGTTAAAATCCCTCCAATCAATGTACTTACTAGTGTTCTCGTAACTGAAGCACTAAAATGAAAGAGTTCTTGGGCGTACGGCGCTAAATCTACAACTAGATCCATAAATAGAGTTGCAGCAACAAGGAAAAGGGCTAAACCAATATAAATAATGTGCATGTACCAAAGGGTCATCTGCATTTTCCGTTGTCTTTTCGACATTTGTAAATATTTTTTTAAGTGATACAGGTAATAAATCAAGTACCATGTATATATCTCCTTCCTGATCGTGATGTAATTAATCTGATATTCGCTCAAAAGGAACCATAAACCAAACTTTAAGGACGAATGGATGACATGTGTAAATCCTATTAGAACGATCCTTACTAAAACCTTTATAGAGTGATATTTACCTTTCTTCTATGATAAAATCATATTTTTCTGGTAAAACATTAGCTTCTTTTACATGATCCAGAAAAGACTTGGCTTCTTCATAGCTTTGAAAACAAAGCTCCTTTTCATTTTGAGCAATTTCAACCCTAAATCTATTAGCATCTGTAGCAATAATTGTAAATGGCATTGTGTCTCCTCCTATCAAAAACTATCTATTTCTTTAAAAAATAAAAAAGCCGAAAAGATGTGATATCTTTTCGGCTTATGTCCAGCTCTATTTGTCTAGCTCATTTCTACCTAGTATTTAGTTTGGTTTTAGGATAAAAAGTATATAGCTTTTATCTTTGTGAAAGTCCCAATCCGCAAAGACATCGATAACTTGTTTATCTAAAATACTTTCGCAGTAGGACTGTCTTAATAGTGTTTTTTCAAGCTTTCGTTTAGTCAGTTTTAATGTCTCTCCAAATCCAGAGCGAATTAACTCTTTTTCTATTCTGACAAGAATACCATCACGAACAATCAAGAGTGTACGCGAATTCAACATATATGAATCGACATGTTCCGGTGCTTTTTCTGCCTGTTCGCTTACACGGATAATCTCTTCATGTATTTTTTCCTTGGTTGTGTAGTTAGGAAGACCTTCATCTTCTTCATTCTCATTAGCAAGCACACCTAATAGCATACCAGAGTGGGCGGATAGAGACCAGTCATAGAAAATTTCGTCGACTTTTAGCCCGGTCATAAGTTTAAGTGTGGCTTTTATCTCGGGCAGAAGTTCAGTCATCAATAAGTCTCGTGTCTCCTCTACCTTCATATAATGATCCTGACCAACCAGTACGCGCTCCATAGGGGCTAAAAACTCGCGAAGATACACCGTGATATATGGACCATCAATAGAGACATATACGGATGTAGGCCCCTTTCCAAAGTTATCCCTGAATAACTTTCCTATGTAGCTCGCTACTTCTGATTGCAATGTTTTCTTTTCCATGAAATTCATCCTTTATGAAGACCAGACTTTTTTATTCCAATCTCAGTCAATTATTATAAACACAACCTTTTCTATTATCAAGTCATAAAGTTATTCACACAATTTGATATACTAAATAGTCATTATGGATTTCAAATTCAAACCGTTTTCAATAAACTTTTTTGAAGTACTTTTTCTATAAGAAATTGAGGACTGGTGAAAAATTATGCTCGTTCAATCATAAAAATCAGGAGAAAGTCGTAGGTTCTGCCATTGTTCAAAGTCGTGTCCATAAATTGTTAGTGCAACGTGTTCAGACTGCTTGATACCGCTCAGTTTTTTTGTGCTTTCCCGTACAAGTGACTCATCGATATCAAATGGTTCGATAGGCCGCGTTGCAGGATCGGTATGATTCTGAGAAGGTATAGCATCGATAGCAAGCAATACAGGGCCCGTGTGTGGAAGATTGATAAGAACGGACTGATGACCAGGAGCATGGCCGCTGCTTTCTAAAAGCGTTACCCCAGGTACAATCTCGGTATCGCCATCCAACAGTAGAAAGCGAATTCCAGAGGCGCCCCATTGATCTTCAGTCATCCTAAAGCGATCTACTTCTCCTTTTATGGCAGCATGATATAGACGTCGCTGAACCACAATCTCAGAGTTTTTAAATGAGGCCAGGTTACCCGCATGATCGGGGTCAAAATGGGTGCAAATCACATAGCGAATGTCCTGTGGTGTTATCCCCAAAGTGGCTAATTGATGCCCAACATAATCGGGCTCATCCATGATGTGAGGCAAATAGGGGGTATGACGATACTTTCCAACAAGACTTTGAGAAAGGCCTGTATCTATCAGAATGTATTCATTTGAGTCGGTTTCTATTAAATAGGCAGGTACAGGGAGTTCTTCACTAGAATGTTTTTGTGGTGGGCGCACCTTGCCCACTTTCATCAGAAAAAGTTTCATTTATTTCGTTCTCCTTTCTGGAGAGACCTCTCCAAAATCACATTTATTTATGGTTAACATACATTCTATCCTCGTTTCGATTTGCATTCTTGCAGGTTTTAGGACTATATAACATGCTTGTTAAGTTCAGTCAGTTCTGCTTTAATGTCGCTAGATGTGCGATCAATGAATGTGCCTGTCGGTCCGTCCTTCCTTCCCAATGGTAGCAAGGTTTACAATTGCATCCGTTCCTTCTTGTACTGTTTGGTGTCCGGCATGTCCATTGAGATCGGTAGCTGTGGCTCCCGGATCTGCAGCATTGATACGAATATCAGGCAATCCTTTCGCGTATTGCACAGTGAGCATGGTAACAGCAAATTTTGAGGAAGTGTAGGCAAGAGCATTTACCTTTGACTCCAAAGTATCAGGATTTGTCACCATTCCCAATGATCCTAACCCACTGGAAACGTTGACGATAGTAGGTGCATCTGATTTTCTAAGCAAGGGTAGAAAAGCATTTGTCACACGGACAGTACCAAACACGTTTGTTTCATAAATCTGTCGCATTACGTCTGATGTAACATCTTCAGGCTAAAAAAGCACCTGTAATCCCCGCATTGTTGATAAGAACATCAAGACGACCTTCGTTTTTTAAGATTTCAGCTGTAGCCTCGCTGAAAGAATTATCTTTTGTCACATCTAGAAGCACGAACTGAGCACCGAGTTCATCGGCTGCTTTTTGACCGCGATCTACATTGCGCGCACCAATGTAGATCTTGTGACCGAGTTCAGTAAGCCGGCGGGCCGTTCGTAGCCAAGCCCCTTATTTCCGCCTGTGATGAGGGTAATAGTCATATATAGGGATCCCTTTTATGAGTTTTTAATGTAAGATATCTATTACATTATATTATAATAGATTTAAGAAATATCAAGGAAGTGAAAACATGTCAACCAATAGACCGAAGTACCATCACGGTAACCTGAGAAAAACACTTATCAGTACATCCCTTGAATTGATTGCAGAAGTCGGACTGGAAGGTTTTTCAGTTGCCAAGGTAGCCAAACAAGCAGGGGTATCTTCTGGAGCCCCTTATCGTCATTTTACAGACCGAGAAAGTATACTTGTGGCAACCGCAGTCGTTTACCTAACAGAGCTCACATCAAGGATGCGAATTGCGGTAAATGCAGCAGGAAAGAACCCAACTGATCGGCTGGCTTCGACTGCCGGCGCATATGTACAGTATGCGATTGAATACAATGTCGGTTTTGAATTGTTTGCTGTAGTAAAGGGTGTTCATTCTGCAAAACTTTATGAACGTAGCCGTGAAATGATCAATTTCCTTATGTTGGTAGTTCAGGAAGCTAAACCGTATGCAACGTGGAGCGAGATTGTCGAGTTAATGGAAGCACATCTCGCTATTAGCCAAGGGTTTGCCCATATGTATTACCAAGGTAGCTTTGCTAAAATAAAACTAACACAAGAAGAAAGTATAGAACGAGTAACAACTGCAGCTCAATACCTTATTAACGGTTGGATGTACCAGTAAGGCAGGATATCTCAGAGAATCATTTCACATTCAACAGTAAGATTTATATAGCGAAGCAGATGCCTTATAAATTTTGTTTTATAATAGAAAAAGGGCAATAACCTTGTGCGGCAATCGTCCTTTTTCTTAAAGACTTGAAATCAAGATATATTTCACTTTAAGTTCGTACGCAGCCTATAAAAATCTGAGCAATACGTTGTTATAATCCCTTCCTCAATTCCATATTGAACCAGGTCTTCATAATGATCTCCAGAAATACCTAATAATTCACAGAACGCTGGCTCAGTCTTATATCTCTGTTTTTTTAGTTCAATTACTTTATCTTTAAGTGTTCAATGTTCTACCATAATTAGTATAAAACAGGTAACCACCTCTTAATAATGTGCCAAATATCTAGAAATCGAGTCTTCAACAATCCTGCCCGTTCGTATTATAATGTAAAAATCAAAAAAGTTTAGAAATCGAGATAATTATGGTAATATATCTTTTTACACTACATATACAAAACAAAAGATATAGAGAAATTAGAGACGACTTTAATAAAATACAGGTATAAGGTAGTGTAGCCTTACATCATTAAATTGGTGTGGGGCTTTTTATTTTGTAAAAATTTCATGTATACATACAAACCTGCTTTGATATAATAGAACGAATGTTCGGTTATTGAGGGGGAGAGGAAATGGATGGTTTGTTTAATCGTGCTGCTGGCCAAAACTAGGAGCTACAGCAAACGTGAGATGTCACAAAGAGTTATTAGATTGTTACAGTTAGTGAGAAAGATGATGTTAGCCTGAAAACTGGAAACAGGGAATGGAGATTTTTATACTGAAAATAATAACTCTTAGGGGATGCGTTTAAAATTTAAGTTTCCAACACGCTAAACTATACAGGCACCCATTACTTCTAATGTAATATGATTATATTGGAAGGAGTGATGGCAGTGCCTTGGCAACAAAAAGTTAGATATTTAATAGGTCAACCTGTAGGAATTTCATTAACAAATGGGCAAGGTACATCAGGTGTTTTGTGCGGTATATCAGGTAACAAAATTCTTGTAATTGAATACTTGTATCAAGCACAGTTCGCCTTAAAGCAATATGATGCTTTCATGATCCAGGATATTAATGGGTTTCCACCTTGTCAGAACCAACAACCTCTTTATTAACGAAATCGGGGTTGTCCAAAAAGTCTCAATAGACTGTTGGGGGCAGCCCTTTTCTTTGTCCTAGAAAAAATTCGCCTCATTCTTTTAATTGCGAGCGACAAAAATCAACAAGTAACTAGAAATGAGACGAATTTTTATGAGTAAATCTTCAACTACTTTTTAACATGGGGTACTCGTACTATCATTGGATTAAGTGATTCAATTCCAGTCAATAGTATTGCTCATGTGATTCACCATATAGTCGCACAAGTGGATGTCGAATAGGAGAAGTGACAGACGGTACTAAAGGAGCAACTTTTTTAACGTTCTATTTTGTTAAAACGAGGATGTCCCGAAATACCATTTTTAAAAAAATGTTTTGTTTCCCTAATAAATATACGAATTCAACATTTCTACGTGCTGTCTGTCTTTATCCAAAATCTCTTTAATTAATTGATGACTCTCTAGATCTAAATCCCCTTTAACAATCTCTTCTGAAATTTCAATCCCATAGTAATCTTCTCCCTTTAACGTGGTCTCAACAATTCCTTCCGTTGTGTCAGGAATTGTCCATTGACTAATGAAATTTTGAACAGAGCCAACGACACCTTCATCATCTACTGGCACGCCCCCAAAATTTTGGACTCTTTCTTCAACAATTGACGCATGTTGCTTATGGTCTTTCTGGATGTTTTGAAACTCATTTTTGATATCTTTCAACTTCTCTATAAAGTGTTCATAAGCATGAATACCCTTATATTGCCCTTTTAGAAATGCATTTTCCATTCATCCATTATCAAACCTGCAGCATCTCCCAGGAGCAAGAAAGAAAATGTTAAGATGTATAATAGGGTATTGAAAACATTATTAAAGGAGTTGATTTAATGTACGAAGGCATTCACCATGTGTCTCTACTCGTTAAAGATATCGAAAAGTCTAAGCATTTTTACGGGAAGATACTTGGTTTTCAAGAAAGTGAACTCCGTCCTGATTTTGATTTTCCTGGGGTATGGTATCAAGTTGGCTCGACACAAATTCATTTAATTGTACATAATGAAGGAAAAACTTTAAGGGGAACGAGAACCATCGACTCCCGAGATGGACATTTTGCTATTCGCGTGTGGAATATTGAAAAATTCATTGAAAGAATGAGGGAGTATAAAGTAGAAATTTTAAATAAACCCACTAACCAAACAGATTGGCATCAAGTATTTGTTAGCGACCCAGATGGGAATTTGATTGAATTCAACCGTTAGTATTTGATGCCCATAAGAGCACCTCTAAGTCAAATATAAGCTAAAATCTTATTATCAGAGAAATTAATCCTGTGATCGAATCACGATCACAGGATTTTTCTCCCTATGCTTTCACTTTATAAGAAGTGATGTGGGGTTGTAACGTATCATCAGTTCCGAATAAAAAGTGTTTCTCCATATCTGGTGAGTACGTAGAATTTATAGCTCTACGTCCGACAGTTTCCACAACTTCCCGCAGCATGCTAGGGGAAGCTCCACAACACAAGCCAATATAGTTCACGCCGATGTCATGAGCTGCTTTTGCCCACTTGGCTAACTCATAACGGTTACAATAGAGTGGATCCAGTGACGTTGGGAAGGTTGTATCGGTTGGAAGACTGCAAGAACAGCCTCCGTCAGGCAAATTGAAGAAGGTAGGGTGATCCTCCGATGTTCGGTAAGGAATCGGCAATGCTCCAACATAACCATCGACCGTTTGACGGATTTTTTCTACATACGGCTGCATTGTTACCGGTCCGCGAAAACAGTTCATTCCGACAACCAGCGCTCCTTCCTCTTCTAACAAACGGCACGCTTCTTCAACAGTGTATCCATCGCGTAGGATATTTTCTCCCATCAGACCAAAAGTGATCACAGCAGGTAGTCCTTGTTTAGTGATTTCCTCCAAAGCGATTTTTGCTTCTTCATAATAATAGAAGGTTTCCCCATTTACAAAGTCCACACCTTCATCTTTGCACCATCCGACCATTTCAGCAAACATGCTACGCACACTTGCAATCGACTGTGGGTCTTTAGGGTTAAACAAGTTTGTGTTTGAAATGTTACCAGCTACTAGCGCTTCTTCTTCCGGGTGTTCTTTTGCTACGTCCTTAGCTAGACGAATCGCTTGTCGGTTCAATGGTTCCAACAGGTCCTCCTTGCCTATAATGCGCATTTTTTCACGGTGCGCATTGTATGTAAAAGCTAAAACGACATCAGATCCAGCCAACATATAATCACGATAGGTCTGTTTTAATGCTTGTGGATTATCTAGTGCAACCTCAGGTACGAATGACCCTGCTTGTAAATATCCTCGCCGCTCTAATTCAAATAAATATCCTTCCCCGCAAATCACTGGTCCGTCCTGCAAACGCTGTTCTAATGATCTTTTCATCTTTTATCATCCCTTCTTAATTAAATACATACATATATAGTTTTTATTAAAAAAGAGGGAGAGGATCATATGTGAAATCTTCCCGCTCTTTTAAGGCCTTCATTCGCACCGTTAACTCAGGTATTGGCTTCCATGTATTAGAGAACTTACTTCCATACATCCTTAGAGATCGTAATAACATGTTTAAGCTTTTCCCATTGCTCCTCCTCCGTTATTAAATTTCCTTCCTCTGTGGAGGCAAATCCGCATTGTGGGCTTAAGCACAATTGGTTGAGATCAACGTATTCAGAAGCTTCATTAATTCTCTTCTTAATTGCATCTGCATCTTCAAGTTCTCCAAACTTAGACGTTATGACACCGAGAACGATTTGCAAATTTGAACGTTTGACGTGGCGGAGTGGCTCAAAGCTGCCAGAGCGCTCATCATCAAATTCAAGGAATAAACCATCGACATCGAGTCCATTAAATATAGTCTCTGATACCGTTTCATATCCTCCAGTTCCGGAATAGCTTGATTGAAAATTACCGCGACAAATGTGCAGCGTTACTTTTAGATCATCAGGGCGGTCAGCAATAGCTTCATTAATAGTGTTTGCAAAGATCGTACTCAGTTCCACAGGTGCAAATCCTGACCTCCGAATTAAGCTGTTTCCTTCTTCTGAGAAAAGCTGGGACCAAGCTGTGTCGTCTAACTGGAGATAGCGGCAACCTGCGTCATAGAAAGCACGAATCGCCTTTTTGTATGCAATAGTTAAATCGTGTACAAATCCTTCCGTAGTATCATAGATTTCTTTTATATTTTTCCCTCTAACGAAAAGCATATTGGGACTTGGTATTGTAAACTTTGCCGTATGTGACTCCGCAATACTATGAAGAAACTTATAATCTTCAAGCATGGGATGGTCAGTGAAATCTATCTTCCCTGTGACCTTAACACCATAAGCTTTGGTTACGGTATTATGAAATTCCAATCCTTTTTCCGGTACAAATCCTTCGACCCCATCCAATCCCTCAAGGAAATCAAAATGCCACCAGGCACGACGAAAATCACCGTCTGTGATGGCTTCAAGGCCGATTTCTTTTTGTTTTTCAACGATTCTAATAATTTCAGTATCTTCAATTGCACGTAATTCTGCAGAATTTATGTCACCAGCTGCTTTTTGAAGACGAGCCTTTTCAATTCGTGCTGATCTTAATAAGCTTCCTACATGATCAGCCCGAAATGGGGGAACAGTCCCTCCTTTGTTCTTTAATCCTGAAGTTACACTTTTACTCATAATTATTCCTTCTTTCTTTAGTGATTGTGATGAACTCTTGCAAGATAAGTGTACTGTAATTGAATCAACCCCTATTTTGTAATAAAATACGTTTTTTGTTTACCGATTGAGTTGCTGCTTCTAGAGCTTGATCGATATCTTTGATTAGATCATTTACATGCTCGAGTCCAACTGAGAGCCTAAGCAGTCCATCGGTAATTCCTCTTGCTTCTCTTTCTGTTTCTGGCATAGCAGCATGTGACATTGTTGCAGGATATGATAGAATCGACTCTACTGCACCAAGACTGACAGCAAAAACGGGCAGACGAATGTGTTCAACAAATGCTTTCGCGGCTGTTTTATTAGGTAATCGAAAAGAGAGGAGTGCACCAGCCCCCTTCGATTGCCGCACGTGTACAGGGTACCCAGGATGAAAGGAAAGTCCGGGGTAGTAGACTTCACTAATGAAAGAATGCTCATTAAGGTGGGTTGCTATTTTTAATGCTGTGTCAGAAGATTGGGTTAGCCGTGCCCCTAATGTTTTGATTCCTTGAATTAAATGGTAGGCATCCTGTGCACCTAAAATCGAGCCAAACGAGTTTTGAATAAATGATAGTCTTTCACCAAGTTCCTTATTCTTAGTTACGGCCAGACCCGCAACGATATCACTGTGCCCGGAAAGGAATTTGGTAGCACTATGAAGGACAAGATCTACTCCAAACTGGAGTGGATTCTGGTAAAGAGGTGTCATAAAAGTGTTATCGACAAAAGTTAGACAGCCATGTGCTTTGGCTAATTTTACGATTCCCTCTATATCTGTAATATTTAAGCAAGGATTGGAAGGTGTTTCCATATAAAAAACTTTTGTATTTGGTTGAATTGCCCGACATGTTTCATTCAGGTTGGTCATGTTAACGAAGGTATGGTCAATATTGAATCTTCTCAATACTTCTGTGATCAAGCGATAGGTTCCACCGTAAACATCCCTAGAAATTAAAACATGGTCACCTGAAGAAAGGAGCATAAAGGCAGAAGAGATAGCAGCCATCCCTGAGGCGAACGCTAACCCTGTTTCACCACCTTCCAGGTCTGCAATGGTTTGTTCCAATGCTTGCCTTGTTGGGTTACCCGATCTGCTGTAATCATATGGACCAAACGTATCGAAGCTCTCCTGGTGATAGGTAGATGACAAGTAAATGGGAACGTTTACTGCCCCTGTTTTTTGTTCCTTATTCCCATAAGTTGAAGCATGAATGAATCTGGTTTCCAGTTGGTCTTTATAAGAACTCATCGTCAGTTTTCCTCCCTCTCCAAAGCCTAAAAGATTTTTACTAAAATAACTTCTCAATCAAAAAGGCATCTTTATATTCCGATGGGTATCGAAGATAAAGATGCCTTTAGTTGACTAATCGGCATAAGCAATATTCAGTTTGAGCTAATCATTGTCTGATTTTTTATTTAGTGGGTACCGCTTTTTTTCAGTGCACTCAATTTGTGTAATTTCTCCATCATGTACTGTTATGGCTACAGACCCATATTCTATGTTTTCTAAAGCTGATATAACGTCATTAATTTTTTTCTCTAGAGTGTTTTTCATACCATTACCTCCTCTGAAGAATGCAATCCGCTATTTTTTGCCTTTGGTAAGTCCAATCAGCAAGCAAAATAAAAACCTCTTCTTGTAATAAGAAGAGGTTAAGTAGAACGTTTACTTTTCTCTTCTTATCTTTTCAAGCCTGAACGGCTTGCTGGAATTGGCACAGTACTTTAGTTAAGTCTGCTGCCGAGGTTTCAATGGGCCAGTCCCTCCACCTCTCTGGATAAGAAAAATGTTATTCATTTGATTATCCTATAATTTACACGTATTAATATTTCTTGTCAATCGTTTAATGGAAAAATTTAAATTATTCTAAAATCAGACAGGACTTTGCTATTCACACACTCTAATGCACATTGAAATAACGCGCCTCAGGATGAGCGAACACAATGGCCGTAACCGAAGCCTCTGGTTCCATCATACATTCCTCGGTCAATTCAACTCCAATTTGTTCTGGTCTAATCAATTGAAATAATTTTCTCTGATCCTCCAAGTCCGGGCAAGCTGGATAACCGAAAGAATACCGCTGTCCCTGGTATTTAGCTGAGAAACGCTCTTGCATCGTAAAGTCTGTCGGGTCGGGGAATCCCCATTTATCACGCATGAGCTGATGGATGTGTTCAGCCAATCCTTCCGCTGTTTCTAATGCCAGTGCTTGCAAGGCGTGGCTTTTCAAATATTCCCCCTGTTGTTTCATGTCCAGGGAACGTTGCCTGATTCCTTTTCCAGCTGTTACAGAGAAGAATCCTACGTAATCCATTTCTCCGCTTGAGATCGGACGCAAGTAGTCAGCTAAACAAAGATAGGGATCACGGTTTTGGCGTGGAAAAGTAAAACGCTCGATGATCGTTTGATGATCGGCTGGATTATAAATGATTACGTCATCTCCATCGGATTGAGCAGGAAAGAATTGATAAAGTGCAGACGGTTGAATCCAGTTCTCTTTTTGCGCTTTTAAAAGTAATTCATCTACGACCTCTTTTAGTTGGAGTGCTTTATTATTTTTCTCTGCCAGCAACTTTGAGAATTTACCCTTTAGTCCCAAATGGTGTCCAATCAGCATCTGCATGTTAATAAAAGGTTCAATATGAGCAACAGAATAATCTCGTAAAATGTGTTGTTCAAAATCGTTCGGTTTGTAAACAGGAATAGTCTTAGATACTTTGGATATTGGCTTCTCAGCTACAGCCGTTGCAGATTGGGTTTGGGCTTGCTCATGACTTCTGGCTATAGCCTTAGTTTGTTTTTCTTGCTGTTCACGAATGAGCAGTGTGCGATCCTCCTGGTTACTGAGCCGATTTGATAGAGCGAGTCCGTCCATTGCATCTTTTGCGTAGAAAACGGAACCGTTATATTGAGGAGCGATTTTCGTATTAGTAAACTTTCTTGAAAGGGCAGCGCCCCCCACTAATATCGGTAATTCAATTTGTTGCTGTTTTAAATCCTGGGCGGTCAAAACCATTTGCTGGGCTGACTTGACAAGTAAACCTGATAGGCCAATGGAGTCTGGCTCCTCTTCTTTAATGTGTTTGATTAAATCAGATGGGGTTACTTTAATACCTAAATCAATGACGTCAAAGCCATTGTTGCTTAAAATGATGTCTACAAGGTTTTTACCAATATCGTGGACATCTCCTTTAACCGTGGCAAGAAGAATTTTTCCTTTTTTATTTGACGTATCACCCTTTTCCATATGTGGTTCAAGGTAGGCAACAGACGCCTTCATGACCTCTGCACTTTGTAAAACTTCAGCTACGATGAGCTGGTTATCGTTAAATAAGCGCCCGACTTCAGCCATTCCAGTCATGAGTGGACCATTGATGATTTTTAATGGTGTCGGATAAGTTTCTAGTGCCTTCCCAAGGTCAGGAATCAACCCTTCCTTCGTTCCTTCCACCACATAATGAGCTAATCTTTCAGGTAAGCTCATTGTCGAAGTCGGTGCCTTTATTTCCTTTTTTTTGCCTCGGTAGAATGCCGTAAAAGAAGCAAGTGTAGCATCAGTCGTTTGAAAAAGAAGCTCGTTCGCTTGTTTAATTTCCTTTTCTGCTATGGAGGCATAACGTTCCAATTTTTCTGTGTTGACAATGGCGTAGTCGAGACCTGCTTTTGTACAGTGATAAAGATAGACGGCATTTAGTACTTCTCTCCCAACTGGTGGAAGGCCGAAGGAGACGTTGCTGACACCTAGAATGGTTTGACATTCTGGGAGTCTCTCCTTGATCGAACGGATCCCTTCGATTGTTGCATTAGCGGAGCCGATGTATTGTTCATCGCCCGTTCCAACAGGGAAGACAAGGGGGTCAAAAATTATATCGGATTCTTGAAGGCCATATTCATCCACCAAAATATTGCGAGATCGGAGGGCAATTGCAAGTTTTCTTTCTGCTGTAAGTGCCATCCCTTCTTCGTCAATGGTTCCAACGACGACAGCTGCACCATATTGCTGAACTAAAGGAAGGACTTCTTTAAAACGTTCTTCTCCATCCTCAAGATTGATAGAATTGATAATTACTTTTCCTTGGGAATAAGTGAGCGCCTTTTCAATAACGTCAACATCTGTAGAATCAATAACCAGAGGCGCTTTCACTTTATTTACTACTTGTTTCATAAAGGCTTCCATATCCTGTACTTCATCGCGATCCGGATCAGCAAGACAAATATCAATGACCTGAGCGCCTTTTTTTACCTGGGCCCGGGCAATTTCCGAGGCTTCCTCCACTTTCCCTTCGGAGATCAAACGTTTGAATTTGCGGGAACCGATCACATTGGTTCGTTCACCGACTAAAATAGGACGGTCATTTTTGTCCTCATAGATAAAGGGATCGATTCCTGAAACAGCATGCGGATGAGAAGAAGGAGCCTTGCGTGGCTTGATGTCCTTCACCGCTTCTACGAGTGCTCTAGTATGCTCTGGTGTTGTTCCACAGCAGCCGCCTACAACATTCAGCCAACCTTTTTCAGCAAAACCGGAAACTTTTTTAGCTAATGATTCAGGTGTCTCATGATAATGCCCTTCTTCATCAGGAAGTCCGGCATTAGGGTAACAGCTGACGGAGGTTGTTGCTAATTCCGACAAAGAGCGTATATGGTCACGCATGAATTCTGGTCCTGTTGCACAGTTCAGTCCGACAACGGTAGGTTTCATGTGCTCAAGTGACAGGTAAAAGGCTTCGATATTTTGCCCAGCCAACGTGGTTCCCATCGGTTCGATTGTTCCCGAAATCATTAGGGGAAGCGTTTGGCCAAGAGAACGAAAGGCGCGTGTGATTCCAAGATAGGCTGCTTTAACATTAAGCATATCCTGGGAAGTCTCCAATAATAGCAGATCCACGCCGCCTTTGATCAGCCCTCTTGCCTGTTCTTCATAAGAATGCGTCAAATGCTTAAACGTTGTACCGCCCGTTACGGACAAGGTTTTCGTCGTCGGTCCCATCGCGCCAGCCACGAAACGCGTATGCCCGTTTTTCGAATAACGTTTAGCTATTTTTTTAGCAATTTGAGAAGCTTTAACATTAATTTCTTCTGCTAAATGACCTAATTTGTATTCATCGAGTACAAGGTCTGTTGCCCCAAACGTATTGGTTTCGATAATATCCGCGCCTGCTTCAAGGTATTGGGAATGGATCTCTTCAAGAACACGGGGGGAGGTAATGTTGAGGTATTCATTGCATCCTTCATAGCATTCTCCACCGAAATCTTCTGCTTTAAGGTCAGCATTTTGCAGCATTGTTCCCATAGCGCCGTCGAGTACAAGAATTCTTTTTGAGAGCTGTTGTTCAAATGACTGGGCTTCCATTTACAATCGTCCTTTCTTTGCGTTGTTGAGTTTTTTTCTTGATGTAGTGGGTTAGTTCTTCCGTTATTTCATATCTTAAAAATGGCGTGATTAAGTAGATCCCATTAAAAAGCTCGACAGCAGCGTCTATTAAGGATTTGGCAATTGAAATTCCTTCAGATTGAGCGCGTCCGGGATCATGACTGGAATTTTCCATACGCTGTCTAATTTCTTGAGAGAGTGTAATCCCAGGTACTTCATTGTGCAAAAATTCAGCGTTACGTGAGCTGATAAGCGGCATGATCCCAATATAAATGGGAGCTGATATATGCTTAGTTGCCTCATAGATTTCTTTCAATTGCTTCACACTGTAAACGGGTTGACTAATGAAATAGTCCGCTCCATATTTAATCTTTTTTTCAAGTCGGCCAACTGCACGGTTGAGGTTGCGGACATTCGGGTTGAAGGCGGCCGCGACTGAAAAATTGGTGTTCATACCGAGTGATTTTCCAGAAAAAGAAATGCCTTCGTTCAGCTGTTTAATATAATGAATTAAATCGAATGATGAGAGATCATAGACGGATGTTGCCCCAGGGAAGTCGCCAATTTTGGTCGGGTCCCCTGTGATTGCTAAGACCTGGGTGATCCCGAGAGTATGCAGCCCCATCAAATGTGATTGCAGGCCGATAAGGTTTCGGTCACGACAGGAGATATGGACTAAAGGGTTAATATCGTATTTTTGCTGGATAATGGAGGCGATCGCTGTGTTGCAAATTCTTGGGCTGGCCAGTGAATTATCTGCTAACGTAACCGAATCCACTCCAGCTTCTTTAAGTGCCTTAGCTCCCTGTAGGTAACGATCCGTATTAAGCCGTTTCGGTGGATCAAGCTCAACGATGATCGATGGTCTCTTTGCTGCGATTTCGTGAAGGTGGGGCTTGGTATTTTTAGCTTCTAGCTGTGTCTTTGGTACGGCTTTTTGAATAGGTATGTCCTTGTGTTCAATTGGCGTCTTACCTTTTACCTCATCAGCAATGGCCGCAATGTGCTCGGGTGTCGTACCACAACAGCCGCCGATCAATCGAGCCCCTTGTTTGTGAAGGGCACGGGCGCTGCTTTTGAAATAATCAGCCTTCGTCTTGTACACGAGCCTGCCATCCTGATAAGCTGGTAAACTAGCATTCGGGTAAGCAGAAAGAACGGCTTTACTAGGAAGCGGAACGTTCTCGAGTGACTGGATCATGTGATAAGGACCTAGTCGACAATTGACTCCAATTACATCGGCCCCCGCTGTTTCTAAGGTCGTCAAGGCTTCAGTCAGCGAGGTACCGTTCTGCAAAACGCCAGGCTCATGCATGGACACTTGGGTGATGATAGGGAGATTCGTTTCTTTTCGAGCAATTTGTAAGACTGTCATGAGTTCGTCTAAGTCATAAAAGGTCTCCATTAAAATACCATCCACTTCTTCAAACAGCATACAGTAGAGCTGTTCACGAAAGCTTCGTTTAATTTCAGTAAGGGATACCGCTTGTTTTTTGATACCACGAATACCGCCGATCGTTCCTGTCACATAATGATTTTCTGTTGCCGCTTGCCGGGCAAGTCTGACTGCTGCCGTGTTGATTTCTTTTACCTTGTCTTCTAATCCATACCGAGATAGTTTTATATAATTGGCGCCATACGTATTTGTTTGAATGATATCAGCGCCAGCATCTATATAGGCTTTATGGACATTGATTATTTCTTTGGCATGGGAAAGATTCAACTCTTCAAAGCATTGATCGATTCCGTAAGAGTAAAGCAATGTTCCCATGGCACCATCTCCTACTAATGTCCGGGTTTGAAGGGCTTCTTTCAGGTTCATGATTATCCTCCTGTCTTCGTTTGTAATTCGGTGTACTGCAGAGACTGAGCGGCAATTTTCCTTAGGTTATCCTTGAAAAAAGAGGTGATTTTCAGCCTTTGTGTACATGTTTCTAACGGGGCACTTGCGTCTTTGTGCTTTGCTTCCCTCGTAAACTAGTTAGTGCTTTGTCAAGATCGTCTAGCAGGTCAGCGATATGTTCAATTCCAACTGAAAAGCGCAAGAGGCGGTTGCAAACCCCGTAGTGTTTTCGCTTTTCCTCAGGGATGTCGGCATGGGTTTGAGTCGCTGGATACGTGATGAAGCTTTCCACACCCCCAAGACTCTCTGCAAAGGTAATGATGTTGAGATTTCTTAAAAAAGGGTCAATACAGTTCTCAGCTTCGAGGCGAAAGGAAACCATGCCACCACGGCCAGGATAGAAGACATGTGTGACAGCATGATGGCTTTCTAAAAAGGAAACGACTGACTTCGCATTTCTCTCATGCTGATTCATCCGCAAAGGCAGAGTTTTCATCCCTCTCATAAGCAGCCAGGAATCGAAGGGGGAGAGGACAGCGCCAATTGTGTTTTGATAGGTCGCTAACTTTTTACATATGTCAGGATCTTTAGCGACAAGTACCCCCGCCAAAACATCATTGTGACCGGCTAGATATTTCGTTGCGCTATGAATGACGATATCTGCACCTTCTAGTAAAGGTTGCTGTAGAATTGGCGTATATAACGTGTTATCTACGACGAGCAGAAGGTTATATTTTTTTGCAATTCTAGCGATTGCAGGAATATCAGCCACATGCATAAGCGGGTTTGTGGGTGTTTCGATGTAAACGGCTTTGGTCTTTTCAGTTATATACTGATCTAGGTTGGATAGATGCTGACTATCACAGTATTGAAATTGCAGTCCGTACTGATCGGATAGGTGTTCAAACAAGCGATAACTTCCACCGTATAAGTCTTCGGAAACGAGAATTTCATCTTGATGTCCAAATAAGGACAAGGCAGTTTGAATAGCGGCCATTCCTGAACTGAAAGCGAAACCCGCCTCACCGTGTTCGATTTCTGCAATGGAGCGTTCAAGGATCGCCCTTGTGGGATTACCTGTTCTGGAGTAGTCAAAGCCTGTTGATTCACCAATGCCCGAGTGTTGATAGGCCGTAGAAAAATAGACGGGAGCACTAATGGCTCCTGTCGAGTCTGCATTATTTTTACCGGTATGAACTAATTTCGTCTCCGTATGAGAGGTACACATCTTCATTCTCCTTTTTATAAAAAATATGGAAGTTGTTCAAAGCTATCGAATGGTAAGTCGTCAATTATTGAACATGTACGTTTAGATAAAATAAAAAAGCCTTCTTAAGAAGAAGACTTTACGATACCCTATCCTTCTTCTTATCTCCCAAGTTCAAAAAACTTGGTGGAATTAGCACCATACTGGTTAAACCAGTGGTTGCTGAGGTTTCATCGGGCCAGTCCCTACACCTCTCTTGATAAGTGAATAATATATAATTTTTTGTTAATGAATGATCTACACCAACTTAAAAACAAAGTAAGAAGGTATTTACTTTACTTTCAGGATTAGCTTTAAGTGTTGTTGGTCGATTCATTGCGACCTGTGTCTTTTCGTTATTCTTGAACGTGATATTTTATGGTTGGTGGTTGCGAATTACACTACACGAAAAAAAACAAGGAATCAAGGGAATATTCAAAAATTTTAATAATTTTTTAAATCCGATTAAAACACTAAGAAAAAAAGGCTTTAAAGTGGATACATATAAATTTTTTGTTTAATGACAGTAGCTAACTGCTGTATATTTTTCTGTAATCAAATAGAATAATTTCTTGTCCAGAGGGGTGGAGAGACTTGACCCAACGTAACCCCGGCAACAGACTATTCATAGTACTGCGTTAACTCCTTGTGCTTGATAGATAAGAAGAGATTTAAAATTATATTAAGTGACTACCAGATAACTAAAGGTAGCACTGCCAAATTTATTTTGGTCAGATGCTGCCTTTTTTGTTGTCTTATTAATAAGCTGCCAAGGAAACAATCATTATTTCGTTTAGGAGGGCACCTTAGGAATCATAATGCAGTTTATTTATGATTCCCTTTGCTCCTGAGATGAACAAAGTAGCGAATGCCATTGGACCTTGGTGGGTACTGTTGTGTAGCAAAGGAAACGGGGTTACTAACTTAGCTTACTTCACCAACAGCAATGGATTTAAATCACAATCATGTGTAGAAGTACTGTGTATTGGATAACGCCTTTAATTAGCTAAGCCGTTCAGTCATCAGTATTTTCGCTGAAAGATCGTACTCTAATCGGATGGGTCTTTTTTTCTTCTAAAAATACTATGTCAGATAATCTGACAGATTAGTTGTGCGAATATTTTGATACTGGTAAATTAATATCTAACAAGCAATGTTAATAAATATTACACAAAAGAGGAGAATTATAATGGATGAGATTTTTCTAATGAATAACTTATGGATTGTTATCTGTACGGTTTTGGTGTTATTTATGCAAGGTGGATTTATTTTACTCGAAGCAGGATCAACAAGAATGAAAAACGCTGGTCATATTGCCGGCAAGACAGTTTTTACCATAGGAATTGTATCGATAGTCTTTTGGGCTGTAGGTTATGGACTAATATACGGGGAAGGAAATGCATTCATAGGGTTTTCTAATTTCTTTTACGGTGATGCGACAACGATCGGGGAAGGGTTAGCTGGTTCTGTAGACTTCTTTTTCCAGCTGGCATTTGCTGCAATTGCCATGACGATTGCCTTCGGTGGTTTTGCGGAACGTGCAAAATTATCCGCTTATGTTATTTTTGCAGTCCTGTTTTCTATTTTGGTTTATCCTGTTATCGCCCATTGGATTTGGGGAGGCGGTTGGTTAGCTGAGCATGGAAAGCAAGATTTTGCTGGTTCGACTGTGGTTCATTTAACGGGAGCTATGGCCGCTTTCGCTGCTACAATTATTTTAAAGCCGCGTATCGGTAAATATAATAAAGATGGTTCTTCGAATGAAATTGCCGGACATAACCAGGTGTTTACGGCATTAGGTGTACTTATTCTTTGGGTAGGTTGGTTTGGATTTAATGCAGGGAGCACATTTGGTGTAGCTGATGCCTTTTTTGGTTATGTTGCCCTCAATACACAATTAGCAGCTGGTGCAGGTGCAATTGGTGCTATGCTTGTTGTTTGGGCTGTCACAGGCAAGGCGGATGTTCCGACAACACTAAATGGAGCTTTAGCAGGGCTTGTTGCTATTACTGCCTCTTGTGGATTTGTTGAACCTTGGGCGGCTGTTATTATTGGTTTGATTGGTGGGTTTATTGTTTTTTTCAGTATGAAGTTCTTTGATAAGAAGAAAATTGATGATCCTATCTTTGCTTTATCTGTTCATGGTACGGTCGGTGTATGGGGCACACTTTCAAATGGACTATTTGCAACAACTGAATTAGCAACCGTTGGGCAGGCGGGTTTATTCTATGGTGGTGGATTTGCCCAGCTTGGTGTACAGGTGTTAGGTGTTGTTAGTAGCGGACTTTATGCGTTCGCTGTCGCATTCATCATCTTAAAAGTAATGGAGAAAGTGATGGGTGGGCTTCGTGTATCAGAGGAAGAAGAAATAATCGGCCTTGATTTAAGTGAGCACGGTGGTTATGGCTACCCAGAGAGCATCCCTCAACCGAATTCGAATCAAACAGGTGCTTAAGATAAAACGCTGTTAATCGAAACAAAGGATTGATGCGAGTGTTGAAAAGTTATGTAGAATTAAGACAATGGCGTGTACGGAATCTGAATGCTGTTTCGACTGACCATAGGAGGTTAAACTTATTCCACGATGAGCTGATTAAGGCAACGGTTCAAGTGGCTATGGAGAAAGTTCGAGGGGAGTGTGGGGATCCCCCTGCTCCCTTTGCTTTTTTTCTGATGGGAAGTGCGGGAAGGTTTGAACAGTCAGTTTGGAGTGATCAAGACCATGGAATTATCTATGATAGTAGTGATAATTGCCAAACTTATTTCCTGACGTTAGGGGCTGAAATTAGCCACGGTTTAACCCTTGTCGGCTATGAACGATGTGAAGGAATGGTAATGGCATCCAATCCACTTTGGTGCCAGTCCATTCATGCTTGGAAAGTACAAATTTTAGATTGGTTAACGGAAGCTAGTTGGCAATCCCTGCGTCATTTTTTAACCCTGTTTGATTCTCGTGTGTTAATTGGAGAGGCAGACTATTTAAACAAATTAAAGAATAAGGCATTTACAATCCTACAACATCAGCCGGAGCTCTATCTTCGCTTAGTGGAGAATGTTGATTTTATAAAAAAAGGAGTAGGTGTGTTCGGTCAATTGCTTCCAGAGCAGCATGGAGAAAAGGCAGGGAATATTCAGTTAAAACAAACAGCTTTTTTTCCTTATGTAAATGCAATAAGGTTGTTAGCTTTAAAAGAGAGGATAGGTTGTTCATCTACTTTATCACGGTTTAAAGAGCTTCAGCCTATCTATCCATTTGTTAAAGGATTTGAAGGTGATTTTATACAATTGCTTGAATTTCGTCTGTATTTTAGGAAAGATGCGAAGAGCTATAAAGAAGTGCAGCTCATACCGATTGATACCTTATCAAGAGTTAATAAACAGGAACTTAAACAGGTGATAAAAAGAGGTCATAAGCTTTTTTCTGAAACCAAAACAATAGTAGAAAAAGAGTGCTCTCCATGATTATGGATCAGGTGATTCAATTCATAAAACAGTTGTCTGGGAGATCGGATGGCTTTACATCGTTATCAAGCCAAACAGATCCAGAGAAGATTGCTTATATGAGAGATTTACAGCGTGAATTAAAAACCAAAGATGTCTTAGATAGTACATTTGATGAATTAAAAGTGGTTGTGTTTGATTTAGAAACGACAGGGTTCTATCCGTATAAGGGGGATCGGATTTTATCGATTGGCGCCGTCAAGATGGAGGGGGATCGCATTCTGGAAGAAACCTTTTATTCACCTGTTTACAGTGCTTCTGCCCCTTCCGAAGAAATTCAACGTTTGACAGGAATAACGAAAGACATTCTTGAAAATGCGGCCACGCTTCATGACGTGTTGAAAGAATTCTATCAATTTATTAAGAGTGATGCGTTAGTTGCACATCATGCTAATCATGAGAAACAATTTATGAAGCATGCAACTTGGATGGCGTTAAAGAAAAGTTTTCAACACCGCATCATAGATACATCTTTTTTGACAGAAGTAGCTGAACCGGAGTCAAGGTTATTTACACTTGATGAATGTTGTGCTCATTACGGAATTAAGATTGACAAGAGGCACCATGCTCTACATGATGCTGTCGCTACAGCGAAACTGTGGGCCGAATGTGTCCGTGAAATGCAAACATTAGGCTTTTCTAATTTGAAAGAAGTATATACACACATCGCTACTTTAAAATGATTTTCTTATTTATAAAAAAAGGGGGAAAGGGGGTATGAACAACGACATCCCTTATGATGAAGCAACTTTTCCAATTAGTGTAGTCAAAGATTTGACCTTGTTGTCTGGAAGGCAAATCCGATATTACGAGGAGCAAGGACTTGTTAAACCAGGAAGAAATAAGGGGAACTGGCGTATTTACTCAAACAATGATATTAAAAAATTAAAAGAAATTAAACGATTAATCGATCAAGGGCTCAACATTGCGGGCATAAAAGCAATGCTTAAGAATCGTAGAAATGATTAACTCTCTTCTAGTAGAAACCCAGTAAGACAAAAAGTAAAACAGCAGTACTATAAGGTAATCTGATGATTAGCTGAAACAATGAGTCAGATTATCTTATCTATTGTTCTCGTTTTTTTGTTCATGTGGTAACGTAATGTTAAAAAAGCGACGCTTAGAGGGGGAGGTACTTTGGCGGATAACTATAAAAGTAAAAAGGTGATTTCTATAGGGGTAGTCAAGGAATTGACAGGGCTTTCAGAACGCCAAATTCGGTATAATGAACAACGAAAGCTGATCTTTCCAGAGCGAACGGCAAACGGAACACGCAAATATTCTTTTTCGGATGTGGAGACATTGGTGGAAATTGCCGAAAAGCGGGAAGAAGGAGTTCAATCTTTTGAAATTAGAAAAGAAATGCTAAAAGATAAGCAAAAGAAAGAAGGGGAATCTCAGATGCGTAGAAAAATGATTCGCGGTCAATTAAATGCGCATTTTCGTGCGAACGACTAGAAACCAAGTGAGTTTTGTTGGCGCGCGAATCCCCCCTTCTTTCTTTTGTCTAACTTAAACTAAACCAAAAATTAACTTATCCTTCTGTACGGAGAAAAGGACTAACTTGCTAACGTAGCGAGTTAGTCTTTTTGTTTTTCTGAATACTATGGGCGATCGAAAAATTATAATTTAAAATAGTGTGTTAGTTTTCCTTACATGTTGTGTGATGTGAAGCGGAGCTTATGCTACAGTTAAATTAATGAAATATTAAGAAAAATAGTTAAGCTATTGATGTTCATTTTTTAAACTAATTAATACGTTCTTTTACAACTTTTGGAGGTGATGAAAGTAGGAAAGCAAAAGCTTGTGTTAATTGGAAATGGCATGGCGGGTGTACGTTGTGTAGAGAACATTCTTAGAGAAGATAATGAGTCCTTTGACATTACAATTTTCGGAAGCGAACCACATGCTAACTATAGTAGAATTATGCTTTCCTCCCTATTACAGGGGGAAACGACGTTTGATGATATTATGATTCATTCACATAACTGGTACTTGGAAAATAATATTCGGCTCTTTTCTGGTGAAACAGTAACGGAAATTGATAAAGAAAAGAAGATGGTAAAAACCGATAAATGCAGGCAAGTGCAATATGACAAACTAATTATAGCTACAGGATCTTCCCCGGTTATGTTACCACTCCAAGGTATAGAAAAAGAAGGAGTAATATCCTTCCGTACTATAGAGGATTGCCAAACAATGATGCAAATGGCAAAAACGTATAAAACAGCAGTAGTTATAGGTGGGGGGTTGTTAGGTTTAGAAGCTGCAAGAGGGCTGTTAAATATTGGAGTAAAAGTGAATGTAGTCCATATCTCCAGTTATTTAATGGAAAGACAACTGGATCAAGATGCATCGCGGATGCTCCAAGAGGAATTGGAAAGTCAAGGCATGAACTTCCTTTTTGATAAAGAATCTGAGGAAATTGTTGGAGAAGAGCGTGTGGAGAGGGTCCGTTTTAAAGATGGTTCAGAAATAGAAACAGACCTTGTTGTTATGGCTGTTGGGGTAAGACCAAATATTCAATTAGCACAAGACAGTGGGATCGAGACAAACCGAGGCATCCTCGTTGATGACTTTTTGTCTACCCATTCTCCCGATATATATGCGGTTGGAGAGTGTGCAGAGCATGAGGGAATGGTTTATGGGCTGGTCAACCCCCTTTATGAACAAGGGGCTGTTTTAGCTAAGCATTTATGCAGAAAGAGTACCTCAGGATACGCCGGCAGTGTTCTTTCTACCCAATTAAAAATATCTGGGGTCGATGTTTTTTCTGTGGGTCAATTTACTGCAGAAGGGTCAACTAAAGCCATTCACTATAAAAATGAGATTGAAGCTGTTTATAAAAAAATTTATTTCCGGGGAATAAAGTCATTGGTGCTGTGCTATTTGGAGATACGCGAGAAGCTTCCAATCTACTAGATACGATTATTAAACAAAGGGTAGTTGCCGATCGAGACAAAGACTCCTTATTGGTGTCCACTGACCCTGGAGATTCTTTTGTTGCTTCCTTACCGATTGAAGAACATATTTGTACGTGTAATAGCGTATCTAAGGGGTCAATCATTAGCGCGGTTCAGCAGGAAAAATTATCAACCGTAGATGAAGTAAGACAGTACACGAAAGCTTCCAGTTCATGTGGGGGGTGCAAGCCTGCTGTTTCAGAATTGCTGGCTTACATTCAAAGTGACCATTTCGATGAGGTAGTAGAACAGATTGCGTTTTGTGATTGCACAACCCTTACAGAAGAAGAAGTCGTTTGGCAAATACAGATGAGAAGTCTGGTTAATGCACAAGAGGTAAGGGAGAAGCTTGAGTGGGAAAACAAGGCAGGTTGTCCGACTTGTCGTCCTGCTTTGGGATACTATTTGAGTATGATTTATCCCGATTATAACCAAGAAAATGAAGGTCTTTTGTTTGAAGAACGGATGAGAGCAGCTACTCAATCTAATGGAACATTAACGGTTGTTCCACAGTTCTATGGGGGGATACTTGACACCAAAAAACTCAGAAAAATCACGAACGTAACAGAAAAGTATGCTTTGAACCAGATCGCCATTGCTAGTGATCAGCGAATTCACCTGTTGGGGGTAAGACAAGATGAATTATCAGGGCTTTTAGATGATCTCAACATGCCGATCCGTTCATCTGGTGAAAGCTTGGTTGAACCGATTCAAACAAATATTTGTGAGTATGCATGTCAGTGTGATCAATCCTTAATAATGGCTTCAGAGTTGGATGAGAAAATGGAATTCCTGAAAACTCCTTTTCGCATTAAAGTTGCTATTTCTGCTTGTGAACATAATGGAGCCGAATCTATGACTAAAGATATTGGTGTTATAAAAGTAAAACGAGGCTGGGAAATGTATGTAGGAGGCAGCAATGAGGCTAATGTTCGTTCAGGTAATTTATTATGTGTCGTTAGCACAGAACAAGAAACGTGTGAGATGATCACTGGATTTATTCAATACTATCGTGAGTCCGCCAACTATCTTGAACGAATATGGCAATGGATGAACCGTGTGGGACTGATTCATATAAGAGAAGCTTTATTTGATGAAGAAATTCGTGAACATTTACTGAAAAACTTTGATGCCGATAGATCGAGGAAGAAGGCTATTTAGAAAGAAATTATTGAGTCAATACTCAAAAGAACACTGGAGAAAAGGAGGGGAAGGGTTTGACTGATCTAATGTTAAAGTATTTTCGAACCAAGCAGCGAAGGGTTCAATCAGAGAAGGTTTACGATACTCAATGCCCTTTTTGCAGTATGCAGTGCAAGATGCAATTGATTGAACAGACGGTTGTTTCGAGGAAAGTATACAAGACGGTTGGAAAGGATAACCCGACAACAAGAGGCCGGTTATGTGTAAAAGGAATAAGTGCACATCAGCATGTACTGAACAATCAGCGCGTTATGCAGCCATTGTTAAAAGTGAATGGTAATTTTGTAGCAATTACATGGAAGAAAGCATTAGAAATTATCAAAAAAGAGTTTACTACCATCCAAGAGCAGAAGGGTTCAGATGCTTTGGCGGTCTATGGCAGTGCTTCACTCACGAACGAAGAAGCGTATTTATTAGGAAAGTTTGCCCGTGTTGCACTGAAGACAAAACATATTGATTATAATGGCCGATTGTGTATGGCTTCGGCGGCTACAGGGGCTAATCAAACCTTTGGACTCGATCGAGGATTTACGAACTCATTGCAGGAGATTCCGTACACGCGCTGCATCATTTTGGCCGGAACCAATATTGCGGAATGTCAACCTACCATTATGCCGTATTTTGAACAAGCTAAAGAAAACGGGGCCTACATTATTGCTATTGACCCTAGAGAAACGAAGACAACTGATATCGCTGATTTGCATCTAAAAAATAAACCAGGTACAGATGCAACATTGGCCAATGCATTGCTGAAAGTAATTGTAGATGAAGGATTAATAGATAAGGAGTTTTTGAGAAAGCGGGTCAATGGTTTTACTGAAGTATCCCGTCACCTTGCGAAATTGGACTTAAATGAATGTGTCATGATGACTGGGTTGGCAAAAGAACAATTATACCAAGCAGCTCAAACATTTGGTCAAGAGGATTCGGGGATGATTTTCACAGCAAGGGGCATTGAGCAGCAAACCAATGGAACTGAGACTGTCCGTGGATTCATCAACCTATTGCTTGCGACAGGTAAAATCGGTAAACCCTATTCCGGTTATGGCGCAATTACTGGTCAAGGGAATGGGCAAGGGGCAAGGGAGCATGGACAGAAGGCGGATCAGTTGCCAGGTTATCGTTCAATCGAAAATAAAGAAGATCGATATTATATCGCTCAGGTATGGGGTGTAAAAGAGAAACAATTACCTGGTCAAGGGGTTTCAGCTTATGAAATGTTTGAAAAAATCGATAAAGGAACCATCAATGGGATGTTGGTCATGTGTTCAAATCCAGCTCTCTCAAGTCCCAATGCGAATTTTGTGAAAAGGTCACTAAAAAAACTCGAGTTTCTTGTGGCAGTCGATATGTTCATATCAGAAACGGCAGAATTAGCTGATTTAATCTTACCGGCTTCATCCTATTTAGAAGATCAAGGAACCATGACGAATTTAGAAGGGAGGGTGACTTTAAGGGAAGCGAGTCGACCGTTGCCTGGTGAGGTAAGACATGATTGGCAAATCATTTGTGATATAGCTGGGATAATAGGAGAAAGGGGAAAGTTTTCTTTTCATTCTGCTGAAGAAATTTTTGAGGAACTTAGAGTGGCCAGTCGAGGAGGACGAGCGAATTACTACGGAATAACCTATGACAAAATACGAGAGAAAAACGGTCTTTTATGGCCATGTCCTGATATAGATCATCAAGGAACAAAACGGTTATTTGAAGACGAATTTGCCCATCAAGATGGTAAGGCAAGTATGGCTGTGATTGAAAGAAGTCCTAAACACGCGAAAGTGAACCTAAGTGAGAAGTATCCGTTATTTTTAACTACAGGAAGAGTGATGTCGCATTATTTAACAGGGGAACAGACTAGAAATAGTCCGTCATTAGCCGCAAGAAACATTGAATCGTATATGGAAATTCATCCTGACACAGGCGAGAAATACCAGGTGAAGGATCACACTTTAGTTCAAATTGAATCAAGATACGGCAGGATTGTCGTTAGAAGTAAATGGTCGAAGCGAATTCGAAAAGATACTGTTTTTGTTCCCTTTCACTGGGGAGGAGAGCAAAATGTCAATCGATTGGTTGCTGATGACTTGGATCCATTCAGTCAGATGCCGGGATTTAAGGTCACGGCTGTTAACACAAGGCCCGTTCAAAGTTAAGAATGGATTTTGAAAGAGTAATAGTGTTATTGGAGGGTGACTTTGATGCAAGAAACCTATAAAGGCAACAAGCAGATTCTATTTTTGTCTACATTAGCCTTTTTTGTCAGTGTAATGGTTTGGTTTAATATGGCCCCTTTCAATTCTACTATAATGGAACAACTTGGTCTCACGAAAGAAGAGGTAGGTGTATTGATGCTTGTTAACCTGGCGCTAGCGATTCCTGCCCGTATCGTCATGGGTCAGTTGGTTGATCGTTTCGGTCCTAAGAAAGTATTTTCTTTGTTGTTAGTCGTGATGAGCATTCCTTGTTTTACTTTTGCTCTTGCAAATTCATATTGGCAATTACTGATTTCACGACTACTGCTAGGGATTATAGGTGCTAGCTTCGTAGTAGGAATTCGAATGATTGCTGAATGGTTCCCTCAAAATAAATCGGGCTTTATGCACGGAATCTATGCAGGCTGGGGGAACTTTGGATCTGCACTGGCCTCCTTCACCCTGCCCTTGATCGCTTTATGGGTAGGGGAAGAAAACGGATGGAGGTATGCCATTGCTATGACAGGGGTTATTTCACTCATTTACGGATTTATATATTACCGGAGTGTAGAAGATGCCCCTCCTATGAAGGAATTTAAGCGTTCGAAATCTGCAAAAGGAATGAAGGCTACAAGCTTTGTGGATCTGATCATCCTCGTCGCAGCTTATTTTCCTATTTATGGAGGGCTGGCCGTGCTTATATGGTCGTTGCAGCGGACCAGCTTACTGACACTGGAATGGGCAATAGGACTCTACGTCTTGCTAGGGGTATTATACATGCATCGAGCCGTGAAAATAGCTCTGGAAAATCGAGCTTATTTAATGACGGAGATACCTATACCAGAAAAATACTCAATGAAGCAAGTAGCTGTGTTAAGCCTTGCTTACTTTTCTGCATTTGGAGCTGAATTGGCTGTCATTTCTATGCTTCCTATGTTTTTTCAAGAAACATATGCCCTGGGATCGATTGGTGCAGGAATGATTGCCAGTAGTTTTGCCTTTACCAATTTGATTGCGCGCCCGGCAGGAGGATGGATGAGTGACCAATTTGGTCGTAAAAAAGTGCTTATGATTTTGCTGTTTCTACTGTCGATTCTCTACTTCGGAATGTCTTTTCTATCAGGCCATTGGCCATTGGCTCTTGCCGTTCTATTAACAATGTCCTGTTCAATGGTTGGTCAGGCCGCATCTGGATCTGTATTTTCGATGGTCCCTTTCATCAAGAAAAACAATACGGGACAAATTGCAGGGATGGTAGGAGCTTATGGGAATATTGGTTCTGTTTGCTTTCTTGCGGTTCTTAATTTGATGTACCCGGCAGCCTTTTTTAGTGTTATCGGAGCAGGTGCATTCCTTTGCTTCATTTTCTCCTGCTTTATAAAGGAACCTTCTTTGCATGCATTAGAAAGACAAAAAGTTTCCAGGGGAGCATGAAGAACAGAATTCCTTATCGTTCTGGAATCAAGTAAAACAATTTAACTTGCTGTAGAAGGCATTTCATTCATGATATTCCATGCATTTTATTAATCATATGTTCGGAGGGATTTGTGATATGGGAAAAAAACAAAAGTTAGTGCTTGTTGGTAATGGTATGGCAGGAATTCGGGCGATTGAGGAAATATTAAAGATATCTCCAAGCCTGTTTGATATTACGGTGTTCGGAAGCGAACCTTATCCCAATTATAATCGGATTCAGTTGTCCAAAGTTCTTCAGGGGGATACAAACATTGATGACATCACATTAAACAGCTGGGAATGGTATGAGGAGAATGACATCTTATTATACCCAGGAGAAACCGTTACAAGCATTAATACGGAAAATCAAATTGTGTCTACTGATAAAGAACGTCATGTAGTTTACGATAAATTGATTATGGCTACTGGATCAGTGCCGTTCATGCTTCCGCTTCCTGGGGCAGATAAGGAAGGGGTGACTGCCTTTCGTGATATCAAAGATTGTGAGCAAATGATCAAATCGTCCGATCAATATGAAAAAGCGGTTGTCATTGGTGGTGGATTATTAGGTTTGGAAGCGGCGAGGGGATTATTGAATCTTGGAATGAAAGTTGACGTTGTTCATCTTGCGGATTATTTAATGGAACGGCAGCTAGATAAAACAGCTGGAAAGATGTTGCAGAAGGAATTAGAAAACCAGGGAATGAATTTTTTACTGGAAAAACAATCTGCTGAAATTATTGGAAAAGATCGAGTCGAAGGTCTCAAATTCAAATATGGAGAAGAGATCAAAGCAGATTTAATCGTGATGGCTGTTGGAATAAAGCCGAATATTAGTCTAGCAAGTGAAAGTGGTATTCCGGTCAATCGGGGAATTATTGTTAACGATCATTTAGAAACAGAAGTACCGAATGTATTCGCAGTTGGTGAATGTGCAGAGCATAAAGAAATAGTTTATGGACTTGTCGCACCACTTTATCAACAGGGACAGGAGGTGGCTAAACGGATTTGCGGTGTGGAAAGTGGAGGATACCTTGGATCTGTATTATCCACTCAGCTGAAGGTATCAGGTGTTGACGTATTTTCAACTGGAAAAATCAATGAAGATGAAGACACGAAGTCTGTAAAAGTGTTTGACGATTGGCATGGTGTTTATCAAAAAGTACTAGTAAATGAGGGGAAAATTACAGGGGCCGTTCTGTTCGGGGACACAAAAGATGGTAATCGACTGTTAAGCCTCATTAATAAAGGAGCAGCTATAGAAGAGTACACAGACAATGATCGCTCTGAAGAGACTGGAATCGATCTCATCGCCTCTATGCCTGAGGGAGAAATCATTTGTGGGTGTAATGGCGTGACGAAAGGAACAATCTTGGAAGCGATCAACAGCCAAGATTTGACTACAGTCGAACAAGTTAAGGGCTGTACAAATGCTTCGAGATCCTGTGGAGGTTGTAAACCACTCGTATCCGATTTATTGGAGTATACGTTAGGTGAAGAATATGACAAGAATCAAAAAGAATCCATTTGTGCATGTACGACTTTATCCAGGGATGAAGTAATAGAAGAAATCAAGGAGAAAGAATTGACCCACACAAGGGAAGTAATGAATGTCCTCGGCTGGTCTTCAGAAGAGGGGTGTTCAAAGTGTAAACCTGCATTGAATTATTACTTGGGCATGCTCAATCCGACAGAGTATAAAGATGAAAAAGAATCGCGATTTGTTAATGAAAGATTACATGCCAATATTCAAAACGATGGCACGTATTCAGTTGTTCCACGTATGTATGGCGGCGTAACCAATGCCGAAGATTTACGGAAAATTGCCGATGTAGCAGATAAATACGAAGTAAAAATGATCAAAGTGACCGGGGGACAGCGACTTGACCTGCTAGGTGTCCAAAAAGGAGATTTGCCAAGCATTTGGTCGGAGCTCGATATGCCATCAGGTTCTGCTTATGCGAAGGGATTACGTACAGTAAAAACATGTGTCGGCGCAGACTTTTGCCGGTTTGGAACACAGGATTCAATCGGTTTAGGGGTTCAAATGGAGAAGAAATTTGAGGGGCTTAATACACCACATAAAGTGAAGATGAGTGTATCAGCTTGTCCGAGGAATTGTGCTGAGGGATCAGTTAAGGACGTAGGGGTCGTCGGATTAGATGGAGAATTTGAAATATACGTCGGTGGTAATGGCGGGACACATATGAGAAAGGCTGAACTCCTCGTTAAGGTAAAAACAGATGAAGAAGTATTAGATACAACAGCTGCTTTTCTCCAATACTACCGAGAAAATGCCAGTTATTTAGAAAGAACATCTTCTTGGGTTGAGCGAGTTGGCATTGAACATATTCAGACCGTCCTCTCAGATAAGAAGGTGTTGATTGATTTGAATCAGAGAATGGATGAGGCCCTGTCAGTTGTGCAGGATCCTTGGTCAGAAACCCTAGAAGATGAAACATTGCTGAGAGACCTTTATGAAAATGTAAAAGTGCCTGCAGGTTTAAACTAGTCTAACGAGGAGGAACCGGAAATGGAACAACTATTAAATAAGATTTTTGTAACAAAGGTCAATGAACTGCCAGAAAAGTTAGGGAAAACCGTTCAAGCAGGTGACTTGGAATTAGCCATTTTCAAACTGGAAGGTGGTGATATACGTGTCATAGAAAATCGCTGCCCCCATAAAGGTGGGGTGCTTGCTGAAGGAATGGTGAGTGGGAAACACGTATTTTGCCCGATGCATGACTGGAAAATTAGCGTCGTTGATGGAAAGGTCCAGGACCCCGACGTAGGTTGTGTACAAACGTTTGATGTAGAGGTGAAAAACGAAAACGTATATGTCATTTTACCGCAAAAATAATGCTTCAAGGAGGAGACTTATGTCAAAGGTATATTTAGTTGGGGCAGGGCCAGGAGATCCCGATTTAATTACGCTTAAAGCAGTCAAATGTATTCAGCAAGCTGATGTTATTCTATATGACCGCTTAGTGAACGAACAATTACTTGGAGAGGCGAGCTCTGATGCGGACCTAATATTTTGTGGAAAGCATCCAAAGTTTCATACTTTGAAACAAAAAACGATCAATTACTTGTTAGTGAAATATGCAAAGCAAGATAAAACGGTCATTCGGTTGAAGGGGGGAGACCCGTTTGTCTTTGGGCGAGGAGCTGAAGAAGTGGAAGCGTTAGCTAAGCACGGAATATCGTGTGAAGTAGTCCCAGGAATTACATCTGGGATTGCTGTTCCCGCCTATGCTGATATTCCAGTAACCCACAGAGACATGGGAAGTTCTTTTGCAGTAATTGCGGGGCACAGGTCCAAGGGAAACCACAAAGAAATTGACTGGAAAAGTCTAGTGGATAATATCGATACATTGGTCATTTATATGGGGATCAGCAATCTTCCTCAAATATGTGAACAATTGATGAAGAATAAGAAACGCTTGGATTCACCTGTTGCCATTATTCAAGAGGGAACAACGGAACATCAACGCGTAATTACGGGAACACTTGCAAACATTGTCCATCTGACGGAACAGTCCGGGGTATCTAACCCAGCAATAATCGTTGTCGGTGAAGTTGTCCGTTTCCGAGATCGTTTACAGCAATTGAAAGTTATGAATCAAGGGATGATCGACCCCAGCGCAATCGAAGCATGATGAAATAGGGTGATCCCATGCAAGCCGTTCTATAGATTGATCACAGCGATGTAGACGGATAAAGGCCTCCTATTTCACTATCTAACTCAATTGATATTCTTAATGTAATGCTCCAGTGAATGGAGCATTTCTTTTTGTGTTTGAGGGTCTAAGTATACTTCAGAGAGAATCTTATGTAAGTAATTGTTTCTTTCTTGATGTGAAAAACTTGATTGCTTTAACAGCTGACGAACTTCAAATAAAAAATCGAGATATTGTTCATAGCGTTCGTCATATTGACACGATAAGTCTTTTTTTATTTTCTTCGCTAAGAGCGGACTGGCACCTTGTGTAGAGATAGCTACGGTCAATTTACCTCGCTCGAAGTGAGCAGGGAAATGTACATTGCCAGCATCAGCTTCATCCGCGGCATTGATTAAGCAATCAGAAGGAGCAGATTCGACAACAATTCTATTAGCTGTTCTATTATTGGTAGCGGTAATGATTAAGAATGCGCCCTCCACATCATCAGGAGAAAAATATTTCTGTTTCCAATCTATTCTGGCTTTTTCGTGGTGATGGATAAGTTCTGGAATAAGCTTTGGACTGATCACAGTTAAGAAGGCTTCAGTATCGAGTAAACTGTCTACTCTGCGTTTAGCCACATGACCACCACCGATAACTACAACCTTTTTTCCTTTTAAGTCAAGCATTAATGGAACGAGTGTCATTTAGTAAAAGCCTCCATAATCTTTGATACCCCTATTATCCCACTTCTTTAAACCACTAACAAACAAGATTTATAAGGGCATGAACACACCTTAGTAAGGATGGAACTTAGAACAGAGATCGATCATTATACGTGACACTAATTAATGAGAGTCCTAATATATCCTTATTAACTCCTTTTTAGAACAGGTTAAAAGTTGGCTAGGATATTATACTAGTTACAAAGAGAGCAAGAGAATTTAGAAAGGGGAGGCGGAAGCAGTTATATGGAAAGATACATCTATTCATTGAGTCCCGTAATTGACAAGGATGCAAAAGTGCTGATTTTAGGATCCATTCCTGGGAATAAGTCATTAGAAACTAATCAATATTATGGAAACCCTCGAAATCATTTCTGGAAGATTATATTTTCGGTTTATGAAGAGAGTGGGATAGAGGATTATGAAAAAAAGTTGTCTTTCCTTAAGGAGCACGAGATAGCCCTATGGGATGTGATCTATTCATGTCAAAGAAAAGGCAGTCTTGACTCGAACATAAGAGTTGAAGTACCAAATAAATTAACAGAATTGATACATGAGCATAGGCAGCTTAAATTAGTCATATTTAATGGTACGAAAGCCTACAATACTTTTAAAAAACATTTCGACATGAAAATGTTTACTGGGGTTGATTTTAAAAAAATGCCTTCTACAAGTCCTATTCCTGGTAGATTTAATAAAACAATAGAGGGAAAGATAGAAGATTGGAAAATAATAAAGGAGTATTCCTGATAAGAGAGGCTGCCTTGCTGTGAAGCGAAGCAGCCTCTCTTTTGAGTTGAATCATGTATCTAGTTCTTTTAGAGGGTGTTTAAAAAGTCACCAAATGATAAATGGCGAATTTCTTCTCATTCGTCAACTTTTTAAACACACACTTATAGATGGATTGACTTTGAACGACTCAGTTATTCATGACCCTCATTTTAGAAGGTCACGAAGGATGAAACCAATAGTAATTATTGCGATTATAAACATTAAAATCAAAGTAAAGGAACTAGGAAAAGTCTGATAGATACCGATTGAAAAGCCTGTAAGCATAATGGATAAAAACGTTCTTTTTTTAAGTTTCATAGTGATTGGCTAGGCATGACTCTGCTTAGCTTATCGTCACCTCATTTCACTGTTATTATTTCATGGATCTATATGAAAAGTACACATCTCTTCTACCCCAACAGCATGTATGGCGAACTCTCAGCAAAAGGATACTAATTTCTTACCATATGTATTTATTTTGTCTGTGCTGTCAATACTACAGTCGAAAAGGGTGAAAATCATTACTGTTATTCTATGGATGAGGTCGATCGCCTTTTAAAAGGATGTTCAAAATGTCACCGAATGATCAACGGCGAATTTCTTCGTTGCTCGGTTTTCCGATCCTCACATAGGAAAGACATACGCTGTGGTCCTCAAAACTATCGTGCCTCGAACTTCTTGCGACGCGCAAGGAACGTGCTCGTGTCGACTTGTCACAGGGGGTAACGATCTTTGTTGACGTTCTCATTCGTCAACCTTTTGAACACACACTTTTAAGTAATGCAAATACTTCTGCAGAAAAGGAGAGGTCGCTTGGATAGAGTAACATTGCACGAACAGGTGCTTTCTTTAAAAGGAAAAATATTTTCAGGCCAATTAAAGTTCAGATGTAGAGACGACTACATTCTTCAACAACTTGACAAAGTAAAAGAAGAGGATGATGGGCTAATAGATGTAAGCACAGTTTCCTCCTCATTAATCATTCTATTGGACGCAACAAAAGATGAATCATTATAGGAAAGGCCTCCTTAGTTTTTAAAGGGGGCCTGTTTTTTCTATTCGTTATCAACCGTTTGCTGTTCTTTCTTTCCAAGCTTTTATGGATAGAATTTGTTGATCTTCCATTTTTATAACTTTGAAGTGATAGGACCCATGTGATAGAACGGATCCTTCATTTACGTCTATTAACTGATTGTACATCCATCCGGAAATGGTATCGACGTCTTCATTTTCTAGTTCTATGTCAAAATAGTCATTGGTATCCTGGATAGATGTTTTTCCATCTATGATAAAGGAGCCATCTTCTTTTAAAGTAATGGTTTGTACTTCTTCATGATCAAATTCATCCCTAATATCGCCAACAATCTCTTCGATTATGTCCTCAGCAGTAATCATTCCTGAGGTGCCGCCATACTCATCTGTTAGAATGACAAGATGAGTACGCTCTTGCTGCATTCTAACTAATAGGTCATGAATTGGAATATTTTCGAAAACCTTTAAAACCGGGCGAACGTACTTCTCAAGTGTTTCAACCTTGTTCCAGTCGTTATAAAAGAGTTCCTTTAAATGGAGGACACCGATGATATGGTCTTTATCATCTTCAAAAACTGGATATCTTGTGAACCGTTCTTCATTCATGAAATGTAAGGACTCTCCTATTGGATCTTCGATGTCAACGACAGCCATATCAGTACGGGGAATCATGATTTCCTTCGCGGTTCTATTATCGAAATCAAAAATTCTGTCCACATACTCAAATTCTGATTGATTAATTTCTCCCTGCTGGTAACTTTGGCTTAAAATATGGCGTAGTTCCTCTTCCGAATGGACTTCATCAGATTCTTTCGCAGTCTGATAGCCAAAGGAACGGACTAACAAGTTTGCCGAGCCATTTAACAACCAAATTAAGGGGTACATAATCTTGCTATATATAATTAAGGGGCCAGAAAGCATCAGTGTAATATTTTCTGCCTTTTGTATGGCAACTGTTTTTGGGGCAAGTTCTCCAAGTACAACATGTAAAAAGGTAATGACAAAAAAAGCAATTGCAAAGGTAATGGCATGGCTTACTGATGAAGGCAAGTTAAATCCTTCCAGTAATGGGTGAAGCAATACTTCTAAGGTTGGTTCTCCTAGCCAGCCTAACCCAAGAGCTGTTATGGTGATCCCAAGCTGATTAGCTGACAGATAGTAATCTAAATTACCTGTTACCCTTAAGGCATTTAAGGCCCTCTTATTACCGTCAGCCGCCCGGGCCTCTAATTTGGTACGTCTTACTTTCACAATTGCAAATTCGCTTGCAACGAAAAACGCTGTTAATAATATTAACAGAGCCACCGCTACAAGCTTAATCGTCGTTTCCATATCATATCTCCTCTTAAGTCAAGTTATGGTGAAGAGTCTCCAATTTATATTGTATCGAAATAAACAAAATTATGCCAATTGAAGGTCTAAGGATAGTATGACGGTTTGTTGACTTTTATGGACTCATTTTAAACTATATTATAATGAAGAAACTGGAGTGATTGTAGTGAGGGTATAAAAGCAAGTGATTAACTATATATCCTTCCATGATGCTTAAGTTCGTACAGAATTTCCCGCATTGTGATATAATTTTATTAATCTTTCATACATATACATACTAACCGGGAATGATCGGTTGATTATATGAAAAGAGACGCCCATTTGGACGTCTCTCTTCTATATTTTATTAAGGGGAGGTACATCCATATATTTCGTTAAGGCTTTAAAGCTTTAGGGTGTTCTAGAAATTTTTTTGTTAAAAAAGTTCTCGAATTAGTTTGCCTTGAGATTATTATCGGAGAATATAGGTAAGAATAGGTAGAAGGTATAAAAAGGAATGAGGAAGGGTGGCTTATGGAAAAATATACAGGGGATATTGTCATGTTCCCAAAGTGGAAAACGAAGTTAGAGAATGAGGGCCTCGAGGCTGTAAGACAAAAAAGGTATCAGGAGGCTGTCGAACTTCTTCTTCCTTTGGTTAATTACGAAGTGGCTTCACGTGAGGTTGTGACAGGCCTGCTAATGAGCTGGGTAGAGCTTGGCCAATACGATGATGCTGAAGAATTGTGCCAGGACCAAATGAAATTTGATCCAGAACAATATTATCATTATTTACATATATACATAACGATCCTATTCCAAGACAATCGCTATTTAGAGCTGGTGGATTTATTAGACGAAATTTTTGAGACAGAAGACATTCCTCATCAAAGCCGCACACAACTATGGCAAATGTATGAGGTTAGTAGTAAACTGCTTCAGGATTCTTATCAAAAACAAGGGGAAAAACTAGCTCATTCATTTTTCGCAGCTATCGAAAATGATGATTTACATAATCAATGGCTCTCGATCCAACAATTGATCAAGCAACCGATTCTGAATAATACAGAATCATTTGAGCAAGTACTAATGAGCGATTCGGTCCATCCAATTATTAAAACAGCCATCATCCATTGGTTTAGAGATAACAGCGTTGGCCGTGAGATTCATTTGCATAAATTCTCAAAAGATATTACTGTCATTCCTGCACGGTTAAATTCATTTGAGTCTGAATACATCATTCAACAAATTCAGTTAAGGCTTGGTGCGATGGAGCAAAGTAATCCAACTATGTATGAGATGGTCATTCGTCTATTAATTCATTATTGTTACGTGCGTTATCCACTGTATCCGAATGAGGATGAGCTTGAATATATTGTGGAGGCTCTAAAACAGCTTGGTCATGAATACTTACAACTCCCTTATCCCAAAAAACAGGACAGTAGAGAAGTTGAAAAGTATAAAGAAGAGATTGAACTGTGTGAACAACACTATGTTTTGCTTGTCGGAGAATGATAAAGCGTTTGTTTCTATTTTCAGGGATAGAACAGTTACAGATGTTGAAAGCGTCTATGTTTGTGTTATAATATAGTGGTTGCAAATGAGATTCGTGTGCATATAGAATCATAGAATCGATAATGGTCGTCATCAGACGTAAAAGGAAATTATAGATGTTGGAGGGAAATTTATGTCAGCAAAATGGGAAAAACAAGAAGGTAATCAAGGGACACTCACAGTTGAGGTGCCCGTAGAAGAATTCAACAAAGCCCTTGATGGTGCCTTTAAAAAAGTAGTGAAACAGGTTCAAGTGCCTGGTTTCCGAAAAGGGAAAGTACCACGCAAACTTTTCGAACAGCGTTTCGGTGTGGAATCCCTTTATCAAGATGCACTTGATATCGTTCTACCTGATGCATACTCTAATGCTGTTGAAGAAACAGGTATAGAGCCAGTGGATCGTCCGGAAGTTGACGTGAAACAAATCGAAAAAGGGGAACCGCTTGTGTTTACTGCTGAAGTTACAGTGAAGCCTGAGGTGAAACTTGGCGAGTACAAAGGCCTTGAAGTGGAAGAGCTAAGTACTGAAGTGACGGATGAAGATGTTGACAATGAACTGAAACAGCTTCAAGAAAAACAAGCTGAACTTGTTGTTAAAGAGGACGGCGAAGTAGAAGACGGTGACACTGTAGTTATGGACTTCGAAGGGTTCGTTGACGGTGAAGCTTTCGAGGGCGGAGAAGCCGACAATTACTCACTTGAAATCGGATCAGGATCATTTATTCCAGGTTTTGAAGAACAGCTTATTGGCAAGAAATCTGGCGAAGAAACAGATGTTGAGGTAACTTTCCCTGAAGAATATCATGCAGAAGACCTTGCAGGTAAGAACGCAACATTTAAAGTTAAAATTCATGAAATAAAAGGAAAAGAACTTCCTGAACTTGATGATGAACTTGCTAAAGACGTTGATGAAGAGGTTGAGTCTTTAGATGAACTTACGAAGAAAACACGTGAACGCCTTGAAGAGCAGAAGAAGACAGAGGCGGATAATCACAAGCGCGATACACTTGTTCAAAAAGCGAGTGAAAATGCGGACGTTGATGTTCCGCAATCTATGGTTGATACAGAACTTGACCGTATGGTTAGCGAGTTTGAACAACGCTTACAAATGCAAGGCATGACTAAGGACATGTACTTCCAATTCACTGGGCAGGATGAAGACGCACTTCGTGAACAAATGCAAGAGGATGCTGGCAAGCGGGTAAAAACAAATCTTACGTTAGAAGCAATCTCTAATGCAGAAAATGTAGAAGCTTCTGATGAAGACATAAATGCGGAGCTTGAAAATATGGCTTCCATGTATCAGACAGACGTAGCACAGTTGACTCAAATGCTTGGCGGAAACACAGATATGATTAAAGAAGATCTAAAAGTCCGTAAAGCCATTGATGTTTTAGTTGATAATAGTAAATCAGAATAGTAAGCTAAGAAGACAAGGGGCAGGGCGCACCTTGTCTTCTCATATATTTATGTTACATAAGTAATACTTAAAAATGATTGAACCATGTATGAACAACCTGTCTTTTCACATATAATAGTAGAGCGTCTAATGTTTGACTAATTAACTATATATCTACATAATGAGGACGGTGCAAAGAAAGTCCATGCACACCTCTAAATAGGTATTACTTTTTTGTTTTTTACGAATCTGGTATGATGGGCAAAAGAAACAGGTGCTTGAATACCAAGATGGGTTCTTCAGTCGCATACTATTGCGTCATTTTATTAAGGGGTGAATTGGAATGTTTAAATTTAATGAAGAAAAAGGACAGCTAAAATGCTCTTTCTGCGGAAAGAGTCAAGAACAAGTTCGAAAGCTGGTAGCTGGACCTGGCGTTTATATATGTGATGAATGTATTGAATTATGCACGGAAATCGTTGAAGAAGAGCTAGGTAATGAAGAGGAAGTGGAATTTAAAGAAGTTCCGAAGCCTCAGGAAATTCGCGGTATTCTTAATGATTACGTAATTGGTCAAGATCAGGCGAAAAAGAATTTGTCTGTAGCGGTATACAATCATTATAAGCGGATAAATGCTGGTGTGAAAAATGATGATGTAGAGTTGGCTAAGAGTAACATTCTTATGTTGGGACCAACAGGTAGCGGGAAGACTTTACTCGCACAAACACTTGCCCGCATCTTAAATGTGCCGTTTGCTATTGCTGATGCTACATCGTTAACAGAAGCAGGATATGTTGGCGAGGATGTAGAGAACATTCTGCTTAAACTTATTCAAGCAGCAGATTATGATGTAGAAAAAGCTGAAAAAGGCATCATTTATATTGATGAAATTGATAAGGTTGCCCGTAAATCAGAGAACCCGTCAATTACCCGTGATGTATCTGGTGAGGGTGTACAGCAGGCATTACTTAAAATTCTTGAAGGGACACAAGCAAGTGTGCCCCCACAAGGTGGTCGTAAGCACCCTCATCAAGAATTCATTCAAATCGATACAACCAATGTATTGTTTATTGTTGGCGGTGCATTTGATGGGATTGAACAAATCATTAAACGCCGTTTAGGTAAAAAAGTCATTGGTTTTGGTTCCGGTCAAGTCGATGTAGATGAAGAGAAAGATGAACTTCTATCAAAAATACTTCCGGAAGATCTATTAAGTTACGGGCTTATCCCTGAATTTATTGGTCGTCTTCCTGTTATTGGAAGCCTTGAGCAGTTAGATGAAAAGGCCTTAGTCGAAATCTTGACCCAACCAAAAAATGCTCTGGTTAAACAGTATCAAAAGCTCCTGCAAATTGATCATGTGGAACTTGAGTTTGAGGAAGAGGCTCTTCGTGAAATCTCAAAATTAGCAATTGAGCGTAAGACAGGGGCACGGGGACTTCGTTCAATCATTGAGGGAATCATGCTTGATGTGATGTATGATCTGCCATCCCGTGATGATATCGAAAAATGTATTATTACAAAAGAGACTGTAACAGCGGAAAAAAGTCATCCTAAATTGATTCTGACAGACGGTACTGTCGAGGATGAAAATAAAGAAACACCTAAGGAAAGTGCTTAAACCTATAAGGAATTTCATGATTTCTTAGCTATGAGCCGCGCTACGTTTCCAAGTAGCGCGGCTTCTATAATATAAGGAAGTAGTTCATACATAGAGCATGAATCGCCAGCTGATGGTTCATAATAGGCGTAGTGTGTGGTGAAAGGCAGGCTAACTCTACAGTCTTTTTCCCTATGGCTAACGTTTTACATTCTATATAGATTTCTATATGATAAATATACGAATGTGCATTATTCGGAGGTGCAAATATTGACAGATAAACTTAGAACGCAAATCCCCCTCCTTCCATTAAGAGGACTATTGGTGTACCCATCCATGGTACTGCACCTTGATGTAGGCAGAGATAAATCAGTTCAAGCACTAGAGCAAGCAATGATGGATAACAATGAAGTGTTTTTAGCTTCTCAAAAAGAAATGAATATTGATGAACCTACTGCTGACGATATTTATAGCGTAGGAACAGTAGCAACGGTTAAACAGATGGTAAAACTTCCAAATGGTACAAATCGTGTTTTGGTCGAAGGCCTCTATCGTGCTTCGGTCGAGCACATAACAGAAGGGGAAGAATTTTATCAGGCAGATATCATAAAACTAGAGGATGTCCATGAAGATCTAAATGAGGAAGAGGCTTTAATGAGAACATTGCTTAGTCAATTCGAGCAATATGTCAAGGTCTCAAAAAAGGTCAGCCAAGAAACGTTTAACACGGTATCTGATATTGATGACCCTAGTCACTTAGCAGATATGGTTACCTCACATCTTCCTATAAAAATAAAAGACAAACAGAGCATATTAGAAATGGAAAACGTAACAGCACGTTTAAAGGAACTCATTGAAATTATTGGAAACGAACGTGACGTCCTGCAGATTGAACAAAAAATTGGTCAACATGTGAAAAAATCAATGGAGAAAACGCAAAAAGAATATTATTTGCGTGAGCAAATGAAAGCGATCCAAAGTGAATTGGGCGATAAAGACGGCAAGTCAGGAGAGGTTGCCCAGCTTCGTGAAAAAATCGAGGAAGCCCATATGCCTGAACGGGTTGAAGCCATCGCTCAGAAGGAATTAGGAAGATATGAGAAAGTTCCCCAAAGCTCAGCAGAGAGCTCAGTCATCCGCAATTACATTGAATGGCTCGTCTCCCTGCCGTGGTCTGAAGAAACAGAGGATAATCTCGATGTTGTCCATGCAGAGAAAATACTTGACGAGGATCATTATGGTTTGGAAAAAGTGAAGGAACGGGTGTTAGAGTATTTAGCTGTACAGCAGCTTACACAATCCATTAAAGGACCGATTCTTTGTTTAGTGGGGCCTCCGGGCGTTGGTAAAACTTCTCTAGCTAAATCGATCGGCAGGGCAATTAACCGCAATTTTGTTAGAATCTCATTAGGAGGTATCCGTGATGAGGCAGAAATTCGTGGACATAGAAGGACCTATATCGGTGCTATGCCAGGCCGAATTATCCAGGGGATGAAGCGAGCTGAAACGGTAAATCCCGTCTTCTTATTAGATGAAGTTGATAAGATGGCTAGTGATTTTCGTGGCGATCCTTCCTCTGCTATGCTTGAGGTACTAGATCCTGAACAAAACAGTACATTCAGTGATCACTTTATCGAAGAACACTACGATTTATCAAAGGTCATGTTCATAGCTACAGCAAATACGATGACCTCGATCCCAGGGCCGTTACTCGATCGGATGGAAGTGATCTCGATTGCTGGGTATACAGAGGTGGAGAAGCTTCATATAGCCAAAGAACATTTGCTGCCTAAACAGATTAAAGAGAATGGGTTGACGAAGAATCAACTTCAATTTAAAGATGAAGCATTACTGAAACTTATCCGTACGTACACGCGTGAAGCTGGAGTCCGTAATTTAGAGCGGCAATTGGCAAGCGTATGCAGGAAGGCTGCCAAGATTATCGTTAGTAAAGAGAAAAAACGGGTTGTTGTTACAGAGAAACAACTTGAAGAACTACTAGGCCGTCCACAATTTCGCTATGGACAAGCAGAACTTGAAGACCAGGTTGGTACGGCTACAGGTCTTGCCTATACGGCAGCAGGCGGTGATACGTTATCAATAGAAGTATCAATTTACCCAGGTAAAGGCAATTTAACATTAACGGGTAAACTTGGTGAGGTAATGAAGGAATCTGCACAAGCTGCGTTTAGCTATATCCGCTCAAAAGCCAATGAGTTGATGATTGATCCTGACTTTGTTGAAAACAATGATATTCACATCCACGTGCCTGAAGGGGCCACACCTAAGGATGGTCCTTCCGCTGGGATAACGATGGCAACGGCACTCGTTTCGGCTTTGACTGGTCGTCCCGTAAAAAAAGAAGTTGGTATGACAGGGGAGATTACGCTGAGAGGGCGCGTTCTGCCTATCGGTGGATTAAAACAAAAGTCTCTTAGTGCCCATCGTGCGGGGCTTTCAACAATTATTATCCCATCAGAAAATGAAAAAGATTTAGAAGATATCCCAGAAAGTGTACGTGAAGGGTTAACCTTTATACCTGTCAAGCATTTAGATGAAGTGCTTGATCAGGCGCTGGCGGCTGAAAATCATGAAGGTTAATCAGGCAGAGATTGTGATTAGTGCGGCTGGTAAAAAGCAATACCCTAAAGAGTTTATTCCAGAAATTGCTCTAGCTGGCCGTTCTAATGTTGGGAAATCTTCTTTTATCAATAAGATGATTCAACGTAAGAACTTAGCGAGGACGTCATCAAAGCCTGGAAAAACTCAAACGTTAAATTTTTATAAGATAAACGAAAGTTTTCATTTTGTGGATGTGCCGGGTTATGGATATGCTAAGGTGTCAAAGAAAGAACGTGCCAAATGGGGACGTATGATGGAGGAATATTTTGCTGAAAGGGAACAACTTCAAGCAACAGCTCTAGTTATTGATGTCAGGCATCAACCTACTGAGGATGATTGTGTGATGTATGATTATTTAAAACACTTCGAGCTCCCAGTGATGGTAATCGCAACGAAGCTGGATAAAATAAAAAAAGGGCAGCGCGATAAACAGTTGAAACTTGTTGCTGACACACTTGAAATGGATGATGGAGATCAGCTTATTCCCTTTTCCTCCGAAACAGGAGAAGGAAAAGATGCTGCATGGAAGAAAATGCTGGAATACTTGAATAGCAATCGTTAGTAAAAAAGAGGTATCATTACTTTTAGTGATACCTCTCAGCTTGTAGAGAAATCCCTTGTTTTTTCTCTGCAAGCTTTTTTTGTACATACATACGGGCGAATACTGCTCGCTTTCCGCGGACGAACGCCCGAGTCTCCTCGTGAAACCCACACTGCGGGGCCTCGGATCGCCCGTTTTCCCGCAGGAGTCTCGCAGTATTCGCCCTTCCGTAATCGAAAAAGACCCCCTTCACCTAATTGACCCTAGCTAGGTGGAGGGAATCTTCTTTATGTTCTGACAGGCTGCTGTCAGTCGCCTGTTCCCGAACCTTTTGTTGTCAATGCAAAGGACAATAACGCAGCCCATGCAGTTCTTTTACACATAGCGCGTGACGGTTTTCTGATGCTTTTGATTTGCGGGAAGAGGACATTCCTTTTCTACGTAGACTTCTTGTTTGGAGAACTTTTTCTTATTGGCGTTGGCCTTCAAGTGAATAGAATCTGTAAAAAGTACACACCCCGCTACCATGCGGTGATTCATGGCCTGAAGCAAGATTTCATCAAAGACTTCTGAAAAGATATCTGTATCTTTATAACGCATTCTACGATTTCTGCTGATGGTCGAGTGATGAGGCACTGGGTCCGCCTAAAAACCATCGGTCAGCCACATTCATCTGAATTTGTCATTCTAACTCCCGTTCCGAACGAATGCCATGGAAATACCAATGAACATCGTTTTAATTGCCAAATGCGTGGTTTAACTCCAGCGTCTTTAGACGGTATCCGCTTTTAGCCTTATCTTTTGATATCTATACTTAAGTTATGAGGTGAAAAGTATGGACGGATATAAGAAGAATAGTCATGCAGTCTATGATGTCAAGAGATCATCAAGACTTCTTCAGGATCAATTCCCTGAACTGAAAAAGAAATACTGGGGACAACACTTATGGGCGAGGGGTTATTTCTGTGTCACAGTTGGAACGGTGGATGAAGAAACAATAAGAAATTATATTGCAAATCAGTTTAGGATTGAAGAATGAGTTTAGTCAATATTAAATTTGCTTAAGCATCCGGAGTTTGAGATGACTTCAGTCTTAAGAACGACTTTAGTCGTAGACATTTTATGTCCAAATCCACCTGCTTTAGCAGGTGGTCGTTTAAAGAGCACAAGGGGATCAAGGGAAGGTTGACCATTTTTCTCCGAATAATAGGGACGGACTTTTTCAGGGATAAAGGAAAAATCTATGTATTGGTCAATCTTACGAAGCAAGTGGCCCTCCGGCACAAGCTCTTCAATCGTAACGATCTCCATCTCATTTTGTCTTTCTTTTCTGGATTGAAACAAAAGATCACCGCCTAAAAAGATTCTATCTATAGGATCAACAAAAGTATAACAAATGAATGCAGTGAATTTACCTGATATATGGACGGGTTGTTAACAGCCCAGTAGGGCCTATATTAAGATTATTCGAAAGCATATAAAGGAATAGATAAGCATATAAAGGATTTTGATAGACTAGTTGTATATTTTACATGTATTTCGTTATTTTTACATTTATTTAAATTTTGGTAAAAGTCAGAATTTTGTATATAATTAAGGGTATAGCATCAAAAAAATGGGGGGAGAGATAGAGTTAATGAAAAAAATATTATTTACATTATTCCTGGGTACTCTTATGTTCTTCACGCTCGTTGCTTGTGGAAGCGGCAATGAAGAAAAAGCTTCATCAGATTCAAACACTTCAGGTGAATCTTCTGCTGGATATGACATTGTTGAACAAGGAAAGTTAACGTTTGCTGCATCTGGGGAATTTCGCCCATTTAGTATGACAACTGGCGGCGAGATGACGGGGTTTGATATTGATGTTGGAAATGCAGTGGCAAAAGAGCTTGGCTTAGAACCGGTTCAGGAAAAATCTAAATTTGCCGCCATTGTAGAGGGGGTTAAATCTGGACGCTATGATATTGCGGTAGCTAGCCACACCATTACAGAAGAACGTGCCAAAGAGGTAGACTTCTCCACCCCTTACTATTATTCAGGTGCACAAATTTTCACCAGACCAGATAGCAACAGCGAAACATTAGAGGATTTAGAAGACCTTGAAATAGCTGTATCAAAAGGCTCGACCTACGTTAAATTTGCTGAAAAAGTAACGGATAAAATAAAAGTATATGATAGCGATGTTGTTGCCTTGCAGGCGCTTGCGAAAGGTCGGCATGATGCTGTCATTACCGACTTCCTTACAGGAAAAGAGGCGATTGGAGAAGGGCTTAAAGTCAGAGGAAAGAAAATCATTGATCGCAGTGACCAAGCGATAGCTGTTGCAAAAGGTAATGATAAACTGCTGGAAGATATTAATGCTGCATTAAAGACACTTAGGGAAAATGGTACGCTTGAAAAGATAAGTAAAAAGTACTTTAGCGATGATATAACAACTGTACCTGAGTAGGCTGTTTAATGACGGATAAGACCTGATTAAAGAGTACGCTTTGCGTGCTCTTTTTCACTTGAAAGGGAGTGTAGGTGATGGAATATAGTGGATTTTGGGATGCTTTAGTTGAAAGCCGGGGCCTCTTTGTTGAAGCTGCATTTATGACATTAAGACTTACAGCAGTTTCAATATTCATGGCCGTTTTCATAGGTCTATTCTTTGCTTTACTAAAAATTTCAACCTTCAAACCATTGGGGTGGCTGGCTAATGTATACATTTATATTGTTCGAGGCACCCCACTAATTGTCCAAATCTTTGTATTCTACTATGGACTTACTGAAATATGGATGATGAGCGGTTTTTGGGCTGTCTCTCTCGGTCTCGCATTCCATAATGGAGCTTATATTGCCGAAATATTTCGTGGGTCGATCCAGTCAATTGGAAAAGGGCAAACAGAGGCGGGCCGCTCACTAGGTATGAGTCATTCATTAACGATGAGTCGGATTATCTTGCCTCAAGCTCTAAGACGAGCATTGCCACCGTTAGGAAACCAGTTTATCATTGGATTAAAGGATTCATCTCTAGCAGCTTTTGTTGGAGTAGCAGAAATCTTTGCTGTCGCTACGACGCAGGGAGCGAATACATTTGACTATATGACCTGGTTACTCGTTAGTGCGGTCTATTATTTGATCCTTGTATTCCTGCTTACGATTGTAGTCAGTCTAGTCGAAAAGAAATTAGCTGTAAGTGATTAATGGAAGGAGGTCGGATCGTTTGACTGAAGCTAAAGAAATGATTCGCGTAGATAAACTAAATAAATATTTTGGGGATCTACACGTTCTTAAAGATATTGATTTTAAGGTGAAGGAAAGTGAGGTAGTTGTTTTAATAGGGGCTAGTGGTTCAGGAAAGAGTACCATGCTTCGCTGCTTGAATTTTCTTGAACTCAGAAACAGTGGGGAAGTGACCATCAGAGGAGAAGATGTTGACCCTAAAAAAGATAATTTAAATGTGGTGAGACAAAAAGTAGGTATGGTTTTCCAACATTTTAACTTGTTCCCACATAAAACAGTGTTAGAGAATGTGACAGAAGCGCCAATCCAAGTAAAGAAGGCTTCAAAAGCTGAAGCGTTAAAAGTAGGAAAGCAGCTGCTTAAAAAAGTTGGTTTGGAAGATAAAGCAAATAGTTATCCTTCACGTTTATCGGGCGGGCAGAAGCAACGTGTTGCTATTGCAAGAGCACTTGCCATGAAACCTGAGATTATGCTGTTTGATGAGCCGACTTCTGCGCTTGATCCAGAGCTAGTAGGCGAAGTTCTGCAGACAATGAAGGACTTGGCTAAAGAGGGGATGACGATGGTTGTTGTAACTCATGAAATGGGTTTCGCTCGGGAAGTAGCTGATCGAGTTGTCTATATACATGAGGGCAGAATTGTTGAAACAGGTCATCCGCACAATATTTTCGATCATCCAAAAGAAGACAGAACGAAAGCATTTCTAGGCTCTATTTTGTAGAAGAAGGGAAGCTTCATATAGACGAATAAAATAGCTAGAGGTAATAGTCTTCTGGTTTGCCTCATTAATGCATAAAAAAGCCCCACTCATTTAGGCAAGAGGCCTCTGAAAAAGCGACATTTGTTCATTTCTATAACGAATGTATTTGTCATTTTTGTTATGTATGAAATGGCCGTATGATTTTTTTGTACAAAGACCTCAGATATACAAGCTGATATCTGTGCTCTCTTGGTGGGTTCCGTTATAAACAGAGAAAGGTGGCAGGGGAACGCGTCGTTCCCCTGCCACCTTTCTCTGTTCCTAACCTTTATTCCAGTAACGGCTTTTAATTCAATAACCACATTCCCATTATTCCTGCAATCATCTATACCATTTCATAGTGAGTTTACTTAAATCAGTAATCGAATACTGTATAAATACGCACGGCTATGCAATAATGGGGTTGGTCATCTTCTTTTTTTACTATACACAGACTTTTCAGTGGCCTCCTTAGGCAAGCTGGCCTTTTTATGTATTATTTCTTTTTATTAAGCAAATAGATACCAAAGCCAATTAAAATAACGGGCCAGAAACTTTCAATCCAATTAAATAACAGATATATAAAATGGAACCATCCAGGATTGGGAGTAGACAGCAGGGCAAACAAAGCTACACCAATTAATATGAATCCGGGGATCCAGCCTGATTTTGTTTTAAGAGACCTAAGTATGAGCGCTGCCCCTACGAGAAGAGGGTACACCCCCCAGTGATCAATCCAGAATGCATAATGAGTTCGACCATGAAAGTGAATACCTAATCCAAGCAGCAAGGCGCCAGTAAAAATATTAGAGTATTCCCTAGTCAGGTAACTATGTAATAAAAAGGCGATACCAATAATAATAAGTAAGGTCGTCCATGAGTAAAAAGGGTTCAAATAGGGAATATTAAACTGACGTATAAGAAAATATAAACCAAGACCAATTAATAAGAAACCTGCGAAAGAATCTGGCTTCTTCATAACATGACACCCTCCAGAAATACATAGATTAGAAATGCAGAAGCGCTCGTGACGGGTATAATCATACAAGCCTAGAGGAGCTTGACGATTATTCTCATCTCAAGAATTGATTTCTTGCGATTACAAGTTTATTTTGGTATATTACAATCGAGTTATTAATTATAGTGTTTCTAATCTGAGAATATAAAGTGATTGATTATCCTATTTATATCCTATCACAAGGGATTCAAATTCTGTTCATATTTTCACAGAAAAAATCAACGTTTTCATGTTATAATAAGTAATATGTGATAAGTTAGGAACGTTATATGGGGGTAGATGAAATGCACATTTTAGCTGTCGGACTCAATTATAAAACAGCCCCTGTGGAAATTCGGGAAAAACTTACATTTTCAGATGAGAGCTTAACTGAGGCAATGCAGAAGCTTAATGCCCAAAAAAGCGTGCTTGAAAATGTAATCATTTCTACATGCAATCGTACAGAAATCTACGCTGTTGTCGATCAGCTGCATACGGGGCGCTACTATATTAAACAATTTTTGGCTGATTGGTTTACTATTGAAAAAGAGGATTTCTCACCGTTTCTTTCTATTTATGAAGCGGACGGAGCTATGGAACATTTGATGCGTGTAACATCTGGTCTTGATTCCATGGTATTGGGAGAAACGCAAATCCTGGGGCAAATGAAGCAAGTTTTTTCGAAAGCTCAAGAAGCCAACACAACGGGAACAATATTCAATCAATTATTTAAGCAAACCGTAACAATGGCTAAGAAAGGACATAAAGACACAGGTATTGGGGAAAATGCTGTGTCCGTTAGTTATGCAGCTGTTGAATTAGCTCGCAAAATTTTTGGTGACCTGGTTCATAAACATATCGTTATTATCGGTGCAGGAAAAATGGGTGAACTTGCCGCGAAGAACCTTCAAGGCTTTGGTGTTAAACAAGTAACCGTTCTTAATCGTACATTATCGAAAGCTCAAGTAGTCGCTGATCAATTTAGTGGACAAGCAGATACGATGGAAAATCTAGATGCCGTTCTTTCAAGTGCTGATATTGTAATTAGTTCAACAGGATCAAGTGAGTATGTTCTAACACGCGAACAAATGGAACCTATCCACCGCTCTAGAAAAGGAAAGCCGCTTTTCTTCGTAGATATTGCTGTACCAAGGGACCTTGATCCACAAATGGAAGAACTTGAAAGTGTCTTCCTCTATGACATTGATGATTTACAAGGAATTGTTGATGCGAACTTAGCTGTTCGTAAACAAGCGGCCGAGGAAATCGAAATCATGATTGAAGCTGAAATTGTAGAATTTAAGGAATGGCTTCAAACGATCGGGGTAATCCCTGTTATTTCTGCGCTTCGGGCGAAGGCGATGGGAATTCAATCTGAAACAATGAGCAGTATTGAAAGAAAAATGCCTGATTTGACGGAACGTGAAAAGAAAGTTTTGCGTAAGCATACCAAAAGTATCATTAATCAGATGCTTAAAGACCCTATTCTTCAGGCGAAAGAACTTGCTGCGAAGCCTGACGCTGAAGAATCCTTGCGTCTCTTCACACAAATCTTTGGAATTGAAGATACAGTGGAGGAGGAAGCGAAGGAACAGGAGAAAAGAAATAATAAGCCCGTAAAGTTTGATACAGAAGATGCTGTATCCTTTCCCACACTTACTCAAACTGTAAATTCATAGGGTGGAGGTTTACTATGTTCGAACTTAAGTGGGTCTATGAGTTAATCCTCTTCCTGTACGGCTGCAGTTTAATTGGATACTTTATTGACTTTATTCAAAATAACCGGAAGGCGAATATAGCTGCCTTCTGGTTACTTAGTATGGTTTGGGGGCTACAAACTCTTTTTTTATTAAGGCAAATTTTTGTAGAGGGAAACTTCCCGGTCATGACGGTTTATGATGGACTTTATTTTTACGCGTGGATATTAGTTACTTTTTCGTTAATTATAAACCGACTGTTTCGTGTGGATTTTCTCGTGTTTTTCACAAATGTTGTTGGGTTTTTAGTTATGTTGCTCCATATTTCAACGAGGGCGCAAAATGTTTTAGATGACCAGGGAATAGAGCTAGTCCATGAGATGTTGGTTGCTCATATAACCTTGGCGATTATTTCCTATGGTTTTTTTACATTTTCGTTTATCTTTTCAATGATGTATTTATTACAATACCGTTTACTAAAGCAAAAGAAGTGGAATACCAAATTGTTTCGTCTCGGAGATTTAACGAGGCTTGATCATTTTTCATATATATCGGTTATTCTGGGTGTGCCGCTGCTTCTTATAGCTGTGATTCTTGGAGTGACTTGGGGTATGTATCAGAAGATGTCTTTTATTGGTATGACTCTAAGACGCTGGGGTCATTTATCGTCCTGCTAGTCTATATGATCTATTTGTTTTTGCGTGTTGTTAAAGGGTACCAGGGCCGAGTAATTTCTATATTCAATTCAGCAGCATTTCTGTTTCTATTAATCAATTTCTTTTTATTCGGCTCATTGTCGAATTTTCATTTTTAGTTTTCTTGAGGAGGATGTAAGGTGCGAAAAATAGTAATAGGATCACGGAAAAGTAATTTAGCGATTACACAAACGGAATGGGTTATTGAGCAGTTAAAAAGAATAAATCCTTCTTATGAATTTGAAATCAAAAGAATCTCGACAAAGGGTGATCAAATCCTCGATGTTACGTTAAATAAAGTCGGGGGAAAAGGTTTGTTTATAAAAGAAATCGAACAAGCTATGTATAACAAGGAAATTGATATGGCTGTTCATAGCATGAAGGATATGCCTGCTATTGTAGCTGAGGGGTTAACGGTTGCTTCTGTCCCTGTCCGTGAAGATCATCGCGATGCCTTCGTATCCAATGACCACGTAGCTCTAAAGGACTTAAAAGAAGGGGCGATTGTCGGGACGAGCAGTTTGCGCCGCGGCTCACAAATTAAAGCCATTCGACCTGATCTTGAAATTAAATGGATTCGTGGAAACATTGATAGTCGTCTTCAAAAGCTTAAAAATGAAGAATATGATGCCATCGTGCTAGCAGCTGCCGGTCTTAAACGGATGGGCTGGAGTGATGACCTCGTAACTGAGTATTTAGAGCCTGATGTTTGTGTCCCTGCAGTAGGACAAGGAGCACTCGCTCTTCAATGCCGTGAAGATGATAAAGAACTGGTTGAGTTTCTTCAGCAAATCAATCACAGGTATACAGAGACCACTGTCAAGGCTGAACGTAAATTCCTTCATGATTTAAATGGCGGCTGTCAAGTTCCAATCGGCGGCTATGCTTATTCACAGGGAGATACAATTACGCTGACAGCTCTAGTAGGAAAGCCTGATGGTACAACGATTCTTCAAGAAACCGTGACAGGAAAAGACCCTGTGGCAGTAGGAACGGAGGCTGCAGAACGTCTTAAAAAACAAGGTGCTCAAGAGATTGTTGATCGGGCGATAGAGGAGTATGACCAGTAATGGGACCGCTAGAAGGGAAAAATATCCTGATTACAAGGGCATCTTCCCAATCTTCATCTATAACGAGGGAGATTGAACAAAAAGGCGGGAGAGTGATTCATGTCCCTCTCCTCCAGTTTAAATTGAAAGACTCAGTAGAAAATAAGCACATCCTTACTAAACTTCACGACTTCAGCTGGGTTTTTCTAACAAGCTCTAATGGCGTGAAGTTTTTTTTCGAACTGCTATCGCTTTATGACGTTAAAATTCCTCGCTCATGTAAATGGGCTGTTGTGGGTGAGAAAACGGCTGAAACGCTTGAATCATATGGGGTGAAACCTGATTTTATCCCAACAAACTATCGAGCAGTAGCAATGGTAGAACAGTTTTTCGAGCGAGTAGGAGAGCCAGGGAAAATATTATTTGTCCGTGGCAATCGATCAAGAAAAGTGCTGCCTCACGCTTTCTTGCAACAGCAGGTATTTTTCCAAACGGTTACGGTATATGATACGCTAGTAGTGGATGACGAGGATGTGCTGATACGAAAACTTGACCAGCTTGATGCGCTTACGTTTACTAGTCCTTCAACAGTGGAGGCATTTATGCAACGGATAGAAAAGCGTCAAGAAGAAGCGCTGCATATCCCCTGTTTCTGTATCGGGCCAACGACAGGAGAAGCAGCCAAGTCTTATGGGTTTCAAACAGTCTATATTCCAGAGGTATACACAATAAAAACTATGATTGACAAAATGGCTGCTCATTTTGATAAGAGAGGATAGTTTTCGATGAATGATTTACAGTTTAAAAGACATCGCAGATTAAGAACAACGGAGTCAATGCGCTCCCTCGTTAGAGAAACACACCTTCATAAAGAAGATTTAATTTTCCCAATCTTTGTTGTAGAAGGGGATGGAATTAAAAGTCCTGTTGAGTCTATGCCAGGTGTTCATCACGTTTCACTAGACTATTTATCTGAAGAAATGGACGAGCTTGAGCAATTAGGGGTGCGTTCTGTTATCGTATTTGGTGTTCCCAAGGAAAAAGATGCGGTTGGTACGCAAGCCTTTCATAGGGAGGGAATCGTCCAACAAGCGATTCGGCATATAAAAAAACACCATTCTTCTTTGACGGTAATTGCTGATACGTGCTTATGTCAATATACCGATCATGGCCATTGTGGTGTGGTCAGGGATGGTGACATTGCTAACGATGAATCACTAGGATACATTACAAAAACAGCCGTGAGTCAAGCAGAAGCAGGAGCTGATGTGATTGCACCATCGAATATGATGGATGGTTTTGTTGCTGCGATTCGCCACGGGCTCGATGAAGCAGGTTACAGCCAAATTCCTGTTATGTCTTATGCTGTAAAATATGCTTCAGCCTTTTATGGTCCGTTCCGTGATGCTGCACATAGCACACCGCAATTTGGTGATCGCCGCGCTTATCAAATGGATCCGGCTAATCGCTTGGAAGCTATTCGTGAGGCGGAGTCTGATGTCGAAGAAGGAGCAGACTTCCTCATCGTTAAGCCAGCTCTATCTTACTTAGATATTATGAGGGAAGTAAAAGACCGTTTCAATTTACCGCTTGTAGCCTATAACGTGAGCGGGGAGTATTCAATGATTAAGGCCGCTGCTAAAAACGGCTGGGTAAATGAACAAGAAATAGTGATTGAGAAATTGACCTCTATGAAGCGGGCTGGGGCTGACTTAATTATTACTTATTTTGCTAAAGATGTTGCGCGTTATTTAGAGCAATAATTTGTGGTAGGGAAAGGGTGGTAAGGATGAAAAACTTTGAACGATCTACGGATGCATATAAGGAGGCAGTGGATTTAATGCCAGGTGGTGTAAACTCACCGGTCCGTGCTTTTAAGTCTGTGGATATGACCCCTATTTTCATGGAACAGGGAAAAGGGTCGAAAATCTATGATATTGATGGTCACGAGTACGTAGATTATGTGCTAAGCTGGGGGCCATTAATTCTAGGTCATGCTGATGACCGTGTTGTGGAATCGCTAAAAAAAGTGACGGAACTTGGGACAAGTTTTGGTGCACCCACATTAATTGAAAATAAATTAGCTCAGCTTGTGATTGATCGTGTGCCATCCATTGATATGCTGCGTATGGTAAACTCTGGTACGGAGGCTACAATGAGTGCATTGAGAGTTGCACGTGGGTATACGGAGCGTAATAAAATCCTTAAGTTTGAAGGGAATTACCATGGTCATGGAGACTCGTTATTGATTAAAGCAGGCTCTGGTGTTGCAACACTAGGATTGCCCGATTCTCCAGGTGTACCTGAGTCGATTGCAAAAAATACGATTACCGTTCCTTACAATGATATCGAGAGCGTTCGATATGTATTTGAACAATACGGGGATGACCTGGCTGCTGTCATCATCGAGCCAGTATCCGGCAATATGGGTGTGGTTCCGCCGCGAGAAGAATTTTTAAGTGAGTTGCGTACATTAACCGAAAGTAATGGAACTGTACTTATTTTTGATGAGGTGATGACAGGTTTTCGTGTTGGTTACAATAGTGCACAAGGGCATTTCGGAGTAACTCCGGATATGACTTGCCTCGGTAAGGTGATCGGTGGAGGGCTGCCTGTAGGTGCTTATGGAGGTAAACGTGAGATCATGGAGCGTGTAGCCCCTGTTGGTGATATTTATCAAGCAGGAACATTATCAGGAAACCCATTAGCAATGACTGCAGGATACGAAACACTAACGGCTATGAATGAGAACGCCTATCGGGAAATTAATAAAAAGGTAGACCGCTTAATTGAAGGGTTTACTGCAGCGGCAGAAAAATACCAAGTTCCCCTCACAGTGAACCGTGCTGGATCTATGGTGGGCTTCTTCTTTACAGGTCAGGCTGTAACAGATTTTGATACAGCTAATCAATCTAACCTCGACTTATTTGCGAAGTACTATCGGGGGATGATTGAAGAAGGTATCTTTCTACCGCCGTCACAATTTGAAGGGATGTTTTTGTCCCTTGCCCACACGGATGAAGATATTGAATTTACCATTCGTGCGGCAGAAAAGGTTTTTGCCAAATTATAATGAATCAGTCAGGACATTGCCTTTTAGGGTGATGTCCTTTTTTATCGTCCAGGAAATTATAAAAATATTTGCCTGTGGATAAGCTTACATGAAGTTAGCCACACCCAGCTCCAGCACCCGAGACACGCAAGACTAGTCAATCGCCTCCGTGGCCCCACAGGACGTGGGGTCGTCCGACGTTGAAACAGGATGTTTCGAACTTAGTCGAACATCCATGAAGTCTTTTCCACTGCGCCGCTTGTTTTATGCTTGTCGTGTCTACCGGGGCGCCCCGCGCTTTTGTTCTTTCGTGTCTAGTTTCATCCCGGGGCAGCCTAACGTCCTTGCTTTTTGAATTATGTATATAAAAGAGACTTATGCATATGGTGTAATAAACAACTATGTTGATTTTAAATAGGGAGGGGACGTTATTTTGGATAATAATCAGGAGCAAGTTTTTACATTTCACTTAAATGAGTCCTTATGGTTTCAAGAAGGACAGGGAGTTCGTGAATTAATTGGTATATCGTTGGAACCAGAAGTAACAATAGAAAACTTAGGGGAGGACGTCCGTCTTAAAGGTACCGTTGTTCTAGCTGGTGAATATATGCCAGGGCAAGAAGAGGATAAGTATGCTGAAACACCGGCCATTCAATCGGTTCGCGTAGTTGACTCTGTAGAAAGAGGAGAAGAAGGGATCTTTCAATTCAATCACTCCTTTCCTGTGGAGGTGACCATTCCAGCTGATCGTGTGATTGATATGGATGATGTGCACATAAATATTGAAAGCTTTGACTATGAGCTTCCAGCTGAACATCAACTAAGACTTCAGGCTCAACTTAATATTAATGGGTTGAGACAGGAGGAAGCTGTAGAAGAACCTGAATATGAAGAATATGATGAATCAGTGACCATTGGGCCAGTTGATTTTAACAAACACGATGAATCAAAACAGGCTGATCCAAGGAATGAGGCACCTGTATTGGACCTTCAAGAACATCGAAAGCAACAGGAACCGGAACCGGATCAATCTGAAGACCTTGAAACTAGTGGAGATAGATGGCCATATAAGAAATCACAAAGCTTATCCGACTATTTTAACGAGAAGAAAGGGAAGCAAACACCTGATGTATCCTCTGAAAGCACAAGTGAATGGGAAGGAACATCGAATATGTTTGGGAGTGATGTATCTCCATCTCCATCGCCAGTTTCTTCTTATAAGGCAGAGGAAGTGCAGGAGGATGTGGAGAACGAACCTTCCTCTGCAGATGTGAATGGGATTAAACAAATATTTAAGCACTTATTCCCGAATCGGGAAGACACGTACACACAAATGAAAATGTATATTGCTCAAAATGACGAAACTATTGAAGAAATTGCAGAAAGATATGAAATCCCGGTTAAGCAATTGGAGAAAATCAATGACTTGGAAGCAGATGTTACTCCTGGTCAAATTGTATATATCCCGAGTTAAATCCACTTTAAGTGGAAAGCTATATAGATACAAATAAAGATACCTGCTAAGAAGACATCCAGGGTAGTTGGGAAAAAGATGGTTCGAAACACTTGATAAATCATAATCGGCAATGTTGCTCGTTCAAGAATGTATAGGCAATGTCTGCACCACGGCGGCAGTCGATATCGATAAAAACGACTCATCTAATGACCTCCTTTTTCATAAAGTGTAAGTGTCTTAAGCACTGAGATTATGCAACAAATTCGCCCATTTCACAAAAAAAGTTGACTTCGATAGTGGATTCTTTATACAATATGAAAAAGAATACCTATATGTGAAATGCCGTGAAAGGGAAGAGTACGTGAATAAACGCTTCAGAGAGGAAAACGACTGCTGAAAGTTTTCCAGATTGTTTATTGATGGAAGGTCGCCCTGGATGCAGTTTCTTTGAAGCTAAGTAGGAGAAGCCGGTTCGAAGCCGTTATGAACAATAAGTGTACAGAGGCAACTCTGTAAATTAAGGTGGTACCACGGATAGTAATCTCTTTCGTCCTTTTTCAGGATGAAGGAGATTTTTTTATTTTCACGATTATTTAAAGGAGGAACACGGAATGGAGCAACGAGACGTAACCATGCCTACAAAGTATGACCCGGCTGCAATTGAGAAAGACCGTTATCAATATTGGGTAGAAGGCAAATTTTTTGAAGCGACAGGTGATGTGAATAAGGAACCTTATACGGTTGTTATCCCACCGCCAAACGTTACAGGTAAACTGCACTTAGGCCACGCTTGGGATACGACACTGCAGGATATTTTGACCCGTGTAAAGCGGATGCAAGGGTATGATGTGTTATGGCTTCCCGGCATGGACCATGCTGGTATTGCCACACAGGCGAAGGTTGAAGCCAAACTCAAGGAACAAGGAACAACACGCTATGACCTTGGTCGCGAGAACTTCTTGGAAAAATCATGGGAATGGAAAAAAGAATATGCCCAATTTATTCGTACACAATGGGAAAAGTTGGGCCTTGGGTTAGATTATTCTCGTGAGCGCTTTACGCTTGATGATGGTTTATCTGAAGCGGTTAAAGAAGTTTTTGTAAAGCTATATGAAAAAGATCTGATTTACCGTGGAGAATACATCATCAACTGGGATCCCGCAACAAAAACCGCCTTGTCTGATATTGAAGTGGAATATAAGGATGTTCAAGGCGCCTTTTACCATATGCGCTACCCGCTAAAAGAAGGAGAAGGTTCCATAGAAATCGCTACAACTAGACCAGAGACGATGCTTGGAGATACTGCAATTGCCGTACATCCTGAAGATGAACGTTATAAGCATTTAATTGGCAAAAAGGCTGTCTTGCCGATTATTGGTCGTGAGTTGGATATTGTAGCAGATGATTATGTAGATATGGAATTTGGTTCAGGGGCCGTGAAGATCACGCCAGCCCATGACCCGAATGACTTTGAAATTGGGAATCGACACAACCTAGAGCGTGTCCTTGTGATGAACGAAGATGGAACGATGAATGAAAAGGCAGAAAAGTATCAAGGCATGGATCGTTTTGACTGCCGTAAGCAAATTGTAAAACATCTTCAAGGAGAGGGTGTCCTTTTTGAGATTGAAGACCATTTGCATTCGGTCGGTCATTCTGAGCGTAGTGGCGCTGTAGTTGAGCCTTATTTATCTACGCAGTGGTTTGTTAACATGGAGCCGCTTGCGAAAGAGGCAATAAAACTTCAAGGCAGTGACGACAAAGTTAGTTTCGTTCCGGACCGTTTTGAAAAAACATATCTGCGCTGGATGGAGAATATTCGTGACTGGTGTATTTCCCGTCAATTATGGTGGGGGCACAGAATCCCTGCCTGGTATCATAAAGAAACAGGTGAAATTCATGTAGGAAAACAAGCACCAGAGGATAGTGAAAATTGGGAGCAAGATGAAGATGTACTTGATACTTGGTTTTCTTCCGCTTTATGGCCGTTTTCAACTATGGGCTGGCCTGGTGAAGACAGTGAAGATTTCAAGCGCTTTTTCCCGACAAATGTTCTTGTGACTGGCTATGACATTATCTTTTTCTGGGTCAGCCGAATGATCTTCCAATCGATCGAATTCACAGACCGCCGTCCATTTGAAGACGTTCTCATTCATGGGCTCGTGCGGGATGCAGAGGGCCGCAAGATGAGTAAGTCGCTTGGTAATGGCGTTGACCCGATGGATGTCATTGAAAAGTATGGTGCGGATTCCTTACGTTATTTCCTTTCAACGGGGTCAGCACCTGGGCAAGATCTCCGCTTCCAATGGGAAAAGGTTGAATCGACATGGAATTTTGCCAACAAGATTTGGAACGCTTCACGTTTTGCCTTAATGAATATGGGTGACTTAACCTATGAGGAGATTGATATAACGGGAGAAAAGTCGGTTGCTGATGATTGGATTTTAACGAGGTTGAATGAAACGATCGAACAAGTTACACGAAACATTGACAGATATGAATTTGGTGAAGCAGGCCGTCACTTATACAATTTCATCTGGGATGAATTTTGTGACTGGTATATTGAAATGGCAAAACTGCCGCTTTATGGAGAAGATGAAGCACGCATTCATACAACACGCTCGATTCTGGCTTATACTTTAGATCAAATTATGCGTATGCTGCATCCATTTATGCCATTTATCACAGAAGAGATTTGGCAGCACCTCCCACACGAAGGGGAGTCCATCACCCAAGCTGCTTGGCCACAGGTCAAAGAGGAGTTTCATAACGAAACGGCTGTCCAAGAGATGGAGCGGCTTGTATCGATTATTCGTTCTGTACGTAACATCCGTGCTGAAGTAGATACACCAATGTCTAAAGAAATACAGCTGATGGTTCAGGCGAAGGATGACACGGTTGTTGCTGAGCTTGAGAAGAATCGTAGCTATTTAGAGCGTTTTTGCAATCCGAGTGAACTTGTAATCGCAACAGAACTTAAAGCACCTGAAAAAGCAATGTCGGCCGTTATCACAGGTGCAGAGCTTTATCTTCCCCTTGCCGGGCTGATTAACATTGATGATGAAATTAAACGGTTGGAAAAAGAACGGCAAAAATGGGATAAGGAAGTGGAACGAGTACAAAAGAAACTTTCCAATGAAGGCTTTGTTAGCAAAGCACCTGAACAGGTTGTCGAAGAAGAGAGGACAAAAGAGCAGGACTACTTGGATAAACGGGCGAAGGTAGAAGCTCGAATGAAAGAATTAAAAGCATAAGGTACGGATACGGGAGGGTATTCAGATGAATACTCTCCTCTTTTTTCGAAGGAAGGTTATATCGATGAATTATCATGATGCAATACAGTGGATCCATTCACGTGAAAAATTCAAAATTAAACCAGGGTTAAAACGGATGGAATGGATGATGGAGAAGCTAGGCCACCCAGAACAGAAACTCATCTCTATTCACCTGGCTGGGACAAATGGGAAAGGTTCAACGCTGACTTTCTTAAGAAATCTTCTGCAAGAGCAAGGCTGCACGGTAGGTACATTTACATCCCCTTATATTACTCGATTTAACGAACGAATAAGTATCAACGGTTTACCGATTGATGATGAAGATCTTGCCAGCCTCGTCATGGATGTTCAGCCACTTGCCGACGAGTTAGGTGATACAGAGTGGGGAGAACCGACTGAATTTGAAGTGATTACAGCGATAGCGATCTTGTATTTTTCCCGTCAGCCATTGGATTTTGTTTTGTTTGAGACAGGCCTTGGTGGACGTTTAGATTCAACAAACATCATTCTCCCTGTCCTATCTATGATTACAAATATAGGATTAGACCACATGGCGATTTTAGGTGACAGTTATGAACAAATCGCCTACGAAAAAGCAGGGATTATAAAAGAGGATGTTCCCGTGATAACTGGAGCGGAACGTGAAGATGTTATTGAAGTCATACAGCAGCAGGCGGCAATGCAGCACGCACCACTAGATATTATCGGGGAAAGTTTCCATTATCAACATGAAACCAGTTCAGATCACGGAGAAGTTTTTTCCTTTTCCACTGCTGGCTATCAATCCCCGCCTTATGTAACGAAGATGATGGGTGTTCATCAAGTGAAAAATGCTTCTCTGGCCTTGTTTGCTATGGAGGTCCTTAAAGAACTCGGGTATAAGGTCGAACGGGAATTATATGCAGGCGGAATCGAGTCAGCTCGCTGGCCGGCCCGTTTTGAAAAAGTGTCAGGACAGCCTCTCGTCATTCTTGATGGAGCACATAACCAAGAAGGGACCCAAGCGCTCGTAGATACCATGAAACGGCATTACTCAGATAGGAAAATCATTATTTTATATTCTGCGTTACGTGACAAACCAGTTAAGAAGATGGTGGCCCAGCTTGAAGAAATTGCGAATGAGATGTGGTTTACTCAGTTCGACTTTCCTAAGGCAATGCAAGCAGAAGAAATTGCTTGGCTATCAACTAGTCATACTAAACATGTATGTATAGATGGCAACAGGGCCGTTGAGGGAATATGTCGTTCTATGAATGAGAAAGATGTCCTGCTTATAACGGGTTCTTTATACTTTATTTCCGAAATCAGGAAAAATTTTGAAAGAAAAGGTCCGTTATGATAATATATTATTAATTTGAGTGTACTAGTTAAAAAATTTTGATAGGGGGGGTGACTGCAAACTCGGTAGCCTGGCAGTCTCTCTGCCACTTTGTATATGATTTACGTAAATCATTCTTCCCCCCTTTTCTTGCATTATCCTTTCCTCTGTTTCCCCTAAAACCAAAGTGATCCCCCTTTCTTATAAAAATTAAATACTTTTAAAGATGAGGAGTAAAGTTGATGGAAAATACTTTCATAGTTTATTTTTTTATTCTAGGACTTGTGCTCGGCTCTTTCTTTAATGTTGTTGGGCTTCGGGTTCCAAAAGGAGAATTATTTACACAGAAACGATCATACTGTCCAAAGTGCCTACACAAGCTTACATGGCTAGAACTCATCCCCCTATTATCTTACCTCTTGTTAAATGGACGATGCCGATATTGCAACCGAGATATCCCTAAAATGTACCCTATAATGGAATCTGTGAGTGGATTAACTTTTATGTGCAGTTACCTTATATTAGGATTCCAAAGGGAGTTAGTTTTAGCGCTGTTGTTAATGTCGTTATTCCATATCATCATTGTAAGTGATTTAAACTATATGATCATCCCTGATAAGGTGTTGCTATTTTTCTTAGTACCGATCATAATTTATCGAACATTTACTCCCCTGACACCATGGTGGTCCTCCTTACTGGGAGTGTTTGTTGGGATTGCTGGGACAGGCTTAATTATTATCATCAGCCGTGGAGGGATGGGTGGTGGTGATATGAAGCTGTTCGGATTAATCGGTTTGGCTATGGGAACGAATCTTTTACTACTCTCTTTCTTTCTGGCAACTGTGTTGGCCACTATAGCTAGTATATGGCTGCTTATAACCCGTGTTATCTCAAAAAAGAACCCAATCCCGTTTGCCCCTTTTATTGTCGCGGGAACGACAATCGCCTTTTATTCCGGTACATTGATCATTGATTGGTATGTGATTCGTTTCTTTTAATAGAAAGGAAACTTGTCGAAGGACACACGACAAAATTCAGCTAGTTTTTTAAAACTTCTGTGATAGGGTTGGTAGAAACCATTGCAGGAGTGATATAGGATGAGCCAAAAAAATAAAATTTCTATTTCTTTACGTAAACGAGAAGAACCGGTGAAACAAGAGATCTTACAAGCCAAGCGTGAACAAGCGGCGGCTGCCGATGTTAAAGAGTCCCCTGAATATAGAGGAGACTCTTCCCACATGCATGTACATGAGATGCCTTATAAAGGAAAGAAAATAAACGGCCCCCCTTTTATGAAAAACATAATGTTATCTGTCATTACAGCACTCATCATAAGTTTAGCTCTTGGTTTCCTATTGTTACGTATGTTTGTATCGGTTACGGGTGACAACACTAGTTCTCCAAATGAACCAGCTAATGCAGGCGCTTCTGCCGTTCCCTCAGATCCTGTAAGCATGGTCACTGTCGAGTACCCAAGTTTTGAAGCAACAATCGTACAGGTTGGTGTTTATTCAACTGAAAGTAAAGCAAATGAGTGGAAAGAAAATCTAGCTGACCAATCAGTCCCTTCAGTAGTGTGGGAGAGAGATTCCCAATTTTACTTAATGGCAGGTAGTAATCATGATCAGGCTGCTATAGAATTATTAGCCGCAGAACTATCGGCTTCAGATATTCCTACCTATACCAAATCCTGGTCTGTCGCAGGGGGAAGTGCAGAAGTTTCTGAAGCCCAATCGTCTATTGTGGAAACCATTGTTCAACACATGGAAAGCCAGTCACTAGCTTCTGTCCCTTTGGAAGAACGTAAACAGCTTATGCAAGCATGGCAGGAGACAGAGCACGCTAACGGCGACTTCTTAAATGCATTAAAAACATGGTCAAATGAAGGGGAGAATGGGATAAGTTGGCTAATGTTCGGAAACGCACTTGAAAAAATGAAAAACAGCTAATATATTTACTACTATTTCGTAAGGCAATAAAGAATTTCAACTACTACTGTTGAATATTAGCTTTTTATTTATGAATTTAATGATAAGAAACAGAAAATACGAAATCCTAGTCAAGCCGTCTTTTGTGTAAACTGTTAGTACCTCAAAAGAAGAAAGGGTGTGGGTTTTGCCAAGACTAGTATTAGGTTCAGCTTCGCCGCGCAGAAAAGAGCTCATGAAGCAAGTGGGTTTTACCTTTGAAGTACGTCCCAGTCTTTATGATGAGGTGATTCCGGAAGATACGCATCCAGAGGATGTTGTGCAGTACCTTGCCGAACAAAAAAATCAAGCAATCCCAAGTTCGACAAACGAGGTTGTCGTTACCGCTGATACGGTTGTCTGCCAGGGAGGACAAGTATTAGGCAAGCCCAAAAGCTATAAAGATGCATATTCCATGCTGAAACAACTTAGTGGTAAGCGCCATTCCGTCTATACTGGGGTCTCTATAAGGGATTTCAATCATTGGGTGTCCTTTGCTGTATGTACAAATGTATATCTTCTTTCGTTGTCACAGGCAAAGATGGAATGGTATTTAGGAAAAGAGGAATCATGGGATAAGGCAGGAAGCTACGGAATTCAAGGTGCTGGAGCACTTTTAGTTGAAAAAATAGAGGGAGATTACAATAATGTTGTAGGTCTGCCGATGTCAAGACTGGCACGTGAACTTGATACTTTCATGATCAAACCTGGCTGATTTTCTTACTTTTGAGGAATGAATAGGAGAGGAAGCGAGCCGTCAATGTCTGAAACGAGTATCATGATCAAAGATGTACCAAAGCAGGATCGTCCTAGAGAGAGGCTAATAGAGCTTGGAGCTACCCATTTATCAAACCAAGAACTATTAGCTATTTTACTCGGCAGTGGTACGAGACAGGAGTCTGTAACTTCTCTTGCCCAGAGATTATTGATTCATTTCGAAGGCGTTATGCTCTTGAAGGACGCAACAATTGAAGAATTAACAGCTATTCGAGGGATTGGATCGGCAAAGGCTGTTCTTATTCTTTCAGCGATTGAGCTTGGCCGGAGAATTCAACAAATGAAACCTGTTGAACGATACATGATTCGCAGTCCAGAGGACGGGGCTGATTTTGTTATGGAAGAAATGCGGGAACTTAAACAAGAGCATTTTATCGTACTGTTTCTCAACACGAAGAATCAGGTTCTGCATAGGCAAACGATTTTTATAGGGAGCTTGAATGCCTCAATCGTACATCCTCGCGAAGTCTTCAAAGAAGCAGTCAAGCGATCGGCTGCTTCGATTATTTGTGCCCATAACCATCCTAGCGGCGACCCCACGCCGTCTCAAGAAGATATCCATGTTACTAGGAGATTGCAAGAATGTGGTAAGATGATTGGAATCGAATTACTAGATCATTTAGTGATAGGCGATCGGAAGTTTATCTCATTAAAAGAAAAAGGGTACTTGTAGTACTTTCTAAATATCCTATAATCCCTTATATGGAAGGGTTTCGAGGGATTAAATAAGGGCGAAAATAGAGAAACCTCACAAAACCCTCACATTAATTTTTAAAACTGTATTTTTTCCAAGATGTTCCTGTACAAATTAGAAATTTGAACAGGGGCATCTTTTTTCATTTTATTGGTTACGTGTGTGTAAATCATTGTGGTTGCTGCATCATCATGTCCGCCCCTTTTCATGATGGTCGGAAGCTCTACTTTAGCTTCTGCCAGCATATTTGAAGAAGGCAAACCACACAAAGTCGCTATCATTGCATGCGCAAACAAGCTCATTCATTGGATATATGCATTATTAAAGCGTAAAGAGGATTAACTAATAATATACATTTCAATCAAAAACTTCAAAATCATTTTTTTGAAGCTTCTTTGGTCAATTTTATTGTAATATGACTTTTTTATCTTTTTTAGTCCTACCTGTTGACCTTCTATTAGCTGGTATAATGGAACACAGTAAACTTCCCTATGAAACCTTTTAACTATCCCTGACTACTTTTAACATTTGCCGTATAGCTCCAAGATGATATGCTGCTGAATGAGCCAAAGAACCTGAAATTTCATTGGCAAGAAGTTTATTCCATTCAGTTCCAAAAGTGTTAAATATTCATGTCGTAATTCTTCCTTAATTCGATTCCACTGCTTTTCATCCACTATATTAATTTTCCAACTTTCTCCCTAACCCATTTTTGGCTGCTTGCCGTCTTGCAGGATGGCATTTGTTCCCCATAAATAAAAGCGGGTATGGTTAGCGTGAGCCGCAACCGTCGTCCCGTTAAGTTAAGGGACCATATCAAGGTATCTTTAGGGAAGAATGTTACTTTACAGGTTATTTATATTTGTATGAGCTTTACTTTAAAGATTTTCTTTATACTTAAGAACGGCTTTGAAGACTATCTAATCAAGGTTGTTCTTTGTTCAAGAAAAGGGTCGCTTTTATCTAACAATAAAAGCGACCAATTGCATGAAAAAAAGCACCGATAGATTAACTATGTTATTTCAGTATCGAAGTTTCTTTTTCACTTTCTGCTATCACGCTAATTTCCTCCATTAAATCAGAAATTTTAACAGGATAATTACTGAACAATCTGGCCCGATACATTAAGAAAAGCGCAATTCTTTGCTCCAGAATTGCGCCGCCCGATGATTGAATAGAACATTTACATCCAATTCCCTTTATAATCCTTAATGTAAGTCTTAATTTCCGTTGGTTTCTTATTCGTAATTTTTTCATAATCATACGTAATTCCTTTAGCCAGTCCCAGTTTTGTTGGGAAATGAATACCGATAACTACATTGATAAATTCTTCTTTTACCCCTTTCTCGAGCATAAATCCTTTAAACTCTTTTACAGAAGGATTGGTGTACTCAATATTAACGTGCAGCACCTCGGTCATGATGTCGGCTACTCTATAAAAGTCTAATGCCTCATCTCCTGTAATCACATATTTATTATTTTGATGATTTTCCGTATCTTGTAAAGCTATCATGGCCACCTCAGCAAGATCCCTTGTATCTACAAAGCTGGTCTTTCCTTTCCCGGCAGGTATAAAGATTCGCTGTCTCTCTTTGATTTCATCTCCTAGAAAATCATTTAAATTTTGCATAAAATACCCTGCACGAATAAAGGTATAAGGAACACCCAGCCTTTTTAGTAACTTTTCATTTTTAAAATGGTGGATAAAAGGTAAGAATTGAACATCTTTAACGGACAAATAGACAATGTGCTTGATCCCTTTTTGTTTTGCCTGATGCAAAAAACGTTCAAACTCAATCTTGTCGCCTGGCGGATAAATCAGAAATATTTTATCGATTTGGTTTAATGCGGTATCAAATGTGCTTGAATCTGAAAAATCGAGCCTAACAAATTCATAAGCATCACCATAATCCAATTTAGCCTTCTCCACATTTCTAACTGCACATTTTATGGGGATCGCTTTTTCTTTTAGTTTTTGGGCCACCTCAAAACCAACTTTACCATTAAATCCTGTCACAAGAATATTCATCTTATTCCTCCATCGCAAACAGAAGCGTGTTTATCTGTTTGCATAAACTATTGTTATTATAACCTTCTCTTTAAGTTAAATTTTAAATCTTTTTATCTCAAACCCAAAGATTCGGCCTGATCTTCGATATTCTTGCCCTTTAAATGCAGGAAGGGCGAAAGGCACAGATTATTATTTCAGGAGAATCAATTGATTGTTTAGTTACTCTCTTTTAAGGTAAACCAACCAAGCTTATCAGATGTATATATTTTTCAAGGAGTGTCAAAATAAAAGAGCCTTATTCAGGAGGGGAGGGAGATATATGTCTACACTGGAAGAGCATGAATCATTTCTCACAGAAGACACCGAACAAAATATCGAGTGGATCAAACGCGCGCTCTATCATACGGATGACCTTGTCATCCAACCATTAACGATCGGAGGGAAGTCGTGCCGTTTGTTGTACATAGACTCACTAATTTCTAATGAAAATTTGATGGATTATGTGATTCGTCCCACAAAAGGCAGTAAGATCAGAGATTTAGAGAAAGCGATCCAAGTTTCCGAGGTGAAGCAGACGGAAACTATTCATACGATTGTATCTAAGCTTCTGAAAGGTTCTTGCGCCATTCTAGTTGGAGGGGAAGCGAAGGCGCTGCTAGCTTCCCTTCCCTCTCAGGATAAAAGGGCCATAGCTGAGCCAGATTCAGAGCGGGTGGTCAGTGGGTCACATGAAGGATTTGGGGAAAATTTATCGACTAATGTGATGCTTTTAAGGAGAAGAATTAAAGCTCCATCACTGAAGATGAAAAAGTATGTGTTTGGGAAATGGACGGAAACAGACGTCGCTTTACTTTATATGGATGAAATTATCGACCAAGAGGTGATTCATAATATTGAGAAAAAACTGGATGGTGTTTACCTTGAGGACTTGCAGATATCTACAGAACTACTGGAGGCTATTCAAGAAAACAAACAATCTCCCTTTCCGCAAGCCTTAACTACGGAGAGATCAGATCGAGCAGCTTCTTATTTACTTGAGGGCAAAGCCGTATTGATTGTGGACGGGACACCGGAAGTACTCGTTCTGCCTACAACGTTTTTTTCTTTCTATCAAGCCGTTGATGATTATTCCATGCATTGGATGGTCGGGTCCTTTTTTCGAATTATTCGTTTGCTTTCTTTTTTTATTGCTATTACGTTACCTGCTTTATATATCGCGATAGTTACCTTTCATTCAGAGGTGCTGCCACTGGGAATCATGTACAACATCCGAACCTCCATCGAGTTCGTACCGTTCCCACCAATTTTAGAAGCCCTTGTGATGCAGCTTATATTAGAGCTCTTAAAAGAAGCAGCGATTCGTTTACCGTCCCCGATTGCGCAGACCATCGGTATCGTCGGAGGCTTGGTCATCGGGACCACAGTCGTAGAAGCAGGCTTAGTTTCCAATACAATGATCGTCATTATCGGTTTGACCGCGATCGCTTCTTTTGCAGCTCCTTTCAACCAAATGTCCGTCATCTCCCGTTTACTTGGCTTTATTTCGATGTTTGCAGCCTTATTCTTCGGTCTCTTTGGTATTGCTCTTATCTTGATGGCCATTTTGATTCACTTATGCAAATTGGAATCCTTCGGAGAACCTTACTTTTCTCCAATGTCCCCTCTTCGTGTCAGGGATATGAAGGACTTTATAATCCGTAGACAAAATCAAAAAGGGACCTCCAAATAAGTCTCGAGGAGTTGGTCTAAGATGAAAAATGGACAGTTGCTCACAAAACTCCAAGTGTATTTATTACTGATTCAAGCGCAGTTCGGGATAGGGCTGCTTTCTTTGCCTAACCTATTAGGAGCAAAGCTTGAACAAGACGCGTGGTTTTCCATATTAATTGCTGGCACTTTTGTACAGTTCACTTTGTTCATTTATTGGCTGCTGATTCGACGTTTTCCAGGAACATCTTATCATGATATTACAAAGATGATCACAGGAAAATACATAGGAACCATGATTAATGCCACCCACTATATCGGATACTTGGCTATTGGAACCTACACGAGCATTTTAGTAATCAATTTAGTGAACAATTGGCTTTTGCCATTTACACCAGTCTGGGCAGTCGGCGGTTCTCTTATCTTAATCAGCGTGTATCTAGTGATCAATGATTTTACTGTTGTCGCCCGTTTTTTCGTCCTTTTATCCATTGTAGTACTGCCTTGTTTTCTTACCACACTCCTTATGCTCACGACTCCCCTAGAAACACGCAATCTTATGCCGTTGGGGGATTCGGGATTTGTTCCTATTTTAAAAGGGAGTCATGGAGCATTGCTTGCTCTTTTAGGTTTTGAGTTGATTTTATTTATGAGCCCATACGTCAATATAGCTGAACGCAAACTGTTAAGGACTTTTACCCTTTCTAACCTGACCGTTACTATTCTTTATACGCTTGTCGTCATTCTAAGCCTGATGGTCTTTAGTCCTAACGTCTTAGGACAAGTGAGAGAGCCTGTTCTTTATATGTTCCGAGCCCTTTCATTCCAAACCATCGACCGTATTGATCTTTTATTTGTTTCTATATGGATCGGACCGATGACAGCTTCGATTATGATATATTTACTAATTGCCAGTAAGAGTCTTGCGAAAAAGAGAAGCGCGTTCAAAAAACTCGTCATCTCAAGTGGGGGAATTATGTATGTATTCATTCTCCTTGCCACCTACGATCAACAATCTATAGACCTCTATAGCCAAATTTTCAACTATTGCGTTTATACAGTCGTGTTTTTCTTGCCTTGCATCCTTTTGATCCTTTCTTACCTCCTGAAAAAGAAGAAGGTGAATATATGAAAAAAGCACTACCTATGATATTAACCGTCCTCATTTTAGCTGGTTGCTGGGACCAGGAGAATCTTGGGGACAAACGTCTCATTAATGGAATCAGCTTTGATGTGTCGGAAGAAAACCCCGAACTGATCAAAGGCGGCGTCCGTGCCTTGGATATCAAAAGCCAAGGAGGGGGAGAAATTAAGGTGAACGACGAGCTTTTGATTGCCAAAGGATCGACAACCGCTGAGCTCGGTCATAATATTAAACATAAACTGCCGGGAAAGCTTGACATAACCAAAGCTTTTCTCATTTTTATTGGAGACGAACTCGTTAAAGAGGGGCTTTATCCTTTGTTAGAAATATTCTATAGGGGAAATCTGGGCTATTTACCGGCAAAAATTGTCATTGTGAAGGGGAAAGCCCTTGATATTTTACGTATCAAGGATAATGAGAGTCCTATCGCATTCCGAGTTCTCAGTGGAATTGAAGCAGCAGAAACCAATACATTAATTCCGAGAGGAAACCTCTTTACTTTATGGAACAAAATGGAGGGGGACAGAATAGATCCGATCCTCCCTCTCGTTACAAAAGACAAGGGTAAATCTAATGTGACGGGTGTAGCCTTGTTTAACCAGGACAAGTACACCGGCAAATATTTACCGGATGAAGAAGCAACCATCTTGCTTTATTTTATGGATCGAAAAGGGCATACCGGGGATGTACACGTTCCTTATAAAGAAAACCCGAAAAAGAAGTTTGAGCTGAAAGTGATGAAAATTAATCGGAACATGGATGTTCAAGTCTCTGGCGATAACAGTATCATTTGCACTCTTGATTTGGAGTTAGTTACGGAATTGAATGCTGACCCCTTGTCAATCGGAAATGTAAAGAAAATGGAAAAGCAGACATCCGAATATATCACAAAAAGAGGTGGAGAAATTATGGAAAAACTGCAAAAAGCAAATAGTGATCCTCTTGGTATAGGAATGGAAGTGTCCTCGAAGTATCCGGAGTTATGGAAACAAATTGACTGGAAAAGTGAATATAAAAACGTAAAAATCGTTCCTAAAGTGAGCGTAAGGATTGAAAAGACGGGTGGACTTTTCTAAGGAACACCTTTTTCGCTGAAAAACAAAGCAGTTACTGAAATCAAGGACCTATAATTGTCGAATATGTATTATCTTCCTTTCCCTGATTTCAGGAAGACAGGATCATAATCCAACTTCAATTGACTAATATAGTTGCTGTCATTGTCACTCATTGTATTTGGATCACTTTGATAATGTAGCCAAAGATGTATGGTCGAAAGGTATAATAATGTTTGTACAAAATGATGAAGATGCTAAAGTAGTGTGAAATCCGGGTTCCAAAATGTCGAAGTTTTAGCAGAAGGTACAGTCTTTGAGGATATCAGGGAGTTTATCTTTAATTGAAGAAATAATAATGGGTTAGTCTGAATCCAATAGGTATTGATGCCAAAACAATAATAATTGATAAAAAAACAATCGAACGAAATCGATTTTACAGTGTGCTATTACCATAAATTAGCAGTTCAAAAGAAGGATAAGATGCAGAAAAAATAAAGAAGATATCACCATTAAGTTTGAAGATATGAGCTCTCATTTATTTAATGAGGGCTTTTTGTTTTTGTAAGACACAACTTCTCCAGATAACTTCTCACACAACTCTCTATAGTTTCCGTCCACTGGTTCATTCTCAAATTTTACATTCCTCCAGAAAATCTTAAGATCAACATATGTATCTTCGTAAAACAGATCATCCGTATTTAAGCTCTTGGGTCGCCAGCTGTTATTATCAAATTCTCTCGACATAAAAAATCCCTCCTATTATTATCGTAATGAGAGGGAAATTTGTTGTCATAAAATGTGAGGTAAATAAAATCTCACAAAAACATCACAGTAAATAAAAGTTTTACGAAGTATGGCGAAAGTTTGTTCGTAATTTTATCTTCTCAATAACTAGGGTTTATCGAAACGAATCTTGACAAAGAGGAAAAAACTTGAACATATGATACTCGTAACACTATCTATTTTCCATGATTTTTCGTATAATTAAATAGATGAACTGAATGAGCGCCATTTATAAGGTGATCTTATAAATCGGCGCTTCTTCTCATAAAAAATAGATGTTCTCACCATTTGAAAAAATGGATTAGTAGAAAGGAAGATAGTATTGGGTTTATTTGGATTCTCACAAGATTTAGGAATTGACCTTGGTACAGCAAATACATTAGTATTTCAAAAAAATAAAGGTGTTATCTTACGGGAACCATCTGTTGTTGCAAAGAATGCACAAACAGGGGATATAGAAGCGGTAGGAAATGATGCAAGAAATATGATAGGGCGTACCCCAGCATACATAACTGTTATTCGTCCAATGAAAGATGGGGTTATAGCAGATTACGAGACAACTGCTCAAATGATGAAGTATTACATTAAGCAAGCAATTAAAACCCGTTCATTCTTCGCAAGTAAACCGAATGTCATGGTATGTGTTCCGTCTGGTATTACAATGGTGGAAGAGCGTGCTGTTATTGATGCAACAAAACAAGCTGGTGCCAAGGAGGCTTTTCCTATCGCAGAGCCATTTGCTGCAGCTATAGGGGCAGGGATGCCCGTATGGGAACCGACGGGTAGCATGGTCGTTGATATTGGTGGTGGCACGACGGAAGTTGCAATCATTTCTTTGGGGGGATCGTGACGAGTCGATCTATACGTGTAGCTGGTGATGAAATGGATGATGCCATTATCCAGCATGTACGAAAGAAATACAACCTAATGATTGGTGAACGTACGGCCGAGGAAGTGAAAATGGAAGTCGGTGGTGCAGGGAATTTTGAAAGCAAAGAAAAAATGGACATTCGCGGCCGGGACTTACTTAGTGGATTGCCCCAAACGATTACGGTTCATTCTGATGAAATCGTAGAGGCATTGAAGGATACGATTGATTCGATTATTGAAACAGTTAAAAACACCTTAGAAAAGACACCACCAGAGCTTGCCTCAGACATTATGGAACGCGGGATCGTCCTGACAGGCGGTGGGGCTCTTCTAAATAATATAGATAACGTCATAGGTGAAGAAACGAACATGCCTGTATTTATAGCGGATGAGCCCCTGGATTGTGTAGCTATAGGTACAGGAAAGTCTCTGGAATATATTCAACACTTTAGATCTCAGCCTAATGTAGCAGCACGCCCGAAAACGGATTAGGAGTCTTTTTATGCCTTCATTTTTTCGCAGGAAAAGGTTGATGACCGTATTAATCGGGTTTGTCATTTTAGTAGTGCTTATTGGTTTTTCTATGAGAGATCGCAGCGAATTAACTATTCCAGAAAAATTCATCCAGGATACGGTGGGGTGGGCTCAAACTATTTTTCACTCACCTGTGCAACTAGTAACGAATACAGCAAATAATGTTCAGGATATGTTTAATGTTTATGAACAAAATGAGGTGTTGAAAGCCCGGTTAGCTGAGTATAAGGGGCTTATTCAAGAAAATCAGCAACTGAAAAAAGATAATGATGAATTGAGAGCAACGGTTGATAAGGCCAATTCTTTGAGTGATTATACTCCGATTCATGCTACTGTTATTGCACGCAGCTCTGAGCGTTGGTTTAAGCAAATGACGATTAATAGAGGAGAAGAGCATGGGATAGAGAAAGATATGGCTGTCATTACAAGTGAAGGCATGGTTGGGAAAATAAAATCTGCCGGTGCCTTTCACTCGACTGTTCAATTATTGAGCGGTTTTGATCGGTCAAACAAGATTTCCTCGTGGGTGTTACGTGAAGACAAGGAAAATGCCTTTGGTCTAATTGAAGGGTATGACATGGAAAGCGGCAAGTTATTACTCGAAGGAATTAAGCAGGATGTGGAACTCAACAAAGGAGACGTTGTCATATCATCAGGTTTAGGCGGTGTCTTTACTGAAAACCTTCGTATCGGTACGATTGATGAGGTTGTCAATGATCAGTTTGGTTTAACGAAAACAGCTTATGTTGAACCATTCGCGGATTTATTTGACATTAGCCATGTCATGGTTGTGGACCGTGACATGGAGACCATAACTGAAGAAGAACAGAGTGGGGAAGAGGAGCAATGAGGCGGTATATAATAGCGGGTCTTCTGCTCATTTTACTCGTCATGCAAGGGATGGCTATGAGTTTGCTGCCTGCAAATCTTGTTTATTCGGATTTGCTGATTACTCCGCACTGGGTGTTTTGTTTAGTCATCATCATTGCAATCTTTTATGATAGGGACGATACTTATCAAGCAATTTGGTATGGTATGATCTTTGGTTTGTTAATAGATGTTGCCTATACAGGTGTGCTTGGTGTGTATATGGCAACCTATGCGACGATAGCCTATATTCTTCATGGCGTTAAAAAAATGGTTCATGCTAACTTTATTGCGGCTTCATTATTAGCCATTCTTAGTGTGGCAATGGCTGATACGATGTTATATATCATTTATTCTTTTGTACAAGTAACCACATTCACCTGGGGAGAGTACGTAACATTGCGGTTACTTCCTACAGTAGCGGCGAATATGATCTTTTTCATTATTTTATATCCTTTAGTGAAGAATCGTATAGAGCAGTGGTCTGAAGATTTAAATAATGCTTAGTGTGAGTGTTCAAAAATTTGCCAAATTAGAACGAAAAGATTCGCCTCTTATCATTTGGTGACTTTTTGAACAACCTCTTAGAACATGAAAAGAGAATTGTTTAAGACTTTGAGGTGAGGGTTTGTGGTGTCTAACAGTCAATTAGTAACAATTAAAGGAACGAGAGATGGATTAACACTTCACTTAAATGATCAATGTTCATTTAAGTCCATAGTCAATGAGCTGGAACAAAAGCTTTCTATGAATGGACTGGATCATGATGAACCAATGATTCGAGTAACGATCCAGTTAGGAAAACGTTACTTAAGCAATCAACAGCAGGAAGCTTTAAGAGAAGTCATACGAGAGAGACAGAACCTTGTTGTAGAGTCAATTGATTCTGAAGTTATAACGAAGGAAGAGGCGTTGGCGTGGAAGGAAGACACTGAGATCACCCCTGTTGTTAGAACAATACGATCTGGACAAGTCGTAGAAACCAGGGGGGATATGTTATTAATCGGAGATGTTAACCCTGGGGGTGAAGTGTTGGCTACAGGTAACATCTTTATTATGGGCAGTATGCGAGGGATGGCCCATGCTGGAATCCATGGTGATAATAAAGCTATCGTAGCTGCCTCTTATATGAAACCTAACCAACTCCGTATTGCTGATCAACTCTCTCAGGCACCAAATTACGAGTCAGAAGGCGTCTACATGAGTTGTGGATTTATAGATGCGGGAGAAGGAGACATACGGATTGCCCCCCTGCACGAAGTAACCAGAAGAAGACCGGATTTGGCGAGTTTTGAAAGGAGAATGCTTAATGGGTGAAGCAATTGTTATTACCTCTGGAAAGGGAGGGGTTGGAAAAACAACGACCACTGCTAATCTAGGGACCGCTTTGGCTCTTCAAAATAAGAAGGTATGCCTTGTGGACACCGACATTGGGCTTAGAAACTTAGATGTTGTGATGGGGCTTGAGAATAGAATTATTTACGATATTGTTGATGTAGTTGAAGAACGTTGTAAGACGAAGCAAGCGCTAATTACAGATAAGCGCTTTGACTGCCTTCATTTATTACCTGCTGCCCAGACGTCGGATAAATCTGCAGTTACCCCAGAAGCCATAAAGGCGATTGTTGACGAACTGAAACAAGAATATGATTATATTATTATTGATTGTCCGGCAGGTATTGAACAGGGTTATAAAAATGCTGTGGCTGGTGCAGACCATGCTATCGTCGTTTCTACCCCGGAAAAATCAAGCGTACGGGATGCCGATCGCATTATTGGTTTACTGGAACAGGAGGAAATTGAACCGCCAAAGCTTGTAATCAATCGGATTCGAAGTCATATGATGAAAAATGGCGATATGCTTGATGTTGACGAGATCGTCAATATTCTTTCTATAGATTTACTTGGAATTGTCATCGATGATGATGCTGTTATTACGGGCTCCAACAAAGGAGAACCTGTGGCTCTTCAACCTAATACTAAGGCATCACTAGCCTACCGAAATATTGCCAGACGTATCTTAGGTGAATCGGTTCCTTTGTTAAGTCTAGAGGAAAATTTAACGCTGATGGCCAAAGTGAAGCGTTTTTTTGGGATACGCTCATAAAATCCATACATAGCGGTTTTCGAATACTTATTCGGAAGCCGTTTTTTGTTTTGGCTGAAAATAAGACTATATGAAGCGAGTTATTCCTCCGCATTGGCAAATGATCATGTTACCACTCATTCAAATGGCCGTCTAAACATCCGGAGATTGTGGTTTAAGTATTTTCTAATATTCAAATTAGCCGTGAGGGAATCTATCTGAAAAACTTTTTTGTTCGCTGCAATCGATTCATATTCATGATTGTCTTCCCATAGACTGATAGAAAAGGTGGAAGAGAGAAGGGGTTATAGTGAATAGGAATATTGAGCATGTTCGAAAAAACATAGCTGAACGAAAACGTCATAAAGTAAAATCCACAGGATACGAGCCGGTTAAGAGAAGAATTACTCCACCACAGGAAGAAGAGATGCATGGCTATCCTCCTTTAGTTACTGGTGAATTTAAACCCCCGCTAACCACGAAAAAACGCACCTCTTTTTTAGGTGTACAAGTTTTATTTTCTGTATTGTTATTTACAGGAGTCGTTGTTAGTGAAAAAACTGACCTGGCTATTACGGAGCAGCCGGAGGCATGGGTTGTAAGCCAGCTTGAGGAAGAGTTCCCATTCGCAAGTGTAACAGCCTGGTATAATGAGCGGTTTGGCGATCCTCTCCAGATTGTACAGCAAAAAGAGGGTGGTGGAACAGCTCAGTTAGCATTACCTGTGAATGGAACAGTCAAGGAACCTTTTCAAAATCATGGGCGAGGTATTATTATGACTACTGATGGGGGCTCTGAGGTGAAGGCCGTTAAGCCAGGTACGATCATCTTTGCAGGGAATGATGAGCAGACCGATAAAACTATTATTGTCCAGCACAAAGATGGCACAAATACGATTTATGGCTTTTTATCAGCAATAGATGTACATTTATATCAGCATATAGAGGCACAAGAGGCGATTGGGCAGTTAAATACAGCAGACGGGGAAACGAAAGAATTTTTCTTTGCTGTGAAAAAGGACGAGCAATATCTAGACCCCGTTGAAGTCATTAAAGTAGATGAAGGGTCTGACTAGTTATAAAGAGGATACGAATTCATCCTTTATTTTTCCTGCTCGCCTTTTCTGCCTTCCTCACTGGTGCGTTCTATGAATTTATTATCTTGTTTACAATCGTTGCTATACATGAATGGGGGCACTTTGCGGCTGCTCGTTCTAATGGCTGGAGAGTATCCCACATTGAATTTTGGTTGTTTGGAGGAGCTGTTGTAAGTGACGAGCATTCGACGAAACCATTTAAGGAACAAGCCCATGTTATTTTATCCGGACCGATCCAGCACGTGTGGATTGCTATTCTGCTTTTCCTCCTTCAATATTTTATGGGCCCCCATCCTTTACTGTCAACTGCCCTCCATTATAATGGACTTGTCCTATTATTAAATTTATTACCTATCTGGCCTCTAGATGGTGGGAAGCTCCTGTTCTATGTGTTGACACAACTTATCTCCTTTCAGAAGAGCCTTAAGGTGACATTATTTTTGTCTTTAGCATGTATTTTAACAGCGTTAATTGTACTGTTGCTTGAACAAAGAATGACACTATCTGGCCTGCTGCTCGCTGGCTTTTTACTTCTTGAGAACGGTTTAGAGTGGAAGAGGCGAACGTTTACTTTTATGAGATACCTTATATATGGTGCTAGGAGAGACCCAGGGAAGTTAAAGGTGAAATACCTCTCTATAGACCCCAACACCCCGGTTCGAAATGTCTTGAAAAATGTCCGAGCCAATCGCAGGCATTTTTATATATTGAAACGAAAACCAGGTTTATATATAGTAGATGAACAGGAGTGTCTTCGCATGTTTATCGATCAAAAGAAGACAAGCCTTCGGATGGAGGATCTGCCGCAAATCTTATAGCAAAGAGGGGTCTTATGAGAACGATTGCCGTACATACACAGACGAGTGAACAAATAGGTATTGTTCTAGAAAATAATGATGTCATCGAATATGTAACAATACGCCCGGAAGTGCAAATGCTTTCGGGTTCCATTTATTTGGGAAAGGTCAGTCATATTAATAAGGCTATCCAAGCAGCTTTTATTGATATTGGTGAAGAGAGGACAGGATTTTTAAAGAAGGAATCCATTCCCTGGGCTCAAAAATCTATTGAAAGCACGTTGAAAGAAGGGCAATCACTTACTGTCCAGGTTACAAAGGAACCTGAGGGCACAAAAGGCGCTCAGCTTACTGCAGATATTACTGTTCCTGGTCTCTTCGTCATTTATCAACCTTATGGAAAAAGAACAGCTGTTTCCAAGCGGATCGATGCGAAACAGGCGGAGGTGTTGAGGACGTGGACCAGTCGGCAGCTTGACGCGGATGAAGGAGTGATCGTTCGGACGGCTGCATCAAACGTTTCGACTCAAACGATTTTAAATGAAATCGACCAACTGAGGGATCTATGGGCGAGACAAATAAAGACCAGCACGACCGACCGATCGCGTAAACTAGTTGATGACCCCATTTTACCCGACCAACTGATTCGCAAGCATCCACTCTCACTGATTACAGAAATCGTTGTTAACAATAGTCAGTTGAGTCAATCGATCAAACAACGTTATCCTATGCTTGCTGAGAAAGTTAAGTGGGTGAAAAATATATCAAGCTATACTGGCATTACGATCAATGAACTGCAATCCAAACTAATCCAACCTGTTGTTGTAACGGAACAGGGAATGGAATTAGTGATAGAACAAACGGAAGCGATGACGGTGATTGATATTAACAGTCATAAATTCAAACAAAAGACTTTATCTTCTTACCAAAAGCTTGAAATGAATAAAACTGCAGCTGTAGAAGTAGCGAGGCAAATACAGTTGCGAAATATTTCAGGTATCATTTTAGTTGATTACATTTCTATGCAGGAGAAGAAGCAGGAAAAAGAACTTCTGAAATACATGTCTGAGCTAGTACGAAGAGATCCAGTATCCACCACTATTTTAGGGATAACAAGGCTTGGCTTAATGGAAATCACGAGACAGCGACGCTTTAGCAACGTGAGTGATCAATTAACGGCTATACAGAAACCAGCATTTTCTAAAGATACACTTATTTATCGCTTAGAACGTTATTTAACGGAAAATATCCAAAGTGAAGCTGTACTGGTAGCTATGTCCCCTGATCTTTATTACCATAAAAAACAATTGCTTTCTCAGTCTATTTCTAGTAAAATTCCACAGGAGCTATTTGTTAGACAAGACTCTTCGATCACTGACTGGCAAATAGAGCTTGAAGGGTCACTTGATATGATACAATCAGTCATCTCAAGACGTGTGTATCATGTTGACAACTTGTTTTGATTTGTGGTAACATTGTTATGTTATTCTAGTAGCACTTCATTGCTACAACCGCACAGAACAGGTTTTTAAAAACCGCAAACGGTACCTGAATGGCGAGTCTGAGTTAAATAAGGAGGTGCAAGTATGTACGCAATTATTGAAACTGGTGGAAAACAAATCAAAGTTCAAGAAGGCCAAGAAATCTACGTAGAGAAAGTAAGCGTAGAAGCTGGCGAGACTGTAACTTTTGATAAAGTGCTTTTCGTAGGCGGAGACGACACAAAAGTTGGTGCTCCTTTCGTAGATGGTGCTTCAGTAACGGCTAAAGTTGAAAAACAAGGTCGTCAGAAGAAGCTTACTGTCTTCAAATACAAGCCGAAAAAGAACTACAAGCGTAAACAAGGTCACCGTCAGCCGTACACAAAACTTGTTGTTGAGAGCATCAAGGCGTAAGGTGTCCGACTTATGATTAATGTTTCCGTGTTTCGCTTACATGGAGAAATCACAGGCTTTGAAATCTCCGGACACGCCGAAAGTGGTCCTTATGGCCATGATCTGGTCTGTGCTGCGGTTTCTGCTGTATCCATAGGAGCAGTGAATGCCATTGTGAGTCTTTGTGAATTTGAGCCTGAAATTTCCCAGGACGGTGAAGGTGGGTATTTAAAAGTGACCTTACCTGATAATTTAGATGAGGCAGCTCATACTAAAGCTCAAACTTTACTTGAAGGAATGCAGGTGTCACTCGAAACGATAGAAAATGAATATAGCCAATATATTAAAATCACACAAATGTAAGGAGGTGCAAACCCATGCTACGTCTTGATTTGCAATTTTTTGCCTCTAAAAAAGGTGTAAGTAGTACAAAAAACGGCCGTGACTCTGAGTCTAAACGTCTTGGAGCGAAACGTGCAGACGGACAATCTGTAACAGGCGGATCTATCCTTTATCGTCAACGCGGAACAAAGGTTTACCCAGGTGAAAACGTTGGCCGTGGAGGAGACGACACTCTATTCGCAAAAGTGGACGGTGTTGTTAAGTTCGAACGTTACGGACGTAATCGTAAGAAAGTGAGCGTTTATCCTGTAGCTGTAGCACAGGAAGCTTAAACTCGATATAGTATGGTATCATACGTACTTGTAAGCCGCGCTATGCCTATTGCATAAGCGCGGCTTTTTGTATGGACCCGCTCGGGTACTGCACTGCTTAGTCGAACTTCTCCTTCAGGGCGCTTCCGCTTTTTTCTGAGGGGCAGCACTTCGCGACATAAGCAGTTCGCTTCCAGGAAGAAAGACCACTTCCCTGCAGCGCTCCGCTTATGTGTGTGTCAGGTCTAACAACCCCTCTTTGGCTTTTCTATTGTCTAGCTGCGGTCCCAGACACTCGAGACAGAAGTATATCGCCTCCGTGGCCCCACAGGACATAAGGTCGTTCGTCGTTGAGGACGTGCCAATTTAGTTGAAGATCCTTGAGTTACTTTTCACTGCACCGCTTAGCTTATGCTTGTCGTATCTATCAGAGCACCTCCGCTTTTCTGTAACCATTCAGTTTCGTTATGAATTTTGCTATACTTTTTAATAATATGAAAGGTAGAGGGGCTGTTTTATTTGAGTAAAGAAGAGATGATTGCGATACTTAGACATAAGCGTCATGACTGGATGAATCAAATACAATTGATCCAAGGCTATGCCTCCATGGGGAAGGTAGACAAGGTACAAGTTCAAGTCGATAAAATTATACAGGATTCCGAGCAGGAACGAAGGTTGCTGAATAGTAGTGCGTATGAGTTTTCTCTTTGGTTACTTACATTTAATTTGAATCAGGATCAATATCGTTTAACATACACGATTCAGCTAGATGTTGATTTACCCATTTTTGATAAGAAATTGACGGCTTATGCAAAACGTTTACTTACATTGATGGATGAATTTCGTAAAAAAGATGAACTTTATGAAGGAAGAGTACAAATGTATCAGAGGTTAGGAACACATCAGCTAGGTGTAAGCTGGGAGTGGAAAGGAGCTTTTATAGCACCAGAGCGGTTAGAAACGAAGCTTAATGATGAAGGATTTATCGCATTCTACGATGGTGATGAACTTTCCGTTGAAATGACGATTGAATAAGAGGTGAAGAAATATGTTTGTTGATCAGGTCAAGGTGTTTGTGAAAGGCGGCGATGGGGGAATGGGTTAGTTGCTTATCGTCGTGAGAAATATGTTCCAATGGGAGGACCCGCTGGTGGGGACGGTGGGAACGGCGGTGACGTTGTATTTGAAGTCGACGAAGGGCTAAATACCCTCATGGATTTTCGCTACCAACATCACTTTAAAGCAAAACGTGGAGAAAACGGTATGAATCAGAAACAGCATGGAAAAAATGCTCAAGATCTCGTTGTCAGTGTTCCTCCAGGCACAACTGTGAAAGATGCTGAGACGGCTCGGGTTATTGCAGATTTAACCGAGCATAAGCAAACAGCAGTGATCGCAAAAGGCGGACGTGGCGGACGCGGGAACGCCCGTTTTGCAACGCCAAGGAATCCTGCTCCGGAAATTGCGGAGAATGGGGAACTTGGAGAGGCGTTAGACGTACAAGTGGAACTCAAGCTCCTTGCAGATGTAGGTCTTGTTGGTTTTCCAAGTGTAGGAAAGTCGACGTTCCTTTCCGTAGTAACAGCAGCAAAACCAAAGATCGCTGATTATCACTTTACAACACTTGCTCCAAACCTAGGAGTTGTAGAAAGTCAGGATCACCGTAGCTTTGTACTAGCTGATTTACCAGGATTAATTGAAGGTGCGCACGAGGGGGTTGGTCTTGGCTATCAATTCTTACGGCATGTGGAACGCACACGTTTACTATTACATGTCGTTGATATGGCTTCTTTGGAGGGGCGTGACCCTTATGAGGATTATGTAACTATTAATCATGAGCTGGCTTCCTATGATGACCGTTTGGCAAAGCGGCCACAAATCATTGTTGCGAATAAACTAGACATTCCAGAAGCGGAAGAAAAGCTGGCCTCTTTCAAAGAAAAAGTTGGAAATGTACCTGTCTTTCCGGTTTCTACTGTTACACGGAAGGGACTAGATGAGCTCTTATATGCTGTGGCTGATCATCTTGATCAAATCCCGAAACAAGAAGAGCAGCCGATTGAAGAAGTGGATGAACGAGTGGTATATAAATATGAAAAGGAAGAAGCGCCATTTAAGGTGACAAGAGCTGATGATGGAGCCTATGTCCTCTATGGTGAGAAAATTGAATCCGTGTTCAGACGCACCGACTTTTCACGAGATCAGTCCATTAATCGATTTGCCAGACAGATGCGAGGAATGGGTGTAGATGAAGAATTGAGAAAACGTGGAGCGAAGGACGGAGACACCGTCAGACTCCTCGACTATGAATTTGAATTTGTTGATTAAGGGGGTAGAGGAATGGCGGATTATAACGAGCAATTTTATTTAGTTCGTAGTGATATTCTCCCTGAAGCGATGAGGAAAACGATCGATGCGAAAGCATTACTGGAACGTGGAAAGGCTGAATCCATTTTTGAAGCCGTTCAGCATGTCGGTCTCTCTCGAAGTGCTTTTTACAAATACAGGGATGCCGTCTTTCCGTTTCAAGCTATGGTTAAGGAACAAATGATCACCTTGTTTTTCCATTTGGAAGATCGTGCTGGGACACTATCAAATCTGCTGTTAACCGTAGCTGAATCAGGTTGTAATGTATTGACGATACACCAAACCATTCCCTTACAAGGAAAAGCAAACGTAACTTTGTCTTTAAATACAACAGGGATGATGTACACAATAGAGAAATTATTACAAAAGCTTCATAAATTGGACTTCGTCGACAGGGTAGAAGTTTTAAGTTCAGGGGCTTAATGTTAGGAGTAGTGAGGCTATGCAACGAATTGGTTATTTGGGGCCTAAAGGAACGTTTACCAAAATGGCGGCGGATGCTTTTTTTGAAGAGGGGTCATTTATAGGCTACGAAAGCATACCAGCATGTTTGGATGCCGTAGAGAGTGGAGATGTTGATTTAGGAGTTGTGCCGATTGAGAATGCGATTGAAGGTTCTGTGCACTTAACGATTGATTACTTGATTCATGAAGTTAATCAAGCTGTGATTGCAGAGTTAACAGTTCCTATTCAACAGCACCTCCTCGTCCATCCTGACTATGACGGGGAAGGATTTACTCACATTTATTCCCATAGTCAGGCAATTGCTCAGTGCCAACAATACTTATATAAAAATTATCGAACAGCTGAACTTGTCTACACCAGTTCAACAGGGAGAGCAGCAGAGATTGTGGCTGAAAAAGGAATTCATACCGCTGCTATAGGAAACCACTTAGCTGCAGAGCAAAATGAATTAACTATTTTAAAGGCAAATATTCATGATTATGACAATAACCATACGCGTTTTGCCGTTGTCCAAAAAACACCTACACCATTAAATGCGGGGAATCATTCTGTTCAGAAACATAAGACAACCATCATGGTTACGCTTCCAAAAGATTATGTTGGCGCACTCCATCAAGTGCTCTCAGCGTTCTCCTGGAGAAAGATGAACCTTTCTAAAATCGAGTCAAGACCAATGAAGACAGGGCTTGGCAACTACTTCTTTTTAATAGATGTCGATCAACCCTTTGATGACGTTTTGTTTCCGGGGGTCAAAGCTGAGCTTGAAATGCTGGGATGCAGGTTGAAACTGCTTGGAACCTATCCTAGTTACTTAATGGAAATTAATTCATTCAATAGTTAAAGAAGGGCCACATTCTTTTTCACTAAACTATATCCCGATAAACGGTTACTTTTCAAAGTCCGTTTACCGGGGTTTTTTTATCCTCTAAAAATGTACTTCGGAGTGCTTCCACTTTTTCACTCCTCTTCGCTTTTCTAATAAAATAAATATGGGCAAATTCATCAACCTTTGGTGCTTTCTTGCATAGAGTGTTATGAAGCTATTATTGTTGTCTTACAATTTATAGATCACAGGAAGGAGTTGCAACTGTGAGAATTCACATTGTGCAAAAAGGCGATACACTCTGGAAAATATCAAAAAAATATGGAGTTGATTTTGAAGAGTTAAAAGGTTTAAATACCCAACTTTCAAACCCAGATATGATTATGCCTGGAATGAAGATTAAGGTTCCTCAAGGGGCAAAGCCAGTAAAAAAAGAGGCCCCGAAAAAGGAAATGCCTGCAAAGCATCCTTATAAGGATCAGTCACCTAAACCGATGCCTGTAATTAAAGAAGACGAGAAGATGCCTAAGCATAAGCCAGTTAAGGAAAAGCCAATGATGCCTATACAAATGCCGATGATGGAGCAGGAAGTACAGAACTATTACACGACATTTCATTTGCCTCAAATGCCGGCACCTGAACCAAAGCAGCAACCTGCACAGCAACCAAAGCAACCAAAGCAACCAAAGCAACAACCTGCACAGCAGCCCATGAAAGCTGAACAACCTAAACATTATAAAGAAAAAGAGCCGAATTATGATATGCCTTCTCCTGAGAAAGAAGAACAATATATGCCTGGTCATAAAATTGAAGAACAATATATGCCAATGCAGCAGCATATGCCATATCCCCAATGATGCCACAAGGTCAACTTGTATATAGTGATTGCTATTGCTGTCCGCCACACGATTATCCTATGATGCAAGATCCTTATCAGCACCAGCCAATGATGCCTGGGATGCAGCAGCCTAACCAACCACAGCATATGATGCCTGGGATGCAGCAGCCTAACCAACCACAGCATATGATGCCTGGGATGCAGCAGCCTAACCAACCACAGCATATGATGCCTGGGATGCAGCAGCCTAACCAACCACAGCATATGATGCCTGGGATGCAGCAGCCCAACCAACCGCAGCATATGATGCCTTGGCAGCCTTGGGATGGGGAAGAATGGGATTCACCTTCACAAGAAATGAATATGCCTGCCCATCATATGCCTGTTTCTGATTGTGGATGCGGCGGTGGCCACCATATGCCACAGCCTTATGGTCAACCACAGCAAAATATGTACGGCGGGTATCCTCAACAACATATGAGCCCACAGGGTGGTTGGCCCCAGGAACAAATGTACGGCGCCCCACAGATGGGAGGATGGCCGCAACAACCTATGAATGGTGGTCCTCAAATGGGTGGTTATCCTTATAATGAGGGACATATGGAAAATTGGAATCCAAATCAACCTTGGCGGGATGATGAAGATGACGAGTAAGGAAAGAAAGGGCGATTCGTATACGGATCGCCTTTTTCATTGGCTTAATTCACAGGAGAAACTGAGGATATCTCATGATCTTACGATTAAACCTAAGGTGTATAAAGCCTATTATCATGACAAACCTGTTCTTTTAAAAGGATATCGTCGTTCCAGAGTGCTTACTCAGCAGGTGGAGTTTTTTAATCATTGGCATGAGGCTGGATCCATTGCTGCCGTCCCTCTTACCTTTCCGGATGGAAGCTTTACGAAAAGCAAACTTGGTTGTGAATGGGGAATATTTAATTGGATTGAAGGACGACATGCAGATTTTAAGAGGCGAGAAGATCGAATTAAAACCTATAATGTACTAAGGCGGTTTCATAGGAGTACAAGGGGAATTTCTATACTCTCAATTCCTAAGGATCCCCTCTATATCAAATGGTCGGAGCGTATGAGACAGTTTGAAGATACGGAACAGGCGTTTCGTTCTTATCGAAGGAAACGACTGTATGATGAAATTTATGCAACTATGGAAAAACAGCTTGAACGTTTCACAGATAATCCCTGGGGAGAAATTGAACAGTCAGCATGGGAGGGTAACGAATGGCTGCATGGCGATGTGGCCCACCATAACTTTATTATAGATCGTAATCAAAAAGTGAAAATCATTGACTTCGACTTATTATACACTGGTCCAAAACTGTATGATGATATCCAGATTGCTCAACGGTTCCTCCCTCATATGGAAGGATATAAATCAGAATTTTTTAGTTTATTTAACAGGGTTAAACAGCCTAGGCTATGGCTGCAAGGAGTCTTGGTTCCGGCTGATTTATTGAGAGAATGGCTTTATGGGTATCGTAGATGTATAAGGGAAGAAGTCTCTTTATCCTTTCACCTGGGTAAGCTTGAGAGAGCATGGGAGACACGAAAGAAGTTTGTTCGTTACACAGAATATATGCTAAGATAAGGCATTATGAGTGTGAAAGGATGAACAAGTAAGTGGAAGAAAAAGTAGAACAACTCGTCAAATGGTTACGTGAAAAAGTTAAAGAAGCAAATGTGGAAGGTTTATTGGTTGGGGTTAGCGGCGGAATTGATTCGGCTGTGGTCGCGCATTTAATTAAACGCGCATGTCCTGAGCATTCTTTAGGAGTGATCATGCCATGTAAAAGCCAATCCAGTGACCAAGAACACGCTTATAAGGTCATTGAATCGTGTGGTATTTCTTCTTTAACTATAGATCTAACCGAAACACATAATGTTATGTTTCCATCCATACAAAAACAACTAAACAAGTCAGCTTCTTTAAATGAGGAGAATCAAAAGCTTGCTGATGCCAATTTACGGGCACGTCTTCGAATGAGTACGCTTTACACTATAGCAACAAATCACCGTTATCTCGTCGTGGGTACTGACAACGCAGCCGAATGGCATACAGGTTACTTTACTAAATTTGGAGATGGCGGTGTGGACCTTGTTCCGCTTGTCCACCTGACCAAAGGTGAAGTTAAAGGGCTGGCGAAGCACTTAGAAATACCTGCTGAAATTATTCATAAACAACCGAGTGCCGGGCTCTGGGAAGGTCAAACAGATGAAAATGAGATGGGAACCAGCTATGAAATGATCGACCGCTATTTAAAAGGCGGTGAGATTCCAGCAGAAGATAAGACAACTATTGACCACCTCCATAAGCGTTCAGCCCATAAGCGTCAGCTTCCTGCTGCACCACCTCGATAAATTTCCTAATATTAACTGAGTAAAACATTCTTCTTAGCCCATAGTAATGGAAAAAGGAGAATGTTTTTATGTGGAAAATGATTACAATGTTCCTGTTGATTTGTATTTTTCTTATTGCTTGTCAGGCTGAAGAGCCAGCAGAAACAGGTGAAGGTAACTACTTATATGAACCTGTTGAATACGGAGGAAATGAAGCGCAAGACCACGACGGAAGAATTCCAACAGGGGAAGACAGTTATTTCAAACGCAGAACAGATGAAGAAATGCGTAATACGAAATATAACGAATCAAATCGCTCCCACGATAACGATTTCAACAACGAAGATGCGATGGAAATTACACATGCAGTGAACGAATTTGATGAAGTCACACAAACACAGACTTTTACGAATGGTGAGAGAGTATATGTAGCTGTGATGATTAACCCCTATGACCGAAGAAACGGAAAGGTTGTAAATAAGATTCGTCAAAAAGTGGAGACGATGACAGATCTTGAGGTTGTTGTGTACTCGAATAATAGTCAATGGGAAGATGTGAAAGATATGAATGCGAGGCTAAAGGCCACACAAGCACCAGAAAATATCAAAGAAAAAGTAACAAACTTCTTCAAGCAAGACAGGTGACGTCAATTCTTAATATCCATATGAAAATGTGATATATTGTTATAGGATAAACTTGCTCCAAGAGAGGAGAATTACCTATGGCAGGACATTCAAAATGGAATAATATTAAACGTCGTAAAGGAGCCCAGGATGCCAAACGCGGCAAAATATTCATGAGGCTTGCTCGTGAGATTTTCATGGCTGCAAAAGAAGGCGGCGGGGACCCTGATATGAATTCTAACCTACGTTTAGCAGTCGATAAAGCGAAGTCTAACAACATGCCAAACGAGAATATAGATCGTGCGATTAAAAAGGCAATCGGCGACCTTGACGGGGTCCATTACGAAGAATTCACTTACGAAGGATATGGTCCAGGTGGAGTTGCTGTTATGGTGAAAGTGTTAACAGATAATAAAAATCGGACCGCCGCAGATGTGCGTCATGCTTTTAACAAAAATGATGGGAATCTGGGGGAAAATGGCTGTGTATCCTTTATGTTTGATCGCAAAGGCTATTTGGTCATTAACAGACAGACAACTGATGCAGACGAGGAAGAGATGATGCTTGAGGTTATTGAAGCGGGTGCAGAGGAAATGGAAACAGGTGAAGGACAATTTGAAATCTTCACTGTTCCGGAAGACTTTACTGCAGTAAAGTCAGCGCTCGAAGCAAGCGGTCATACGTTTGAGACTTCAGAAGTTACGATGTTTCCGTCCACTTATACCCCGCTTGAACGAGAAGGCGTAGAAAAAATGTTAAAGCTTATCGATATGCTTGAGGATAACGATGATGTCCAGGATGTTTATCATAATTTAGATGCTGATGACGAAATTCTTGAACAACTGTCATAAGATGAATCCTTATTTATAATAGCTTCTGTTTCTGTACATACTAGAAATAGAAGCTATTTTTATGTGTGAGGAGGGTTATGATGTTTCGTTGGATTTATGGGGCTATGCTTATTCTCTCGTTCTCCGTCTGGCAGCTTACTAGTGTAGATGATGGTTCGTTAACGGCTGAGGATATCCCCACACAAAGAACGTTAGAAAAGAAAGCTGAAGCGGTTTCCTCTACAGTTAGGGAAGAACCAGTAACATTTAAGGTGACCACAAAAAAACACTACTTAGATGGGGTAACAGAAACGACAAAGAAACAAGAAGTTATTTGGTCGATGGCGGATTTCTGGGTGAAGTATCGTGATTGGACCATTGTTGAACATGAACTAGAACAAATGGTTTTTTCTAAACAGGTTGATGAGATTTCACCGATTACCGAACAGAAGGGCTATTTTGGCGTAACGGCTGAAGGTGAATTAGCTGTATTCCAAGGAACACCTTCTGAAGGAAATATAATGAAATCGTTTAAACCTATCCCTCTAAAACCTTTAGAGGCTAAAAGAAAGCTTAAACTTGAGGATGGAATTAAAATTACTAGTTCTAAACATTTTCAGCAAGTCCTTAGTCAATACGTTGATGCAAAAGATCTTTAGCAAGCTCGGTGTAAGACTATCCAAGCATTTTGGTATAACAAGTGGTAACTATCATAACCATTGTCCTAAAAGTGGGATGCTCCGAGTTTTTCATTTGGGGCATCCTCTTTTTAATGGAAAACTCAGCCCAATCTCTTAACTCTTTTCTATTGTAGGGAAGAGCTCGTGACAGGTTTTCTTTGTCTACGCACATGTGCTGGTGTGTTACAATAAGGAGGATAAAGGAATTTAGGGCAGAGGAGAAAGATGTTCATGATTGCTTATGTAAAGGGTCTTCTGACAACGGTAGAGGACGAATCGATTACGATTGAAACACAAGGGATTGGGTATGAAGTTTTGTGTGCCAATCCTTTTCACTTCCAGAACGATGTTAAAAAAGAAATTAAAGTACATACTTATCATTATATAAGGGAAGATCAGCAGCTGTTATTTGGATTTAGAAAGAAAGAAGATAAATTATTATTTGCCAAGCTCCTAAATGTGTCAGGTATTGGTCCAAAAGGGGCTTTAGCGATATTAGGAACAGTAAGTGTACCAGAATTTGTTTCAGCGATTGAACAGGAAGATGAAAAATATTTAACGAGGTTCCCTGGTGTCGGAAAGAAAACAGCACGACAAATGATTTTAGATTTAAAAGGAAAACTAGTTATTTGGCTGCCGCATGAAGAAAACGAAGATTCTATTTTTTATCAAGAGGACACGACTTCAAAAGAAAAGAGAGAACGAATAGATGAAGCTCTTGAAGCATTGAAATCACTTGGCTATTCCGAACGGGAACTTAAATTGGTTCATACAGAGCTTGTAAATACGAAGAATGGCCAGGTAGACGATTTGGTTCGTCAAGGCCTTCAACTGCTAATGAAATCATAGTTGTGAGGAGGTAAGTATATGGAGGAACGTATGATATCAGGTGAACTTCAAGGAGAAGAACAGCAAATCGAATTGAGCCTCCGCCCGGAAACGCTTCGGCAGTATATTGGGCAAGATAAAACGAAGGAAAATTTGCGCATCTTTATTGAAGCCGCAAAAATGCGTCATGAACCTCTTGATCATGTACTGCTTTATGGACCGCCTGGTCTTGGTAAGACAACATTAGCGTCAATCATCGCCAATGAGATGGAAGGACAATTCCGATCCACTTCTGGTCCAGCGATTGAACGCGCTGGAGATTTAGCAGCTATTTTATCGTCATTAGAAGCAGGGGACATCTTGTTTATTGATGAAATTCACCGATTGCCCCGTTCAGTTGAGGAAATTCTTTACCCTGCTATGGAGGATTTCTGTTTAGATATTATTGTTGGAAATGGTCCAAGTGCAAGGTCTGTTCGGCTTGATCTTCCACCGTTTACTCTTGTCGGTGCTACAACGAGAGCTGGCTTATTGTCAGCTCCGCTTCGAGACCGGTTCGGTGTTCACAGTCGCCTTGATTTTTATGATACAGAAGCTTTATGTGCGATTGTTGAACGGACAGCGGATATCTTCCATGTAGGGATTGACACAGATGCTGCTGTTGAAATCGCACGAAGGTCACGCGGGACACCGAGGATTGCGAATCGTCTATTGAAGCGGGTCCGTGATATTGCTCAGGTGAGAGGAGAAGGTGTGATCAGTGAAAAAACGACGAAAACAGCACTTAAAATGCTTCAAGTAGATGGAGAAGGGCTTGATCATATTGACCATAAGCTTCTGCTAGCGATTATCGATAGCTTCAGGGGAGGACCTGTTGGTTTAGATACGATTGCAGCTACCATTGGGGAAGAGTCACAAACGATTGAAGATGTGTATGAGCCATTTTTATTGCAAATGGGCTTTATCCAACGAACACCACGGGGGCGGACCGTAACCCCAAAGGCTTATGATCATTTTAACAGAGAGGTGCCAGAGGCTTGACGGGTTTCGGGAAAATCTTTATTGTAATAGGGATTGTGTTTATAGTCATAGGGTTAGTATGGAGTTTGATCGGAAAGCTGCCAGGTGATATCAGCTTTAAAAAAAGGAATGTCAGCTTTTATTTTCCGATTATGACTTCAATTATTGTAAGTATCGTTTTATCATTAATTTTTTATATCATCGGCAAAATCCGTTGAGTTAAGAATAGGGGATTCACATGGACGTTAGGCAATATGATTTTTATTTACCGGAAGAGCTCATTGCACAAGTGCCGCTATTAGATCGGGCCTCATCAAGATTAATGGTGCTTAACAAAGAAGAACAAGTCATAAGTCATCACCATTTTTCTGACATTAAGCAATTTTTGCAAGCCGGAGATTGCCTCGTGTTAAATGATACACGAGTATTACCCGCTCGCCTGTATGGCTCTAAGAAAGATACAGGTGGAAAGGTAGAGGTGCTTCTCTTACATCAAGACCATGAGGACGAATGGGAAGTGCTTGTTAAACCAGCTAAAAAAGTGAAAATGGGAACGGAAATTATATTTGGTGAAGGAAAGCTAGTTGCAGAATGTATAGGTTTAAGTGCGCATGGGGGAAGAAAAGTACGATTTAGCTACGGGGGCATCTTCCTGGAAGTGCTTGAATCACTAGGGGAAATGCCGCTCCCGCCATATATTAAAGAACAACTGTCGGATCAAGAGCGTTACCAAACGGTTTACGCGAAAGAGGAAGGGTCTGCAGCGGCTCCTACAGCAGGTTTGCATTTTACAAAGGAATTACTGGCAGATCTCAAAGAGAGCGGGGTTGAGATTGCCTACTTAACATTACATGTCGGTCTAGGAACGTTTCGACCAGTAAGTGTTGAAAACGTGGAAGAACATGAAATGCATGCAGAATTTTACCGGTTGAATCAGGAAACAGCTGAACAACTGTTGCGTGTAAAGAGCAATGGCGGACGAATTATTTCTGTAGGGACGACCTCAACTCGTACGTTGGAGACGATTATGCGCGATCATGGAACGTTTAAAGAAGCGAGTGGATGGACAGATATATTTATTTATCCACCATATCAGTTAAAGGCAATCGATGGGTTGATGACGAATTTCCACTTGCCTCAATCGACATTGATCATGTTAGTCAGTGCCTTGGCAGGAAGAGACTTTATTTTAGAAGCATACAAAAAGGCTGTGGAGGAGAGGTATCGATTCTTCAGCTTTGGAGATGCCATGCTGATTTTATAAGAAAAGAGAGGATAGAAATCGTGGCAGTCACATATGAATTAATAAAAACATGTAAGCAAACAGGTGCGAGACTTGGCCGTGTTCACACACCTCATGGTTCGTTTGAAACACCAATGTTTATGCCTGTAGGTACGCTCGCTACAGTGAAAACCATGAGTCCTGAGGAGCTTGAGAGAATGGGCGCTTCTATCATTCTTTCTAATACGTATCATCTTTGGCTTCGCCCTGGAGAAGATATTGTAGAGGAAGCAGGCGGATTGCATAAGTTTATGAATTGGAATGGCTCGATTCTTACGGATTCTGGTGGTTTTCAAGTCTTTAGCCTAAGTGATTTAAGGCAAATTGAAGAAGAAGGCGTCCATTTCCGAAATCATATTAGCGGAGAGAAATTATTTTTATCTCCTGAGAAGGCGATGAGGATTCAGAATTCTTTAGGAGCCGATATAATGATGGCTTTTGATGAATGCCCGCCATACCCAGCCGATCACGATTATATGAAAAAGTCTGTGGAACGGACGAGCCGCTGGGCAGAGCGGTGTCTTGAAGGTCACCAGCGGCCAGATTCACAAGGGTTGTTTGGTATTATCCAAGGTGGAGAGTACGAGGATTTGCGCCGCCAGAGTGCGAAGGACCTCACTTCTCTTGACTTTCCCGGCTATGCCGTAGGTGGATTATCTGTTGGTGAACCAAAGGATGTTATGAACCGTGTGCTTGATTTCACGACACCATTGTTACCGAATGACAAGCCGCGTTATCTCATGGGGGTTGGATCTCCGGATTCCCTCATTGACGGTTCCATTCGTGGTATTGATATGTTTGATTGTGTCTTACCTACGAGAATCGCAAGAAACGGGACATGTATGACGTCCCAGGGAAGGCTAGTTGTAAGAAATGCTAAATTTGCACGAGATTTTCGTCCAATTGATGAGCAATGTGATTGCCATACATGCCGGAACTATAGCCGTGCCTATATCCGCCACCTAGTAAAAGCTAATGAAACTTTTGGCTTTAGGCTTACTACTTATCATAATCTTTATTTTTTGTTAAAATTAATGAGGCAAGTTCGTGAGGCCATTAGAGAGGATCGACTCGGTGACTTTAGAGAAGAATTCTTTGAAAAGTATGGTTTCAACAAACCAAATGCAAAGAACTTTTAGAAAGGGGGAAAATGAATGGATACATTAGTAGGGTTATTGCCGATTATTTTGATGTTTGTCATATTCTATTTCTTGTTAATCCGTCCACAACAGAAGAAGCAAAAGAAAGTGCAGCAAATGCAGACGGAACTTCAAAAGGGAGATAGAATTATTACAATTGGAGGCCTTCATGGTACAATTCATGCTTTAGATGAGGGTACTTTAGTTATTACTACACAGGATGGTACACAAATGAAATTTGATCGTTCTTCAATCCGTGAAAGATTAAATCAAGATTAATGAGAAAATCCCGCTAAGGCGGGATTTTTGTTTGATGACAGTGATTTATGATTTGTTGTCTGTGCTTCGCCTAGGCATATTTACTCCAATCATTCCCCCTAATAAAGCTGCAATAACCAGTCCACAAAAATAGCTTAACTGGGATAACGTTACCCAGGAATTCTCAAAAATCAATTGAAAACCTATCATAGCAACAACGAATACAAGACCTGTTAAGACTCCCGATAACCATCCTTTTTGTTCTCCTTTGTAAGCAGCAATTAAGCCACCGAAGGCTAAAATCGTTAAACCGGCTACTAGAGAAATTTGATTTAATGTGTCAATATCAATCGAAGTAAAGCGGAGAAGAATAGCTAGAACAGCGGCAACAACCATCATCAAAATCAGTATTGATCCTATTCCGTAACCAAGAACCCCTTGCATAAGCTTTTTCATATGCACCATCCCCTTTTTAAGAGTAAAAAATTATGACGTTTTCCTTTTCTAACTTGTCTCTAAGAATATATGCATAAAAACCCTATAGATAGAAGTAGATATTTTACCAACCTTTTGAATAGGTATAAGAAAAGACCATTTTAGAAGGAGTAAGTCTATGACAACCATGCTTGCATTACTTATCTTTGTCGCCAGCTATTGCTTAATTATGACGGAGAAATGGAACAGGGCAATTGTTGCTTTAACTGGTGGAGTACTGCTTCTTATTACTGAAGTACTTGATTGGGAGGAAGCAATCGGATTTATTGATTGGGAAACCATTGCCCTTTTATTTTCTATGATGGTGCTTGTATCGATAACTAAAAAAACGGGTGTTTTTTCCTTCGCTGCCATAAAGCTTGCTCAAATGGTTAAAGGAAGACCTGTCCCTTTGCTGATCGTTACCGCACTCTTTACAGCTGTGGGCTCTGCTTTTTTAGATAATGTGACAACGGTGATGTTATTTGTACCTGTTTTATTATCCTTAGTGGACCGTTTGAATTTGCCGGCCTTCCCTTATCTGTTAACCACCATTCTTTTCGCAAATATCGGTGGTACAGCGACGTTAATTGGTGATCCGCCAAATATTATGATAGGACAGGCCGTCGAACATTTTACTTTTTTGTCTTTCCTTTTCCATTTAGGTCCTGTTGTCCTCATTATTTTTATGATTGTCCTAGTGATTATTTTACTGCTTTTTAAAAAGAAGCTTGTTTACGATCAACAGTTAGCGTATCGATTAATGGATATGAATGCTAGAGAAAATGTGGTTGTCAACAAGCTCTTGTTTCATTCCATTCTTGTATTAATGCTGACGATTACAGGCTTTATGCTTCATCCTGTCATTCACATGGATATTACGACGATAGCTGTGAGTGGTGCTTTGCTGCTATTATTTTTAACAGATAAGCAAATTGAGGTTGAACGGGTTTTTGAAGAGGTAGAGTGGGTAACCTTATTTTTCTTTATTGGATTATTCATGTTGGTAGGCGGACTTGAAAAAGTTGGAATTATTGATGAAATCGCTCGAGGGATGATGGTTTTATCTGGAGGAGACATGCCGGTTACATCAATAATGATGTTATGGATTTCAGGACTACTATCTGGAATTGTTGATAATATTCCTTTTGTTGCAGCCATGATTCCTGTAGTACAAGAGCTTCAGGGCTATGGAATGATGAATGTGGATCCTATTTGGTGGTCGCTAGCCCTTGGAGCTTGCCTGGGAGGAAATGCGACTCTCATTGGGGCTTCAGCGAACGTTGTGGTTGCAGGGATCGCAGCCAGCCATAAACACCCTATTCCTTTTATGAAATTTGCTCTTTACGGCATTCCTGTTATGCTTCTCTCTCTCATCATTTGTACCATCTACGTTTTCCTACGTTATTTAGTCCCTTTTTTATCATAAGATGTGATTTTTAGGTCATGTTAAGAGAAGCAGGTGATAGTGAAGGGTTGATGGTGAATCATGTTTCTAGGCACAATCATTGTACGTACGATTATAACCTATTTAATTATATTAATTGTGTTTCGCCTAATGGGGAAGAGAGAAATTGGAGAGTTAAGTGTAATGGATCTCGTTGTATTTATCATTTTTGGGGAGATTGCCGTCTCTGTGATTGAAGAACCGACATCCTCTATGCTGAATGCTCTGGTTCCTATATTCATTCTTTTACTTATTCAATGGGGAAGTGCGATCTTTTCCTTGAAAAGTCAGCGATTTAGAAGTTGGTTTGATGGACGTCCTTCGGTGTTAATTAAACATGGGAAAATAGATGAGAAGGAAATGAGAAAGCAGCGCTACAACTTTTCTGACCTCCTGCTACAACTTCGTGAACAAGGGATTCAACAAGTAGACAGAGTTGCTTATGCAGTCCTTGAACCCTCTGGAAAGCTCTCCGTTTTTGAAAAAGAAAGGGATGGCAGCTCAGGGTATGCCGTGATTTTAATTGCCGATGGGAAAGTACAGTATAGTGGTCTAAAGACGATTAGAAAAAATAAACACTGGCTTATGAACGAAGTAAAAAAACGGGGATATACATCATTTGAAGAAATTTCATTATGTTCCATTAACGATAAAGGCGAACTGTGGCTTGACGAAGAAGATGAATATACGAAAGAGTAGCCCGCAAGTTAAGCTTGCGGGCTACTTGTGTTTAAATATTTTCCCCCAGGGGATTAATCGCCATTCGCTGATATATATCATCCGGCAGACAAACAACAGAATGATATAGACGATCGTTAAAACTACACCAAGTGCCATCATTTGAGGCAGTGGCTGGCTAGTCACCAACCAATGTGCCTTTAGTTGATAGCCGAGCCACCCGGTACCAGCTATCACAGTTGCAAATTGTATAACCATAAGGGGAGGAAGTTTGAAACTGGCATGACGCATAAGGACCAATAAATGTAATAGTGTGACTACTACAACTCCCACAACCATAGCAACTGCTACCCCGTGGATGCCAAATTCTGGTTTAGAACTTAGACCAACTAAGACAGTGAATTTTATAATTGCTCCTATTAAGGTGTTCCACATAGCATATTTAGCAAGATCCAATGCTTGCAGGCTTGCTTGCAAAGGTGTTTGAATATAATGCAGCAGGAAAAATGGAGCCATGAATTGCAACAAGAATGTTCCATGACTTGTACCATAAATGGTCATCAAAATAATAGATGGAAAGATCATAAAAATGATGGTAACCAGCCCTCCCGAAGCGAGGGAAAGGCGAATTGATTGTAAGATACGGTGTTGTATTGTTGTAGATTTATTCATGGCAGATGCTTCACTTATTGAAGGAACTAGTGCCGCTGAAAGCGCATGTGTCAGAAAAGTAGGTAGATACAGTAAGGGTAAAATATATCCGGTCAGCTCACCGTATTGTTTGGTAGATTCAATGGCGGTTAATCCTGCAATGGCTAAGCTTTGTGCTACAAGTATCGGCTCAAAGAAATTCGTCAATGATCCGATGAATCGGCTGCCGGTCGTGGGTAACGCAATCGTCATCAGTTCATTCAACGTGTTCTTCCCATTTTCCACATGTTTCTTCCACGTTTTCCTAAGTTTAAATTTCTTATGGATATTAAATTGACGAGTCATATAAAACAAAGAAACTAGTTCACCTAAGATGACAGCAACCATAGCTCCAGCTGCTGCATACTCGACTCCATAAGGATGAAACAGTTTTGTTAATAGAATGACTAGACAAACGCGAACGACTTGTTCAATGACTTGTGATATCGCTTGTGGCTTCATGTTTTGCCTGCCCTGAAAGTATCCCCTCAATACAGATGAGATCGCGACAATAGGAAGGATCGGAATAATAGCTAGAAGTGGAGCCAGTGCTCTTTGATCGGTTAATAAATGGTTAGCTACAAGGGGGGAGAGTAGAAATAGACCGATTGTAAACACAATACTCAACGAGCAAGTGACTGTAAGAGAGACGACTAGAATTCGCTTAATCTGTCGTTCATTTCCAATTGCTTCAGCCTCTGATACCCTTTTAGCTATTGCTACTGGAAGGCCAAATTGAGTAATGGTGTATGCTAAAAATAATGTAGGAAGGGCCATCATATAAAGACCTATCCCCTCCTGGCCCATCACCCGCGCGAGAACAATCCGATTGACAAAGCCGAGTAAACGCGTTATCAGTCCTGCCGCGACTAGAATTAGTGCACCATGAAGAAAGGTTTGTTTAGACATAACAGATCCGCCTTCTCAAAAAAATGGAATTCAGCTACAATGAAGTATATGCGATAGGATGGACAAGGCATGACAATGGATTTTTAAAAGCTTTGAAAACTAGAGACTGCGGGGGAGTGTCCATATGGAAATAGTAAAGCGAGTGAGCGAGTGGAAAGTTGAAGTGATTCCCGTACTAATTAGTAAAAAAGAGGAACTTCAAGAAATGGGTTACCAAAAAGCGACTACAGAAGAGGTGTGGAATTGCTTACAGAAGAAGGTATGGAAAAAAGAGTCGGAAAAAAGGCTGCATCAAGTTGTTCAGGACATACTTCATCTTAGTACAAATCAATTTGTCAGCTATATAACCGTTGAAGCCTATCAAGATGAGGATTTAATGGCTTCTATTCAAGCATTGTCAAACGAAAAGGAGTCAGATTGACATCCATTGACTACGTATTATAATGAGTCTATTGTTGTTAATAGTGAAAACATAGTGAATTAGGATTTTGTAATGCTTATAAAGTAATGGTCTGTAGCTTGTATCGCAGTTCTTTTACATAAGCTAAGAGCGTGTCGAATGAGACGAAGGAGGCAAAGGGTGTTATGGTGAAAAGGGGTCGGATTGTTGCCTTTTTTCTAGTAGTTATCATAGTAGCTGCTACAATTGGCACAACCATAACTGGTGTGACAAAAGATATTAACTTAGGATTGGATTTACAGGGCGGCTTTGAAATTTTGTATGATGTAGAGCCACTGAATGAAGACCAGGAATTAAACCAAACAGCTATGGAGGCGACTGTAGAGTCATTAACTCAACGCGTCAACGCACTAGGAATTAGTGAAGCGAATATATCTATTGAAGATGAAACGAAAATTCGTGTGCAATTAGCTGGGGTAGAGAATCAGGAAGAAGCGAGAGATCTTCTCTCCACGACAGCGGAATTATCATTTAGAGGGGTAGAAGGAAATGAATATATGGATGGGGCTGACTTAGTTGAAGGCAGTGCCCAGCAAACTTATGATCAAAATAATAACCCTGTCGTTTCTTTAGAAGTGGAAGATGCCTCGCAATTTTATGAAGTATCTAAAGAGATCGTAAATAAGGAACCAGATCCAAGTACACCTTATCCTGAAGATTTGTTAGTTATCTGGTTGGATTATGATGAAGAAACATCGTTTGCGGAAGAATATGGTACAGAAGATCCAAAATATCTCTCTGCACCAGCCTTTCCTGATGGGCCGGTTAGAAGTAACACCGTACAAATTTCAGGTGACTTCACAGTAGAATCAGCCAAGCAGTTAGCAGATCTTATCAATGCCGGCTCTCTACCTGTTGAGTTAACTGAAACCTATTCTACATCCGTCGGTGCCCAATTTGGGGAGCAGGCTATGAATAAAACGGTCTATGCCGGGCTTATTGGGGTTGCTTTGATCTTTCTTTATATGATCGCTTATTATCGCTTCCCGGGTGTTATAGCTGTTGTTACACTGTCCGCCTATATTTACTTAGTCTTGCTTGTGTTTGGGTTGCTGCAAGGTGTGCTCACACTGCCAGGAATAGCAGCAATCATATTAGGGGTAGGGATGGCTGTGGATGCCAATATCATTACCTACGAGCGAATACAAGAGGAACTTAAATCCGGTAAGTCTGTTATGTCAGCGTTCAAGGCTGGAAACAAACGGTCGCTGACAACGATTTTGGATGCGAATATAACCACATTAATTGCGGCTGCCGTACTCTTCACTTTCGGTACAAGCTCTGTAAAAGGGTTTGCGACAATGTTGATCATCAGTATTTTAGTCAGCTTTGTCACAGCCGTTTATGGAACCCGTTTGTTTATGGGCTTATGGGTGAAAAGCCGTTTTCTAAATAAACGCCCAAGATGGTTTGGAGTGAAACCTGAAGACATTCATTCTATTGAAGAGGGTGAGGAAGTAGAAGCTACTTTCTTCAAACGTAAAATTAATTTAGTTGGAGCGCGTAAACGTTTCTTTACATTATCTATTCTATTACTTGTAGCCGGTGCGATCGTTCTAGGAGTATTTAGACTTAACTTAGGAATCGACTTTACAAGCGGATCACGTGTTTCCATTTTGGCAAATGACAATGTTGAAGCAGAACAGATCGAAGAAACGTTTGAAAGTGAGTTTGGGCTAAATCCTAAGCAAGTTGTGATTTCCGGTGATAACGGTGAAATTGCGGTTGCGCGTTTGGAGGATGAACTTAGTAAAGCACAAGTAGCTGAAGTGCAAAACTATTTTGAAGAAGAATATGGGAATACGCCTAATATAAGTACAGTATCGCCTATTGTAGGGCAACAACTCGCTAAAAATGCGGCACTCGCTGTCTTATATGCGTCCATCGGGATTATTATTTATGTGGCGATAAGATTTGAACTATTCTTTGCCATAACGGCGATTATCGCCTTGCTCCATGATGCGTTTTTCATGATTGTATTATTTGGAGTGACACAACTCGAGTTCGATGTGACCATCATCGCTGCTATATTAACGATCGTTGGTTACTCGGTGAATGATACGATCGTAACGTTTGATCGAATAAGAGAGAACGTCAGGTTGAAGAAAAAAGTGAAATCCTTTAAGGAGTTAGCTAAGATTGTTAATGATAGTTTGCTTCAAACGATGGCTCGAAGCCTTAATACCGTGCTGACAGTTGTCTTTGCCGCGCTCATGCTGCTTATATTTGGAGCTTCTTCGATTACTAACTTTGCTTTCGCCCTTGTGATTGGGTTGATTGCCGGTACGTATTCTTCCCTGTTTCTCGCTGCACAGCTGTGGCTTGTATGGCGTGGTAAGAGTATTAAAGAAAAGCCGATTGATTTTTCTAAAAAGAAAAATACTGGCGGTCCACAAGTATAAAAATGATGAAAAAAGCGATTGTCCTAATCAATGGACAGTCGCTTTTTTTAAGAAGTGTTCAAATATAGACCTGTTTGGTGCATATAATTTAAATTACGTGCAATTAACGGGGACTTCGTGCAAATAACAAAAATTTCATGCAATTAATAAAAATCACGTGCAATGAATCGTTGGAGATCTACTGCTTAGTTCCTCATCTATCTGTTGGTTATTTTCTTGCCAAATAGGGTATAACGAGAATGAAGCATTAAATGGTTAAGGAGGTCGAACAATGAAAGGACAAACGTATATTATTCTTGCACTCATATTTGCATTACTAATTGCGGTGTTCGCCGTTATTAACGTGGACCCTGTCCAGGTCAATTATCTATTTGGTACAGGGGAGGCGCCTTTAATTTTGGTTATTATCGTGTCTGTGCTTATGGGAGTACTTATTACTGCTTCAGTAGGTGCTGTACGCTTCTTCAGATTACAACGCGAAAATCGCTCATTAACAAATCAGCTTGAGAAAAAAAACAGTGAGCATGCTACCCCTAACGAGTTTTCGGCCGCTCAAGAGACGACCGAGAAGGCTGACGATGCAAGCCAGGCTAAAGACACGAATACAGATGTGAAATAAGTGTAATTTGCTACCCCTGAATCCCTCTTGTATAATAGATGGGTCAGGGGTGAATTCATGTTACAAAGTAAAATGAAATGGAATTTTACATATATACAAGAAGATCAAACATCTGAGGCATTCCCTGTCAAAGGGATGTCAGATGTAACGAAAAGACTATTAGAAAAAAGGAATCTTACGGATCCTGATGCGATCGATCGATTTCTTCATCCATCTTTAGATGATATACATGATCCGTTTTTAATGGATGATATGGAACAGGCTATCGAACGAGTTCGGTCAGCCATTGATAATGATGAAAAGATTCTGGTATTCGGAGATTACGATGCTGATGGTGTTAGCTCCACAACAGTTTTGATCGAAGCGTTGTCGGAAGCTGGTGCCCAGTCTGATTACTACATACCAAATCGTTTTACAGAAGGGTACGGGCCTAATGAAGCTGCTTTTAGGCAAGCTTCTGTGGATGGATATTCCGTCATTATTACGGTAGATACAGGGATAGCAGCTATTCATGAGGCAAATATTGCAAAGGAGCTTGGAATTGATCTGATAATTACAGATCACCATGAAGTACAAGAGACTCTTCCACAGGCCTATGCAATTATTCATCCGAAAACGTCTGAAGCCTACCCGTTTAAGGAGCTTGCTGGAGTAGGCGTGGCTTTTAAATTTGCTACAGCTTTATTAGGTCGCTTCCCTGAACATTTATTAGATATGGTCGCCATAGGAACGATAGCAGATCTCGTTCCTTTACATGATGAAAATCGCGTGCTCGTCTCTTACGGTTTGAAGGCAATATCACGTTCCAATCGAAAAGGTATACAAGCCTTAAGAAGTGTGGCGGGATTAGATGGAGCCATTGATGAAGAGGCGATTGGCTTTACTATCGGACCAAGAGTCAATGCTGTTGGACGTCTGCAAGATGCAAGTCCAGCTGTGGAACTGTTTTTAACGGAGGACCGTGCTGAAGCAGATCGCCTGGCTTCACTTATTAATCAGCTTAACCAAGAACGGCAAAAAATTGTTGCTGATACAGCAAAAGAAGCCGAAGAAATGTTGAAGAGTGGGGAGCAGGAGCTGAGCAATGTCATCGTAGTAGCTAAAGAGGGATGGAATCCAGGAGTTCTCGGTATTGTCGCCTCAAAATTAGTTCGAACATTTGACCGCCCCGCCATTGTTCTAGCGATTGACTCCGAAACACAGCAAGCAAAAGGTTCGGCTCGCAGTATTGATGCCTTTGACCTGTTTGCCAATTGTATGGAAGTGAGAGATCGTTTCATTCATTTTGGGGGACATGCCCAGGCAGCAGGCATGACACTTGATGTGAACGAGATTGATAACTTAAGACAACAATTGAGTGACCTAGCTGAGCAGAAGCTTTCGCCGGAAGATTATCAGCAAGTTCTAGATGTTGAGATGTCTGTAGGAATAGAGGACGTATCCCTACAGCAAATAGAAGAAATCAATAAACTGCGGCCGTTTGGGATGGGAAATCCTAAGCCATTGTTTCATGTTAAGCAAACACCTAAAGAACTTAGACGAATTGGAAGCCGTAAAAACCATTTGAAGATTACCTTTCAAAAGCAGTCCGCTAAACTGGATGGGATTGCTTTTGGCATGGGGGACTCGTATCCACACATATCGCCACATGCAGAGCTTGAGGTAATAGGGGAACTTAGTGTTAACGAATGGAACGGCAAAAAAAATGTGCAAATTATGATCAAGGATATGCAGGTATCTTCATGGCAGCTATTTGACCTAAGGGGGTCGAAGCACATTGAGAAACAAATGAGTCTTTCAGATCAGGAAACGTATGCAGCTGTTAGTTTTCGGGACACGACTGAGATTCCTTTTCAGCTTCCCGTCTATGCTCCCTCAGAATTAGCTGGACTGAACGAAGTGGATGGACTCTTGCTTGTAGATTTACCGAAGCAACTGTCTGATTTATCTAACTTATTGAACGAGGTAAGGCCGGGGAAATTATATGCCTGTTATCAAGTAAACGAAGGTGCTTTTCTGAAAACGTGGCCTACACGCGACCACTTTAAATGGTTTTATGGTATGCTAGTAAAGCGTAAAAAGTTTGATCTTAACCAAGATCGAGAAAAACTGGCAGCCAGAAAAGGCTGGGATCGGTCAATGGTTGATTTTATTTCACAGGTGTTTTTTGAACTAGATTTTGTTAAAATAGAAGACGGTCTTATTACGATTAATTCAACTCCTTCACATAGAGATTTGACAGATTCAATTCTTTATCAAGAAAGAAAAAGTCAATTATATGTCGAGCAATCTTTATATTATTCGACTTATAAAGAGTTGAAGAGTTGGCTTGATACACAGAGGAACAGCCTCAAGGAGGAAGTAGTAAATGGATTATAAAGAACATATCGCTATCGTACAAGATTGGCCAAGAAAAGGAATAACATTTAAAGATATTACTCCATTAATGGATAATGGAAAAGCCTTCAAGTCTGCAGTAGACGAAATTGTCGACTACTCTAAAGATAAAGAGATTGATCTAGTCGTAGGGCCGGAAGCACGCGGATTTATCGTAGGCTGTCCTGTTTCTTATGCGCTTGAAATTGGTTTTGCGCCAGTACGAAAAGAAGGCAAATTGCCTCGTGACACCATTAAAGTAGATTATGGACTTGAATATGGAAAAGATGTTCTTACTATTCATAAAGATGCCATCAAGCCGGGTCAACGTGTACTTATTGTAGATGATTTGCTCGCAACAGGGGGAACGATTGAAGCCACCATTGCACTAGTAGAAGAGCTCGGAGGGGTCGTCGCCGGCTGTGCCTTTCTTGTTGAATTGACATATTTAGATGGAAGAAAAAAGCTTGATGGCTACGATGTGTTGACATTAATGCAATATTAAAGAGAAGGAGAGTGTCCTCTTAGCAGGACGCTCTTTGTTTTACGTGTAATGGAATAAAAAATTAAGAATGGCATTATATTGTCGAACTGCCCCTTTTGCGTTTTTCTATGTCTAGCTGCAGGGGGCAGACACGCAATACTCGTGGTTCGCCTCCGCTTTTCTAAATTAGACGTTTTTCCTTTACATTTGACAATCTTTTTTTGATAATGGTAAACAAACTATATTTTTTGTGAAGAGCATACAGAAATCAGGGGGTGATGATATGGCGAAAGATAATATATTAACAGCCGAAGAAGTAATCGAGCAAGCGAGCCAATATATGAACAATGACGATCTTGCTTTTATTCGCAGCGCCTTTGAGTTTGCCAATAATGCTCACAGTGAGCAATACCGCAAGTCTGGAGAGCCGTACATTATCCACCCGATTCAAGTAGCTGGAATTCTTGTTAACCTTGAGATGGATCCCGAAACAATTGCAAGTGGCTTTCTTCACGATGTGGTAGAAGATACAGAAATCGGTCTCAAAGAAATAGAGACAAGCTTTAATACAGAAGTATCTATGCTCGTAGATGGTGTGACGAAACTAGGTAAGATTAAATACAAGTCTAAAGAGGCACAACAAGCTGAAAATCATCGGAAAATGTTCGTAGCTATGGCTAAGGATATGCGTGTCATTTTAATAAAACTAGCTGACCGTTTGCATAATATGAGGACATTGAAGCATTTGCCTCCTGAAAAGCAAAGGAGAATTTCTAATGAAACGTTAGAAATCTTTGCCCCTCTCGCTCACCGGCTCGGGATTTCCACGATTAAGTGGGAACTCGAAGATACCGCCTTGCGTTATTTAAATCCACAGCAATATTATCGAATTGTTCACTTAATGAAGCAAAAACGTAATCAACGCGAATCCTATATTGAAGATGTGATGGGGGAAATTCGTGGCCAGCTGAATGATGTGAATATTGAAGCGGATTTGAACGGACGTCCTAAACATTTATACAGTATATACCGTAAAATGGTCCTGCAGAATAAACAATTCAATGAAATATATGATTTGCTGGCTGTACGGATTCAAGTGGAAAGTATTAAAGATTGCTACGCTGTGCTAGGAATCATTCATACATGCTGGAAGCCAATGCCTGGACGCTTTAAAGACTATATTGCTATGCCTAAGCCGAATTTATATCAGTCCTTGCATACAACGGTGATAGGACCTAAAGGTGATCCGTTAGAGGTGCAAATCCGTACACACGAAATGCATGAGATTGCAGAATATGGAATTGCAGCGCACTGGGCGTATAAGGAAGGAAAACAAACTCCTGCCATTCAGTCTTTTGAAGATAAGCTTACTTGGTTCCGTGAAATCTTAGACTGGCAAAGTGAAACGAATGACGCTGAAGAGTTTATGGAGTCGCTAAAGGTTGATTTATTTTCCGATATGGTTTATGTGTTCACTCCTAAAGGCGATGTCATAGAACTGCCGTCAGGTTCAGTGCCGATTGATTTTGCCTATCTTATTCATACCGAGGTGGGTAATCAAACGATTGGAGCGAAGGTAAACGGGAAGATGGAGCCGCTTGATTATCAGCTGAATACTGGTGACATTGTTGAAATGATGACATCGAAACATTCCTATGGCCCTTCTAAAGACTGGATTAAGCTCACACAGACATCACAAGCCAAAAATAAAATTAAACAGTTTTTTAAACGACAAAGAAAAGAAGAAAATGTTACAAAAGGCCGTGAAATGGTAGAGCGTGAAATTCGTAACTTTGACCTTCAGCCGAAGGAAGTATTCACAGCCGATAATCTGAATCGTGTGTCTGAAAAGTTTAACTTTGCAAATGAAGAGGACATGTTCGCAGCAGTAGGCTACCAGGGGATCACTGCCGCTCAAATAGCTACACGCCTAACTGAAAAATTAAGAAGGCAGCAGCAAAAGGAACAAAACTTAGAAGAAACTCTCGCTGATGTAACAACAACAGAAATTAAAAAATCATCGACGACTGGCAAAAAGGATTCAGGTGTAAAAGTGGAAGGTGTGGACAACCTGCTCGTTCGCCTTTCTAAATGTTGTAATCCTGTACCAGGTGACGACATTGTCGGTTATATTACTAAGGGACGCGGTGTATCTGTGCATCGTACAGATTGTCCTAACGTTCAGACGGAGGAAGCCAAGCCGCGCTTATTACCTGTCCATTGGGAAAAAGGTCCAACAAATACGAAACAGTATCATGTTGATTTAGAGATTTGGGGCTATGATCGCCGTGGATTACTAAACGAGGTCTTACAGGCTGTCAATGAAACAAAAACCAATATTACTGCTGTCTCCGGTAAATCAGATCGTAATAAAATGGCGACAATTCATATAACGATCCTTATTCAAAATACGGATCATTTACGAAAAATTGTTGAGAGAATTAAACAAATTCACGATGTGTACACAGTGCGACGCGTGATGCAATAAGTAAAAAGGGAGAATATGGGCATGAGAGCTGTTATTCAAAGAGCGGTAAATGCTTCCGTAGAGGTTGAAACAGAAGTAATTGGACAAATTGATGAGGGCCTGGTCGTTCTACTTGGTGTAACTCATGATGATACGGAGGAGGATGTTCGTTATTTAGTAAAAAAAATTCCCCACTTACGTATTTTTGAAGATCGTGATGGAAAAATGAACCATTCATTACTTGACATAAACGGAGGACTTCTCTCTATTTCACAGTTTACTTTATATGGCGACACCCGAAAAGGAAGGCGTCCTAACTTTATGGGAGCAGCAAAGTCTGAACAAGCTGATAAATTGTATGAAAGATTTAATGAGCTGTTGAGACAAGAAGGTTTAGATGTGGAAACAGGTGCATTTGGTGAGATGATGAATGTGCAATTGACAAACAGTGGTCCTGTGACACTTATTATAGACAGTAAGGAAAAATAAAAGTAACCCTGCAGCCTCTCAGGCTGCAGGGTTACTTTTTATATGAAGTTATTTCTAATCAAAATAATGAATAAGCCCGTTGGTAATTCCTTGACTGACTTTATTTTGAAATCCGGAACTTTTGACCACCCGTTCCTCTTTAGGATTAGAAAGAAATCCTAACTCAAGAAGGACAGCTGGCTTCTTATTATTTTTAAGGACATGGAAATTTCCATGTTTGACACCGCGATCCCTGAAGTCTGTTGTCTCAGCCAAACTAGACTGAAGATTGCTTGCAAGTGACTTCGCGTTGTTATGATAATAGTAAGTGCTAATTCCTGAGGTACTTATATCCTGTGGAAAGCTGTTATAATGAATACTTACAAATGCGTCCGCCTTTGAAGAATTAGAGAGGATCGTTCTTGCAGACAACGACACATATGAATCATTTGAACGTGTCATCATCACATGAGCACCGTTCTGTTCGATTGCATTCTTTAACTTTTCAGCAGTTTGTAATGTCAATGTCTTTTCGTAGCTTCCGTTAGCACCAATTGCTCCAGGGTCAAAACCGCCGTGGCCGGCATCGATCATGATGGTTTTTCCACTTAAACCATCAGATTCTTTATTGGAAGGTGTGGGCGAACTTCCTGCCTTTACAATCCACTCTGCAACATAAGCTTCCATGTCTTTATAGGAAATTTTGAACCACTGGCCTTCTTTATTCAATACATCAAATTGATCCCCTTTATGACCACGTCCTACTACTTTATTATTCGAGGAAGGGCCTGTACGAATGTTCGTTCCATTGTAGAGCAGTGTGACTTTCGAATGTTGCGCTACTGGTGTAGGGGAGAGTTTATCTTGTTTGTAACAAGCCACCCTGCAACCCAGCCTGTTTTGTTGTTATCCACCCTGACTTGATACCAGCCCTTGCTTTCTGAAATATAATCAAATGTTTTCCCTTTTCCTACTTGGGTAATAACCGAGCTGTTTGTTGAGGCCTGAGTTCTGACATTTATTACAGCAGTGGCTACAGTCACTTCACCCAGTAATTTGCCGTTTGAATCTGTTTCCTGTATATCTTTAGAATTACTGTGAGCATATGTACTTAAATAATCAGTATGAACCCACCCAGAAATTTTTGCGCTGGAAATCAACACCCAATCCCCTTGTTGCTTCTTCTTTGTTGCTTGTTTATTTTTCATTAAATAACCACGGATCTTTCCGTCCATCCCTGGTTCTTCCCGAACACGTAAATAATCGACCTTCGATGTAAAGGATTCCTCTTGCTTAATCTTGACGAGATAGCTTGCAACCCAACCCTTTTTATCGTTCCATTCAATTTGTGTCCAATTGTTTTTCTCATTAACAATGCGATAGGTTTCATTGTTGTTAGCTTGCCCGATAATGGAATCTGACAGACTAGGACCTGACCTCACATTTAAGCGGTCCACTTGTATAATAGCTTGGTCAGCATGAACAATATTTGTCGTCATCCAAATTAAGCCGGAAAAAATAAATAATAATGATAACCAGCCTTTCATATTTTGTGTACACCTCCATATTTTGTTGACCTTACACATATTCGACAAACATTTCTAATCCCCTTCCTAGTGCACAGAAAAGCTTCACTTGCTATGATGAAAATGGTTTGCTACGGAATAGGGTCTGAAGAACTTAAGCTATTTCATATGCGAATAAACTTGACATGTGAATAACTAAAAATATATGATAGTAATCAATTCTAAATGAATCGACTATAACCATTGAGGAAAAAAGTAATCTGAAATCAGATAGCCAGAGAAGAAATGTCGAACGGCTGAAAGCATTTCTATATCATGATCAGATGAAAGACATTTCTTAGGTTTCGCATCGAACCTATGTAGTAGGTGTGAACGTAGGCAGGCGTTAACTGTTTCGAGCGGGGGCATCTTTATGCCCCAACTAGGGTGGCAACGCGGGCTGTAACTCCCGTCCCTTTCTATTTTGTAGAAAGGGGCGGGAGTTTTTATATTGGAAGGAAATGGATTATTGATGACTTTGAAGGAGGAATAATAATGAATATGAGAGCACCGCGCGGTACACAGGATATTTTACCCGGTATATCAGAGAAATGGCAATATGTTGAACAACAGCTTATCGACCTTAGCCGTCGATACAATTATAAGGAAATTAGAACACCTATTTTTGAACATACAGAACTGTTTCAACGAGGGGTGGGGGATAGTACGGACATTGTGCAAAAAGAAATGTACACCTTTACTGACCGCGGGGACAGAAGTATAACCCTTCGGCCTGAAGGAACAGCCTCAGTGGTACGAGCCTTTGTGCAAAATAAATTATATGGTCTTGCCAATCAGCCGACGAAATTGTTTTATATCGGACCAATGTTTAGATACGAACGGCCGCAGCAAGGGAGAATGCGGCAATTTGTTCAGTTTGGGGTTGAAGCGTTAGGCAGTAACGATCCAGCTGTTGATGCCGAAGTGATGGCTTTAGCTATTAATGCCTATCAAGAACTTGGGCTAACCTCCTTAAAACTAGTTCTGAACAGCTTAGGTGATCAAGCGAGCAGAGAAGCACATAAATCAGCTTTAGTGAGCCACTTTGAGCCGCACAGGGATGAACTATGCTCAGATTGTCAGTTACGCCTGGAACAAAATCCATTACGAGTACTCGACTGTAAGAAAGACAAAGACCACTCTGCAATGGCGACAGCGCCCTCGATCTTAGAGTATTTAAATGATGAATCCAAGGCATATTTCGAATCTGTTCAAAATCACCTGCAAGCCATGAATATCGATTATGTTATTGATGCAAAATTAGTACGCGGACTTGACTATTACAATCATACTGCGTTTGAAATTATGAGTGATGCGGAAGGTTTTGGAGCCATTACGACCTTAAGCGGCGGCGGCCGTTATAATGGACTTGTTGAGGATATTGGAGGCCCTGAAACCTCGGGGATTGGTTTTGCTATGAGTCTGGAACGATTACTGATGGCGTTAGAAGCTGAGGGTGTTGAATTGCCAGTTGAGGATTCGCTGGATTGCTATATTGTTGCTATGGGAGAGGAGGCAGAACAAGAAGCTGTTCGCCTGACGCAACTTTTACGCAGTAATGGAATCCAAACAGATAAGGATTATTTACAAAAGAAAATGAAAGGTCAGTTCAAATCGGCTGACCGACTCAAAGCAAAATACGTCATCGTACTAGGAGAGCGGGAACTTGAGCAGAACGCTGTGACTGTAAAAAATATGACCAGTGGCGAGCAGACCGAACTTCCTCTCGGTGAAATCACAGGATATTTAGAACAAGAACTAGCTGGAGGCGAATAATATGCAGCGTAAATCATGCGGAACAATCAGAACATCTGATATTGAAGAACAAGTAACGATTAAAGGGTGGGTGCAAAAACGCCGTGACCTTGGCGGGCTTATCTTTATTGATTTAAGGGATCGATCAGGTGTTGTCCAAGTCGTGTTTAATCCTGAAGTGTCAAAAGAAGCACTCCAAACGGCTGAAAATGTTCGATCAGAATACGTCCTTGAAGTGTCTGGGCAAGTCGTTTTACGTGATAAGAGTACGGTAAATCAAAATATGTCTACCGGAGATATTGAAATCCTTGCGAAGGAGATTCAGGTGCTTAACAAAGCAAAGACGCCTCCATTTATGCTTGAGGATCAGACGGAGGTGTCTGAGGATCTACGCTTGAAGTATCGTTATTTAGACCTTCGCCGTAAGGAAATGCAGGAAACGTTCAAGCTAAGACATCAAGCGACCCAGGCAATTCGTACGTTTTTAAATGATGAAGGGTATCTTGAGATGGAAACACCGCTTTTGACCAAAAGCACACCTGAGGGGGCTCGGGATTATTTAGTCCCCAGCCGTGTGCATGGAGGAGAATTTTACGCCCTTCCGCAATCGCCTCAGTTATTTAAACAAATGCTGATGATGTCAGGGTTCGAAAAATATTACCAAATTGCCCGCTGTTTCCGAGATGAAGATCTACGGGCAGACCGTCAGCCAGAATTTACACAAGTCGACATTGAAACGTCCTTTATGAGTAAGGAAGAGATTATGGCAATGACAGAGCAAATGATGGCTAAAGTCATGAAGGATGTCAAAGGGATCGACATTCCGACACCATTTGAAAAAATGCCATATCAGGAAGCCATGGAACGCTTTGGCTCTGATAAGCCGGATACCCGATTTGCGATGGAACTTGTGAATGTATCCGGGATCGTGAAGGATTCGGACTTTAAAGTGTTCAGTGGTGCCGTGGCCTCAGGGGGCCGGGTCAGTGCCATTAATGTCAAAGGACAAGCCGATAACTTTTCACGAAAAGATATTGATAAGCTGACGGAAGATGTGAAGGTTTACGGGGCAAAAGGTCTGGCATGGCTGAAACTTAAGGATGGAGCACTTAATGGACCAATTTCTAAGTTTTTCTCTGAAAAAGATACTTCACAATTACAAGAAGCATTAAACGCTGAAGATAGCGATTTATTACTATTTGTAGCGGATAAAACGTCTGTAGTATTAGACAGTTTAGGTGCTCTCCGCAAACAGCTTGCTAAGCGTCTAAATTTAATTGATCAGACGAAATTCAACTTCCTTTGGGTGACAGATTGGCCATTATTTGAATATGACGAAGAAGAAGGAAGATACTTTGCGGCACACCATCCTTTCACAATGCCAGCAAACGGCGACATCGAAGAATTAAATAGTAAGCCAGAGGAAGCCATGGCAGAAGCGTATGACATTGTACTCAATGGTTACGAATTAGGCGGGGGCTCTCTTCGTATTTATCAAAAACAAATGCAAGAGCGTATGTTCCAGGTTCTTGGCTTTTCTAAAGAGGAAGCTGAGGAACAGTTTGGTTTCTTGCTTGAAGCATTGGAGTATGGTACTCCTCCGCATGGGGGGATTGCCCTTGGTTTTGACCGTTTTATTATGCTGCTTGCTGGACGCACGAACTTGCGGGATACCATCCTATTTCCTAAAACAGCATCGGCTCAGGACCCTCTTACGGAAGCACCTGGCCGTGTAAGTGAAGCCCAATTAGATGAACTTCACCTGCAGCTCAAACAAGTGAAAAAAGATTAAAGCAAGAAGAAACTTCTTTTTTATCACCTTGATTAGCTGAAATATTTATGCTATGATTTGAATACAATTAAAGAAACCAATCCTGATGTGTGCGTTGTTCGAATGTACGTTTTGACCGAACATTTTTGAAACGGGAGCCTGGAGTTTCCTCATGGAATGCAAGCCTTATTACTGAGGACGCAAGAAGTGAGGAGCAGGGCACCCACCTGCCTGGAGCGGGTTCAAAACTCATGATACGACGGCACAATTGGGATTGGATTTTTTTATGAGAAAGCAAATTACATAGAATAAAGCAGCACAGTTTTTTTGAGTAAACTGTGCTGCTTTTTATTTTGTTAAGTTCTTATCGCGCGACATGCTCAAGGTTGCCGTTCTTTTCCATCCGGAATTGTGGTTTTTGGGCATAATCTTGATCATCGAACATAACCATCTTTCGGGCGCGATCCATGATTTGGATTAATGCTTGATAATCCTCGGTCATCGAATTTAATTGACTGGTTAATTGTTGATTCATAGATGCAAGTTTTTTATTTTCATCTGCAAGTGCTTGATATTTATGACTCAAATTTTGCTGGGAAGAAGACTCTTTTTGAAATGCCTTCAAATCTTTAATAATTTGTGAGAGCGAAAGGGTCGGTTCAGGCTGTGGTTGTAGCTCTGTCTCAATCTCTCGCTCTGGCATGGAATAGGTGACCTCTTTCTTCACTTCATGATGATCATTTTCTTCATCATAGGAATCTACGACAACTGGGTTTGGCATACTTGCTTCATTTCGTTTTTTCTCTTTACGCTGTTTCTTTGCTAATTCTACAGCTTGCTCATATTTTTGTCGTACCTCGGCATTCCATCTAAAGCCACAAGCGGCTGATGTGCGATTTAATAGATCTCCGACTTCCTCAAAGGCCCTTAATTGGGTACTGCCTTCTCGGATATGTCTTAAGACCGTTTCAGCTAATAAAAGATCATCTTCATGAGACCAAGCATCTTGTCTAACCTTTGGCATATTGATCACTCCTGTTTTTCTATTAGAGAAATAGTTTGTCAGATTTATTTGTAGTGTGGACAACAGGAGGAAGAATTATACTTAACTATGATTTTTGTTTATTAATCTTATCGTAAACCTGTTTAAGAGCTTGTTCGAACTTGCCGGTTGTTTTCGGTTCATAATAGGATCGATCTTTAATGGTATCCGGCAAATATTGCTGATCTACCCATGCATGATCAAAATTGTGTGGGTATTGGTAATCGGTCCCTCGTCCTAACTTAGCCGCTCCCTTATAATGTGAATCTTTTAGATGGATAGGAACGTCCCCGCTTTTTCCTTTGCGAAGATCAGCTAAAGCAGCATCTAAGGCTTTGTAGGAACTGTTCGATTTTGGTGACAGGGCCAGTTCGGTTACAGCAGCTGCAAGGGGGACGCGTGCTTCAGGAAAGCCTAAACGTTCTGCGGCCTCAACAGCGGCTAATGCTCGAGGGCCTGCTTGCGGGCTTGCTACCCCGATATCCTCATAGGCGATCACAACCAGACGCCGTCCTATACTGTCTAAGTCGCCCGCTTCAACTAACCTTGCTAAGTAATGAAGGGATGCATTTACATCACTACCACGAATCGATTTTTGAAAAGCTGAAAGAACATCATAATGAGCATCTCCATCTTTGTCGTGTGAAAAGCTTTTTTTCTGCATACATTCTTCGGCAATGGATAAATCAATAGAAACGATGGTTGATTCATCTTGAGGTGTTGAGAATGCTGCAAGTTCTAATCCATTGAGAGCCGCTCGTAAATCCCCGTTAGCTGCATCAGCAAAGTGTGCCATCGCTTCGTCAGTTAAATGGATGGACATGTTGCCAAGCCCATTTACTTTATCTTGGACGGCACGATGGATGGCCTCAATAATATCTTGTCTTTCAAGACGATAAAGCTCGAATAGATGACAGCGGCTTCTAATCGCCGGATTAATAGAGTGATAAGGGTTACTTGTTGTACAACCGATCATGGTCAACGTATTACTCTCGAGATGGGGCAGAAGGAAATCTTGCTTAGCTTTATCCAGGCGATGGACTTCATCGAGAATCAGCACCATTTGTCCTTGCATTTTTGCCTCTTCCACAGCGATTTCCATATCTTTTTTCTTATCTGTAACGGCATTGAGCGTTTTAAATGGGATGCTTAAATGTTTAGCCATGGATTGGGCCATCGATGTTTTCCCTGTTCCAGGAGGTCCAAAAAGAATCATAGAAGCAAGCCGGTTCGCCGTAATCATTCGGTGAATCGTTTTTCCCTCTTCTACTAAATGTTTCTGGCCGATAATTTCATTTATGTTGGATGGTCGCATGCGAAACGCAAGTGGTTTTGTACTCATGGTTTACGCTCCTTTACTCATTTCATAATTTTCAGCGTAGGACTAAATCTAAGAAAATGCAAGAGACTTGCCATCCATGCTATAATAGCGTTTGGTATAGAAAGTTGAGAAGAGAGCAGATTTGGCTCAAGAAAGATGTTTATTTACGAATAGGATCGATTTTTTCGTTAAAACAGATACGTATTTATATAAGATAGCAAATAGAGTGAATGGGTGACGGATCAAGGTTTCTCTCAGTTTAGGAAGAAGGGTTGAATGAAAATGAAGATCTCTACGAAAGGACGTTATGGATTAACGATCATGATCGAGCTTGCCAGAAAGTTTGGTGAAGGACCGATCTCTTTAAAACAAATAGCTAGAGACAATAATTTGTCTGAGCACTATTTAGAGCAATTAATCGCTCCATTGCGTAATGCAAGTCTTGTGAAAAGTGTTAGAGGTGCATACGGTGGCTATATGTTAACAAAGCCTCCACACGAAATTACTGCCGGTGACGTGATTCGAATACTGGAAGGACCAATTACGCCTGTGGAAGGAATTGAGGATGAGGAGCCAGCTAAGCAGGCGCTTTGGAAAAGAGTAAGGGATGCAGTAAAGGATGTTTTGGATACGACAACATTAGAGGATCTAAAAGATCATGTAGATGATCAAACACAGGATGCTTATATGTTCTACATTTAACATACGGAGGTGTCAGTAGTTGGAGCCTATTTATTTAGATCATGCTGCTACAACCCCTGTCCATGAACAGGTGATCGAAGCAATGGTTCCGGTTTACCAGGAGGTATTTGGAAACCCGTCGAGTGTTCACCAATTTGGCCGCAAAGCTAGAAGTCTTCTTGACAAGGCTCGTAGTACAGCCGCCAGAAGTTTGGGTGCGAAAGAGAAGGAGATCATTTTCACAAGCGGCGGGACAGAGGCTGATAATCTGGCCATTATCGGTACGGCGCTGGCTAATCAGGGAAAAGGGAAGCATATGATTACGACAAAAATCGAACACCATGCTACACTTCATGCTGTTGAAGCCCTAGAAAAAGACGGTTTTGAAATTACCTATTTACCCGTATATGAAGATGGACGTGTGAAAGTAGAGGATTTTGAGGCTTCACTAAGAGAGGATACGATCTTAGTCTCAATTATGATGGTAAACAATGAAACAGGAGTCATCCAGCCTATTGAAGCGATAGCAGACCAACTCGCTTCCCACCAGGCTTATTTTCATTCGGATATCGTCCAGGCCTATGGATTAACGGAAATAAATGTTGAGAAACTACCTGTTGATTTATTAGCTGTATCAAGTCACAAAATTAATGGGCCAAAAGGAATTGGTTTTCTTTATGTTCGTGAAGGTACCCAAGTGCAGTCACTTGCATATGGCGGTGAACAGGAAAGAAAACGCCGGGCAGGAACAGAAAACGTTCCAGGGATTATAGGTTTTCAAAAAGCGATTGAACTGACGGAAGCGGAACGGTTTTCAAGAGAAGAACGTTACGCACGCTTTAAAACGTTATTTTTAAAACAATTAACGGAGGAAGCGATTGTCTATGAAATCAATGGTTCAAAGAATCAGGCCGTGTCGACCATTGTCAATGTAAGCTTCCCCAAGATGAATGTCGAAACAATGCTTATGAATTTTGATTTATCAGGAATAGCAGCCTCAAGCGGGAGTGCTTGTACGGCAGGTTCTGTTGAGCCCTCGCATGTTCTATCAGCTATGTATGGTAAAGAAGATGCGCGAACAGTCAACTCAATTCGTTTTAGTTTCGGGATCGCGAATAACGAAGAGAATGTCATAGAAGCGGCGAAACGGATTAGCCAAATCGTAAAAAGGCTGACATAGGAAGGTGAAAGAAATGAAACAACCGAAAGATACACGTGTTGTTGTTGGTATGAGCGGCGGAGTAGACTCTTCCGTAGCCGCTCTTCTGTTGAAACAGCAAGGCTATGATGTCGTCGGCATTTTTATGAAAAATTGGGACGACACAGATGAAAATGGGGTATGTACAGCAACCGATGATTACGAAGACGTGATTCGTGTTTGTAATCAGCTTGATATCCCTTACTATGCGGTTAATTTTGAAAAACAGTATTGGGATAAAGTGTTTACCTATTTCCTTGATGAGTATAAGGACGGGCGAACTCCGAACCCTGATGTGATGTGTAATAAAGAGATAAAGTTTAAAGCTTTTCTCGATCATGCATTAGCGCTTGGGGCAGATTATTTAGCAACAGGCCACTATGCCCAAGTACGTGAAGTCGATGGCACGTATGAAATGCTTCGAGGAGTGGATAACAATAAAGATCAGACGTACTTTTTAAATCAACTTTCTCAGGATGTACTTGCTAAAGTTATGTTCCCACTAGGAGATATCGAAAAGAAACAAGTACGCCGAATGGCTGAAGAAAACGATTTGGCTACCGCAAAGAAAAAAGATTCAACTGGAATATGTTTCATTGGGGAACGTAATTTCAAAGAGTTTTTAAGTGAATATTTGCCCGCACAACCTGGTACGATGCAAACGCTCGATGGTGAAGTGAAGGGCCAGCACGACGGACTGATGTATTATACACTTGGTCAGAGACAGGGTTTAGGTATCGGCGGTGCAGGTGAGCCATGGTTTGTTGTTGGTAAAAATGTGAAAGAAAATACTTTATATGTCGGTCAAGGGTACCACAATGAAGCATTGTACTCAGATGGACTGATCGCAACAGAGGCAAACTGGACGAGTGGTGAAGCACCAGATACAGCTTTTGAATGTACGGCGAAATTCCGTTATAGACAAGACGACAGTAAAGTAACTGTGACACCACTTTCAGATGGAAAATGGAAGGTAAACTTCCATGAGCGTGAACGTGCTGTGACACCAGGACAAGCGGTAGTCTTTTATAAAGATGAGGTCTGTCTTGGAGGGCAACGATTGATGAAATAACGAAAGAAGATAAAGCCCTGTCTTATGTTGGTTGATGATACGGCCATGTCCGAATGGTACAGGGACATGGCCATTTTTTTAATAGTAAGAAATGATAAGATTTGCGCTAATGTTTACATGTCTACCGGGCCCGTGTGCTTTTCTTATGAAAAGGAGAATAAGAGAATGGATAAAATGACAAGAGCGATTGAGCTTATGCAAGATCAACAATTAGAAGAAGCGGCCAAACTTTTTACAGAAGCGATCGATGAGAACCCGAATGAGCCGATCGGCTATATCAATTTCGGAAATCTGCTTGTACACCTCAACGAAATGGAGCGTGCTGAACGATTTTTCAACCGGGCGATCGAGCTTGATGAAGAAGCGGCCACGGCCTATTATGGATTAGGCAATGTTTATTATGAGCAGGAAGCCTATACGAAAGCACAAAAGCAATATCTTGCAGCCATTGAAAAAGGGTTGGATGAGGCCGATGTTCATTTTATGTTAGGAATGACGTTTATTCATCAAGAGCATGTCAAACTAGCCCTTCCTTATTTATTAAGAGCTGTAGAGCTGAATTCTAATGACGTGGATATTCAGTTTCAATATGGGCTTTGTTTAGCACAAAATGGTCAAATTGAAGACGCTGAACAGACGATGAATCGTGTGCTACAATTAGAGGAACAGCATAGTGATGCCCACTACAACTTGGGGGTTGTGGCATTACATAAAGAAGATGCACAAACGGCGCTTATTCACTTTAACAAAGCACTTGAAATTAATGGAGAGCATGTGCTTGCGGCTCACGCTAAAACTCAAGTTGAACAGGCCTTGGGTGAAGATTAAATTAAAGGAGAAAGAACATGGCAGAACGTACGCTTTTTTCTGATACAAATGAAGACCGCCCTTATGTAAAGGGGGAATTGAACCGGATGATTTTCCACAAGGAGTCTGAACATTTTTCGATCGCTTCGATTATCGTTACCGAAACGAATGAAGACTTCAGTGAAAAAAGCATTGTAATTAAGGGTCATTTCCCCCTTTAGAGGAAGGAGAAACGTATGTTTTCCATGGAGAATTTCAAGATCATAAAAAGTTTGGCCGCCAGTACCAGGTCGATTTTTATAAACGAATGCTTCCAGAAACGAAGGATGGATTGGTTGTTTATTTATCAAGTGATCTATTCCATGGAATTGGTAAAAAGACGGCAGAACGAATTGTTGATCATTTAGGAGAACAGGCCATTGCTACTATTTTAAATGATCCGGACGTACTAAAAGATGTACCTAAACTTGCAAAAGAAAAGCGTGGTACGCTTTATAACACATTGAAAGAGCATCAAGGATTCGAGCACGTGATGATCCATTTAAATCAATATGGATTCGGTCTTAAGCTTTCACAAAAAGTCTACGAAGCATTTAAAGATCAAACACTGGCTATCATTGAAGAAGACCCTTACCAGCTCGTCTTTAAAGTAGAAGGGTTTGGTTTTCATCGAGCAGATGAAATGGCAAGAATGCAAGAGCTGCCTATTGATCATCCTACAAGGCTGCGTGCAGCCTGCCTATATGTTCTGCAACAAAGCCTTTCTGCGGGTCATGTTTATTTACCGACAGAAACCTGTCTTCTGCAAGTTGGGAGCCTGCTTAATAGTGGAACAGATGAGCCGATTACTTTTGACCAGTTATCCAAACAGGTCATGCACCTAGCTGAAGATCGTTATGTGTTTATTGAAGACGATCGGATGTACTTACCATCACTTTTCCATGCAGAGAATGGTTTTTGTAACCAGCTTGAGCGGATCATGGCTGAAGAGCATGAAGCAGAGCATACTCAGGCTGATCTGCTCAAGATCATCGGTGATATGGAGGAAGAGGAATCGATTAGTTACGGAGAAGATCAATTTGCTGCGATCGAAAAAGCCCTACAGTCAAAAGTCATGATCTTAACGGGAGGGCCAGGAACAGGAAAGACAACAGTCATTAAGGGGATCATAAGAGCCTATTCCACGCTCCATGATCTCTCAACAGACAAAGCAGACTATGACCAAGATGAACCCTTTCCTTTTATACTGGCGGCCCCAACTGGTCGTGCAGCTAAGAGGATGACAGAGTCGACAGGATTGTCAGCAAGTACGATTCATCGTCTGCTTGTATGGGATGGCCATGAGAGTTTTGATAAAAACCAGAACAATCAGCTCGAAGGCAAGGTTTTGATTATTGATGAGTTCTCCATGGTCGATATGTGGCTTGCTAATCAGTTGTTCCGCGCCATTCCTTCAGATATGCAAGTGTTAATCGTCGGGGATGAGGACCAGCTGCCTTCGGTCGGCCCAGGACAGGTCTTAGCTGATTTACTAGCATCAAAACAGTTACCTTCTGTTCAGTTATCAGAAGTATACAGGCAAAAAGAAGGCTCGAAAATCATTCAGCTTGCCCATGAAATAAAAAATAATCAATGTACAATGCAATCTTTAAAAAAGGATCATGATTTTAATTTTATCCAAGCCAAGGAACACCAGTTAAAAGATCTGATCACGAATATCGTTAAGAAAGCATTGGATAAAGGGATTGAAGCCAGAGAAGTTCAAGTGTTGGCACCGATGTATCGAACAGATGTGGGTATTCATAAATTAAATGAAGAAATTCAACGTGTCGTTAACCCAAAAAGTAAGCAAAAACGGGATCTTACTTTTAAAGAGGTGACGTATCGAAAAGGGGATAAGGTCATACAACTTGTCAACCAGCCTGAGGATGGCGTGTATAACGGAGATATTGGCGAAATCGCCGCTATTTTTCGTGCGGAAGAAAATGTCGATCAGGTGGAGCAGGTGGTTGTAGAGTATGATGGCAAAGAAGTAGTCTATCCGAAAAAGAATTTAAATAATTTAATGCATGCTTATTGTACATCGATTCATAAATCGCAGGGAAGTGAATTTTCCATTGTTATTCTGCCGGTTGTCAGGGGTTATCGCAGAATGCTAAGGAAAAACCTCTTATATACCGCTATTACGAGGTCAAAGCATTCCCTCATTATATGTGGTGATCCTAGTGCCTTCTTAGAAGGTTTGCAAACGAGGGATACTAACCTGCGTTACACTCAACTAACAGAAAAACTACAGCAAGAAGCGACTCAAGAGCTACAAGAAGACGAAGAGGAGGAAGAACTTTCTCCTTATGATTTTATGTGAAGGAGGGTTACCTGATGGCGCATCAGTTAGGACTTTCTGGCAGCACAATTATGTCTGACCCAGATAAATTTGAGCAGTTATTTAAAAGAAGGTTTTCACACGTGGAAATAGGGGAGTTTCCTAGCTTGGCTGACTTTGAAGACTTTTTACGGCTAGCTGAGGCAAAAGAATATAGCTATGGTGTCCATTCTCCATTGATTAGAGGGGAGAGTAAGTATGATTTAATTAGCTTTATATCATTTGACCCTAGAAGAGCACGGGAGCAATTTGAAGATGAGGTACGCAAATTAACACAATTAGGTGCAACCTATGTACTCGTTCATTTTCCCTATTTTAAAGCTCCAGATCAAGTGCAGCGAGCAGAAAAAATAGACGAAGGACTACAATTTCTCAGCCAGCTTCAGCAAACCTACGATATTCCAATTGTCTGTGAACCTAAACTCGGTCCATCCATGTCCCCACATAATATTGAGGCGCTTCACCACTTTTCTAAACAAACATGGGAGACGTACGCCCTCTCCCTTTGTATAGATATTGGAGATTATTTGTTGGCAGTAGGTGGGGATTGGCAGGTGTATCTCGAACATCTTAAGCCATATATTAAGGTCGTTCACTTACATAATATTTTAATAGAAGGTTCAAAATATATTTGGGTCCCGCCACATCCTGATCTGGAGGGGGCAGAGGGATATTGGAAGATAAAGCCGATAGTCCAATATTTAGCACAAGGAACAGATAAGTATTTCCTATTCGAACACACCCCTCATTCAAATCCCACGGACGAGTTTGTGGACGAGGGAATTGATTGGATACATGAGCTTATTTGTACCAGCAATGAGGAAATGAAGTAAGCCTCGAATGTCTATCCATGCGTTTTGAGATTTTCATAATGTATGAATAATCGTTACTAGGGACATACTACTTGGTAAAAAAAGGAGTATGTTCTATGAAATGCCCCAATTGCCAAGGAAGAAACCTTGGACGGATAGGCAATGAACAATACTATTGCTGGACATGTTATCTTGAGCTTTCGATTGAGGATGGAAAAATGAATATAAATCAAATTGAAGAGGATGGAAGTTTAAGTTCATTAAATGATATTTTCTATCAGTCGGGATCATAATGAGCGAAAAAGCAATTAAATGGATAAGCCGCAGTGCGATATGTTTTGTTGTTTTAGTATTTATGCTCATATTGGCCTGGTTGTATCCTTATTACGACCATGTAGTGCTGATGATATTACGAATTCTCTTACCTTTTATACTCGCGATTGTGTTATCCTTATTGCTTCACCCAGTTGTGCAGTTTATTGAGGAATTAGGTATGCCGCGTGCCCTTTCGATTCTGGTTATTTTCGCAGTCTTTTTTTCGTTAACGGGCTTTTTAATCTACCGTGGCTATCCTCATCTATTGGAACAGTTAAAAGCATTGAGTCAACAGCTACCGTATTTAACAGAAGCATATCAAAGCTGGACACGAGAGCTTTATGCTCAAACGGAACGCTTTCCCGACCGTATCCACGAACGTTTAGATGGCAGTTTTGCCAACTTTGAAGCGTGGATGAGTGCACGGCTAATGTCAGCCGTAACTGCATTAAGCGGGATATTCAACGTTATTGTTTTATTTGCAGTTATTCCTGTGATGACGTTTTATTTCCTAAAGGATCATTCTTTGATCTTTCAATCGCTACTTCGTTTACTTCCAGTAAAATGGCATGGGGAAGCTAAACATTTAAGTCAAAAACTCAGTCATTCCTTAGGAGGATATATAAGGGGACAGTTGCTTATCAGCTTGTTTGTAGGTTTTTTCGCAAGCATCGGCTTTTGGATAGCTGGTCTGCCATATCCACTCGTACTGGGAGTTATTGCTGGGATTACTAATATAATTCCCTATTTCGGACCATTATTAGGTGCTATCCCAGCCTTAGTCGTTGCTGTAACCGTTTCTGTAAAAACGCTGATCATAGCTCTGATCGCTATTTTTGTGATTCAAATTGTAGAAGGTAACTTATTGTCCCCTTATATAATGGGGAAAAGCATTCACATTCACCCTCTTCTAATTATCTTAGCCTTACTGGCAGGCAGTGAGCTAGCGGGTATAGTTGGGATGATTGTAGCTGTTCCTGTCCTCACCTGTCTAAAAGTGGTTGTAGAAGAGGTCAGTCATTCACGTCTTGAGCGTTGACAGATGATGTGATCTTATCTATAATAGCGCATATCAATACTGTATGAACGAAGAACACATTGAGGGAACTAAGTAAACAGTAGCCCCTTTAGTAGAGAGGTACTTCCACAGGCTGAAAGAAGTACTAGAGAAGCTCTGTTGAAAGCTATTCCTGAGTGCGGTTAATCCCCGCCGGTACACGCACCGTTATGAGCGTTTAAGGTGATAGACAATCAGGATTGTTTATAATCAGGGTGGTACCGCGGAACGAAAACTCCCGTCCCTGCCATAGTGCAGGAACGGGAGTTTTTCGTTTGTACAGAGATAAATTAAAGACCCAACATGCAGGAGGTATAGAAAATGAAATCATTAACTTCAGCTGATGTACGACAAATGTTTTTAGATTTTTTTAAAGAAAAAGGGCACAGCGTAGAACCAAGTGCATCGCTCGTTCCACATGAAGATCCTTCACTTTTATGGATTAACAGTGGGGTAGCCACGTTAAAAAAATACTTTGATGGCCGTGTTATTCCTGATAACCCGCGAATCGTTAATGCTCAAAAGTCAATTCGTACGAATGATATTGAAAATGTAGGCTTTACAGCTCGCCACCATACTTTTTTTGAAATGCTAGGCAACTTTTCTATCGGTGATTATTTTAAAGAAGAGGCGATGGCCTGGGGGTGGGAATTCTTAACAAGCCGTCAGTGGATCGGTTTTGATCCTGAGAAGTTGTCTGTCACTGTTCACCCTGAGGACGATGAGGCTTATTCATTGTGGAAGGACCAAATTGGGGTCGCAGAAGAAAGGATCATTCGCTTAGAAGAAAACTTCTGGGATATCGGAGAAGGCCCAAGTGGCCCAAATACGGAAATCTTCTATGATCGCGGAGAAGCTTATGGGAGTGATCCCTCAGATCCAGAATTGTATCCTGGGGCGAGAATGAGCGCTACCTTGAAATATGGAATCTAGTGTTTTCACAATTCAACCATAATCCTGATGATACGTACACACCGCTTCCGAAAAAGAATATTGATACAGGGTTGGGACTCGAGCGGATGGTGAGCGTTATTCAAGATACGCCGACCAACTTTGAAACAGATCTATTTATGCCGATTATCGAGGCTGCAGAATCGATCTCTGGATATAAGTATGGAAAGAATACAGAATATGATGCGGCATTCAGGGTGATTGCTGACCATATGCGCACAGTAACCTTTGCCGTAAGTGATGGAGCTTTGCCTTCAAATGAAGGTAGGGGATACGTGCTGCGCCGTTTGCTGCGTCGAGCTGTAAGATTTGCTAAACAAATTGGTATTGATGAACCATTTATGTATAAGCTCGTACCAGAAGTAGCGATCATAATGAATGACTTTTATCCAGAAGTGAAGCAGAAACAAGAATTTATTCAAAATGTCATTCGTACAGAAGAAGAGCGTTTCCACGAAACTTTAAATGACGGTTTAGCGATGCTTTCAACGATTATGAAACAGGAAACGGAAAAAGGCAGCAACGTTTTTCCAGGTTCGGAAGTGTTCCGTCTGTATGATACGTATGGATTTCCGAAAGAGCTTACGGAGGAATATATTGCCGAAGCTGGTTTTACCATTGATGAGGAAGGTTTCCAAACAGAGATGACGAAGCAAAGAGAGCGTGCTCGCAATGCTCGTCAAAAGTCTGGTAGCATGCAAGTGCAAGAAGGAGTGCTTGGTGATGTACACGTAGCGAGTCAATTTGTTGGATACGACCAGCTGAAAATAGAAGCACAGCTTGCCGAACTTATTAAAGGGAAAGACTTTGCTGAACAAGCAACTGAAGGGGACACCGTATATCTTTTCCTTGATCAAACTCCTTTTTATGCTGAAAGTGGTGGGCAAATTGCGGATCAGGGCACGATTAGAACGGACAAAGCTGTTCTTGAGGTTACATCGGTTCAGAAAGCTCCAAATGGCCAAAACATGCATGAAGCCTACGTGAAGCAGGGTACCATAACAAAAGGTGACCATGTCTATGCGGAAGTAAATAAAGGGAAACGTGGATTTATCGTTAAAAACCATACAGCGACACATTTACTTCACCAGGCCTTGAAAGATGTGTTAGGCAACCATGTTAATCAAGCAGGCTCTCTTGTAGCGACGGATCGCCTTCGCTTTGACTTTTCCCATTTTGGTTCTGTGTCAAATGATGAAATCGATCAAATTGAAGCGGCTGTTAATGAGAGGATATGGCAATCCATTCCCGTCTCTGTTGCTTATACTACTCTTCAAGAAGCTAAAGAAAAAGGAGCCATGGCTTTATTTGGCGAAAAGTATGGATCAGAAGTACGTATTGTTGAGATTGGTGACTACAGCCTCGAGCTTTGTGGTGGCTGTCATGTCGACAATACCGCTGAAATAGGTCTGTTTAAAATAGTCAGCGAATCAGGTATAGGAGCAGGGACGCGAAGAATGGAAGCTGTCACAGCAAAAGGTGCCTATCAGTACATGAGCGGCAGAGAATCCTTGTTGAAGGAAGCAGGCTCATTACTAAAAACAAAACCGGACACAGTTCCTGAACGTATCCAAGTCCTGCATCAGGAAATGAAAAATCTTCAACGTGAGAATGAGTCCTTGTCGACAAAAATTTCTAACATGGAAGCTTCCACAATTCTCGATGAAGTCGAAAATGTAAACGGCGTGAATGTTCTGGCTAAACAAGTAGATGTTAAAGATATGAATGCACTTCGGTCAATGGTCGATGACTTGAAGCAGAAAATTGGATCAGGAATTATCCTGCTTGCCACACCAAATGAAGAGAAAGTTCAATTGATTGCAGGAGTTTCACAAGACTTAATCGAAAAAGGTTATCATGCCGGTCAATTGATTAAACAAGCTGCCTCTATTTGTGGCGGTGGCGGCGGTGGACGACCTGATATGGCCCAAGCCGGAGGAAAAGACGCAGGAAAGATACCAGAAGCCTTACATTTTGCCAAAGAATATGTAAATCATACCGTCTAGTTTTTACAATCTTCCAAATAGGTATATAATGGAGGTAATACTAATAAGTGCGAGGTGACTGTAAAATGAGTTCAATGGACAAAACAATGCGTTTTAATTTCTCAGAGGAGCCCTTTGAAGAGGATGTACGATCAGTATTACTATCTGTACACAATTCCTTGCAGGAGAAAGGATATAACCCAATCAATCAAATTGTTGGTTATTTGCTTTCGGGTGATCCAGCCTATATTCCACGCCATCAAGACGCAAGAAACCTCATACGCAAAATGGAACGGGACGAGCTTATTGAAGAGTTGGTTAAGTTTTATTTAGAAAAAAATAACGGGGATGCTTAATGAAGAAGATTGGTTTAGATGTGGGGGAGAAAACAATTGGTGTCGCTTTATCTGATGCCATGGGGTGGACAGCTCAAGGGGTGACTACTCTAAAATGGGATGAACGTAATTATACGACAGCCAAAGAGCCATTACGGAAAGTTATTGTTGAAAACGACGTGACAGAAGCCATTGTTGGTCTTCCAAAAAACATGAATGGGTCAATTGGTCCTCGCGGCGAAGCAAGTCAAAGGTTTGCAAAGTGGTTGGAAAAAGAGTATAAACTAGTCGTCCATCTCTGGGATGAACGACTAACAACCATGGCTGCAGAGCGCGTCTTACTCGATGCTGATGTAAGTCGTCAAAAAAGAAAAAAAGTCATTGATAAAATGGCTGCTGTAATCATATTACAGAGCTATTTAGATTCAAAACAATAAAGGAGGACGACAAGATGGCATTAGAAAAAGAAGAACGTATCATTATCCCTGATGAAAATGGGGAAGAGCATTTATTTGAGGTGTTGTTCACTTTTGACGTTGAACAAACAGGTCATTCGTACATTGCTGTAGTACCAGCAGAGCAAAAAGAGGGAGATGAGGTAGAAGTTTTTGCATTCCGATATGAAGAAAAAGGGAATGAAGAGGACGATTTATCTCTCTACCAAATAGAATCAGACGAAGAGTGGGAAATGGTTGAGGAAATGTTAAATACCTTAACAGAAGAAGACTTAACTTAATTTTAACTTTTACAGCCTCTAAGCAAATTTGCTAGAGGCTGTTTTTATTTTACTTAGTGGTGTGGATTCTAAAATACATAAATCACTCACTTCCATAATGCAACAGAACATTTCGGTAATAAACGCACATTTTTGAATGTATTGCATTAAGCGTTGTTTATCGTGTATATTGTGTGAAGATATGGAAAATAACTCGTAAATTGTAGTATAATGTAGCGGATGGAAGGAGGAGCATCGTTGTCTGATTTTAAGCAGAAGTATAAAGAGCGAATTAAAAAGCGTAATGAAGAAGCGAGTACAGTCCGCAAGATTGTTGCGGTTGTATTAACTACTATAGTAATCGTCCTTCTAATAGGGGGCATATCAGGATATTTTTACGTAAATCATGCATTACAACCCGTAGACCCTGACGATGAAACTCAAAAAAATATTGAAATTCCTCTCGGGTCCTCGAACTCACAAATTGCAAAAATCCTAGAAGAAAATCAGGTGATAAACAATGCTCTCATTTTTAGATTTTATACAAAGTTTAAAAATGAGACAGGCTTTCAAGCAGGAGAGTATCAATTTACCTCAGCGATGACACTTGATGAAATTGTTGCATCATTAAAAACAGGAAAAGTAAGGAAAGACCCTGTATTTAGTGTGACGATCCCTGAAGGATATACCTTAGAACAAATAGCCGCCTCATATGCTAAGAAACTTGATTTTACAAAAGAAGAATTTATGAAAAAAGTAAATGATAGTAAGTATGTCAGTCAACTGATTGAACAGCATCCAGCTTTACTGGATGAAGTCATCTTGAAGCAGGAGATTCGTTATCCTCTTGAAGGCTATTTATTTGCTTCCACCTATAACTTTTATATAGAGGATCCAAGCATTGAACAAATTGTTAATAAAATGATTAAACGAACAGAGGAAGTTGTCTTGCCTTACCGTGATGCGTTAAATAAACTGAATTCAGATGAAGGAATGACCATTCACCAAGTGATAACAATGGCATCATTGCTCGAAAATGAAGCGAAGACAAAAGAAAATAGAAGGAAAATTGCGGGTGTCTTTTACAATCGAATTGAAAAAGGTATGAAGTTGCAGACAGACCCGACTGTCCTTTATGCACTGGGTGAGCATAAAGATCGAGTGCTCTACAAGGACTTAGAAGTTGAATCACCATATAACACATACCATGTAAAAAAACTCCCTGTCGGCCCGATATCAAGCTTTCATAAGAACTCAATGGCCGCTGCGGCTAATCCTATTGAATCGGATTATCTGTATTTCCTAGCAGACGGGGACGGCAACATCTATTACTCAAAAACTTTAGAAAAGCATAACAAACTTAAAGCAGAACATATATCAGGAGAATAGGATAGGGAAGGAGTGCGGAATAACGACTCGCATTCCTTCCTTTGTTTGTGTTAAAATAATAGGGTTGTAAATGGGATTGTCCAGCAGGAAAGGGGCCGGCATTAAATGGAACAGGATGCATATTTACGTTCGTTACTATCTACACCATCAAAAGAGATAGAACAATTGGAACATGAGGGACACAAGCAAGGTGTGCCGATCATGGAGCCACTTGGAATTGACTTTTTAATGCAGCTCATTCGATTAAACAAGCCGCAAACCATGCTTGAAATTGGGACTGCGATTGGCTACTCTGCTTTAAGAATGCTCGAAGCTGCTCCTGAAAGTTCCATCACAACTATTGAAAGAGATACTGAACGTTATCAGCAAGCTGTTGAAAATATAAGCAAGTTTCAAGCAGAACAACACATCAACATTCTTTGTGGCGATGCTCTTGAATTGAAGGAACAGGTAAGTCAGGCAGCTCCATTCGATTTAATTTTTATTGATGCAGCCAAAGGCAAATATGAAGAATTCTTTCATTTGTATGCACCACTTCTGTCAGAGGACGGCATGATTGTGTCAGACAACGTCTTGTTCAAGGGATATGTGGCTAATAACCATGAAGCTTCAGGACGTATGGCAAAGTTGGCTGCAAAAATTCGTGACTTTAATCAATGGTTAACCTCTCAAGAAAACTACCATACATCGATTGTACCGATTGGTGATGGTGTAGCCGTTACTGTGAAGAACCATAAGAAATAGATGAAAACTGATTTTCCCTGACATGAAAGGAGAACCCATCAGCATGAATGATAAACCTGTTGTAATTGGTGTAGCCGGAGGGACAGGCTCCGGTAAAACGAGTGTAACCCGATCTATTATTCAGCGCTTTGCTGATAAAACAATACTTATGGTGGAGCAAGATTATTATTATAAGGATCAAAGTCATCTACCGTTAGAAGAAAGGCTGAAGACAAATTACGACCATCCCTTAGCTTTTGATAATGATTTACTAATCGAGCACCTCAAGGATTTAATCCAGCAAAAATCAGTTTCAAAGCCAGTATATGATTATAAAATGCATACACGCTCAGACGAAACAATTCATATCGAGCCAAAAGAGGTTATTATTGTTGAGGGGATTTTAGTACTAGAGGATGATCGTTTACGTGATTTAATGGATATCAAGGTTTTCGTTGACACAGATGCGGACGTCCGAATTATTCGGAGGATGCTGCGTGATATTAATGAACGTGGCCGCACACTAGATTCTGTTATTGAGCAATATACTACTGTAGTTCGTCCTATGCACCTGCAATTTGTTGAGCCAACGAAGCGATATGCAGACTTGATCATACCAGAAGGTGGACAAAACCATGTAGCGATTGACTTGATGGCTACGAAGATCCAAACTGTTTTGTTTGAGAAAGGGCAAAAGCTAAGCAAAGAAAATAGTTGAAAATTTATAAGATATCTGGCATAGTTCATGATAGAAGTTCTAGAGAACCTATGTCCCAGATACACTATATTAGTTATCTAATGAGCGTACTTCAAGTACCGCTCATTTCATTATATTCAGGGATAACGGTCATTTATTGTCTGAAAGAGGAGTGTATTGGAAATGGCACAAGAGAAAAGCTTTTATATGACAGCAGAAGGTAAAGTAAAGCTTCAAGAGGAACTTGAGCATTTAAAAAATGAACGTCGAAAAGAGGTAGTCGAACGCATTAAAGAAGCAAGGGGATTTGGAGATTTATCCGAGAACTCGGAGTACGATGCTGCGAAGGACGAGCAGGCATTTGTAGAATCCAGAATCCAGCAAGTCGAAAATATGATTCGTCATGCGGTTATTATTGAAAACGATAACGATAACCCTGACATGGTGTCCATGGGTAAATCGGTTACTTTTCAAGAGCTTCCAGATGGAGATGAGGAAACGTATACGATCGTAGGAAGCGCTGAGGCTGATCCTTTTGAAGGGAAAATTAGCAACGACTCACCAATGGCCCAAAGCTTGATTGGTCATGAAGTAGGGGATCAAGTAGCTGTTGTTACCCCGGGCGGCGAATTAGATGTGAAAATAATTTCCGTTACAACTAAATAAGAAAGCAAGGCAGGGGGCTCCCTGTCTTTTTTCTTATAGTGTGTGTTCAAAAAAGTTGACGAATGAGAACGTCGACACGAGCACGTTCCTTGTGCGTCGCAAGAAGTTCGAGGCGCGTAAGTTTTGAGGACCACAGCATATGCCCTTTCATACGTGGGGGCCGGAAAAAATCTAGCAACGAAGACATTCGCCGTTTATCATTTGGTGACTTTTTGAACATTCTCTTATATTTGAATGTGAAATGTGACTTTTATTGGGTTGGTGACCTATAGGTGGTATTGTATAATGGGAAAGGTAAAGGAGGAGGAAGAAACTATGCCTAAACAAGGGCCTTCTAATTCAAGATCAAATCGTTTCGAAAAAAGGAGAAAAGGAACGAAACTAATTACGTGGCTGGCAGGTGCAGGTGCACTATTGCTAGTTGCATTTATTGCTCTGTTTATTTTTGGTGGCAGCGGCGGGCAAACCGCATCTGAACCGTCATCTGGAGAGCAACAATCTAATAAGGATTCTTCCCAAGAAGAGCTTAACGTCATAACAGACGAACAAACGGATCAGGAAAGTGATTCTTCTGGTAAATCTAGCGATAAAGAAAAACAAGATAAGCAAGCTAAAGAAGATAAAGAAGCTGAAAAAGCTAAAGAGAAAGATGCTGTCGTTGAGGAAAGTGATAAAGAAAATGTTGAACGTGTAGTTAAAAAGGACTGGGAACCTGTACAAACAGAACAGGAAACTGATGGAAATCATACGGTCACATATGAAAAATCATCTCAGGATTGGCAAGAAATCTTACAAGCTGCAAGTAAAGCTACTTCAATCGATACAGGCAACATGATTGCCTGGCGAGTAGAAAACGGGGGCGGAGCGCAGAAAGTAGAGGCCACTGTCTCAGATAAAGCGCAGCAGCAGACGTATCGTGTTTATATACACTGGACAGAAGGTGCAGGTTATAAACCAATTAAAGTAGAAGAGCTAGCAAGTAACCCTTATCAGTAAACAAGGAGAGCTAAATTATGGCAATCGGAATTATTGGAGCAATGGATGAAGAAATAGAATTGCTAAAGAGCAAGATGAAAATCAATCAAACGGTTGACGTTGCTGGAAGTAAATTTATAGAAGGCGAGCTTTGCCAAAAATCCGTTGTGCTCTTACAGTCAGGAATTGGTAAAGTGAACGCTGCAATTGCAACGACCATTTTGCATGAGCGTTTTACCATTGATCAAGTGATTAATACAGGGTCAGCCGGGGGTTTCGCAAAGGAACTAGAAGTCGGAGATCTCGTCATTTCTTCCCTTGTCACTCACCATGATGTTGATGTGACTGCTTTTCAGTATGAGTATGGTCAAGTTCCAGGTCTTCCTGCCATGTACCCAGCAGATTCATCATTGATGGAAAAAGCAATGGATGCGGTAAAGAAAACGGACTCTAAAGCCAAGAAAGGAATTATTGCCACGGGTGATTCCTTCATGCAGGAGGAAGCTCGCGTGAGTTTTGTACGCGGTAAATTTCCTGAAATGATTGCTGCAGAAATGGAGGCGGCAGCAATTGCGCAAGTATGCTATAAATACAACACGCCATTCGTTGTTATACGCGCCTTGTCAGATATAGCCGGTAAGGAATCTTCCATTTCATTTGATCAGTTCCTTCCGAAAGCTGCGGAGAATGCCGCGACGATGATTATGGAGATGCTTACATCGCTAGACTAACAAAAATTACCACCTTTTTTCAATTCCATATGTGTTAAAATGAGCACATACAGGAGGTGGCATAATTGAAGTCTACCGAATGGATTGAGAGCAAAATTGCAGATTATAAGCGATTTACCTTAACTCTACTCATATTAAGCAGTTATTTATATATTGGCGTACTCATTAGTATCTATGAATACCATTCTCAAGCTTACCTTTATCTACTAATCATGATTGCTGGGTTGTTAAGTGCAGCGTTTGGATTTGTACTAAAGCTTAAGAAGTTACGTCAGCATTTACTTGAGGAATAGAAGCCACTGTGTAATAACAGTGGCTTTACATATGTCTTTATTTTAATTGTCTGACCTAAGGTGAGCTTTTTCGCTTGCTTTGTTTATAAAATTCGTGAAAAATTTTCATTAGTGCTCTTTTTTCAATACGAGAAACATAACTTCTGGAGATATTTAGCTCCCTTGCGATTTCTCTTTGCGTTTTTTCATCTGTATCCCCTAGGCCATAACGGAATATGATGACTTCTTTTTCCCTTTCATCTAGAACAGTAATAAACTCCTTAATTTGTTCAAGTTCCATGTGAAGCTGAATTTCTTCAACAATATCCTCAACATCTGCTTGCAATATATCAAGCAGGTTTAGTTCATTCCCTTCTTTATCATGGCCAATTGGATCCTGTAACGAGATGTCTTTATTCATCTTCTTAGTGGAACGGAGATGCATCAGAATTTCGTTTTCTATACACCTGGCAGCATACGTAGCCAACTTCGTGCCTTTGCCTGTAGAGTAGCTCTCTATGCCTTTGATTAATCCTATCGTTCCAATTGAAATTAAATCCTCAAAATCCTCCTTCGTATTCTCAAACTTTTTAACAATATGAGCAACCAGTCTTAAGTTATGTTCAATCAACGTATCTCTTGCTTCTCGGCTTCCCTCTTCCATCAGCTTCAGTTGTTTGGCTTCCTCCTCTTTTGACAGAGGATTTGGAAACGCCTGATTTTTAACATAAGACACAAAGAGTAATGATTCTTTGAAAAAGTAAAGGATAGAAGCGATCAGACTGCTCACAGTGCAAATACCTCCCTCGGTGTTAGGCTCTTGCCTACAACAAGTGTATGTGCGGAAGCATGTCCCTGTGCTTGTACAGAAAGAAAATTAGACAAAAAAAGAAGCCAGAAACGACTGGCCCCTTTCTAAGCATGATTCAGTGATCTTTTACTTTTTCCAAGTTTTTTTTATACTCATCCTCCACACTTTTATCACTCAACGGAACCCCACTGTAATAAGCTGCCCGTCCTAGCACATGTCCTGTTACAGGAGCTGTTAAAAGAATGAAGAGGATACCTAACAATAATTTCCCACTAATGATCCCATGCTCTACGTACATAAAAAGAAAGGATCCAATGAGTACTCCAGTTATCCCTAATGTTGAGCCCTTTGTAGCTGCATGAAGTCTTGTATAGACATCGGGAAACCTCAGGATACCAATGGATGTAGAAACAAAAAAGAACGTACCCATGAGTAAGGAAATACATATGAGAATGTCGAGTACTACGTTAATCCATGTCTCGCTCAATGATAACACCCTTTTCTAAGAATTTCGCCAAGCCCACATTACCTATGAAAAGTAAGATCCCAATAAGCAGAACGACATCGTTCGCCTTTGTTGTCACTAGATAAACGGCGATCAATCCCGCCATGGCCATGATGTTTACTCCAATGGTATCAAGGGCAACTGCACGATCCGGATTTGTCGGCCCTTTAACCGTTCTATAAAGCAGAAGGAGAAGGGAGATGGACACACCGACAATGGAAATAATCACTGAAATTTGCACAAGGGATTGTGTGACATCTAATATATTTTCCATTAGCGAGTCACCTCCATGATAGCTTTTTCAAATGTTTCTTTAATTTCTGTTATTGATTCTTCCACATCTCCAATGTCCATAGCATGGACATAAATGACTGAGTAATCCTCGCTTATAACTAGCGACAATGTTCCAGGCGTTAATGAAATCAAATTCGCAAGCAGTGTGATTTCCCAGTTGCTTTTTAATTCGGTGGGCAATGCAAAAATCCCAGGACTGACATTGAGTTTAGGACGGTAAACATGTTTTACGATATCAATGTTTGACAAGCCAAGTTCTCGAATGAACAGCAGAATTAACTTGACAAACTTTACTACTCTCTTCATATAAAATGTATCGGGGATAAACCTCTGAAGTAAAAAGAGCAGTCCAATACCTAACAAGTAGCCGACAAAGAATGTTTTAAAGTTGTATGTTTCACTTAAGAACATCCACATCGCAGCTAAGATAATATTGATGACAATTTGAAATGGCATGAGCTTTCTACTCCTTTAGTACAGAATCGATATAGATTTGCGGGTTCATTAAATATTCGCCAATCCATTCAACGGACGGGTAGAACCATTCTGCACCGACTCCAAGAAGTACAGAAAGGGATAACAGAATTCCTATAGGCCAAGTCATTTTATGGGCAGCTTGCTTTCTCTCAGGGTGAGCAAGCTCTGTTTTTTCCCCCCAAAACCCTTGGATGAAAATCCTTATCATAGAGAAGAGAATAAGCAGACTTGATACGAGTGCAGCAATGACAATGAAAATTTGTTCTTGTGCTAAACCTCCCTGTATAAGAAGAAGTTTTCCGATGAAGCCGCTAAAGGGCGGAATACCAGCTAAAACTAGAGTAGCGATAAAAAAGAACCAACCTAGTATAGGATAATGATGGATCAAACCATTCATTTTTCTTAGATCTGATGTTCCCGCTACATAAGCGATCACACCAATCAGCAGAAAGAAAGCCCCTTTAATAATCATATCATGGATCAAGTAGTAAACAGTCCCGCTTATTGACGTTTCTGTAAAGATGCCGATTCCCATCATCATAAATCCCACTGCTGGAATGATATTGTAAGCCATAATAAGTTTAATATTATTAGTAGATAGGGCACCTATCACACCAAATATCATAGTAAATGCTGCTAGATAGATAAAGAGTGTATGCGTTAGATCCGCTTCCCAAGCAAAGATTAGCGTGAACATACGTAAAATCGAGTAGATTCCTACTTTTGTCAGCAAAGCACCAAATAACGCTGAAACGACAGGATTCGGGACACTATATGAGCGAGGGAGCCAATAGTATAATGGAAATACAGCTGCCTTCGTTGCAAATACGAAGAATAATAAAATCCCTATTGTTGTAAGAACGCCTTGTTGTTCAACTTCCTGAACACGTTGCGCAATATGAGCCATGTTCAAGGTCCCTACAACTGAATACAAAAAAGCAACAGTTGTAACAAACAACATGGAGGAAAACACGTTAATTAATACATACTTCATTGACTCTCTAAGTTGTGCTTTGCCATTACCGAGGACAATCAAGCCATATGAAGCCATTAGCAGGACTTCGAAAAATACGAAGAGGTTGAAGATATCCCCTGTAATGAAGGCACCGCTTACGCCTGTAATCAACAAGAAGAAGAAGCTGTAGAAATAGAACGATTCTTGCTGATCTGTTAATGATTTTGAAGCATAAAACACACAAGCGACAGCTATTATGTTCGTGGTAAAGGCAAGAGTAACGGCTAGCATATCGCCAACGAGAATAATTCCATAAGGCGCCATCCAGCCACCTGTTTCCAGCACTATTGTGCCGTTTTGGTAAACTTGATATAAGATGAAGCCAGTGACGATAAGGTTGATGACCGCTAAAGTTTGAGCTACTCGACGTACAAGCGGTTTATTATTTGCTAGAAAAGCGACAATGATTCCTGCTAGTAATGGCAGTACAATAGGTAGTGAAATTAAATTACTCATAGTCGTTACCTCTCAGTTGTTCCATATTATCTGTACCATTTTTCTTAGAAGCACGATAAGCAAGAACGAGCAGCAGGCTCGTTATACCAAAACTTATAACAATTGAGGTGAGAATCAAGGCTTGTGGAAGCGGGTCAGTATATTGCTCGACCCCTTCAGAAAGAATAGGTGGTTTGCCTCTCTTCAACTCTCCCATTGTTAAGATAAATAAGTGTGCCCCATGAGAAAGAAGTGCCGTACCTATGATAATACGGAGCATTTGTTTCTGGAGGAGGTTATAAACGGCTGTTGTGAACAATATACCAGCAAGGACCGCCATAATAATTTCCATTCTTTACTCCTCCTCCTTTTTACTTCCGCGTAACCGAATGAGACCGTAGATCGCCATGGCGGCTATTCCAAGCACCGTAATCTCAAATAACGTGTCAAGACCACGCATGTCTACTAGAATGACGTTAACTATATTGTCTCCTCCGCCAAGCTTATATGAGTTTTCTATAAAGTAATTTGCGATTGAATCAAACATTTTGCTACTGTGAGCGGAAATAGCAACCATAGTCATCAGGGCACCGAACCCAATGGAGATGACTAGATTTAAAGTCTTGGTACTTGTCGATTCACTTTTTTTCTCAATTTTAGGCAAGTGATAAAAGACAAGCAAAAATAATGCTAGGGTTACGGTTTCAATAATGAATTGGGTTAAAGCTAAATCTGGAGCCCTGTAGATGATAAACAGTAAGGAAAGACCATATCCTACAACTCCTAAAATAAGAATAGCAGCTATACGGTTGTTCACTATAATGGTGCCAATAGCTGCGATGACCATCATAAATGCTACAAATAGCTCCGTAATTGTTATGTCAGCGAGGTTGCCCGTTTCAAGATGGAAACCGTTTGTAGCTGTCATTATCGCAAAACCCGCAATAACAATAGCTGCAACAATTAAACGGACATATCCTCCTAAAGAACCGTTCATATAGCTCTTGGTAACGATAGAAGAATAGCTTACAGTTCGGTCGACGAGTCCATCGTAAAATTTGTTAAGGCTTAGTACTCCAGGAATAACCTTATAAACAGATCGCCATTTTGTCAGGGATAGGACAAGAACCGTCCCAAAAGCAATGACAGTTAGGGACATGATGAGTGGCAGTTTAATACCATGCCAGAATGCGATATGATGAGTAACCTCAAACCCTTTTACAGCGGTAGCTGCGTGGGCAATAAATGGTTCATTAATAGTTTGTGGGAAGAGTCCGATGATAATGACACCCAAAACTAAGATGATAGGTGAGACAAGCATGCCAAATGGGGCCTCGTGTGGCTTCTTAGGGAGTTCTTCCAAAGAAGCCTTTCCTCTAAATGTGCCGAAGAAGAAGTACATTGAATAGACAAATGTAAAGATACTTCCGAAAACCGCTAAGTATGGAAATACTGTTTTCAGAAATGCAGCGATTCCGGTTGCAGTTTGCTCCAAATGGATAGCGGAGTCAAAAAATAGTTCTTTACTATAAAACCCATTTAAGAATGGAAGGGGTACACCTGCCATTGAAAATGTGGCAAACAAAGCCAATGTTGCGGTAACGGGCAGGAAAGTCATTAAGCCACCAAGCTTACGAATATCTCTTGAACCTGTTTCATGATCGACAATACCGGCTATCATAAATAAGCTTCCTTTAAAGGTAGCATGGTTCAAAATGTGGAAAACAGCCGCAAACACAGCAACCTTTGTTCCGAATCCGAGCATAGCCATAATCATCCCTAGTTGGCTAATTGTTGAAAAGGCGAGTATTCCTTTAAGATCTGTTTGGCGAACCGCCATATAAGAGCCCCAGCAGAGGGTGACGATTCCCGCGGTTGATACGATGATAAAGAACCAATCAGATGCAGATAACATAGGTGAAAATCTTGCCACCAAATAGAGGCCTGCTTTAACCATCGTTGCTGAGTGCAAATAAGCACTAACGGGCGTTGGTGCTTCCATCGCATCTGGAAGCCAAATGTGAAATGGAAACTGGGCAGATTTAGTGAAAGCTCCTAATAATATAAATACAAGGATTAAAGGGAAGAACTCGTGGTTTAAAATAAGTTCTTGCTGACGAATCATTTGTTGAACGCTAGTGGTTCCGGTAATGACACTCATGAAAACTAAACCGCCAAGTAAGCTGAGTCCGCCAAAAACGGTAATAAGCATTGACTTTAAAGCCCCATACCTTGAGCGTTCCTTGTAATTCCAAAACCCGATTAATAAGAAAGAAGATAAAGAAGTGAATTCCCAGAACGTGTATAAAACGAATACGTTATCTGACAAGACCACACCTAACATCGATCCCATGAATAATAGAAAAAAAACGTAAAAATGTCCTAGCTGCTCTGATTTATGTAAATAATAGATCGAATAAAAAGCAACTAGGGAGCCGATCCCGCTAATTAAAAGTACGAATAATAAGCTTAAACCGTCTAAATAAAAGAGAATGTTCATGTCCAGAGAAGGAATCCAACTGTATTCTCTAGTTACGGGTTCAAATCCCGCTCCTAAGAATCGGATAAAATAAATAAAGATCACAACAGGTACAGCAGTTACAAAGAAACCTGTGTGAAGTTTGTCTTTCCATTTGCTTAAAAATGGAATGAAAATGGCAATAATAAAAGGCAATAGCACAGCCAGCAGCATCTAGTTGTTCCTCCCTCAGACTAAGTTCAATCCTAAAAAATATAGTAGCGAAATAGTTACTTCACTCAATTGTAATCAAAAAGTATAGGATTATTCAACTGAATACTATTTGCTAAAGATAAATCATATAGTGTTTTTTAAAATCCCTTAAATAAGTAGAAAGACGACAAAAGCACGAAAAAAAATTTCAAGAAAAAGCTCGTTCCCTTATTAGGAAACGAGTAGCCAAATCTCAGTATTTGCAAGTTGTTCCATTTCTAACCTACTTGATTAAACTTTTTATCAACCAGATGAGTGATGGAGCGCTCTTTTATTTCTTCTTCGATCTGTTTAATAAAATCCTGTGAAAGATTGAGCTCAATAGCTTTGTGGTAAGATTGTAATAACAGGGTATCGGATAATTGTTTCATCTCTCTGCCACATATGTGGCAGCCACCTCCTGTTTTGAAAAATGTATTTTTACTAATGCAAGTTTACCTTACCACGATCATAGAAGCCCTACAATACACCATTTATCTACAGGCGAATGTAGATAAGTGTAACGATATTGTTTAGCAGAATAGGTGGGACAAAGGGTTTCGGGTGTGGAGTATGTGCATAAACTTATCCACAGGTCCAGTTTGTCGCGAATTGTCGAACGATTTTTTGAATATAGCCGAAGGTTTCACTATTCTTTTGAATCTTGTAGAAATTTTGTATATGATGGGTAAGGAGATTTTGTCGTGAAGGATGGAGTGAACGTATGATTAAAAAGTTTCTGCCAAATGAACATGTGCAAAGTATACATGATATAGACCCTGAAAGTTTGAAGGGAAAAGGGATTAAAGGGATCATTACCGACTTGGATAATACGCTGGTTGCATGGGACGAACCTGATGCAACAGAAGAAATTGTTAATTGGTTTCATCTCATGAATAATCATGGCATTCAAGTGACGATTGCTTCGAACAATAATGAAAATAGAGTGAAATTATTCTCAGAACCGTTAAATACATCATTTATTCACAGCGCCAGAAAGCCATTATCAAAAGCATTCAAAAAGGCCAGAAGAGATATGAATGTACACAAGGGTGAAATTGTTGTTGTGGGCGATCAACTGATGACAGACGTACTGGGGGCAACTTAGCAGGTCTTTATACGATTTTAGTTGTTCCGATAGTAGAAACAGATGGCTTTTGGACTCGTTTCAACCGTAAAATTGAGCGCAGGATTTTAAACTGGATGAAACGTAGAGGGAAGATAACATGGGAGGAGGGAAATGGAAGATGAGTGAAATAATTTGTCAGGGTTGTGGGGCTGCTATCCAAACAACTGACTCTAAACAGCCTGGTTATGCACCGGAGTCTGCTCTTGAGAAAGAGGATATTATTTGCAAGCGTTGTTTCCGCTTAAAACATTACAATGAAGTACAAGATGTTCCCTACCAGGATGATGACTTCTTAAATATGTTAAACCAAATAAGCAAAAGCAAAGGCCTCATTGTTCAGCTTGTTGATATTTTTGATTTTAATGGGAGTTTTATCCCAGGGTTGAAACGATTAACTGGGCAAAATCCTGTGATCTTGGTCGGAAATAAAATGGATGTGCTTCCTAAGTCGATCAATCACAATAAAGTGAAGCAGTGGCTGCGACATGCAGCGAATGACCAGGGACTTAAAGTAGAAGCAATATACTTAATCTCAGCTCAAAAGGAACAGGGAATTGATGAGCTCTCAAAAGCGATAGATAAGTACCGAGATCATGGGGATGTCTATGTTGTAGGCACGACGAATGTTGGGAAGTCAACATTTATTAATGCGCTGATTAATCGAACATCAGGCGTGAAAGACGCGATCACGACCTCCTACTTTCCAGGAACGACATTAGGCTTTATTGATATTCCTTTAGACGAGGAAAATTCGCTGTTTGATACTCCGGGAGTGATTCAACGCCACCAAATGGCTCATTATGTATCAGATCAAGACTTGAAGGTGATTACTCCCCGAAAAGAGGTCAAGCCGAAGGTTTATCAGTTAAATGAGCAGCAGACTCTTTATTTTGGCGGATTAGCCCGATTAGACTTTGAGGCTGGGGAGCGTACTTCATTTATTTGCTATCTATCTAATGAGATCCCTATTCATCGAACGAAACTTGAGAAAGCAGATGAATTATATAGAAATCATGTTGGTGAATTGCTGACACCTCCTGATCTGGAAACGATGGACCAGCTTCCACCGTTAAAAGGGGTTACGTTTAAAATCAAAGAGCCTAAAACAGACATCGTATTTTCAGGACTAGGTTGGGTGACGGTCCCAGAAGGAAATGTAGTCGTAACGGCCTATGTACCAGAGGGTGTAAAAGTTTCGCTGCGAAATTCATTAATATAGGAGGTGGATAGCATGAAACTGGGATTAATCGGGTACCCGATCGCACATTCTCTCTCCCCTTGGATTCATAACCAATTACTTGATCGACATGAGATGACGGGAGCGTACCAATTGTATGAATGTGAAACGGATCGATTTGCTAATAAAGTCGAAGAGATTAAGGCTGAAAATATAAATGGATTTAATGTAACAGTCCCATATAAGGAGCAGGTTCTTCCCTATCTTGACGAATTAGATGAGGCGGCTCGGTTTTTAGGTGCTGTCAATACAGTAAAAGTAGTTAACGGACGCCTTATTGGATACAATACCGATGGAATAGGCTATGTCGCTTCTCTTGTAGACCGTTATGCCGATGCCGTGGATCGATCAAAGCGTGTTCTCATTCTTGGAAGCGGGGGAGCTGCTAGAGGGATTTTTCATGCTATAGTAAAGCAGGGAGTAGGCAAAATTGACCTTGCAAATCGTACGATTGAAAAGGCCCAGAAGCTAATCGATGATTTCGCTGCACATTCAGTTTCTGAAGCTCTTTCTTTGCAGGAAGCAGAAGATAATCTGGCCCAATATGACTTGATTATTCAAACGACCTCAGTTGGAATGGCGCCAAATCAAGAGCAAACGCCTATTTCTCTCTCAGGAATAACAAAAGACACGATTGTAAGTGATATTGTCTATCGGCCGATGAAGACAGATTTCTTAAAAGAAGCGGAAGAAAAAGGGGCTCGTCTCCATTACGGGCATGGCATGCTTTTACATCAAGCGATTTATGCCTTTCAAATTTGGACAGGTAAGTCAACTGATGCATCTGTAATGATGGAGGCGTTCGAGCACAAATTAAAGGGGGTATAGTATGTTAACAAGTAAACAGAAGAAATATTTACGAGGTCAATCTCACCTGATCCAACCTATTTTTCAAGTGGGAAAAGCTGGTGTCAACGAAAATATGACAACACAGATTTCTGAAGCACTTGAAAAGAGGGAATTGATTAAGGTAAGTATTTTACAAAACTGCTTTGAAGATAACTCTATAGTAGCAGATGAAATCGTTCACCATACAGAGGCTGATCTTGTTCAGCTAATTGGAAATACGATCATTTTATATAAAGAGTCTAAAAATAATAAACAAATTGATTTACCATAAAGGAGAGCTTTCATGAAACGGGTTGGAATTCTTGGTGGGACGTTTGATCCGCCTCATCAAGGTCATTTGATCATGGCTGATCACGTGTGTGAAGCACTGGATTTAGATGAAGTTTGGTTTATTCCTTCACATCTTCCTCCACATAAAAAAGATGCAACGGTACCCGCTCATGAACGGATGAAAATGGTTACAGAGGCAGTAAAAGGAAATGATCAGTTTCATAGTTGTGATCTTGAATTAAAGCGGCAGGGCACCTCTTACACAGTCGATACGATGAAAGATCTGAAAATCAGATATCCTGATCACCGATTTTACTTTATTATCGGTGGCGACATGGTAAACAATTTATCAGAATGGTATAAGATTGAAGAACTGAGGTCACTTGTCACTTTTGCCGGTGTCCAAAGACAGGGTTTTGAAGGGCAGAAGGCTGAGGGTGTTGTGATGATTGAACTTCCTAGAATAGATATTTCTTCATCGTTGATTCGTGATCGACTAAGAAAAAACCTAACTGTAAGATATCTCCTTCCAGATACCGTCCATAACTATATAAAGGAGAATGGGCTATATGCAACTAAGCCGTGACGAACTTCTCGAATTTGTGCAGCCACATCTCACTAAGACGAGATATGAACATACGGTTCGAGTGGCTGATACCGCACTTATTCTAGCTAGCCGATTTGGTTCAAATCCAAAAAAAACAGAAATTGCTGCTATTTTGCACGATTATGCAAAGTATAAGTCTAAAGAAGATATGAAGCGCTGGATTATAGCTGATCGCCGCTTATCGAAGGATTTGCTGCATCATCATCATGAAATTTGGCATGGGCCTGTAGGGGCAATTATGCTGGAGCAAGAAATTGGGTTACAGGATTCAGCTATCCAGTCTGCCATAGCCTCTCATACCTCAGGCAAGAAAAACATGAGCACTATGGATAAAATTGTGTTTTTAGCTGATTACATTGAGCCGGGTAGAGGCTTTCCGGGTGTTGAGGAAGTTAGAAAGACAGCCGAAACAAATTTAGACGCAGCTTGTTTGCAAGCATTGTCGAATACCATACAATTTTTAACTAATAAAAGCAGATCCGTTTACCCTGACACTATCCATGCATATAATGATTTATTAACAAATATAGAAAATCTAAGGGAGGAAAATGATGGAGAGTAAAGAGTTAGTTACATTAACAGCTAGAGCTTGTGATGAGAAACGAGCGAATGACATTGTCATCCTGGACATGGCTGACGTTTCACTTATTGCCGATTACTTTTTGATCTGTGAAGGCTCAAATGAGCGTCAAGTACAGGCGATTGCTAGAGAAGTAAAAGCACAGGCAGAAGAGAATGGGATTGAAGTAAAAAGGATGGAAGGTTTTGATAAAGCCCGTTGGATTCTTGTAGATCTCAATGACATTGTGTGCCATATATTCCATAAAGATGAGCGTAGTTATTATAATCTAGAACGCCTGTGGGGTGATGCAGAAACGGTTGCTGTTGAGGGCATTGAAGGATAAATGAGTTATCAGCAAATGGCGGAAGTTTATGATGAATTAATGAAGGATGCGCCTTACGATCAGTGGGTCTCATGGACAACGTATATGCTAAATACCTATCGCCCAGAAGCTAAACGATTACTTGATCTTGGTTGTGGGACGGGAGAGATAACAACACGTCTATCTAATCAAGGATGGCATATGACTGGTGTAGATTTATCAGAAGAAATGCTTTCCATAGCCTCTAACAAAGATCAATCAATCCAGTGGTTGTCACAGGATATCACGAACCTTCAGGGTTTGTGCAACTTTGATTGTATCGTCAGTTATTGTGATGTGATCAATTACATTACAGATCCTATCTCCCTTGATAGCACTTTTAACCATGCGTTTAAAGCTTTAGAAACAAATGGTTTATTTCTGTTTGATGTTCATTCCGTCGAACACATTGTTACTGACTTATATGGTCAAACCTTTGCGGAAGTATATGATGACCTTTCCTACGTATGGTTTTGTGATCCAGGTGAAAAGGAGTATTCCATTGTCCATGATTTGACGTTTTTCATTCGTCACCATAATGAATATCGTCGTTTTGATGAACACCATCACCAGCAAGGCTATGAGTTGAGTACTTTAAAACAGGCAATTAAAAAAGCGGGATTTACCATTCAACAAGTATGTGCTGACTTTTCGGTAAACCCTGCTTCTGACGGGGATCGACTATTCTTTGTTTGTCAAAAACTATAAAGGAGCATGAAAAATTTTCATGCTCCTTTTATTTTTTGCAGGAATATTGGAAAAGATGTCGAAAGTATTAAAAGTGTATTGTACGCTTATCATCTTTATGCTTTCTGTGTGTTGCCTGGAACATTTCTTGAAAGAGGTCTCCGACATTTTCCTCGAGTGCACGAATTCCTTCTCCCGTAACACCACCTTTAACTGTAACTTTTTCCATTAATTCCGGCAATGTGTACGTGCGTTTCTCTAACAAAGTACCTAATCCAATCATCATTTCTTCTGTTAACTGTGTCGCCTTATCTTTAGACATTCCCCCTACTTCTTGAGCGGCTGTAATCATATTTTCTAATAAAAAGCTAATAAAAGCGGGTCCGCATGAAACAATATCAGAGGCTGAACGTATTGATTCTTCCTCAATTTCAATAGGTGTCGAAATATGAGAGAAGATGGAAAGGAGTTCCTCTTTATAAAAATTGGAAATCCGTTCCCCATACGTAAATAAACTAACTCCTGAAAATGCGCGATTCGTAATGGATGGGACCACTCTTGCTATTTGACACGAAGTAACTCTTTCCAGGTCATCTACGGAAACTGGACTTGTAATAGACACGAGGCACTGGGTAGCAGTTGGGGAGCATTGACTTAAAATGTCTTTATAATCATGAGGTTTAACACATATGAAAATCACTTCATTGTCTCTAGCAACCTCCTCAACAGAATCTGCGATTGTAATTTCTTTGAATTGATTTTTTATCCATTCCGCTTTCTTCCGAGTCCGATTGTAAATGGTTAAATCATTTGCATCGACCGCTCCACTTGAAATAAAGGCGTTTGCTAGCATACTCCCCATATTTCCCGTACCAATGATTCCGTAACGCATCTGGAATCCCTCCTTTTTTGTTTACCTTACTTACTTTATTCTTCAACTTTTTAATTATGAAAGGGGACAAGCGCATAGTGTTATTCTTGAAAAGGTATGGTTGGTTGTTCATTATTCCTATCCTAATATTTCTAATCATTTTCCAACAAAAAGATGATCAGCAAACCGTCGTCCAAGAGAGTAAAAGCCCAGAATCAGCTGCAAATAAAGAAAACGGTGATGTAGAGGCTTCCACACAAAAGATGATTGTTGATGTGAAGGGTGAGGTGGTGAAGCCAGGCATTTATGAATTAAATGCTGGCTTAAGAGTAAATGATGCCATTGACCTAGCTGGCGGGATGACGGAACAGGCTGATCAAACGAGTGTTAATTTGGCTCAGAAGATTCAAGATGAAATGGTGATTTTAGTCACGTCACTAGCAACAGAAAGTGAAGCTCAGTCAGAGGAATCGGCAACTGAAACTACTGGAAAAGTTCGAATCAATCAAGCCACACTCGAAGAAATGCAAGCATTACCAGGAATTGGCCCTTCTAAAGCAGAGGCTATTATTAAACATCGTGAAGAGAATGGTTTATTTAAAAAAGCGGAAGATTTACTTGGTGTCTCGGGAATAGGTGAAAAAACATTGGAAAATATGATCGATACGATTCAAGTTCCCTAATGGATTTGTTTGACTGGACGTCGAATGAAGGGGTAAACTGAATTCAGCAAAAAACAAGTAGGGGAGGCTTGAAATGATGGAGCGTATCTCTTGGAACCAATATTTTATTGCTCAAAGTCATTTACTAAAATCAAGAAGTACATGTGAGCGTTTAGCTGTAGGAGCAGTTATCGTTAGAGATAAGCGAATGATCGCAGGAGGTTACAATGGAAGTGTTTCCGGCGGGGTCCATTGTATCGATGAAGGTTGTTATGTGATTGATGGACACTGTGTTCGTACAATCCATGCCGAAATGAATGCTCTTTTGCAATGTGCAAAATTTGGTGTAGCAACAGATGAAGCTGAAATTTATGTATCTCATTTTCCCTGTCTGCATTGTACAAAAGCGATTATCCAGGCTGGGATTAAAGCGGTCTATTATAGTGAGGATTATCGCAATCATCCCTATGCAATTGAACTGTTAGAACAAGCTGGAGTGAATATTCACAAAGTAGAGAGGGGAGACAACGTGACTGATCCGAGCGCAGTGGAAAAAGAACAGCTAGTGGATCACCTCTTACATAAGCTTGAACAGGGCGATCACAACAAAGAAGAGGTAGAAGGTTTAAAAGAAAAGGCAACCCAGCTTTTTCAAGTGAATGGAAATCAGCGGACATGAAAGCAAATCTCCATCTCCCGGTATTAGCCATGGCTGGGGGAGGGATATTATCTAACACTACTGGATTGGTGACCTGTCTATTGCTTGGTGTGTTAATCATATGGTTGATCAAACTCCGAGAGATGCCCAAATGGATAGTCATCCTTTCAGCTTTTATCATTTTTGGCTATATATATTTCACCCCGCATATCCCTTCTAATTCGGCTAACTCCCCAACACTCCTTGAAGGTAAATTAATCTCACCTATTACCGAAACAGGAAGCACAATACGAACAGTTCTTAGACAGCAGCAAAATGATGAAAAAGTGAATATTATTTATTTTAAGAAAGATGTTGAATCAGCTGAGATTAATCATGTCCGATCACAGTTAAAGCATGGGGCACAATGCACTTTTACGGGTGAGTCTGCTCTACCTGATCAAGCACGCAACCCAGGCCAGTTTGATTATCGGCACTATTTAAATAATCAACAAATTTTTTGGGAGATGACACTACAATCACCAGATCAGTTCACCTGTAAAGGACAGTCGCTTCTGCATAAGGCTTATAAAGCTAGAAGCACAATAATAGATAAGGTGAAAAAAGCAATGGACCCTCAAGCTTTTGCGTGGGCGTCTGCTCTCGTATTTGGGGATACGCAATTTCTTTCAGAAGAGAGAATCGGATGGTTTCGGGACTTTAGCTTATCACATATTTTAGCGATCTCCGGACTTCATGTCGGGCTTTTCCTGAGTGGAGTATTCCTGCTGCTATTTCGTTCAGGCTTTATGACAATGGAACAGGCGAGAGGATTTATTTTATTCATTCTGCCTGCCTACAGTTTTCTTTCAGGTGCAGCACCATCTGTTTTAAGAGCCGTTTTTATGGCAGTGTTTCTGTTGTTGGTCTTACAATTAAAGATAAAAGCAGCTGTCACTGATGTCCTCGCTCTCGTTGCCTTTCTGCTATTATTAATCTCTCCATCATACTTCTACAACTTGGGATTTCAATTCTCATTTATTGTAACGTTTAGTTTACTACTATCTTATCCCCTGTTAAAACATAAAAATGTGTGGGTGGTCTCGGCCATAATCAGCTTTATAAGCCAGACTGTCATATTGCCTTTACAACTTCACTATTTTTATCAAATGAACCCTCTCTCCTTAGCAGCAAATGTTTTGCTTGTTCCCTATTTCTCCTTTATTATAATTCCGCTATTGTTTCTCCTTGTATGTCTGTCTCTCTTTTTTCCATCATTAACCTTGCCCCTGTCAGGTTTTGCTATTTCCCTTCATGAACAATTTCTAAATTGGCTAATGGTTATAAGTCGACCCTTTAATATTCAGTGGGTTGTAGGTGAACTTCCTTTAGAATGGATCCTGCTTTATTTCATCTTTTTTTGTTTTATGATGAGTAAATGGGTGCAAAATCGACTGAGAGTGGCCTTTTTGTTTGGGGTAAGTACGGTTGTTATTCTTGCCAGTTTTTCGGTGAAGCCTTACTTGTCAGAACAAGGTACTGTAACAATGTTAGACATCGGCCAAGGTGATTCATTTGTCATCGAGCTACCTCATAGAAAAGGTGTGCTCCTTATTGATGCAGCCGGGCCGCCAATCTTTAGTGGTGACGAAAACAGGATTGCTGATCATATTATCGCTCCCTTTTTAAAGTCCAGAGGAATTAAACAAATTGATGCACTGATTATTTCTCATATGGATAGCGATCATAGTGGAAGTGTTGATCGATTAGTTGATTTATTTCATGTGGAGGAGATTTATGTAAGTCCATACCATACAATTGAACAAAAAAATGTAAAAAGGGTTGAACAAGGAGATGTCCTAAAGATGGGCGGATACAACTTCGAAGTGCTTCATCCGAGGAATGATGAGAAAGAAACTAATGAGAATTCAGTAGTTATTCATACACAACTTGGAGGCAGGACGTGGCTATTTACCGGAGACGTATCAACTCAAATAGAAGAAAAACTTTTTAATCATTATCCATCCTTATCTGCTGATGTGCTGAAAGTGGGCCACCACGGAAGCCATACATCGACATCCGAAGCATGGCTTAGAGATTTAAATCCATCCGTTGCGTTAGTTTCCGCAGGAGTGGACAATCGTTACGGCCATCCACACGGAGAAGTAATTGAACGTCTTCTTCAAAAGGATGTACTTGTCTTAAGGACGGATATTCATGGAGCAGTACAATATCACTTTGCTAAACAATCAGGAACGTTTTCCACCTTCTTGCCGTATAATGCAGAAAACAGAAAAAGACTGCCTTAGGCAGCCTTTTAGCTTTCAGTATGGATTAACGTCCAATAAATTCGAATAATATGCCTATGAAGAAAATGACGAAAAAGAAAACAAATGAGAATACGAAACCTAGTCCAGAATCAATTACGTCATTCGTCTTAGACTGTATATCCTTTCTAAATTCGTTCATTGTTACCCCTCCTATATCATTTTTATTATAAGCGAAAATAATTTAAAAATCCACATTGTTAGAAAAGGAAATTAAATATTCCTTTTCTAACAATCCTTTGCCTCATCTAGCAAGACTTGTCACAGATAATTAAACCTTAAGAGGTCACACTATACACATGAGGGGAACAATATCGTTTGCATTCATAGCGTCCGGGGTTATGAATGCGACGTTTATATAGATGGTTGCGGCGGCGTATTTTTGACAGAAATGAAAATGAGCCATAAAATAGTGACACGAATGTACCCAATTGGGGACGCCGCCGTACCCCTTTTTTAGGTTGGAAAGGAATAGAAAATATGGCAGAACAGATTTACTTATTATACGGAACCGAAAGTTATTTAATACAGGAACACAAGCAAAAGATAATTGAAAAGACGTTAAAACCAGGGGACCGGGAATTTAACATATCACAATATGATTTAGAGGAAACGCCCGTTGAAGATGTAGTTATAGATGCTGAAATTTTCCCTTTTCTAGGTGAGAAAAAGGTTGTGATTGCCCACCATCCTACTTTCTTAAAAGCAAAGCCGGACAAACTTCCCTTTGAGCATAATGTGGATGCGTTTCTTGAGTATATCAATCATCCTGCAGATTATAGTGTTTTAATTTTAATTGCCCCTTATGAGAAGCTTGATGAGCGAAAGAAAGTGTTTAAGCAACTAAAAAAGGCAGGGGAACTGATTCTTTGCCAGCCTATTCGTGAATGGGATATGGACAAGTGGATTCAGTCAATAGCTAAGGACTTACATATTACAATTCCCGAGTCAGTGCATGAGCTTTTTGCTCAGGAGATTGGAACAAACTTAATGGCGCTGCGTAAAGAAATTGAAAAGTTAGCTTTAAATGTAGAAAAAGGCGGGGTAGTTAGTCGTGAACTCGCAGAAGATTTACTTTCGCATAGTGCAGAGGCCTCTGGACTTAAATTAGTTGATGCAGTTATGGAAAAAGACCTGGGGAGGGCCATTAAACTCTATAAGGATTTAGTGAAAGCGAGCGAAGAACCTATCGCTTTAATAGCCCTGTTAGCCTCTCAATTTAGAATCATCAGTCAGGTGAAAATACTGAAGCAAAAAGGGTATGCGCAAAACCAAATGAAAAGTTATGTCAAAGCACATCCATTTGTTATTAAGATGGCACTTAAAAGAGAACAAGCGTTTACAAATGAAGAACTAAATGAAATCATTCAACAACTTGCTGAGACAGATTATATAATGAAACAAGGATATATGGAAAAAGAGCTAGCCTTCGAAATGTTACTCTACCGTTTAATTCATATAAAAAAGAAAGAAATTGTATAAGAGGATGTTCAAATAGTCACCAAAGGATAAATGGCGAATTTCTTCATTGCTCGGGTTTTTCCAGTCCTCACGTATGAAAGGTATACGCTGTCGTCCTCAAAACGTTCGCACCTCGAACTTCTTGCGACGTATAAGGAAGGGGCCCGTGTCGGTTTTGCCGCAGGATGTGACGATATCTTTGTCGACGTTTTTATTCGTCAACTTTTTGAATACTTATTATAAGTAAAGCCTTCAGATTTCAAATCTGAAGGCTTTTTCTAATAGAAGGCGGGATACTAAGTTATCTTCCCGATTTCCAAATAAAAACGATCCCGATGAAAGGATCGCATGTTGGTCATAAAAAACGCGTAACGACTATAGTGCGTTCACTTTTTTAGATAGGCGTGATTTTTTACGGTTACCATTGTTTTTGTCAAGAGCACCGCGTTGGACAGCCTTGTCAATTTTTTTAACGGCAGTTGTAAGGGCTTGTTTAGCATCATCTTTATCATTGCTTTTTACAAGCGTTTCAACACGTTTAACCGCAGTACGCATATCAGATTTGAATGCTGCATTTAGGGATCGAGCATCATCATTTACACGTACGCGTTTTTTAGCTGATTTAATATTAGGCATGGTTTCACCTCCTAGGTAAAAACATAAGACTCGTTCATGTCGAACAAGAGACATTTTACCAAAGCGCGGGGTTGTTTTCAATAGATTTCTAATGGAGGATTTGCATACTATCCATTTTTATAGGGGAAAATGGGATAAAAGGAGGTCGTGAAAGTGGCAATTGATGAAAACTTTATAGTGCGAACAGATTTAGCGTTAGAAGCTCAGGAAATGAATGTTGAAGCTGATCCAGCTCAAACGGGTCCCGATGGTGTTGATGTAACGGAAGAACAGCTTGATGATATTAAGATAACTTATGTGAAGGTTGATCCTGAGGGAGCAGAAAGAATTGGGAAAAAGCCAGGTAACTATATCACGATTGAATCACAGGCTATCCGTAAACAGGATACAAAAATGCAGGATGAATTATCAACCTGTTTATCTAAGCAGCTTAAAAAACTATTAGCTGACAATGGCATTAAGGATTCCGATCGTTGTTTAATCGTAGGACTAGGAAACCATAGGGTTACCCCCGATGCGATCGGTCCTTTTGCAATAGATGAAGTGTTGGTTACAAGCCATTTGTTTGAACTGCAGCCTGAAGCTGTAGCGGAAGGATACCGCAATGTATCAGCTGTAACCCCTGGTGTAATGGGGATCACTGGAATTGAAACGAGTGACATGATCCATGGTATCATCCATGAAACCAATCCTGATTTTGTCATTGCAATAGACGCCCTTGCCTCAAGATCCATCAACCGTTTAAATGCGACGATCCAATTAACTGATACAGGAATCCATCCTGGTTCTGGTGTAGGGAATAAACGAAAAGAAATCAGCAAAGAGACTTATGGTATGCCTGTTTTTTCCATTGGTATACCTACCGTCGTGGATGCTGTAACAATAACAAGTGATACGATTGATTATGTGTTAAAACATTTTGGAAGAGAATGGCGTGAGAAAGATCGCCCATCTAACGCGCTTTCTCCGGCCTTGAATCCTTTTGAGAAAAGAAGAACATTGACTGAAGAAGATCTCCCGAATGAAGAACAAGGTCAAGCAATCATGGGCATGTTTGCAAAATTGGATGATGCTGAGAAAAGGCAGCTCATTAAAGAAGTGTTGACACCGCTTGGACATAATTTAATGGTGACACCAAAAGAAGTTGATTCATTTGTGGAGGATATGGCCCATTTGGTTTCAGCAGGGATTAACGGGGCATTACATGCTGTAATAGAAGACAGTGATGCACAATCTTATACTAAATTTTAATAACAATTAGAGATTTCGTTCTATGATTCCTCTCTCTGACATAAGATTTACTAGAGTTCAAAACAGGGAGAGGGTAGAGCGATGTCACAGATTAAAAAATATAAAAAAAACCACCCAAATTACATAAAGCGCTGGTCAAAATGGATGATCATTACTACTGCAATGCTGCTTTTATTGTTTATCGGCATTGGGATTCTTACGGGTGCTAAATCGACTTATCGGCTTTATTCTGATACAATCCAGAATTTTACTACCCAACTTGAAGGAAGCGATTTTCTTTATTTATTTGAAATGGAAAATAAAATTTACGCTAATGCTCGGCCTGAGGGGGCTGAGCTGCCTAGCTTATCACATTTATCTTTTCAAATGCTTACGAGCGTGACGCCAAATGACCCCCGAAGCTTACTTGGCAGGGAAATACCTGGATTATCATCTTACAATAGTGAAATTATTATTGCTGGTGAAGGAACAGATTATACGAACTTGCCCGTTGAATCACAGCCGCCTCTTGATGTTGTTTTAGAAGATAGGGAGGCAGTTGAACCGGAAGATAACGAGAAGGTAGCCCCGCCACCGAAAGAAGATAACGAACAGAATACTGGGAATCGTGATGTTGTGTTTATTTATTCAACACATAATCGTGAATCCTTTTTACCTCATTTACCTGATGGAACGAAACAGACGAATGCGTTTCATGATGAAGTAAACATTACGAAAGTTGGCGAACGGCTTGCAAAGACTTTGGAAGCAAATGGAGTCGGTGCAAATGCTGATCAATCAGATATAACCACTAGTGCAAAGGATCTGGGGATAAGTTCATATGACGCTTCGAGAAAAGTTGTAAAAGAAGCGATGGCCACAAATGATGATATTAAATATATTTTTGACCTTCATCGTGACACTGTGTCAGAAGACGTTACTACGAAAGAAATCAATGGGGAAACTTATGCGCGAACAATTTTCGTAGTGGGAGCTAAGCATCCTGATTATGAAAAGAACTTAAAGATAGCGACCGAACTTCATAAAAGGATGGAAGAAAAATACCCTGGCCTAAGCAGGGGTGTTCTTACAAAAAAGGGAGTCGGAGTGGATGGGAAATACAACCAGGATCTATCAAATAATGCTGTTTTAGTTGAGTTTGGCGGAATTCATAACAGTTTGGATGAGACGTATCGCACAGCTGACGCCATGGCAGAGGTTTTTAGCGACTACTACTGGGAGAAGGCGGAAAAGGTATCTTCAGAATCGTAATCAAGGGGGAACGGCGATGAAGGGGCTAACTATTTTACTCGTGGGTTTGTTATTGTTTGCGGGCGGAGCGATGTTTGGCACGAGTCATTCAACAACAGATTCGGTCTCTTCTCCCGCCCCTAGTAACCAGTCAGTTGAAACTTGTAGCCCTGAACTGAAAGAGGAAGAGTCTCCATTGATTGTTGATGTGGCGGTAGGTATGGGGGAAAGTGTGGGTGCGGGGTTTGATCTCGTTCTCATGATCATGTCCGATTTAATTAAAACATAAGGCGAAGAGCCGTCCTGTGGGGGCGGCTTTTTCTGTTGTGATACAATACGAATCTTCCTCCAAAGGAAGTCTTTCTGTTGGTATGGATTGAATATTCGTTTTCCTATTGCTATAATCAGGCTAGCTGACTGCGTGTGAATTTAGTAGGAGTGATAAAGTTGACAAGTCAATCTAGACAGGAAAGAGTGCGTAATTTTTCAATTATTGCCCATATTGATCATGGGAAATCAACATTGGCTGATCGTATTCTTGAAAAAACACAAGCATTAACGCAAAGAGAAATGAAAGAACAGTTTTTAGATGCAATGGACCTTGAACGTGAACGAGGGATAACCATTAAGCTTAACGCTGTTCAGTTAAATTATAAAGCGGACGACGACCAAGACTATACGTTTCACTTAATTGATACACCGGGACATGTCGATTTTACATATGAAGTGTCCCGCAGCCTTGCAGCCTGTGAAGGGGCAATTCTCGTCGTTGATGCTGCTCAAGGAATCGAGGCACAAACCTTAGCGAACGTCTATTTAGCCTTAGAAAATGACTTGGAAATCATTCCTGTTATAAATAAAATTGATTTACCGGGAGCGGACACAGAAAGGGTTAAACAAGAAATTGAAGACGTTATTGGAATTGATGCTTCAGATGCTATCTTAGCCTCTGCGAAGGAAGGGGTAGGGATCGATGAGATTTTAGAACGGATCGTTTCAGATATTCCCGCACCTGAAGGCATTGCAAATGACCCGCTTAAGGCACTGATTTTTGATTCATTATATGATACGTACCGTGGGGTAGTTGCTTACACGTGTGTTCGTGAAGGCTCAGTAAAAGTCGGAGATAAAATTAAGATGATGGCAACTGGAAAAGAATTCGAAGTCAATGAAGTAGGGGTATTTAAGCCAACACCAACTCCATTGAAAGAGCTTCACGTTGGAGATGTAGGATATTTAACTGCATCGATTAAGAACATTGGCGATTCCCGGGTTGGGGATACGATTACATTAGCAAATCGACCGGCTGGAACCCCTCTCCCTGGTTATAAAAAAATGAATCCAATGGTGTTCTGCGGTTTATATCCTGTTGACGCCAATAACTATAATGACCTGAGAGATGCACTTGAACGTTTAGAATTAAATGATTCCTCACTACAATTCGAACCAGAAACCTCCCAAGCTCTAGGCTTTGGCTTTCGTTGCGGATTTTTGGGGATGCTTCATATGGAGATTATCCAAGAACGTATTGAACGGGAGTACAAAATTGACCTGATTACAACGGCTCCAAGTGTTATTTATAAGGTTACGTTAACGGATGGTGAGGAAATCGAAGTCGATAACCCTTCTATGATGCCTGACAACCAGAACCTTGAAGACGTTCAAGAGCCATATGTTAAAGCAACAATTATGGTTCCAAATGATTACGTCGGCCCGGTGATGGAGATTTGCCAGCGGAAACGTGGCAGTTTTATAGACATGCAATACCTAGATGACAATCGTGTGAATATCGTGTATGACATTCCATTATCCGAAATTGTCTATGATTTCTTTGATTCATTGAAGTCACAAACTAAAGGGTATGCCTCATTCGATTATGAATTGATCGGCTATCGCGCTTCTAACCTTGTTAAAATGGACATCTTATTAAACGGGGATACGATTGATGCGTTATCGTTTATCGTTCACCGCGATTTCGCCTACGAACGAGGTAAAGTCATCGCCGATAAACTGAAGAAACTTATTCCGCGCCAGCAATTTGAAGTGCCAGTCCAAGCAGCCATTGGCAATAAAATTGTTGCCCGTACGACGATTAAGGCGATGAGGAAAAATGTATTATCAAAATGTTACGGTGGTGACATTTCCCGGAAGCGTAAACTTCTTGAGAAGCAAAAAGAAGGTAAAAAACGCATGAAGATGGTTGGCTCAGTAGAAGTGCCGCAGGAAGCATTTATGTCCGTATTAGAAATAGATGACGATTAATAAGAACAGGGTCAGGCCGCAGGAGATTCACTTCTTGCGGTTTTCCTTATGAAAGGTTGAAACACCATGACGATTTCCTCTGCATATATTCATATTCCGTTTTGCCAGCAAATTTGTCATTACTGTGATTTTACTAAGTTTTTTTATAATGAACGTTTAGCTGATGAATATTTAGACGCTCTTTACCAGGAAATACACACGTATATTCCTCAAGAAAAAGCCGAGGTTAAGACGATTTTCGTGGGAGGAGGGACTCCAACTGTTGTAACCCATAAACAGCTTGAGAAACTTTTAACCATGATTGACGAACACTTTAATGTCCCTACTTGTGAGGAGTACACCTTTGAAGCAAACCCCGGAGATTTAGACATGGAAAAAGTAAAACTTCTGAAGTCGTACGGAGTCAACCGAATATCCTTAGGTGTTCAGGTGTTTGATGATGAGATACTTGAAAAGATCGGCCGAGTTCATCGAGTGAAAGATGTTTATACAAATATTGACCGTCTAATGCAAGTGGGTCTCACAAATATAAGTATCGACTTAATGTATGCTTTACCAGGGCAGACTGTCGAGGGATTTGAGAAAACGGTCGATGAGGCATTACAGTTTAATTTGCCTCACTACTCTTCTTATTCGCTGCAGATTGAGCCGAAAACTGTTTTCTATCAAAGGTATAAAAAAGGAACGCTTGTTAAGCCTCCGGAGGATGATGAGGCTGAAATGTATGAGCTCCTCCAAAGAAAGCTGACGGCTCACGGCGTGGATCAGTATGAAATAAGTAATTTTGCTAAACCTGGTTTTGAAAGCAGGCATAACCTGACATACTGGAATAATGATTACTATTACGGGATTGGTGCCGGTTCCCACGGGTACATGCCAGGAAAAAGGACAATTAATATTCGTCCCCTTCCAGCCTATGTTAAACAAGCGATGGAAAACGGAAAACCCATCTTGCATGAAGAACCAGTTGGTTTAAAAGAACAAATGGAAGAAGAAATGTTTCTCGGCTTAAGGAAAGCGAATGGCGTCTCCTTGGTGAAGTTTGAGCAAAAATATGGACGAACTCTGCACGAAGTATTCAATGGGGCAGTACCTAATCTGAAACAGCGTGAGCTATTAACTGAAGTCGGCGGGAATGTTCGATTGACAGAGCGCGGGAAACTACTAGGAAATGAAGTGTTTCAGGAATTTTTGTTGGATTCGTGAAAAATCAAAGTAAATTCGTTGACATCCCAACCCCCATTTGATAATTTATTATTAGATTTAGCACTCACTAAATACGAGTGCTAACAGAGGTGATCATCGATGTTAACTGAAAGACAATTGTTAATCCTGCAAGTAATTATTGATGACTTCATCCTGACTGCTCAGCCTGTAGGCTCGCGGTCAATTTCAAAAAAAGAGGCTGTAACTTTCAGTTCTGCAACCATACGTAATGAGATGGCAGACCTTGAAGAAATGGGTTATCTTGAGAAAACTCATTCTTCATCCGGTCGAGTTCCATCAGAGAAAGGCTATCGCTTTTATGTCGATCACCTTCTATCACCTCTACGGTTATCGAATAATGACGTTAAGACAATCAGAGAGGCATTTAAGGATCGAATGATGGAATTTGAACGAGTCGTACAGAAATCGGCAGGTATTTTATCAGACTTGACCAATTATACGTCGATCATTCTCGGCCCGGAAGTATTTGAAACAAAACTGAAACAATTGCAGATTGTTCCGCTAAATGACCAGTCTGCGATCGCTATTTTAGTGACAAATACAGGTCACGTTGAGCACAGAGCATTTAATGTACCTGTGGAAATGAAGCCGTCACAGCTTGAGAAGATGGTCAATATTTTAAATGATCGTCTGGGCGGTGTTCCGTTGATACATTTGCATGAGAAGCTGCAAACGGAAATTCGTGATTTGGTACGGGCACACATGGATGAGCAGGCATTTATGTATTTGCAAGCTGCCTTAATGGACGAGCAACCGGCTAAGCTTTATATTGGCGGGAAGACAAATATACTCATGCAGCCGGAGTTTAAAGATTTAGAGAAGGTACGCTCCCTTTATGCCATCATTGAAAGAGAAAATGAAATGGCAGACTTGTTAAGGTCAGGTGATCAAGGCCTTCATGTTCGTATTGGTCATGAGAATCCTTTTGATGCTATGCAAAACTGCAGCCTGATTACCGCGAGCTATACACTTGGAAATGAACAGGTAGGTACGATTGCTTTACTCGGTCCTACACGTATGGAGTACAATCGGGTGATTTCATTATTGAATGTTTTATCCAGGCATATGACAGAGACGTTTAAAGGATGGTATTAGCTTCCGTGTAAGAAATATATCCGATGGGGTAATTTTTCCGTCGCTTCTTTCTGCCTTTTGTTTCTTTGATCTAGCATTAGCAGATCAGCACATGAAAGCCTAATAGGGGTTATAAAGAGGGGTTTTGAAAAAGCTGAATCTCTGTCAGGTAGCCCGCACTTTTCTTAGGATATTTTTTCATGTTATAGTCAATAACGGTGAATAGGAATCAAGGAGGTGGAAGTCATGAAAGGAAAAGATCAACAAGAACAAGAAATCATTGAACCTGAAAATGAAGAAGAAACAACAAATGTTGAGGTGGAACAGGCTGATTCTGAGGAAGCCATCGATGAACTTGAACAGCTTCAACAAGAGAAGGAAGAAGTTCAGAACCGCTTGCTCAGGCTTCAGGCTGATTATGATAATTTTCGACGCCGTACTCAGAAAGAGAGAGAAGCGGATCGAAAGTATAAATCACAATCAATAGTTGAGGAACTTATCCCAGTCCTTGATAACTTTGAAAGAGCTTTGCAAGTCGAAGTGGATGGAGATGCTGCCAAAAATTTCACGAATGGAATGGAAATGGTGTATGACCAGTTCCAAGCAGCTCTTGTAAAAGAAGGTGTGGAAGAGATTCCTGCCCAAGGAGAAGTATTTGATCCACATCTACATCAAGCAGTGATGCAAGTTGAGGACGACAACTTTGAGTCGAATGTAGTTGTAGAGCAGCTGCAAAAAGGCTATCGTTTGAACGATCGGGTCATTCGCCCGGCTATGGTTAAAGTGAATCAATAAATGAAAAGGTAATTTGTTAGAGGAGGATACACGACAATGGGTAAAATTATTGGTATAGACTTAGGTACAACAAACTCTTGTGTAGCAGTTATGGAAGGTGGGGAAGCAAAAGTAATCCCTAACCCTGAAGGGAACCGTACAACTCCATCAGCAGTGGCATTTAAGAATGGTGAGCGCCAAGTTGGTGAAGTAGCCAAGCGTCAAGCAATCACAAACCCTAACACGATTCTTTCCGTTAAGCGTCATATGGGTACTGACTATAAAGTAGAAGTGGAAGGTAAGGAATATACTCCACAAGAAATCTCTGCAGCAATTCTTCAATATATTAAAGGGTATGCAGAGGATTATCTTGGTGAGACGGTTGATAAAGCTGTTGTAACGGTTCCTGCCTATTTCAACGATGCGGAACGTCAAGCAACTAAGGATGCTGGTACAATTGCCGGTCTTGAAGTTGAACGTATTATCAATGAGCCAACAGCAGCAGCTCTTGCATACGGAATCGATAAAGAAGATCAAGACCAAACCATCTTAGTATACGACCTTGGCGGCGGTACGTTTGACGTATCTATCCTTGACATTGGCGAAGGTACATTTGAAGTTGTAGCCACTGCTGGCGACAACCGTCTAGGTGGGGATGATTTTGACGAAGTGATCATGAATCACATGGTAGCTGAATTCAAGAAAGAGAATGGAATTGACCTATCTCAAGACAAGATGGCTAAGCAGCGTCTTAAAGATGCAGCTGAAAAAGCGAAGAAAGACCTTTCCGGTGTAGCGCAAACACAAATTTCCCTGCCGTTTATCACTGCAGGTGAAGCAGGTCCACTACACTTAGAAATGAACTTGACTCGTGCGAAATTTGAAGAGCTCGCTTCAGACCTAGTCGAACGTTCTATGAAGCCAACACGCCAAGCAATGAAGGATGCTGGCATGAGTTCAAACGATATTCACAAGGTACTTCTTGTTGGTGGTTCTACACGTATCCCAGCTGTACAAGAAGCGATTAAGAAAGAAGTAGGAAAAGAGCCTTCTAAAGGGGTTAATCCTGATGAAGTAGTAGCTCTTGGTGCTTCCATTCAAGGCGGCGTACTTCAAGGCGACGTTAAAGATGTTGTCCTTCTTGACGTAACACCACTATCACTAGGTATTGAAACAATGGGATCTGTAACAACAAAATTGATCGAACGTAATACAACGATTCCGACAAGTCATTCTCAAGTATTCTCTACAGCTGCTGATAACCAGACAGCCGTAGATATTCACGTGCTACAGGGTGAACGTGAAATGGCACAAGATAACAAGACATTGGGTCGTTTCCAATTGACTGATATTCCACCTGCACCACGCGGAGTGCCACAGATCGAAGTAAGCTTCGACATTGATGCGAACGGCATTGTGAATGTTCGTGCAAAAGACATGGGTACGAACAAAGAACAATCGATTACAATCAAGTCTTCTTCTGGACTTTCTGATGAAGAAGTAGAAGACATGGTACGTCAGGCGGAAGAAAACGCAGAGGAAGATAAGAAAAAACGTGAAGCCATCGAACTTCGTAATGAAGCAGATCAACTTATCTTCACGACGGACAAAACGATCAAAGATCTTGAAGATAAAGTATCTGATGAAGAGAAGCAAAATGCTGAAACAGCTAAAGAAGAGCTTCAAACAGCTTTAGAAGGCGAAGATCTTGATCAAATTAAAGAGAAAAAAGAAGCATTACAAGAGCAAGTTCAAAACCTATCTGTCAAACTTTACGAACAAGCACAGCAACAAGCTGAAGCTGCTCAAGGAGAACAGTCAGGTACTGAAGATGATGTAGTAGATGCAGACTACGAAGAAGTAAACGAAGACGAAAATAAAAAGTAAGCAAGTAGTGAAAAGTCAAAGTCAGGATCTTCTTGACTTTGACTTTTTTCACGTGTGTCTTAATGATAAACGACTTGCTTGAAACGAAAAGAAAATGGTAATATAAATCTTATGTAATAGCGCCTGGGAGAGTGATCAACAAGTGAGTAAACGTGATTATTATGAAGTGCTAGGTGTATCAAAGGATGCCTCTCAACAAGAAATAAAGAAGGCCTACCGCAAGCTAGCACGTCAATATCATCCAGATGTTAGTGAGGAAGAAAACGCATCTGATAAATTTAAAGAAGCTAAAGAAGCTTATGAAATGTTAAGTGATCAACAAAAGCGCAGCCAATATGATCAATTTGGGCATGCTGGCCCACAAGGACAAGGATTTGGCGGTTTCGGCGGTGCTGAAGATTTCGGAGGCTTCGGAGATATTTTCGACATGTTCTTCGGAGGTGGCGGTCGTCGACGTGACCCTAATGCTCCACGTAAGGGTGCTGACCTTCAATATTCTATGACATTACAGTTTGAGGAAGCGATTTTCGGCAAAAGTACTGATGTTGAGATTCCTGTCGAGGAGTCTTGTGACACGTGTGACGGATCTGGTGCTAAACCTGGGACGTCCCCTGAAACATGTTCACATTGTCAAGGAAGCGGGCAAATTAACCAGGAGCAAAACACCCCGTTTGGCCGTGTTGTCAATCGTAGAGTATGTCACCATTGTCAAGGAAGCGGGCAAATCATTAAAGAGAAATGTAATACTTGCGGTGGAGATGGCCGCGTAACGAAGCGAAACAAAATCCACATTGATATCCCGGCGGGTATTGATGAAGGACAACAAATTCGCGTACCCGGAAAAGGGGAAGCCGGTGTAAACGGTGGCCCAGCAGGGGATCTGTTCGTTGTCATTCGTGTACAGCCTGATGAATTTTTTGAGCGTGAACAGGACCATATCTTTTGTGAAATGCCGCTGACTTTTGCTCAAGCAGCTTTAGGTGACGAAATTGAAGTACCTACAGTGCACGGTAAAGTTATGCTTAAAGTGCCGGCTGGGACTCAAACAGGAAAGACATTCCGTTTGAAAGATAAAGGATCACCAAATGTTCACGGTCGTGGACACGGAGATCAACATGTGAAAATGCGTGTCATCACACCGAAGAATTTAACAGATCGTCAACGTGAACTGATTCGCGAGTTCAATGATATTAGCGGTAATGAGGCAACGGAAGAACAGCACGGAACATTTTTTGAGCGTATGAAACGTGCATTTAAAGGTGAATGATGTTATCAGCAAAAGAGTGTCTGGACGTATGGATGAATTGGTAGGTTAATAAATACTACCTGTGCCAAAGTTCCTGGCACTCTTTTTTTACATAATTCCTATGAAAAGTGAGTTGATTAGATGAAGTGGTCCGAAATTTGTATTCACACAACAAACGAAGCGATTGAACCTGTCTCAAACATCTTGCATGAATCTGGAGCAAGCGGTGTTGTGATCGAAGACCCACAGGATATGATAAAAGAGGTAACAGGACTTGGTGAAGTTTATGAACTTAATCCTGAAGATTATCCTGAAGAAGGGGTTTACGTAAAAGCTTATTTGCCTGTCAATAGTTTTCTATCAGAGACCGTTGATGCAGTGAAGCAGTCTGTTAATCATTTAAAAGAGTTTGACATTGAGATCGGTCGTAATGAAGTAACACTTACCGAAATCCAAGAAGAAGACTGGGCGACAGCCTGGAAGAAGTATTATAAGCCAGTTAAAATTTCAGAAAGGATTACAATCATTCCTACATGGGAAGACTATACACCCGTACAAAGTGACGAGTTAATTATCGAAATGGATCCAGGAATGGCATTTGGAACAGGAACCCACCCTACCACGGTGTTGAGTCTGCAAGCTTTAGAACGATATTTAGCGCCAGGGGATGTAGTCCTTGATGTTGGTTCGGGGTCGGGCGTGTTGAGTGTTGCCTCTGTTCTGCTAGGTTCCGCTCAGGTTCATGCTTTCGATCTTGATGAGATCGCAGTCAAAAGCACAATGGATAACGCTCAACTAAACCAAGTAGCCGATAAGGTAACGTCAACTAAAAACAACCTGATGCAAGGTGTCACGGTTGAGGCAGATTTGATTGTTTCAAATATACTAGCTGAAATTATTATTCAATTTGTTGACGATGCCTATAGCCAACTTAAGCCGAATGGATATTTTCTTACTTCAGGAATTATTGAAGGGAAAAAACATCTCGTAAAGAGTCGACTTGAGCAAGCCGGTTTTGAGATTATTGAAACGAACAGAATGGAAGACTGGATCTCAATCATTGCTAGAAAGCCAGAATAAGGTGAATGGAGATGCAACGATATTTTATTGATCAAGCGAACTGGGAAGAAGACAGGGTAGTTATTAAAGGGGACGACGTGCACCACATAGTAAAGGTAATGAGGATGAAAAAGGAAGACTCTCTCATTTGTGTCCATCCTGAGCGTGGACCTGCCCTTTGTGAAATCGTTGCTGCAGAGCAGGAGGTTCTTTGTTCTATCATAGATTGGCTCGATGAAAATAAAGAACTTCCGGTTGAGGTTACCATTGTTCAAAGCCTAGGAAAAGGCGATAAGCTCGAGCAAGTGGTTCAAAAGGGTACCGAGCTTGGAGCCGATTTTTTTATTCCCTTCGACGCCGAGCGATCAGTTGCCAAATGGGACGCAAAGAAAGCGAATAAGAAACTTACACGGCTGAAAAAGATTGCTAAAGAAGCAAGTGAACAATCTGAACGTGCGAAGGTCCCCTCTGTATTAGATGTGATGACGCTTTCTGAAATAATAGAACAAAATGATTCATATGATGTTAAATTAATCGCTCATGAAAATGAGGCAAGATCAGTGAGATCTCATTCTTTATCTAGTCGTCTACATGTGATTAAGGACAATCAACGGGTGATCATTATTTTTGGCCCAGAGGGCGGTTTCACTCCAGGAGAAGCGGATAAGCTATTTGCAAGTGGATTCTTGCCTGTTCGCTTAGGACCAAGAATTTTGCGGATGGAAACAGCCCCTCTATACTTTTTGTCTAGTTTGTCTTACCAACTGGAGGAACAGTAACATGAACATGTCACGATCGTTCTCGTAGTGGCATGTTTCTAATGACAGCCTTTTCAGTGTCCTCGCCTTTTGGAAAAAGACATGCTATGATACAATAGATGTACGAACAACTAAGTGAAGGGAAGTGTTTCAATGGAACATAATCTTGCAAAAATGATTGATCATACACAATTGAAACCAGATACGCCAAAAGCAAAAATTACTGAAATTTGTAAGGAAGCTAAAGAATACGACTTTATGTCTGTTTGCGTTAATCCACATTGGGTAGAGTACTGTTCAGAACTACTTAAAGGTACGGATGTAAAAGTATGTACCGTAATCGGTTTTCCATTAGGTGCCACAACAACAGAAACTAAAGTATTTGAAACTCGCCAAGCTATTGAGAATGGGGCTACAGAAGTTGATATGGTTATAAATGTTGGTGAGCTGAAATCTGGAAATACGGAAGTTGTCAAGGCAGATATTGAAGCGGTTGTAAAGGAAGCAAAAGGAAAATCGTTAGTTAAAGTCATTATTGAAACTTCATTATTGACAGATGAAGAGAAGGTAACAGCCTCGCAGCTTACGAAGGAAAGCGGTGCTGACTTTGTTAAAACATCGACAGGGTTCTCAGGCGGCGGAGCAACCGTTGAGGATGTTAGTTTGATGCGTAAAACAGTTGGCCCTAATCTAGGTGTGAAAGCATCTGGAGGCGTCCGGGATTATGATGGTGCGAGAGCTGTTATCGAGGCGGGAGCAACTCGTATCGGTGCCAGCGCTGGGATTGCCATTGTAAGTGGTGGAAAAGGGTCATCTGATTATTAAGTAAATCAGTCGCTCAAAACTAAACTGTTCATTGAATTATATACTTCTTTTATAAGAAGGCTGCTTGCAATTTTGTAAGCAGCCTTCCTTTTAATCGATTCTACAGTGAGAGTTGAGGTGGGTTATATGGAAAAGCAGGAGCATATAAAAATGCACAGCTACCCCGGGATGGTAGCTGTTGTGGGTGTCAAAAATGAAGAAGAGACAAATTTTATGGCAGCAGGATGGCATAGCTATTTATCTATCGACCCGCCAATATATGGTGTGGCAATTGGCCGTGAACGGTTTACATATGAGCATATAATTAAAAATAAAGCATTCACTATAAATTTTCTTCCTTTTGAAGAAGCATCATTTATTCAATACAGTGGGAGTGTTACTGGGTCGTCTACCAATAAAGTGCAAGACTATAATCAAAAGTGGTATGAAGCTAACGTTGGTTTTCCTCTTTTGAAACGAGCTTATCTAGCCTATGAGTGTGAGCTTCAGCAAACGGTTCCAACAGGTGATCATGATTGGGTAATTGGCAAAATAACAGCTTGTCACTACGACAGTAATTTATTTAAAGAAAATGGGCTGCCTGATTTTAGTAAATTGCATATTCCACTATACCTCGGAAGGTCCAGCTACTTAAAGCTGGGTGATTCTACTCAGTTATACGATATTTTTCATCATAACAATAATAAAAAAAGTTGACCATATGTTAGCAATATAATATAATTATCGAAGGTGTGGGAGACCCTCATGCTATACAGAAACAGTTTTTTTGCTTTGGAGGGAGGGAAATAGCATGTCAAAAACAACTCGCGTTCGTAAAAACGAGTCTCTTGAAGATGCTCTTCGTCGCTTCAAGCGCGATGTATCGAAAAGCGGTGCATTATCTGAATATCGTAAACGTGAATATTACGATAAGCCTAGCGTACGCCGCAAGAAAAAGTCTGAGGCCGCTAGAAAGCGCAAGTGATTAAAAGAGGGTGTAAGTAGATGTCAATTCTAGAACGTCTAAACCAGGATATGAAGGCAGCGATGAAGGCAAAGGATAAGAAAACCCTTGGTGTCATTCGTATGGTCAAAGCTTCGATGCAAAACGAAGCGATCAAACTGGGTAAGGATCTATCGGAAGACGAAGAACTTACTGTTTTATCTCGCGAGGTAAAACAGAGAAAAGATTCCCTCCAAGAGTTTAAAGAAGCTGGACGCGAAGATCTTGTAGAAGGACTTAATGAAGAAATTGAGATTTTACAAGTATATATGCCAAAACAGCTCACAGAAGAAGAACTTGAACAAATCGTTCAAGAAACAATTGTAGAAGTAGGAGCTTCATCTAAGGGCGACATGGGTAAAGTTATGAGCGCTGTTATGCCCAAAGTAAAGGGCAAAACAGAAGGCTCTAAGGTGAATAAACTCGTACTTAAGCAATTATCTTAATTGGTAAAGGTCTCTCTTTATAAAAAAGAGAGACCTTTTTATAATTAATGAAACTTTTCACATAATTGTCACGTATAAATAGTATCCAGAGCAGGCCAAATAAGGAGGTGAATCGTTTGAAGCGGTCAATCCGTCTTGTTTTTTTAAGTTCGCTGCTATTAACAATGGCTTTTCTCGCGGTTTATCAATGGAGTGATCATGTTCAAGCGGAAGGTGAAGGAAAGCAGGTGTATATCATACCTGTTGAAAATACCGTTGAAAGAGGGATGGTGTCTTTTCTACAGCGAACGACGAGTGAAGCCATTGAAAAGGGCGCCGACCATATCATATTTGAAATTGATACCCCTGGAGGGAGGGTAGATGCTGCTGGAACAATAGGGGAACTGTTAGCAGGCCTCGACATTCCTAATACAGCTTTTATTGCAAGCCGTGCTTATTCAGCAGGTTCTTATATCGCGCTTAGTACAGATCAAATTTATATGAAGCCTCAAGCGACGATGGGTGCCTCAGGTGTGATTAATTCTGACGGTACAGCTGCTGATAAAAAAGCCCAATCTGCATGGATTTCTGCGATGGTTTCAGCTGCAGAGGCAAATGGGAGGGATCCATTGTATGCACGGGCCATGGCGGACAGCAACGTAGACCTTCCTAAATATGGTGCTGCTGAGGGTGAATTTTTAACTCTTGGTCCTTCAGAAGCTGTTGAAGTAGGTTATGCGGAAGGAATTGTGAAAGATCGTGTTGAATTACTTAATGAGATCGGTTTTAGTAACGCTAAAGTGGTTGAAACGAGCCCAACTCTTGCTGAAAACTTTGCCCGCTTCCTTACACATCCTGTAGTCATCCCAATTCTTTTATCAATTGCCAGCCTTGGGTTGGTCGTTGAATTGTATTCACCTGGATTTGGAATACCAGGAATTATGGGAGTATTATCATTAGTTCTATTTTTTTACGGTCATATTGTCGCTGGATTGGCTGGTTATGAAGCCATCATCCTTCTCGTTTTAGGGATTGGCTTGATTGTTGCCGAACTGTTTTTACCCGGTGGCATCGCCGGGATTGCGGGTATTGCTGCCGTTGTTGCTTCCCTGATGCTATCGTCAGCTGATATGGGACATATGGCCTTGAGTATTGGCATTGCCTTACTAATAACCATCATCGTTTCAATTATTCTTATTAAAACGATCGGATTTGAACGTGGTTTTTTTCGGCATGTGATTCTCAATGATTCGACATCAGCGGAGAAAGGCTACGTTTCCACCGTAAATCGGCTTGAACTAATTGGCATGGAGGGAGAGACCATCACACCGCTCAGGCCATCTGGTACCGCCTTGATTGATGAGGAACGGATGGATGTAGTGTCAGAAGGCAGCTTTATTGGTGCTGATCAGCCGATTAAAATTGTTAAAATAGAAGGAGCTAGGATTGTTGTTCGTGCCATAAACTAAATTTTTAGGGGGAAGAAATCATGTCATTAGAAGAACTTATGCCCATTATTATTATTGGGATCATTATTATTGTTATCGCTGTTCTATTTACATTTATTCCGGTAATGCTTTGGATTAGCGCCTTGGCTGCTGGCGTAAAAGTAAGTATCTTTACACTAGTAGGGATGCGGTTAAGAAGGGTTATTCCTTCTAGGGTCATTAACCCGATGATTAAAGCACATAAAGCAGGGGTAACTGTCGATACAAACCAGCTCGAAAGCCATTACTTAGCGGGTGGTAACGTTGACCGCGTCGTAAATGCCCTGATCGCTGCCCAACGTGCAAATATTGAACTAAGTTTTGAAAGATGCGCCGCAATTGATCTTGCAGGCCGAGATGTTTTAGAGGCGGTTCAAATGAGTGTTAACCCGAAAGTGATTGAAACACCGTTCATTGCCGGTGTAGCTATTGATGGTATCGAGGTCAAAGCTAAAGCGCGTATTACAGTTCGTGCGAATATCGATCGTCTTGTCGGTGGTGCTGGTGAGGACACAGTTATCGCACGTGTTGGTGAGGGGATCGTATCTACGATAGGGTCAAGTGTAAACCACAATAAAGTTTTAGAGAACCCCGATCGGATTTCGCAAAATGTTTTAGGAAAAGGATTGGATGCGGGCACAGCATTTGAAATTCTTTCTATTGATATAGCTGATATTGATATTGGTAAGAACATTGGCGCTATGCTACAAACAGATCAGGCTGAAGCTGACAAGAATATTGCGCAGGCAAAAGCGGAAGAACGTCGGGCTATGGCCATTGCCCAAGAGCAAGAGATGCGCGCTCGTGTTCAAGAGATGCAAGCTAAGGTGGTTGAGTCGGAAGCTGAAGTTCCTCAAGCACTTGCCGAGGCACTACGCTCAGGTAAAATGGGTGTCATGGATTATATGAACTACCAAAATATTAATGCCGATACTGACATGAGACAAACATTAGGTGACATGGATAAGGATAAAGATGAATAATCATTTTCCTAACACCGTAAAGGGGAATTTGTATGGGAGATATTCTTGAATTACTATTTAGTAATATTGTCATCGTGGCTGCGGTCATAGGTGGGATAATCAGCTTTGTCTCTCGCTTGAATAAGAAAGAAGAAGAGAAACCAAAACATCCGAAACGATCAAGTTTCCCTTCAGGACCGACCAATTCACAGCAGCCTACAATGACCCAGGAGCCTGAAGAAATGAAAGAAACCGCTTCTACCAGTGACGGTCGAATGAAAGAGTATTACGAGGAAAAACAAAAACGATTGGATGAGATGAGAGAGTACCAGAAGGAACGTGGACAGCAAGCTACCCCGTTCTCTCAAACAAATGAAGAATTTGATCATCATGTAGACGATCAACAGGATGACGACTCAATGAAAAGAAAGAGTGTTTTCAGCAATTCAATTCAGTGGGATAAAAAAAGATTGGCAGAGGGAATTATTATGTCAGAAGTCTTAGGACCACCTAGAGCTCATAGGCCGCATCGTTCACATCCAAGAAAAAGATAAAAAAACGCACGAATTGTAGTGATACAATTCGTGCGTTTTTCGTATGTATAAGAGAAAGGAGGAAAATCGAATGGTGAAATGGCAAAAACAACTTCGTTCATGGGTCGGCCGTTATTTCGATTTACCTTCTGATGTTATGCTCGATCTTCCGCGTATAACAACGATTGGGTCGATCCATGCCTACATAGAAAATCATACAGGACTGTTACACTTTTCCGATCAAGAAGTCCGCTTGAAATATCGTGATGGCCACATCTCCATCAAAGGAAAAGAATTACGGATAAAGATGATGCTCAAGGAAGAACTGCTTTTAGAAGGAACTCTTGATACTGTAGAGTTCTTTACTGAACAAGAGAAAGGAGGGAAATAATGGCGAGACACCAGTTGGACTATTTTTATGGATTAGTCACGGTGCATGTAAAGGGGGCGTTGATAGAAGCATTCCTTCAAGCCTGTACGAGGGAAGGAACCTACATTACAAATGTAAAACACATTTCCCCAAACGAAGTTGAAATGACCATACGACTCAAAGATTGGACAATCTATCGAAAACTTCGGAAAAAATACCGTTGTAAAATCAAAATAGTTAACCGTAAAGGAATACCATTTTTATATCAACGTATGATTACAAAAAAAGCTGTGCTCGCCGCTTTTATTTGTGGTATTTTTGCTTTACTTTTACTCGCAAATACGTTGTGGTCAGTGGAAATAGAGGGATTACCACCTGAACTTGAGGCTACTGTTGAAAGTCAGTTAGAGGAATATGGTGTAAACGAAGGAAAACTAACAATCGGTATGAAGGATCCTAATGAAGTACAAAGGCTTTTGCTAGAGGATATACCCGACCTGCTATGGATTGGTGTGAAGAAGAAGGGGACAAGTTATCAGCTATATGGAGTTATGAAAACGAGGCAAGATCCAGACGAAACAACAAGACCAGCTGATTTAGTTGCAGCAAAAAAGGGCATGATAACAAAAATGTTTATCACAAAAGGCAGGCCGTTAGTTTCTGTTAATGAAGTTGTTGAAAAAGGAACAAAATTGGCTACAGGTGAACTCGAAGAAGACAGCGACGAATATATTGAGGCTGAAGGAGAAGTTATTGCTGAAACGTGGTACAAAGCGGAAGTGCAAGTTCCTTCTAAACAACAGCTTCAACTTACAGACGGGGAAAAGTCATCCTCTTATGCTCTAAGTATTGGGTCGTTACGTATTCCGCTTTGGGGTTGGTGGAATGATGATACAAAGGGCGCGAGAATAGAGAAAGATGAAAAGCAGTGGGAAGTGTTCGGTTGGGAGTTACCTTTTAAATTTCAAGTGAAAAATATGTATCCAGAAGATTCTAACATGAATGAACGTACTTCAGAACAGATTATTGAACAAGGGACCCTAACTGCTAAACGAACTTTAATACAACAGTTGTCTGAAGAGGCTGAAATTATAGAGGAAAAAGTTTTGCACGAGCGTGAGGAGCATGGTAAAGTAAAATTAATCCTTTTATTTAAAGTGCATGAAAACATTGCGGTGACCAAGTATATAACCCAAGGAGATTGAGTATGCAAGGAAACTTAAAAACGATAGATATCCAATTAAATAATCCAACAGAAGCGTTGGCCCTGTTTGGTACAGAGGATAGAAATTTAAAGCAAATTGAAGAACAATTAAACGTGTCTATTATTTCCCGCGGTGAACGGGTTAATGTTTCTGGCGAGGCAGAACATGTTCAATTAGTTGAAGACATCCTGCTTGCCGTTTTAGCAGTTATTCGTAAAGGGTTATCAATTACGGAACGTGATATCGTTTATGCTGTTGATCTCGCTAAAAAAGGCAAAATCAATCAGTTTGAAGCTCTTTTCGAAGACGAAATCACAAAAAATGCTAAAGGGAAGTCTGTCCGAGTCAAAACCCTCGGTCAGCGGAGATATGTCTCTGCGATAAAGAAACATGATCTTGTATTTGGGATCGGTCCAGCTGGTACCGGGAAAACGTATTTAGCCGTTGTAATGGCTGTCAATGCCCTTAAAAATGGAGATGTGAAAAGAATTATCCTTACACGTCCGGCTGTAGAAGCTGGAGAAAGTTTAGGTTTCTTACCGGGGGATTTAAAGGAGAAGGTGGATCCTTATCTCCGACCATTATATGATTCTTTACACGATGTATTTGGAGCAGAACATACAGCAAGATTAATTGACAGAGGAACAATTGAAATTGCTCCCCTTGCTTATATGAGGGGGCGGACACTCGATGATGCCTTCGCTATTCTAGATGAAGCACAGAATACGACACCTGAACAAATGAAAATGTTTTTAACGCGTCTTGGCTTTGGATCAAAAATGATTATAACAGGTGATATTACCCAAGTGGACCTTCCAAAAGGAGTAACATCAGGGCTTAAAGTTGCTGAGCAGAAGCTTGGTAAAGTGAAGGGTTCTGCGTTTATTCACTTGGATCAAACAGATGTGGTAAGGCACCCACTCGTCCAAAGAATTATTGATGCATACGAGAACGACCCATCTTAAGACCCGGCAAGCGGGTCTTATTTCTTATGTAAATGTGTTGTTAATTAGCAGGAGGCTATGTTTGTTAGAAAGGAGATTGTGAAGGCTGATGTAGGTGTCACTTGGGACCAAATGTTTAACTACATTATTTGTTTTATTCACTTCTTTCGAAAAGTATTCATGGGCTCATCCATTCTTTGTATAGTGGAGACGTGAATGAAAGAATCTAAACGTTAGTAAAGGAGACTAAATAAATGATCGAGATTGATTTTCAAGATGAAACTGAATCAATAGACGAAGCTTACATTGATCTTATTCAGAGAGTGATTGAATTTGCAGCAGGGAAGGAGAAGGTACCGGATGAGTCTGAGGTTTCGATATCGTTTGTAGGCAATGATGATATTCAGGAGTTAAACAGGAATTACAGGCACAAGGATCAACCTACAGATGTGATCTCCTTTGCTATGCAAGAATTAGGCGAAGGGGAAATCGAAGTGCAAAATGAGGAACTGCCTACGATGCTCGGTGATATAATTATCTCTGTAGATAAGGCGAAAGACCAGGCGGTAGATTATGGACATTCGCTAGAGAGAGAGTTAGGATTTTTGGCTCTACATGGATTTTTACATCTGCTTGGCTATGATCATTTAGATGAAGAAGATGAAAAGAAAATGTTCGCAAGGCAAGAGGAAATTTTACATGAGTATGGACTCAGCAGGACGTAAACAGAGGAAGTTTATTGGCTTACGGTTTGCGATAAATGGGCTGAAAGAAGTCTTTTTAAGGGAAAGAAACTTTCGAATTCATCTCTTAATTGCTGGTCTTGCCTGTCTAATGGGAGTGTGGCTCCTAATCTCATGGATTGAGTGGGCGATTTTGATAACCATCATTGCTCTTGTTCTGACACTTGAGGTCATTAATTCGAGTATTGAAAGAGTTATCGACTATTTAGCACCAGAGCAACATCCGCTAGCACGTATCATTAAGGATATGGCTGCAGCAGCTGTACTCATAGCGGCGATCGCTTCAATTTTGATCGGTATGTGTATTTTTCTGCCGAAGATGTTGTTATTATAATAAAAGAATGATGTTTTTATGGAGGAACAGTTATGGAAGAACAATTCAAGTCAGGTTTCGTTGCAATAATAGGACGGCCAAATGTGGGGAAATCAACATTTATGAACCATGTTATAGGCGAGAAAATCGCGATTATGAGTGACAAACCTCAAACCACAAGAAATAAAATACAGGGTGTGCTGACGGAGAAGGATGCACAAATGGTGTTTATCGACACGCCTGGTATCCATAAGCCGAAGCATAAGCTTGGGGATTATATGGTCAATGTTGCTGAAAGTACGTTAAATGAAGTGGATACGATTATGTTTATGATAAATGCTGAAGAGGGGTTTGGCCGTGGTGATCAGTTTATCATTGAGCGGCTACAACGAGTGGACAAGCCAGTTTTTTTAGTTATCAATAAAATAGATCGTGTTCATCCTGATCAACTGCTTCCGCTCATTGATCAATACCGAGAGAAGTTTGATTTTGAAGAAATTATTCCGATTTCTGCACTGGAAGGAAACAATGTTAATCACTTGCTTCATGTAATTAAAGGACATCTTCCAGAGGGACCACAGTTTTATCCTGAAGATCAAATTACGGATCACCCTGAACGATTTGTTATTAGTGAGTTTATTAGAGAAAAAGTGCTGCACTTAACACGTGAAGAAATCCCCCACTCGATTGCTGTAGTCATAGAGAGTATAGAACCTCGAAAAGATTCTAATGCCGTCTATGTTCAAGCGGCTATCATTGTAGAGCGTAAATCTCAAAAAGGGATTATTATTGGCAAGCAAGGAAGCATGCTGAAGGAAGTTGGACAACGAGCCCGCAAAGATATAGAGGCGTTGTTAGGAAGCCGGGTATATTTAGAGCTTTGGGTTAAAGTTCAAAAGGATTGGCGCAACCGTCAAGTTCAGCTTAGTGATTTCGGCTATAACGAAGATGAATATTAGATTTGGAAAAAATTAAGCCTTATCGTTTTTCTCATATGAAGCAACCTAAGTATGTCATGACATTTCTTTATTTACGATAATATGAAAGGCGGTGTTTCTTGTGCACGATATGTCTTGGAATGTGTTTAGACAAACAGGAAACATAGAAACCTATTTGCTAATGAAGGAACTGGAAATGAAAGGTGAATCATCAGAACAGGGATATGTTTCAGCTGGGACGGGGCAGATTGAGGAAAACGACGGGCAATAACAAGAGCAGGTGAATGCTTTGTTAGAAAAAGTAGAAGGCATTGTCATTCGAACAAGAGATTATGGGGAAACGCACAAGATCGTTACACTTTTGACTAGAGAAAAGGGGAAAATCGGGGTCATGGCTAGAGGGGCTAAAAAGCCGAAAAGCCGGATGGCCTCCGTGACCCAGCCTTTTATTCATGGTTATTATTTAATACACATTGGATCAGGTTTAGGCTCTTTAAGCCAAGGAGAAGTCATGGCTTCGCTTCGTTCTATACGCGAAGATATTGTTCAAACTGCCTATGCTTCTTACATGGCTGAATTAACCGATAAGTTAATGGATGAGAAGCAGCCTGATCCCTTTATTTATGAACAATTTTTACAATCATTGTTATGGATGGCTGAAGGGAAGGATCCAGAGATTCTCTCCATGATGTATGAGTTAAAGCTGTATAAAAAGGGCGGCTTTGCTCCGAGTGTGAATGGTTGTATGAGTTGTGGTAATGAACAGGGGCCTTTCGCCTTTTCGATCAGAGAAGGCGGCTTACTGTGCAATCGCTGTAAACATTTAGATCCAGAAGCCTATGGTTTGTCTGATCCTTTGGCACAGTTGCTGCGTGTATTTCTACATATGGATGTAAAGAGACTAGGGCAAATCTCAATGAAAGAAGAAAATAAGAAGAAGTTACGCCAGCTTCTCGACGAATATTATGATCGTTATGGCGGCTATCTTCTTAAGTCAAAAAAATTTCTTAAACAACTGGATCTGCTTAAATGATTGACAAACCTACGTGGATTCAGTATGATTTCATTACTATATAAACTGTTGCTATGAAGGAAAGTAGTAGTCGAATGCTTACATTTTTGAAGCGAACCTGTGATGGTGAAAGTCAGGTAGTGTAACTCGGCGAAGGCATTCTGGAGCAAAGAACGTTACAAAGCGGCTTGCATTTGTTAATCAAAAGCAGGCAAGTAGGGTGGAACCGCGGAAACCCCGTCCCTATGTCTAATGAATGGCATAGGGACGGGGTTTCTTTATGTTCTCAAACGATTCATGTCCAAATGAATGAGGAGGTACGAAAATTTGAACATCCAAACAATGATCCAAACATTACAAAACCATTGGTCGAAAGAAGGTTGCTTGCTAATGCAAGCCTACGATACCGAAAAGGGTGCAGGTACAATGTCGCCGATGACTTTACTTAGAAGCCTAGGTCCTGAACCTTGGAATGTCGCTTATGTCGAGCCCTCAAGAAGACCAGCAGATGGAAGATATGGCCAGAACCCCAACCGTCTTTACCAGCATCATCAATTTCAAGTGATTATGAAGCCGTCACCTGACAACATTCAAGAGCTATACTTGGATTCTCTGAAAGCGTTAGGCGTTGATCCGGCAAAGCATGATATCCGCTTCGTTGAAGACAACTGGGAAAACCCAACATTAGGCGCTGCAGGACTTGGATGGGAAGTATGGCTTGATGGGATGGAAATTACCCAGTTCACCTATTTCCAGCAAATCGGCGGACTGGAAGCACGTCCAGTATCAGCAGAAATCACCTATGGTCTGGAGCGGCTGGCTTCATATATTCAAGATAAAGAAAATGTCTTTGAGTTAGAATGGACAGATGGCGTTACCGTAGGAGATATTTACACACAGCCTGAATATGAACATTCTATTTATACATTTGAGCAATCCGATGATGACATGCTCTTTGAGCTCTTTTCTATTTATGAAAAAGAGGCTAAACGAATTATGGAAGCTGGACTCGTCTTTCCTGCTTACGATTATGTATTAAAATGCTCACACACCTTTAACCTGTTAGATGCTAAAGGCGTTATCTCGGTTACAGAACGAACGGGCTATATTTCAAGGGTTAGAAACTTAGCGCGTAAAATCGCTAAAACATACGTCGATGAAAGAGAAAAACTAGGCTTTCCAATGTTAAAGGGGGAAGGAAGTCATGAGTAAAACAGTTTTATTCGAGCTTGGATTGGAAGAAATGCCTGCAAGATTTATTGATGATGCCTTAAACCAATTAACAAGCAACACGGAAGCCTGGTTCAAAGAAAATCGGATACCTTACGGGACAATAAAGGGATATGCAACACCTAGACGATTAGCAATTAGCATATCGGAAGTTGCAGAGCAACAGCCGGATATAGAAGAGGAAGCGAAGGGCCCAGCTAAAAAAATTGCTTTAGATGAAGAAGGAAATTGGTCTAAAGCAGCAATTGGTTTTTCTAAAGGACAGGGTCAGACGGTTGATGACATTTACTTTAAAGAGATTAAAGGCATCGAATATGCTCACGTAAACAAATTTATTAAAGGTGAATCTTCACTCGAGCTGTTAACAGGCTTCAAAGAAGTACTTTTAAGCTTAAACTTTCCTAAGAATATGAGATGGGGAAGTTATGACTTACGTTTCATCCGGCCGATACGCTGGGTCGTTGCTTTATATGGTGAAACAGTTATTCCTTTTGAAATAGAAAATGTTACAACAGGGAAAACCACCTATGGCCATCGCTTCTTAGGGGATAAGGCGACGGTTGCTAAAGCAGATGAGTATGAAATGGTTATGGGTCAAGAATATGTCTTTGCCGAAAAGGGTAAACGGAAGCAGGTAATAGTTAATCAGCTAGATGAGCTTGAGAAAGTGAAGAATTGGACAATTATGAAAGATGAAGAGCTTCTCAATGAGGTAAACCACTTAGTTGAATATCCTACTGTTTTTAGCGGTTCATTTAGTGAAGAGTTTCTAGAAGTTCCTGAAGAAGCACTTATTACATCGATGAAGGAGCACCAACGCTATTTTCCTGTTCGGTCGAAGGATGGAAGCCTGCTGCCTCATTTTGTGGCTGTCCGTAACGGCAATGATGAACATCTCGATACAGTAGCAAAAGGGAATGAGAAGGTGTTGAAGGCACGCCTGTCTGATGCCCAATTCTTCTATAGAGAAGATCAAAAGGGGACACTTGAAGAAAAACTGGCTAAGCTCGAAAGAATGGTGTACCAGGAAGAACTAGGCACATTAGCTGATAAAGTTGACCGAGTCAAAACGATATCTGGTAAAATCAGTTCTCTCCTTAAATTATCTAAAGCAGAAACAGGAAACACCTTAAGAGCAGCACAGCTTTGTAAGTTTGATTTGGTCACACATATGGTTGATGAATTTTCCGAACTTCAAGGGATCATGGGAGAAAAGTATGCCCGCTTATTTGGGGAAGAGGAAGAAGTTGCTGTTGCGATAAGGGAACATTATATGCCAACACAGGCAGGCGGAGAATTGCCCGTTACAACTGCTGGTTCCATCGTCAGCATTGCAGATAAATTAGATACAATTATTGGATCCATCTCGATTGGAATTATCCCGACTGGTTCCCAAGATCCTTATGGATTAAGGCGTCAAGCGCTAGGTGTCCTGCAAATTTTGAAGAAAAGTAACTGGGCAATCGAAGTGGAGGAACTGTTGAACATTGTTCATGATCTATACACTGACCTTAATCTTACATCGCGCGGCGAAACCGATGTGAGGCAGGACGTTCAGGAGTTCTTTAAAGTTCGTGCCTCTTATTTGTTAAAGGATGGCGATGTTGCTTCCGACATAATAGAAGCTGTGTTAGCAGGTGGCATCCATGTTTACCCTGTAACCTTAGAGAAATCAAAAATCTTAGCAGATAAACGTCAGGATCCTGATTTTAAATCGACTCAAGAAGCATTAGGGCGTGTTTTAAACTTAGCAAAAAAAGCAAACACATATACTGTAGATCCAGATCTTTTTGAAAATAACTCCGAGGTTGAACTTAGTAAGGTCCATCAGCATATTCATGAAGATTATCTGAATTTAATGGAGAATCAACAACCTGAAAAGGCCTTACGTAAACTGGCAGAGCTTACTGAACCTATCCATTCATTTTTTGACCAAACCATGGTCATGGCGGAAAATGAAAAAGTGAAAATGAATCGTTTAGGACTGTTAAACCAAATTTCTAACGATATCACTTTATTTGCTAATTTTAATGCCGTTCAATGGAAACAGCAGTTTTAATGACCTTCTATTCCCTAATAATGTGTTATAATAATTAAATAGTATGTCACAGTCAGTGATTAGGTGGTGAAGGAATGGATCTATCCAACCGTCAAGAACAAATTATCCAAATTGTTAAGGACAATGGGCCGATTACCGGCGAGAACATAGCTGACCATCTAAGTCTTACACGCGCCACATTGCGGCCTGATTTAGCCATTTTAACGATGGCCGGATTTCTAGATGCACGTCCGCGAGTCGGCTATTTTTTTACTGGAAAGACTGGATCAGAACTATTGACTGAAAAGCTTAAAAAATTCAAAGTGCATGAATATCAAGCTTTGCCAATAGTGGTTGAAGAAGATGTATCAGTCTATGATGCGATTTGTGCGATGTTTCTTGAGGACGTCGGAACGTTGTTTGTTACAAATGAGCAATCACTGCTAGTCGGTGTCCTCTCAAGGAAAGACTTGCTTCGGGCGAGCATCGGTAACCAAGACTTAACATCAATTCCCGTTCATATTATTATGACTAGAATGCCTAATATATCAATCTGTAAAAAAGACGACCTGCTCCTCGATGCTGCTCAGAAACTGATTGAAAAGCAGATTGATGGACTGCCTGTCGTTAAGCCAAACGACCAAGGACTTGAGGTTGTCGGACGATTAACTAAAACAAGTATTACGAAAGCTTTAGTGGAGCTTGCACGAGATCAACATTTATAAGCAACTCCTATGAAATGGAGGATGACAGATGAAGAAGCCATGCATTTATATCCTATCTGATTCTGTAGGAGAAACGGCTGAGCTAGTTGTAAAGGCAGCCCTCAGCCAATTTGACGATGGTCCGTTTGATGTCCAGCGTATTCCATACGTTGAGGATAAAGGAACCATTAATGAAACGATTGCTCAAGCGAAAGAGCATGAAGCATTGATTGGCTTTACTTTAGTAGCGCCAGAATATAGACAACACCTCTTAGAGAGAGCAAAGCAAGAAAATATTGAATGTATCGACATCATGGGCCCGATGATGGATGCTATGCAGCGTTTTTTCAAAACAGAACCAAGACTAGAGCCTGGACTTGTTCATAAACTTGATGAGGATTATTTCAAACGTGTGGAAGCAATCGAGTTTGCTGTTAAATATGATGATGGAAGAGATGCCCGCGGGATATCTAAAGCAGATATTATCTTAATCGGTGTATCTCGTACTTCGAAAACTCCGTTATCCCAGTACTTGGCTCATAAGCGTTTGAAGGTCGCTAACGTGCCTATTGTCCCTGAAGTTGAACCACCAGAAGAATTATTTAGAGTTGATCCAAGTAAATGTATTGGACTTAGGATCAGCCCTCAAAAGTTAAATGATATTCGAAAAGAGCGGCTAAAGTCACTCGGGTTGGGTGAACAAGCAAGCTACGCAAATATGGATCGCATTCACCAGGAAATTGAGCATTTTAACAATGTAGTGGAAAAAATTGGCTGCCATGTGATTGATGTATCTAATAAAGCTGTGGAAGAAACAGCAAATGTAATTGTGAATAAATTAAGAAACGGTTCACTACAATAATAGTCATTTTAGCGAAAGTCGCGCTTTTTAGTGCGGCTTTTGCTTGGTAAATAAGAGAAAACAATGCTCGAAACAACCCGATTGACAGAGAAAGATGACTCCTATCAAAAAAATAGGTATAAAAGTGTATAGATTTTAATGTATAAATGTATTATAATTATTATTTGTGAAAAAATGATAGAAACTTTATTTACTTTCAGAATAATAAAACATTGGGAAATGAGCAGGATTCTTTCGTTTATTGTAGAATTATTGAATTATGCTAAAACAAAAGCCGCACGTTTGGGTGGACGCGGATTGCTGTCCAGTACAAGAGGAAATCGTTCATGTTTGTAAGCAGGTCAGCGTCACACCCACATTCATTGCAACCATTAATCGTTACAAAACCGATCAAACAGGAGAAGACTGGATTTTCCTTGATCATGGGTCACAAGCTGTCGACCTTTATATCATAAATGCTGCAGGAGAAAAATGATGTTGTGATTACCCAAGATTTGTCATTAGCTATATTGCTTACGGGTCAGGGGTTTATGTCATTACTCCTAGAGGTAAACTAGTATCAGAGGGGGATGCAGACGAAATTATGAATCAAAAATACCTCAGGCAGCAAACGATGAAACATAAGAGAAGGTGGAAGGGGCTAAAGGCGTTTACGAACTAGGACCCGGGAACTTTACACGAACTCTTGAAAAGATCTGTTGAACCATGGAGGTTTTCAAACAATTCCCCCGAATAATTTTGTAGTTTGGTGATGAATATGGCAGGACACATTCCAGAGGAAAAAGTAGACGAAATTCGTAAGTCAGTGGATATAGTTGATGTCGTAGGCGAATATGTCCAACTAAAGAAGCAGGGCAGGAACTTCTTCGGACTTTGTCCTTTTCATGGGGAGAGTACTCCTTCCTTTTCCGTATCTGGTGATAAGCAAATCTTTCATTGCTTTGGATGTGGAAAGGGAGGGAACGTCTATTCTTTTCTAATGGAAATAGAAGGATTCAGCTTCCTTCAGGCAGTAAAGCAAGTGGCTGATCAGACAGGACAACCCCTTCCAGAGCAATACAATGAAGAGCAAAAAAGAGAACGAGATCCTGAATCACAAAGCATATTGGATGCACACGAATGGTTATCGAAACTTTATCACCATTTACTGCGAAACTCCAAAGAAGGTCAAGAGGCTTATCAATATTTACTTGAACGCGGCTTCACTGAGGATACAATCACTCGTCATCAACTAGGTTATTCTCCTAGTTCAAATGACTTCGTTGTTACATTCTTGGAGAAAAAAGGTTTTCACCCCCAAACTATGGTGAAGGCTGGCCTCTTGAATACAAACGACCAAGGTGAATATTTTGATCGCTTTAGAGGCAGAATTATGTTCCCACTCCGCAATCATCTTGGTAAAACGGTTGCATTTGCTGGACGAGCCACAGGTTCAATCGAGCCCAAGTATTTGAACAGTCCAGAAACTGATTTATTTCAGAAGGGACGTCTCTTATATAACTTTGATCTAGCTCGAGCATCGATTCGTAAACAAAATACGATCATTTTGTTTGAAGGCTATGCCGATGTGATTTCGGCTGACCAAGCAGGCATCCAAAATGGGATAGGTACAATGGGAACATCCGTTTCAGATATTCAAGCACAGCTTATTAAGCGTTATGCTGATAAAGTAATCATTTGCTACGATGGAGACAATGCTGGGATAGAGGCGGCTGTAAAAGCCGCAAAATTACTAAGAAAAACGGGTTGTCAAACTAATGTAGCTCGATTGCCAAACGGGATGGATCCGGACGATTTCATTAAAGAGTACGGTGGGGAACGCTTTAAGCGTGAGGTGTTAGATGCAAGTGATCCTTATACTTCTTTTATAATCCGTTATTTAAGGCGCAGCTTTAATCTTCAATTAGAAGGAGATCGGATCACTTATATCGAAAATGTATTACAAGAGGTTGCTCAGTTAGACCGGGCAATTGAAAGAGAGCATTATTTAAACGAAATAGCAGAAGAATTTCAAATGTCGACCGGTACACTCAAGGAAGAAGTAGAGCAGCTTAGAAATCGGATGACGAATCAGGATAGCATATATCAGAGGCGACATACTAATTCTACAAAGCAAAATTTCGTTGATCATAAACTTCTCCCCGCCTTTCATAATGCGGAGAGAAAGCTGATAGCATATATGTTGAAAAACCCTATCATTGCTGATAAAGTTCAAGAAGAATTAGGCGGATCGTTCAATATTTCTGAACATCAGGTTATTGTCACGCATCTCTATGCATATTATGAAGACGGTCATGAATCTGATATTAGTCAATTTGTGGAGCGGATTGAAGACCAATCGTTAAGAAATCTTATTATTCATTTAGCTATGTCTCCTTCATCAGAGGAAGAAGTTTCAGATAGGGAGATTGAAGATTACATTCATCGAATTCGATCAGAAAGTAGTAATCGAGTCGATATTAAAAGTCTGGAGACGGAGCTGAAACGTGCTGAACAACACGATGAACCGATAAAAGCAGCTGAAATTGCAATGGAAATCTTGAGACGTAAACAAGAGTTGAAAAATACTCATTAAACTGGTATTGGATAGACGGAAGGAGGGGGACTCATGGCAGATAAGCAACAACAGCCATCACGTTCTAAAGAAAATGAAAGCGAATTGACCCTGGAACAGGCAAAAGAGCAATTGCTTGAAATGGGTAAAAAGCGAGGAGTTCTGGCCTACGAGGAAGTGGCAGAGAAACTTTCGAGCTTTGAGTTAGACTCTGATCAAATGGATGAATACTACGAGCGCCTGAATGAACAAGGCGTTGAGGTCATTGGTGATTCAGACCAGGATCCGAGCATGCAGCAGTTAAATAAAGAGGAAGAGTTTAACCTGAATGATTTAAGCGTACCGCCAGGAGTAAAAATAAACGATCCTGTTCGTATGTACCTTAAAGAAATTGGTCGTGTTAACCTTTTATCAGCAAAGGATGAAATCAGCCTAGCTCAACGAATAGAAGCAGGCGATGAAGAGGCAAAGCGGGATTTAGCTGAAGCTAACTTACGTTTGGTCGTTAGTATTGCTAAAAGGTACGTAGGCCGAGGCATGTTGTTCCTGGACTTAATACAGGAAGGTAACATGGGCTTGATTAAAGCAGTTGAAAAATTTGATTACCTTAAAGGTTACAAATTTAGTACGTATGCGACATGGTGGATTAGACAAGCCATCACTCGTGCGATAGCTGATCAGGCACGCACAATCAGAATTCCAGTGCATATGGTTGAAACCATTAATAAATTAATTCGTGTTCAGCGCCAACTGCTGCAGGATTTAGGACGTGAACCGACTCCGGAAGAAATTGCACAAGATATGGAACTTACTCCGGATAAAGTCCGTGAAATCCTAAAAATTGCCCAAGAGCCTGTCTCACTTGAAACACCTATTGGGGAAGAGGATGATTCACACCTCGGTGATTTCATTGAAGATCAGGAAGCCACTTCACCATCTGACCACGCTGCCTATGAATTGCTTAAAGAGCAATTGGAAGACGTGTTAGATACGTTAACTGACCGTGAAGAAAATGTGCTTCGTCTTCGATTCGGGTTAGATGATGGTCGTACACGTACCCTTGAAGAGGTCGGGAAAGTTTTCGGAGTCACGAGAGAACGTATCCGTCAAATAGAAGCAAAAGCACTCCGCAAACTTAGACACCCTAGTAGAAGCAAACGTTTAAAAGACTTCATGGAATAAAATCCTTTATATGTCGAGTGAGGGGTCCCTCAGCTAAACAGTTTAGTGTGGGGGCCTCCTTCTTTTATAACTTCTGTTTCCAGGTGATTAGGGAGTGAATAACCGTATGGAGACCATCGTTAAAGAGATTCACTATTTGAAGCAAAATCGGCTATTGCCACATGAGTACTGTGATTTTCTCCTTGCTTTATACATAAAAGGGGATATCGTTGCATAGAAGTCGAAGCTGGCTAAATTACCTTTATATAACAGGTATCTTAGTTTTGTTACCCCTTTCATTTCTTGTCATTTATTTTACTGAAATCAGCTTCATATTGCAAACAGGGCTTTTGTCGACATTTGTATTCATTGCTTTAGGAACAAGTCTACGTTCAAGTCAAAGGTGTCGTTAGTTATAGGATTGCTTATCTTATTTTTAATAACTGTTTATAGCATTGAGGCTATCACAAACACTATTCTGTTTTTTGTACATAACAGTTACGATCAATTGCTTCCTATGCTATTGATAGGCTGGCGTGGAAAGAGGAGTTATTTGACTATTTTAAGCTTCATTGGATTATTATTGCTTGGCTTTGTCATTGTTTATAAAGTTTTCATACGATATCCCTTTTCTAAGTTGACGTTTTCAAGTAAAATAAGTATAGCCTGATAGATAATTTGTTACACTAAAAAGGGAATACATAAGGAGGATGCAAGCTATGAAGAGAAACCCTGTGATTCCTTTTGCAATTATTGCCGTTATGGGAATTCTAGCTATGATCGTCATATCAGGAGTTGGTATTAACCAAAAACAGGCAATACAAGATGCAGAAGAAAATGGTGGAAAGCAACAAGAGGAGACAGCAAGTGCCAGTCCAGAAGAGATGTTCCAGGCTAAATGCGCAAGCTGTCATGGTGGAGACTTAAGTGGGGGAGTAGGTCCGTCTCTTCAAAAAGTAGGAGGCCGTTACTCTGCTGAAGAAATTCAAGACATAATTATAAATGGTAAAGGTTCACAAATGCCTCCAGGTCTTTACACAGGTGAGCAAGCAGCTAAGCTGGCGCAATGGCTGGCTGAAAAAAAATAATCACATGAGAAAAGCTTTCTGGACCTTTCAGAAAGCTTTTCTTTATGGAGAGGAAAATGGCTTATGAATGTAACGCAATTATCACTTCGTCTGAAAAAAGTCGCAGAATACTTACCTTCACAAGCAAATTTTGCTGATATCGGTTCAGACCACGCTTATCTCCCCAGTTATGTCTGTCTTCATGATAGATATGCAAAAGCAGTTGCAGGAGAAGTGAACCATGGTCCCTATCAAAGTGCCTTGCAAGAGGTAGCTGCGCATCAATTGGATGATCGCATTGATGTAAGGTTAGGGGATGGTTTACATGTTCTTAAAGACAATGAGGTGGAACAAGTTGTGATCGCTGGTATGGGTGGGCCGCTCGTGCGAAATATATTAGAAAGTGGCAAAGATAAATTAAGCAGCGTTTCAAAAATTATAGTCCAGCCGAATATTGACGCACGCTCGATTCGTAGATGGTTTTACGAAAATCATTATCAGTTAGTTCATGAAGCGATCCTTGAAGAAAATGGACATATTTATGAAATATTAGTTGCTGAAAAGGGAGATCCTCATCAGGCATATCACCAAGGAAATTTTGAAAAGCAGTTATGGCTCGGCCCCTGGCTAATGAAAGAACGTAGTCCCGTGTTTATGAAGAAATGGCAAGTGGAAAGGAGCAAAAAAGAAAGGATATTACATCAGATCAGTTGCTCTAAACAGCCAGATGAGGAAAAAATTCAATCATTTCAAAAGGAATTAGTTTGGTTAGAGGAGGTTCTAGAACAATGACATTACAAGCAAGCCTTATTATTAAGCAGTTCGAGGAGATGTCCCCAAAGCACTATGCCTTCGATTGGGACAATGTAGGTCTTCAAGTGGGTACATTAAATAAGCCCGTGGCTAAAGTAATGATTACACTGGACGTATTAGAAAATGTGGTGGATGAAGCAATCGAAAAAAGTGTTGACTTAATTATTGCTCATCACCCTTTATTGTTTACTTCTCTTAAACAAATCGATCTAGAGACGCCAAAAGGAAGAATTATTAAAAAGCTTATTCAGTATGATATAGCTGTATATGCAGCTCACACAAATTTAGATGTTGCTGTTGGTGGAGTAAATGATGTAATGGCAGAGCTTTTACACATACAAAATGTAGAGCCACTAATTGAAACGGAGAAGGATGAGCTCATTAAGCTAGTGGTATTCGTGCCTGAAGATTATTCTGAAGGTTTAAGAAATGCTCTAAGCGAAGCAGGAGCTGGCCATATAGGGGCTTACAGCCACTGTACGTTTCAATCAGCAGGTCAAGGTACATTTAAGCCTTTAGACGGTACGAACCCATTTATTGGCAAGCAAGGCGCAATAGAAAGAGTTGATGAGCATCGTGTAGAAACCATCGTACCAAAAACAAAGCTTGCTAAAACCCTTAAAGCCATGAAAAAGGCTCACCCATATGAGGAAGTTGCCTATGATCTCTATCCATTAGTTAACGAAGGTGAATCGATAGGTGTTGGGAGAGTAGGAAGACTTTCGAAAGAGATAACACTCCGTGAACTTTGTGAGGTAGTAAAAGAACAATATGATGTACCTGCTCTACGATATGTAGGTGACCCTGATCAAACTATTCAAACTGTTGCTCTGCTAGGGGGGAGTGGGGAAAAGTATATTCATGCTGCGAAGGAAAAAGAAGCCGATGTATATATTACAGGTGATCTCACTTTTCATTTGGCACAAGATGCCGAGCAAATGGGACTGGCAGTAATTGATCCAGGCCATCATGTTGAAAAGGTTATCACCTCAAAGCTACAGAGACGATTGCAGAAGAAGTGTGGTACGGATGTTGATTTTATTGTGTCAAACTCACAAACGGAACCTTTTCGCTTCATGTAAGAAAATAAAAATGCCACCTGCTCTCAGTGAACTGTACCCCATAAAATGGACAGTTTAATAAAAAGTCCCTAGGCTGTTAAAAGGTGACCACGGTATTGTGCCGGGGTCATCTTTTTTAATGACCATTGGTATCTCTCATTGTTGTAATACTCCATGTAATCTTGAATTGCTTCCTTGACTTCAAATATGGAGGAGCACGATTTAAAGTCCATGCCATCCTTCATATGTCCAAAAAAGGATTCCATCGGAGCGTTGTCCCAACAGTTTCCACGACGAGACATCCGATTGGTTCATTCCTAAAGCTTTGATCTTCTTTTGGAAGTCGGGGTGTGTATAATGCACGCCTTGATCAGAATGGATCAAACATTCGGGATGAGGAATAAAGTCCTCACGTTCCATCAATTTATCAATCGTTTGGTACACTAAATCCATCTTTAAAGAAGTTGAAAGGTGATAAGCTAGGGCTTCTCGTGTCGCTCCATCTTTGATGACCGATAAATAAGCTTTGCGTCCCTCCGCGTAATAAACGTATGTAATATCCGTGAGGAGAACTTTGTGAGGCTCTCCCTGATTGAAGTGGCGTTCCAGCTTATTTTCACAGGTTTTGTGCTCTTGCGTTGCTTTTGCGATTTGTTTGTATGGATTGGCCACGCGTATCTTACACTTGAGATTGTATTTTTTCATGAGACGACGGATGCGCTTGTGGTTCATTGTGATGCTTTCATCGTGCTCTAAAAACATCTTAATCTGTAGGGCCCCTACTTTTCCTTGATGGTTATCATATACTTTCTTGATCACCTTGTAATCTGCCTCGTCCTTCTGTTCTTTACGTTGGCGTGTATCCTCTGCCTTTAACCAGTTATAGTAACCGGATCGACTGACGCCAGCGATTTTACAGAAATATTGAATGAGATGCTTCAGTCCTTTTTCCCGCAAAGTCTGTTCGATCAATGTGAATTTTTCAGATGGAATTAACGTTTCTTCTTCGCCTGCCTTTCGACTTCGTCTAGCTTTTTTACGAAGTCTAATTCAGCTTCTAAATACGCAATGCGAGCTTCCGCCTTCTTCAGCTTATCCTCCGCAGATAAATGATTCGTTGATGGACGGCCTGTGGATCCCTTTCCCCGACGTTCCTTGTAAAAGCCATCTTCGCCATACTTGTCATAGGTCCCCCGCCAACGCTTTAAACATTGTTTAGGCTTCTTAGAGCCGATAACATCCATATCAAAGCCTTTTTCAGTGAAGATTTGGTAGGGGCCTTTTCCAGCTAAGTTTTCCTTCACGGCAGCTAATTTAAAATCTTGAGAATAAGTAATAGAACGGTCGGATACCTTCATAACGTTTGGATTGGATTCTAATTGTTGCCTTTGGAATTCAGTAAAGATAATATTGGACATCTCTATAACCTCGCTCTGTGTGTTAGTTTAATTATAAATGTAGATTCGAGGTCATGAAATACAAAAACCCCGAATAAGGGCACTTTTTTAGAAGTGTCCATTATTCGGGGTATAGTTCACAGGTGGCATTTTCAAGTTATTTCTTTTTAGTTTTTATCTTAGGCAGAATCTTTTTCTTTTCTACTTTTGATTCTAGCCCCCATGTGTCTTCATTCTCGGGATCGTATTGTTCGATAAATTTAATCACTTCTTTAGTAATTGGTGTTGGTGTAGAGGCCCCAGCTGTTACGGCTACTTTGTTTACATCTTCCAACCACTCTAGTTTTAAATCAGAAATATCAGCAATACGGTAAGCTTGTGTGCCGGCTATCTCTATAGAAACTTGGGCCAAACGGTTCGAATTGTTACTGGTCGGATCACCGACTACTAGTGTTAAGTCCGCATCTTTCGCTTGTTCTGATACGGCCTCCTGTCGAACTTGAGTTGCCATACAAATTTCTTGATGTTTTTCTACCCTTGGATATTTTTCTTTAACCTTTTCCATGACATCATAGACATCCCATTGACTCATCGTCGTTTGATTGGTAATGAGAAGTTTGTCATGATCGAGAGTGAGCTCTTCTACATCGTCTTCCGTTTGGACGAGGTGTACCTTGCCAGGTGCTACTCCTAACGCCCCTTCAGGCTCCGGGTGTCCTGTTTTTCCCACATAAATGATTTCATACCCTTCAGCCACTTTATCGCGAATTAAATTATGTGTACTCGTAACGTCTGGACAAGTTGCGTCCAGGGTCATCAGTCCTTTCGCTTTAGCTCTCTCCTTAACTTCAGGGGAGACGCCGTGGGCAGTGAAAATAACCGTTCCCTCATTAATATCTTCAAGAAGGTCTAGGCGATCCTTGCCATCCACTGTAATAATTCCTTCGTTTTCAAATGCACTCGTAACATGAGCATTGTGAACAATCATCCCTAAAATATATATGGGACGTGGTAAGTTGGGGTCTTTTGCCGCATTTTGAGCAATGACCATCGCATCTACCACTCCATAGCAATAACCGCGAGGTGCGATTTTAATGATTTCCATTTGATAGATCCTCCTCTTAAACCCAAACTGTTACTATTTATCATCTCACTTCTTATTATAAATGGAAATGGGGGAGATGACAAAGAATGTCTATATGCTCGTGCAATTATCTTATGACTCAGGTTATAATAGGGATGGAACAATTTACTTTAAAGGAGTACGGAAATGGGTAATCATTCGTTTAAACAATACGCAATTAATAAAAGCGTAGACCAAATTATAAATCAGTTAGGTTTTTTTGAGCCGACACCTATACAACAGGAAGTAATTCCGGCAGCCTTACGAGGAGAAAGCCTTATAGGACAATCTCATACGGGGTCGGGGAAAACACATGCTTATTTACTGCCACTGTTCAATCAGTTGAATGAGAAAGACAATCATGTGCAGTTTGTTGTAACAGCACCTACCAGGGAACTGGCTATGCAAATTTACGAAGAAGTGAAAAACGCAATTCAGTATGCCGACAAGAATGAAATATGGAAAGCAAAACTTGTGATCGGTGGAACAGATAAACAAAAGATGATCGACAAATTGTCATCGAATCCGCCGCATATTGTCGTGGGAACACCAGGGCGAATTTTAGATATGGTTAAAGAAGAGGCCTTGGATTTGCACCATGCGAATGCCTTCGTACTTGATGAAGCCGATCTTATGGTTGATTTAGGTTTTATCGAGGATGTCGATCAAATTCTTGTTCGTATGGATGAGGATGTACAAACACTGGTCTTCTCTGCAACGATTCCAGAGCGACTGCAGCCGTTTTTGAAAAAGTATCTAACAAACCCAACACATATTCAAATCCATGATGATAAGCCCTCACCGGAATCAATGGAGCATCGTTTAGTTGCTTTACGCCATAAGAATCCTGCTGATGTCATTATAAACATTACAAAAGGTATTCAACCGTACTTGGCAATCATTTTTACCAATGGAAAAGAACAGGCTAATGAATTAGCAAGTGATTTGCTAGACCGGGGGCTTGAAACTGGACTTCTTCATGGAGGACTGTCTCCAAGAGAACGGAAGCGTATGCTCAAGGAACTTCAAAGCCTTAAGTATCAATATATTGTAGCAACCGATCTAGCTTCGCGCGGGATCGATATCCAAGGGGTCAGCCATGTCATTAACGCACGTATGCCTAGGGAAGAGGAATTCTATATCCACCGTGTTGGACGTACAGCAAGGGCTGGGCTTGAAGGAACAGCGATCAACCTTTATACAGAGGAAGATCTTTCGCTGATTGAAAAATTAGAGAAGCGTGGGCTTACTTTTACGTATTATGAAGTGAAAAATGGGGAGTGGAAAGAAGCTAAATCCTATAAAGAACGGCAAACGCGTACACGAAAAGAATCAGATATGGAAAAACAAGCGAAACAAATGGTTAGAAAGCCCAAAAAGGTGAAGCCGGGTTATAAAAAGAAAATGAAGCGAAAAGCTGATCAAAATTTAAAGAAAATCAAACGAAACAGCTATCGCGGTAAGCGAAAGTAGCTTTAGGAGGGGAATGGTATGGTTAAGATTGGTTCACACGTTTCGATGAAAGGAAAGAAAATGCTTCTAGGTGCAAGTGAGGAAGCACAGTCATATGGCGCTTCTACATTTATGATATACACGGGTGCCCCGCAAAACACGAGAAGGCGTCCGATCGAGGAAATGAATATAGAAGCAGGTACAGAACATATGGAAGCGAATGGTATCCATGACATTGTTGTACATGCACCATATATTATAAATATTGGCAACACAACCAAGCCTGAAACGTTTCAGCTTGGCGTTGACTTTTTGAGAAACGAAATTGAACGGACAGAAGCCTTAGGGGCAAGACAGATTGTACTTCATCCTGGGTCACACGTAGGGCAGGGTGCTGACAAAGGAATCCCTAAAATAATTGAAGGACTAAATGAAGTTCTTCATAAGGATCAAAAGGTGCAAATAGCCCTTGAGACGATGGCAGGAAAAGGATCTGAGTGTGGCCGCAGTTTCGAGGAACTCGCTGAAATTATCGATGGTGTGACGTTAAATGAGAAACTTTCTGTTTGTATGGATACCTGTCACATTCACGATGCCGGCTATAATGTCGTAAAAGATTTTGACGGTGTGCTTGATGAATTTGAACGTATTGTCGGTGTTGATCGTATAAAAGTTGTGCACGTCAATGATAGTAAAAATGTTCAAGGTGCACGAAAAGACCGCCATGAGAACATTGGGTTTGGCCATATTGGCTTTGAGGCCCTCCACTATGTTGTTCATCATCCTAGCTTTAAAGCTATTCCAAAAATACTTGAAACACCGTATGTAGGTGAAGATAAGAAAAACAAACAGCCCCCTTACCGTTTTGAAATTGATATGCTTAAAGAAGGAAGCTATGATGAAACATTAAAAGAAAAGATTATGGAGCAATAAAAAGGAGAGTGCAGAGGCACTCTCCTTTTTATTGCAACCAATGCTCAACACCGTGTTCTTTAGCAAGTTTAATCAACAGTTGATTAACGGACCGGGCCGTATCGTTTGATGTAATTGCTGCTAGGTTTTTCAGCATTCGCTTTCTTCCTTTAGGATCAAATGGATTCTCATTACTTTTCTTAAGGGCAGAAACAATTTGTTTAGCTTCAGCTCTTGTTATTTTAATCCTATATTTTTGACTGTAATGAAGAAGATCGTCTACGGTTAATTGCCTTAGTTTTTGGGAAACGATCTGTTGAGCCACATGTTTCATATATAATTACTCCCCCGTTTCTTTACTCCATACAACTTATGAATGAAGAACGTAATTGTTCACAAGCCAGTGTATTTTTCTGGAATGCTTTAAATAAGGGAGAAAAGGGTATATATATTGGTGGACTATAGAGGAGTGAGTAAAATTAAGGGATTAGTAATATTTATACAAGTAGGAATATCGATTATATTGGTTGTGGGAACTTACTTGATCATGAATTATTATAAAGAACAGGAGACTTTAGCCCTTGTTGAAAAAAATAAACGCTTGACTGAGAAGAATGAGCAACTTCAGGCCAAGAGTGACTATTTACTAACAGAAACAGAAGGCAGCAAGAAAACAAAAGAGTTTAAAACATGGTCGAAGCATACCAAACTGGCCAATGTTTTCTATGAAGACAGTGATCAAGAGTTCAAAAAATCATGGGCGCTTTATTTAATCAAGCAGTCAGCGCAGTATGGAGTCGATCCTTACGTTGTTTATGAGCTGTTAAAGGTGGAAACAGGAGGAACGTTCGATCCCAAACTTGTTGGACCTGATACGGAATATGGGAAAGCTTATGGCATGGCACAATTTATGAAAAACACCGCCCCTTGGATTGCTGAGATGGCTGGACTTCCTTATAAGGATGAACTTCTGTTTGATCCATATTACTCCATGCAATTATCAGTCGTTTATTTAGATTATCTGCATAATAAATATGATAATTGGGATAAAGCTCTAACGGCTTATCATCGTGGTGTGGGCGGATTAAACGACTATATTGAGGAAAATGGACATGCTGAAAGTTGGTATGCAAAGGAGATTCAATCAAAGGCAGAAGCATACGAAACGATAGCTTTAGCAAACTAATGACAAAGGCTTTCACGTTTATTGACGTGAAGGCTTTTTTTAGAAAAAGTTAAAAGTACTTTTTTCTTTATTCCCATCAACTTCCTTCTATAAAAGTGAGTTCATATCACATACTAATTATGATTCTCCAATAGAAAGTGAGGGTGATCTCATGAATGAACCCAAGGAACCAGTAGAGAATCGTAATACAGAAGAAACTCCAGAACAGCGTGATGAGTTAGAACAAGTTCAAGAGCCAAAAGAAGCTTCTAATGAACCTGTTTATGGGGACAGCTACGAGGAAGAATTTGCTGAAGAGGCAATGCCGATGAACCAGACAATGAGGTCTGAGGAACAAGAAACGACGATGCAAGGTGAAGTAAACACTGCTATGGCATGGATAGGGTTATCTGCTGCTATATTATCCTTCTTCTTTGCGCCCCTGTTATTAGGGATTGTCGGGATCGTTTTCGGGATCATTGGCAAACGCCAAAATGCAAATACACTTGGAAATATGGCGATCATCATTAGTGCTGTATCCATTTTATTCTCCGTGTTTTTCGCAACGGCAGGCAATTTAGTTTAATAAAAAAGGTGGACCCTCGAGTGGTCCACCTTTTTTTCTTTAATTTTAAACTTTTTGCTTTTCTTTTTCCTTTTCTAAACGCTCTTTCTCATAATGTTCCTCAGCAAGCTTATCGACTTCTTTTTTAAGCTCTTCTACCATAATGTCTTCAGGAACTTTACGAATGATTTCCCCATGGCGGAACAGGAGACCCTCACCTCGTGCACCAGCAATACCAATATCAGCTTCACGGGCTTCCCCGGGACCGTTTACTGCACAGCCGAGAACAGCTACTTTAATTGGTGCTTTGATGGTTTGGATATATTCTTCTACTTCATTTGCAATGGCAATCAGATCAATTTCGATTCGCCCACATGTTGGGCAAGAGATAAGTGTTGCAGCATTTGAAGCCAAACCATAAGATTTAAGGAGTTCGCGGGCAACTTTCACTTCTTCAACCGGGTCTGCACTCAAGCTGATTCTTAATGTGCTGCCGATTCCTTTACTAAGAATGGCGCCAAGTCCTGCGGCACTCTTCACGGTTCCTGCAAACAGTGTGCCTGACTCAGTAATTCCTAAGTGCAATGGATAAGAAATCGCTTCTGCCGCCTTTTCGTATGCTTCAATAGCGAGTTTAACGTCAGAAGCTTTGAGGGATACGATGATATCATGAAAATCTAGATCCTCAAGAATTTTAATATGGTGCAGTGCACTTTCTACCATGCCGTCCGCTGTGGGATAGCCGTATTTTTCTAAAATGTGTCGTTCTAAAGAGCCTGCGTTAACTCCGATACGGATCGGCACTCCTTTGGCTTTTGCTGCTTTCACAACCTCTTCGACTTTTTCACGTTTACCGATATTACCTGGGTTGATGCGAATTTTATCAGCTCCGCCCTCAATTGCCTTAAGCGCTTTTTTGTAATCAAAGTGGATATCGACTACAAGGGGAATATTTATACGTTTTTTAATTTCTGGAATGGCATCTGCCGCACGATCATCAGGACATGCTACTCGCACAATCTGGCAACCTGCTTCTTCCAGTCGTTTTATTTCTGCAACAGTTGCTTCAACGTCATGTGTTTTTGTTGTTGTCATGGATTGAATCACAACTTGGTCTGCTCCACCAATTGTAAGATCTCCCACTTTTACAAGACGAGTATCTTTTCTGTGAGTAATTGCCATATAGAATCGCTCCTTTATATGTGAAACAAGGTTTTACTACATTACCATCCCTAATTATAAGGGGTATTCTTATAAATGAGAAGTCATGCCTCTTGAATAGTAACAATTTTAATGTAAAGGTTGTGTAAATGGTCTGTATCTTAAACAGCTTAAAAGATTATATCATATTTATAGTAAAATCATAACTGTTAAATGAAACGTTTTTTAACATGATTCGTACATATAGTATTGTTAAGGTTATAGGAAAGGGCGTGAGTGTAATGGATTTATTATCCTTTGACTGGATCGTTTTATTTATGACGTTATTTGGAACGATGTTTTTAATTGGAGAGTTATTAGTGAACATGCGTGGTTTATTAGGGATACTTGGCTTAGGCTTTATTACAGTTTACTTTTCTTCGTACTTATCTTTAAACATGTTTGTCATTATGATGATTATTTATTTAATTGGATTAGCCCTTATTATCATTGACGGAAAAGTTGTAAACGATGGGACACTTGCGACAATTGGTGCTGCAGCCATGATTGTTGCTGTAGGGTTTAGTGCCCCAAACTGGGTGGCTGGTTTATACAGTGTGATAGGTGTGCTTCTTGGAGGAGCGAGCTCTCTATTGTTCCTTAAAGTGTTTAAGCGCAGGGAGATGTGGACGAAAATTACGCTTGTAGATCAACTCACCTCTGAAATGGGATACAATTCAATGAAAGAATCATATGCCAGTTTAGTTGGACAGACAGGGAAAGCTTCAACAGATATGAGGCCTTCTGGGACGATCCAGATCAAAGAGGAAGAGTATAGTGCAGTTTCAAATGGAAAATGGATCTATAAACATGAACCAGTCATAGTACTGTCTGTCGATGGAACGAAAGTTTTAGTGAAAAAAATTGAGGAAAGTTAACGTTATAATAACCCCGTTGCTTTTATGGCAACGGGGTTATTTAGGCTGTTTAGGGAGATAGCTAAGAGCATATAGAACATAAAAGCATGAAATGAGAAAATACAGATAGATAAGAAGCGGGCTCGATATAATGAAGGATTCCATACATACAAGTACTACAGTAGGCGCTGTTACGGCAAATGCTGATATATTCCATAATTGCTTATAATCAGCTCGCATCCTTCGATAACGTGCGTATGGAACAGCCAACCCTGCAAGGGCAGAAACAAGCAGGAATAAGCTGACAGCAATGAAAAAGTAAATAAACGGAAGGAAAATAACGACAAATATTCCACTTGAAATGCCTTGGCTAATCGTGTTGCTAAGTGCATCCTGCGCTGTTAAATATGTATAGATAGAACTTATTAGCACAGGAATAAGGACGATTAAACTTAAATAAAACAAGTAGCCGATTGATTTTCCTACAGGCTGTATGCGAAAGGCAGCAAGCATTTTGAAATGGTAGAAGCTTTTTAATAATTGTTTCGTTTTGCTCATTTTTAGAAATCTCCTTTATTTACCGTCTCTATAGTAAGTGACAATAACCGCATAAGCAAGTGATAATTAAAAAATGAAATGCAGATTATATCGAATGTAAATTTAATGTTAAGTTTGCGGGATTTCCTTTACAAATGAAAATATGATCAGCAATAATGAGAAAGGCGTTAAAAAAAAGATAGAAAAATGTAAAACAATTGGATGAAGAAAGGGTGGAGAGAAATTGGATATCGATGTTCAAAAAATGATATTTGAATTCATTGGTGGTCTAGGGATATTCCTTTTTGGCTTGAAATATATGGCGGATGGACTGCAACGCACCGCAGGCGATCGCTTAAGAGAGCTGTTAGACAGATTTACAAGCAACCCTTTTATGGGTGTAATTGCTGGTATGGTCGCTACAGTTTTGGTCCAAAGTAGTAGTACGACAACCGTTTTAACGGTAGGGCTAGTTAATGCTGGATTTATGACCTATAGACAAGCAATTGGGGTTATTATGGGAGCTAACATCGGGACAACGATGACAGCTTTTATCATTGGTATTGATATTAAAGAATATGGTTTACCGATTCTTGCTATTGGTGCATTTTTAATTTTCTTCTTTAAAAACAATAAGGTAACGAACATCGGTCAAACACTATTTGGATTTGGTGCCTTGTTTTTCGGTTTAGAAACCATGAGTGGCGGAATGAAGCCACTGAGGTCTATGGAAGCTTTTCAAGAGTTAACAGTTAGTATGAGTGATAACCCAATCCTCGGTGTGGTAGTGGGAACACTATTCACCGTTATTGTACAAAGCTCAAGTGCCACTATTGGTATTTTACAGCAACTTATGGGAGAGGGCCTTGTAAGCCTTGAAGCAGGTATACCCGTATTGTTCGGTGATAACATTGGTACAACCATAACGGCTGTACTAGCCGCTATCGGTGCAAGTATAGGAGCTAAACGAGCAGCCTTTGCGCATGTAATATTTAACGTATTAGGGGCTATAGTGTTTTTAATATTATTAAAACCTTTCAGCATATATGTTTCTTGGCTGCAATCCCAACTCAATTTAGACCCTGAGATGACCATTGCTTTTGCCCATGGATCTTTTAATGTTGCAAACACTATTGTCCAATTTCCTTTTATTGCTGTATTAGCCTGGATAGTTGTAAAGCTAATCCCAGGAGAGGATTCGGTTATTGAATACAAGCCTCAGCATTTAGATCCGATTTTCATTGAACAATCACCAACCCTTGCCCTTGATCAAGCAAAGGAAGAAGTCATTCGTATGGGAGAATATGCTTATAAAGGTTTAGAAGAGACAAGTCTATATTTGAATAATAAGCAACAAAAGCATTCTGAAATGGCTATGCAAATTGAGGAAGCGTTAAATAATTTAGACCGAAAGATCACGGACTATTTAGTTGATCTTTCACAAGCTTCGTTAACAGATGAAGAAAGTCATAAGCACTCTGCATTGATGGATTCTGTAAGGGATATAGAACGTATAGGGGACCATTTTGAGAACATTATTGAGCTGATTGACTATAAAAATTCAAATAAAATTGATTTAACTGAACAAGCTCGAAAAGATCTAAATGAAATGTTTAACCTGACTCTAATGACCGTTAAGCAAGCTATGAATGCTCTTGAACTTATGGATAGGGAAGAGGCTCTCTCTGTCGTTCAAAAAGAAAATGAACTTGACCGAATGGAACGCAGTTATCGTAAGAAGCATATTATCCGTATGAATGAAGGGGTATGTTCAGGACAAGCTGGTATCGTATTTGTAGACATGTTGAGCAACCTTGAACGAATCGGTGACCATGCGGTAAACATTGCTGAAGAGGTACTTGGTGAGAAAGAAAGTCTATAAATAAAACAAAACGGGAGGGCGCGTGCATACACCGTCCTCCTGTTCATTTAATAAAATTATAAAAAAGTATTGAAAGCAGAACTAAGCCATGCTATATTATTTTTGTCGCTTCATTAGATCTTACATAAATTGTTGTTGACAGATTGTTTGTAGTCATGCTATATTAATATGCGTCGCTTCATTAGAGATGGTTAGCGACAACATATGGCGGTGTAGCTCAGCTGGCTAGAGCGTACGGTTCATACCCGTGAGGTCGGGGGTTCGATCCCCTCCGCCGCTACTATTTAGTGCTTATGGACTTTTCCAGATGCAACATGCATAAGACAAGCGGCTGTAATAATCACGATTTTGGATCATTCAGACGACTGACTTATGTCAAGTGCATCTAATCCATGAAGCCGGATAAAGAATGGTACTGTCCGAATCAACCATCTACATATGAAGATTCATTCCAATCATGGCGGTTGTGGCGAAGTGGTTAACGCACCGGATTGTGGTTCCGGCATTCGTGGGTTCGATTCCCATCAGCCGCCCCATGTTGGACCCTTAGCTCAGCTGGTTAGAGCTATCGGCTCATAACCGATCGGTCGCAGGTTCGAGTCCTGCAGGGTCCACCATTTTATTCGCGGAGGAGTACCCAAGTTCGGCTGAAGGGATCGGTCTTGAAAACCGACAGGGGCTTCACGGCCCGCGGGGGTTCGAATCCCTCCTCCTCCGCCATTATCTATTTCAACGGGAAGTTGAAATGGGAGATTTCTTATATTACCGCGGGGTAGAGCAGTCTGGTAGCTCGTCGGGCTCATAACCCGGAGGTCACAGGTTCAAATCCTGTCCCCGCAACCACTTATTTCATTACATATAATAACTGAGTGGAGAAGCCTTCATACATCCTCAGTAGTTCTTCGAAACAAAATCAGGAGCGGGAATCTAAGAATACTTATTTTATATGATGGCTCGGTAGCTCAGTCGGTAGAGCAACGGACTGAAAATCCGTGTGTCGGCGGTTCGATTCCGTCCCGAGCCACCATTTTTAACTTCGAACAAGCGTTAGAGCTTGTTTTTTTTATGGGCAAAAAATCCAATGTCACTTACAGAGATTAACCTTAAGATTAGTCTGTCTAAACCCACCTTACGTAGTTATGATGGGTTTAATATTTTATTTTTAGGTTTTGAGTAGAAAATCACGGGGAAAGCATAATATCGAAAGCAAATTTTGTTATGCATAAAATTTGCAAGTAAAAAAGCCGTTTGGTAATGTACAGTAGAGAGGTTCAATTGAGCTGATCATTGTACATATTATAAAAAGGAGGAGTTTAACATGGCTAAATTTGAATTACCAGAATTACCTTATGCTTACGATGCACTGGAACCAACAATCGACAAGGAGACAATGAACATCCACCATACGAAGCACCATAACACTTATGTGACTAAGCTAAATGCAGCGCTTGAAGGAAAGTCAGATCTTCAAGACAAATCATTAGATGAGCTTTTAGCAAATAACCTGTCTGCAGTATCAGAAGACATTCGTACTGCTGTTCGTCGCAACGGTGGTGGGCACGCAAACCATAGTCTTTTCTGGACGATTCTTTCACCAAATGGTGGAGGCGAACCAACGGGTGAAGTTGCTACAAAAATCAATGACACATTCGGTGGATTTGATCAGTTTAAAGAGAAGTTTGAAGCAACAGCAAAAGGTCGCTTCGGTTCAGGTTGGGCATGGCTTGTTGTAAACAATGGCAGCCTTGAGGTTATTGATACTCTTAACCAAGATTCTCCAATCATGGAAGGTAAAACTCCAATCCTTGGTCTTGATGTTTGGGAGCATGCATACTACCTGAATTACCAAAACCGTCGTCCAGACTATGTTGCGGCATTCTGGAACGTAGTAAATTGGGATGAAGTAGCGAAGCGTTACGAAGCTGCTAAATAAAATTATACAAAAGAGCGGCACGGTAATTTCCGTGCCGCTCTTTTTGTATATCTAAATGTGTTCTGCCAACACTAAGAGCAGAATGTAAAGGAGATATACAACTATGATGAGAATGCTTAGAGTGTGGCTCAACCAAGAGAATATATCGAGAGATTTACTCCTCTTATTGCTGATCGGCGGTTTGTATTCTCTAGGTATATTTTTATCAAGTACGTTTGTGAACATCTATTTGTGGAAACAATCCAACAGCTATACGGAAATTGCTTTATATAACTTGTGCATATACATTATGCAGCCGTTGACGTTTATTTTGGCCGGGAAGTGGACGAAGCGGATAGACCGTGTCATTGTTTTGAGGGCGGGAGTGACCGTTCTCTCTTTATTTTTTCTAATGGTATTAATAATCGGTGAGCGAGCAGCTTCCTTTAATTTGTTACTTGGATCGCTTCTTGGCGTTGGCTATGGTTTTTATTGGCTCGCCTTCAATGTGTTAACATTTGAAATTACGGAGCCTGAAACAAGGGATTTCTTTAATGGGTTTTTAGGGATACTACAATCCTTTGGTGGAATGACAGGTCCACTTTTTGCCGGCTTTGTTATATCGAGATTGAATAACTTTGCTGGATACACAGTTATTTTTTCAATTTCGTTTGCTTTGTTCATTATCGCTGTGGCCGTAAGTTTTGGGTTATCAAGACGGAAGGCAAAGGGAAACTTTTCATTTCGGCGAATTATGGATGAAAGAAAAAGCAATAAAAATTGGAATCGTATTTTGCAAGCTCATGTTTCCCAGGGTTTTAGAGAAGGGACATTTCTGTTTGCTGTGTCGATTTGGATTTTTCTTTTGACAAAAAGTGAATTCTCACTCGGTGTGTATAACTTGGTATATTCAGGCTTCTCCTTCTTTTTCTTCTTTTTAGTAAGCAAGTGGGTAAGGCCTAGATATAGAAAAAAAGCAATCTTCTGGGCGGGGTTGGCACTGACCCTATCTGTGGTGTTGTTAATAATATCGGATAGTATCGGACTGCTATTCCTGTATGCTGCTATTGCAGGACTATTTTTCCCGCTCTTCTATGTCCCTTATGTCTCCTTAACGTATGATGTGATTGGGAAGTCATGGAATGCAGGAGAAATGCGCATTGAATACATTGTTGTCAGAGAGATTTTTCTTGATGGCGGTCGTGTTCTTTCCATCTTGTTTTTCTTGGTAGCGATTATGTTTATCCCTCCTGAAACCGGGATCCCTTACATTTTATTAATTGTAGGGGCAGGGCACTTTGTGGTGTATTTTCTAATTAAAGATATTGATTTGAAAAAAATGAAAATCGTACAAGAATGAAACTTTTTCTTCGTAGCTCCGTCTATTCTGATGCAGCCATAAGTGATATACTAGAATGTGGTAACTATGTAAGGCAGGGGAGAGAAAGAAATCTATGGGGAAGAAAAAGAAAAAGTCACATGTGCCTTTCCGTTTAAATATCATCTTTTTTGTTGTATTCCTGCTATTTGCGGCACTTATTTTGCAGTTGGGAGTTGTTCAAATTTTAACTGGAGAAGCTGCACAGGATAAGGTAAATCGTACAGAAAATACAACGACAACAATACCTGTTCCTAGAGGTGAAATGTATGATCGGTATGGTCGACTAGTCGTGAATAATGAACCACTTTATTCGATTACATATACACCGCCTAAGGGAGTACAGTCGAAGGATAAACTGGAACTCGCAAAACAATTAGCAAAATATATTGATATGGAATTTAAAGATGTACTTTCTACACGTGATTTGAAAGAATACTTTTTCCTTGAAAATGAAGAAGAAATTCGGGAGCGTGTAACAGAAAAAGAAGCTGAAGGGCTGGATAATGGAGAAGTGTATCAGCTTCAATTAGACAGTATAAAGGAAGAAGAGGTTACTTCGTATGATGATCTAACGAAGGAAATCATAGCGATTAAGAAAGAATTAGATAAGGCCTATGCTTTAGCACCGCATGTTATTAAGAATGAGGATATTTCACAGAAAGAATATTCGACCGTTGCTGAGCACTTATCTGAGCTTCCAGGCATTAACGTTACTTCTGATTGGGAAAGAGAATATCCGTTTGGCAACACATTTAAAAACTACATGGGGGATATTACCAGTCGAGAGCAAGGTGTGCCGCGTGAGGAGCTTGAGTATTATATGTCACTTGACTATAGTCGTAATGACCGTGTTGGTACAAGCGGCCTCGAACAGCAATATGAAGAAGTGTTGCGCGGAACGAAAGAGAAAGTGCAGTACACAACAGACAGCAGTAACAATATTATTGATTCCAAGGTAGTCAGACAGGGTTCCAGAGGGAAAGATCTTGTGTTGACAATAGACATGGAACTTCAACGTAAAGTCGATAAGATTGTTAAAGAAGAGCTGGTTTCAGCTGTTCAGCAAGCACCTTATGAGAATCGTTTTTTAGAAAATGCGATTGTTGTCATGTCTGACCCTATGACAGGTGAAGTGCTGGCAGTCTCTGGCCAGCACTATAATCATGACCGTGAGTCCGGGGAAGAGCTGGTTTCAGATTGGTCTCATGCGGCCGTTTATAATGCCTATGCTCCTGGTTCTACAGTGAAAGGAGCAACCGTATTAACCGGATTTAATGAAGGGATAATTACACCTTCAACCGTTGTTAACGACCGGACTATTAAAATCAAGGGTACACCAGAGAAAAGTTCTTACGCTACCCTTGGACCAGTTAATTATTTATCTGCTTTAAAAGAATCTTCCAACGTATATATGTTTTTCATTGCTATTTGGATGGGGGGAGCTCATTACGAAAGAAATGAGCCATTGGATTTGGCGAACGATACATTTCAACGCTTCTTGTATAACTTTCAGCAATTTGGTCTAGGTGTGGAAACAGGGATTGACTTGCCATTTGAAGCAACTGGGTTCAAAGGTGATAATCCTGCTTCAGGTAACATTCTTGACTTTGCGATTGGTCAGTATAGTACGTACACAGCTATGCAGCTTAACCAATACGTCTCAACGATTGCAAATGGCGGGCAAAGAATAAAGCCCAGGCTGGTAAGTGAAATACACAACCCAAGCCGTGTAGGTGAAGGTTTAGGAGAAATCTATAAAGAATATGATCCGACAGTGTTAAATACACTTGAAATGAGCGAAGAAAATATTGAACGAGTCCAAAGAGGATTTAGAGAAGTTTTCACAGGGGGCTCACCAGCTGGTACAGCATATAGCCACTTTAGGAATGTAGACTATATGCCAGCAGGTAAATCAGGAACAGCAGAAACTGCCAAATATATACCGATTAACGGAGGAGAAGATACGAAAGTGATCGATACGGAAAACTTATCCCTTATCGGTTATGCACCATACAATAATCCAGAAGTTGCCTTTTCTGTAATGGTCCCATATGTAGGTAATAAGGCTGATACTCCGATCAACTATGAAATTGGCCGAAGAATTATGGATGCTTACTTTGAGTTAAAAGAGCAACGTGCAGAGGAAGGAGTCGACAAAGACCTTCTATCTAATGAAGAGGATTAAGAGGGAGAGTGATGCCATTTGTGCATTGCTCTTTTTTTTATACAAAAATTCCTTAGTATTTTACAAAACCTTTACGTTCGTTTTATTTCCCCTTAATTTTCTATCGCTAGTATACAAATTGAGAGTTGGCCGAGCTAACTCCATATCATTTCAGATTATAGGGGGAGAAGAAATGAAAAGTTTTAAGAATGCAGCATTGTTATTAGCTTTTATCCTAGTAGTTGGAGTGCTCTCTGCATGTGGATCGGAAAAAAGTGCAAATGGTGAAAGTAATGAAGGTGGTTCTGACAATGAATCAACTGAAAGTTTATCAGGTCCGATTACCATAGATGGTTCTTCAACCGTCTTTCCGATTATGGAAGCATTGACTTATCAATATCAAAAAAAACACCCAGAGACAGAGCCGACGGTTAATAGCTCAGGATCTGGTGGAGGATTCAAGAAATCTACTCGCGGTGAAATTGACTTAAGTAATGCGTCTCGTGAGATTAAACCAGAAGAACAGGCGATCGCTAAAGAGAATGGTGTTACACTCGAACCGCTTGAAATAGCGAAAGATGGTCTTTCGGTAGTAGTTAGCCAACAAAATGATTTTGTGAAAAGCCTGACGATTGAGCAATTAAAACAGATTTTCTCAAAGTCTTCGGATGCTACGAAGTGGTCAGATATTAATCCTGAATGGCCTGATGAAACAATTAAAATTTTCAGCCCAGGTCATGACTCTGGTACATTTGATTACTTTAATGAAGTCATTCTTGAAGAGCAACCACTAAAAGAAGGGGAGAACACAACCCTTTCTGAAGATGACAACGTGCTTGTCCGAGGAATTTCTAATGATCCTTATGCAATTGGATTTTTCGGTTATGCTTATTATGCGGAAAACAAAGATAAGCTTAAAGTGCTAGGAGTTGACAATGGTGAAGGTGAACCTGTAAAGCCTACAGATGAAACAATCCAGAGTGGTACCTATACACCATTATCTCGTCCACTTTACACGTACGTGAATGTTGAATCTTTAAAACAGAAACCACAGGTTCTTGATTTTGTGAAATTCACACTTGAAAATGCGGGTAAAGCCGCACAACAAGCAGGATATGTTGCTCTTCCAGAAGAGAAATATCAGGAGCAGTTAGAAAATGTGAAGCAATGGGCTTCTGAAGAAAAATAGAGAAGAAAACCTAACATGGCGAGGTGAGGCGGCTTCGTCTCACCTTCCCTTATGGATGAGAGGAGTTTACCCATGGACAAACTTTTACGGTCAGAGGGAACAGAGTTTAATGTCCAACAATTAATAGAAGAAAAAAAGCGAAAAAAAAGTATTGCAAAAAGATTTGAAAAGATTATACCTGTCTTTTTATTCTTATGTGCAAGTGTGAGTGTATTAACAACGGTCGGTATTCTATTTACCTTATTGAGAGAATCAATAGGATTTTTTTCAGAGGTGAATATTTTTCAATTTTATACAAGCACAAATTGGTCCCCATGGACAGGTGAGTTCGGTGTGGCCCCATTAATTGGAGGAACACTACTCATTACACTTATTGCTACATTCGTGGCTGTACCTTTAGGTCTTATGGCTGCCATTTTCTTGAGTGAGTATGCAAATGACCGTGTTAGGAGAATCATAAAACCTGTTTTAGAAATTTTAGCAGGGATCCCAACGGTCGTATATGGATTCTTTGCTCTTACATTTGTTACGCCGATTCTTCAATCGTTCATTCCTGATTTAGGCATTTTTAATGCACTTAGTGCAGGGTTAGTTGTTGGAGTAATGATTATTCCAATGGTTGCGTCCCTTTCTGAAGATGCGATGAATTCCGTACCAAACAGTCTTCGTGAAGGTGCCTACGGACTTGGAGCTACAAGGCTTGAAGTAGTTATGAAAGTTGTACTTCCAGCAGCATTTTCCGGCATTGTCGCTTCGATCGTTTTGGCAATTTCTCGTGCAATTGGGGAAACAATGATTGTGACGATTGCAGCGGGTGCGACACCAAATCTTACGTTTGATCCTACACAGTCGATCCAATCGATGACAGCCTTTATTGTTCAAGCAGCAACAGGGGATACGACATTTGGATCTACGATATATTACAGTTTATATGCTGTAGGGATAACATTGTTTGTTTTCACATTACTAATGAATCTGTTATCTCAATATATTTCACGTAAGTTTAGGGAGGAATATTAATGCTTGGGCGCAATGAAGAAGCAATGCAGCAACAAGTAAAAGGGAGAGTATGGCTTAATAAACTCATGATGGCCGTCTTTTTTTCGGCCACCTTGATCGGTTTAATCTTTCTCGGCTTGTTAATCTATCGTGTATTGACTCAAGGAATTGGCTATTTAAGCTGGGATTATATTACGAGTTTTCCTGCGCCTTATCCAGAAGAAGCAGGAATTTGGGCTGGATTAATTGGTTCGATTATGTTGATGGTCATCATAGCTGTGTTCGCAGTGACGATCGGAATATGTACGGCGATTTATTTAGAGGAATATGCTCCCAAGAATAAACTCACCGGATTTATCCGTGTAAACATTCAGAATTTAGCTGGTGTGCCTTCGATCGTGTTCGGATTGTTAGGTTTAACTTTCTTTGTTTATATGTTTGGCATTGGCTATCGCTTGTTAGCAGGCGGTTTGACGATGGCACTGCTAATCTTGCCTGTGATTGTAGTCGCTGCCCAAGAAGCGGTGCGTTCAGTGCCGAATGAATTGAGAGAGGCATCCCTTGGTATGGGTGCGTCAAAATGGCAAACTATCGCACGAATTATTCTTCCAGCTGCCCTGCCTGGAATGCTGACGGGAACAATTATCGCACTTTCCAGGGCAATTGGAGAAACAGCGCCATTGATTATAGTTGGCGCAGCTACAGCTATTTATACACTGCCAGATTCATTAATTTCGAAATATACAGTTATGCCGATTCAAATCTATAACTGGACTGGCAGACCTCAGGAAGAGTGGCAACACGTAGCGGCTGCAGGAATTGTTGTATTGCTCATAGTGTTAATGATGATGAATGCCATTGCAGTGGGCATTAGAAATAAATTTCAAAAACGCCTATAAGAGGATGTTTAAAAAGGCACCAAATGATAAACGATGAATTTCTTTGTTGCTCGGTTTTTCAGGTCCTCACGTATGAAAAGCATACGCTGTGGTCCTCAAAACTTTCGCGCCTCGAACTTCTTGTTTCTCATTCGTCAGCTTTTTGAACACACACTATAACATTAGATGTGGAGGATTGCTAAATGACATTAAAATTGGGTGAAAGAAAAGATAAGGAAGTAAAGAGCACGATTTCGACAAATCGAAAAGCTGAACCTAAGCAGGATAGCCATGTGTTTGAGGTATCCGATTTAAATTTATGGTACGGGTCAGATCAAGCATTGCATAAAATCAATATGGGGATTCCGGAAAAGCGTGTCACCGCGATTATCGGACCTTCCGGATGTGGAAAATCAACTTATTTAAAAGCATTAAACCGGATGGTAGAAATGATACCGGTTGTTAAAACATCTGGTTCGATTAAGTATCGTGAGAAAGATATCTATGATGGTAAATTTCTTGTGGAAGATCTGCGGGCAAAAGTTGGAATGGTCTTTCAAAAACCGAATCCATTTCCTAAGTCTGTTTATGACAACGTTGCCTATGGTCCACGTGTTCACGGGATCAAAAAGAAAGCACTGCTTGATGAAATTGTAGAAAAAAGCTTAAAGGATGCAGCGATTTGGGATGAGCTGAAGGATCGTCTGAACGAAAATGCTTATGGTCTATCAGGAGGCCAGCAACAACGGGTCTGTATTGCACGTGCATTAGCTGTGGAGCCAGATGTAATACTGATGGATGAGCCGACGTCCGCGCTTGATCCAATCTCTACCCTTAAGGTAGAAGAACTTGTTCAAGAACTTAAGAAAAAGTACAGTATTGTTATTGTTACACACAACATGCAGCAAGCAGCTCGTATTTCTGATAAAACAGCCTTCTTCTTAAATGGGGAATTGATCGAATTTGCAGAAACAGATGAATTATTCCAAAATCCAAAAGACAGGCGTACAGAAGACTATATCACCGGACGTTTTGGATAATAAACAGTAAATGAAAGGTGGGTTTCCATGCCAATTCGTGTTCAGTTTGAAGAAGATCTACAAAGTATAAAAGATCAAATTAAACAGCTTTCCCTCGATGTAAAAGAATCACTAGATACAGCCATTTACGTGTTGTATCAAGGAGATGTAGACAAGGCCAAACAGATTATGGAAGATGATGTATTGATTGATGGCCAAGAAGGACAAATTAATGAAGAGGCGATTTTAACAATCGCTAAGCAACAGCCTGTAGCAACTGACTTGCGCCGTTTAATTGTGGCCATAAAAATATCCTCTGATCTTGAAAGAATGGCTGATCATTCAAAAAATATAGCCAAGGCTACGATCCACCTAGGAAGCAATCACGGAATTAAAATTAACCCCAATCTACGTGATATGGCCGTTCTCGCCATGGACATGGTTGACTTAGCCATTAAAGCATTCGATCATGAAGATATTTCGCTGGCACAGAAACTGGCGGCAATGGACGATGACATTGATGAACTGTACGGAAAAAGTGTACGTGAACTTCTTGAGGTAACAGCTATAAATCCAGAGCAAATCCAGCACATTATGCAAATGGCTTATACAGCAAGATATATTGAACGATTCGCCGACCATATCACGAATATAGGAGAAAGTGTCTTCTATTTAGTAAAAGGAAAAACCTACGATTTAAATAAGTAGTAAGAAAAGCGTAGAGGGGCGTTTAGACCAGCACGCATAAGCGGAGCGACGAAGGGGGGACGAACTTCCCCACGTAGTTGAACCGCTTATGTCGAGACAGGTCTGCCCCTAGAAGCTGGACAGTAGAAAAGCGTAGAGGGGTGTTTAGACCAGCACGCATAAGTGTAGTGCCCTGGTCTTTAGCAACTAAAGTGTGATAAGGTAATTTCAAACTAAAAAGCTGACTCCATTTTGAGTCAGCTTTTTAGTTTGAAGTGATAACATCCGCCATTTGTTGCTTCGACATCTTTTCGTTAACTTCAAATTCACCTATTTGTATGTAACGACTATGGCCTTCTTCGCGTATATATTGATCAAAAGCTTTCGCATCCTCAATCATTTCCTGCTCATACAGGATCTCACTTATATCAGTTGAACTCATACCGGATTCAATTTCTAAAGTTATGCTTTTTGGCTCATGATTACTTTGGTTAGTGGGAGTGTTTTCTTCATTATTGGATGTTGCCTTGGGTGCTGCCATAGATTCCAACTGCTCGTCAGTTAAAATGTTGTAGCCTTTGTCCTCAAGCTTTTGAAACATGTCTTTTTCCGACAGTTGTGAAACATCACTCGAAACCTCGTCGGGCTCCATCCAATAAAAAATACTTAAGATAAGCGTTGCGGCCATTAATCCAACTGAGAATGAACGTACGGTTTGCTTCATCTTGCCGCTCCCTCATTTTTAAATTGAAGCAAGATGGAGTGGATATCATGTTCATTCAAATTGGTATCCTTTGCAATTTCTGATGGTGAATACCCCTTTTTGTGCAAGTTTTGTACCCTTGTAACTAAAGGAGGGGTCGGTGATTGTTTTTGGTAGTGGGACTGTTTTAAAATATCCTCTGTTAGATCACCTGAAAGCAGCTCTTCCTCTAGAACATTTAATTTCTTCTTTATTTGATAGCTGTCTTGCATAAATTGCAACGATAATTGTTCTACTTGATCTTCTACATCCTTTAGCCGATCATTCATGAAGAATGAGAGGATAAACAGGATAATAGCTATTGAAGCTAGTGTAATTAGTACAGGGATCATTTACTTTCACTCCTATCTTCCACGTTCATTTATACCATAGAATGGGGAGGATATCTATGCATATTTCGGATATTTACAAGAATACACACTTGAAAGCTATAGGAACATTTGATACTATTATAAGGTCTGATTATGTGGATAAGACAGTGAATTGAATCATGATTTGGAGGGATAAACCATGCGTGTAAACATTACACTTGCTTGCACTGAAACCGGTGACCGTAATTATATTACTACAAAAAATAAGCGTACGAATCCAGAGCGTCTTGAGCTTAATAAATATAGCCCGCGCCTAGGTAAGTACACGCTTCATCGTGAAACTAAATAAACAGCAGGAGCTACTCCTGCTGTTTTTTTGTAGGTAAGAAAGGAGCAGCCGATGGAGAAAAAAGAGTGGCGCACGAGAGGGAAGGCCTTGTTGCGTTCTTTTTCGGCGTTAGAAAAAGGACGTATTGAAGAGTCCATACATAATCAACTGTTTCTATCAGAGTTATGGGATAGAGCACGGGTGGTTGCTGTAACTGTTTCACTCCCTGATGAGTGGTCGACGAAGCCGATCATTGAACAAGCATGGGCTGAAGGCAAGAAGCTGGTTGTCCCTAAATGTGACCCGAAATCTAAAACGCTCACCTTTTACAGCTTGAAGAGTTATGATCAATTAGAGTCTGTTTATTTTGGATTACAAGAACCGAATCCTGCAATCGCCGAAGCTGTAAGCAAAGAGGAGATCGAACTATTGGTCGTTCCAGGGTTGATATTTGATCATAAAGGTTTTCGAATTGGATTTGGCGGAGGTTTCTATGATCGCTTTCTCACAGACTTCAATGGAATTACTGTTTCACTCATATCCAAGAAACAGTTAACAACTCAGCTGCCATCTGAAGTGTTTGATATTCCTGTACAGCACATTATAACGGAGAAGAAGTGGCTTATAATGTAAACAAAGTTCCTGCACTCATTTTAGAATAATGACTTCAAAAAGGAGAACAATAATCGTAAATGAAAATGAGGTGAGTGGAAAATGACTCGCGTTCTTACGTGGATGATTACTGTTCTTTCTTTTGGTACTTTGATTTACCGTTACCGTTATAAAGTCCTTGATTTGCTAACGGCTGTTCCCTATTTAAGGCGATGGCTTATCCAGCAAACAATGAGTGTGCCCTATGTGAGAAGAAAATTAGTTTCTAATATGTTTAAATAGGCTAGGCTGTCAGGAGTACTGACAGTCTTTTCTTTTTAGAAAAACAGCGTGTGGTTCGATTTTAGGATGTTTAGTTTTTAAACCATTAGGTCCGTTAGTTTTTCCTGATAAAGCAAGTGCTTCGCTTCATTTAAGCCAGGCATGCTATGATGAATGTGTAGAAGAGAGGGGGAGCGGATTTGTTTGTTAAGCAAGAATACTTTTTATGGAAGCTTGCCCATGACCTCGTTAATCAGCAAGGCTTTGAAATGTTACATGTGAATGTTGATAACAGTGAAATATGGCTTGAAAGAGATAAGAGAGGCAAGGTTCAAGTTATTCGCTTATTTCACGGTCAGTTCAACTGGCGAAACGAATTGATTCGCGATTTAGAAAGGATTAAATTACAGATGAAACAAAATAAGCGTTTGTTTCGCGGCAAACGCTTATCCTTATATTGCCTTTATATTTCAGAATATCCTCCGGTTGATGAATGGGAAGAGATGAACCAAAGCGAACTTACGAATCATGAACAAACGACTATTCATTATCTAGATGATGTTCACAAAATGGAGCGCGTTAAAGCCCTTTATGAAGAGTTAGGAATGCGCGTGCCAGATCTATCCCTTGAGATCGATGAGCAGGAGGCAGAAGGGCAAGTCCATTATTTAAAACAGCTTATTGCCACAAGTCAATGTGAGAAAAAGCGAGAGAGTGAGGCATTGTTCACTTTTGGAAAACCAATGCTTACGTATGTACTACTCGCGTTAAATATACTTGCTTATTTGTTTATCGAGTATAAAGGGAGCACTACCTCTATTACAACATTGATTGAATATGGTGCCAAGTACAACCCGGCGATTGTTGACGGGGAGTGGTGGCGCATCCTGAGCTCAATGTTTCTTCATATCGGTACACTACATTTATTAATGAATATGCTCGCCTTATACTATTTAGGAGCAGCAGTAGAAAGGATATACGGGACTCTTCGCTTTACATTTATTTACTTCTTAGCAGGTATTTTTGGCGGACTAGCAAGCTTTATGTTGAATCCACAAGTGGCAGCTGGTGCCTCAGGAGCGATTTTCGGATTGTTCGGTGCTCTCTTATATTTTGGGGTCCATTATAAGCGGCTTTTCTTTCGTACAATGGGGTATAACTTAATTTTCGTTATAGGAATTAACCTTGCTTTTGGGATCCTTGTCCCTCAAGTTGACAATGGAGCTCATATGGGTGGCTTACTAGGTGGTTTTATTGCGTCCGCTGTGTGCAACCTTCCAAAGAAGAAGCAATGGGTCTTTCAAAGCTTTGCAGCTGTGGCTTATACTTTAGCTATTGTGCTGATGATTATTCTTGGAATTCAACAGACGGATGACGAAACATATGCTCTTATACAGGTTAAACAATCCCAACAGTTAAATGAACAGCAACAATTTCAAGAAGCCATTGCTCTGACAAACAAAGCTCTGGATAGACCTGGTAACTTTGAGGCGGAACTACTTTTCAATCGATCTTATGCTTATACGCAGACAGGGCAGCTTAGCGAAGCCCAAAAGGATCTAGAACAAGTCATTGAAATAGATCCAGAATTTGCCGAGGCATATTTTAATTTAGCACTTATATACAGGCAGATGGGAGAGGTTGATAAGGCAAGCAAACATGCAAGTGAAGCGACAAAGCTTAAACCTGACAATGAACAGTTTCAAGAGCTTAGTCAAAAACTCAATTAATAATATTGAATAAGCTGGTGTTTCTCTCCCGCATCATCCTCATAAAGGACTATTAAATGCTTCCCGTTTTTGTCAAGAAGAATAAGTGGGATATAGCTCTGGATAGGGTGTTTGGATTGCGAATCTTCAATGCCGAGCACATAGTTTTTATATAACCCTTCCCAAAGTTGTCCTAAAATTCGCTCAAACTCTGCCCCAGTAGTGCCTGGAAAAGGATCTTCTTTACTAAAATCAGTAAGTTCAGTTAATGGGATGTGTATATATTTCTCCCTAGGTATTTGATAGTGATGAATAAGCTCGTCCCACTGTGCTTCCAATTGTTGATCGATGGCATGATCCAACTTTCCTGTCCATTCTTTTTCTTCCGTTGATTGTGCCTTATGAAAAGCAGTTTTTTTCGAGTGTGGAGAATCAATGATATAAAGCGTGTCGGTGGTTGTGGTTTGTATGCTTTTTATCTCATCATTCTTTCCGTGTATTTCGCCATGATGGAAGGAGATGGCTTCATACTTTTTACTGTCTTCTCCCTGCAATATTGTTTGTTTTTCAATGTGTTGCGCATTTTCTTTCCATTTGTTGACTACACCTTTTAAACGTCCATTTACATATAGCAATGATACATCTTGACGTAAATACATCGAGTCATTGCTGGAGGAGGCGATCTCCCATTTTATTTCATCATTATCCTCGTCATCTGAAGTAGTCAGGGTTGTGGCTGCCTCGGTAAAGTAATGGCTATCGTCAATTGGAAAGTATTTAATAACCGCTTGGTCTCTTGAAGATATGAATAAATACGTGAAAACGATTGCTACAAACCCTATAAATACGAACATCCAAACATGTTTCATTCCCGAGCATCTCCTTTATAATAGATGGTGCTAACGCTTTTCTTGAAAGAAGGTTGTATAAAAACTTATGATACTGGAGGAATTTACATGCAAAAAAATAACAATTATATCATCGATCATTTAAAACAACTCACTTCTATACCGAGTCCATCGGGATACACAAAGGAAATAATGAAGTATTGTGAGAACGTCTTGCGTGTGAAAGGTGTAAACACGTATATGACAAATAAAGGTGCGCTTATTGCAACAATAAAAGGAGCCGACGAGGAGAAGCAGCGTATGCTCACAGCCCACCTTGATACATTAGGCGCTATGGTGAAGGAAATAAAGTCTGACGGTAAACTGAAACTATCCATGATTGGCGGATTTATGTGGAACAGTGTAGAAGGCGAGTATTGCATCGTTCATTCAAATAACGCGGACTATAGTGGGACAATATTGATGGAACAAGCATCTGTTCATGTTTATAGAAATGCAACGGAAGAAAAGCGTGACGATACAAATATTGAGGTAAGAGTAGATGAACAAGTGAAAAACCGGGAAGATGTTCTGGGTCTGGGGATTGAGGTAGGAGATTTTGTTTCCTTTGCTCCACGCTTTGAACAGTTAGATAGTGGATATATTAAGTCACGCCATTTAGATGATAAAGCAAGTGCCGCTATACTTCTACATATGCTTGAGGACATCATTGATGAACAAATCCAGCTTCCTTATACAACACATTTTTTCTTTTCCAATAATGAAGAAATTGGCTATGGTGCAAATGCGTCGATTCCAGATGCAGTTGAAGAATATGTAGCGGTGGATATGGGAGCAATAGGCGACGGACAAGCATCGACAGAACACGATGTGTCAATTTGTGCTAAGGATTCATCGGGTCCCTATCACTTAGAACTTAAGAATCAAATGGTACACTTAGCTGAAGAAAATCAAATAGGTTATAAAGTAGATATCTATCCTTTTTATGGTTCAGATGCTTCAGCAGCTATTCGTGCTGGGTTTGATTTTAAACATGGGTTGGTTGGCCCAGGGATCGATCCCTCTCATTCTTATGAACGTACACATACCGATTCCCTAATCCATACCTTTCATTTGCTTATGAGCTACATCCAGGCTGAGATGATCTAGTTGTATGATTTTGTATGTTTAGTAAAAGCTAACCCCTATAAGCATCAAAAGGGGGGGTTACATGGAAAAAGAGACAAAGCCTCTATTTGATACCTACGAGGAAAATGTCGACTATATAAAAGATAGGTTAGGTGTGGATGAGAGCTTTGATATGATTCACCTGGATCTTGTGTATGCAGGAAGAAAAATGTCATTTTTTATGGTGGATGGATTTGTAAAAGACGAAATTTTACATTACATTATGAAACTTCTGTCACGCCTCGACCCTGAAGAGCTTGAACCAGATCCGCTTGAGAAACTGCTTAAGACTCATCTTCCTTATATGGAATTAGGGAAGGAAAAGGATTTAATAAAAGCTTCGGACTTAGTATTAGGAGGACCGACCGCTCTCGTCGTTGAAGGCTTAGATGAGATTATAATGATTGATGCTCGTACCTACCCCGTTAGGAGCCCCAAGGAGCCTGATCTAGAAAAAGTTGTACGCGGCTCCCGTGATGGATTTGTTGAAACGATTGTTTTTAATACAGCCCTAACAAGAAGGCGTATCCGCGATCGCTCGCTTCGGATGGAATACACACAAATTGGCCGCCGTTCACAGACAGATATCTGCTTGTGCTACTTAAAGGATATTGCCGATCCTGGGCGCGTCAAACATTTACAGCGTGTGCTGAGAGAGATAGACACAGATGCTCTTCCGATGGCTGAAAAGACAATTGAAGAATATATTAGCGGCCGGCATTGGAACCCCTATCCTGTTATCCGTTACACGGAGCGTCCGGATGTGGCAGCCGCTCATTTATACGAAGGACATATTTTGGTCATTATAGATGGCTCTCCCAGTGTTATGATTACGCCGGCTACGTTCTGGCATCATTTACAGCATGCTGAAGAATATCGTCAAAAGCCTTCTGTCGGTGCTTATCTTAGGTGGGTGCGCTTTATTGGAATCATGATTTCAATCTTTGCTTTACCACTATACTTTTTATTCTCTATGAATCCTGAACTACTCCCCCAAGGGTTAGCCTATCTCGGTCCTAAGGACACCGGGGCCGTCCCACTGTTTGCTCAATTTTTAGTTGCAGAAATAGGCATTGACATGCTCAGGATGGCGGCTATCCACACACCAAGCGCTCTGGCTACCGCACTTGGACTGGTAGCAGCTATTATCATGGGACAAGTAGCTGTTGAAGTCGGATTGTTTTCAAGCGAGGTTGTTCTTTACCTTGCCATAGCGGCAATTGGAACGTACGCAACTCCTAGTTACGAGTTAAGCCTGGCTAATCGTATCACCCGAATGGGATTGCTTATTAGTACGGGATTGTTTGGTTTGCCAGGATATGTGATTGGAATTACGTTTTGGATTCTTTACCTCACGAATATGCAAACATTTAAAACGCCCTTCCTTTGGCCGTTCATGCCGTTTTCGTTTAAAGCTTTCCGTGATATCTTTATACGCGCACCGATCCCCCTTAAAAATCGTCGACCTGCTTTCCTACACCCTAAAGACCCTGACAAGTAAAAGTCAGGGTTTTTGCGTTTTCATTTCATGAGTCCATGGTATAATGGGAACGGTGATGTAAATGAGAACAATCTATGACATTCAGCAGCTTTTAAAACAATTCGGAACTTTTATTTATGTTGGGGATCGTCTGGCTGAACTAGAATTAATGGAACAAGAAATACAGGAGCTTAATCAAGCGCAATTTATAACAAAAGAGGACTACCAGATGGCTATTTTACTGTTACGTACAGAAATTGCCAGAATGAGGGACGAAAGAAAAGGGGAGATAAGTCCATGAGCGAAAACTACTGTTTTGGTGTGGACGTTGGGGGAACAACGATAAAGCTTGCGGTATTGTCTACAAAGGGAGACATTTTAAAAAAGTGGGAAATCCTCACTGATAAAAAAGAACAAGGCGGATATATACCTCGGGATATTTACCAGGCAATTGATTCGGCGCAAACTGAATTATCATTACATAAGTCGAACATTCTAGGAATTGGTGTGGGAGCACCGGGTTTTGTTGATACGAAGACTGGTTATATTTATGAAGCTGTAAATATTGGCTGGAGGAACTTTGATTTTGGTAAACAGCTTGCAGATTTGTCAGGCTACCCTGTTTGGGTTGATAATGATGCCAACTTAGCCGCACTCGGGGAAAATTGGTTAGGCGCTGGCGGTGGAGTTGAAAACCTAATTGCTGTAACGCTCGGGACTGGAGTTGGCGGGGGATTATCGCCAACGGTCAAATTATCAGCGGTGCAAATGGCATGGCAGCTGAAATTGGTCATATGACAGTCATCAAGAGTGGCGGAGCCCCTTGCAACTGTGGCAAATCGGGGTGTCTTGAAACGGAAACTTCTGCTACCGGAATTGTAAGGAAGGCAAAAGAAGTGTTAGCAGAATATCCAAATTCTTCTCTAAGTTCGTTTCCTTCGATGACAGCTAAAGATGTCTTTCAGGCGGCAGCGGATCATGATGAAGCCGCTAGCAAGGTCATAGCATCGATCACAGACACGCTTGGATTAACTATAGCAAATTTAGCCATTGCTATTAATCCGAACAAGATCGTGATTGGTGGAGGGGTATCTAAGGCAGGATTACAGCTTCTACAGCCGCTCAAAGAAGCGTTTAAAACTTACGCACTGCCACGCACAGCTGAAGCTTGCACATTTGAAATAGCTGAGCTTGGAAATGATGCAGGTGTAATAGGTGGGGCTTATTTGGTAAAAGAGAATCTATAGATGGAAAAGGAGCCAAAGATTGGGCTTCTTTTCTTTTTATGTAGGGTTTCTTTTTTTACAGACGTCTATTAAAATAGGTGGGTACTGGAAATGAACAACTTATGTATAAAGAAATGTGAAACTTTTAGGGGTCCATATTCGTCATATAAGAGGAAACAGTTTAATAATTATGATACGTGGAATTTATTAAAAAGAAAGTGTGTCCAAGTAAATTATTCGTAATTTTTATGAATGCACTGGATGAAGGAGGAAACCTGATGCAATTGAACAAATTGCGAATACCTTTATTCGTTATTGCCTCTATTCTATTTGGGGTAAAAACTTATATTGTATATAGGTTCATGTTTGACCTTTCTATAGAAAATGCACTGCAAGAATTTATTTTGTTCTTCAATCCAATAGCTAGTGCGTATTTGGTTTTCGCTATCAGTGTTTGGTTGAAGCGTAAGAATCAAATGAAATATATAAGATGGACCGCATTAATCGGTTCTTTAGTACTTTATATTAATTTAGTCTTTTATCGAAACTTTACGGATTTCATTACCATACCTGTATTGTTTCAGGGTAACAATGCTGCTGACTTAACATCAAGTATCTTTACACTCATTCACGTGGAGGATTTATTGTTAATTATAGATGTTGTCATCATTTGGTTTCTTAGTAAAAAGATGTTTGATTTGTCTGTTGACTTTTCAAAGAGTGGAAAGATTGCCGCTACAGCTGTTACTTTCTTATTGTTATCAGGGAATGTTGCATTAGCAGAGCTAGAGCGTCCAATGCTCTTTGTACGTGCATTTGATCGTGAATATTTAGTGAAAAATATCGGAGTCTATAATTACCATGTTTATGATGCTATGATGCAAACGAAGACAAAGGCCCAGCGCGTATTTGCTGATAGCAGTGAAATTAGTAAAATTGAAAATTATATTCAAGAAAATGCGGATACAGATAAAAAGTCAGAGCTATTTGGCATTGCAGAAAACAAAAATGTGATTTTTGTAAGTATAGAATCATTTCAAAACTTCCTCTTGGACTCGGAGATTAATGGAAAAGAGACCACGCCTTTCCTTAACGATTTAAAAGAAAGGCAAGACACAATATGGTTTAAGAACTTTTATCATCAAACAGCTCAAGGGAAGACGTCAGATTCAGAATTTATTGTGGAAAATTCACTCTATCCACTTGGAAGAGGGGCCGTCTACTTTACAAATGCACAAAATGAATACCATGCTTTGCCTGAAATATTAGACAACAATGGGTATACGTCATCCGTTTTCCACGCTAACAATAAGAGCTTCTGGAATCGGGATGTTATGTATGAAAATGTTGGCTATGATGAGTTTTATGGGCAACAATCGTATGACGTAACTGAAGAGAATTCTTTCGGTTGGGGACTTGAAGATAAGGCGTTTTTCTCACAATCGGTCGACAAGTTGAAACAACAGGAAGAACCTTTTTATAGTAAATTTATTACCCTTACCCATCACTTTCCGTTTGAGATACCTGAAGAAAAAGCAAATATCGATAAGTACGATTCAGGTTCGGAAACATTAAATAATTATTTCCAAACGGCTCGCTACACGGACGAGGCTCTTGAGCAATTCTTCCAACAGTTGAAAAAATCAGGAATTTATGAGGATTCCATTATCGTTCTTATGGGGGATCACTATGGGATTAGTGAATTTCATAACAATGCGATGGGAGAATTTCTAAATAAGGAAATTACTCCTTATGAACACATCCAGTTGCAACGTGTTCCATTCATGATTCACATTCCAGGCTATGAAAATGGGGAAATTCGCGAAGAAGTTGTTGGACAAATCGATGTCAAACCGACATTATTAAGTCTTCTCGGTATTGAGGCAGAAAATGACTTATCGTTTGGGACAGACATGTTTGTTGAAGATCAGCAGAAATTTACTGCTTTAAGAGATGGAAGTTTCATAAAAGAGAAATACGTTTATACGGAAGGTACGTGCTATGATCGTGAAACAGGGGAACCACTTGAATCTGAGAATCAGGCTTGTCAACCAACGAAGGAGAAAGTAGAAAAGGAACTAAGTTATTCAGATAATATTATTTACGGCGATTTGTTTAGATTTTATGATTTCACTGATGAAGGGTAAGAAAGGAAGAGCTTTCCTTAATTGGAAGGCTCTTTTTATAGCAACATTAAAAAACCGAGCTGCATAATCAGCTCGGTTTTATCAATTATCCAAATAAGTTTGCGTAAATTGTCATAACAGAGAACCAGCCAAAGACTAGCGCTGATGCTGCCGCAAATAGTACTGCGAAGAAATTCTTTGTTTTGATTTCACGGAATACGGCACATACGCAAAGGATTGTTACGAGTAAAAGAATAATAGCTGTTACCACAAATAAGCCCTCCTATATCCCTTATCATTATTATCATTCTACATTTTATAGATGTTATACTATATGTAGCTCATTTCATTACTCACTCATTCTATAGTATCTAATTCGATTTGTCGAGTCCTTCTCAAACTTTTTTTACGAGGTGATATCAATGCTGAAAATTACACGATTACCACTAGGACCCTTAGCGACTAACGCTTATATTATTTACGAAAATCATCAGGCGCTAATCATTGACCCTGGTGGGGATTTTGATAAACTTCAGGAATTCATTTTAGAACGTGATTTAAATGTGAATGCCATTTTATTGACCCATGCTCATTTTGATCATATCGGTGCAGTAGAGGAGACAAGGAAAGCCTACCAAGCCCCTGTATATTTGCATGAAGCTGAATCCAATTGGCTCAGTGACCCGTCACTGAATGGTTCTGCATTATTTCAAATCGAGGAAATAAAGGCAACCCCCGCTGATTTTATCCTAGAACCCGGAATAAAAGAAATCGGTCCTTTCACATTTGAAGTTCGACATACACCCGGCCATTCCCCGGGTAGCATGTCATTTGTCTTTCGGAACCAGCGCTTTACAATCGGTGGAGACACATTGTTTCAGCAAGGAATGGGAAGAACAGACCTACCAGGGGGTAACAGACATCAGCTGACCAAAAGCATTCAAGAACAGTTGTTTAGTTTAAGAAATGACATGAGAATTTATCCTGGTCATGGTTTACCGACGACAATTGGGGAGGAAAAAGCGAATAATCCGTTTTTCAATTAACTCCAGGAAAAAAAAGTCCTGTTATCCAATTAGGATAACAGGACTTTTTTAGTGACCACCGAAAGATGGTACAAGAATGAATGATGAATAATAAGTAAATCCAATCATAAACACTGTCAAGTATGAGAAAAATATGTAAATATACATACGCTCAGACAGTTTAAGGTAGCCAATTGCAAGGAAAAAGGCAGTTTGAACAAGAGATAATAGTGCAGCTTCCATCATGTCGCCAGTATAAAACATGACAGTGAAAATCCCAGTCCAAAACGCCATCACTCGAAACATGCGATCCATGCTTCTTCCCCCTCCTTTTTCATCTTCATCGTTAAACTATCATTAATATTATAAACGACCTATCTAAGATTGTAAATGAATCTTGTCAACAGCAGAACACTCATCATAAGGTGTACTCATTAAAGTTCCATAGCTACCCAGGCTTTCGTCAAACAAAAACATGACTAAAAATCGGGTATTGAATTTGATGAACAACATAGATTTCGTCACTGCACACATATTTTATCGTTTACTCAAATAGGTGTGATGATCTCCTGACAAAGTCCAGTGATGGATGTAAAAGGTTAACTGTAAATGAGCCCTTAGATTTAGTTTATAAAAGACCAAAGTAATTACGCCGACCACTAGTAAGAAAGAAACGGTGAAAGGTTAATCATTGGGTTACAATGTTGAAGACCTTCGTAAACTTGATTGAAATATGATGAACAGATATCGTTATTAGTTTTGTGGAGAATCCAAGAAGAATATACATGAATGCAGTAAAAAAAGTGCGGCTGCTTGGATGGCAGCCGCACTTTTTCATCGTGTTTTATGTGCATCTATACGATAAGAACGGGTGATATGTTTAACAGCACCTCCATTCAGGGATAATTGCCATGTACATGAGTAACCATCCCCTTCTGGATTACATTGTACGAAGGCTTCTCCTAGTGGAAGAGTGAAATGATCATTGACTATTTCATTCGCCGCAGTGTGTTCATTCAGTTTTAATAGGAGTTGATCATGACTGTAGTGGAAAAGGCTTTGAAGTTGATGGTATTCAGTTACAACTTTTGTTGATATGAGTTGATTTTTATATTCTTGAGCAGTGAACAGACATGTAAGAATAAGTAAACTACCCATTGTATAAACCCACGGAAAGATGATACCTTTTTCGTTGTTAAGAGGGGATATAAATCGTTTTATCATAGGCTGTGCCTTCCTTAAGGGTAAGATGAACAGTAAGAATATCATTACCCTCTTTCAGATTGAATGTGATCGCTTGAATGTTTGTAATAAGCAGTTCGTGACCGGTATCATTTACCTGTCTTCTTACTGAATCTCCATATTTTGAAATGCGTATAATACGTCCCATTGTATCCGTGATAAATAACTCATTCTGGAGGAGCTTCACCTTTGTAGATGTATTTATTTCTTCTTCGACGAAGGTGAAAAATTGAATGGCTGACAGCTCATGAGAGTAAGCGGGGCTTTCAATAAGCTTTAGTAAAGGGATGCTTATCGTTAACATTATAGAAAGTAAGGTTAGACAGAATAACGTTTCAACTAAGGTGAAGCCTTTACTGTTTATAGCTAGCATATAAGCATAGCTCCTTGTTGTTATGACGAGTCTCCCACGTAGCGCAAGCTTCAACGTAAGTATCTAGTTGATTGAAGGTGATCGTCATCAATTCATATTTATTTATAAATGGAAACTTGTCAGGAGTCTCATTTTTATACTGAAGCAGCTCGCTTTGTAACTGAGTAGTTATGATACGTTCATCTGCCAGTGCCTTTTGGGAAGTTCTTAATTCGGTTAACAGTGGAAGTATAGCTGTTGAAATCATTATTAATAATCCGAAGGCACATATGACTTCAACTATAGTAAATCCTTTATTGTTCATGAATCGTCACCCTGCTTTTTCCAAATGGAAAGGTTATCTTATAGCTGGATTCTGGGGTTTTCAAGACCATTGTTCCAGGATTTTGAATCGTACCGCTCGTATTAAAGCGAATAGGTGATTGAAGTGTGGTGAGACGAATCGACCACTTCTCTGGCAGTTTACGGTGAAACACACTTTTTCTGCTTGAATAGTCGTATAGATAGTAGTCATTGTTTTCTGGACGTATCATAATCCAGTAGTGACTTTCGTGCTGCATGGATAGTTGCTGTGCTAGCAGAATGTCATTCTCAAGTTGTTCGATATAGTGGGTAATTTTAACAGAGCTAACTACCTCACTATTCAATGGAGCAGCTATCGCTAATAGCACAGATAATGCAACGAGCACAATGATTACCTCACTAAAGGTGTAGCCTCCTTGCTTCTTATTCATTTTATTCAGAAGGTGGGCCCGTGACCACACCCGTAGCAGCATTATACTCAAGCTCTTTTCCATTCGGGCATTTGGTTTGTTTTAAAAAGTTTCCGGCTACCAGGGCATCGAGTGAAGCAGGGAATGTTCCATTTTCAATTTTATAAGCTTCTACTTGCGCTTCGGCTGTTAAGGTAAGTGCCTCACAACCTTTAGAGCGGATGGTTTCATTATTCTCGGTTAGATTGGGTATTGTTATAATTAGTAATACGGAAATGATTAAAAGCACGATTAGCATTTCAATGAGTGTGAACCCTTTTTGATTGTTCAATGGCTTGCTCCTTTCATATTTGATCCATCCACTGATACATCGGCAGCATGATGGAAGCATAAATCAGAACGACAACACCCGCGATCCCTATAAAAAATATCGGTTGTATAAGTTGGATCGCACGTGTTAATTTTTCTTTCAATTGATCAATGAGTAATTCAGACAGAACATGCAGCTCAAGGCTTAATGTGTCAAGGTCATTGGTGTGATGAAATATGGCTGTCAGTTCCCCTCTGAGCAGGGTACATGAATGAAGAGATTGACCAAGCAGGGCCCCTTCATTAAGCTTTTCTAAAATTGTTTTTGCGTAGTGGGTAAGAACATTATATTTTGTTTGTTCGGCCATCATTTCTAGGGCCTGTTTAAGGGAAAGACCAGCTCGAAGGAGAGAACTTAAATGGGTAGCGAATAGGAAACTGATGGTAAATGTTTGATACCCTTTGATGACGGGGGTTCTTTCGTAGATGGATAACGTTTGTTCAATGGAAAGCTTAGGTAAATAAAGCCTGAAGGCGAACAGCAGAATAATTAGTATAAGGGACACGTAACCAAAACCAGTTATGCCATAATCAACACCTTTTAAAATGAGTAAACTCAGCGGCTTTGAGCTATCATTTTCAAATAGTGACTGAAAGCTAGGCAAGATGGTCCGCTTGATAACCCCAAAAGCAATGAACACAAAGAGTAGCAAAAATATAGGGTATCTCATTACCTGTTTTAATTTTTTTGTGTATTCGTTTTGAATGTGCAACAGCTCAGCGCATTGCCTGAACATGGATGGGAGGTCTTGATGAATGCGTGAAAAATACAAAAATGATATTACACTTTTTGAAAAATTTGCTTGTTGAAAAGCTGCATCCATAGGCTGCCCTACCTTAAGCTGTTCAGTAATTGTGCTTGCGATTAGGGCAAGAATTGGGTCCCAGCTAGTCATCTTAAGGGACTCGAGTAATGGGAACCCTTTGTCTAGCAAATGGCAGAGACGTCGTAAAAACAATATTTGTTTTGCCAGCGGAAGGACTTGCTGTCGGTGATGGAGGTGAAAGGTTTTAAATGTAGCCAAGAGCATAGGCTTTTCTCCTTAAGGATGCGAATGACTGAAATTGGGTTTGATAGTCAGGGGGGTGACCTTGTATCGCTTGATAGAGGGTTTCTCCGTTCAGAAGCTCAACTATTGCGGCTCTTCTAGGAAGTGATTCATGGCTTTTTAGAGGGAGGAGCTGCTGTGCGGCAATGGCGATTAAAGTTTGTTCAAGATCTGAAGATTTAATTTTCATCTCCTCTAACCTTCTGATTGTCCCATAAGCGTCCTTAGCATGGATCGTGCTGATTACCAAATGGCCGCTTAGAGCAGCTCGAAAGGCGAAGTGGGCTGTTTCTTTATCACGGATTTCGCCAACCATGAGTAAGTCTGGGTCGTGACGCAAGGCAGCCTTTAATCCAGCATCATAGGTGATCCCAGCACGCTCGTTAACTTGTACTTGAATAATATTATTCAAGTTTTTCTCGATAGGATCTTCGAGCGTGATCGCTTGAAAGGAATGTTTCTTAAGCAGGGATTGGAGTAACGCATAAAGGGTGGTGGTCTTCCCGCTTCCGGTCGCTCCGGTGAATAGGATCATTCCGCTTGAATAGGTAAGGCATCTTTCAATTTGTTTCAGTTGGTTTGGAAAAAGAAAGAGTCGTTCTAGCTGTAGTTGGTCGTCAGGAGAAAGAATACGGATCGCTAGGCTCTCACAGCCAATAATGGGGAGAGTGGACAAGCGAAGGTTAAACAGGGATTGATTCAGACGATGTTCAATGGTACCGTTTTGCGGTTTCGTCACTTCACCGATATCCATGCCGGAAATAAACTTAAAATAAGCAAGTAGTTTTTGGTATGATGGAATGGGTAAAGAGGAATGGAAGATCCGTTGTCCATGAATACGGAAGTGGATATCGGTCTTTTCAGTGTAGGGAGAAAAGTGGATGTCGGACGCTGTTTGTTGAATCGCAGAAACTAAAAGGTCTTGGGCATACTTAGCAATCTGGCTCACGTTATATTATCACCTCATTTCAAATATCAGCCTTTATACCTTTCGACACTTTCTCTGTAAATCCTTCTTTTTTCTGAAAAAAATTAGGGGCATGACATGATTTTTTTAATTGGCTATATGGGGAGCGGTAAGTCAACAATAGCGAAACGTTTGAGTGAAGTTTTGCAGTGTACATATATAGAGATGGATGAAGAGATTGAAAGACGTGAGGGGATGACGATCCCAGAAGTATTTACAAACCATGGAGAGACATTTTTTCGTGCAAAAGAATCCCAGTTACTTAAGGAGTTGGAAGGTGAATTAATTGTATCGACAGGAGGAGGTGTTGTTTTATCAGCTGAGAATCGACAAGCTTTAACTGACCATTTTGTTATTTACCTAGAGGCTTCTTTCAAAACGATTCAAGACAGGCTAGCCCAAAGTGGAAACCGTCCGCTTTGGAGCGGCGATTCAAATGAAAAACAAAAGCGATTTAATGAGCGCAAACCCTTATATGAAAAAGTCGCCATAGGAAGGATACTGGTTGACGATAAGGATCCTGCAATGATTGTAGAGGAGATTCTTCTTTGTCTAAAGAAAAACGATTTTGGACATACTAATAGGTAATCAATCGTAAAGAAGGGATCCCTTTATGAAGAAAAATGAGTATGTTCAGTTTCTTACCGAAGAAACGCTTAAGTATATGCATATGTCTAAACAAGAAAAGCTTGATAGAAGGGTGGAGAGGCCCTCTAAAAGAAGTTCCTCATATTGGTTTGGAATCCTACCTTTCGCTTTGAAAGTAATGAAACGGAAGTGGCAGAAACATAGTTAAAAAGAGACTCAGGGCATGGGTCTCTTTTATTTTGGTATACGAACTCGTCAAATACGATTTCAAGTCTAGGTCAACCTGTAGTTTATTTCTCTCTCCAGAAAGTCAGTTCGATGTTGGAACAGGAGGTGTCTTTTTTATCGAACTCCCTTGATTTCGTTCCAAGTCAAACATCCCATGATGACAAGGCACCTGCCCTTTTTTCATTGCAAAAATAATTGTTGACTAGTTTCCTGTGATAAATAAAATAATCCGCCATTTGCAATTTGGATTGAAATTCGTGGTTTATATCTAACATCAATCTGCTCCAGTTCTTTTTCATAATATTCTTCGTCGACGTCATCAGATGTGAAAAAACGATGTAGTAAATCTTTTTCATCTTTTAGCTGATGTAAAGATTGCACTTCCCATTGATCGTCTAAAGAATCAAGGCGTTCATTTACATAACGAATAATGCGATGGTAGCCGCTTTCGGTGCGTACGATAGGTGTCATTGGGAAACTAAAATCCGATACCGTGGAGCGAAAATCAAATTCCCAAATTTTGTCCATCATTTTTGTAATCAGAGCTCCGTTAATTAGATTTAACCCAATAGAGAGAACCTCGTCACGCGTTTGCTTCCCTCGGTAGGTCACTTTTATATTTAGTATCAACCACGGATGCAGGGCTTTATTTACTGTCAGGGAAGGAAGATATTCATAAAGCCTCGTAGAGTAGGAACGTTCAATAGCTAATTGGTACATTTGGTGGAGCTTTGGTGTTCCTGCGTGTAGATGTATCCCACTATCTTCCTCCATAATTCCGTCTGTGAAAGTTAGGCTCATTGCTTCTCCTACCCGGTCCATCTTTTTCATATAATGCCAATAAAATGGGCGATTCATAAGCGCTTCATCCATGTCATTTGTGAGTTTTACATGCATGGACTGGTTGCCTTCTTCGGTAATGATACACCCATGGGTTGTGAAAAAGTCCTTAGCAAACTGATAATACATACTAGTCGTCAACTTAATTCCCTCCGCTCATTTACGGTATATTCCACATAGCTGACAAGGTTATTTAATTTAATATTCATTTCCCCTTGACTATCTGACTGCTTCATAATCATCTGAATTTGGTCGTCGAAGCTGCCGCCGGGAATGTGTTCTAAAATATGGTCCAAATCGCCAACAGCATGTTTAAACATCTCAATTTTTTCATATAGAAGATTCAATATTTGATCTTCAATTGTGTTTTCAATCGCAAAATTATAAATATGGACATCTTTCTCCTGACCGAATCGATGTATTCTGCCGATCCGCTGTTCGAGACGCATTGGATTCCAGGGTAAGTCATAGTTGATCATATTGTTGCAAAACTGCAGGTTAATGCCTTCAGCACCGGCTTCAGTTGCTACCATAACTTGTGCCTTTGTTTTAAAAAGATGTTTCATCCAGTCACGTTTACTCTTATTAAACTTTCCACTAAAAGGAACGGAAGTAATTCCGTGCTGTTGCAGATACCATTGCAAATAAAATTGGCTGGCCCGATATTCTGTGAAAATAATGAATTTTTCATTAGACTTATCCATGATTTCAACGACTCGCTTTGCTTTAACATGGTGGGGAAGTGTTCCTAAACGGTCGATCAGTTCTGCCAACATGGTAGATTTGCCGTCTTGTTTATTTTGCATGGATTGTAATGACATATAACAAGCTTCTCTTGTTGAACAAAGTTCTTTTGCTAACGTCAACCATGTAAAAGAAGGAGAATTGGATTTTAACGCTGCGAGCTCTTCGTACATTTCTTTCTCTTCATCGGTAAAAGTAAGACGGATATTTGTGACGTGACGTTTTGATGAATCAAGCCCGGTGTCCTTCCTGCGGTTACGGATCATCAGTTTACTCAGTAAGGAGTGGATATGCTCATGTGTCTCGGAATGTTCAAGGGACGTTTTACGGTATTTCTTTTTAAAAGTGGTTAAATCACCAAGGTAACCGGGTTTTAAGATTGAAACTAGATTAAATAAATCACTCAAATTATTTTGGATAGGTGTAGCTGTTAGTAATAAACAGTACGTTTTTTTTAATTGCTTGACAAATTGATAATTTTTAGTTTGGTGATTTTTTAATTTGTGGGCCTCGTCAATAATAATCAAGTCATAAGGGATCGACAAAATTTCTTCCTTGTGAGCTTCTCTTTTCGCCATATCGATCGATGTTACTGTAATATCCCAGTCCTGCCAGGCTGCAAGTTTTTTTCGAGGAGAATAGGCCTGAATATAGAATTTATCTTGCAATTCCTGGATCCATTGGTTCACGAGGGAGGCGGGAGTTAAAATGAGGACCTTCTTTGCCATACCCGAATCATATATTCCTTTAAAATAAGGCCTGCCTCCAATGTTTTTCCAAGACCGACCTCGTCAGCAAGGATAGCCCGTCCATTCATTTCGTGGACGACCTTCTCACATGCATCGATCTGATGATTCAGAAAATCAACATGGGGGAGGTGTTTAGTTGATAGCAATCCATTAAACTCTGGGATCGACCGGTTTTCTAAAGCTTTGTAGCCAAGTTTAAACTCGTTCCATGAACAAAGGGAATCGGGTTGAGCAAGGTTCTCTGATAAAGATTGTATATAGTCTCGATCGTAATGTGTCTCAACCATCTGATCAACTCCTGTACGTAATAATAAAAAAGAATTCATATAAATTTGAAATCGGCATTCGCTCTTATGGTACGCTATGGTATAATGAAGCAGAAATTTAAGAGAGTTTGTCGCATAGCTTTACAGGTTAGTATGCCCAAATTAATCTAAGAAAATACTAGTAGCGGATGATTGCAAAGGGAGAGACTACTTTTGTGGCGCCGAAGGAGCAAGTAATCGAAATGATTGCGAATCTCTCAGGCAAAAAGACCTTTGTAGGACGCACCTCTGGAGAGTGTTTACGATAGGTAAACCACCCAAGAAGCAAGCGGATTGAAGACGTCTTCGTACGTTTTTAAAAACGCCAAACTTTCTGGTGAAACGGACAGAGACTCCCGGTAAAGCGGTAGAGTCTCTTTTTTTAATGCTTAATTAGATCTTATAGGAGTGATAGGATGACTGAATTGAAGCGCACACCCCTTTTTTCTGAGTATAAGAGGTTAGGAGCTAAAACGATTGACTTTGGAGGATGGGATTTGCCCGTCCAATTTACCAGCATTAAGGACGAGCACGAAGCGACCCGAACAAATGCAGGGCTTTTTGATGTTTCCCATATGGGAGAGGTCATTATAAAGGGAAAAGACAGTCTTGATTACTTACAAGGGATGTTAACTAACGACTTGTCAAAGCTTGAACCGGGAAAAGCACAATATACGATTATGTGCTATGAAGATGGAGGCACAGTGGACGATCTAATTGTTTACATGTTAGCGACAGACCACTATCTTCTTGTCATTAATGCAGCAAATCGTGAGAAGGATGTGCAGTGGCTTAAGGATCATAAAGAGGGGGAAGTCACCATCACAGACGTCTCTGATGATTACGTTCAGCTTGCACTTCAAGGGCCAAAAGCAGAAGAGGCACTGCAGCAACTGACCTCTGCAGATCTATCTTCCATTAAATTTTTCCGTTTCTTGCAAGATGTTTCGTTCAAGGATGTAAAGGATAAAGCAATCGTTTCACGCACTGGCTATACAGGTGAAGACGGCTTTGAAATTTATCTTCCTGCTGCATCAGGTCCGGCCTTATGGCAGGCAATTTTATCCGAAGGCGAAACTTTTAATGTGCAGCCAATTGGGCTTGGAGCCCGCGATACACTGCGTTTTGAGGCTAACTTGGCATTATACGGACAAGAACTCAGTCCTGAAATTACGCCAATTGAAGCGGGGCTTTCCTTTGCTGTACGAGTGAAGAAGGATGCAGACTTTATTGGTAAAGAAGTACTGAAAAAGCAAAAGCAAGAAGGGCCAGCACGTAAGCTAGTTGGTATTGAAATGATCGATAAAGGCATTCCGCGCACCCATTATGAGGTATTAGACGGGGGAAGTCGATTGGATTTGTCACGACAGGCACACAATCTCCGACACTTGGAAAGAATGTCGGTCTTGCTCTGTTGGATAGTGAATACACAGATGAAGGAACAGAAGTTACGGTTGCAGTACGCAAACGAAAATTACAAGCAAAGGTTGTCAAAACACCTTTTTATAAACGATAAAGAATGAGGGGGAAGAGTTATGGAATTCCGTTATTTACCGATGACTGAACGCGATAAGCAACAGATGATGGAAACAGTTGGAGTCAAGTCAACAGACGAGCTGTTTGCAGATATACCTGAAAATGTACGCTATAAAGGTGATCTAAATATAAAAGATCCCAAAAATGAATTTGCACTTATGAAGGAACTCACACAGCTTGCTGGGCAAAATGTTAATCTGAAATCACATACCTCTTTTCTAGGGGCTGGAGTGTACGATCATTATATTCCTTCTATAGTCGATCATGTCATTTCAAGATCTGAATTTTATACGGCCTATACGCCTTATCAGCCAGAGATCTCCCAGGGGGAACTTCAGGCTATATTTGAATTTCAAACAATGATTTGTGAGCTTACAGGAATGGATGTCGCTAACTCATCCATGTATGACGGGGGGACGGCTCTTGCTGAAGCGGTTAATCTTTCAGCTGGACAAACGAAAAAGAAGAAAGTGCTTGTCTCAAAAGCTATCCATCCGGAGTCGATGGCAGTTATTCATTCATACGTCAAAGGACCTGGAGTAGAAGTTGTTGAAATCGATCATAAAGATGGTGTAACGGATCTAGATCAGTTAGAAAAAGAGTTGGATGAGGATACAGCTAGTGTGGTCGTACAATACCCTAACTTTTTCGGACAAGTAGAACCACTTCAGCAGGTGCGATCTATTGTTGATACGCAAAAGAAAGCAATGCTGATCACTTCAAGCAACCCATTATCACTAGGATATCTCACGCCACCAGGTGAATTCGGGGCAGATATCGTTGTCGGGGACGCTCAAGTATTTGGAATCCCCGCCCAATACGGGGGACCACATTGTGGTTATTTTGCAACAACAAAAAAACTTATGCGTAAAGTACCAGGGCGTTTAGTTGGTCAAACCAAGGATGAAGAGGGCAAAAGAGGATTTGTTCTAACCCTGCAAGCACGTGAACAGCACATTCGTCGTGACAAAGCGACCTCAAATATCTGTTCAAACCAGGCGTTAAATGCGTTAGCTTCCTCAGTAGCTATGTCATCCCTTGGTAAACAAGGGTTAAGAAAAATGGCCTGGATGAACATGCAAAAGGCAGCGTACATGAAGCAACAGCTAGAGTCTGCTGGGTTTTCCATTGCTTACCAAGGAGCCTTCTTTAACGAGCTTGTCGTAAACATTGGTGATCAACTTGAAGATGTTAATAAAAAGCTTTTACAAAAAGGATTCATTGGCGGCTACGACCTTGGAGGAAATTTCAACGACCTTGCGGGGCACATGCTTGTTGCGATTACAGAAATTCGTACGAAGGAAGAAATCGATCTTTTCGTTAAAGAATTGGGGGATATTCATGGCTAATCAAGACTTTCCACTAATATTTGAATTGAGTCAAGAGAGTCGTACAGGCTTCAGTTTACCTGAGTTAGATGTGCCTGAAACGGATGTGGATGAGCAGTTAGGGGAGACATACATTAGAAGAAATGAACCCGATCTACCCGAGGTAAGTGAATTACAGATTATGCGTCACTACACAGCGTTATCTAAGCGAAATCACGGGGTCGATTCTGGGTTTTATCCACTTGGTTCATGTACGATGAAATATAATCCAAAAATGAATGAAGATGTTGCTAGATTAGCTGGCTTCAGCCACATTCATCCATACCAAGCACCTGAGACTGTTCAGGGAGCTCTTGGCCTATTGTATGATTTGCAAACAACATTGGCAGAGATTACTGGAATGGATACAGTAACCCTTCAGCCAGCTGCAGGTGCACATGGGGAATGGACCGGGTTAATGATGATCCGCGCATTTCATGAAGGAAATGGCGATTATCAACGAACTAAGGTCATTGTGCCGGATTCCGCTCACGGGACCAACCCGGCTTCAGCAACAGTAGCTGGGTTTGAAGCTGTTACAGTTAAAACGAATGAACGAGGCCTCGTTGACCTAGACGACTTGAAGCGAGTAGTCGATGAAAAAACTGCGGCTCTTATGCTTACTAACCCAAATACACTTGGCTTATTTGAAGAAGACATTGAGGATATGGCGGCGATCATTCATGAAGCAGGCGGGAAACTGTACTATGATGGAGCGAATCTAAATGCTATTATGAGCTACGCTCGTCCGGGAGATATGGGCTTTGATGTCGTTCACCTTAATCTTCATAAAACATTTACTGGTCCTCACGGCGGGGGAGGACCGGGATCAGGCCCAGTTGGCGTAACGGCAGAGTTTGAACCCTTCCTACCTAAACCGATCTTAACAAAACGGGATGACTTGTTTGTATTTGATGGGGAACGGCCACAATCAATTGGACGAGTGAAGCCTTATTATGGAAACTTCGGTATCAACGTACGTGCTTACACGTATATCCGTACAATGGGGGCTGAAGGTTTAAGGAAAGTAAGTGAATATGCAGTGCTAAATGCAAATTATATGATGCGCAGACTTCAAGAAGAATACGAAGTACCATTTGATCAGCATTGCAAACATGAATTTGTGTTGTCAGGTAAACGACAGAAAAAACTTGGGGTCCGTACACTTGATATTGCTAAACGATTGCTTGACTTTGGGTATCATCCACCAACCATCTACTTCCCAATAAACGTAGAAGAAGCTCTCATGGTTGAACCAACAGAAACCGAATCAAAAGAGACGCTTGATGCATTCGTTGATGCGATGATTCAGATTTCGCGTGAGGCTGAGGAGGACCCTGAGAAGGTTCAGGAGGCCCCTCATACAACGATTGTCAGTCGTATGGACGAAACAACAGCAGCAAGAAAACCGATCTTACGTTATATCAAAGAAAATTAATGAGGAAAGCGTAAGCGCCTTGAAGAACTTCATCTTGTGACAGTTGGGACCTAAGGCAGTCCTATAGATAGAGAAAAGACGCTGCCTTTAAGCAGCGTCTTTTCTTATTTTTTCACCTTGATTTTGCCTGTCCATTTTTTAAAGCCGCCTTTTAATTGATTAAGATCTGTGTACCCTTTTTTATTCAACATAAGCGCAGCTCTCGAGGAACGTGATCCATTTTGACAATAAAGATACACAGGCTTGTCTTTACGAATTTCAACAAGCCGATTTCTTAATTGTGATAAAGGAATATTTCGTGCGCCTAAAATATGACCGCCATCGAATTCCTTAGGTTCACGTATATCAATCAATTGTGCCTTTCTATATCCTTGACGGAATTCATCCTCTGTTAATGTAGTCAGTACTTTGTTTGCCTTCATAAATCGGAACACGCCGAATGCAATTAAAAACGCAACGGCACCTAATAAAATCCATAGTTCCATTCTCTACATACCCCCTCTTCCCCTATCTATTATATGAGGGAATGCGGAGGTTTTCAAAGTATTTTTATAGCACTTAAGATGAAAATGAAAAATGTATTGATTTTGTTATCGGATTCAAAGCCATTGTTTAGGCATTTTATACATGATTGATGATGCAACAGATAAAAAAGTTAATGAGTTATAAAAAATCGGGAACTTTCTCTTATTATCTAGATTTTTCTTTTATTTTTGCAGTATTATTAGATTGACAAAATCGTTCTAAGTTGATCGAAACACAATATATGGGTAGGGAACTTTAAAATGAGTACAATATATTGATTAACATTTTGAAAATGTGGTATGTTACCTATAGATAATAACTTAACCATTCTAATAGCTTTACACAGGCAAATCGAAAAGGAGAGGTACAAATGCAGACAACAACCACAGGCAGTACGCCAGCAAGGTTAAATGTGGATCGGCTGAATGCGGATATCCGCCAATTTGATCAAGTGCACGAAATAACATCAGATATGCACTTAACACATAGCGGAGTATCGCGGTTAGTAATGTTAGACCGCTACGCATTCAAAGATACAGAAAGGCTGACGTTGTCAGAAGGAGATTTCGTTGTTCTTACTGTTAAGGATGACCCGAAATTCCCCGCACGAGGTTTTGGATTTATTGAATCGATCGATTGGGAACATCACAAGGCAAAAGTTAAAGTAGAAGAAGAGTTCATCAATGTGCTCGATAAAGAGGAAGAGCGCGAAACAGGTGTGATCACAAGAAATCTTGATACCATTGATAAACCACTAGAAGTCTTTTATGAACAGATTGCCTTAAGGAATGCAACTGGATTATCAGCAGTTGAAGTGGATGATGCGCAAAGGGAACAGAGCTTTAAAGCCTTTTATGAAGAACTCTCAAATCTCAACTTTATTCCAGCAGGACGAGTTCTCTATGGGGCAGGCTCAAATACGGATGTGACCTATTTTAACTGTTACGTAATGCCTTATATCCAAGACTCTCGCGAAGGGATATCTGATCATCGTAAGCAGGTGATGGAAATCATGTCGCGCGGTGGTGGTGTCGGCACAAACGGTTCAACCCTAAGGCCCCGTAATACGCTGGCTAGAGGGGTTAATGGCAAGTCGTCAGGTTCTGTATCCTGGTTAGATGATATTGCTAAGTTAACTCATTTAGTTGAGCAAGGTGGATCAAGACGTGGGGCACAAATGATTATGTTATCAGATTGGCATCCTGACATCGTTGAATTCATCATTTCGAAAATGCAGAATCCACGCATTTTAAGATTTTTAATTGAAAATACCGAAGATGAACAAATTAAGGAACTGGCAGAAGAAAAACTTAAATTCACCCCCTTAACGGAAACGGAGAAAGACCTGTATCAGAGCGTGGTTAATTATAAAACCATGCCGGGTCAAGGTGGATTCACAGAAAGCAGCCTGCGCGAAGCAGAGGAAAAACTGCAAACCGGCGGCACATACACCGTTCATAACCCTGAATTCTTAACAGGGGCGAACATATCTGTTTGTATTACAAAAGAATTTATGGAAGCAGCAGAAAACGACCAGGAGTATCACCTGCGTTTTCCAGATGTAGAAGCCTACTCAAAAGAGGAAATGGCCACTTACAATGCAGAATGGCAAGAGAGTGGAGATGTCCGTGAATGGGAAGCCAAAGGATTCGGCGTGAAAACGTATCGCACTGTTAAGGCGGCAGAGCTTTGGAAGTTAATCAATATTTGTGCAACTTACTCTGCTGAACCAGGTATTTTCTTTATCGACAATGCTAACGAGAAAACAAACGCGAGTGCTTATGGTCAAAAGGTTGTGGCTACCAACCCATGTGGTAAAGTTGCATAGTTTGCCTCATGTAAATCATTGCGGAATGAAGCAGGGACCCTGAGACGGGAACCCGAACCGAAGGCCTTGTTTAACAGCTCGGTCAGGGGCAACGCATAGATGGTGAAACTAGTGGATAACTAGAATATAATCCATCCACGAGGCCGCAAAACAACATGTTTATTTATTAGAACGTTGTTAAAAGATATGCTGAACTAACAGAAATTCAACTGTTAGAACATAAGGATAAAAAGCCTTATGGGTAACAAAATTGGAACAACCGTTAGCGCCTTTTTCTGTCTGTAATTTAGCAGCAGTAAACTTAGCTTCTGTTGCAGACAAAGAAGCGAAGAAAGTTAATTTTGACAAGTTGAGAAAAACAGTTGCGACAGGCGTACGCATGCAGGATAATGTTATCGATGCGACACCTTACTTCCTAGAAGAAAACAAGAGGCAGGCTTTAGGTGAGCGCCGTGTTGGTTTAGGTGTAATGGGGCTTCACGATTTGCTTATTTATTGTGAAACAGAGTATGGCTCTAAAGAAGGAAATAAACTCGTTGATGAAATCTTTGAAGTGATTGCAACAACGGCTTATCGTGAATCCATCAATTTGGCGAAAGAGAAAGGAAGCTTCCCATTTTTACACGGGGAGACCGATGAGGAAACGCAACAGCTGAGACAAAGATTTGTTGAAACCGGTTATATGCAGGATATGCCTGAAGATATTCGTGAAGATGTACTCAAATACGGAATTCGTAACTCTCACTTGTTAACTGTAGCTCCTACAGGAAGTACAGGAACGATGGTAGGGGTAAGTACCGGGCTTGAGCCATACTTCTCGTTCTCTTATTACAGAAGCGGTCGTCTTGGTAAGTTTATCGAGGTTAAAGCTGATATAGTTCAAGAGTATTTGGACAAGCATCCTGACCAAGACCCGGACAATCTCCCGGACTGGTTCATAACAGCTATGACGATGGCTCCCGAAGCCCATGCGGATACACAGTGTGTGATCCAGCGCTGGGTAGACAGTTCGATTTCAAAAACGGTGAACGCACCAAAAGGGTACACCGTTGAGCAAGTGGAACAAGTGTATCAGCGACTATACCATGGCGGTGCCAAAGGCGGAACCGTGTATGTAGACGGAAGCCGTGATAGTCAAGTTCTGACGCTTAAAGCAGAAGAAAATGATTTTGACGGAGAACAGACCGAATTTGAATTTGATGAGGATAGAAAACCACGTGTTGTTCTAATGGATACAGTCCATGAATTAGAAAAAACGAAGGTAACCATTGGATCAGAAGTTGGTGACACCTGTCCAGTTTGCCGAAAAGGAACCGTTGAGGATATCGGCGGCTGTAACACTTGTACAAATTGTAATGCACAGTTGAAGTGTGGGTTATAAAGCGAAAGTAAATGTCCTGACTACTTGGACAGGATTTATAAAGAGCAACAGGCGATCAGCGGATACTGGTCGTCTGTTTTTTGTTGAGTAGGCTGCTTGTCAGAGAAAACAAACTAGTGTATCATTTTTATGAAGCAACCTACATAACAGAGGCAATATTGGGGGTTTAACATGCCAACACCAAGCATGGAAGATTATATTGAACAAATTTATATCTTAATCGAAGATAAAGGATATGCACGAGTGTCTGACATTGCCGAAAACCTTCAAGTGCATCCATCCTCAGTTACTAAAATGGTTCAAAAATTAGATCGGGATCAATACTTAAACTACGAAAAATATCGTGGTCTTATTTTAACTCCAAAGGGAAAGAAAGTGGGGAAACGGTTAGTCTACCGTCACGATCTTCTCGAACAGTTTCTAGAAATCATTGGGGTGGATGGTGATAAGATTTATGATGATGTGGAGGGGATCGAACATCATTTAAGTTGGGATTCTATTGACCGCATTGGAGATTTGGTGCAGTATTTTGAAGAGAACGATTCGCGAGTGGAGGATCTTCGAACTGTGCAGCAGAAAAATGAAGAACAAAATAATGAACAAAAATGAGACGCAGATGACTGCGTCTTTTTTGTTCATTATTTTGTTCTATCCAGCACTCTTCCCGTTTATATATGTAATAAATGGGGTGATCGTATAAATATAGACGGGGTGTTTTCCGGCGGTGGGGTGAAAGCATTAGCTTTTATTGGAGCTCTTGAAGTGTTGGATGAGAATGACTACCATTTCAGGAGAGTTGCGGGGACATCTGCCGGGGCAATTATAGCTTGCCTAATTGCTTCAGGGTATCAAGCTAAAGATCTAAAGAAGATCTTGTTTGATCTATCATTAGAGAAACTAACGGATGAACCGATTCCTGAACGGTTTTTCCCGTTTTCAAAATGGCTTTTGCTTTACTTCCGTATGGGATTATATAAGGGTAACCGTTTAGAGAATATACTAGAGAAATGGCTTGAACAAAAAGGGGTTCGTACTTTCGCAGATCTACCCACTGGAAGCTTGAAAGTCATCTGCTCTGACTTGACTTTAGGAAAAATGGTTGTCATCCCAGATGATCTGAAAGAATTGTATGGCATTGACCCAAGTACGTTTTCGGTCGCCAAAGCAGCGCGAATAAGTGCAGGCCTGCCCTATTTTTTTATGCCTGTTAAGCTCCATGGAAAGAAGGGGAAGTCGCTGCTAGTAGATGGGGGTGTTCTCAGTAATTTCCCCATATGGTTGTTTGAAAATGAGCATGGTAAGCGAAAGCGACCAATACTTGGGATGCAGTTAAGCGATCCGCCCGACCAGCTTCCAGAACAAAAAATTAAGAACGCTATACAAATGTTTCATGCCTTATTTCGAACTATGAAAAAAGCGCATGATGCTAGATATATATCAGAAGAAACTAGTAGGGATGTCATCTTTATTCCAGTAAAGGGTATTGAGACAACTGACTTCTTTATGAATGAAGAACAAAAGAAAAAATTAATAAGTATCGGGCAAGAGAAAGCCGAACAATTTCTAGTTCGTTGGAAAAGATAAAAAATCGAGCCGCTTAAAAGGAGGCTCGATTTTTTCCTTTGCTTTTATTGCCTTCTATGACACGTAGATTAGGGGCGTTTTTGCGTTTTGCTTTTGTCTGTTTCGTGTTAGATGAAAATTTAGGCGCGGGTTTGGCTTTACTTTTAACAGGAGCCGGGGATTTATACTTTTGCTTCGATTGTTTGACCGCTTGTTTATACTTTTTCATTTCGTTACTATTTCTGCCTGCACCCGCTCTGACACGATTACGGAGAAATAGGAAGTAAATGGCACCATATACTAGTACAGCTATTCCAATCATCATAATGATCGATGAAAGAAAGGATGAAGGATTCGTCACCATTTGATACCCTACATAAAAAATTGCCAGGGTAATAAGCGTGTACATAACAAGAGTACCCCAGTTTCTTGACATTTTTAAGTTTCCTCCTTCGCATTAGATTTTTGATAGGAAACACCTTACTATTGTGTATACCACTTATGCCTTTGTTTTTATCATGTTCTAGCATCTTTTGAAGGAATATTTGATTTAAACGTTCCTAGTTTCTTAGACATTTTACTATTTAGATTTGTTAAGTTATTTGTGTTTGTCCTTATTCAGGCGAAAATCCTCTAAGATAAGATAATGTTAAGATGCCTTGCTACTTTAAATTGTTTCCTTTCAAGCTGAAAATATTCAATACTATCACCTTTTTTATCTTAATACCTGTTGCCCACCATAGACTGGTTGTTTACTATTTGTCGTGAACACTCTACACCAGTCATAGGTTTCTGCTTCTATTTTACAGTAAAAACTGATGATTCACTACCTTTTTAAAAGATAAACTCTTGGGCATGAAATAGCTCTTAATGGAGAAAATAAAAATGAGGTGATGACAATGGCTGACAAACCAAAAGACCAGGATCAACCAAAAGAACATAAAGAACAAAGTAAGCAGGAACCCCCGCATAGTGTACTATCTAAAACATTACTAATTGGTTTCATTGCAGGAATATTATGGAGCGGACTTGGCGCAATATCGTATTATTTCAACTTCTCACAAGTTTCCGCAGCTACGTTTATCTTTCGTTCCTTCTGGCAAACAGAATGGACAAGTACGCTGCTTGCAGAAATTCTGGCTGTCGGAATCGTTGCCGTATTATCCATACTCGTGGCGTTCGCTTATTATGTTGCTTTGAAAGGAAAAAATGGAATATGGCCAGGTTTTATTTACGGGATCATTCTATTTGGTCTTCTATTTTATGTGATGAATCCAATATTTCAAGCCGTCCCTGACTTTACCCAGCTTACAATTGACTCTCTCGTAACTACGATATGCTTATTTGTTTTATATGGGGTGTTTATAGGGTATTCGATATCATATGAGTTTAAGGAATATAATCAGCCGGCAGAATGATGATATTCAAAGAGTATGATAAAATTAGAAAAGTGGAAGTGCTTTAGTTGATACAGTAGCCAGTTTAGATTGAAATGGTCGACTATGTTAGGTTTATCCATTGTGTATCCCACAGGTGGCAGGCACTAAGGGGAACAATTTGGGCTTGCCGCCTATTATCCGTGGGTTTCATCAGCTTACAATTTGGAGGGGGAAATGAGTATGATTAAGTTAGATAATTTGCGCCAAGCCATCATGGATAAGGAGTTGGATGGTTTACTTATTATGAGCAGCAAAAACCGCCGTTATGTAACGAACTTCACCGGTTCATCAGGTGCTGTATTAATTACAGCAAGGGATGCTGTGTTCATTACTGATTTCAGATATACTGAACAGGCAGCAGAGCAAGCGAAAGGCTTTACTATGGTGGAGCATAAGGGACCGATGCACGAAGAAGTTGCGTCACAAGTTAAAAGGTTAGGCTTAACAAATCTAGGGTTTGAGCAAGACCATGTTACATACACACAATATGATATTTACCGTCAGCAGCTAGACGTAGAACTTATACCAACTTCTGGGTTAGTTGAAAAGTTACGCTTGATTAAGACAGATGAGGAGCTTACTGTCTTGAAGGATGCTGTAAAGATTGCTGATGATGCATTCGAACATATTCTAAGCTATATTAAGCCTGGAGTGAAGGAAATTGATGTGTCTAATGAGCTAGAATTTTTCATGAGGAAACAAGGTGCCACCTCTTCAAGCTTTGATATTATTGTTGCATCAGGTTATCGCTCCGCCCTTCCGCATGGGGTAGCTTCACAAAAAGAAATCCAATCAGGCGAACTTGTGACACTAGATTTCGGAGCCCTGTATAAAGGTTATTGCTCTGATATTACACGTACCATTGCTGTAGGTGAAATTAGTGATGAGTTAAAGGAAATTTATGATACGGTATTACAAGCTCAAATTAGAGGTATGGAAGGAATTAAATCCGGCATCACCGGAAGAGAAGCAGATGCGCTTACCCGTGATTATATTAATGAAAAAGGGTATGGTGAATACTTCGGGCATTCTACCGGTCATGGTATTGGCTTAGATGTACACGAGGGCCCAGGGTTATCGTCTAGAACAGATCAGACGCTTGAGGCAGGTATGGTTGTGACGGTAGAACCAGGGATCTATGTACCTAACGTAGGCGGTTGCAGGATTGAGGATGATACCGTTGTTACTGAGACGGGTAATGAACCTCTAAGCCAGTCACGAAAAGAATTAATTAGATTATAGAAGGCTAAACAATTATAGAGGAGGAATAGAATGATTTCTGTAAACGACTTTCGGACAGGACTAACTATTGAAGTAGACGGTAATATTTGGCAAGTGATGGATTTCCAGCATGTTAAGCCGGGAAAAGGGGCAGCATTTGTTCGCTCCAAACTTCGCAATCTTAGGAACGGCAACATCCAGGAAAAAACCTTCAGAGGTGGAGAAAAGGTAGAACGGGCACATATTGAGAACCGTAAAATGCAATATTTATATGCATCTGGTGATATGCACGCCTTTATGGATTCTGAAACCTTTGATCAGGTAGAGTTGCCAACTGCACAAATTTCTGACCAACTCAACTATTTAAAAGAGAACATGGAAGTGCAGATCCAATCCTATCAAGCAGAAACGATCGGTGTGGAACTGCCAAATAATGTCGAGCTTAAAGTGACAGAAACGGAGCCGGGTATTAAAGGAGATACGGCGAGCGGTGGAACAAAGCCTGCCACTTTAGAGACAGGCCTCATTGTACAAGTTCCGTTCTTCATTAATGAAGGTGAAGTGCTGCTCATTAATACAAGTGACGGAAAATATGTATCACGGGCATAAGCAGTACTAGAATGCATGAGCTATCCTCTTACAGGGTAGCTCTTTTTTTGTTCGTTAATAGAGGTGGTTTTGCTAGATTTAGGTGTGTTTTTCATGAGAGAACTGTCATAACTCATGTACTTGTACATAGATATAAAGTAAATCAATAAAAGGAGTTTTTGGTTGAATGAAAGAGATTATTCGGTTGTTTCCAGAACATTATCAACCTCTCCTATTAAATGATGTTGATTGGACTAGTGTACAGGAAATTCGATTGCGGGTTCATCAACGACTGGAGGTGCTAGATTCAACAGACGTTCATACATTAACAAATGTACAGCTGTCGCAGGTCGATTTAACTCATGTATTAAATCAGATTAGTCAATTTTCTCTATATCGATTACAGGATGAAATAAGAGAGGGATTTATAACTATTGAAGGTGGACATCGAGTTGGATTAGCAGGAAAGGCAAACACCATCAACCATGATATTGACACATTAAAGCATATTTCGTTTATGAATATTCGTATAGCACGTCCTTCTGTGAGTAGAGCGGAACAGTTCTTGCCACATCTGCTCATGCGTGGGGAGTGGATGAATACATTAATTATCGGCCCTCCTCATTCAGGGAAGACAACATTGCTCCGTGAGCTTTCTAAATCCATTGGCTCAGGAACAACATTAAAACGGGCATCAAAGGTCGCTTTAATTGATGAACGTTCAGAGCTTGCAGCCTGCCATCAAGGTATTCCACAGCTGGATGTAGGGGAACGAACAGATGTGATGGATGCTTGTCCTAAGGCTGAAGGAGTGATGATGATGATCCGCTCCATGTCTCCCGATCTTATTTTAGTAGATGAATTAGGTGGAGAAAAGGATGCTGAGGCAGTTAGGGAGGCAACATTCACAGGAGTGAAAGTCATTTGTAGCATTCATGGGAGCAGTTTTGAGACAGTCATGAAGCGGAAAGCTGCAAATGGGTTAATTGCGGATCAGATATTTGATCGCTATATCGTGCTTGATCGATTAACCCCTCATAGGCCAAGCTCTATCCGTATCCTTAACTCACAAGGAGCACAAATTACTTCCTTTGAAGGGGGAGTCGATAATGGGTTGGATCGGCGCCTTAATCGTACTAACGGTTAGTACATGGGTTGGATTTGATGTAGCTGGCAAATTTAAAAAACGCCCTGGTCAAATTAGGCAATGGAAGAGCGCTTTACAAATGATTGAAGCAGAAATGGTTTATGGACAGTCTTCTCTTTGGGAAGTATGCGAGCGAATCTCAAACCAGCTTCCCACTCCCATTTGTGAGTTTTTTTCCAACCTACTATCTGAGAAGGAAACGTGTAGTAATTTTGCAGAACTATGGGAAACGAGGCTTCAAGAGCATGGTCATGGGAATGCCTTAACGAAAACGGATTTAGATATAGTCGCTCAGTTTGGAAGCACTTTAGGACAGCACGATCTCGTTCAGCAGCAGAAGCAAATAAAGTTAACTCTTCATCATCTCGATCTGCAACTTAACGATGCAATCGAATCATCAGGGAAACACCAGAAGGTAGCTCGAGGGATGGGGGTCTTGAGTGGACTGTTAGTCATTATATTACTCATTTGATAAGGAGGAAGGGACATTGTGCTTCAAGATGCATCCATCCTGTTTCAGATTGCTGGAGTCGGTATTATCGTAGCTATGATCCACAGTATTTTAAAACAAATGGGCAAAGAAGAAATTGCCCAAGTTGTTACATTAACAGGATTTATCATTGTTCTGTTTATCGTTATTCACCGACTAGCGGAATTGTTTCAACAAATTAAATCAGTCTTTTTATATCAGGGGTAGAGAACATGGGGATAGTACAAATCGTTTCTCTAGGATTGGTGGCAACACTATTAATCGTTTTATTGAAGGAACAAAAGACATCTATCGCATTTTTACTCCTATTGATTACCGTGATCATTATCTTTACAACTGTTCTCGATCAGATCAGATACATTTTTTCCTTGCTCCAGTACATGGCGGACCAAGCCCAAGTAGAGTCCGTTTACTTTAAAACCATACTGAAAATAATCGGAATTGCTTATATAACTGAATTCGGGGCTCAACTGATAAGGGATGCTGGTTTGAATGCCTTAGCTTCTAAAGTTGAACTGGTTGGTAAGTTATTCATTCTGATGCTAGCTATCCCGATTATTACAGCCGTCATTAGAACGATATTGGAATTTATTCCTGGAGCAACAGGATGAGAATTGAGAGGTACAAAATGAAACGTTTATTCTTCATAAGCTGCGTGCTGATGGGGGCGATCTGTTTTCCTGTTGTGGTCTCTGCTTCCGCACCACAAGATGCTGTACCTTCCTTAATGGAGCATGTTTCTACAGAGGAGCTTGAAGAGAGTTTGCAACAGCTCAATCAACAATACGGCGACTATTTACCGGATATCTCGATAGATGATTTTCGAAGCTTGGTGGAAGAAAAAGGAGCTAGTAACCCAAAAGGATGGGTGGCTGGCATTCTGTCTTTTCTTTTTCATGAATTGTTGGTGAATGGAAAGCTGTTAGCATCTCTGCTGTTTCTGACTTTATTTAGTACGCTGCTTCAAGCTATGCAGTCTTCGTTTGAAAATACAGTTGTCAGCCGGATTGCCTATATGGTGATTTATCTCGTACTGATTGCACTTGCATTGGAAAGTTTTGGACTAGTTATTGATTACACGATCGGAGCGATTAATCAAATGAGTAGTTTCATGATTGGACTACTTCCTTTGCTCCTTGGCATTATGGCATCATTCAGCCACCTTATGTCTTTCTCTTTTTTTCACCCCATCATTGTCGTTCTTGTGCAATCGAGTGGGTTGTTAGTTAAATTCTTACTGGTCCCGCTTTTTTCCTCTTCAGCCTTACTCTTAATTGTCGGTACTTTAAATGATACCTATAAGGTGGATCAATTGGCTGAATTATTAAGGAAAACAGGAATGGCGATCATGGGTGCGTATTTAACGATATTCCTTGGGGTTATATCTGTACAAGGTACAGTAACAGCCGTTCAGGATGGTGTAACGATGAAGACAGCCCGGTTTGTCACAGGAAATTTCGTACCTGTGGTCGGACGCTTGTTCACGGATGCTACAGACACCATCCTTGGTGCTTCTCTAGTGTTGAAAAACACTTTAGGTCTTGCTGGGGTTATTATTCTTCTCGGCATTGCAGTATTCCCGGCACTGAAAGTTTTTGCGATTGCCTTGATTTATAAATTGGCGGCCGCTCTACTACAGCCTTTAGGTGATGGACCTGTTATAACAGCGATGGCCATCGTTAGTCGTCATATCATGTACATTTTCGCAGCGTTACTTATGGTTTCAATGATGTTTTTTCTTGTCATTGTCATTATGGTCGCTGCCAGCAATATAACCATGATGGTTCGATAAGGGTGATAAATGATGTCAGCATTTACGCAATGGATTACACAAATTGTATTATTTTTGCTGCTAGCAATGGTGGCAGATGCCCTATTACCTTCAGGATCAATGAAAAAATATGCAAGGTTAGTGATGTCCATTCTGTTGCTCTTAGTCTTGCTCGGGCCGTTGTTAAGAGTTCTCCAAGTCGACCCGAACACTTTATTACAATCAGCAGAAAATCAACTCGGAAACCGTGTGAATTCGGAACAATTAACAGAGAAAATTGAATCAAAGAAAAATGAAATAATGCGTGGACAAGATGCATATACATTACAACAAGTTACAGAAACCATTACGAACAAAGTGGAGGAGCCTCTTCAAGAACAATTCGATCTATCCCTTGAGAATGTGGATATGGAGTTTTCCGGGACACCGCATCAGTTGGATTCATTGGACAAGCTTGTTCTCTCTGTTGCTTCTAAACCCGGAGAAGGGGCAGTAGACGAGATAACCATTTCAGTTGCTGAAGAGGAAAAGGTATCGACCCGAAAGCTTACAGGGGAGGTTCAAGAAATGGCAGCCGATTTGTTAGCACTGAAAAAAGATCAAATTGAAATCCGCTGGGAGGAAGACTATGAGTAAATGGTGGGATAAGCTCTTCAAGCCCTTTTCTTCAAAAGACGGTCCAAAAATAAATAAGCCGAAATATTTTATTATCGTTGGTTTAATAGGTGTACTATTCCTTGTAATGAGTAACTTCTTTCAAACACCAAGCAATGAGGCTCCTCCGCAACAAGAGACAGTCCAAGAGCCAACGAATAAAAAACAAGATACCTCTGAGGTTTCCATTGGTCAACTGGAGGTTGAATATGAAAAACAACTCGCCCCCCTTCTTGAGAATATAAGTGGAGTCAGTGAAGTAGAGCTCATGATTAATTTAGCTGCCACTAAAGAAAAAGTATATGACAAAAATTTAATTATATCTAAACAGACAACACAGGAGACGGATACGAATGGAGGAGAGAGAGAAATTGAGGATTATTCTAAGGAACAGCAGCTAGTTCTTGTACGTCAAGGTGATCGAGAGGTTCCGCTTCTAATTAAAACGGAGAAACCTGAGGTAAGAGGAGTTTTTGTAACAGCGAAAGGCGTAGACCAGATGAAAGTGAAGGGATGGGTGGTTGAAGCCGTTTCAAGAGTGTTGGATGTACCTAGTCATAGAGTTTCCGTTTTGCCTAAATCATAGGGAGGGATTATTTTGGTTAAAAAACAAACAGTTTGGTTGTTAACGATGTTAAGCTTGCTAATTGTTCTAAGTGTGTATTACATGACGTCTCCTGACAATGGAGAGATGGCTTTTATACAAGATACTGAATTAGAACAAGCAACAAGTGAAGGGGAAATGACAGGTGAAAATGCTGATGATACAGTGATTTCGCAGATGTCAACTGACGAACTTTTTGCAGCTATTCGCCTAGAAATGCAAAATGAACGAGATAAATTGGAAGAACAGCTATCCGCCGTGATGGCGTCTACAACGGCGACGGGTGAAGAAAAGGCTGAGGCAACAGAAAAGTTAGATTCATTACAAGATAGAAGGTCGAAAGAATCGATACTTGAAAAGACGATTAGTGCAAGCGTACCTTATGAAGATGTACTGGTAAGAGCTGAAGAAAATACAGTTCACGTTACAGTAAAAGCAAACGAATTATCAAAATCCCAGACACGTGAGATCATGCAGATGGTTTCAGATGAATTTGGAGACATCCCTGTAGACGTCAAATTCCAACCAACGAAATAAGAAAAGCGCAAGCGTCCTGATAGATACGACAAGCATAGGCAGAGCGCTGCAGGGAAGTGATCTTTCTTCCCTGAAGTGAACGGCCTATGTCTCGAGTGTCTGGGCGCTGCAGCTAGACAATAAGAAAAGCGCAAGCGTCCTGATAGGCAAGGTAGATTGAGTGAAAAATTATATCATTTAAAGTAACAGCCCCTGACCATTGTAGTCAGGGGCTGTTACTGTTAGAAGGTGTAACGTTTTAACCTAGTTGCAGGTATTGGACATGTAGCGTAAAATGTTAAGGGGAATTATAGTACCAGATAAAAAGTAGACTACATAAAAGGAGTGCCAATATTATGTTAAAGGTGCAAGAAATACGTGAGCTTATTAAGCTAATTGATGAATCCCATATTGATGAATTCAGCTACGAGACGAATGGAACGAAAGTATGTATGAAGAAGAACGGTGGTCAAGTTATTACGGAAATGCCAATTGAAACTAAGCCAGCAGCTCCTCAAAAAACACAGCCCATTCAGGAGGAGCCGAAGCAGCAGGAAGAAGTTGTTGAAAAGAAAGAGCAGGAGACAGCAACTGAGCAAAGTTCTAATTATGATCAAGAGATCACGTCCCCGATGGTCGGGACCTTCTACCAATCACCCTCCCCTGACCAGGGTGCATTTGTACAAGTGGGCGACCAGGTGAAACAAGATTCAGTCGTCTGCATTGTAGAGGCGATGAAATTATTCAATGAAATTGAAGCGGAAGTTTCAGGAGAAGTTGTAGAAATCCTTGTAAAAGACGGCGAGCTTGTAGAATATGGCCAGCCGATGTTCCGCGTGAAAACTGTATAAATCGGGGGTTAAATCATGGTAAAAAAAGTGTTGATTGCGAACCGAGGGGAAATAGCCGTTCGTATTGTTCGTGCATGTAAAGAAATGGGTATCGAAACTGTAGCAGTGTATTCAGAAGCCGATAAAGAAGCGTTGCATGTGCAAATCGCTGATGAGGCGTACTGTGTTGGTCCGACCTTAAGCAAAGATAGCTACTTAAATTATACAAACATACTGAGTTTAGCTACACTAACCGAATCAGATGCCATCCACCCTGGCTATGGTTTTTTAGCTGAGAATGCTGAATTTGCCGAAATGTGTGAAGAGTGCAATATTACGTTTGTTGGTCCTTCCTCTTATGCTATTCAAAAAATGGGGACGAAAGATGTAGCAAGAGAAACGATGAGAGCAGCAGGGGTCCCGGTAGTTCCAGGATCAGAAGGAATTATTGCTGATGTTGAGGAAGGGAAGCAGGTAGCCAATGAAATTGGCTATCCTGTGATTATTAAAGCAACAGCTGGCGGTGGCGGGAAAGGGATCCGTGTCGCACGTACAGAAGAAGATCTTGTAAAAGGCATCAATGTGACTCAACAAGAAGCAGAAACTGCTTTTGGTAACCCTGGCGTATACATCGAAAAATTTATAGAAGATTTCAGACATGTAGAAATCCAAGTGTTAGCTGACAATCATGGTAATGCCGTACATCTAGGTGAGCGTGATTGTACAATTCAACGACGGTTACAAAAGCTTATTGAGGAAACTCCATCGCCTGCCGTCACACCAAATATTCGGGAAAAAATGGGTGATGCAGCTGTTAAAGCTGCTTTGGCCGTTGAGTACTCGGGTGCGGGGACGGTTGAATTCATTTTTGATAAGACGGAGAACTCGTTCTACTTCATGGAGATGAACACACGTATTCAAGTTGAGCATCCTGTTACTGAGATGGTGACAGGAATCGATTTAATAAAAGAGCAGTTGAAAGTGGCTGACAATGAATCCCTGTCCTTTACACAGGAAGAGATCACTTTTGAAGGCTGGGCAATGGAATGCAGAATTAACGCAGAAGACCCTCACAAAAACTTCATGCCATCTGCAGGAAGGATTGATATGTACTTAGCTCCTGGTGGATTAGGTGTGCGGGTGGATTCTGCGGCTTATCCAGGATATATGATCCCGCCATATTATGATTCCATGGTGGCAAAACTGATCACCTACGGTCGTGATCGAGACGAAGCGATTCAGAAAATGAGAAGAGCGTTGGATGAATTCGTGATTGAGGGGGTTCAAACAACCATTCCATTCCACAGTCGTATGATGGAACATGAAGTATTTGTCGGAGGAGACTTTAACACCAAGTTTCTAGAAAACTATACTATAATGGAAGACGACAAAAAGGGGAGTGGCCAGTAGTGAGCGAGAAACAACTGCTAAACGTTACAGAAGGATCCACGCTTGGTAATGTAGAGATTGCTCCAGAAGTCATTGAAGTTATAGCTGGTATCGCTGTTTCAGAAGTTGCAGGTGTAGCTTCCATGCGAGGCAATTTTGCTTCAGGTGTGGTCGAGCGGCTTGGTAAAAAGAACCACGGTAAGGGTGTGAAAGTAGAGCTCACAGAAGATGGGATATTAATTGAAGCTTTTGTTGTAATGGATTATGGGATTTCCATTCCTGATACAGCCAAGAAGATTCAAGACAACACGAGGCAGGCATTAAAAAATATGACGGCACTCGAAATTAAGGAAATTAATGTCCATATTGTTGGAGTTCAAATGGAAGGTAAAGAAGAAGAACTTGAAGTAGAAGAAGTTTAATACAGAGGCCAGTGAGGGGGTTGTCTACCCCGGCTGGTCTTTCTTTTGTTAGGCGGAAATATAAGCGGTTTTGACGTTTAGCGTAGGCTTCATTAATCATTTCAAGTTTCATACCTAGGCTGAACCCCATTGGTTCGCTTGCTTATGACTGTCATGTCTCCCAGGTCACCTCTGCTTTTCTTCGTTGTCTAGCTGCAAGGGGGAGACCTTCACAACGTAAGCAATTCGCTTATGCGTTTCAGGTCTGAATACCTTTCCCGCTTTTCTTGTTATAGCTTTTCACATAGTAAAATGTTATTATTCTAACGGATATGACATTAAAGGAGAATTTATATGAAACGACGTATGGCTAGGGAAAAAGCTTTTCAGGCTCTTTTTCAAATAGATTCAAGTGAAATAAATGCAGATGAAGCGATTGAACATGTGGTAGACGAGCACATTCACGATGCTTTTTTAAATCAACTAGTCCACGGGGTTGTGACACACAAAACAGACATTGATCAGTGGATAGGAAATCATCTTGAGAATTGGTCATTTTCTCGACTGGCCCGTGTTGAAAAAACATTGCTTCGTATCGCGGCCTATGAAATGAGATACAGTCAAGATGTTCCACAACAAGTAGCCATCAATGAAGCGATTGAGTTGGCAAAAGTTTTTGGAGAGGAGCAGTCTGGTAAGTTTATTAATGGTGTTTTATCGAAAATGGTTTAGTCAATTATAGAGGAGGGCAATTACATGTCAGCTGAAATCATCTACGGAAAGCAGTTAGCAGAAGAACTTCGTCAGGAGATGAAAGAAGAGGTTACAGAATTATCTAAGCAAGGTGTTCATCCCAAGTTGGTTGTCGTAATTCTTGGTGAGGACCCGGCTTCCATGTCTTATGTAAAAGGAAAGCAGCGGGCTTCAGAAAAGATAGGTATGGACTCTGAACTGATGGAGCTCTCTGAAGAAACTCCTGAGTTAGAGTTATTAAAGATCATCAACCAATTAAATAATGATGAAACGGTACATGGAATTCTTGTGCAATTGCCATTACCTAAGCAAATTGACGAGCAAAAAGTGATTGAAGCGATAGCGCCTAGTAAAGATGTGGATGGCTTTCACCCTAGTAATGTAGGACGAATGATGACAGGACAGGAAACATTCTATCCTTGCACCCCCTATGGAATATTAGTCATGCTGAAACGTGCAAATATTGATATAGAAGGCAAACATGTAGTTATAATTGGAAGAAGTAATCTAGTCGGGAAGCCGGTCGGGCAACTACTCTTAAATGAACATGCAACCGTAACACACTGTCATTCTCGAACGAAAAATTTGCGTGAGCATACAAAACAGGCAGATATTCTTATTGTAGCAGCTGGAAAAGCTGATTTAATTACCGGTGAAGATATATCTGAAGGTGCTGTGGTCATTGATGTTGGTGTGAACCGTGTGGATGGTAAGCTGACAGGGGATGTGGATTTTGAGTCTGCTAAAGAGAAATCCTCACATATAACGCCCGTTCCTAAAGGGGTAGGTCCGATGACAATCACCATGTTGCTTCATAACACTATTAAAGCAGCAAAGTGGATTCACCAAAAGTAAGGGGACATTTTTGTGAACGGTCGATATTTAACGGTTTCAGCCTTAACTAAATATATCAAACGAAAACTTTCGCACGATCCTCACCTAAAGGAAGTATGGCTAAGAGGGGAAATTTCTAATTTCAAGCTCCATAGTCGTGGTCACATGTATTTATCGATCAAGGATGAAAAGTCTCGTATTCAAGCAGTTATGTTTGCAGGAAATAACCGCAAACTGAAATTTGCTCCAGAGAATGGTATGAATGTGTTAATACGTGGTGAAATCAATGTATATGAGCCAATGGGGAATTATCAGTTGTACATTCAGGACATGCAGCCAGATGGGATTGGGGCGCTATACCTGGCCTTCGAGCAACTGAAGGAAAAACTTCAAAGGGAAGGGCTGTTTGACGATTCATCTAAAAAAGAACTGCCGAGTTATCCAGAACACATAGGCGTAATAACTTCACAAACCGGCGCTGCAGTTCGGGATATATTGACGACTATTAAGCGGCGATATCCAATTGTAAAAGTATCCATTATTCCTGTGCTCGTTCAGGGAAATTCAGCTGCCGCCTCCGTAGATAAAGCGATTCGATATGCTAATGAGCAGTTGGATTGTGATGTGTTAATTGTAGGTCGTGGTGGTGGATCAATAGAGGATTTGTGGTCTTTTAACGAAGAACTTGTGGCACGTGCCATTCATTCGTCCCTTATTCCGATAATTTCCGCGGTCGGGCATGAAACCGATACAACGATAAGTGATTTTGTTGCAGATGTAAGGGCTGCAACACCCACGGGTGCGGCCGAAGTTGCTGTTCCATCATTGAAGGAACTTTCAGAACAGCTTAAATTGACGACACAGCGACTTACACGTGCTGTAACAGTAAAGCGGGCCGAGGCAAATGAACGACTTACACGCTTAAGAAAATCCTATGCATTTAAGTATCCTGAGCAGCTAATGAAGCAAAAAGAGCAAGATCTTGACCGGGTTCTTGAGCAGCTCTCTAAAAGCATACACGATCTCCAAAAGCAAAAAAATGATTGGTTAACACACATTAACAAACGTCTCAATCAGCAGCATACTGCTTCAGATGTTCAAGTGAGCCGAAAGCAATTGAGTAAACTAACGAAACAGCTGACAGGTAACTTTAATATGCAATTCCGGATTAAAAAGGATCAATTTCATACTGTATTGGACAAGCTTACACTAGTAAATCCTTTAGACATTATGAAAAGAGGCTATGCTATTCCTTATACACAAGGAGGAAATGTGCTGAAAAGTGTTAATCAAACGAAAACCGGTGGTCTATTGACAGTAAAAGTGCAGGATGGTCAGCTTTACTGTACTGTCAATGAAATTGAGGAGGATGAATCATGACGAATCAAGAGAGTGAACTTACTTTTGAACAAGCAATGGAACAATTGGAAGAGCTTGTAGAGAAGCTGGAAGCAGGAGATGTTCCTTTAGAAAAAGCGATTCAGTATTATCAGGATGGGATGAAGCTGTCTAAACTCTGTAATGAAAAGCTTGGCCGTGTTGAAGAACAAATGCAGCAAGTGTTGAATGAACACGGTGAATTTGTTCCGTACGAAGTTCAGGAGGATGAGTAAGTGGACTCTTTCAAGAAGTATTTAACTGATTATCAGCAAATCATAAATGAGATGCTGTTTTCCTACGTGAGGGACTATACATATCCTGGAAGACTCCAAGAAGCTATGCTGTATTCTATCGAAGCGGGTGGGAAACGAATACGGCCGGTACTTCTTCTTTCCACTATGGAAGCACTTGGAGCTCAACATACTCGTGGTTATTCTGTAGCTTGTGCTTTGGAAATGATTCATACCTATTCACTCATCCATGATGACCTCCCAGCGATGGATGATGACGATATTAGACGTGGACAAGCTACGAACCATCAGGCTTTTGACGAAGCAACAGCCATTCTCGCTGGTGATGCGCTCCTTACCTTGAGTTTTCAAGTAATTACTGAGGATGTAAATCTTACTAGTGAAGAAAAAGTTTATTTAGTTCGTGAGCTGTCGAAAGCTAGTGGCGGTACCGGGATGGTAGCAGGGCAAATGGAGGATATGTTAAGTGAGAACAAACAGATCTCAATTGATGTACTAAAATCCATCCATGTTAATAAAACAGGGAGATTGCTGTCTTTCGCGATTACAGCTGGTGCCTATTTGAGTCATCCATCTGATCAGTCACTTGGGGAGCTAACAAAAATAGCAAATGTTCTTGGGCTCATCTTTCAAATACAGGACGATATCTTAGACGTTGCTGGGGATGCTGGTGCTATTGGAAAACCAGTCGGTAGTGATGAAGTCAATTCGAAAAGCACCTATCCTAAAATATTAGGCATGGAAGGAGCAATTAAAGAAAAAGAACAGTATGTAGACATTGCTTTACAGTCACTTGATAAGGCAGGTGTGAATGCTACATCATTGTCCAGATTAATTGGTTACCTCAGCTCACGTGACCGCTGAGTGAGGGAAATTTATTGAGCAAATAAGTCGAATATGGTATATTTAAATTATTAAAGGGATGGTGCAGTATTCTAGTCGGTCCTCCGTTCCTGAAGGCGGGCCTAAAAATCCGCCAAAGGGCACATCGATGAAGTTCCTTGTGCTGGCTTGAGGCGCCCAGCTTTGGGTCGGTGCTGGGAGTTAAGGTCGCAGGGCGATCCACAAAGGCATGTGGGCGTTGACCCTGCTTCCGCGGAGGCCTATCTTTGTAAGAGGATTCTAGCCGGAGATTCTTATGAAATGGGGTATGAACCTGCTTTATATGGATTAATACCTGTATAAGCAGCGTAGCCTGCCTTGAGTGGTTGCTGAGGGGATTACAGTCATTAAAAATGTCCATTATCTTCGGATGGCCACTGAAGATTGGATGTTTGCACTGGATGAAATCAGAACTGCAAAAGAGGCTAAGGAGCGGTTAAAGGCTGTCGGGGAAATCCCCTAGGCTGTTCTAGCAATGGACATGAGAAGGGAATTATAGTACGGACTCAGTGGTAATCTAGTCCAGTCATCGGAGACGAGGCTGAATCGGATTTAATGGGGAACCGCCAGAGTGGTGACACTCGGTATCTGATTGGGAAAACCTACTAGACCTAAGCCGTAATTTTTACCTTTTTCATGACCATTCCTTTCTACATACTATATTTAAAATATTGAGGTTTAAAATGGATAATAAATTTAAAAAATCACTAAAATTCAGCTTAAGTATTGCCGTTATCACATTTGTGTTAGCGGCTATTTTTTCAGTTATCTCTTCTTCAGCATTAAGCGGCGTTGTATGGATAGCTGGGATTTTTATTGTACTAGTTATTGTATTTATAGGGGTGGTTTTTGATATGCTAGGGATAGCTGCAACGGCTGCACAAGAAACACCCTTTCATTCAATGGCTTCTGAGAAAATACGAGGGGCTAAAGAAGCGATTATTATCGTTAGAAATGCTGACCGCTTTGCGAGTTTTTGTAATGACGTTATAGGGGATATATCTGGTATAGTCAGTGGGACGGCCTCAACTGTAGTAGTGCTCCAAATTGTTAATGTTCTCGGGTATAACGATGGATCAACCTTTCAGCTTGTTCTTTCCGTTGTTGTAACCAGCATAGTTGCTGCTATTACAGTTGGTGGAAAGGCGCTTGGGAAGTATTTTGCCATCCATTCATCTACCAGGGTCATATTTGCTGCTGCGCGGTTTATCGCTTTGGTGGAGGATAAAACTAAAATCAACATTCTTCCTGGTGCGTCGAATCAAGCTAGAAAATCACGTTAGGGGGTCCTTTAATGGATCTGTATAAAATTAAAGAGCCTTCAGTTCTGAAGGAAATGTCAATTGGTCAATTAGAAGCACTATCACTAGATGTTCGCAAATTTCTTATTGAGAATTTGTCGGCTACAGGCGGTCATTTGGGTGCTAACTTAGGTGTAGTAGAGCTTACTTTAGCACTGCACAAAGTATTTGAAAGCCCGAAAGACCGTTTATTGTTTGACGTCGGACATCAGTCTTATATTCATAAAATATTGACAGGGCGGGCCGGTCAATTTGATACATTAAGACAATATAAAGGTCTTTGTGGCTTTCCTAAAAGAAATGAAAGTAAACATGATGTTTGGGAAACGGGGCACAGTTCTACATCATTATCAGCTGCCATGGGGATGGCAATTGCCCGAGATTTAAATAATGAATCACATTCCATTGTACCAATCATAGGAGATGGCGCCCTAACCGGCGGGATGTCCTTAGAAGCTCTCAACCATATTGGGGATGAGAAAAAGGATGTAACCGTTATCTTAAATGATAATGAAATGTCAATTGCAAGAAATGTGGGTGCTTTACATGGGGCACTAGCACGGATGAGAAGCGCAGGTAAATATAATCGGGCAAAGGATGATCTTGAGTGGTTGTTAAAGAGAATTCCTGCTGTAGGCGGAAAGCTTGCCCAAGCCGCTGAAAGATTAAAGGATAGCATGAAATATTTTGTTGTTCCTGGGATGTTCTTTGAAGAGTTAGGATTTACGTATTACGGTCCAGTAGACGGTCATGACTATCATGACCTATTCGAAAATTTAACCTATGCTAAAAAAACTAGTGGTCCGGTTATCGTTCATGTTATTACTCAAAAAGGCAAAGGGTATCACCCAGCGGAAAATGATAATAAAGATAAGTGGCACGGAGTAGGGCCTTATAAAATTGAATCAGGAGAAAAAATTAAACCTACTGATGCACCACCAGCATGGAGTGAAGTAATCAGTGAAACATTAAGAAAAGAAGCAAGAGGTGATAAGAGGATTGTAGCTGTCACTCCTGCCATGGTACTTGGTTCTAAGCTTGAGAAGTTTGGGGAAGAGTTTCCGGATCGATTATTTGATGTCGGAATCGCAGAACAGCATGCCACGACCTTATCAGCAGGTTTAGCTACACAGGGGATGAAACCATTCTTAGCGATTTATTCTACATTTTTACAACGTGGATATGATCAGCTGATTCATGATGTGGCCAGACAAAATCTTAATGTTACGTTCGGAATTGACCGTGCAGGTTTAGTTGGCGCCGATGGGGAAACCCACCAAGGTGTATTTGATGTGGCTTTCCTTCGCTCAGTTCCTAATATGGCTGTTATGATGCCAAAGGATGAAAATGAAGGGCAACACCTTGTTCATACAGCAGTGTCTTATGATGATGGCCCGATTGCCATTCGTTATCCACGGGGGAACGGACTTGGCGTCAAGATGGATGACTCCTTAAAGACGGTCCCAATCGGCAGCTGGGAGGTCCTGAAGGAAGGCACAGATGCGGTTATTCTTACATTTGGTACAACCATTCCAATGGCTTTGGCTGCTAGTGAACAGCTTAGTAAAGAAGGGATCTCCGTTCGGGTTGTCAACGCCCGCTTTATTAAACCGATGGATGAAGCCATGCTCCATGATATGATGACGGCTAAGCTGCCTATTTTAACAATCGAAGAGGCTGTCCTTAAGGGTGGCTTTGGTTCCGGTGTGCTTGAATTTAAAGAAGAGCATAACTATCTTTCTTGGATAAACCGCCTTGGTGTTCCTGATCGGTTTATTGAACATGGCAGTGTACCGAAGTTGTGGGAAGAAATTGGATTAACTGAAGACAATGTGAAAAAACAGGTTAAAGCGATCATTCCAAATAAAAAGCTGAGGGCCTGACATTATGAGCAAAAAAGTACGTTTAGATTTATTGTTAGTCGAGCGAGGACTTATAGAGACGAGAGAAAAAGCGAAGCGGACCATTATGGCAGGACTCGTTTATGAACAAAATGTACGTCTGGACAAACCTGGACAAAAAGTGGATGAAGACATTGACATAACAGTGAAAGGAAAAGCAATTCCTTATGTCAGCAGAGGCGGTTTAAAACTTGAAAAAGCCCTCCGGACCTTTAGCTTAGATTTAAAGGATAAGACGATGATTGATGTTGGATCGTCTACAGGAGGTTTCACTGACTGTGGTCTGCAAAATGGTATAGGTCTAAGTTATGCCATTGACGTCGGTTATAATCAGCTTGACTGGCGGCTTAGAAACCATTCTCAGGTGGTCGTTATGGAGCGGACAAATTTTCGCTATGTTACACTGGATGACCTTACAGACGGGAAACCACATTTCGCATCCATTGATGTTTCTTTTATTTCATTGAGGATAATTCTTCCGGTTTTAGCTACATTACTAGCTGCAAAAAGTGACGTCGTTGCCTTGATTAAACCACAATTTGAAGCTGGCCGGGAACAGGTGGGGAAAAAGGGGATTGTAAAGGATCCTACTATCCATAAACAAGTGATCGAACAAATCCTTACTTTCTCTACAGATGTTGGTTTTATTGTTAGGAATTTAACTTATTCTCCAATCACAGGGGGAGATGGAAATATTGAATTTCTGGTCCACCTATATTGGTCTGGCGAAAAAGAAGGAAAAAGAGAATCTGATGTCGAAGTAAATACAATCGTGCATCAAGCACATGAAGCACATCGTAAAGGGTAATACTTGGTTAACATTTAAGGGCTAACTTCTAGCCCTTTTGTTATGGGAGGTAGTTTTTCTATATGAATAAAGGCCAACGACATATTAAAATTCGGGAACTGATCACTAATGATGACATTGAAACTCAGGATGAATTGGTGGACCGTTTAAAAGCGATGGACTATAACGTAACACAGGCAACAATCTCTCGTGATATTAAAGAGCTGCATCTTGTAAAAGTACCGATGCTAGATGGGCGTTATAAGTACAGTTTACCTGCTGATCAGCGTTTTAATCCGTTTGAAAAACTGAAGCGCCTAATGATGGATGCTTTCGTTAGTATCGATCAGGCTGGACATTTTATTATATTAAAAACACTGCCAGGCAATGCCAATGCTGTGGGAGCTCTTATTGATAACCTGGACTGGGAAGCAATCATGGGTACGATATGTGGCGACGATACTTGTTTAATTATATGCAGGAGCAAGGAGCAAACCGAGAGCATCAGTGAAGAATTGTTAAATATGCTATAAACTGAGGTGACTCGTTTTATGTTGACGGAATTATCCATAAAAGATTTTGCCATTATTGATCAAGTTTCCATTACTTTTAAAGAAGGACTCACGGTTCTAACTGGTGAGACAGGAGCAGGAAAATCCATCATTATCGATGCCATTCAACTGCTATCCGGCGGGCGCGGCTCTATAGAGTTTGTCCGGCACGGTGCAGCTAAAGCAGAAATTGAGGGGTTATTTACCGTGCAAACGGGGCATCCTGTTTATCAAAAGGGTGAGCAGTTTGGTGTGAAGATTGGTGAAGATGGAATGGTTGTGCTGCAACGGACAATAACCCATCAAGGGAAAAGTATTTGCCGGGTTAATGGAAAACTTGTGACCCTAGGCATCCTAAAAGAGTTCGGCTATACCTTAATTGATATCCACAGCCAACATGAAACACAATCGTTAATGGATCCCGACTACCATATTGAATTACTCGATATGTTTGCTAAAGATCAGCTTCGCACTTCCTTAGATGAATACAAACAATTGTATTCAAAATACCAAACGGTAAAAAAACGCTATAGGGAGCTTAGTGAGAATGAACAGGAAATGGCTCAACGTTTAGACTTACTTGAATTTCAGCTTAGGGAACTTCAGGAAGCTGAATTGCGTCCGTATGAGGATGAGGAGCTTGAGGAAGAACGTAAAAAGCTTATGAATTATGAGAAAGTGTATCAAGGAATTCACGATGCTTATTATGCTTTATATGGAGAACAAAAAGGCTTAGATTGGTTAAGTCTTGCAATGAATTCATTAGAAAGTACCTCAGATTATGATAACCATTTGACTAAGCTCTCTGAAGATATGTCAAACAGCTATTATGTTATTGAAGAATTGACTTTTCAATTAAGCAGCCAGATGTCTGAGCTTGAATTTGACCCCGAGCGTTTAAATGAGATAGAATCACGCTTAAACGAACTTAATCGATTAAAAAAGAAATATGGTCACACAGTAGAAAACATGATGGAATATGCCTCAGAAATAGAAGAAGAAATCGATGAAATTAAACATAAAGATTCCCATCTTCACAAATTAGAACAGCAAATAAAGGAACTTGGTGAGGATGCTGTCTTAGAAGCTAAGAATATCCATGATATACGAATCGAAACATCAAAACAGTTATCCGAACTTGTTCATTCGGAGTTAACAGACCTTTACTTAGAAAAAGCCTCATTTCAAGCGGATATCTCAATAAAGGAAGGAAGTCAGGGTCCCGAATTTGAAGGAAAACAAGTACGGCTGCTCCCTAATGGGTTCAACACCATTACCTTTCTAATTACAACGAATCCAGGTGAGCCTCTAAAGGAAATACACAAAGTAGCTTCTGGAGGCGAGATGTCGCGCATTATGCTAGCGCTAAAACGTATTTTTTCACGACATCAAGGTGTCACAAGTGTCATCTTTGATGAGGTGGACACGGGCGTAAGTGGAAGAGTAGCACAGGCAATTGCAGAAAAGATCCATGGTATTTCAGTCGGTTCGCAAGTGCTTTGCATTTCACATTTACCACAGGTTGCAGCAATGGCGGATACACATGTAAGAATTGAGAAGAATATCAATAATCAGCGTACCTCAACAGTTGTTACTGAACTATCTGAAGAGGATAAAGCAGATGAGCTATCTCGAATGATAACTGGTGCAGAATTAACTAATACAACACTTGAACATGCAAGAGAGTTGCTGAAGTTGGCATCGAAACATAAACAAAAGGCTTAAGTGTATGGGGAATCTTATCCCATGCACTTTTTTTCTTAATTAACAATTTGTTACAAATTACGACTATATATCTTCGGCGTACGTCTATACGGTACTATTCATTTTTTTTCTTGGTGAATGTTTCTTTCAGAGGCAATGCATCCTATAATTTCTGTGATTATGCTCGTTTAAAAAGAGCACTTGAAGACCACATTATAAGTAAGCCAATTCATTGGCACAGGAGTGAGAAGGAGTGGTCAGCATTGTTTCGTCAATTTAAAATAAAATATATATGTGGCTCCGTTCTCCTGTTGTTGATGCTCGCTTTACCTTTATTTAGCCCATTTCAAGAATATATATCCATCCCGACAGAACTTCGTATTAGTACTTCCCAATCATCACCTGAGACTTCTCAAGTGTGGAGTCAATCGGATGAAACAAGAACAGCCTTTTCGTCAGAGAACGTGGATCCAACAACGAGTGATGTATATCATGAATTTGCCGGAATTCCTTTAAAGAAAACGGATGTTAGAGAAATGAAAGACATCCATTTAATTCCTGGCGGTCACTCGGTTGGAGTACAACTTCAAACTAAGGGAGTTCTAGTAGTCGGACATCATCTTGTTAATGAAAATAAGGAAGAGTCAACGTCACCGGGAGAGCAATCAGATATTCAAGTTGGAGATATTCTCTTAAAGGGGAATGGAAAAGAATTAAACAGCATGGAAGAGCTTTCTGACATTGTAAAAAGCTCCGGAGATCAAAACGAATCGGTGAAATTTAAAGTTAAAAGAGGAGAAGAAACGTTTGAAGCTTCTTTAACCCCTTCCTTAAATAAACAGGATGGCCAATATCAAATTGGACTTTATGTTCGCGATTCAGCCGCTGGGATAGGGACGATGAGTTTTTATCATCCTGAATCAGGTAAATATGGTGCGCTAGGTCATGTTATTGCTGATATGGATACAAGACAGCCGATCGAGATTAATGAAGGCACAATAGTTGAATCAAATGTAACCTCAATTGAAAAGGGAAATCAGGGAGTACCTGGGGAGAAAAAAGCAGAGTTCTCTCTAAGAGACGATCGGATAGGTACGATCACGAAGAACAGTTCATTTGGAATATTTGGTAAGTTGGATGAGGATATGGAGAACGAGAAGTACTCTAATGGGTTACCTGTTGGATATTCCGAGGAAGTCAAAGAGGGACCTGCAAAAATTTTAACGGTTCTTGAAGGTGAGAAACTCCAAGAATTTGATGTGGAAATTGTCAGTAACATGCCTAAGGACGAACCAGTAACTAAAGGAATGGTTGTGAAAGTTACCGATCCAGAGCTTTTGGAGAAAACGGGAGGAATTGTTCAAGGAATGAGTGGAAGCCCGATTATACAGGATGGAAAGATTATCGGTGCTGTTACTCATGTATTTGTTAATGATCCCACCTCAGGATATGGTGTTCACATTGAATGGATGCTGAAAGAAGCAGGCATCGATATTTATAAAAAAGAAGAAAAATTAAATAAAGCTGGATAATTAAAGAGAGTGTCTCATGAGAGAGGCACTCTTTTTATAATCGACAAAATTCGACAAAACGAAGGTTGTTCGTGTAAGTATTTATCGAATTTTAGTGAAAATAAGAGCAATTAGAAGCATTTTAAAGATAATGTTAAATAACTCGAATTTATTTGTTATAATAAAGAGGGTTATTTTTCCTGATGTCGAAATAGTTTAGTGGAAACTTAGGAATTTCTTGTGAGGAGGAAGTATAATGGAAAAAATTCGAGTTTGTTTGGCAGATGATAATCGTGAATTAGTAAATCTTCTTGAGGAGAATTTTTCAGAAACTCAAGATATTGAAGTGATTGGTGCAGCATATAATGGGAAAGATTGTTTGGACATGCTAGCTAGCAAAAAGCCTGATGTACTTATATTAGACATTATTATGCCGCATATTGACGGTCTTGCTGTCCTTCAAAAGGTAAAAGAGTTCGAAAAACCGCCAGAGGTCATCATGCTTACAGCGTTTGGACAAGAAGAAGTTACAAAAAAAGCAGTTGAATTAGGCGCGGCGTACTTTATGATGAAACCATTCGATTTAGAGCACTTAAGTGAACAGGTAAGACAGATTAGACACGCTGGTGATCCGATTAATCGTGCTGTTGGAAGTAGCTATACGAAACCGAAAAAGCCAGATCTTGATACGAGCATTACCCACATTATCCATGAAGTGGGAGTACCGGCACATATAAAAGGATACTTGTATTTACGAGAAGCAATCACAATGGTTTACAATGATCTTGAACTTCTAGGCTCCATTACAAAAGTACTTTATCCAGACATTGCAACAAAATATAATACGACAGCTTCTCGTGTTGAGCGTGCAATCAGGCATGCGATCGAAGTAGCCTGGAATCGCGGCAATATTGATGCTATCTCGTCATTATTTGGTTATACAATTTCTTCCACGAAAGCTAAACCGACTAATAGTGAATTTATCGCGATGGTCGCTGATCGCCTGCGACTCGAGCATAAAGCCAGCTAGTCATTTAAAATCCCTCTCTTCATGGAGAGGGATTTTTAATTTTCAAATAGAAAGCGTTTATGATACAATTCTTAATTATTAATTACTTTAGTTCATGAATTGAGGAGTTGTACATATGAAAGTAGTAAAGTTTGGGGGAAGCTCAGTAGCTGATGCAAGTCAGTTGAAAAAAGTGACAAATATTATCAAGAGTGATGATAGCAGAAAAGTAATTGTCGTCTCAGCTCCAGGTAAAAGGAGCGCGAATGATACAAAAACAACAGATTTATTAATATCCTTAGGTGAATCCATAAACAATGGAAATAAAGACGAACAGATTTACAACAAGGTGATGGATCGTTTCGCTGATATTGGTAAGGACTTGAATATTTCTAACGAGGTTCTGGAAAGTATTGAACAAAGAATTAAAGAAGCATGTGAAGCCACCTCTCTTGATTATATAGCTGGTATGAATGCTCTTAAGTCTTGTGGAGAAGATGGTACGGCCTTACTTTTAAGTGCTTATTTACAATCAAGTGGACTGGAATCATCTTATGTTAACCCGAAAGAGGCAGGAATCCTTGTTAGTGATGAGCCAGGCGGAGCATTGGTACTCGATGAAAGCTTTGATCAATTATATGAACTCAGAAAACGTGACGAAATTTTGGTCATTCCAGGATTCTTTGGATATACACCAGAAGGAAAGCTGGTAACGTTTTCTCGAGGGGGCTCAGATATTACAGGGTCAATCGTCGCAGCAGGGGTCAAAGCAGAGTTATATGAAAACTTCACTGATGTAGATTCTGTTTTTTGTGTTAACCCAACAATCGTAGACAATCCTAAAAAGTTAACGACATTAACATACAAGGAAATGCGGGAACTTTCTTACGCTGGTTTTTCTGTATTTCATGATGAAGCTTTAATTCCCGCTTTTAAGGAAAAGATTCCTGTATGCATTAAAAATACAAATAATCCAGCTGGACAAGGCACGATGATTGTTAATAAGCGTGAAGAAAAAGACGGCCATGTCATTGGAATTGCGAGTGATAAAGGCTTTTTAAACCTATATGTAAGTAAGTACCTGATGAACCGTGAGCTCGGCTTTGGGCGTAAACTGCTGCAAATATTAGAAGATGAAGGGATTTCGTTTGAACATGCTCCTTCAGGGATTGATGACATGTCAGTTATTATTCGTGAACACCAATTGCCTAAGGAGAAAGAGGCTGTTGTAACGAGGCGGATTGCGGAAGAGTTGCATGTGGATACCATAACGGTGGAAAAGGATATGGCCATGGTCATGCTCGTCGGTGAAGGGATGAACCAAACGATAGGTATTGCTAGCCAAGCAGCTACTGCTTTTAGACATGCGAACGTAAACATTGAAATGATCAACCAGGGTTCGTCTGAAGTATCTATGATGTTCGGGATTAAGTCAGATGGATTAGCATCAGCTGTTCAATCACTTTATCGGACATTTTTCAGCTAATAAGAAGCGAGAAGGTCTTTTACTTAGACTTTCTCGCTTTTTTTGTGTTTTCCAGCCTGTTCTTTAGCTCTCCATATGTTTGAATGCCGTTTTGTACAGAGTGCTCGAGCAATTTAAAAAATAATTCAGAGGTCATCATCGCATCATTTAAAGCGTGATGACGTTCTCTTTTTTCGATATGAAATTGTTTTAATAACGGATCAAGCTGATGTCTCTTTGTAGGGAAAAGCCATTGAGCCATGGTTTGTGAATCAATTACGGCTTGATCATAATGAGGCAGCTTCCAACGCTTAAGCATAGATTGTAGAAACCGCATGTCAAACTTAGCTGGGTGAGCAACAAGAATCGAACCTTTACTAAATTCGATGAAATGCTTAAAGCTTTCAACAAAAGAGTGTCCATCAGCAAGCTGTTCACGGGTTAGTCCTGTCAATTTTAATGTCGCTTTAGAGACGGGTCTAATAGGCTTGATAATATGGTGAAACGTATCAATATGACAGGCCTCAAGACCATGGATTCGAACAGCGCCGATTGATATAATCTCATGGCCGATTTCAGGAATAAAACCAGTCGTTTCTAAATCAAAGATGGTATAATCAATATTCTGCAAATTTGTTAGCTCTAAGTTTGGTTCCTCATTATCCAAATGTAATATTTCAGTTAGTTCTTGATAAGCCGCCCAATTGAATTGAGGACGAATTTTGTACGTATAAATCGGTTTTTCAAAAAAAATATACTTTAAAATTTGCAAGTCAATAGGAAGCATTACTTCACCCGATTCCTATTATAGCTAAGTTCAAGCACTTGTTGAAGACGTTTAGCTATCAGTAACGCATCCTTTAAGGAACGTCGTTCGACTTTGTTAAGTTGAATGAGTCGTAAATCATTAGAAAGAGGTTCCTGATTCTGCAGCTGGTTTAAATTTTCTTTCAAACGAAATAACATAAGCCGGTGTAAGGCAAGCTTGGTGTTTTCTACATCTCTAGGGTGAAATCGTTCTTGTTCAGCTAACGCATCTAATCGATTGATTGTATTAATTGATTCAACCCCATACTTCATGCTATAAATCCGTATTGCATTGACAATTTGCATAATGGCTGATTTTTTAAGGTTTAAGGTGCGTTTCTTCCCGACTCCGGAAATTCTTCCAAATGGTTGGACAGGGACGCGGAATCGCAACGTGTCTTTCATGAGTAATTGGTGTAATCCTAAGGATCGCTGCACGAGCTGTGTTACATATTTTTTTAAATCATAGGCGAGTGAAAAATCCCCAGAAATAGGGCGAAAGTCCATGAAAATTGTGAAATCTCTTATTTCTTCGGCATCCATTTTTTTAATCCAGTCGTTGATGCTGTTGTGCCACTCACTCATTTGCTGTCTCCATTTGTCTTCTTTCGCCATGATCCCTCCCGTGCAGTAAGGATAGCCACACTCATTTAACATGGCATTAATTTTCTGTGAGAAATAGAGAAAGTATTGTTCGATATGCTGCTTATTCCTTGAATGGTTATAATCTGAGAGAATCATCCCATTATCTTGATCTGTTGAAAAGGCTTGTTCCTTGCGACCTTCGCTGCCCATTACCAGGAAACAATAGTTGATAGGAGGAGTTCCGTAACCTTCTGCAATCATTTCATCTTCTGCAATTTGGACGATTTGCTTGTGGATTCGATCATTGTAGTTTGTCATTAGTTCAGCAATGTCGTAGGCGAACATTTGCTCATCAATCAAGCTTGCAACAAACTGCTGGAAACCTTGGTTATAAACTGGAGAAAGGGCTTTAATTTCGTCAACACTCGTTGCATTAGAGATGCGGTACGTCATATCGAAATACACAGAGTTTTTGATCGTAAAAAAGGAGGATTGCCTTAGTATTCCAACAATTTTGTCCTTATGGTGAACAGGGATGATTTCTGTTGGATGATGCTTTAAGTAACTTAAAGCATCATAAATGAATTCCTGATCACTTATTGAATACGACTCTTCTGACATATGATCGTTGACGGAATCTTGGTGGTTGTTTTCAAAATAGGCCTTTAAAAGATCTCCATAACCGATCATTCCGAGCAGGCTTTCACGATCTTCACTAACAATCAGCGCTTCAACCTTCTGCTGTTGCAACATTCTCGCGGCTTTTTCCACTGATTCTGTCGGATGGATGAAAGTAGGGGGTTCCATATAAGCGCCGGCTCTTTTTTTATAAAGTTCACGGTCATCCTGTTCATCTGTTGAACTTTTATACTTAATTTCATCGTAAAGGCTTTTCATAAGGTGGCTGATTCCGTCCAAGACTACTTTGGAAAATTGGGTATTGTTCGACATGATCTTAAGAAAAGAGGCTTGGTCAAAACAAAGTGTTTTCACAGGTTCGAGGGCTTGAACAGAGAACCTCATCTCTCCGCTTGTTAGAAGAATCATGACTCCGACTAAATCCCCTGGGTAGTAAAAGCGGACGGAAAGCTGTCGTCCGTTAGATCGGTGCATAATATTTTGGGCTAAACCCGAAACGAGAAAATGAATATCAATCATGTCATTGTTTTCATCTTCATGGATAATAAATTCATTTGTACTATATTCTTTAACAACAGCATGACCAAATATCTCTTCAAATTCTTTATTTGTTAATAATTCAAATGGATATTGATTTCGGTAGAATTCAAATGGGTGGCTCACATAGCAGCACTCCTTTTACATTAAATAAGAGCGTATAATTGTTCTGATGTTTAGTACGCAAGAGAAAATACGAGTTTACCCCTCACGGGTAGCAGGATCGTCCACTATTGAAATAGGACGTTTTGCTTTTGGTCGAATCCCTTTTAATGATCCCTTTTCGTTTTCTTAAAAAGAAGTAGAGCCAACAGCTCTACTTCTTTTTAAAGCGTCCCTTGGTAAGGTTTCTTTTACGGTCACGATGAAGGATAAAACCACCAATAAACGCAATCCCTCCTATAACAAAAAGTACCCCTATACTTCCTTGAATGGCTACGTGAAAAAACATCGGGTGAAATACATTAAATAAGGCATCCCGGATTAATTTTATTCCAATAACAGCAATAACCCCAGGTGTAACTAGTAATAGTAAAGCAATAATTCGCATGAAACTGTTCTCCTTTGTCAATCAATCATTACCTAGTATATCAAAAGGAGGTTGAACTGAAAATAGAACCATCCCTTGCTAAAATATGCATAATAAGATACGATTGAATTGCGCAAAATATTGCAGGATGTGATGATATATGAAACGTGTGCTCATTGTCGGAGCTGGCAAAGGCGGTATGGCCTTGATGCAGTTATTAAAAGAGACAGATCGTATGACTGTCGTCGCTGTTACGGATATCAATCCTGAAGCTGAAGGGCTTAGGCAGGCTGTATCACTTGGAATTGCTACTGGTGAAAACTGGCGTGACTTTATACATAACAATATAGATATTGTCATCGAGGCAACAGGAAGTGAGCAAGTTTTTGAGGCTATTCGTGCTGAACGTTCGAGCAAAACGGTATTGATTCCCGGGGACGTCGCCTATATTACATCAGAGTTATTGGAGGAGAAGGAATCCCTACTTACAGAGCTGAAACAGCAAACAGATAATCAAACATTGATTTTAAATAGTATTCATGATGGTATGATCGTCATTGACGCAAATGAGCATGTTTCTTTTATGAATAAGAGCGGTGAGCGGATTCTTAGGAAAAACAGGCGTGAGGTTATTGGAGAACACGTAAATAAAGTAATTCCAGATTCAAGGCTGCCGCGTTTATTATCAACACAGCGTAAAGAGGTAAACCAAAAACTTCAGCTCAAAAATGGGAATAAAGTGATCACTACAAGGATTCCTATTGTAGGAGGCAATAAGAAGGTAATCGGTGCTTATGCGGTGTTTAAAGATATTACAGAAGTCGTGGATTTAGCAGAAGAGATCACGGATTTGAAAGAAGTAAAAACAATGCTCGAAGCAATAATACAGTCTTCAGACGAAGCCATTTCCGTAGTAGATGAAAATGGAAACGGTTTAATGGTAAACCCTGCCTACACTCGAATTACTGGACTTACCGAAAAGGAAATCATCGGAAGACCTGCGACCGTTGACATTTCTGAAGGAGAAAGTATGCACTTGAAGGTTCTTAAAACACGTCGGCCAGTCCGAGGTGTCCGAATGAAGGTAGGGCCTTCAGATAAAGATGTGTTAGTCAATGTGGCTCCTGTTATCGTTGATGGAAAACTAAAGGGAAGTGTTGGTGTCCTCCATGATGTAACAGAAATTCAATCCTTAACGAGTGAATTGAGGAGGGCACGACAAATAATAAGAAGTCTCGAGGCGAAATATACCTTTGATGATATCATCGGTGATTCACAGGAAATGACATTACCCCTTGAGCAAGCAAAGGTGGGGGCAAGAACACCAGCGACTGTCCTTCTACGGGGTGAGTCAGGTACAGGTAAAGAATTATTTGCGCACGCCATTCATAATGAAAGTAAGCGGAAGCACAATAAGTTTATTCGTGTAAACTGTGCAGCTATTGCTGAAACGCTGCTTGAGAGTGAGCTTTTTGGTTACGAGGACGGCGCATTTCCCGGTGCAAAACGGAACGGGAGAAAAGGATTTTTCGAAGAAGCAAATAATGGCAGTATCTTTCTGGATGAAATCGGCGAACTGAGCTTAACGATGCAAGCTAAACTTCTTCGTGTTTTGCAGGAAAAGGAGATTGTTCGAGTCGGAGGGACGAAGCCGATCCATGTTGATGTACGGGTGATTGCCGCTACAAATATTAATTTAGAGAAAGCCATTATGAAAAAAAGCTTTAGAGAAGATCTCTATTATCGTCTTAATCGTTTACCTATTTATATTCCACCGCTTCGGGAACGAAAAGAGGATCTCAAACCGCTTACAACTCATTTAGTTCAAAAGTTAAATGAGGATTATGGGAGAAATGTAACGCACATACACGGGTTGGCATTAGAAAAGCTGTGTGAATATGATTGGCCCGGGAATGTAAGAGAGCTTGAGAATATTATTGGCAGAGCAATGATTTATATGGAGAACCATCAAGACATCATTGAAAAAAAACATATTCCCACTCTGTTAAAGAATGAAACGGCTTTTTCAGACATCCAGGGTGAGGAATCTATTTGGCTTGGAGGGACACTGCAGGAGGCAGTCGATGAATATGAGAAGGATCTGCTGGCAGACGCATTCCGCTCCCATAATTTTAATAAAACGAGAACCGCTAAAGCTTTAGGGATTTCAATTCGTAACCTTTATTATAAGCTTGATAAGTATCAGCTTGATAAAGATAGGGCAAAATAATTTTTGTTTTGCAAAAAATTGCATGGTCATTAAAAAGAGGTGAAAAAATGAAGTCATTAGATGATTTGCTTAAAACAATAGATCGGAACAATCTTCAAACCATAGCCGTTGCTCAAGCAGCTGACCATGAGGTGCTGAGGGCGGTTAAACATGCATGTGAGATAAACATTGCAAGATTTCTTTTAGTAGGAGATCAAGACCATATTGAACATCTTGCTGAAGAAGTCGGATTAGATTTATCACAGCCCGGTGTAAGCGTTAAGTCTTCAGCTGAAGACCAGTCTGCTGATGAAGCAGTAAAATCTGTTCGTGAAGGGGAAGCACATGTAGTTATGAAAGGTCATATCGATACGAAGCAGTTACTTAAAGCCGTCCTAAATAAACAATATGGCTTACGGTCAAATCGGGTCCTTTCTCATGTTGCTTTGTTTGAGATTCCAAACAAGGATCGGCTTGTCTTTTTAACAGATTCGGCGATGAATATTGCTCCAACTTTAGATGAGAAGGCTCAAATCGTTAAAAATGTAGTTGAGGTAGCAAATCAGGCGGGCTGGACCCTGCCTAAGGTTGCGCCGCTTGCTGCAGTCGAGGTAGTTAATCCGGCTATGACTGCTACTGAAGATGCAGCGATATTGACGCAAATGAATCGTCGCGGTCAAATCAAAAATTGTATCATAGACGGTCCACTGGCATTTGATAATGCAGTTGATTTGCAAGCTGCTAAGCAAAAAGGGATCAAGTCAGAAGTAGCTGGTGCAGCTGATATATTAATGGTACCAACGATTGAAGTGGCAAATGCATTATATAAGTCGTTTATATATTTTGCCGGTGCGAAGGTAGCTGGTGTAATCAGCGGGGCTAAAGCTCCGATCGTGTTAACATCAAGAGCTGATTCCGCCCAAAGCAAAGTGTATTCATTAGCATTAGCATTACAATCAAGCAAATAATTGGGGGAAATAACAATGGAAATTTTTAAGTATATGACTGAGTATGATTACGAGCAACTACTTTTCTGTCAAGATGAGCAATCAGGCTTGAAAGCGATTATTGCCATTCATGATACGACACTTGGACCTGCGTTAGGCGGCACGCGTATTTGGCATTATGAAACTGAAGAAGCAGCTATTGAAGATGCCCTTCGTCTTGCAAAAGGAATGACGTATAAAAATGCTGCAGCTGGCCTTAACCTCGGCGGTGGAAAGACGGTCATCATCGGGGATCCTAAAACGGTGAAAAATGAAGCTTTGTTCCGTGCCTTTGGTCGTTACATTCAAGGCTTAAACGGACGATACATTACAGCAGAAGATGTCGGAACAACAGTTCAAGATATGGATCTCATTCATGAAGAGACTAATTATGTAACAGGTATCTCTGAAGCATTTGGATCCTCAGGGAATCCGTCTCCTGTAACAGCTTATGGTGTTTACCGCGGAATGAAAGCGGCAGCAAAAGAAGGATTTGGCAGTGATTCTCTTGAAGGTAAAACGATTGCTGTACAAGGTATAGGTAATGTCGCCTTCAACCTATGTCGCCACCTTCACGAAGAAGGCGCGAATTTAATTGTAACGGACATCAATAAAGAGGCCGTTCAGCGTGCAGTGGATGAATTCGGGGCGCGAGCGGTTGAAACGGAAGAAATTTATAGTGTTGACTGCGACATTTATGCCCCTTGTGCGTTGGGTGCAACGATCAACGATGATACAATTCCACAAATTAAAGCCAAAGTAATTGCCGGTGCAGCCAACAACCAATTGAAAGAAACCAGACACGGTGATATTCTTCATGAGCAAGGCGTTGTCTATACACCCGACTATGTGATTAATGCGGGAGGAGTTATAAATGTGGCCGACGAACTGCATGGCTACAATGAAGAACGCGCCATGAAACGTGTGGAAACAATCTACGACAATGTTACACGAGTCTTTGAGATTTCCCGCCGTGATGATATCCCAACTTATAAAGCTGCTGATCGTATGGCTGAAGAGCGGATTGAGCGTATGCGTAAATCTCGTAGCCAATTCCTACAAAACGGTCACCATATTTTAAGCAGAAGATAAGGATAATGGAGGTCAACGATTTTGCAATCACACCGAATACTTGTTATAAATCCTGGTTCTACATCTACTAAAATAGGTGTCTTTGACAATGAGCAAGTCGTATTTGAAAAAACGATCCGACACAAGCCAGAAGAAGTGAATCAGTATAAAAGAATTATTGATCAGTATGAATTTCGAAAACAAGTCATTTTAACTGTACTTGACGAGGAAGGGATGAACATAAGTAAACTTAGCGCCGTGTGCGGGCGCGGAGGTTTGCTTCGGCCTATCGAAGGCGGCACATATGAAGTGAATGATGCCATGCTTGAGGATTTGAAAGAGGGTTACAATGGAGAGCACGCCTCAAATTTAGGCGGAATTATTGCTCATGAGATTGCTAAGGGGTTAAACATCGGAGCCTATATTGTTGATCCAGTTGTTGTAGATGAGCTTGATGAATTGGCCCGTATTTCCGGTGTACCAGAAATACCGAGAAAAAGCATTTTCCATGCTTTAAACCAAAAGGCTGTTGCCAGAAGAGCAGCCAAAGACCTCGAGAAACCTTATAGAAATACTCGATTAATTGTCACACATATGGGTGGAGGGATAACAGTCGGCGCCCACGCGAATGGACGAGTCATCGACGTGAACAACGGACTTCATGGAGATGGGCCCTTTTCACCTGAAAGAGCAGGAACGGTTCCTGCTGGAGACCTTGTTTCCCTTTGTTATTCAGGACAGTTTTATCGTGATGAAGTCATGAAGAAGCTTGTGGGACAAGGCGGCTTAATGGCCTACCTAGATACAAATGATGCGATCGAAGTAGAGAAAATGGTTGAACATGGAGATAAGAAAGCAAAGCTTGTTTACGAGGCTATGGCCTATCAAATTGCTAAAGAAATTGGAAGTATGAGTGTTACTCTTGAAGGGAAAGTAGATGCGATTGTCTTAACTGGCGGCCTGGCCTACGGAAAAGCATTTATAGCTGAAATCTCAAAGCGCATTAGCTGGATTGCGGATGTTCTCGTTTATCCGGGTGAGAATGAATTGGAAGCATTGAATGAAGGAACACTTCGTGTGTTAAACCATGAAGAGATTCCGAAGCACTACCCAAATTTTGCTGAATAGAAGGGAGTAGAGACAAATATGGCAGAAGAGTATGATTTAGTCGTATTAGGTGGAGGCACGGGCGGATATGTTGCTGCCATACGTGCGTCAAAGCTTGGCTTGAAAGTGGCGATTGTTGAGAAACAAGAACTGGGAGGGACATGCCTTCATCGTGGTTGTATTCCTTCTAAAGCACTTTTGCGTAGTGCGGAGGTTTTTCGCCAAACAAAGGAAGCGGAAGACTATGGGGTAACAACAAATGAGCCAACGTTAAACTTTACGAAAGTCCAAGAGCGAAAGCAATCGATTGTAGACACCCTACATAAAGGCGTTCAAGGTCTGATGAAAAAAGGGAAAATCGATGTCATTGAAGGATTTGGACGAATCCTTGGACCTTCTATTTTCTCCCCAACGGCAGGAACGATTTCTGTTGAGATGAACAACGGAGAAGAAAATGAAATGATCGTACCAAAAAATGTGCTAATCGCAACAGGTTCAAGTCCGAAATCACTTCCTGGACTCAAAGTCGATGGAGACCTAGTAATGACATCAGATGAAGCTCTCAATATGAAGGAATTACCTTCATCCATCATTATTGTAGGTGGAGGTGTTATTGGGATTGAGTGGGCATCTATGTTGGCTGACTTTGGGATTAAGGTGACAGTTCTTGAATACTTGCCTCACATTCTCCCAACGGAGGATCAGGATATTTCTAAAGAGATGTTGAAGCAAATGAAGAAAAAAGGTGTCGAGATCGTTACAGATGCCAAAGTTCTTTCGGAGACATTGCAAAAAGATAACGGTGTAGCCATTCAAGCAGAAGTGGATGGGGAAACCGTTACCTATGAGGCCGAACGAATGCTCGTGTCTGTAGGCCGCGCGGCAAATATCAATAATATCGGTCTTGAAAATACGGATATTGAAGTAGAAAATGGCTTCATTCAAACGAATGCAAATTATCAAACAAAAGAATCTCATATTTACGCAATTGGGGATGTCATTGGTGGAATGCAACTGGCTCACGTAGCTTCACATGAAGGTATCATTGCAGTGGAACATATGGCGAATAATCATCCACATCCAATGAACTCTGATCAAGTACCAACATGTATTTATTCAAATCCGGAGGTAGCTAGTGTTGGTTTAACTGAGCAGCAGGCGAAAAAACAAGGATACGAAGTGAAAGTTGGCAAGTTTCCATTTCAGGCAATTGGAAAAGCCCTTGTTTTTGGTGAGACAGATGGTTTTGTAAAAATCATTGCAAATAAAGAGAATGATGACTTACTCGGTGTCCATATGATTGGTCCACATGTGACAGACATGATTTCTGAGGCTGGGCTTGCTAAAGTATTGGACGCGACACCTTGGGAAATCGCTGAAAGCATTCATCCCCATCCAACGCTGTCTGAAGCTATTGGTGAGGCGGCCATGGCCGTTGATGGCAATCAAATACATGGGTAAGAAATAAAAGGAGGGATTCACGTGGCTAAAAATCGCCATAAATCATTAGGATTAAGTGATGATCAAGTGTTGGATATGTATCGCACGATGCTGTTAGCAAGAAAAGTCGATGAACGTATGTGGCTGTTAAACAGAGCAGGTAAAATTCCATTTGTAATCTCTTGTCAAGGTCAAGAGGCAGCTCAAGTTGGTGCCTCTTACGCTCTCGATCGTGAGAAAGATTATGCACTGCCTTACTATCGTGATATGGGAGTGGTGCTTTCCTTTGGAATGACAGTAAAAGACTTAATGCTCTCAGGCTTTGCTAAGGCTGAAGATCCAAACTCAGGTGGCCGTCAAATGCCAGGCCACTTCGGCCAAAAGAAAAACCGCATTGTTACGGGATCTTCTCCTGTAACTACCCAAGTTCCGCATGCTGTAGGCATTGCTTTGGCAGGGAAAATGGAGAAGAAGGATTTCGTTTCTCTAGTAACCTTCGGAGAGGGCTCATCTAACCAGGGGGATTTCCACGAAGGAGCAAACTTTGCCGGGGTTCACAAGCTTCCTGTTATTTTCATGGTGGAAAACAACAAATACGCCATTTCCGTTCCTGTCCAAAAGCAGCTGGCTTGTGAAAAGGTATCCGATAGAGCAATTGGCTACGGCATGCCAGGACATACGGTTGATGGAAATGACCCGCTTGCTGTGTATGAAGTTGTAAAAGCAGGAGCTGACCGCGGTCGTAAAGGGGAAGGCCCATCACTCATAGAAGCGGTATCCTATCGTTTAACACCACACTCTAGTGATGACGATGACCGCACATATCGTGAACGTGATGAAGTGGATGAAGCGAAGAAGAAAGATTCCATCGTTACATTTGCTAATTATTTGCGTGAGCAAAATATTTTAACAGAAGAAAAAGAAACAGAATTGAACGAAGAGCTGAACAATTTAGTCAATGAGGCGACAGATTATGCGGAAAATGCTGCGTACGCTGAAGCTGAATCTGCATTGAACTATGTTTACGAAGAGTAAGGAGGGGGAGGTTTTAAAATGGCAGTCATATCTTATATTCAAGCTGTAACCCAAGCATTGAAAGAGGAGATGCAACGTGATGAGAAAGTATTTGTCCTAGGTGAAGATGTCGGGAAGCGTGGAGGCGTATTCCGTGCTACGGATGGATTGTATGATCAATTTGGGGAGGATCGTGTGTTAGATACCCCGCTAGCTGAATCCGCCATTGCTGGTGTTGGAATCGGTGCGGCAATGCATGGGATGCGTCCGGTTGCTGAAATGCAATTTGCTGATTTTATTATGCCGGCTGTAAACCAAATTATTTCTGAAGCTGCAAAAACTCGTTATCGTTCTAATAATGACTGGAACGTACCCATGACGATTCGTGCCCCTTATGGGGGCGGTGTACATGGCGCCCTTTACCATTCCCAGTCTGTAGAAGCTGTTTTTGCGAATCAACCTGGATTGAAAATTGTCATGCCTTCTACCCCTTATGATGTAAAAGGCCTGCTAAAAGCATCGATTCGTGACAATGATCCCGTCCTTTTCTTCGAGCATAAACGCGCCTATCGTCTCATTAAAGGTGAAGTACCCGAAGATGATTATACCCTGCCTCTAGGGAAAGCTGATGTGAAACGAGAAGGCTCAGACATTACCGTGATTACGTACGGTCTTTGTGTCCACTTTGCTTTACAAGCGGCTGAGAAACTTGAAGAAGAGGGAATCAATGCCCACATCCTCGATTTAAGAACGGTTTACCCGCTTGATCAAGAGGCGATTATCGAAGCCGCTTCTAAAACAGGAAAAGTTTTGCTAGTAACTGAGGATAATAAAGAAGGCGGAATCATTTCTGAAGTGTCAGCGATTATAAGCGAGCATTGCTTGTTTGATTTAGATGCGCCTGTGAAACGATTAGCTGGTCCAGATGTTCCGTCTATGCCATATGCACCTACTATGGAAAAATACTTTATGATGAACCCAGATAAAGTTGAAAAAGCTATGCGCGATTTAGTGGAATTTTAAGAAAAGGAGGAGTTCCTTGTGGGAGTAGAGAAAATCAACATGCCTCAGCTTGGTGAAAGTGTCACAGAAGGTACGATCAATTCGTGGCTTGTACAGCCTGGCGATAAGGTAAATAAATACGATCCAATTGCTGAGGTTATGACAGATAAAGTAAATGCAGAGGTTCCATCCTCATTTACTGGAACGATTAAAGAGCTTGTTGCCCAAGAAGGCGATACCATCGAAGTCGGTGAATTAATGTGTCATATTGAAGTGGAAGGTGCTGGGTCCTCTAGTGTTAAGGACAATGCAGAGGAGAAAACGGAAGATTCTTCTGCTAAGGAAGAAACCCCTAAGAAACAAGTACCAGAGAAAAAAGATACAAAATCAAATCAAGAAAAAGGCAATAAAAAGCGGTATTCCCCAGCAGTCATGACCTTAGCACAAGACAACGACATCGATTTGAACTTGGTTGAGGGTTCAGGACGGGGCGGACGAATTACCCGTAAAGACATCGAGAAGATCATTGCGAGCGGTGACATACCGCAACCTAAAGAGGCGCCAGCTCCTGAACAGACATCTGAAGATACAGCTCCTAAGCAGGAAGCGCCAAAAGCACCGGCAGCTGCTCCGAATGTACAAGCTGGTAAAGGTGACGTAGAGATTCCTGTTACAGGTGTTAGGAAAGCGATCGCACAAAACATGGTCAAATCAACAACAGAAATTCCACATGCCTGGATGATGGTGGAGGTTGATGTCACCAACTTAGTTGAGTTTCGTAACTCACTTAAGAGACAGTTTAAAGAAAAAGAAGGCTATAGCCTAACCTTCTTCTCCTTTTTTGTTAAAGCAGTAGCTCAAGCATTGAAAGACTATCCTCAGCTTAATAGTACATGGGCAGGAGATAAGATCATTCAGCGCAAAGCAATCAATTTAAATATTGCTGTTGCCAAAGAGGATGAACTTTTCGTGCCAGTTATCAAAGATGCGGATGAGAAGAGCATTAAAGGCATTGCACGTGACATCACCGACCTTGCAGGCAAAGCACGCCAAGGCAAGTTAACTTCGAAAGATATGGAAGGTGGAACGTTCACAGTGAACAACACCGGTTCATTTGGTTCAGTGCAATCCATGGGAGTGATCAACCATCCCCAAGCGGCGATCTTGCAAGTTGAATCAATCGTGAAGAAGCCGGTCTATCAGGACGGAATGTTTGGTGCACGCGATATGGTCAATTTATGTCTATCCTTAGACCATAGAGTGCTGGATGGTCTAGTAGCAGGCAATTTCTTAGCTAGAGTAAAAGAAATTCTTGAAAGCATGTCTAAAGAGCATACATCTGTTTATTAAAATTTTGCGCCTCAGATCATTCTGGGGCTATTTTTTTGGTCAAATATGCAATTAATCTAAATTTCGCGCAATTAATTTTTTACCTCTCCGTTCAACTATGTTCCCATTCTTCATTGCAATTTAATTGAAAGAACTCGCAAATCTTGGTAAGATATTGATACTACTTAATAAAGGAGCCATGTATATGGATTTCAATATTTATATGAATGATGTTGTCACAAAAGCACGTGATGAGATTACTCAGGCAGGTTATTCAGAATTAACGACACCTGAACAAGTGGATGAAGCCTTATCAAAGCAAGGTACAACACTTGTCATGATTAATTCCGTTTGCGGTTGCGCCGGTGGAATTGCACGCCCTGCAGCTTCACATGCGATTCATTATGATAAGCGTCCAGAGCATTTAGTTACGGTTTTTGCTGGACAAGACCGTGAAGCAACGGAGAAAGCACGCCAATTCTTTGAAGGCTATCCTCCATCCTCTCCATCCTTTGCGCTAATGAAAGATGGCAAGATCCAAACTATGGTTGAACGTCATGATATTGAGGGCTTTGAACCGATGGAAGTCATCGGTAAATTACAGCGCAGTTTTGAAGAATATTGTGAAGAAGTATAAATAGTATGAGGAAAGGGATCTTTGGTCAGACAAAGATCCCTTTTACATAGAAGTGTTTAACTGAGGTGACCATGGATTGAAAATAGGATATCGTACGATTAAAACAGCCTTAGGAACGCCCTTTGCCATATGGATAGCTCAGATGCTGCAAGTCGATAATTATGCTTCGGCGGGTATCCTCACCATTTTGTGCATTCAAATTACGAGAAAGAAGTCTTTTCTGTCAGCTTGGCATCGGTTCGCTGCCTGCTTCGTAGCAATGGGCTTTTCTCTTGTCTTCTTTGAGCTGATTGGCTATCATCCTCTAGCGATCGGTCTAATGCTATTTTTCTTCATTCCTGCCACAGTATGGCTGAAGATTAGCCCTGGAATTGTTACAAGTTCTGTTATTATTTTACACCTTTACGGTTCAGGTGGAATTTCTGCTCCTCTAATCTGGAACGAGTTGGTGCTTATGTTTGTAGGAATAGGGACGGCGTTACTGCTTAATGTTTATATGCCTAGTCTCGAAGGAAAACTTGAGCAATATCAGCGGCAAACGGAGGATAACTTTGCTGTAATATTGAGGGAGCTGTCAAGATTCCTTGATGACGGAAATGATGGGTGGACAGGCAAAGAACTAACCGATACAGCCACTCTTTTGGAGGAAGCAAAATCGCTGTCTTTTCGAGATGTAGAAAATCACCTGCTTCGTACTCACAACCAGTTTTATCATTACTTTCACATGCGTACAAAGCAATTTGAACTACTTGAGCGTATGCTTCCGCTAGTCACCAGAATTTCAGGGCCAAATAAGCACGCGAAACGAATCGCGCAGTTTTTTGAAGAGTTGGCTGAAGGCATTCACCCGGGTAATACAGCCGTGCTTTATTTGCAGCAGTTAAAAGAAATGAAAGAGGAATTTAGAAATGATGAACTGCCTGCCACAAGAGATGAATTTGAAGTAAGGGCAAGTTTATTTCATTTATTGAATGAAATCGAAGAGTATCTAATTATTAAGCGATCATTTAAAAAGAGCGATGTATAGTGATTTCCTTTCCAGGGGAAACTTTGAGAAAAAGGATGACTGGCTATGCAAATGATTGCCTTGATATTAATGATGTTCAGTTCGTTTTTACCGCCATCTATTACAGATGAGCCAGTAGTGCTCGTGAACAAATCTTCCCATGAGCTTGCCGTGTACCAGTCTGGAAAAGAAATTTTTCATACCAAAGCAGCTACCGGTAAAACGAAGGAATTGACACCGGAAGGACATTTTACTATTCGTGTAAAAGCAAAGGATCCTTACTATCGGAAGAAGGATATTCCCGGAGGAGTTCCTGAGAATCCGCTCGGAAGCCGCTGGATTGGTTTTGATGCAAACGGTACTGATGGGCGGATATTTGGCGTTCATGGTACGAACAGGCCGGAATCAGTAGGAAATGCTGTATCAGCAGGGTGTATTCGTCTTACCAATGAAAAGGTTGAACAGTTTTATGATCTTGTGGATGAGGGAACAGAAATCATTATTGTTGATGAATCGACCCCTTTTGAACAATTGTACGAACAATGGCATACAGGAAAACTTAAAGGGTTCTTATCATAAACAAGCCGCAAGCTAAGTAAATTCACTTAGCTTGCGGCCTTTTATTTTACATAAAGAAAGACGCTCCAGCAAGAAGAGAGGAGAGTACCATTGAAAGTATCATCACATAAATGATTATTTTCATCCGGCGCTCGCGCTTGGATTTCTTTTTCTTAGAATGAGCCAAGGTAGAATGACCTCCTTTTAACAATATCCTATAAACATTTTACATGGAACCCGTGGTTTGGACAAGGAAAGAAAATCATTTACAATAGAATTGTGAATTCTAGTAATTTTGAGAAACGTAAGCGCTTTATTTTTGGTATGCTAGAGGAGAAGGTTTTTCAAGCGAGGAGGAAACAAAATGAACCAATTAAATAACTATCAACAAATTAAAGATAACTGGAAACGCGATGTGAAAAAGACAGAACAACGTTTCCCTGAACGGAAGCAAAGTTTTACGACAAGTTCAGAGCTTGAGATTGATCGCTTATACACACCAAAAGAGCCAAATGAAGCCTATACGGACGAACTAGGTTTTCCAGGTCAATTCCCGTATACCAGGGGGATTCAACCGACCATGTATCGAAGCAGGTATTGGACGATGCGCCAATATGCCGGTTTTGGTTCAGCAGAAGAAACGAATGAACGGTTTAGATATTTATTAGCACAGGGGCAGACTGGGCTATCTGTTGCCTTCGATTTACCTACTCAAATTGGCTATGACTCAGATGACCCAATGGCAGAAGGGGAAGTAGGAAAGGTGGGAGTGGCGATTGATTCGCTGCTAGACATGGAACGTCTTTTTGATCAAATCCCTTTAAACAAAGTGAGTACATCGATGACAATCAATGCGCCGGCATCCATTTTATTAGCCATGTATATTGCTGTTGGTGAAAAGCAGGGGGTGAGTCCGGAAAATTTAACAGGGACAATTCAAAACGATATCTTAAAAGAATATATTGCACGAGGTACATATATTTATCCACCAAAGCCGTCTATGCGTCTGATAACAGACATTTTTGGATACTGCCATGAGCAGCTGCCGAAATTTAATACCATAAGCATCTCAGGCTACCATATCCGTGAGGCAGGCTCGACAGCCGTTCAAGAGGTTGCTTTTACAATCGCAAATGGGATGGCCTATGTGGATGCAGCCATTGAATCTGGACTTGAGGTTGACCAATTTGCACCAAGACTGGCCTTCTTCTTTAATGCACACAATCAATTTTTTGAAGAGGCAGCAAAGTTTCGCGCAGCGAGACGAATTTGGGCAAAGATTATGAAAAACCATTATAAAGCAGAAAATCCGAAGAGCTGGAAGTTGCGTTTTCATACACAAACAGGTGGGAGTACGCTAACCGCACAACAGCCGGATAACAATATTGTTCGGGTAACTGTCCAGGCTTTGTCTGCGGTTATGGGTGGCACACAAAGCTTACATACGAACTCACGTGATGAAGCTCTGGCTTTGCCGACAGAGGACTCTGCTAGGATTGCTCTTAGAACGCAGCAAATTATTGCCCAAGAAAGTGGTGTAGCAGATACGATCGATCCACTTGGCGGATCGTATTATGTAGAAGCGTTGACGGACGAAATTGAAGACGAAGTCAACAAATACCTTGAACGCATTAAAGAACTAGGTGGAGCGGTTCAAGCTGTTGAGGAAGGATTTATGCAAAGAGAAATCCACCAGACGGCATATGAAGCTCAGAAACGCATGGAGTCAAAAGAGGATATTGTCGTTGGTCTAAATGAATATAAGTTGGAGGAGGAAGTTAACCCAGACTTATTACGGGTTGATGAAGCATTAGAGCAGGGTCAAATTGAGAAAACGGTACAAGTTCGAAGCTCACGTAATCAGACAGAAGTAGACCAATGCCTTAACGGACTCAGACAAGCAGCGAAAACAAATGAAAATGTTATGTCTCATATTGTTGCGGCTGTTAAGGTGTATGCAACAGTAGGTGAAATTGCGAATGTACTTCGTGATGAGTTTGGAGAATATATAGGAGTGTAGGAAGGATGATGGACAGATGAAGCCAATACGTGTTCTGATCGCTAAACCAGGCCTCGATGGTCACGACAGAGGAGCGCTTATTATTGCTCAAGCGTTAAGAGACCATGGGATGGAAGTTATTTATACAGGATTAAGACAATCACCCATTCAAATTGCCCGTGCAGCCGTGCAGGAAGACGTGGATGTCGTTGGCCTTTCCTCGTTATCAGGGGCGCACAATTCACTTTTTCCTAAAGTCGTAGCTGCTTTAGAAAAGGAGGGGGCTTCAGATATACCGGTTATTGGTGGAGGAGTCATCCCGGCTGAAGATATCCCGCACTTAGAAGAGAAAGGTGTGAAGAAAATTTTCACAAGCGGGGCTCTTACTGATGCAACGGCAATCTATATCAAACAATTAATGAATCAAGAAACGAGAACCGCTCCAAAGAAAGTGTCCCATATTGGAATCGCTGTTGAGAACATCGAACAATCGTTAGCTTTTTATCAACATACGCTGGGCCTTGAAGTGGAGGCAGTTGAAGAAGTAGCCTCCGAACAAGTAAGGGTAGCTTTTCTTCCTATCGGTGACACCCGAATTGAACTGCTTGAACCGTTAAGTGATGACTCTTCTATTCGTAAATTTATAATGAAAAAAGGGGAAGGGATTCACCATATCGCCCTTGAGGTCGATGATATTGCTAAAAGGCTTGAACAGTATCAGGCAGAGGGTGTACCGCTGATTCATACAGAACCAAAACAGGGTGCTCATAATAGTCAGATTGCATTCTTGCATCCAAAGGCTGCAGGTAGTGTCCTCTATGAATTAACTGAACCAAAGGGGGAGCAGTAATCATGGATATTTATGATAAAATTAACGAGCTTTATGATAAAAGAAGACAGTCCGAACTAGGTGGCGGCGACAAGCGAATTCATAAACAACATGAAAAAGGCAAGTGGACGGCTCGAGAACGAATTGACTATTTAGTTGATGAGAATAGTTTTATTGAACTCAACCCGTTTATCGAACAGCGTCAAAGTGATTTTGGCATGAATGGGAACGAGGCCCACGGAGAAGGAGTTGTAACCGGATTTGGTAAGATCGCTGGACGGGATATCTATTTATTCGCGCAAGATTTCACCGTATATGGCGGAGCTCTTGGAGAAATGCATGCCAAGAAAATTGCTGCGGTGATGGATCTAGCTGTGAAAAATGGCACGCCATTCATTGGTCTTAACGACTCTGGCGGTGCCCGCATTCAAGAAGGGGTGTCCTCCCTTGATGGTTATGGTCAAGTCTTTTACCGTAATTCGATCTACTCTGGCGTAATCCCGCAAATTTCTGTCATTATGGGTCCATGTGCCGGCGGGGCCGTTTACTCCCCGGCAATCACCGACTTTGTCATTATGGTTGAAGAAACGTCGCAAATGTTTATCACAGGGCCTAAGGTAATTGAAACGGTTACGGGGGAACAGATTTCTGCTGAGGATTTGGGAGGGGCAGACGTACATAATACGTTGAGCGGGAATGCCCATATTAAAACCAAAGACGAAGCTTCAGCCCTAGATGCTGTAAAAGATTTAGTAAAATACTTGCCTGCTAATAACAAAGAAAAACCGCAGCGTGTCGAGGTGACTGACGAGAAAGACGATTACCGTCCGGATTTAACAGATAAAATCCCATTTGACCCAGTTAGACCGTATGATGTACGTGTAATTATTGAGGAAGTGGTCGACAAACATTCTTTCTTTGAGATCCACAAAGACTTTGCCAAAAACATTGTCGTAGGTTTCGCGCGTCTACAAGGCCAAACAGTCGGGCTTGTTTGTAACCAACCTAAATATATGGCTGGCGGCTTAGACATTGATTCAAGTGATAAAGCCGCACGTTTTATCCGTTTTTGTGATTCTTTCAATATTCCACTTATCACGTTTGAAGATGTGACTGGTTTCTTCCCTGGCATTAAGCAAGAACATGGAGGGATCATTCGTCATGGTGCAAAAATTTTATATGCTTATTCGGAGGCAACTGTCCCAAAGCTGACCGTTATCACGCGTAAGGCTTATGGCGGGGCGTATGTGGCTCTTAATAGTAAATCGATTGGCGCAGATTTGGTTTATGCTTGGCCAAATGCTGAAATTGCTGTTATGGGACCAGAGGGCGCTGCAAATATTATTTTCGCAAAAGATATCAAAGAAAGCGAGAATCCTGAAGAAACAAGGCAAAATAAAATTAATGAATACCGTGAACGTTTTGCGAATCCCTATGTAGCTGCCGGGCTCGGGATGGTTGACGATGTGATTGATCCAAGGGAAACAAGGATTACCCTTATAAACGCACTTGATATGCTGAAAAATAAACAGGAAGAACGCCCCTATAAAAAACATGGCAATATGCCTCTCTAATTGACACGTAAGTATAGTTTGAGCTAACGTACTAAGAGGGATAAGTTTTTTACATATACTTTGCCGGGAGGTTGAAATGATGGTAGCTGTTAATAAAGACCGTTTAATCGAAGAATTTCTGGAACTGGTTCAAGTGGATTCTGAAACAAAGGATGAAGCAAAGATTGCCGAGGTATTGATAAAGAAATTCAAGGAGCTTGGTCTTGACGTCATCGAAGACGATGCTAAAGATAAAACCGGACACGGTGCCGGGAATCTCATTTGTAATATGAAAGGAACAAAAGAAGGAGTCGACACGATTTACTTCACATCTCATATGGATACAGTTGTACCGGGTATCAATGTAAAACCATCCATTAAAGATGATTACATCGTGACAGACGGGACAACCATTCTCGGAGCGGATGATAAAGCAGGTCTTGCTGCCATCTTAGAAGCGATCCGTTCCATTAAGGAACAAAACGTTGAGCATGGCGACCTTCAATTTATCATCACTGTTGGAGAAGAAAGCGGGCTCGTTGGTGCCAAGGCGCTAGACAGTGCTCATTTGAAAGCGAAATATGGTTATGCCATTGATAGTAATGGACAGGTAGGTAATATTATTATCGCTGCACCAACACAAGCGAAAATCAACGCCACTGTCAAAGGTCGTACCGCTCACGCTGGCCTTGCACCTGAGAAAGGGGTGTCTGCCATTACGCTTGCTTCTAAGGCAATTGCAAGGATGCCTCTTGGACGCATTGATGATGAAACAACAGCAAATATTGGTCGCTTCGAAGGTGGAAAGCAAACGAACATCGTATGCGACCATGTCGAAATTTTAGCTGAGGCACGTTCACTCGTTCCTGAAAAGATGAACGAACAAGTCGAAAAAATGAAACAGGCCTTTATTGAAGCTGCTGGTGAGATGGCCGGCGAAGTCGAACTTCAAGTCGATATTATGTATCCAGGTTTTAAACAACAAGCAGGCGACCATGTTGTTGAAGTTGCTAGAGCAGCAGCGAAGAAGATTGGCCGTGAAAGTGAATTGTTAACAAGTGGGGGAGGCAGTGATGCAAACGTCATCGCTGGTCATGATATTCCAACTGTAAACCTTGCCGTAGGATACGAAGAGATTCATACAACAAATGAACGCATGCCTGTGGGAGAGCTTGTGAAAATTGCGGAGCTTGTTACAGCAATTATCGAGGAAGCTGCAGGTCAATAACAAAATCGCCAACAGGGCAGTCATGTACATGGCTGCTTTTTCTTATGTTATAATTTAAGAACAACTGTTCGAAAAGGAAGGATTACGATGTTGAAGTGGTATCCAAAAAACGGTCGGGTTATTTTTCACGTAGACATGAACAGTTTCTATGCATCAGTAGAAATGGCCTTTAACCCATCTTTAAAGGGCAAACCGCTAGCGATTGCGGGAAATCCTGAAGAAAGGCGTGGTATTGTCGTTACAAGCAGCTATGAAGCTCGGAAATATGGTGTGAAGACGACGATGCCTGTTGGTGAAGCTAAACGCCTCTGCAAGGATTTAATTGTCATGTCACCAACCTTTGAACGATATCGCGCTGCATCGAAAGAAATGTTTAAAATCCTCGCAGATGTTACTGATATTGTCCAGCCTGTTTCGATTGACGAAGGCTACATGGATATCACCGCATGCCATGAGCAGGGTTCACCTCCGGAGATTGCGGAGCGGATCCAGTCTCGTATCAAAGAGGAACTGGACTTACCGTGCAGTATAGGGATCGCACCAAATAAATTTTTGGCCAAGATGGCGTCAGATATGAAAAAGCCAATGGGCATTACCATTTTGCGTAAACGGGACTTGCAGCATAAATTATGGCCGCTCCCTATAGAGGAAATGTACGGGGTGGGTGAAAAAACAGCTTTCAAGTTAAGAAAACTCCGAGTGGAAACCATTGGTGATCTAGCTGGACACCCTGTCTTAGATCTTAAACGTGTGCTCGGTATTAATGGCGAACGTTTACAGAATAGAGCAAATGGAATCGATGAAAAACCCGTTGATCCAGAAGCCGTTCATGAATTCAAAAGCATTGGCACATCGACAACGCTTCCCCATGATACAACTGATGAGGCGGAAGTCCGGCAAGTACTTAGAAAACTTGCGGCAAAAGTAGAAGCACGCATGAAGAATAAAGATGTCCTTGCCCAAAATGTTCAACTCATGATTCGCTATCATGACCGTAAAACAGTGACCAGAAGCCGGCAGCTTTCCGATTTTATTGGAACAGCTGATGATCTGTTTCAAGCTGCCTTTCAGCAATTTGATGAGCATTGGAATCAACAACCTATTCGACTGCTTGGCATAACGGCCCAAGATCTAGCCGAAAAAAACGAACTAACTCAGCAACTCGATTTATTTAACTATCAACAGTATGCAGAAAAGGAAAAGCTCTATCATATGATCGACACACTAACTGAAAAGTATGGTCAAAACCCGTTTCAGAAGCTGAAAAACCCATCTGATGCTAAGATTACCACGAGTTTTCAGAAAGATTTTCTGGATGATTATAAAAATAAGTAGTTGAAATCACCGTGAATGAAACCTGTAAACTCACACACAATATCATAGTATCCATATCCAAAAGGAGGAAAATGATTATGCCACAACAACAAGCTCAACAAGCACTTCAGCAAATTGCTCAAATTGCTCAACAATTGGAACAGCAAGAACAACAAAATGCTCAACAACTTCAAGGACAAGGACAACCACAAGGAGCTGCGATGAATTCACAACAACAAATGGCTCAACGTGAACAAAATGCTTCACAGCAGTTGCAGCAAATCCAGCAGCTCACACAGCAGTGTCAACAACATTTGAATCAATAAGCTTCCCTTTCAAAACATTAGAATTTTAAAAGAAATTTATACGGATGGAAAACGACCCTGGTACATGTGCCAGGGTCGTTTTCTTTTAAAAGAATGAAACTACTTTAAAAGAAAAGCTAGTTAATAAAGATGTTTGTCAATCATTTTCATTTCAGATTTGGTATAAAAAGGCGAACTTTTAGGAATTTTAGTTACAGAGAGATCCTATAATAGGGGGAATAGACCATGTCAAGTGAAAAGATCAATAAAGACAAGGCCGAATCAGATATAACGACACAGGATCATAATCCTTATGATATCGTGAAAGGGTTAATCAAGGAGTCTGTGACGACTCTTGGTCTGCACGAAAATATTTACCAGGTACTTAAGAAACCGATGAGAATGCTTGAGGTATCGCTTCCGGTTCGTATGGATGACGGGACGATTCAAAATTTTACTGGATATCGTTCTCAGCATATTGACATTCTTGGGCCAACCAAGGGAGGAATTCGTTTCCATCCGAAAGTTAACATCGATGAGGTAAAGGCTCTTTCTATATGGATGTCTTTAAAAGCTGCGATTCTCGATATTCCTTTTGGCGGCGGTAAAGGTGGAGTCATCGTTGATCCTGAGAAACTATCTGTAAGAGAACTTGAGACATTAAGTCGTACGTATATCAGAAAGATCACACCGATCATTGGTCCACAAAAGGATATCCCGGCTCCAGATGTCAATACGAGCCCAGAAGTAATGGGGTGGATGATTGATGAGTTTGATCAACTTCGTGGTTACAATATTCCCGGTATGATTACAGGGAAACCCGTTATTATTGGAGGTTCATTAGGCCGTCTCGAAGCTACAGGGCGTGGAGTCGTCTTTACGATCCGTGAAGCAGCCAAGGTTTTGGAAATGGATTTAAGCAAGTCTACAGCAGCCTTGCAAGGATTTGGCAATGTGGGAAGTATGACAGCTAAATTTTTACATGAATTAGGGGTTAAGATTGTCGCTATTACAGATGCAAAAGGCGGGATATATAATGAGGAAGGGATAGATATCACTAAACTGCTTGAATTCGTGAAAGATGGTAAAAACTATGCGTCTAAATTTTCCGATGCGAATTCTATCACGAACGAGAAAATGTTTGAACTTCCCGTAGATATTCTCATTCCAGCAGCCATTGAAAATCAGGTAACAAAAGAGAATGCCCCAAATATACAAGCGAAAATCTTAGCTGAGGCAGCAAATGGTCCAACCACACCTGGGGGAGATAAGATTCTTGAGGAAAAAGGCATTTTTGTTATTCCAGATATTCTTTGTAATGCCGGCGGTGTAACCGTCTCCTACTTCGAATGGGTGCAAAATACGATGAACTACTACTGGAAAGAAGAAGAAGTGAACAAGAAGCTTGAGGAGCATATGTTGTTTGGTTTTGATAAAGTATTGGAAATGAAAAAGGACAAGGAATGCCGCATGAGGGATGCAGCTTATATGGTAGGGATTAATCACCTCGTCAAAGCAATGGAAGCACGCGGCTGGATTAAAGGCTCCGATATGGAAAAGCATAACAATGATATGAAATAAGTTGAATAAGAGACTACGTAACCTACCCGCGTTCCCTGTGGGATTAAGATAATCGAGAGTGAAGTGACTTTCCTCCGAGTAAAATTGACAAGCGTTTTCTGTGTAAAATTTAATTCTATCTTCTCAAATGAAAAAATCAAGCTGTCGAGAAAGTCTCGACAGCTTGATTTTTTCTCTCTACTTTATTTTTACTGCGTTCATTTATTATCCTATAGATAGAATCTTTTTTAGGTGGTGATCTTTTGTTTCAATCCAGAAAAGAAAGACAAAATAAGATGGAGCGTTACGATTGAAGAGCTTGTGCTGGAGGGCCAATTGCTTCGTAGATTGACCAATACATAAATTTTTCCTTGTTCCCTGATGAATAAGTGTGCCCTATTATTCGGAAGACAATGTCGACCTTCCCTTGATGCCCTTGTGCTCTTTACTTATTGGTTCTTTCCATGGCATTCGTTAATCATTCCAAGCCTTATTTACAATGGTTAGATCGCCCAATCGAACGATTCGGTTTTGACGTAGAAGCTATGGGTTTACATGACGGATACTTGACCCTTATTGCCCATCGTCGCTATCAAACGGGAAAAGGATTTCTAGCCATGGAAATATAAATATGATGCGGAGAGCGAGTAATATTCGTCCGTACGTATGCAAAAAAAGCTTGTAGAGAAAATAAGGGGTTTCTCTACAAGCTGACTATGATGTAAGCGTCACAGTCTTTTTTCGTTAAGGTTAATTCCGATAAACTTCAGTTCTGTCATGTCATCAATGGCGTATTTTACACCTTCACGGCCGATTCCACTTTGTTTTACACCGCCATAAGGATGGTTGTCTTGTCGGTAGGTAGAGATTTCATTAATCCATACACCGCCCATTTCAAGTTCGTTAGCCACTCGAAGAGCCCGGTTAATATCCTTGGTAAACACTCCTGCTTGTAAGCCGTAAATCGAATCATTTGAAAGCTTGACGACTTCTTCTTCTGTTTCAAAAGGAATGATTGACACAATCGGGGCAAATACTTCTTCTGCTATGATTTTCATGTCATTTTTTACCTCAGTCATGATAGTGGGTGTCAACATGGTTCCGTCTAATTTACCGCCAGTTGCAATTTTGGCTCCTTTTGAGACGGCATCGTCGATCCATGTTTTAGCCCTTTCAGCAGCATCCTTGTTGATCATTGGGCCGAAATCAGTGCTTTCATTAGTCGGATTGCCGATCGTTAGAGCTTCCGTTTGGCTGACGTATTCCTTAAGAAATGAGTCGTATAGGGAATGATGAACATAAATTCGCTGGGCTGAAATACATACTTGACCCGAAAAGGCGAAGGCACCCTTGACTAAATCCTCGACTGCCTGCTCCATGTCAGCATCTTCAAATAAAATATTCGGAGAGTTTGACCCTAACTCTAACGTAACTTTCTTAAATCCGGCCTTTTCTCTGATATTTTTCCCAACAGGTAAACTACCAGTAAAGGTAACCTTATGAACTTTTTCATGCTGAACCAGCGGGTCACCGACTTCTTCGCCTTTGCCCATGATCAGATTCAAAGCTCCTGTTGGGAGACCAGCCTCATGAAAAAGTTGGACAAGCATGTAAGCAGAAATGGGTGTTTTTTCTGCTGGTTTAAACAATACTGTATTGCCTGCAGCTATTGCAGGCGCAAGTTTGTGAAGCGACAGGTTGAGTGGAAAATTAAACGGTGTGATTGCAGCTACAACACCTAGAGGAATCCGTTTTGTAAATCCCAAACGATTCTCTCCTCCAACTGCAGCATCTAGCGGAATGACCTCACTATAGATATGTTTGGCTCTTTCCGATGCGAAACGGAGCACTTGTACAGCACGGTCCACTTCACCGCGGCTATATTTTAGCGGCTTTCCTGCTTCTTTTGCTATCGTTTCTGCAAATGATTCTTTTCTGTCTTCAAGAAGGTTCGCCGTTTTGAGTAATATATTCGCTCGTTGATATGCGGGCATCGTTTTCATTGTACTGTGAAAGGTGTCGAAGCTTTGTTCAATGGCTTTATTTAAATCTTCGACATTTGCCAAAACAATATCAGCTATTTTTTCTTGGTTATAGGGATTATAGACAGTTAATGTTTCACGTTGTTCCTCATTGTATTCCTTACCATTTATAATTGATCCAATTCTCATTTTTTCACCTCGCTAACAGTTAATATCCTTGAGTTTCTCGGTTAATTTCATATTTTCCTTGTAATCCACAGGGCAATCAATTAATACAGGTTTGTTCATAGCTATGGCTTGTTCCAAGGCTGGTTTTAGGTCTTCTGCTTTCTCCATTCTCATCGCATCAAAACCGTAAGACTTGGCCAGTTGTACAAAATCTGGGTTACCAAAGCTAATATAGGAAGCACGTTCGAACTTTTTCATCTGATGCCACTCAATAAGCCCATAGCCATCATCCCTCCACAGCAAAATAACAATAGGAAGATTGAGGCGAACGGCTGTCTCAAGCTCTGCGCCTGTCATTTGGAAAGCTCCATCACCACATACGGCCACGACACTACGTTCAGGTGAAGCCAATTTAGCGCCAATTGCCCCGGGGACAGCTACCCCCATAGAGGCTAATCCATTTGAGATGAGACAAGTGTCTGGTTCGGCTGTATGATACATGCGTGCCATCCACATCTTATGAGCGCCGACATCTGATATAGTTATATCCTCGTCTTTTAAAACATCGCGAAGATCAGAAATGATTTTTTGTGGTTTGATTGGAAACCCAGTATCCTGCTTATATTCCTCTAACTCAGAAAGAATTTGATTTCTTATTGAAGCAACCCAAGTTAGATCCCGTTCTTTGTTAGGTATGGTATTGATTAGTTCATTTAAGTTCTCTCTAATATCCCCAACCACATTCAAAGCGACAGGATAATGGGAATCAATTTCAGCTTCCTCTGTATCGATATGCAAAATAGGCGTAGCTGCTTCTGGATTCCAATTTTGCGGAGGTGTTTCAGCCATATCAAATCCTATACAAATAATTAAATCCGCCTGTTTAAATCCGCATGTTATATGATCCTTTCCGCTAATTCCAGCTGTCAGCAAGCTTAATTCGTTCTTCCAAGAGAGGGTTCCTTTCCCCATAAAGGAATGGACAACCGGGATTTGCGTCTTTTCTACAAGCTGGCGCAAACTTTCCGTTGCCTGTCCACGTGCGATCCCATTCCCGGCGAGGATAATCGGATAATCGGCTTTATTGATTAGTGAGGTCGCTTCTTCAATCACTTTCTCATCCGCTTGTGGGAGGGAGTGACCTGTAATTTGAAGGGGTTCTCCATCTACTTCCATCCCGGCGATATCTTCAGGCAGATCAATATGTGTAGCCCCTTGTTTTTCCTGACTCGCCAGCTGGTAAGCTTTCCTTACCACCTCGGGAACGATTTCTCCCGTTTTAATTTGTGCATTCCACTTGGTTACAGGTGCATAAATGTCTACGAGATCATAGTATTGATGAGAAGTTTTATGCTGCCTGTTCATGCCGGCCTGACCGGTGATCGCAATTAAAGGGCAATGGTCCATATTGGAGTTGGCCACACCTGTTAATAGGTTTGTCGCTCCAGGTCCCAGAGTAGCAAGACAAACACCAGGCTTTCCTGTTAGTTTTCCGTAGGTTCCTGCCATAAACGCGGCACTCGTTTCATGGCGTGTGACAATAAATTCGATTTTAGAGTCAAGGAGTGCATCCATAAGATCGATGTTCTCTTCTCCAGGGACGCCAAAAATGTATTCAACACCTTCATTTTCAAGGCATTTTACAAACAGTTCTGCAACTTTCATTTCAAACACCCTTTACCGTTTTAGTTCGTACCTCATTATTTTGCGTAAAGTTTGGGTTCTTATTAATATTTTGAACTACCATTACTTAATTTTTGGTCTGTCTGAAGTGGGAGCTTGATAAAAACATCGACTAAGAACGTTACGGATTAGCTATATTTGATGGGAACAGGATAGGGAATGGTATCTATTTGATTAGAAGGATTAACATGGATATGGGATTAAACTATAAAACTGTAGTGATGACAGGTAGAAGCAAAGGAATAGGGAAAGGAATTGCCAAAGAGGGAGCGCATGTAGTCATTTGGGGAGAGACAAGCAGGATTTGTCGGAAGCAAACCGTTTTATTGAACCAGATCATTCCAAAGTGGTAGTGGTTCAAACAGATTTAATAAATAGGAATATGTTAATCAACTTGTCTCAAGCTCGTTACATAACTTCGGGACCATCAATGTGTTAGTAATAATGCTGGAACTACAGGCGGGTTTTTATGACTTCGAGTCACTGGAAACCGAGGAACAGTGGTTGTTTCCCTGGCTTCTGAACAGGCCTCTTTTGTTAACGGGACGAATTTAAGAGTCGATGGGGATCTGTCTCCAGTCACTAGTTGTTGGGCGGTGTCTCTCTATAGCGCAGAATCATTAAGCATGCCGCCGTTTAAACGAAAGGTGACATGCTTAACAACGATCGTTTAATTTGTATAGGTCATAACAAAATGTAAAACGGCTTCTTCCGTCCCTTTATTTAGGTAGGAATGCTTTACATCGGCCTTGAATTTTATAGAGTCATACGTATTTAATTCGTAGCTTGTTTCCTCAATGGTCACTGTAGTACATCCCTCCATTACCGTGACATATTCAATGACACCCTGCTGATGGGGACCAGGTGAGTATTCACTGCTGGCTTTTAAAAATGCCCTGTGAATTTCAATGGGGCCGTACACTTTTTCATCGAACATTGGTTCAAGTAAACATGCTTCGTTGTGACTTAAAACTTTGTTCCCGGAGTGATTGCGGGAAATCACAATCTCATTCGATTCGTTTAGTAAAGAAGATATAGGGATGGACAAAGCATTGGCGATTTTCCAAATGACTGATAAGGACGGGTTGGCTTCTCCCCTTTCAATGTTACCAAGAGTAAGTTTGCTAACATTTGAAAGATCGGCTAGTTCCTGTAGACTTAACCCTTTATTATTACGCACTTTTCTTAATGTCGATCCCACTTGTTGGGATAATTTTTTTTCATCATTCATTGAATTCAAGACGGTTAGAGCCTCCTTAAATAAAAAGTTAGACACAAATATATTGTCATGCTATAGTATATTATAATTTACTTTTGATAAATTATAATATAAAGGCGGTGTTTCCGTGAAAGACATGATGATTGGAATAATGGCATCTGCTTTTTTTGCAGTCACCTTTATTTTAAATCGTTCCATGGAGGTTGCTGGCGGTAGTTGGTTTTGGTCATCATCATTACGGTTTTTCTCTATGTTACCACTCTTATTTCTCCTTGTATTGTTTAGAAAAAATGTTAAGCCTTTATGGGCTGAAATTCTAAGAAAGCCTCTTCAATGGATGTTATGGAGTTTCGTTGGTTTCGTGATGTTTTATGCTCCGCTAACTTACTCTGCCGCTTATGGACCTGGTTGGCTAATTGCCGGGACATGGCAACTTACGATTGTGGCTGGAACGTTATTAAGCGTATTGTTCTACGAAACGGTGCAAACGAAGGATGGTCCAATTAAAGTTCGTAAAAAAATACCTCTTACATCTTTAATGGTATCTGTGTTCATTCTCGTCGGTATTGTCATCCTTCAAATTCCAAATGCTCAATCCTTATCTGGTAAAGAGGTTCTCTTGGGAATAGGGCCTGTTTTGGTTGCTGCCTTTGCCTTCCCCTTAGGGAACCGAAAAATGATGGAAGTATGCGACGGTAGAATTGATACTTTTCAACGAGTGTTGGGGATGACGATTGTGAGTATGCCATTTTGGATGGTTATTTCTTTAATTGGTTTTATTAAAGTTGGTCTTCCTCCAACTAGTCAAGTATCACAATCAATTATAGTTGGAGTTTCTTCGGGAGTCATTGCAACAACTTTGTTATTTTTTGCAACAAATAACGTACGCCATCATCCAGGGAAGCTTGCTGCCGTTGAAGCAACTCAATCGATGCAAGTCATTTTTGTTATTGTAGGGGAGATGTTGGTTTTATCCATACCTGCTCCTAGTAGTATGGCTATATTCGGAGTTGCGATCATCATCATAGGTATGGCTCTACACAGTTATATGAGCTATAGGTTGAATAAAGTAAGCGAGAATACGGCGGTTAGGGCATCTTGAATTTTTAGTTAAAGAATCTAGGTTTGGAAGAATTATTACAATTTATGAGGTTGTTCACGGTAGATAAGGAGAACTTGTCTCATTATAAAAAAGAAGCATGCCAACTACGCATGCTTCTTCGTATATTCAACTTGTTTTGAAAGAAGTTGGTCAACCTGAGAAACATATGGCATGGACAAATGGATGAGGGTTCCGCTAATAAAGGTGATTAGCACTGTCCCGACCCCAATAGGTCCACTAAATATAGCTGCGAGTATAACTAGGACAATACTAATCGCAGCTCTGGATACCGATACGTTCCATCCCGTTAATTTTTTTAAGACTAACATGGATCGGTCAAAAGGATTTGGAGCAAAATCAGCTTGTAAATTAATCGCAATACCTAACCCACTGGCTACTATTCCTATACCTAAACAAATGGACTGAGTAAGTATTGATTCAGGTGTAGCCCACTCTGCAATGGCAAAAAGCCATGCATCTATGGAAAAACCGGTTAGTAATGAAGTTAGGATCGCAAAATATTCGGGGCGCCGTCGTTCGGCGAATGCGTTACAAAGAATCATCGTTAGGCCTACGATGATCTCCCAGCTGCCAATAGTTAAGCCAAATGTCCGAAACAGTCCAACTAGCAAGGCATCGAAAGGAGACGTACCCAACTTTGACTGAATTGTTAGTGCAATACCGAACGTTAAAATAATGATTCCGAAAAAATAAAACAATGATCTCCGTACTGTATTGTGCATGCCGAACCCCTCCTTCACCAGACAATCTACGCATTTTTCTTTCTAGCATAAAATTAAAACAAAAACATCACACTTTAGCAATGTTTGTGCTTATAAAGTGACATATTTAGTTAACCTAGCAGTCTTTTAATCACTTTTATTGCAGGCTGGGAACCAGGGTATCTGAAATTTTGATCAAATTTAGTTGTCTGCTTTGTGATGCTCTTCTGATGTGTGAAGGTGTCGAAGCTGGCTTTTCCGTGATAGCTGCCCATTCCACTTTCTCCAACTCCGCCAAAAGGGAGATGAGGGTTTAAGATGTGATAAAGCGTATCATTGATGCATCCGCCGCCAAATGATATGGAATGGGTGACTCTAAGCTGATCCTCTTCATTCTCTCCGAAATAATATAAGGCGAGCGGCTTGGGACGCCTGCTTACCTGCTCAATGACCTCATCAAGTGAATCGAAGGTCAAAACAGGGAGGAGCGGACCAAAAATTTCCTCCTGCATGATGGTATCGTTCCAGCTTACATGATCCATGATCGTTGGTTCAATCCGTCGTTTTTCCTCGTCATATCCCCCACCAAACACAAGATGACTCTGGTCCAAGTAGCCAATCATTCGGTTAAAGTGAACACGGTTTACAATTTTTACGTAATCAGGATTTGCTAATGGGTCAAGACCATAGAATTGCTGGATATACTTTTGAACCTTTTTCAGGAAGTTGGCTTTTACATCCGAATGGACATATACATAATCAGGGGCAATGCATGTTTGCCCTGCATTCATAAACTTCCCCCAGACAATACGCCTGGCAGCTAAGTCAAGGGCGGCATCTTTATGAACGATGGCCGGACTTTTTCCTCCTAGTTCAAGAGTAACAGGGATCAGTCGTTTGCTTGCTTTTTCCATAATTATTTTTCCGACCGGCACACTTCCCGTAAAGAAAATATAATCAACAGGCTGATCAAGCAGCCCTTGTGTGACCTCCTTTTCACCTTCCACAACGGCAAAGAAGTGGTTAGGAAAGTATTGTTCGACCATTTTCCTAATCACCCATGACACAGTCGGGGTGTGTTCAGATGGTTTCAAGATGACTGTATTACCTGCAGCAATCGCCCCAATCACAGGTGCAAAGGCAAGCTGGACAGGGTAGTTCCATGGTGCAATCACAAGCGCTATACCATAAGGCTCCTTCATGATATAGTTTTTCGAGCCTTTATGGGTAAGGGGGGTCTTGACTTTTGAAGGTGACATCCATTTTTTAATATGTTTTAGATGATCATTGATTTCTCTTTTTAAGTAGGCGATTTCCGTTGTATAAGCCTCATATTCCGATTTACCTAAATCGAATCTTAAGGCATTAATCAGAGGCTGTTCAAATGTGGTTATCATTTTCTTAAGCTTCACTAATTGCTCTTTACGAAAAGTATAACTCCTTGTGTGCCCTTCATTGAACCATCGTTTTTGCTTTTTTACAAAGGAATTCATTGGCCTGCCTCCTTAATCGACTCGCTCTACCTTGTGCTGATAAAAATCAGAAGCAATCATCGTATTTTGAAAAATAGCCTTCGCTTCCTGTTCAAGTTGTTTAATCGCCGGTCCGTGATACCTCGACGATAGATGATTTAAAATCAGCTCCCCAACCTTTGCTTCTTTAGCCAGGGTCGCAGCCTGCTTCACGGTTGAATGGAAATAATCATAGGCCATTGTTTCTTCTTCACTTGCAAACGTTGCTTCATGGACAAGAATATCAACACCATGGAGGTAATCGATTAATTCGGGTATGTATCTGGTATCACCTAAGATAGCAATTTTACGTCCTTTTTTTGGCGGACCCAGTACATCTTTACGAGTAACGATTCGACCATCTGCCAATGTGGTTGTTTCATTTTCTTTAATTTGCTGATAGATAGGACCAGGGCTTACGCCGAGTTCTTTAAGCTTATCTGGCAATAGCTCGCCAAGCTTGTCTTTTTCCTTAATGATGTATCCGTAGCTTTCTAATCCGTGCTTGAGTTTTATCGCTTCAACCGTGAATTTTTCATCCTCAAAGAGCATGCCTTCAGTTATCTCTTCAACATGCAAAGGGTAGCGTAAACGAGTACCGCTTATTTTTAAACTAACATCTACATATTCTTTTAAACCTTCTGGTCCATAAACGGTGACTGGCGTTTCTCCACCTTGAAAAGAACGACTGCTTAATAACCCAGGAAGTCCATATAGGTGGTCACCGTGCAAATGAGTAATAAAAATCGTTTCAATACGGCGTGGCCGGATCGTTGTATTTAAGATTTGATGTTGTGTTGCCTCACCACAATCAAACACCCATGTCGTTCCACGCTCTTCAAGCATCCGAAGGACAAGGGAGGAGACATTACGTTCTTTTGAGGGAACACCTGATCCAGTTCCTAGAAAAAACAATTCCATTATATGCAACCTCCTTCTTCCTTATTATACCACCTGGTTTAGATTTGTGACACACAGAGACTTACGTGAATTATTAAAAAGCCGAGGACCACACATTAGTGGGTCGCATCGACTTTAGGAAAGAAGAAATTATCCTTTATGCTCCATGATTTTACCAGGCCCTTGTGTACTGAACAGGCCCTTCTAATTCATAACCAAGTTCATCAGCTACTTGTTTTGGCCAATAGGGATTTCTTAACAAGGCACGTGCTAGAAAAATTAAGTCAGCACGATCATTTTGTAAAATTTCTTCTGCCTGATTACCGGAAGTAATTAGCCCGACAGCACCTGTCGCAATATCTGCTCCTTCTTTAATTTGTTGAGCATAACTGACCTGATAACCAGGGTAAGGTTCAATAGAGGCGGGAACCACCCCGCCCGAACTTACATCAATAAGGTCAACTCCTTGTTGCTTCATTTGATTAGCAAAATAAGTGAGATCCTCTATTGTATTCCCATCTTCATGATATTCGTTTCCTGAAATTCTTACGAGAATAGGTCCGTCCCATACTTTCTTTACAGACTCAAGCACTTCTTCGAGGAAACGGTAACGATTTTCAAGGGTGCCGCCATACTGATCTTCCCGGTGGTTTGAAAGAGGGGAAAGAAACTGGTTAATCAAATAGCCATGAGCTCCGTGTAGTTCGATCACATCAAACTCAGCTTGTTTAGCACGGGTTGCCGCTTTTTGAAAAGCAGACACCGTTTCTCTTATATCAGTAGTTGTCATTTCTTGTGGTTCCTTGAGTGAAGCATTAAAAGGGATTTGGCTTGGCGCAAATATAGGATCACGCAAATTAGCCTTTCTTCCTGCATGGGCTAACTGAATACCTGCTTTTGCCATGTGACGGTGGACGCCACTTGTAATTGATTTTAAACCCTCAATATGGTCGTCACTCCAGATACCGAGATCCTGATGGGAGATTCTGCCTTCAGGCTGGACAGCTGTTGCTTCAGTCATAATCAGACCGACTTGACCTGCCGCTCGACTCTCGTAGTGGGTAAGATGGAAAGGTTCAACTTGTCCATCTTCGTTATGGCAGGAATACATACACATTGAGGACATGACGATTCTGTTTTTTAGTGACACATTTTGGATAGTATAGGGTGAAAAAAGTTTAGGTTGCATTTTGTTTTCCTCCTTGTTTTTGCTTCATTACCTCAGTCACAAGGGATAGCTGCTTTGTAGTTGAAGCTTATAACTAAAATAACAAAAGGAGGGGAGTCAGACTAGTCATTCGAACTAAAGGTAATTTAAACTGTAAACAATAAAAGAATGATTATGGCATGGTAAGACCTGTTATGGTTTGAAAATCGAACATTCAAATAATGCAGAAATATAAGAGCATTACTTCTCCTGCTTTTTTTTATATAATTCACGGTATTCAACAGCTTCGTGAGGTACATCAGTAAAAATAGCGTCACAACCCATTTTGAAGCATTTCTCCATCCAGCTAGGCCGGTTGACTGTGTAAATCCGAAGCGGCATGTGGTTTTTGTGACATTGTTTAACGATTTTCTTATCAAGCATTCGGTATTTAATATGAAGGGAAGAGGCGCCGTGGGAATGTGCGTATCCGGGCAGGTGTCTCCTTTTAGTTGATGTCAAAAAGGCGGTGGAGACAGACGGATTGATTATCTTCATTTTTTTAATACTTGTAATATTAAAGCTTGAAATTACTGTCCGGTCTAGCAGTTGATAATGCTTTAAGCTATCGTATACGATTCTCTCAATTCTTTTATATTCAATCACATTCGTCTTTAATTCTACATTTAATAGCAGAGGTAGGTCTTTAAACCAGCGTAAAAAGTAGTCGAGTGTTATAATGGAACAATCAGAAAATTTGGAAGAAAACCAACTGCCAGCATCCAATTGCTTGATTTCATCATATGTATAGTCTTGAACAAAGCCAGTACCATTTGTAGTCCGCCGTACATTTTCATCATGGATCAACACGGGGATACTGTCTTTTGTGAGCTGAACGTCAATTTCTAATCCATCGGCTCCAGACTCGCTGGCTATTTGATAGGCTGGCATTGTATTTTCGGGAGCAAGCTTACTTGCCCCTCTATGAGCATAGATCATTGTTTTTATCACAAAGCTTCACCTCTTCATTAGGTTACGATTTGATTGTGGTTTATTCTTTTGTAAAAGTCAACGGCAAAGGAGAGAATATGACATGACCAGATGGCAGACCAAACAACAATTAACTGAACTTCTATGTTCCCTGGTAGAATACCCGAGTGTAACAGGAAGTAAAGCTGAAATCGCAATCTTTGAATACTTATATTATATTTTAGGAGATCATGATTATTATCAAAATCACCCATCTCACTTAAAGCTTCATCCATTAGACGATGGTCGCCAGCTTCTATCAGCGCTCGTTAAAAAAGGCAAGACGAAGGAAACAATCGTACTTATTGCCCATGCCGATGTCGTTTCCGTTCAGGATTATGGATCATGGGAAAATCTAGCTTTTTACCCTAAAGAACTGACCCAGGAACTATACAAATACATTGACGAATTACCTGAAGATGCGGCACGCGATTTGCAGACAGGCAATTGGCTGTTTGGCCGGGGGACAATGGACATGAAAGCGGGGCTCGTTGTTCAATTATCACTGCTTGAAAAGGCAATGGCCGGTGAGTTTGATGGGAATCTCTTACTTTTAGCTGTACCGGACGAGGAAGTGAACTCTGAGGGGATGCTCGCCGCTTTACCTGTTCTTGAGAAGATGAAAGAAGAAGAGGGACTAGAGTTTAAGACAGCAATTAATGGAGAACCGATGTTTAGTAAGTATCCGGGTGATCCTAATTATTATTTATATACGGGCTCTATAGGAAAAATGCTCCCAGGATTTTTATGTTATGGAAAAGAAACTCATGCCGGCGAGCCGTTCGGAGGGTTGAACGCCAATCTGATGATCAGCTATTTAGCGAAGGAACTGGAACTAAACGAAGCCTTTATTGAAGAAGTAAATGGAGAGAGAACGCCGCCCCCGATTAGTTTAATGCAAAGAGATTTAAAAGAAGAATATTCTGTTCAAACTCCACAGGCTGCTGTGACAATGTATAACGTTCTTTATATGAAACAGACGATCAGTGAATTAAACAAAAAATTGCTGCAAGCGGCGGAGAGAGCGAAAGAAAAGATTATTACTCACTATCATAAACAAGCCTCTTTTTACTTGCAGCACACCCAAAGTTCTTCTTTTGAACCGACAATCAACATATTGACATATGATCAGCTATATCATGAAGCCGTTCAACGTCATGGAAAACCAGAAGTGGAACGGAGGCAAAATTTATTGATCAAGCAGCGAGATAAGGGGGATCGAGACTTTTCCACCACGCTTGTACAGCAGTTAGCAGCGTTATGCAAAGATATTACTCCAATGATGGTGCTGTTTTACAGTCCGCCCTTTTACCCAGCTGTTTCTTCCCATAATGATCCATTGGTTCAGGGGGCTGCCAGTCAAGCGATCTCTTTTGCAAAAGAAGAGTATGATGTGGACGTTTCTGAACAAGAATACTTTCCAGGATTATCTGATCTAAGCTTTATTGGCCCCGCCTCTCAACAATCACCGATTGATGAATTACTTAGCCAGATGCCAATCCAAGGGAAGGGATTTAATTTGCCATCAAACGTGATGGATTCTGTGACGATGCCGATTATTAATATTGGACCACTTGGTAAAGATGCGCACCAATGGACAGAACGATTAGAGCTTACGTACAGTTTTGAGAAACTTCCAAAGATAGTAACTAAAACCATTCATCATTTATTCCGATCATAGAAACCGCCATATGTGGCGGTTTCTATATTCTTTAATAGGTGAGTATTCAATAAGTTGCCAAATTAAAAGCAAGAAGGTTGAACAACCTATAGGGAATCATTGCTTAGTGGGACATCTTTCAAAACAATGGTACAATAGAAAATAAAAATGAATGGATATTCATTATTTGGAGGCATTTTTATGAAAACGCTAAAAGATATCATCCATCAATTTACATTACCAACTCCGTATGCAGTTGGGGATGTTCATACATACTTGCTTGAAGGGGAGATGCTTACACTTGTTGATGCAGGTATAAAGACAGAGGAGGCATGGCAGTCGCTGCAAGTTCAGTTAAAGCAGCTTGGTTACAGCTCCGAGGATGTGGAGCAAATCATTCTCACACATCACCATCCTGATCATATGGGGCTGGTTGAATATTTTCCCCATATTCGTAATGTAGCAGCCCATCCTAAATTGCGTCCGTGGCTTGAAAGGGAGGATCGTTTCTTTATCAAGTATGAGCAGTTTTTTGAGGAGATGTATTTCGAAGCAGGTGTGCCTTCTAGCTATTTTCATTTACTTAAAGGCTTGCGGAAACCTTTACAGTGGAGTTCACAAGGTACATTGACTCAAGAACTGCTTGAAGGAGATCGCTTGCCTGGACATCTGGATTGGCAGGTTATCGAAACACCAGGACATGCCCAGTCACATCTTTCATTTGTAAGAGAAACTGATGGGGCAATGATTGGCGGGGATCATTTACTTGCTCACATTTCCTCTAATCCCCTACTTGAGCCCTCATACACAGAAGGGGAGGGACGACCAAAACCGTTATTGCAGTATCGTCATTCAATGCAAAAGTTAGCAGACTACACCATCGCTACAGTCTATCCTGGCCATGGGAAATGTTTTGGTCAAGTGAAGGAGTTGATTGAACATCGCTTGAAAAGGCAAGAAGAGCGCGCCCACAAAGTACTTAGGATGATTGAAAAAGGTCCTTTACGTGCTTATGAAATATGTGAGAAGCTGTTTCCAAAGCAAATAAAAAGTCAATTTGGGCTGACGATGTCTGAAACGATCGGACAGCTTGATTACCTGGAGGAGCAGCACCTTGTAGAAACGACGGAACAAGATAAACAAAAAATATATTATGTAAATGGGTGATCGTTATGAATAGTCATGTGGTTGGTAAAAATATTTTAATTACAGGAGCTTCAACCGGGATCGGGATGTATCTTGCTATCCATGTAGCAAGGGAAGGGGGAATACCTATTCTCGCTGCGCGGTCGGTGGAGCGATTACAAATCATTTCACAACAGATAGAGCAGCAATTTGACGTTCCCTGTTATTGGTATGAGGCGGATCTATCAAACGATCCTGCCTGGAAAGATGTTGTTGACCGTATTTGCTTTGAGCACGGTCCTTTAGATGCACTTATTAACAATGCGGGGATGGCTGTTTTCGATTATGTGTCTGAGGCAAAATGGCAGGATATTGACCGGATGCTTGGTGTCAACGTCAAATCATTAATCCGAACCACACATCAACTTTTGCCACATTTCTTGAACCGAAAACAAGGGCACATCGTAAATATTGCTTCGCAGGCAGGGAAGATTGCCACACCTAAATCAGCCGTTTACTCAGCATCTAAGCATGCCGTCATCGGTTTTACCAACGCTTTACGTATGGAGGTTGAAAAAGACGGGGTGTATGTTACATCAGTCAACCTCGGACCTGTTCGGACAAATTTCTTTAAAGAAGCAGATCCTTCTGGCGGTTATGAGCAAGCCGTTGATAAGATGATGCTTGATCCTAACAATGTGGCTTTTACGGTCGTAAAACACTTATTTACGAAGCGGCGGGAAATTAACTTACCGGCATGGATGGATTCAGGAAGTAAAGTTTATCAACTAGCTCCAGCACTCATGGAAAAAGCGTTAGTACGACAATTTAATCAAAAGTAATCCAGGGCAAGAGAAGATCGTAGAGGAATAATAAGCAAAACCATTGCACAAGAGCCGCTGATTTCTTATGATAGAGGCAAATAGGGGTGATGGACAATGAAATTAACAATTACTGACGTTGCAAAAGAACAGTTGGAACTGCTAAAAGATGAAAGTCATTCTTATCTTCGCTTATTTTACGATACAGAGGGATTGGGCTGTGGAGTAAACGGTCAGCCAACGATCAGGTTGACAGATAAAATGTTTGAAGATACCGATGAAACGGTTGAAAACATTGATTATAAGGTTATCATTGACCGTCAGCAGACTACTTTTTTTAAACCGGATATGAAGTTAGATTTTGTCAAAGGTTCCTTTCGTCTTACCAGTCCTAATGGTGTATTAAACCCGATTATTCCCACTGGAACGATTAAGAATGAGGTGCCATTATGAGCAAAAAATCCAAGAATGAAGGTTCTTTGAGTGAACAACTCAACAAAGACATGGTTGAGAAGCTTCGATCTAAAAAGTCAGAGCTGAAGCACCAAGAAGAGGAGAGGCAGAAACAGCAACGACGGCAAAGAATGGAAGAGAGAGAACGGAAAGAAGCGAACAAAAGTTTTGAAGAGTTGTTAAATGAAAGTGATTTAGACTGGAAGTCATTCAAGAAATAACGCCCATCCTTTAATAGGAGGGGCGTTATTTCTTATGTTAGTTGTATTATTTGTTGTTATCGATGTTTATCATACGTGACTGCTTTTGTTAGAGATTGAATGTCATCGTATAAGTGTTTAGGCAACGGGTCAGCCTCGAGGTAGCTCAAATTATCGTTTAACTGTTTAAGGGAGCTCGCTCCAAACACAGCTGATGCCACTGTTTCTTTTTGGAGAGTGTATTCTAGCGCTAGAGCGGAAGCAGATCGTGCGTCGCTTTCAAATGATTGCCACTTTTCCGTAATAGCTAATATTTCTTCATAGCTATAATCAAGAAACCCGTCCTTAGCTTTGTTTTGCGCGACTTGGCGGCCTTTAGAAGTCAGCATTCCTTTCGCGAGTGGACCGCGTGCCAAAATGCTGATTTGATTGTCCTTGAGTAAATCGAGGACTTCTTCTTCAGGTCTTCTGTCTAGTGCATTGTATTGCATCATAACGCTGACTATGCTTGATTTTTCAACATACTCTCGAATGACATTTGGTCGGATGGATGATATTCCATATTCTCGGATCAATCCGTCTTGCTTCAGCTCTTCAAAGGCTTCGATCGTTTCATCAATTGGATCATCAATCGTTCCGCCGTGTAGCTGGTATAAGTCTATATAATCTGTCCCTAAACGCTTCAGACTGTCTTTTACAGCTGTTTTGATATGAGCTTTAGAGGGATCCCATGACCATCCTTCTTCTCCTTGGCTGAATCTATTTCCTGCCTTCGTACCAATGATTAGATCCTCTCGACGACCTTGAATGGCCTCTCCAACAATCTCTTCATTTCTTCCAAAATCATAAAGATCAGCTGTATCTAAATAATTGATTCCAGCTTCGAGAGCACGGTCAATGATGGATTTGGCTTTCTCCTTCTCCTTGCCGAGAGACATGCAGCCTAAGCTTAGTTCAGATACATATAAATCTGATGAACCTACCTTGCGTTTATTCATATTAGTATCATTCCTTTCCGTTTGTAAGTCGTGTCTATCTTCCTCTATGATAAACTAACATATAGATATAAAGAGAGGATGAAGTTGTTTGAATAAATTTGAAGAAAAAACAATTAATACAGAAGTCATATATAAAGGTAAGATTGTCCAGCTGCAGATAGACAGTGTTACTTTACCCGATGGACAAACATCTAAACGGGAATTGATTAAGCATCCAGGCGCCGTAGCTGTTATCGCATTAACGGATGAAGGAAAGATCGTGTTTGTAGAACAGTATCGTAAGGCACTAGAGAAGAGTATTTTAGAAATACCGGCCGGAAAGCTGGAAGAGGGCGAGAAGCCTGAAATTACTGCACTCCGAGAACTGGAAGAAGAAACAGGCTACACAACAGACCAACTCAAGCTCATTACATCGTTCTATACATCTCCGGGATTTGCTGATGAACTCGTCCATCTGTACTTTACCGATCGAGTTAAGCCGTTAGAAAAAGCAGTGGATATGGATGAGGATGAATTTGTAGAAGTGCGTGAATTAACTTTAGAAGAGGCAGAGCAGCTTTCTGTAGAGCAACGAATTCACGATGCCAAGACGGCCTATGCTCTACTCTATTTAAAATTGCGAGAGGAAAATAGATGAGTATCAGCTCGTATTTCGTCGACCTGCATGTGCATGTAGGAAGTGATTGGTATGGGAAACCTGTTAAGATTACCGGCTCAAAGTCATTAACGATTACAGCCATTTTGGAACAGGCGAGTCGTCGGAAGGGATTAGACATTGTCGGCGTCATTGATGCCCATGTTCCGGCTGTGCAAGAAGAGCTGATCTATTTGGTAGAGCACGGCGGGGCCAAAGAACTTGCAGAGGGAGGCGTTCGCTTTGAAGACACTGTCCTTCTCCTCGGTTCAGAGATTGAAATTTATGATGCGGCATCTAGCGGGCCAATCCATGTTCTTTGTTATTTTCCAACCATAGAGAAAATGAAGGCATTCACAGAATGGCTAGCACATAAAATGACCAACATCAACTTAAGTTCCCAAAGGTTTTACGGAACAGGACGAGAACTGCAAGGGTATGTTCATGAGCATGGTGGCTGGTTTATTCCTGCCCATGTGTTTACCCCGTTTAAGAGCATGTACGGAAAAGGTGTTAAAACAAGTTTGCGGGAGGTGTTTGATGCGGATCGCATTGACGCAGTTGAACTTGGGTTAAGTTCAGACACAGAGATGGCCGATCAAATTGAAGAACTTCATCATTATCCTTTTCTAACGAATTCAGATGCTCACTCGGCGATCAGGCTGGCACGAGAATATCAACTCGTTGATTTGAATCATGCCTCCTTTTTAGAGTTTGGAAAAGCATTGAAGCAAACGGGGGGAAGAGGTGTTAGGAAAAATTTCGGGATGAATCCTAAGCTGGGTAAATACCATAGAACCGTTTGCGCTGTCTGCTTTCATCCAGGTTCACCGTCAGACCGAACGTGTAAAGCTTGCGGCTCGAAGAAGATGGTTAAGGGTGTAGCGGATCGAATTGAAGAATTGATCAGTGCTTCATTAGCTCCACAGCGACCTGATTACATTTACCAGGTGCCTTTAGACTATCTTCCAGGCGTAGGACATAAAACGTATGAGAAGATACTGGAAGCCTTTGGTACAGAAATGGCTATCATCCATGAGATAAATTACCAGGATATGATAGAGGTCGTACCCAAAAATGTAGCTGCTGCTATTGTGAGCATGAGAGAAGGCGAGCTTGAGATTATAGAAGGCGGAGGAGGAGTGTACGGAAAGATACAGCCAAAACTCTCGTAAATCATGGTCTATTTCTTGTCCTTTCATCATAGATTAATCATAGATCGTTTATGAGAAAGGATGAAGAATCCATGCAACAGGGCGTAAAAATGGTGAGGAAAGACGTTCACAACCATATGAGCATATTTGTGTTTATTTTCGTATTATTCATTATGGGAATGATCTTTGGTGCTGTGATCGTTAACAGTATGAATTTTGTTCAAAAGCAAGATCTGTTCTTCTATCTAGAGCAATTCTTTCAGCAAATTGTAGGAGTGGAAGGACAAGCGAAGACGACCTTGTTGAAGGATAGCATTCTCTATCATATTAAATATATGCTGTTACTGTTTTTACTGGGAATATCAATTGTCGGTATGCCAATTATCACTGTTCTATTGTTTATTAAAGGGCTTGTCGTGGGCTTCTCTGTAGGGTTCCTCGTCAATCAAATGGGCTGGTACGGATTACTATTGTCCTCAGCTTCTATTGCCCCACAAAATTTATTAGTTATTCCTGTTTATTTAATCGCGGGGGCATTAGCACTGATTTTCTCTTTAACACTGTGTAAACAGCTATTTATCCGACGCGTACATCAGCCTATTATTCAAGCTTTTGGCCGCTATAGCGCCATGTTCGGCATTCTTTTGCTTGTATTGATGGGTGCCTCTGTAGTGGAAGTATTTATTGCTAATCCCATATTTGAAGTTGTTATTCAATGGATTTATAAATAATAATCATACCTAATTTAAAGTGATTATCATTAACACTTTGTAATTATTTTAATTTGACACTCGTTCTGTCTCTGCTTATAATAAAGTTGGAATTACGAGGGAGGGAGAACGAGATGGAGCATCGCATTGAACGGATTAAGAAGCAACTACATTCCCAAAGTTATAAGTTAACACCACAACGTGAAGCAACAGTGAGAGTACTTTTAGAAAATGAAGAAGACCATTTAAGTGCCGAAGACGTTTACCTCCTCGTAAAAGAGAAAGCGCCTGAGATCGGTCTTGCAACAGTATATCGTACTCTAGAATTACTATCAGAGCTAAAAGTTGTGGATAAAATAAACTTTGGTGATGGGGTATCACGTTACGACCTTCGTAAAGAGGGGGCAGAGCATTTTCACCATCATCTCGTATGTATTGAATGTGGGTCGGTCGAAGAAATAGAGGAAGACCTATTGGGTGATGTAGAGAAAATGATAGAAGGACAATGGGATTTTCAAGTCAAAGACCATCGTTTAACCTTCCACGGAATCTGCCGTGTATGTAAAAAGGCAGCCGTAACCACAAACAGTACTTCGTAGTTAATTAGAATTGATTCCGATAAAACCGCTATGAATCTATCTTTATAGCGGTTTTATAATGACACTATTCAGTTTCTCTCATTCTGAAAATAGGTGATTAATGATTTTCTTTATTCGTACAGGTAAGTATCCTTTAGTTTAGCAAGGTTTGGTATAGTAATTGAAAATAGCAGAGCGGCTAACGTATGTTCCATAGCCTCCTATTTACAAATAAATTAAAATCATGTACGTTAATAGTATATAGGAATCTATATGTATATTTATATTGATTTTAGGCATATCCTTTTATAAACAAGTTTTACTTAGAGGAGTGGTATCATGTCTAAGATCAAGCAAAGTCTACAAGACTTAGTAAAGGTTCTTATTGTATTTACTTTATGTACATGCGTTTTTTATGCAGCCTTACAAATGATTCATCAAGAATATGAGAGACAGCATCGTTATGATCCTCCAGATGGAGCTGCAGTTAAAGTTGTAAGCCCGGTAGAGTCAGAGTGGACGGATCGTCTTTCGATTTTCTTTCGATTAGGAGAGTAAAGAGCATGAAATTTGCTTTGGAAGATTTCTTTCACTTTTTAACAGTTGAACGAGGGTTATCCTCAAATACAATACAGTCTTATCAGCGGGATTTACTTCAATATCAAAGCTTCTTGCAAACGAAAGAAAGTATAAGCGACTGGGATCATGTTACGCGTGCCCATATCATGAAATACTTATACGAACTGAATGATAAAGGAAGATCAGCAGCCACGCTTGCTCGGTTACTTTCTTCTATTCGTTTATTTCACCAGTTCTTGGTTCGTGAAAAGGTGACAAATCATGATCCAAGCCTACATATAGAGACTCCAAAAAAAGAACGTAAACTTCCTAAGGTGTTGTCTTCAGAAGATGTAGACAAGCTGTTAAATGTGAAAGCAAACGGCGCTTTGAAGGCAAGAAATAAAGCCATGCTTGAGATGCTTTATGCAACAGGGTTGCGCGTTACAGAGCTGATTACATTAAAGGTAAGTGATCTGCATTTAACAATGGGATTTGTACGTTGTATGGGGAAAGGGTCCAAAGAACGAATTATTCCACTTGGCGATCTAGCGAAAGAGGCAGTAGAAGTCTACTTGGATGGATCACGAGCGAAACTGGTTAAACAGAAAAAAACAGATGAACTATTCGTCAATCATCATGGCCATCCACTGTCAAGACAGGGTTTTTGGAAGATACTGAAAGCGGTTGCTATTGAAGCAGGGGTCACAAAAGAAATTACACCACATACGCTGAGACACTCTTTTGCGACTCATTTATTAGAAAATGGAGCAGATTTGAGAGCCGTACAAGAGATGCTTGGTCATGCTGATATTTCCACTACTCAAATTTATACACACGTGTCAAAAGCTCGACTCAAAGATGTTTATCGCTCGTATCATCCACGAGCGTAAACACTTTTTTACTTTTAGTTGTCTGACATCCTACGTCTTTCTTTTGATATATAGTTTTTCCAAGACTAGATAACACTAAAATTCAGGAGGTATGAAAAATGAAATCATTTAAAAGGGTATTTTTAATTGTTATGGATTCAGTCGGAATTGGGGAAGCACCAGATGCTGAAAAATTTAATGACAAAGGCGCTCATACACTTGGGCATATTGCTGAGCATATGAATGGTCTTTCCATGTCGAATATGGAAAAACTGGGATTAGGAAACATTCGCCCAGTTCAAGGGATTGAGAAGGTTGCTCATCCTAAAGCTCACTATACGACAATGGTCGAAGCCTCCAATGGAAAGGATACAATGACTGGGCACTGGGAAATTATGGGTTTATATATTGATAAGCCTTTTCGTACTTTTCCCGATGGATTTCCTGATGAACTGTTAAATAAAATAAAAGAAAAAACAGGTCGCGGGATTGTAGGGAATGAACCAGCATCCGGAACAGAAATTATTAAAGACTTAGGGCAACATCATATGGAGACAGGCGACCTTATTGTTTACACATCAGCAGACTCTGTGTTGCAAATTGCTGCTCATGAGGAAGTCGTCCCTCCCGAAGAGCTGTATGAGATTTGTGAATATGCACGGGAGTTAACAAAAGATGAAAAGTATATGGTGGGTCGTATCATCGCCCGTCCATTCATCGGAAAGCCCGGCGAGTTTGAAAGAACATCTAATCGTCATGATTATGCATTGAAGCCATTTGGAAGAACGGTGATGAATCATATGGCGGACGCTGACTTTGACGTTATTGCGTTAGGGAAAATTTCAGATATTTATGATGGGGAGGGTGTGACAGAAGCGATTCGTACGAAGCACAATATGGATGGGATGGATCAAATGGTAGCGTCAATGAATAAAGATTTTAATGGGCTAAACTTTTTGAATCTTGTAGATTTTGATGCTAAATTCGGACATCGTCGTGACCCGCAAGGCTATGGCGAAGCACTTGAAGCTTATGACAAGCGATTGCCGGAAGTGTTAAGTAAACTAAATGATGATGACTTATTGATTATTACTGCTGACCATGGCAATGATCCCATTCATCATGGTACAGACCACACGAGAGAACTTGTACCACTTGTCGTTTATCATAATGGAATAAAAGAAGGAATCGAACTGGATCAGCGGCAAACGTTTGCTGATATTGGTGCAACCATCGCTGAGAACTTTTCTGTGGAAGTGCCAGAGTACGGCAAAAGTTTCTTAAATAAAATTCAATAGAGGGGGAAAAGTTATGAAAAATTACAATCAAGAAGCAGCAGCATTTATTCAAGAAAAATTATCTGCTCAGCCTACTGTAGGATTAATCCTTGGATCAGGTTTAGGTGTGCTTGCTGATGAAATCGAAAATCCAGTAATGATCAGCTATAAAGATATCCCGCACTTCCCTGAATCGACCGTATCAGGCCATAAAGGCCAGCTAGTAATCGGTCAGCTTGAGGGTCGTCAAGTAATCGCTATGCAAGGACGGTTTCACTATTATGAGGGATATGACATGAAACAGGTAACATTCCCGGTTCGCGTTATGAAAGAAATGGGGGTCGAAACCTTATTTGTGACTAATGCAGCTGGGGGTGTTAACGAATCCTTTGAGGCTGGGGACTTAATGGTAATTACAGACCATATCAACAACATGGGGGATAGTCCTTTGCTGGGAATGAATGATGAAGACCTCGGCCCACGTTTCCCTGATATGTCTGAAGCATACGATCGTGCTCTACTTCATCATGCAGAACAAAGTGCTGAACGGTTAGGTTTGAAGATACAAAAAGGTGTCTACGTCGGGAACACTGGACCTGCATACGAAACAGCAGCGGAAGTTCGGATGATTCGAACGCTTGGAGGCGACGCAGTCGGGATGTCGACGGTTCCTGAAGTTATTGTAGCGAACCATATGGGAATTCGCGTTTTAGGTATTTCCTGTATTTCAAATATGGCTGCCGGTATTTTGGATCAGCCTCTGACTCATGATGAAGTAATTGAAACTACTGCCCGAGTGAGAGAAGATTTTCTAGGGTTTGTTAAAGATTTATTAAAAACATTACCAGCATAGTAGGGGTGAACAGTTATGAGAATGTACGACATTATCGTAAAAAAAAGAGACGGCGGCGAATTAACGAAACAGGAAATTGGTTTTTTTATTGAAGGATACACCAAAGGAGACATCCCTGATTACCAGGCTGCTGCGTTAACAATGGCGATTTACTTTCAAGGCATGACACAAGAAGAGACAGCGACTTTAACACAGGCTATGGTGGATTCAGGAGAAACCATTGACCTTTCTGCTATCAAAGGTCACAAAGTCGATAAGCACTCTACTGGCGGGGTAGGGGATAAAATAACTTTTATTGTAGGGCCACTCGTCGCATCAGTAGGGGTCCCCGTAGCTAAGATGTCAGGACGGGGGCTAGGGCATACGGGGGGGACACTTGATAAACTGGAGTCCATCAAAGACCTTGAGATTGAGATGGAAAAGGATCAGTTCATCAAGAATGTCAACGAACATAAATTGGCCGTAGCTGGACAAACAGGAAATCTGGCGCCTGCAGATAAGAAATTATATGCACTAAGGGACGTCATAGGGACCGTCGACTCACTCCCACTCATCGCCGGATCAATCATGAGTAAGAAACTTGCTTCAGGTGCTGATAGCATTGTTCTTGATGTCAAAACAGGTAGTGGCGCCTTCATGAAAACATTAGAGGATTCAGAGGCACTGGCACGAGAAATGGTGAATATCGGTAACAACCTCGGTCGAAACACAGTGGCGGTTATAAGTGATATGAACCAACCATTAGGATTTGAAGTTGGAAACGCTAACGAAATTAAAGAGGCAGCTGAAATTCTGCAAGGAAAAAAGGTAGAGGATCTTAGAAAGCTATCGCTTGAACTTGCCTCGCATATGGCCGTATTAGCTGAAGTATTTGCAAACTATGAAGATGCGTACCAAACCTTAGAACAAAACCTTGAAAATGGCAAGGCCTTTGCTGCTTTCCGTGATTTCATCCAAGCACAGCATGGAGATATCTCCATGATCGACGATTTAAGTCGATTGCCATCTGCGGCACATGATGTAGAGGTGAAAACGGAGCAGGATGGTTTTGTTTCTGAAATTGATGCAGAATTGATTGGTGTAGCTGCGATGTATCTTGGCGCGGGTCGTGCAACGAAAGATGACCAAATCAACCATGGTGTCGGGATTACATTGAATAAGAAAATCGGTGACGAAGTAAAAGCAGGAGAGGCGTTAGTCGTTCTTCATAGTGATGAGGAGCACCCTGACACATCCATCGAAAAGGTGAAGCAGGCTTATACAATATGTAGTAATAAAGTTGATGCCCCAACATTAATTCACAAAGTAATTAAATAGCAACCCAAGCGCGTGAAGGGTTATTTTCATTTGCTTATCGAAATAACCCGGTAAAGGTATAACCTTATATTTGCTTTACTCTCGGAAGAGCTCTACAACTGTGTAGGGTTCTTTTTTTACGCTTTTTATCTTGAATAGAAGTGTTCGAACAGGGAAATATAGGAACACTTACAGAAGAAGGTGGGAAACAAATGAAACGATTACTCAGCTTACTAGTAGCCATCACTGTTTTGGGAATGCTCTATACGCCCACATCCATACATGCAGAGGAAACAGCTGAAGAGCTAGTGAAATCAGCACCGTCTGCCATTCTCATGGAGAAAAATAGTGGCATGACGTTATACGATAAACAAGCAGACAAAAAGCTTCCACCAGCAAGCATGACGAAAATTATGACTCTTTTACTTATTATGGAAGAGTTAGAGAAGGGAAATATTTCGTTAGATGAAAAAGTCCGAGTCAGTGAACATGCAGCTTCTATGGGAGGGTCACAAATTTTCCTGGATGAAGGCGAAGAGATGACAGTTAAAGATCTCCTCAAAGGGATTGCTATTGCGTCAGGAAATGATGCGAGTGTGGCGATGGCTGAGAGGATTGCCGGAAGCGAAAGTGCTTTTGTCAAAATGATGAATGAAAAAGTGAAAAGTTTAGGTTTAAAAAATACTCATTTTGAAAATCCTACAGGTCTTCCAGCAGAGGGGCATTATAGCACAGCCAAAGATATGGCGGTAATGGCCCGAGAGCTATTGCTTCATGAAGATATTACCAACTATACGAGCATCTATGAGGACTATTTAAGAAAAGGACAGGATAATGAGTTCTGGCTTGTCAATACAAATAAGCTTATAAAATCATATCCTGGAGTGGATGGGTTAAAAACAGGTTACACCAACAAAGCGAAGTATTGCTTAACAGCTTCTGCCAAAAAAGGTGACCTTCATATGATTGCTGTTGTGATGGGAGCCGAAAGTCCAAAGAAAAGAAATGCTGACGTAACCAGTATGCTTGATTATGGATTTAGTCAATATGAAGGCGTCCAACTCTATTCTAAGAATGATGTGCTTCATTCGGTGAAAACAACGCGTGGAACGCCTAAAGTATTACCTTTAGCACCAGAAAAAGACGTAGTCGTATTAAAGAAAAAGAATCAACCAAAAGGCCAGTATAAGGCAACACTTAAAGTTCGCAAATCCTTGGATTTACCAGTGAAAAAAGGTGATCACTTTGGCTGGATTGTTATAACCAATAATGGACAGGAAGTGACGAAGGTTCGGATTGAGGCAACGAAGCCGATTGAACGAGCGAACCTAATTGAATTATTCGAACGCTCATTTAGAAATTTGACGAGTTTTCAGAAGTTTTAGCGATATTGCGCTAGTATTGTTTTTAGGAAGGAAAAGCAGGAACAGTTTACGAAAGACTTAAGTGACTCTAAATGATAGAGGAGGAACAGAACTTGAGTCTTCATGTAGATTTTATTGTAAAAGAAAACGTACTGCTAGTCCGTATGGCTGGAGAATTGGATCATCACGAGGCAATTGGACTTCGTGAAGAATGGCAGGCACAGCTTGCACAGAACAATGTAGGTAATGTCATCGTTAATTTAGAGAAATTATCTTTCATGGACAGTTCAGGTCTGGGTGTGATGCTTGGACGTTATAAAGAAATTCAGGCATCAGGAAGTGAAATGGTTATTTGCTCCATCTCACCAGAAGTACGAAGATTGTTTGATCTTTCAGGGATGTTTAAGATTGTCAAGTTAGTTGACAATGAAGATTTCGCTCTGCAAATGTTGGGGGTGGCTTCATGAAAAACCATATGAAAATTGAGTTCCTAAGCGTTAGCCAAAATGAATCCCTAGCCCGTATTTCCGTTGCTGCGTTTATTAGTCAGATGAATCCAACGATGGATGAACTGACAGACATTAAGACGGTCGTCTCAGAAGCAGTAACCAATGCGATTATTCATGGTTATGAAGACAAGCCGGATCAACAAATAACTCTCGAGTGTTCGATGGAGAATGAACAGATTGAAATCATCATTAAAGACAATGGTATTGGAATGGTGGATATCGAACAAGCAAGGGAACCGCTATTTACTTCCAAACCTGAGTGGGAGCGATCAGGCATGGGATTCACCATTATGGAGAATTTCATGGATAAAGTGGAGATCACTTCAGATGAAGGGACAGGCACAACAATTCGTTTGGTAAAGCAACTCACGTCAACACGAGCTCTGGCTAATTAGGGCGATGAGTATGAAAACAGACATTACAAAAGAACGTTTATCCGACAAAGAAGTAAGGGAATTGATAGCGAAAAGTCAGTCAGGGGATCAGGATGCGAGACATTATTTAGTTGAGCGCAACACAAGATTAGTGTGGTCTGTCGTTCAGCGTTATTTAAGACGAGGATATGATCCTGATGATTTGTATCAAATCGGCTGTATTGGCTTACTGAAATCAGTGGATAAATTTGACTTAAGTTATGATGTTAAATTTTCAACTTATGCTGTCCCGATGATCATTGGTGAAATTCAACGATTTATCAGAGATGACGGAAGTGTAAAAGTAAGCCGAAGCTTAAAAGAGACGTATCATAAAGTTCGTGGAAAAAAAGAGGAGATGCTGAAGCAGCTAGGCAGGTCTCCTACTATTAACGAAATTGCTGAAGCCCTCGATCTAACTAGTGAGGACGTAGTTCAGGCGGAAGAAGCCGGTCGCTCTCCTCAATCTATTTATGAAACGGTGTACGAAAGTGAAGGGGACCCGATTACACTCGTTGACCAAATCGCTGAAGAAGATACGCATTGGTTTGAACATTTAACATTGCACGATATGATGAATAAGCTTGAGAAAAGAGAACGGTTAATTATTTATTTACGCTACTTTAAAGACCAAACACAAAGTGAAGTCGCCGAAAGGTTAGGCATCTCGCAAGTCCAAGTCTCAAGACTCGAAAAGAAAATCCTTGAGTATATGAAGGAAACGATGAATGAGTGAAAGTAACCCTGGAGATCATCGTCACTAAATCTTAGTACTTTAAAGAGGATGTTCAAAAAATTACCAAATGATAAAGTGAAACTTCCATCAGTGGGGTTTTCACTGATGGTTCGTTTAGGCCTATACGACGTGGGTCACACAGACCTTGCCGCAGAACGTGGCGACCTTAGTCTGTGTTTCCCTAAAATCGGACATTTACGGACAGTTAATCCTCAGCATAGCTTCTTATTTTCACGACGGTATCTTTGGGGTTTACTGACCGTTCATGCTGGATAAACGTCGCATTTCTTCGTTGCTTGGTTTTTCCGGTCCTCACGTATGGAAGGCATACGCTGTGGGTCTCAAAACGTTCGCACCTCAGACTTCTTGCGATGCGCAAGGAACGTGCTCGTGTCGACGTCGTCCCAGGAGGTCACGATCTTTGTTGACGTTCTCATTCGTCAACTTTTTGAACACACACTTAAAGTTACGCTTTCTAGCGTAGCTTTTTTTGTATGTTTTTTTCCATCCCACACATACTAACAAAGAAATCTTTCAGGGGAGGCGTTAAGCGATATGACAACTCCTGTATATATTCGATTGAGACAATCTATCCGCGTTTCTTCTGGTCATGTCATTCGTGTTAGAGATGTTGCAAAAGTAGCAGGACCAAGCAGTTATAAGCAAATCGTTGAAAGCATGGTTATTCATAACATAGAGGAAAAAGATAAGAATATTGTTGTTATTGATATTCATCCTTTAATCGAGCTGATTTTAAAACGATTCCCACATCTTGAACTAGAAATTATAGGACCAAGCCAATGCGTTGTTCATGTAGAAAAGAAGTTTGCTAAAAAGCCCTCACTTTTTATTGTAACAGCTATTTGGGTGCTTTTATTTATAGGTGCTGCCATGGCAATTATGAATTTCCACTATGATGTCAGTATGGAGGATGTTCAGCAAAAGCTCCATTTTATGTTGACAGGTGAGGAGGAAGAACACCCCTTATGGATTCAAGTTCCTTATTCTATCGGGCTAGGCTTAGGAATGATTTTATTCTTTAATCATTGGTTCCGTAAGAAGTTCAACGAGGAACCAAACCCAATGGAGGTAGAAGTATTTAAGTATCAGGAGGATTTGGATCATTATGTAGCCATTAATGAGAACAAGGTCGAGCAAGATGAAGATCGTTGAAGCAATTATCGGTCTTGCATCTGGGATTGCTGTTGGTACAGGTTTCGTGGCCTTTCTGACCGTTTTAGGTGTGGTGCCACGTTTAATGCAGCTTAGTCATTCTGAATCGAAAATCAGATGGTACGAAGGTGCCGTTTTTACAGGAGTCTTGTTCGGAATTTACTTATCGTTTGGCGATCTTCCTGCCAGTCTCCCTGTTATCGTTTTAATCATCTGGGGACTATTTCACGGGATATTCATTGGGTTGCTTGCAGCTGCATTAACGGAAGTCCTGAATGTCTTTCCCCTATTGTTTAAACGGGTTGGAATTGAAAGTTACTTATTTCCATTACTTATGGCACTCGCTATAGGAAAAGTTGCAGGCTCACTATTTCAGTGGGTATTGTTCGTACGTTAGAGGAGGATCTAAGATGCAATCGTTTGATGCGAAAAATTATAAACAAAAAAGTAAAGATTATCAGCCGAAACCACCTTATTTGATCAATTGTTTAAAAGCATTCCTTATAGGTGGACTAATTTGTACATTTGGACAGCTTTTATCAGTGATGTATATATCATGGTTCGGTTTTAGTGAACAAGATGCCAGTAACCCGACGGTAGCTACTTTAATACTGCTTGCAGCACTTGCGACAGGATTTGGAGTTTATGACCGCCTAGGACAATTTGCTGGAGCAGGTTCGGCTGTTCCTATTACAGGATTTGCAAATTCCATTACATCTGCAGCTTTAGAGCACAAAAGTGAAGGGATTGTTCTTGGAATAGCAACAAACCTTTTTAAACTGGCTGGATCTGTGATTGTTTTTGGAGTAGTAGCAGCCTATGTGTTAGGGATCATACGCTATCTATGGCATTGGTTATTTTAGGAGGAATGAGTTGTGGGACAAGCAGGGAAACAAACATGGACATTTACGAAGCCTGTTTATATACAATCAACGGGTACAGTTGTCGGGCCACTAGAAGGAGCAGGGCCACTTCATAATTTGTTTGATTATAGTTATGATGACTTGCACTGTGGTGAAACAAATTGGGAACTCGCTGAACGAAGATTGATGTCTGATGCTGTTCATTATTGTTTACAAAAAGCAGGTATCGATCAAACAAGTATTGATCTATTATTAACAGGGGATTTACTGAACCAAAATGTAACAGGAAATTACGTGGCAAGGCAGCTTGGGATCCCGTTACTTGGCATGTTTGGGGCATGCTCGACATCAATGGAGACTCTTGCTACAGGAGCTGCGCTTATTGAGGCAGGTTATGCAAAACAGGCAATTGCAGCTGTCAGCTCCCATAATGCTACAGCGGAGAGACAGTACAGGTATCCTACTGAATACGGAGGTCAAAAGCCGAAAACAGCTACTTTTACTGTAACCGGTAGTGGCGCTGCCTTATTATCCACCCAACCTTCGCCAATTCGTGTAGAGGCAGCTACGATTGGACGTGTGGTGGATTACGGCACGAACGATCCATTTGATCTAGGTTCGGCTATGGTACCCGCCGCCTGGAGTACCATTAAAGCTCACTTCGAAGATATGGGAAGAGTGCCATCGGATTATGATGTAATTGCTACGGGGGATTTATCAAGTGTTGGGACACCGATCTTGCGAGATATGCTAAAAAATGATGGTTATGATGTAGCTGATGTACATGATGACTGCGGTCTCATGGTCTACCATAGTGACCAACCTGTATTTAGCGGAGGGAGCGGCTGCGCCTGTTCTGCGGTTGTTACCTATGGAAAATTAATTGATGATCTAAAGCAAGGAAAATACAAACGTATCCTTGTCGTAGCAACGGGAGCGCTAATGAATCCTATGATGATACAACAAAAAGAAACGATTCCATGCATAGCCCACGGCGTCGTGCTTACGAAGGAGGATAACTAATGGAATTTCTCTGGGCGTTTGTCGTAGGCGGCGGAATTTGTGTGATAGGGCAGCTGTTACTTGATGTGGCTAAATTGACCCCTGCACACGTCATGTCCACTTTCGTAGTGGCAGGGGCAGTGCTGGATGCGTTTGATTTATATGACAACTTAATTAGATTTGCTGGTGCAGGGGCGACCGTACCGATTACAAGTTTTGGACATTCGCTTTTGCACGGAGCAATGGATCAAGCGGAGGAACACGGCTTTATCGGGGTAGCTATTGGTATTTTTGAGCTAACATCAACCGGTATTGCTTCTGCAATTTTATTCGGATTTCTAGTTGCACTTATTTTCAAACCTAAGGGGTAAGCTAAATGGAGGAGGTGGGATAATGTCGACACAGAAAGAAACTCCAATCGTAATGAAGCTTGAGCAAAATAGAAAGTTGATGAATGAACGCATAGGTGTAGATACTTCTTTTGATGTAGGTTTTCGAAGTATAACGATTCTCGATCATGAAATCAATCTATACTATGTAACAGGGTTATGTGATTCGGCATTAATCGCCCAGATATTACGTCAGCTAAATGATCTTGACGATCAAAAAGAAGGTAAAGATGAAGCATCTAAATACATCCATGATGAGTTAGTACATCAACAAGTTGATGTTGTAGAATCGATAGATAAGTGTATAACCCAGGTTCTATCAGGACTTATTGTTATTTTTGTAGAAGGGGATGCGAAAGCCTACATCATTGATGTACGGTCTTATCCAGGGCGTTCACCTAAGGAGCCGGATACTGAAAAAGTCATTCGCGGGTCAAGAGATGGATACACAGAAAACATTATCGAAAACACAGCATTAACGAGAAGGAGAATTCGTGATGAACGTCTTCGTCTTGAAATTATGCAAATTGGAGAACGTTCAAAAACAGATATCTGTGTATCCTATATTCAAGATATAGCCGATCCAGGACTGGTTAAATTATTAAAAGAAGAAATAAAAAACATAAGTACGGATGGCTTATCGATGGCTGATAAATCAGTGGAAGAATTTCTAGTAAAACAAGGCTATAACCCCTTTCCACTTGTACGTTATACGGAGAGACCTGACGTAGCGGCATCTCATTTATTTGAAGGGCACGTACTCATCATGGTGGACACTTCACCAAGTATGATCATTACTCCTACAACCTATTTCCACCATGTTCAACACGCAGAGGAATACCGGGAAGCACCAATGATAGGAACGTTTGTAAGGTGGATCCGCTTTTTTGGGATATTCGCCTCGCTATTCTTACTTCCTTTATGGACATTGTTTGTGATCGAACCGGAGCTTCTGCCAGATAATTTAGCATTTATAGGTCCAAATGAAGAATCAACTATTCCGATTGTCGTTCAATTGTTACTGGCAGATTTAGGTTTAGAAATGTTAAGGATAGCAGCGATTCATACACCTACCCCTTTAGCAACGGCCATGGGTTTAATAGCAGCGGTTTTAATTGGACAAATAGCTATTGATGTTGGGATGTTTGTTCCAGAGGTGATTCTGTACATTGCTGTGAGTGCAATTGGATCTTATTCCACACCAAGCTATGAGCTTTCAGTAGCTAATAAACTCGTTCGTGTGGTGTTGCTACTTATTACAGCTATATTTGGATTGCCAGGTTTTGTAGTTGGTGTAACAGCATATATCCTTTTCTTAGCGAGAACAAATTCATTAAATATACCTTACTTATGGCCATTTATACCTTTTAACGCGAAAGCATTGATGGGGATTCTTGTTCGTTTATCTGTTCCGCTTGCAAAAATTCGTCCAAGTATTGTGCATCCGCAAAACAACAGACGTAAGGGGTAATTTAATTGCCACTGCTTTAAAGTTGTGATAAATTAAAAATAATTTGAAATGTTCCTTTTCCTCAAAAAAGGAACATTTTCTTTTATTAAGGGAGGAAAGGCGGAGCGTAATGAATCGCACGATCAATGATAATGGACAATTATTAATCGGAGGTATCCCGGCTAAAGAGATAGCAGATGCTTATGGAACTCCTGTATACGTATATGATGTAGATCGGATTCGTAGAAATGCAAGGGCGTTTGTACAGACGTTCAGGGAACATGAAATCCCTGCACAGGTTGCCTATGCCAGTAAAGCATTTTCCTCTATAGCTATGCTGCAAGTAGCTAAAGAAGAAGGTCTGAGTTTGGATGTTGTTTCAGAAGGGGAGTTGCATACAGCCCTTGAAGCTGAGTTTCCGGTTGAGAAGATTCATATGCACGGGAACAACAAGAGCTTGGCTGAACTCGACATGGCAGTGGAGGCTGAAATTGGCTGTATTGTTGTTGATAATTTTTATGAAATTGCCTTGTTGTCTGAACTTGTAGAGCAGAAAAACTCAACGATGGATGTATTGCTGCGTGTCACCCCAGGGATTGAGGCCCATACCCATGACTATATTTTAACTGGGCAGGAGGATTCGAAGTTTGGATTTGATCTTTCCAGTGGACAAGCCGAGCAAGCTTACAAGCTTCTCCACGATAACAACCGACTTCATGTAAAAGGGTTACACTGCCACATTGGCTCGCAAATCTTCGAAACAAGCGGCTTCACGTTAGCAACACAAAAGTTATTTGCAACAATGAATGATTGGCGGGAGAAATTTCAATTTACTGCTGAAGTTCTTAATCTTGGTGGAGGTTTTGGCATTCAATATACAGAAGAGGATGACCCACTAGCACTCGACCAATATGCGTTAGCACTGATTGAAGAAGTCAAGCTTCAGTCATCAAACATGGATCATCCTATGCCGGAAATATGGATTGAACCCGGCCGAGCAATTGTAGGTGATGCTGGAGTCACTCTTTACACATTAGGCGCGATCAAAGACATTCCGGGCGTCCGTACTTATGTGTCCGTAGATGGCGGTATGACTGATAATATTAGACCGGCTCTGTATCAGGCCAAATACGATGCTGTTCTGGCTAACCGTATGGACGAAAGCAGGGCAAGGGAGTATGCTATTGCTGGAAAGTGCTGTGAGTCAGGAGATATGCTATTATGGGATATAGAGCTTCCAGAAGTAGAACACAATGATTTGCTAGCTGTCTTTAGCACAGGGGCATATGGTTACTCCATGGCTAATAATTATAACCGTTTCGGAAAAGCAGCAGTCGTATTCATCGAAAATGGAATGCATCAACTTGTCGTGCGCCGTGAGAATTACCAAGAGGTCACGAGACTCGACTTAACCTATAACAACCAGGGGGAATTGAAATGAAACAAGCAACGATCAATTTTGAAAATGGAGAAAAAATGACAATTGAAATGTATGAAGAAGCAGCACCGAATACAGTAGCAAACTTTGAGAAACTTGCTAACAGTGAATTTTACGATGGATTAACTTTCCACCGAGTGATTCCTGATTTCGTCATTCAAGGTGGGGATCCAGAGGGAAATGGTACAGGCGGCCCCGGCTATACAATTAAATGTGAGACAGAAGGAAATCCGCATAAGCACGAACGTGGTTCATTATCCATGGCTCACGCTGGCAAAGATACGGGGGAAGTCAGTTCTTCGTTTGCCATTCACCACAGCCTCATTTGGATGGTCGTCACACTGTTTTTGGTAAAGTTATAGATGGTGTTGAGATTGTTGACCGTGTACGTCCTGGGGATGTTATGCATAGTGTAAGAGTGGAAGATAAGTAAACTTCTTTCGCTTATGAAAGGCATCACCCATGATTGAGCTTTTAAGTTGTTTGCTATTTGTTGTAGCCCCTTTAGGACTTTTCATTCATGAACTAGGTCATACCATCGTTGGCTTGTGGAGCGGGGCAGAGCGTTCAAGTCTGTCGCTAGGTATCGGTCCGACCCTATTTAAATGCAAAATCAAAAGATTGACAGTTCAGCTACATTGTATCTTTTTTATAGGCGGTTATTCTTATAACGAAAAAGAAGTAAACTTTACCCCAAAGCAGCAAGCGATGATAAGTCTAGGGGGGCCTCTTAGCAACGCAATTTGTGCAGCAATCTTATATATGAGTGACCTGCCACAACAAGGTCAAGTGTTGCAGCTATTCTATTTGTTTAACCTTTATTTAGCGCTTGTAAATATGATCCCTTTTCGTTTAAAGGGACGTGAATCCGACGGTTGTCGATTTCTAAGAGGATTGACAAAAATAACGGGTTGAATCTTATGAGAAAATTATGTATGCTATGCCCTAGGTCTTAACACAAGTGGTGGAGGAAACCTCATGAGAAAGAAAAACTGGATCCTATTTTCGATATTACTCACATTCAGCCTGTTATGGGGATTCTATTATTGGTTTGTTATCGTTATGTAATCACAAAGAACCATAAGGCTTTATATTAAAAAACGTTTTATTTGCGATTTGGAAAGATGAAACGTTATTTTTATAATCGAGGGGTTATTATGTTCATTCGATATAAAAAATCATTTAAAAAAATTGCTATGGGACTTCTTTCTTTTATGCCTGAATGCAAAGATGTGAAAAAGCTTCAGGAGATTATTAGTGAATACGAGACCAATTCAAATTGGTATCTATTCTTGTGGAAGGAAGAAGACATTCTTGGCACTATTGGAGTGCGAATAGAAGGAAGGGAAGCAGTGATCCAGCACGTATCTGTCAGCCCTTCTCATCGTAACCTTGGCATAGGCAAGAAGATGTACAATCATGTATGTAAACACTTTGAGAAAGAATATCTTGTATGTTCAGATGAATATACGGAGTCATTCCTTGAAAAGTGTGACATGGAAAGTTCATCATCAAGTGTATAAAAAAGGAAAGGGGGTGTCTCATGACACCCCCTTTAATTTATGTTCTTGTTAATCTGTCTGGGTCTCTTATTCCTAACAAATAGAACACCAAGTAAAATACTTACGATGGTTAAGATTAAAGAGATCTTAAAAAAGGGAGGGTAATAAACTAATTCAATATGATTGATTCCCTTCATGATAGGAAATCCCAAAAACGAATAATTCACCTTTTCTAACGGCTGCTGGACATTGTTTATTTTGACTTCCCACCCTTTTTCAAAAGGGATGGGCAACATCATATAACGATTATTACTCTGGTTATTATAGGTGATCATTAGTTTATTACCGTCCCAGCGTATACGATCTGTACGATAAGCTTCTTTTTTCGCCATTTCTAAGGCTTGATAATTCTCCCTAAATAATGCGAGATCTTTTAGAATGTAATTTCCCTTGGGAACGCGGATCTTAATTTTATCAGCTTTTTTCACACGGATGGTAAGGTCGTCGACATAGGTTTTATAGATGGACTGATTGTGCTTGCGTGTTGTTCTATAGTCATTAACTTTTACTGCAAACCCATCGCTTTTGGCTAAACTTTCAATATGAAAGCTTACGTAATAGTCTTTCGTATCCGTCTTGGGTTGATTGATGACAAGGTCTAGGCCGCCTGTTTCATCTGTCACTGCCAATTTATTGTCTTCAAATGTGGCACCGGCTGTTTCAATCGTTGTCTGGTTGATAATATTAGCCACCTCAGGTAATTCGGTGTTTGTCGGCTGTATATCGGCTACGATCACTCCTTCCAACATGGCCTGTTCTCTCGTAAGAACCGGAGCGTTCTCCATATCTTTTTCAGAAAAAACTTGATTAGTTGTACGAACGAATGGCAATATATTAGTATTTTGATAAATGGCGTAATCTTCGGATTCTAATACTTTTTTGAATCCATATGGGATAGTAGCCGTATTATCTTTTTCCCTCATCATGTATTTCCCTTGAAACAGGCTGTATAAGTTCGCCCGATTGCCAAGTGTTGCAAAACGGCTGACACTTTCCCTACCCATATCAATGTGTAAATCATATAAGTAGAGGTACAGAAGATTCTGATTGAGGATGCTTGAATAGGCACTCATTCCATTGAAATTTTGGACAATCGGGGTGTTGTTTAAGGAACGAACCTTCCAATCGATTCGATAAAACGGATCGGATTCTTGCTTTTTCACTTTCTGTAGCAACGTACGCTGCTCTTCTCCGTTGTATTGCTCACTTAACAAATAGCTTTTTGATACTTGGTCGACGCCAGCTATTTTTGAAATCACATATTGAGTACCATTAGCGAACACGACATTGGTTAGTAAAACCCCTGTGCATAAAAGCAGATACCATACTTTCTTTTGTTTCCAAATAAAAACAAACGTTAACGTGATAGTTACTAACATGAGGAGTATTGTCCCGAGAACCGGAACGGTATGGCGATCTAGTGAATGATCTGAAAAAGAAACGACAAGGTAAGTAGTGATTACCAGAATGCTTGCGACTGCAACTTTCCTTGTACTTATTTTGTTTATATGTTGTAAACCTGCAGAAACTGCTCCTCCCATCATGAAGGATATCAAGTATTCCCAGCGGTACTGTGGCGCAGAAAAGCCATTAAAAGCACTTGCCACAAGTGGGCTAAAATGAAGCAGAATAAAGATGGCACTTATCAGGGCAAACAATCGAAATATAGGAAATTTATATAGAGAAAATGTAAAAAGAAATAGTAAAAAGATCGCAGGTACAAGAACATAGGGACTTGTAAATAAAATATTATATGGAAAGTCAACGATCTTAATGGAAAATGGATAAGGAGGGCGGTGATTATGAAAGTAGCCATAAACCGCTGGAATAAATGCGACCGCACTGATCCCAAAGCCGATTAGTCCGCTTCCAGCATATAATTTTAATTGATTCCACCTGCTAATTTCGTTCGTTTGTAAACGGATCATCCATCGGAACCCAATATAAATTCCAATAAAAATCAGATTAATATAGGCGAAATAAAAATTGTTAAAAAGTGTGATAGCCACTGCAACAATAAACAATCCAGACCGCTCTTCACGAATAATTTTTTCCACGCCTAAAACAAGCAAGGGGACCCAGAGCATCGCATCCGCAAAAAACTCCCAATACGTCACATGTCGAAAGTAGATGACCGATAGTCCATAAACGCTAGCCCCTGCGAACGCAGGCAGCCAATCACTTTTCATGTATCGAAACACAAGTGTGGTCATCAAAATAATCATTGTTAGCCGACAAACGCTTATGATCACGGCAGCCTGTGCCCAAAAGATAATATCCGGGGTTCCAATTAAATGAAGTGATTCAAGTAAAAAAACTACAGCTGTAGTGATGATGAAAACGAATGCAGTCGAGAAATAAAAGGCTAATTGACTGTATGTCCCGCCTCCTAAACCATATTGGTAAGAGTAAAAAAAGTTCCCGGTTGTATATTGCTCATAAAGAAGCTTTTTAAATGTCACCATCTGCTGTAAGCCGTCATTTGGTCCAACCATGTATCTGTCTTGAGTCCATTCTTTCAAGAAGAACAGATGGGCAAGAATAGCAAGGACAAGACTGCATGCAAATAGGATTAAAAAACTATGCTTTTTTTTCATATAAAATCCCCGTTATTCTTTAAAATTTTCCCCGTTATAATAAAAGTTAGGGGGACGGTAATGAAAATAGATAGAACCGGAGCAATTGTGCTATTAATACGGAGGTTCTCAACAAAAAGATACACAAAGAAAGAGGAAACGGCTATGTTAAAGAGTTGTGTTAACGGAAATTGTAAGAACTTTGATAAAGTTGGCCGCACCTTAAAGGTATAATAAGAATTTAAAAAAAATGAAATAACCAAACTGATTAAAGAACTCCCTATATGGGCTGTCATATAATCAATTTCTATCATCACATGCAGTAATAAATAGACCATGTAATAATTAAGGGTGTTAATAATCCCCACTACGATGAACCTTATAAATTCTCGGTTGATTACCTGCATAGCTTTCTCCATTTTTTATATTTGTTTCTTGTATTAGATAATGTGGCCGCTTTTTTGTTTCGTAGTAAATTCTCCCGATATATTCTCCAATTACACCAAGACTGAGTAATTGAACGCCACCAAGTAAGAGAACCGCAGAAATGGTTGTGAAATAACCATGTTCAGTGATGCCATTGTTCATAATCAGAATTAAATGGACAAAAATATAGACAAGGGAAAGTAACAAAATCAAGCTTCCTGTATAGAAGCACACTCTGAGTGGTCTATTATTAAAGGAAATAATACCGTCAATTCCGTAATTTAGTAATTTTGACAGGGACCATTTTGTTTTTCCATTTTGCCTTAGTACATTGTCATAGTGAATAATTTTCTGATCCAAACCGATCCAAGAAAATAACCCTTTTGAGAAACGGTTTCCTTCATTTAACATTAATAGGGCATCGACAGCTTGGCGGCTTAAAAGTCTAAAATCACCGACGCCATCTTTTAAATCGACATCAACAATCCTATTGATAAGACGGTAGTAAAGGGAGGAAAGAATTGAACGCAGCGGCCTATCCCCTTTTCGATTCCGCTTAGCAATGACCTGGTGATACCCTTCTTCGTATCCTTTAAGAAATTCTTTTATTAAATTACATGGATGTTGTAGATCGGCATCCATGACAATAACTGCTTCCCCCTTGACATGTTGAAGGCCGGCTAAAATAGCTACTTCTTTTCCAAAATTTCTGCTGAACGAGATATATTTAACCTTTGATGTGTTTAATACCAGTTTTTTAATATGGAATAATGTATCATCTGTGCTTCCATCGTTAATAAAGATAACTTCATAATCATAATCGATGTCTGTACATTCCCTATCCAAAGCTTTATACATAAGTTCAATATTATTTTCTTCATTAAATGAAGGAATGATAATTGAAATAAGACGGGATTTCATTATTGCACCTGCTTTTACTGTTTTGCTTTTTGTATTTAGTGGGAAATATAATCGCAGTTAATGCTTTGAATCAATCTATCTAAGTATAGTCTGTGTTCGAATCACTTCATTATACAAAAATCCTCAAGAGAAAAGTTTGCTATAAGTGTGTGTTCAAAAAGGTTGACGAATGAGAACATCGACAAAGATTGTCACCTCCTGTGACAACGTCTGTGTGACCCACGTCGTGTAGGCCTCAACGAACCATCAGTGAAAACCCTACTGATGGAAGTTTCACTTTATCATTTGGTGACTTTTTGAACATCCTGTTATAACAGATCACTATTTGTACTGTGTACTATTCCTATACAAATAGGCATTTTAAAATCGCAACAGTGAAGGTTGTGGCGGCAGAATATTCGTTCATTAAAGTTTAGGGTTCACAGTGACTTCACACTTCAAGTGAGGCTAAATGCTGAGGTATTCAAGAAGTGAATGCTAGGAAGTTTTTATTTGAGGACACTTTTGACCCTAGCGCATTTGTGCATAGGGTCAAAAAGTCATCTTACTATTCTTTAGTGTTTAAAGTAGGTAAGCTCTTTAAAAACCTCTTCATCATGACTTTACTAGGGTTCTAACGCTCATCTCCTGCGCCTTTTATGTTTATCAATAAGGTCAAGATTTGTTAAGTCACTAGCGGTTCCATAACTTACTCCCCAGATCAAGCAAAGCTGTTTCACCTCTTTTAATAATGCTGGATCAGAAAGGGGCAGGTCGACACTTATATACCCCTTTTGCTCGACGATCCGGCTTTTTATGTATAAGGCCTTTTGAATGAGTAAATCTGACTGAATGCCGAGAGAAGTTATTTGCTTTTGACTGTCTTTCAATTTTTCCAGTGTTCTATTAATCAGAGTGTATGCCCCCGTCAAATTTCCTCTTCTAAAATGATACAGGCTGACAGCCAGTTGTATGAGACATACCCAGACAGACTTTCTGTTTCCAGGTTCTGTCTTTTTCCAATGATCCTCTAAAACCTCATGACATTCAAAATAGTCTCTTGTGCCATGGAAATGAGCCAAATATTCTATAAAAGCTTTTGGATACATGATGATCTCTCCTTGTAGAGGATGTTCAAAAAGTCACCAAATGATAAACGGCGAATTTCTTCGTTGCTCGTTTTTTTCCAGTCCTCACGTATGAAAGGTGTTACGCTGTGGTCCTCAAAACTTTCGCGCCTCGAACTTCTTGCGCTCACTCTTTCTGGGATTAAGATGTTTGATCTTACTCCCTGCCTTATATAGTTGACATTACTTAGGATTAAACTGCTACGCCCCATTTTCATCCATTGTGGTGTCTGGCAGGATATGGGGGTTTTGAATACATACTTGTAACTTATTTTACTAGTATAAATCGCCAAGGAACAAGTAAAAAGCAGGGACGATAAAAATCATGTTAACGGGTGTCGGATTTTCTGGTAACATTATGATAGAAAAAAGGAATCGGCACTTACGCTGACTGTAGAAAAATGGAGAGAAGCATAGTTGTGCCCTAATTCTACAATAGGTGTCCAAACACTAGAGCTTGCTCTTACGTATTTATAAAAAAGGACGAATAATATGACAGAAAGCTATCAAGTGAAGTTAGATGGTTTTGAAGGACCTCTTGACTTATTGCTTCACTTAATAAATCGGTACGAAATCGATATTTACGATATACCTGTATCTAAAATAACAGAGCAGTATATGAATTACGTTCATGCCATGCAAGAGCTAGAATTAAATATGGCAAGTGAATATTTAGTGATGGCAGCGAGCTTACTTGCTATCAAAAGCCAGATGCTTCTGCCCACCATTTCGAGTGATGAAGAATTAACGGTGGAAGAGGAAGAAGACCCTCGAGATGAATTGATGAACCGACTGATCGAATATAAACGCTATAAAGAAGCAGCAGAAGAGCTTAAACAAAAAGAGTTGGATGCGAATAGGATTTATACCAGGCCGGAGATGGATTTAGCTGATTATGCAGAAGAACAAGGCGTAACAGAAGGCGAGGCCTCTGTGTATGACATGATCGCAGCAATGGGAAATATTTTGAAACGAAAAAAAACAGAACAACCTAAAGATGCAACTATAAAAAGGGATGAAGTCTCCATTCGTGTGAAAATGGATGATATTTTGAAACAAGTCGATGATATAAAAGAGGGACTGCGCTTTTCCGAATTATTTGCTGAGCACTCTAAACCACAAATGGTGGTAACATTTATTGCAATCCTTGAGTTAATGAAAAGCAAGGAAGTAACCTGTATTCAAGAAAGTCATTTAGAGGATTTAATTGTATTTAAGATGGAGGAAACACCATGAATGTGAACCAACAAAAAGCGCTAATTGAAGGATTGCTCTTTGTCTCAGGGGAAGAGGGAATTACGAAAAAGAAATTAGCTGACTTGTTAGAGCTTACGAACGCTTCTCTTGAGACATTGCTTGAGGATCTGACGACGGACTACCAGCAGATAGAACGGGGGGTAACGATGATGGACTCAAATGGAACTCTACATTTGACGACAAAGCCAGAACATGCTCCCTATTATAAAAAACTCTTAGACACGAATACGTCTACTCGTTTGTCTCAAGCAGCATTGGAGACGCTTGCCATTATTGCTTATCGTCAACCTATTACTCGAATAGAGATTGATGATTTGCGGGGAGTGAAAAGTGATCGTGCCGTACAAACATTAGGAAATAGAGGGTTGATTGACGAAAAAGGAAGAAAGGATGCCATCGGTAGACCGGTTTTATTTGGGACTACAAAAGATTTTCTCACTTATTTTGGATTAACGTCTATCGAGGAACTCCCACCGCTTAAAGAAATCGAACAAAACCCTGACGTTGAAGAAGAAGCGGATTTATTTTTTGAGAAATTTAATGATAAAAGTTCAAATGAAACATAGTAAATGTGTTACGGTACGGATTGTAATAACACCAACTTTATAAATAGGCATGATGTAATAAGAGTTACTTTTTTATATTTAAATAGGAGGCGACCATGAGTCAGCAAATGATAAAAGCACGAACGAATGAAGTTCACGAATTTCTGAATAATGTCGTGTTTGGTGTAGACCATTATTTGAATACACATTCATTAAAAGATCTCATTGAAGAAGGTGGCAGCCATGAAGTGGATTATTATAAACAAATATTAAAATCCTTAAGACGTTTAAACGTATTTTGTGATGAAGCGAGGGATAAATTATCTGTATTCTTACAGGCGCCATCCTTCCCGGAGTCCTCAGCTGAAAAAACATTATATGGTATTTACCATCAATGTGTAGGTGAGTTTTTTTCTCCAAAGGGGATACTTGGTTTGAAGATAGTCGAGCGTCTTATACAGGGGGACATTCCATTAGATTCGTTTATGAGCCGCCCGTTTCCCTGATGGCATTGTTTTCTTCACTGGAAAATTTATTTCAGAATATCCGGGAGGAACTCGATTTTTATGAGACCTACGAACAGGTGAAGCCATTAAGATAATACGAGAAGTAGTTAGAAACCTGGAATTCACACTTCCTGGTTTTCTTTTTTATATTTGGATTTTTTCATACTCGAATCAATTTCATAATTGCTTTTTTAAAAACTTCAAAGACTGGCAGAATATAAGGCTCTTTTCTGAAAAGGTTCAAACTGGATTCTTATCCAACAGATTTTAGTTTCCGTTTTTATAAAGAAGTTTGATCACTTTCTATCCATGTTGCTTCACACCGCCCCCTTATCCTGGAGAATCAGCTCTGAGACACCTAGGTCCGTTAAGGTATGAGGGCTCGGGGGGGGGGGTGACTCGCTTTCCTGAGGCGCGACAGGACGTAGGGTCGTTCGGCGTTGAAACATGTCCCACACGACGTGGGGTCGTTCGACGTTGGCACAGGACGTGCCGAACTTAGTCGAACTTCCTCTATTAGGTTTTAGCCGAACATTATCTAAACAGCAAGCCTCCTCAGGCGAAGTCTTCCGGGATCTCGCCGTTTCCTCAGACCCCACCTGTTTTGTGATGAACGGAGCCATTCGCATTCCGAATGAGTCTCCAATGTTTCATCCATCATGATGTGGCATAATAACCGCGTTACAGAGAGATTTTCAGCTCTCTGATAAGAAGTTCTTCTGTCGTTTTGGGTGACTTGTGCACCTGGAGTGTTTCCGTTCTTCTCACAAACACAATGAGGCTCGGGAGATTGCGAGACTCCTGTGGGATGAACATGACAGGTGAGACCCCGGAGGACGGAGTCCGAGGAGACTCAGCGCATGCCTACGGAAAGCGAGTGATTTCCCGGACCTCCTTCTCCATTTAAGGAAACGGAAACCTATCTCGAGATGGAGTCTTCCAGTTTACTGCCCTTAACCTAATAAAAATGATTTCAAATTTCCTACTTGACTAGATTGGGGAGGTACTTCCTTTTTTAGATTTCGAATCCCCCGGGGCACAAGGGACTTAAATTATGAAATTGATTCACTCGGGAAAATAATAATTTTAATACCGTTCTCTAACCGATTTCAGGTGAACGATTCTTGTCGGATGTCTGGCCGGGGAGCTCGGCGCTTTGTTTCTTTCTCTATCTTTTTCATAAGCTTGTATCTTGTTGCATAAAGTTAAGCAAATGAATAGGTTAGGAGGAAGACCTCTCTTGAGAAGGAATATTCGTTTGATCATCATTGCTTTGTTTACTGCTTGCTTACTCTTTCCACAGGTTGCGAATGCAAGTCCGTCTATATCTGTCTCGGCGGAACATGCCGTTCTTTTAGATGCCAATTCGGGACGAGTTCTTTTTGAGAAAAAAGCCTATGATTCTTCACTAATTGCAAGTACGACCAAGATCATGACAGCTATTATTGCGATCGAATCAGGAAAGTTGTCGGAAGAGGTGAAGGTGAGCGAGCTAGCTACTAGAACGGAAGGCTCGTCTATATACTTAACAGAAGGGGAGAAGATCCCACTAATTGACCTCGTATATGGTTTAATGCTGCGCTCTGGAAATGACTCGGCTGTTGCGATCGCTGAACATGTAGGTGGCAGCGTGGGAGGGTTTACCTACTTGATGAACCAGAAGGCTCGATGGCTTGGAATGCAATCTTCCCATTTTGAAAACCCGCACGGGCTCGATGGTGAATCTCATTATTCAAGTGCATATGATTTAGCGTTACTTATGGCCTATGCGATGAAAAATGAGACGTTTAGCAAAGTAACGGGAAGTGAAAAGTTTAAGTCTGATAACCGCTCTTATCCATGGCAAAACAAAAACAAGCTGCTTACCAGGCTTTATGATCACACTACGGGAGGGAAGACCGGCTTCACGAAGAAGGCTGGACGAACCCTTGTCAGCAGTGCGGAAAGGGATGGTATGGAACTGGTTGCGGTAACGTTGAACGCGCCAGATGATTGGAAAGATCATGAGCGAATGTATGAGTATGGGTTTGACAATTACGAAACCTATCAACTTCAAGAAGAGGGATTTGCTGTTTCAAACGGAAACGAATACTATCTTCCTACTGATATTTTTTATCCATTAACGGAACAGGAGAAGAAACAAATGGAATCAGCCTTCCATCCGTCCCCTTCTATGCAAGACCCCCAGTTGGCGGGAGTCCGTTATTTTCAGATCGCTGACCAATCATTAGTTCAAACAGCTGTATGGAAGGATCGACCGTATGGTTCTTTTATAAGTGAATGGTCCGCTTATTTAAAACGCATTACGGGGGTGGTACCTTGGTCAACTTAATTTGGGTATTCCTTGCGGTAAGTGGAATTTGTTATGCTGCCTTTAACGGAACAATGGATAAAGTTAATGAAGCTATTTTTTTGACAATTGAAGAGAGTGTCATGATTACATTAAGTCTCGCTGGTGTCCTTGTGTTTTGGCTGGGATTGATGAAGATCGCTGAGGAAGCAGGGTTATTATCGGGGCTGGCTAAATTATTTAAGCCTGTAGTAAAGCGGATTTTCCCAGACATTCCTGAAAATGATCCTGCTTTAGGATACATTCTATCTAATATGACCGCAAATATGTTTGGGTTAGGAAATGCCGCCACTCCAATGGGACTTAAGGCAATGAAAGAGATGAAAAGGTTATCAGGATCAGATCAGGCCAGCCGTTCTATGATTACGTTCTTAGCCATTAATACTTCTTCGCTCACACTCATTCCAACAACTGTGATTGCGATTCGAATGAAGTATGGTTCTGTTGATCCTACAAGTATTGTTGCGGCAACTATTTTCGCCACAGCGATTTCCACGATTGCCGCGCTTATTATTGATCGCTCTTTCTACTACTTGCGTAAGAAGGCTGGCCGCGCGTTATGAGTATATGGCTCATTCCTGCTGTCATCCTAATCGTTCTTGTCATGGCTACGATTAAACGGGTACCTGCCTATGAGGTGTTTGTGGAAGGAAGTAAAGAGGGCATACAAATCGCTGTTTCATTGCTTCCTTTTTTGTTAGGAATGATGGTTTCGATAGCGATTTTCCAGGCGTCAGGCGCAATGGATGCCGTACTGAGTTTAGTTAAACCACTAACCTCGCTTTTTGCTGTTCCTGAACAAATTTTGCCTTTGGCATTAATCCGGCCTATTTCTGGCACCGCGGCATTAAGTGTAACCACGGAGTTAATCCGCACATTTGGGCCGGATTCCTTTATTGGACAACTTGCCTCAGTCATGCAAGGCAGTACCGATACGACGCTCTATATAATCACCGTTTATTTTGGAGCTGTCGGAATAAGAAGAATGGGCGATGCATTAAAGGTTGGACTTCTTGCTGATTTAGTTGGTATAATAGCATCAATTGTCATCGTAATCATCCTGTTTGGATAAAACAGGATGATTATTTTGTTTTTTTATGATCAATGCTTGTATAATAAAGTTGACAAGCCACGCCGTTTAAAAGCGTGGCTTCAAGTTATGTAGTTAGTAAATTAAGAAAATGAGGAGGACGGTCCTATGGCCAGTATGGAACGTCTGCAAAAAGTGATCGCACACGCCGGTGTTGCTTCACGTAGAAAAGCAGAGAAAATGATTATCGATGGAAAAGTACGAGTGAATGGAAAAGTTATCAAAGAGCTTGGAACAAAGGTAAGTTCAAATGATGATGTTGAAGTGGAAGGGGTTCCTCTAACGAAAGAGGTGCCAGTCTACTACTTGCTTTATAAGCCACGAGCAGTGATTTCAAGTGTGAAGGACGATAAGGGAAGGAAGGTAGTCACCGACTTTTTACCAGAAGTGAATGAGCGTATCTTTCCGATTGGGCGACTTGATTATGATACCTCAGGAATTTTGCTGTTAACGAATGATGGAGAACTTGCCAATCTATTGATGCACCCTAGTCATGAGGTAGATAAAGTATATATTGTCAAAACAAAGGGCATTCCTGATAGTGAACAGCTTAAAAAGATGAAAAAAGGACTTACTATTGAGGGAGAAACATTTAAAGCTGTCCATACGAAATTGCTTTCTTCAGATGTTAAGAAAAACAATGCGATTATACAAGTCACATTGCACGAAGGAAAGAACCGTCAAATCAGAAAAATGTTTGAGGGGTTAGGCTATCCTGTCGATAAATTAAAGCGCGAACGTTACGGATCATTAACTTTACAGGGATTGAATGCCGGTGATTACCGTCCGCTTAAGCCGCATGAAGTAAAACAGCTTCGTCAAGCAGCTGAAGAAAATGTTAAATAATATTCAAAATTTGCTTTGTCGATCAATGTTATAATGATCACAGGAGTGAGTGCTATGAAAGAAAAAACTTTAAAGAAAAAGAAAAAGCGATTAATATTCAGAACCGGCATGCTGGCTGTCATGGTTGGTTTAGTAATTTTTGCATTAGTATCCAGCTTTAATAAAGAGAAAGCTGTCGTAGCTGAAGGAGAGCCAGCTCCAGATTTTCAATTAGAAAAGTTTGGTTCAGATGGAGAAACAATTGCGCTTAGCGACTTAGAAGGAAAAGGAGTGATGATTAACTTTTGGGCTACTTATTGCGAACCGTGTAAGGACGAAATGCCGTACATGGAGAAACTTTACCCTGAATATAAGGAAAAGGGCGTAGAAATACTTGCAGTGAACTTAGATTCAACTAACCTTGTTGTTGAACAATTTCTAGACAAGTATGGGATCACCTTCCCTATTCTCCAAGATGAAAATGGACAGGTAATGAACAGATATAACGTGGGGCCCATCCCATCTACATTTTTCATCAGTCCTGAAGGGAAAGTTGTGAAGCATGTCGTAGGGCCGCTTACCCTGGATAAGTTGGAAGGATATTTGCAGCAAATTACTCCTGAGACATAGAGTCTATTTCGAAATTGTGAGGTTTTACTATGAATAACATTACATGCGAATGTGGGCATGTGAACCCAGAGGGAACGGTACTATGTGAATCTTGTGGTAAGCCCATAGAGAACAATCAGCATATCAATGGTAATGATGATCAGGCATTATTAAACATGAGGTACGATGGCAGTGCCAGACGATCGCAAACATATAATCGTACGCTTATCGATAAAATATGGAACTTCTTTTCCTCCGTTAAGGTCGGCGTCTGGCTCATCGTAACTACATTAATTGCTTCAGCAGTCGGAACGATATTTCCCCAGGAAATGTACATACCACCGAATACCGATGCTGCCACACACTACGCTGATCAGTACGGCTTAGCAGGTCAAATTTATTATCAATTGGGCTTTCATAATTTATTTAGTTCCTGGTGGTACATGCTCTTGCTTGCTATGATTGGAATCTCAATTGTAGTAGCAAGTATTGATCGGTTTGTACCTTTATATAAAACACTTAAAACTCAAAAGCCAAGACGTCACGATTTATTTATGAAGAAACAGAGGATCTTCGGTGAGACGCAGTCAAGTTCGGTATACTTTGAGCAAGTCAAAATGAACTTAAAAAAGAGTCGTTTCAAGGTCACAGAACAAAACGGTCACATTTTAGCAGAGAAAAACCGTTTCGCAAGGTGGGGGCCTTACGTCAACCACATAGGGTTAATCATCTTTTTACTTGGTACTCTATTACGGTTCATACCTGCTCTTTATATAGATGACTTTGTTTGGGTGAGAGAGGGAGAAACGGCAGTTATTAACGGTACGGAAGGCCAGTATTATATTAAAAACAAAGAGTTTATTCTGGAAACGTATAATGAGGATGATGAACGATTTCAGGAAGCGCTTCAAAACAATGGCAACCCAGTGCCCAAAACATATCAAACCAATGCCGTTATTTATGAGAGAACAGATCCGATCGTAGTCGGCGGCGATCCTGAGCTTGAAAAAATTAAAGAAGATCAGTTGAAAGTGAACCATCCACTAAAATTTGGCGGGTTTGCTCTTTACCAAGCGAGTTATCAATTAAATGAATTTAAAGAAATGACCTTTAAGATACATGATAAGAACAATGAAGACAGTTCTTATGGTCAGTTCACCGTTAACTTGTCTGAGCCGAAATCTGAGTATCAACTTGATAGCGGCTATCGGGTTGTGCTTGATTCCTATTTTCCAGAATATGAACTTAAAGATGGCTCTCCCGTTTCTGTGTCTAAGTATCCCAAGAATCCAGCGTTTGTTTTTAAGGTCTTTCCACCTGGTGAGTCAGAGCCTGAAATAAGCTTTGCTGGAATCGGTGTAAATGTTGATGCTACAGGTGAGAATGATTATAAAGTGGGCTTAGTCGATTTTGATGTCCGTGATGTAACCGGCTTGACTGTACGTAAAGATTACACGCTTCCTTTCATTGCGCTTGGGGGCGCGATCTTCATGATTGGTGTCATTCAGGGGATGTATTGGAACCATAGGAGAATCTGGATTAAGCCGAAGGAAAATGGAGTATGGATTGCAGGTCATACGAATAAAAATTGGTTTGCGTTAAGACGAGAAATCGATAAAGTGATTGTTGACACAGGAATAGAAGCACCTAAAGATCAACAAGAAATGGAAAGTTAGCCTCATAAGCAGGTGATTAAGGAGGGTGTACAATGGATCTAAGTACAATAAGCAGTAACTTGCTTTATGCCGCTTTTATTATCTATTTAATCGCTACGTTTTTCTTCGGAGGAACAATACGTGATAAGAAAAGGAAGAGGGCGGGTATTGCAGGTAACATTGGGATAACATTGACGATTATAGGGTTCCTCGCTCAAGTTGGTTATTTTTTTACAAGGTGGGGGGCGAGCGGACATGCTCCTGTTAGTAATTTATTTGAATTTACAACGTTCTTTGGCATGATGCTTGTACTGGCGTTTATTGTTATGTATTTTATTTATCGAATTAATGTTCTCGGATTATTTGCCTTGCCTATAGCCCTGTTGATTATAGCTTTTGCAAGTATGTTTCCGAGCGAAATATCGCCACTTGTTCCATCACTGCAGTCACATTGGCTTTATATCCATGTGACAACAGCATCACTGGGACAAGCAGTACTTTCCGTTAGTTTTGTTGCTGGATTAATCTTTTTAACCCGACAAATTGATCAGTCTAAAAGGTCAAAACATACTTTTTGGCTGGAATTTGTCATCTATATGCTTGCTACAGCATTAGCCTTTATTATCATCTCTTCAACTTTCAATGCGATGAATTATGAGGCAACTTTCGAAGCACCGGTCGAAGGACAGCCAACGGAAATTACGTATCAAATGCCAGCCATTGCCGGTCCTACAGACAGCGAACTGCTTACAGATGATATGGCACCGCTATTTAGTGTACCAGAGTGGATGCGTGGACAGGACGCTGCGATTAAATTTAACACAATGATTTGGGCATTCCTCGGCGGCCTTGTTCTTTACTGGCTCGCACGTCTAATTTTACGAAAAAGGATTGGGGCATCTATTCAACCTTTACTTAAAAAGGTGAATCCTGAACTCGTCGATGAAATATCATATCGTGCGGTAGCGATCGGCTTCCCCATCTTCACACTTGGGGCGCTCATTTTCGCAATGATCTGGGCCCAACAAGCATGGGACCGCTTCTGGGGGTGGGACCCTAAAGAAGTATGGGCATTAATTACGTTCTTCTTTTATGCGGCCTATTTACACCTAAGACTTTCGAGAGGCTGGCAAGGAAAGAAATCAGCCTGGCTCGCAGTAGGTGGGTTTGCCATTATTATGTTCAATTTACTTGCGGTAAACTTAATCATATCTGGGCTGCACTCCTACGCATAAGGTAACGTGAGGCAGGAAGGGTTTGGCCACCCGTCCTGTCTTTTATATAATAGTAGACAGAGAATTTGTAGTAGAAGATGTTCAAAAAGTCACCAAATGATAAAACGGCGAATTTCTTCGTTGCTCGGTTTCTCCGGTCCTCACGTATGAAAGCCATACGCTGTGGTCCTCAAAACGTTCGCGCCTCGAACGTCTTGCGACGCACAAGGAATGTGCTCGTGTCACTTTGGCACAAGGAGGTGACGGTCTTTGTCGACTTCTCATTCGTCAACTTTTTGAACACACACTAGTAAAAAAATGGAGGGAGCAAGCAAATGGATCATGAAGCAAAAATATTAGTGGTAGATGACGAGGAGCGTATTAGAAGGCTTATCCGTATGTATCTTGAACGTGAAGACTATACAGTAGAAGAGGCTGAAGATGGCGAAGAAGCTATAAAGAAAGCCCTGCAAGAGGATTATGATGTGATTTTACTTGACCTCATGATGCCGGGTAAAGATGGTATTGAAGTATGTAAAGAATTACGTGAGAAAAAAGCGACTCCTGTGATTATGCTGACGGCTAAGGGAGAGGAAGCCAATCGTGTGCAAGGCTTTGAAGTAGGGACAGATGACTACATTGTAAAGCCATTTAGCCCGAGGGAAGTTGTGCTGCGTGTGAAAGCGCTTCTAAGACGAGCTTCAACGACAAAATTCTTGGAAACCGATACGTCAGCTAGAAATGTACTAGTATTTCCTCATATGACCATTGATAATGATGCCCATCGTGTCACAGCTGACGGGAAAGAAGTTGCACTAACTCCCAAAGAGTACGAATTGCTTAATTATATGGCCCAAACACCTGATAAGGTGTTTGATCGAGAACAATTGCTAAAAGAAGTATGGCAATATGAGTTCTTTGGTGATTTGCGCACTGTGGATACACATGTGAAACGCCTTCGTGAAAAATTAAGTAAGGTATCAACGGATGCGGCGGGGATGATCGTTACAGTATGGGGCGTTGGTTATAAATTTGAGGTTAGTGGCGAGTAATGTTCTGGAGAAGTGTTGTAGGAAAACTATGGTTTACCATTCTTCTGCTTGTTTGTTTCGTTTTAGTTATACTGACCTTCCTCCTTTTAAAGTTTTTTGAAAATTATCATGTATTAGAAGCAGAACGGGATTTGTTGCAAACAGCTTCGAAAGTATCTGAGGTTGTGGAAGAATACGAGGACCGAGACTTAATATTATCTATGACCAATTTAATTAAAGACCCTGCTAGTCAAATCCTTGTAGCTTACGATTCATCTGATTTTTTAACATCTTCCAGTGACTCAAACAAATTGCCAACTATAGGCTATAACTGGTTTATGAACGACAATGAACTTTCCTCAGTTATAGAAAACGGTGAGGATGTTATGAAAGTGGCAGGGTTTAACCAGTCCGAGCTTGAGGTTATGGTAGTCGGGACACCGCTTGCCAATGAGCGGGGAGCTGTATTTGTATATCAATCACTAGATACGATTCAAAAGACTTCAAATCAAACGACAAAAATAATTTTCTTAGGGGCGGGAATTGCCATTATCTTGACAACAATCTTTGCCTTCTTCCTATCTACACGTATCACCGCTCCCTTGATAAAAATGAGAGAAGGGGCACTTGAACTTGCTAAAGGAGAATTTAATACAAAGATTCCAATTTTAACACATGACGAAATTGGTGAATTAGCGATGGCATTCAATCGTATGGGACGAGAGCTTAAGTTCCACATTAATGCCGTAAATCAGGAAAAAGAGCAGCTTTCCGGAATTTTACGATCTATGGCTGATGGAGTTTTAACGATCAATCGCAAGGGAGAAATTTTAGTCTCAAATCCACCTGCGGACCAATTTTATCAATCATGGAGATATGAAAATCACTCTGTTCAAGCATCTGAAGAAAGACGGCAAGTTCCCCAGCCATTAAAAAAACAGTTTGATGAAGTCATCGAAAGTGAGCAGGAAGTTATGACCGAAATCACAGTTCAAGGCCGTACATGGGTTATGCTCATGACCCCACTTTATGATCGAACCTATATTAGGGGGGCAGTCGCCGTGCTTCGTGACATGACGGAAGAACGAAGGTTAGATAAGTTAAGGAAAGACTTTATCGCTAACGTTTCACACGAACTTCGAACACCAATCTCCATGTTGCAAGGATACAGTGAAGCCATTGTAGATGATATCGCAGAATCAAAAGAAGATAAAAATGAACTGGCGAAAATCATACATGATGAATCACTGCGTATTGGCAGGCTAGTAAATGAACTACTTGACCTGGCAAGAATGGAAGCGGGTCATATTACTTTATATATTGACTCGGTTGAAGTAAAGCCGCTCTTAGATAAGATTATTCGTAAATTCCAAGGATTAGCAAGTGAGCGGGGTGTTGAGTTACACCTTCATTTTGGCGATAACTTCGAGACGATGAATGTAGATGCTGATCGTATTGAACAAGTCTTAACGAACTTAATCGATAATGCGATCCGTCATTCTGAAGAGCAAGGAGTAGTCGATGTAAATATTAAACGAACAGCTACTGAATGGGTGTTTGAAGTCATTGATTCAGGCCCGGGAATTCCAGAGGAAGATCTTCCATTTGTTTTTGAGAGATTTTATAAAGCAGATAAATCTAGGAAAAGAGAGACAAGTAAAAAGGGAACAGGTCTAGGGCTTGCGATAGCTAATAATATTGTAGAAGCACATAGGGGTTCCATACATGTCCATAGTAAAGTAAATGAAGGTACTACCTTTACGTTTAAACTGCCTGTTGACCTTGAGACTAATAACAAATAGCTTGATAATTGACTGCTCTTCATGTACGATGAACAGGAACTTAATAAATAGATTTAGGTACCTTTATGGATGAAATAGGGAATCTGGTGAAAGGCCAGAACTGTCCTCGCAACTGTATGTGTAGACGAAATAAGGAAGACCACTGCGGATAAGTCGCGGGAAGGTCCTTGAGTAGAACGACACACAAGTCAGTAGACCTGCCTGATCTTACGCTGTTTCAAAGCTTCGGGGATTGAGCGTTTGAGGCAACCGGACTGATTCGTGTAATGTATTTACATAGCCTAACTGGTATGTCTTAAGCCTGTTCTTCTATTGAAGAGCAGGTTTTTTATAGTTAGATCTGTGTTGTCCAGTCATATCCTTCCTTCGAACAGCATTATGAGTCAATTTAAATAGGAAGAGGAGTTTTTTTTATGGGAAAGGTGTCTACACTATTATCTGCACTTATGCTGACAATGCTCGTGTTAGCAGGCTGTCAATCGGAAAGCGGCGGTGAGGAAACGGCTTCCAAACAAGAGGAGAAACAAGAGGTAACCCTCCAAATTGAGCTTTCTAAGAATAAAGGCGAGAAAGTCATTTCGACTAAAGACGTGACTGTGGAAGAAGGAACCATGCTAATGGACGTGATGAAGAACAACTTCGAAGTGGAAGAAAATGAAGGGTTTATTACTGGCATAGAAGGAATCACTGCTACTGACGAAAAGGCATGGTTGTTTACAATTAATGGTGAATCTGCAATGGTCGGGGCTAATGAATATGAAGTGAAACAGGGAGACGAAATCGTTTTTGACTTCCACGCTTGGGAATGATGAGAAATGAACACCTATAAACTTACCTTGATCGCTATGCTCGCCTCTATGGCAATTGCAGGAAGGCTTGTTATGGCAAACATCCCCAATGCCCAGCCTGTAACGGCGATCATTATCATTACAGGGTTTTGGTTAGGACCGTTTTCAGCAGTTGTTATGGCTTTTTTAACTACTTTTCTGTCGAATATATTTTTAGGGATGGGGTATTGGACGATATGGCAAGTCGTTTCATGGTCTATTATCGGATTGGTAGCGGGATTAATCGGAAAGTTTTGGTCCACGATACCTGTGTGGCTTCTCTCAATATATGGGTTTATTAGTGGAATCTTATATGGCTTAATCATTTCATTAACGATGAGGGCAGTCGGGCAGCCATTCTGGGCTTATTATTTAGCTGGGCTGCCAATGGATTTAAACCATGCTGCAAGTAACGTCATTTTTATACTCGTGCTTTCCCCTGTGCTAGGTACATTATTTTCTAAATATCAAAAGAGGCATGCGATTTCCAGTGTATAATATGTCGATGTTCGAATAGAAAACCCATCTTAGAAAAGAAGTTGCTAGAGAAGGCAGCTTCTTTTTTGTTTTTGCTCAGAAAATTATAACTATCCTCGCTTTTCGTAGTGTGATATTATTATTTTTCATTTTTAATTATCCGTATTATGATGGGGAAGTGTAACTTTTTAATCTACATAAACGACAATATGAGTGAACGGGGAGGTTCAAGGTGTGAAACCGTTCTTTGATGAATTTTATGATAAGTATCATCGAGATCTATTTCAATTTATTTATTATATGGTTAAAAACCGTCAAGCAGCTGAAGATTTAACACAGGAGGTTTATATAAAAGTGCTCCAATCGTACCAATCTTTTGATGGGAGGAGCAGTGAAAAAACATGGTTGTTCTCTATTGCTCGCCATGTGGCAATTGACTATTTTCGCAAACAAGGAACAAAACGTAAGAGGATCATGGACTTTTTTAACTGGGAAGAAAAAGGGGAGTCCTTGAAGGATGGTGAACCTTTACCTGATGAAGTCGTTGAATTGAGTGATCAAATGAGAGAAGTTTATAAAGCGCTTGATCAATGTACGCTAGATCAAAAAAGTGTCATCATTTTGAGGTATATTCAGGGAATGTCTATACAGGAAACTGCAGATATCCTTCAGTTCAGTGACAGTAAAGTGAAAACAACACAACATAGAGGGATGCAGGCTTTGAAAAAACGTTTACAAGCAAGGGAGGTGGATGACCATGAAGCATAATGATGAACAGAATAACCGTTTAGAAAAGATGCTGCATGAGCTCCCTGAAATTAAGGATAAAAAAACGAAGGCGGAGTATGATCGTCAAATTCCTGAAGAAAATTCTCAACAGAGGAACTCACGGCCGAGATGGCTTATGCCTGGTCTCGCCTCTATAATGGCCTTGCTGATTCTGGCGGTTGTTGTACCTTTCTCATTTTATACCATGCAAGATGGGGCTTTAGAGACACCTGAGTCCACTACTGAAAATCAAACGTTGACTCGAGGAAATCATGAAGGTTCAAATAGTCCGGAAAAGCTTCCTGCTGAAGGCAGTCAAGGAGATATGGCCTCAACGAGTGAACAACTGAACAGTATGCTTGTAGAAGAAATTACGAATGAGATGGAGCCTTTAGCTGTAGCTGACCGAAATGCTCAACATATCGTTCCTCTAATGGTAATGGAAAATGGAAAAGGTGAAGAAAAGAAGACAGTAAATGCCGATAAGCTCGGGTTATCAGAGAGCTTTTTGAAAGACATTGATATTTCGATTAACAAAGACGCAAATAAAGCAAGTGTTATATTTCCGAATGACTTTACAGTAAGCGGTGGGAGTGCGATGATTACAAAGATTGTAGATAGCATCAAGTGGGCTGTCGAACCTTACAATATTGATAACATTTCCCTGCAGACAGAAGACGGGGCACCAGTTTCGTTAGGCAGTTATGGAGAGGTCACCTCATTGTCATCTATAAAAGAAGGCAGCTTTATTTTTAAAGTACTCAAACCTTCTTCAAAGGATACCTCTTTCTTCGTACCTATCTCTATAACCAAAGGACTTTCAATAAGTGATGCTTTAAAAGAATTAAAAAAGGATGAGGAAAATCCTGAAGTAAATGCACCTATTCCTTCAGAAGTTAAGATCCAGTCCTCACGTGAGGAAGGGGATAAGCTTGTAGTCGAACTCAATGATCCTAAGCATGTTGAGAAACAGGAGATGTTGACAGGCGTAGAATCGATTCTGATTACCGCTCGTCATTTTGGATATAATCAAGTCATATTTGAAAACACGTCGGTCGGAAAACTTGGGCCTTACGAGCTTAATGGATCAATCGAAACACCTAAAGGACTAAACCCTGTACCAGCTGACGAATAATCAGAACCCTTGCCATAAGCGAGACCACTGAAAAAGTCTTTGTATAGTAAAAAGAGTAGACTTCCTTATTATATAGCGGAGCGTAGTTATACAGCATTCTATCATACTGATTTAAGGAAACTCCCTATATAATGGACTACATGATTGGTTCCGTTCATCTTCATGATCATAAGGTGGCTGGGAAACGGCGTTCGCCCACGAAAAGCCGTTTCCCAGCCATCTTTCTCTTTTTTTATACGGACCCCGTCCTCAACAATCGGAAGTTTTTAAGAAAAATATCACTAACCAAGAGACATCTGAGGTCTTTGTACACAGAAATCATACGACCATTTCATACATGACAATAACAAAAATGCCAAATACATTCCTTATAGAACTGAATAAACGTCACTTTTTCGGCTGCCTCTGCTATAAGCAGGGGGTCTTTTTGTCTGCTTTCCTCCACTGTAGAGAACTTAATTGATCTTTTGCTAATCAACGAGCCTTTCTGCTTTTGTCTGTGTTTACCACAAAGATTTTACGATAGAATAATAAAGGCGCACATGATAAAATAAGGACATGCTAATGAGGAGACGATGGTATGGATAGAGAGGTTTTGATTGAACAAGTTTCAAAAAGAATCAAATTAATACGTGTAGAATTTGGGTACACCCAGAACCGTATGGCTGCTATCCTTGGGGTGTCGAAGAAGACGCTTGTACAAATAGAGAAAGAGAGAACGCAAGCAAACTGGACAACGGTTGTAGCTGTTTGTGCTCTATTTAAAGAAAGTGATATTATGAGAAGTATGCTAGGTGATGCCCCTCTTGAAATTATTGAAACAGTTGCTCATGAACAAATTGATTTGCCAAAGAGAAAGACAATAGGCGGAAAAATGTGGTGGACAACCGCAGAGGAAAAAGGTCAGTATAAATTACAGCAAAATGTTATTAGTCAGCATTTTCGAATTATAGATGAACATGGTTACCGCTGGTACTCAAGTTTTAATAAAGAAGAGGCATTGTTTCGTTATAGTCAATTGACAACTAAGGATTAAAGGTTCCCTTCTGTTTTATGAGAAGGGAACCTTTCTATTCATACTTAAGGGGGTCCCCCTCAAAAGATTGTTCAGCTATCTTAATAGAATCTGTAGGGCAGCCTTCATATGCATCTTCCATATCCTCTTCGTAAATTTCAGGAACTTCTTCAATCCCCTCATTCTCATCAAGCAGCACGTAGGCAAGCCCTTCGTCATCATAGTCAAATATATCTGGAGCAGCGGCACCGCAAGCTCCACAGGCGATGCATGTATCTTGATCAACAATTGTAAATTTTGCCAAGGATATGAACCTCCTTCGAATGTCACCTCATGAAGAAATTTCGTAGAGGGTCAAGTGGTTAAGCTAAAACTCGTACATAGTTATTGTAAGATGTGTGTTTCAACTTTTCAATAGATAAGCAGAGGGGAGTGAAAATCTCATTTGTTTTTATATATTATTTTAGAATGTGTGCTCCAAATGAATGGAGAGCGGACGGTATCAGGGATCTTTCATTTGCTTAAGGGAAAACGATCCTCCCAAACATTACAGGATGCCCGTTCGTATAAATTAGATCAGTACTTTGGCATTTACCCAAGTCTTTCAAAGCAAGTCTTGCAGGCATTCATTAAACGTGCAGCTAATGAGCAACTTATTAGTATAGAAAATGAGCAGTTTGCTGTCTTTAGAGAGAAAGGTAGCGATTATTTGTCCAACTATAAGGGGCCATTCCCTAAATACTTTTCAGGGATGGCTGAACACGGGAATGTAAGAGACTTTCAAGACCGGTTGCAATTGCATATTCAAACAGTTACTCATATGTCAGTGAATAACCCAGCTTTTTTGCCTATTATCGAGCAGCTTAAGGTTCAACAATGGGTAAAACAGCAATTTAGCTTGAATAAAGCAAGAATTAAAGATGTTGAAGTGCAGTTATATTTGGAGTTGGCCACGTTACTTAATCAATTGACATGTTTAGAGGCAGAACTATTTACAAGTCGATTAACTGGAGAAAGTGTTGTTGGGGAGACAAGGGATCAAATAGCACAGGATCACAATATTAGTATCCAGGATGTTGACGTCCTATTATCGCATGTCTTCTACTTCCTATATCACCAGGCAAAGAATAGTCCTTCCCACTATCCAGAGTTAGCTCGTTGTCTTGAGGGATTGTCCTCTTCCAGTCTTATCACACAATCGGCTAAAATAACTTACCGTTATTTGCAGCGTGGATTCTCCATAAAAGACATTGCGAGGAAAAGGCAACTAAAAATAAGCACGATTGAGGATCATGTCGTCGAAGCAGCATTAGTTGTACCCCATTTCTCGATTCGTACTTTTATTAGCGAAGTAGATGAAAGGAGAATTGTCGACGCAGCACGAGCCCTTCAGACAAAGCGTTTGAAAAAGATTTATGAATCATTAGAGGGAGAGTTTACCTATTTCGAATTACGGTTAGTGTTAGCAAAAGAACAGCATGCACAAAAGGAGCCAACGTCCTATGCAACGTCTTAATCTCGAGCAAAAGCTTTATGAACATTTCGGCTATCAACAGTTTAGGGAAGGACAACAAGAGATTATTGAACAGGTTATGGCAGGAGTAGACGTATTAGGGATACTCCCGACAGGAACGGGAAAGTCTATTTGTTTTCAGTTGCCTGCATTGCTTTCTTCAGGAACGACACTCGTTGTCTCTCCCCTCATTTCTTTAATGGTTGATCAGGTGAAGCAGTTGAAAGCAACTGGCTTTAAGTCTGTTATTTCGCTGAATAGTTCTATGGACAAAAGAGAAAGGCGAACAACGATGGACAATCTTGAGCAGTATTCACTCATCTACCTTTCACCGGAAATGTTGCAAAATGAGTGGGTTCAGCACCAGTTGAAGAAACAACAGATTGACCTTTTCGTAATCGATGAGGCGCACTGTATTTCTCAGTGGGGTCATGAATTTAGGACAGACTACTTAAAATTGAAGGAAACAATCGAGCTACTGAATCACCCCACTGTTTTAGCCCTAAGTGCTACGGCAACGCCTGAAGTTCAAACAGATATTAAACAACAATTGAACCGCCCTGATATGGCTGCACACATTTACCTAATGGATAAAATGAATATGAGCTTCGCTGTGGAAGAATATGATCATCCTGATGATAAGCTGGAGCGAATCATCGAAGTTTTGGCTCAAGGAAAATCTCCAACCATGATCTATTTTTCCAGCCGTCAATCGGCTGAACGAATTTCAGAAGAATTAAAAAATCAGTTGGATCAAAGAGTAGCCTTTTATCACGGTGGAATGGAGCATATGGACAGGCTTCTCGTTCAGCAGCAGTTCATGAATGATCAATTAGATGTGATTTGCTGTACTAGCGCCTTTGGAATGGGGGTGGATAAGCCGAACATTCGTAGAGTTATCCACTATCACTTTCCTTCCCAACTGGAATCGTTTATACAAGAAGTAGGCCGGGCCGGTCGCGATGGAAAAGCATGTGCTAGCCTTATGCTGTACACGCCAGCAGACCATCATTTACCACAGTTGTTCATCCAAAGTGAATTGCCTGAACCTGAAGATGTATCAAGAGTGCTTCGATCCATTTATTCTTTAGTGAATAATGGAAAAGTGCTGCTGAGTAATGATGACATGGCTGAGCAGCTTCAGCTTTCTGAATCACAGTGGAACTTTTTTAAATATCAACTTGAGCAGGAGACGTTGTTACCTCCAAGGGCGGTCGCTGGCACTAAGCAGATGTGGAAACAAGCAGAGGAAAGGATCCAGTTGATTGTACAACAGCGCTGGACGTACAAAAACCAGAAGCTCAAAGAGATGGTAAACTGGCTTCACCACCCAGGCTGTAAACGAAAAAAACTTTATGCCCCTTTTCAGAAGCAATGCAGAACTCCTGCGGGTCCATGCTGCAATTATTGTGGTTTCATATTCAATGATATGGTCCTTGAAGTAGATCCTAGCCCCTCTGTATACTCCAGTTGGAGAGATCGCTTAGAGAAGATATTTCACCAAGGGGCTTCCTCATGCGATTAACTGACCAAGCACAACTGATTAAACAAATGTCAGATCGGGAAGTGACGAAACACCTCGTCTATACACAACTCTTCATTTTTCTATTCGCCATTGCCTTAAGTGTCTTTTTATTTGATTCGTTTTTCTCGGATTGGCAGCAATTATTCACTTTGACCTTTAGTGAATGGTTGTTCTATGGGATCTTACCTGCCTTGGCAATACTAACCATTGATTTTATACTAATGGCTAATTTGCCTAAACATTTCTATGATGACGGGGGCATTAATGAAAAAGTATTCAAGAATCAATCGATTACTAAGATTTTTTTCTTAACGATGATTATTTCATTTTCTGAAGAAATGCTTTTTCGCGGAGTCATCCAAACTGAATTCGGATATATTATAGCAAGTCTAGTGTTTGCGGCCATACACTTTAGATATTTAACCAAGGTTGTCCTATTCGTGTCTGTACTAGGTGTGAGTTTTTTAATTGGCTTTATGTATGAGCTTACGCATAGTTTGTCTGTTACGATTACGGCACATTTTTTAATTGACTTTATATTAGCCTTATCGATCCGTGTAAGGAAGTGAGGGCATTCCTATGACCCAAGAAGACAATCAGAAAGATCAAGCATTTGGGACTAGAAATGTTGATCATCAAAAGCTTCCCGAGGAAAAAGAAGTGAATGTTTTACGGCTGCCACCTAGAAATGAGTTGCACAAGAAGGAACAGGCTCAAAACAATTGGAAACTCAGTAAGATTTGGCTGCGATTTTTAGTGTTGGTATTTATTCTGATTATTTTTGTTTTCCTTTCCTCCCAGTATTGGAATCTTTGGTTTGGTGAAACCCATGATTTGGATCGAACGGATGTACCATATTATCATGAAGAAATAACAATTGAGAGGAAAGATCTATCCTCTTAACTAAAATAGGCGCGCCAAAAATAGGCGCGCTCATTTAAAAAATATGCTTTTTATCCCGCTCATCTTTCAATATTTCTACAGCTTCCCTAAACCTTTGTGAATGAACAATCTCCCTCTCCCGCAAAAATTTTAGGCTGTCGTTTAAAAAGGGGTCATCAGACATGTTTATGATCCATTGATAGGTAGCGCGAGCTTTTTCCTCTGCTGCAATATCTTCATATAGATCAGCAATTGGATCGCCTTTTGCTTGAATGTACGTAGCTGTCCAAGGAGCACCTGCTGCATTATGGTAAAATAATGCCTTGTCATGATTCGCATAATGAGCACCGAGTCCTGCTTCCTTCATTTGTTCCGGTGTTGCATCTTTCGTGAGCTTATAAATCATTGCCGCTATCATTTCTAGGTGAGCAAATTCTTCTGTACCGATATCAGTAAGTAAACCGATAACATGATCAGGAATAGTGTATCGTTGATTTAAGTAACGAAGGGCAGCGGAAAGTTCTCCATCCGCCCCTCCATATTGTTCAATCAAAAATTTAGCTAATGTTGGGTTACACTCACTTACTTTTACAGGGTACTGCAATTTTTTCTCATAATACCACATAAATTTCCCCCTCCAAATGAATTAAAGCTGCCATGGCCAAGGACCTTCTCCCCAATTCCAAGGGTAGCCGGAATAACTTTCCCCATATTGTCTTAAAGGTCCGAAGTACTGTTCATATTGATGTTTTAACAGTTTGCTTTCATAAGCTAGATGGTTGAATTGTTGGATCTGATTCATGTCATCAGGATGGGTATCTAAATACAAGGTTAATTCAACAAGGGCGAAATCCACTTTTTGAATTTGCTCCATTAACTGATAGCGATTTGGACTTTCAGGTGCTTTTTCGTTCATTCTTTTTCTCCTTTCTCCTTGCTAGGGTAGGCGTCGAATAGGCACGGCCAAAGGGTGCCGCGATATAATGCTTCATTAAGTGGATATTGCTGAAGCCCTGGTGGTTGATAGTTCAAGTAAAGGTTTGGTGGTGTTTGATAACATTTCTGTTTAGTAGGTGGACAAGGATCATATGGACTATGATACGGTTTGTAACATTTTACAGAGGTGTACATTCTTATCACCTTACTTTCATCAAATGTCAATCTCCACACCATATGTACAAACAAAGCGTATTATTCTACGGGACAAGCAGGAAAATGTCCCTGTTTAGCAGAAACCATATAGAGAGTGATAAAAATAAAAGAGGTGAGGTTATGTTTGTAAAAAGCATTATGAAACCTTTGCATAAATCGTTTGTAACCAAGAAGGATGAAGGGCTCGGGGAAGTCTTAGAGCGCTTGAATGCCAATGACTTACATGCTATGCCTGTACTGGACGGTCAAACATTTATCGGAATGATTTCAAAAGAGATTATATATCGTGCTTTTTTTGAAAGTGATCAGGATAAGAATTTATTCTTAAATGGAAATACAGCAGGTGATGTTGCTCTGTATAAAGATCTTTCTATCAATGATGAAGAGGTCTTTGAACATACTTTGCCATCATTTAAAGGATTTCCGGTGCTAGCTATTGTTGATGATGCTCAACATTTTAAAGGCTTAATTACTCGTTACGATGTAATTGAACAATTTGAAAGTGCCTTCGGTGCGAAGAAAAAAGGCATTCGAATTGCATTTACCTCAGAGGAGTCAGAAGGTCGAATTGAGCGCTTAGGTGACATCATTAAGAGCTACCATGAGAATGTTATTTCTTTGGCTACTTTTGATGAGACAGACAAACTGGCAAGGCGCATTGTTTTGAAGGTTGAAAAGAAAGATAATATTGATCAATTCACCAAAAAGCTGGAAAAAATGGGCTTTCGGATATTAAGTGTTAAAGAAGTCTAACAAAAGCCGCTGTGTGTATGCACATAGCGGCTTTTGTTCTGTGGTATGATTAAGTTTACTTTAGAAAGAGGTGGGGATGAACGTGCGTCTGATTGCAAGTGTTATTTTAGTAGTTGTATGGTTGGTAATAAAAATGTTTCGTACGGCCGTTTCCGATAAAGTGAGCGTACACTCCCTTACAGTGCCCATAGAAAAACGTTATACGATCTTTTTTATTTCGGACATTCACAATCGCTTGATCAATCAACAAATACTTGCTACCATCAATGACGATATCGATGCTGTTATAATAGGCGGAGATTTGGCAGATCGCCGTGTTTCCTTAAGAAAGCTTTCAGCTAATATTAAGCTGTTACAGACTTGGGATGCCCCGATTTATTTTATTCCTGGGAACAATGACCACGAATTTAAATCTAAGCCTATATTATCGTATCTTAAATATGAAGGTGTCGAAGTTCTTTCAAATCAATCGGTAAATTTAAATGGTAAAGGACTCACCCTTAGTGGGATTGACCCTTACTTTAGTGAGCCAACCATACCTGCATGTATTCCTGAAAACAGTATAAACATATTAGTTGTTCATGAACCTTCTCTCTTAAATGAGTTTTCGGTGGATACATACGATCCATATGATTTAATCTTAACCGGGCACACCCATGGCGGCCAAATTAGAATTTTTGGCCAGGGGCCTTATTCTCGTGGTTTTTGGGGGAAGTACCATAAAGCTGCTTTCTTAAATAGTGAAGGATATGGAACGTCTTTAATTCCTATGAGATTAGGGACGACACCAGAAGTTCATTTGATTAGGCTCTTGCCTGGCTAACTTTTGAAAAAGATGTTATCTGTTGCCCTAGAACTAAATCATGGATATAATGCTAAAAAAAGTGCCATAATTAAAGCAGGTATCATAAGATATAGATAAAAGGTATCCATAAACAAGGGGGGCGATCACATGCGTGTAGAAAGAATGTCCAATGAGAAGTTCAAAATATTTTTGACCTTTGATGATCTAACGGACAGAGGTTTAACCCGTGATGAGTTATGGGAAGACCTTCCGAGGGTACATCGAGTGTTTAGTGATATGATGTACGACGCTGGCATCGAGCTAGGTGTTGAGCTCAACGGTGTTCTCCTCGTCCAAGTATATTTACTTCAAGCTCAAGGAATGTTAGTGGTCGTTACAAGAGCAGAGAATGAAGATATTGAAGAAGATGAAGATTATATCGAAATGAAAGTTACATTAGATGAAAGTAACGAAATGATATTTGCATTTGATGATTTCGAGGATATCATACAAGCAGGATTGCATTTGTATCGGCTGGGTGTATTTGGTGGGGATGTCTACTCTTATCATACCAATTATTATATGGTGCTGGATGATGAAGTGATCGTTCATCTTGATCCGGAACAAGTGATTGCATTATTGTCTGAATTTGCCTCAGCTTCGGCAGTAACGTCTCACCGGTTAATTGAGTATGGCAAGGTGATTATGAAAAATGACGCCATGCAAAATATATATACCTATTTTTCTAATTGATCTGGTTTTATACGAACGAATGCTGTTCATAGCTTCGTTCTTTTTATTTGTTTTTTTAAATAGAAGCAAGCAGGTGAACATGTTAAGATATTAGAGGATAGTTGATGATTATAGTCATTTTTCAGAAATGGAGTGTACAGAATGAAGATTGCGGTTCTATATGGTGGTACATCTGGAGAACGTGAAGTATCACTTTCTACGGGGAGAGGAATTATTCAAGCATTAAGAAATAAAGGTCATGAAGTCGTTGATATAGACTTCACACCAGCAAAGCTTGATGAGATCTTGTCATTAAAAGTCGATCTTGTTTTTCTTGGATTACACGGAAAACATGGGGAAGATGGCAAGGTACAAGGGTTATTAGATATGCTAGAGATTCCTTATGTAGGGTCTGGGGTTTTAGCTTCAGCATTAGCTATGGATAAGGCAAAATCTAAACAAATATTTGCAAGCAACGGTATTTTAACAGCTAAAAGTAAAACGTACCATAGAGCACATTACAGTGATCACGAAAAAATTGCATCAGATATACGTTCTTCCTTTACACTTCCTTTTGTCATTAAACCGAACCAAGAAGGATCAACACTTGGTTTGACAATTATAAAAGAGGATAAACAAATAGTGTCAGCGATTAAAACAGCTTTACATTCAGATTCAGTCATTTTGGTTGAAGATTATATTGGCGGGAGAGAGGTAACTGTTCCCGTCGTAGGAAGCCAGGGAAAAGAAAGGGCACTGCCTGTCATTGAAATCATCCCTAAAAATGATTACTACGATTTTGACTCCAAATATCAACCTGGTGGAAGCGAGCATATTGTACCAGCAAAAATCGGGGAGACATTAACAGAGAAATTGAGGACTGAAGCGGTGCAGGCACATCAATTATTAGGGTGTGATGTGTATTCCCGTGTTGATTTTATTATTAACGATAAGCAAGAGACTATTATTCTTGAAGTAAACACTCTCCCAGGCATGACACCTACGAGTTTATTTCCTGATTCAGCCCAAGTAATTGGCTGGAGTTATGATGATCTTATTGAACAATTCGTGATGCTTTCTTCAGAAAATAAAAGAAAATGAATGAAATCGCTTACAGTTGGCGATGAATTCTGCTTAAATTGACCTAATTTTGCTTTGCATAATAGTATCTAACGTGTATACTATTGACTGAAAGAGGAGCGTAAAGCGAATGGCTTTGATATAGGAGGTAAACGCATGGTAGCTGATAATGCTGCAAACGAAATGAACGAACAACTTGATGTACTGAAGTCCACACAGACAGTAGTTAAAAAAGCACTTGATAAATTAGGGTATCCAAATGAGGTTTATGATCTCTTAAAAGAACCAGTTCGTATGATGACGGTGAGAATCCCCGTGCGAATGGATGATGACTCAATAGAAATTTTCACAGGGTATAGAGCGCAGCATAATGATGCTGTAGGACCGACCAAAGGCGGCGTTCGTTTTCATCCGGGCGTTTCTGAGAAGGAAGTTAAAGCCCTGTCGATTTGGATGAGCTTAAAAGCAGGAATTGTCGATTTACCATATGGGGGCGGAAAAGGTGGAATTGTATGTGATCCGCGGGAAATGTCCTTTAGAGAGCTTGAGGGAATTAGTCGAGGCTATGTTCGCGCAATCAGCCAAATAGTAGGTCCTACAAAAGATATTCCCGCTCCAGATGTATTTACGAATTCTCAAATCATGGCTTGGATGATGGATGAATACAGCCGCATTGACGAATTTAATAACCCTGGGTTTATTACAGGGAAGCCGATCGTATTGGGTGGATCACATGGAAGGGAAACAGCTACAGCAAAAGGAGTCACCATTTGCATTGATGAAGCGGCAAAGAAAAAAGGGATCGACATTGAAGGAGCTCGTGTTGTCGTCCAAGGTTTCGGTAATGCTGGCAGCTTTCTCGCTAAGTTCATGCATGATAAAGGGGCGAAGGTAATAGGTATTTCTGATGCTCATGGGGGATTACACGATCCGGATGGACTTGATATTGAATACTTACTTGACCGCCGTGATAGTTTTGGTACCGTGACAAACTTGTTTAAAAACACGATCACAAATGAAGAATTGCTTGAACTTGATTGCGATATACTGGTTCCGGCAGCCATTGAGAATCAAATTACTGAAAAAAATGCAAACAGTATTAAAGCATCGATCGTAGTAGAGGCGGCAAATGGACCAACAACACTAGAAGCGACACGTATCCTTTCTGATAGGGGGATTCTACTCGTTCCCGATGTTCTTGCTTCAGCTGGCGGTGTGACTGTTTCATACTTTGAATGGGTTCAAAATAATCAAGGGTATTATTGGACGGAAGAAGAAGTGGAAGAGAAGCTCCACAAAGTTATTGTTAAGGGCTTTGAAAACGTTTATCGAACAGCTGAGAACCGAAAAGTTGACATGAGACTTGCCGCCTATATGGTGGGCGTCCGTAAAATGGCTGAAGCTTCAAGGTTCCGCGGATGGATATAAGTTGATTCCACTTATTAAATCTCCTATCATTCATATGGTAGGAGATTTTCGTTTGCAAGCGAACAAAGAGGAGTGACAGGAGTGCAACAGGAAAAGGTGATTATCATTGGAGCAGGCCCTTGTGGGATGAGTGCTGCCATTGAACTTAAAAAGCAAGGGATTGAGCCATTACTCATTGAAAAAGGAAGCATTGTAAATTCAATCTATCATTACCCTACACATCAAACATTTTTTAGTTCGAGTGAGAAGCTTGAAATCGGTCAGATTCCTTTTATTACTGAGCGGCAAAAACCAGTACGGAATGAGGCACTTGCCTATTATCGGGCGGTGGCTGGACGAGAGCAATTAAGAATTCAGGCTTTTGAAAAAGTAGATGCTGTAGAGGTGCAAGAAAGCGGATATAGGTTAACCACAACTAGTAATACAGGAGAAGAGCATGAATATATCACAGAATATGTCATTGCAGCCACAGGGTATTACGACCAGCCGAACTACATGAGTGTAAAAGGCGAAGAACTGGACAAAGTTATGCATTACTTTAAAGAAGCACATCCTTATTACGATAAAGAAGTTGCGATTATCGGTGGTAAGAATTCCGCAGCAGATGCTGCTCTTGAATTAGTGAAAGCAGGAGCAAAGGTGACGGTCCTTTATCGAGGAGAAGATTATTCTAAAAGTATTAAACCATGGATCCTCCCGCAGTTTGAAGCGCTCGTTAGAAAAGGAATTGTTCACATGGATTTCTGTGCGAATGTAAGGGAGGTTACCCACCACGAAGTAGTGTATGAGTGTAAAGGAAAAGAGAAACGAATCAAAAATGATTTCGTTTTTGCAATGACCGGCTATCGTCCCGACCACCACTTCTTAACAGAGATGGGTATAACCATGGAGGAAGAAACTGGACGTCCATCATTTAATGAGCAAACAATGGAGACAAACGTTTCAGGTATTTATATTGCCGGCGTAATCGCAGCAGGGTACAATAATAATGAAGTTTTCATCGAAAATGGTCGGTTTCATGGTAAGCAAATTGCGGAGGATATTTCTCAAAAATAAAAGCAGGTTCATGGGAGTTTTGTTCCATGAACCTGCTTTTTACTGCATGTGTTGCCACCCAAGTGACCCTACGGCCCCTGCCTTTTTATTAATAACTGAACATCGGTGAGAGCTCCATCGGATTACTAGTCATTTCAAGAGCGATCATCAACTTGATACGTGCTTTAGGTCCAGTAAGTCCATTGGCGAAAATAACGCCAAGTTCTCTAAGTTGACGCCCCCGCCCTTGTAACTGTAGGTGTCCTGAACAGTGCCCTGATAGCACCTTGAGACTAATACAATTGGAATACCCGCTTGAATGGTTGTTTTAATCGATGCGACTGTTTCTGGAGGCAAGTTCCCTTGCCCTAGTGCCTCAATCACCATGCCGTCCACCCCGCTATTTCGAACGGCATCAATAAGAAGTCCGTCCATACCGGCGTAAGCCTTAATCAACGAGACGCTTTTGCTGATTTGTTGAATGGGATAGGAATCATGACTTGTTGTTTTATGATGGAAAAAGACATCCCTTTTTGTTGTAATTCCTATGGGACCGTATTGCGGACTTTGAAAGGTGGCTACATTACTCGTTGACGTTTTGGTAACGTTGCGAGCTGTATGGATCTCGTCATTCATTACGACCAGCACACCTTTGTCCTGAGCCTCGTCACAACTGGCTACGCGAATGGCACTCAATAAATTATATAATCCATCTGAACCTATTTCGTTACTTGAACGCATTGCTCCCGTTACAATGACTGGTTCTTTAGTTTGCAGAAACAGGTCAAGAAAGAATGCAGTTTCTTCCAGAGTATCCGTTCCGTGTGTAATGACTATTCCATCGAAAGAATCTGTTGCGAGTTTTTCATGGATAAACCGACCTAGCTTTAACATATGGTCGGGACGGATATGTGGGGAGGGAAGGTGAAATAAAAATTCATCTTCAATTACAGTCGTCCCCGACAAAAAGGAGGAGATTTCTTCTAACGGATGGTCTTCGTCCGTATTTACCTCTCCTGTTTGTTTGTTTTCTTTCATAGAAATGGTTCCACCTGTATGTATGATTAAAATGCGTTTCATATGTTAGTCACCGCCTATCGTTACTTATTCCTTTTCTTCCTTCTTCATGATACGATGAATTGAGGTGGAAAGAAAGAGAGAGGGCTGATTAAATATGGCCATTTTAACAGTGGCGATAGCTCCTGCTATTGCAATTATGACATTCATTTATCTTAGTAAAAGAATAGAACTTGAGCCCTTACCTTTAATTTTCCGGATGTTTATTTTAGGAGCTCTTTTAGTTTTTCCGCTGATGTTTATTCAATATGCGTTTGAAAGTGAAGGCTTCTTTCAAAGCTCATTATTGAAATCAATATTTTTAGCTGGATTATTAGAAGAGTTTTTTAAGTGGTTCGTTTTTATGTTTATGATTTTTCGACATACATCTTTTGATCATCATTATGATGGAATTATATACGGCGTCGCCATCAGTCTAGGATTCGCTACCTTAGAAAATATTATTTACCTGTTTGCAAACGGCATCGAATTTGCTTTTTTTCGCGCGATCTTCCCGGTTTCTTCACATGGCCTTTTTGGGATTTTGATGGGTTTCTATATGGGGAAAGCAAAGTTTTCTTCCAATCATCGCAAAACTCATATCTTTCTAGCCTTCCTGATTCCATTTATGCTGCATAGCTTTTACGGCTACTTTGTCGTTACAAATGAATGGCTATACTACGTTATTCCATTTATGATCATTTTGTGGATGGTCGGCGTAAGAAAAATCAGAGTAGCCAACCGGCATCATGAACAACTGATAAAAAAGGTTAGTAATGAATAGGTCTCCTTACTATAAAAGGGAGGCTTTTTTTATTTGTCAGTAGGTAAAGGAACTCTATTATTGAATTGATACAAATATCCTTCCTACATTGACATGTATAATGTAGCAACTTTGATAAAAACTAACGCTACAAATATATGTAATGGTCAGGGTGGAAGTTAAGATGATTTGGAAAAAAACGGCTATATTTTGCCTTGCGTTTGTATTATTCATTCAACCTTTTTCAGTGTTGAATGATACTAAACCAGTTCAAGCTTTCTCAAACCAAGTCATTCAACATGGTGCTGTTGGTGATGATGTAATTGAACTGCAATCCCGTCTCCAATATTTAGGTTTCTATAATGGGGAAATAGATGGCGTTTTTGGATGGGGAACATACTGGGCTTTGCGTAACTTTCAATATGAGTTTGGTATGACAATTGACGGACTGGCTGGCCCCAAGGTGAAAGAAAAGTTGGTTGAAGCCAGTGATTACGATAAAGGATATGTAAAAAAACAGATTAGACAGGGCAATGACTTTACTCATTATGGAGGTACGCCGAATGAGCAACAGACTGAGCAACAACAACCTCAGCAGCAACAACAGCAACAACAGCAGCAGTCTTCTCCTCCACCGGAACCTACAGCAGTCAATGTACCTGGCGGTTATTCACAAAATGATATTCAGCTAATGGCTAATGCTGTTCATGGAGAAGCACGCGGGGAACCGTATATCGGAAAAGTCGCCGTAGCAGCTGTTATTTTAAATCGTGTTGAAAGTGCCACATTTCCGAACTCAATTTCGGGAGTTATATTTGAGCCTCGTGCTTTTACAGCCGTTAGTGATGGGCAAATATGGTTAACCCCGGATGAAACAGCTAAACGTGCTGTAATTGATGCGATTAATGGCTGGGATCCTTCAGGTCAAGCACAGTATTATTTCAATCCTAATACCGCAACATCAGATTGGATTTGGTCACGACCGCAAATTAAGAAAATTGGAAAACATATATTCTGTAAATAGGAGGTGGGCAACATGTTTCGCTGGATTACAATTACGGTATTAGCTCTGGCTATTATTGGTCTTGGAGTGTTTGGTTATAAAGAAAATCAAGAAAAGAATGCTATTCTTTTACAAGCTGAGAACAACTATCAACGTGCGTTTCACGAACTTACCTATGACATGGATTTACTGCATGACAAAATTGGAGCAACTTTAGCTATGAATACGAGACAACAGATATCTCCGCAGTTAGCTGAGATTTGGAGACTTACTTCTGAAGCCAAATCCAACGTCGGACAGCTGCCATTAACATTGCTTCCATTTAATAAGACGGAAGAATTTTTATATAATATTGGAGATTTCTCCTACAACACTGCTGTCAGGGATTTGGAAAATAAACCATTAACAGATCAGGAGATTAAAGGTCTTGAGTCTCTCTATAAACAATCAGGAAAAATTAAAGATGAATTACGCCAAGTCCAAAGTATGGTATTAAGTGAAAACCTGCGCTGGATGGATGTTCAGCTCGCTTTGGCTACCAATGAGGAGAACGGTGATAACACGATTATTAATGGTTTTAAAACCGTTGAAAAATCGATGGAAGATTACAAAGAAACAAATATGGAAACAGGAATTGCTACGTCAGGATCGGAAGAAGAGTTAAGTAAAATTAAAGGGGAAGAGATTAACAAAGCACAAGCAAAAGAGATAGCTGCCAAGTGGTTAAAAGGTGCAAATAAATCTAATTTAACAATTACCACTTCAGGAGAAGGTGCAAACATTGAAACAATCACCGCTTCTTATCAAGAGGGGGATACAAATGGCTATATTGATATGAGTAAAAAAGGTGGTCATCCACTAACAGTTATGGTCAGCAGGGCAGTTAAGGAACCTAAGATTAGTTTGTATGAAGGTTCTAATAAGGCGAAGTCCTATTTAGAAGGCATCGATTTGGCTGACGTCGAACTTGTCGAAAGCAGTCAGTATGAACATGTCGGTGTATATCGATTTGTCTATAAGAAAGATGGAATCCGATACTATCCTGACTCTGTACAAATGAAAATCGCGTTGGATAATGGCGACCTACTAGGAATGACTGCAATTGATTATTTCAGTCATCATGATGGTGAAGCTATTAAAGAGGCGTCCATTTCGGAAGAAGAAGCGCGTGAAAAGGTTAATCCTAATCTGGAGATTCAAGAGCAGCATTTGTCAGTTATTGAAAATGAATCGGAAGAACAAGTTCTGTGCTATGAGTTTTTAACAACCATGGATGATGAAACGTATCGAATATTCATAAATGCATGGGACGGAACAGAAGAAAAAGTAGAAATTCTTCATTCTGTAGAAACTAAATATGAGCCTACACTCTAATTATAAAAAGCCGCTTTTAAAAGAGCGGCTTTTTTTGATTTTTACACCTTGTATGGTTGTTTTTTGTAATTCAAAATACCTAACATCTTCCTTTCTGAAGCAATGTTTGTAATAATATAAGTAATAGTAGAAGAGAGGCGGCGATGGGCTTGATAAAAGTAGGAACTCCCATCATATTAGAATTGTATGAGCATAGTCAAAATGAACCAGAATGTTATAAATGTAAACTTGTTGATGATACAGAAGAATATATTTACATTGATTACCCTGTCAAAATGGATTCGGGGAAAACAGCGTTTTTCTTTGAAGGTACTGAGTTTTACGTAAGCTTTGTTGGAGAAGATGAATCCGTTTACCGATTTAAAACGGAAGTGGTAGCAAGAAAGAAAATGAATATCCCTGTTCTCGTTTTAACATTCCCAGGACGTGACGAACTTGTCCGGATTCAAAGGAGGAAATATGTACGTGTAGAGTCGTCGTTGGATGTGGCTGTGAGTGGAGAAGGCTGTTCAATGACGAGTTTTACAAGCGTAACTAAGGATCTTAGCGGAGGAGGAGCGGCTATCCTTTTTCCGCAAAGTCATGGGTTAACACAGAACCAGGAAATTGAAATCGTCTTAGTTTTACCGATGAATTCTGGAGAAAATCGTTATGTTGAGACAAAAGCAAAAATCATTAGGATTGGTACAGTTGATAATAATCATCGTGTAAATGCGTCTGTCGAATTTATCAATATAACTGAAAAGCATCGCCAGTCTATTGTTCAATATTGTTTTGAACAGCAAATGTATATGAGGAAACGTAAACTGAATTAATAATATAATAATGGAATTAACACGAGAATTTTGTTATTCTTTATAGGAATAATTAAAGTGATTTACGTATGTAATACTCGTATTTAAATACGTATGATACAAGCGCGCTTTCTCTGTAGCAGGTGCGCTTTCGTATGTTGCACTGTGAAACTGGAGGAACTTTAATGAAACGAACAAAAGCATTAGCGATAGCCATTGACGGGCCGGCGGCAGCTGGCAAAAGTACAGTAGCTAAACGTGTAGCACACCAATTGTCTTATATTTACATAGATACAGGAGCCATGTACCGATCTCTAACATTAAAAGCATTAACAGAAGAGACTGACCTTGATAATGAAGATCAATTGGCAGATTTGTTACAAAGAACAGCTATTGTGCTATCACAAAGCGAAGATGGTCAGCATGTGTTCCTCGATGGAGAAGATGTATCCCTTGATATCCGTACGAATGAAGTGACAAGCCATGTCTCTTTTGTTGCTAAGCATCGTAAAGTGCGGGAAGAAATGGTGAAAAGACAGCAAGATCTTGTAAAAGAACGTGGTGTGGTCATGGATGGTAGAGATATTGGTACACATGTCATCCCAGATGCGGAAGTGAAGATTTTTATGATTGCTTCTGTGGAGGAAAGAGCAGAACGTCGTCATAAAGAAAACACCGAAAAAGGTTTTGATTCTGATCTTGAGCAGCTTAAAATGGAAATTAGAAAGCGCGACGAAATTGATTCAAAACGTGAAACAGCCCCTTTAGTGAAAGCGAAGGATGCGATTGAAGTGGATACGACTTCTCTTTCTATAGGAGAGGTCGTCAACAAGATTGTTACAATTGTTCACCAGAAAGAAATGAGGGAGGGATAAGTGTGAAGCTATACAAATTGGGGAAGCTGGTCTGTAGTCTTATTTTCTATCCGCTTTACCGGATCAAGGTGACAGGAAAAGAAAATATACCAAAAGATGGTCCCGTCATTATTTGTGCCAATCATATTTCTAATGTTGACCCTCCTGTTGTTGGGATTACTAATAAACGGGATGTCTATTTCTTAGCAAAAGAAGAACTTTTTAAAAATCGCTTTTTAGAGAAATTAATGAAGAGTATTAACGCTTTTCCGATTAAACGAGGCATGCGCGATCGTAATGCGCTGAGAAAAGGGCTTGATATCCTTAAGGAAAACCATGTATTAGGGTTGTTCCCTGAAGGATCACGTCAAAAAAACGGGGAGATCGGAAAAGGGTTAGCCGGAGCTGGTTTCTTTGCACTAAGGTCGGAAGCAACAATTGTGCCTTGCGCAATTATAGGACCTTATGAAAAGCTTAAACCGCTTAAAGTTGTTTATGGGAAACCGATTGATATGACGGACTATCGAGAACAAAAAGCATCGGCTCAGGTCGTTACAGACCGGATTATGGAAGAAATCAGACAATTGCATGAATTTCACAGTGAAAAAAGCGTAATCACTTGACAAACGACTCCAAATATTAGAAGTTAGACAAAAGGGCATTTCTGTATTTTGGTTGTGTCGGAAATTGAAGGAGGTAGCTTTGTATGGATGAAATGAACCATGAAGTATCAGGTATGAAAGAATTTTCTGCAGGGGATACCGTGACTGGTAAAGTCGTGAAGATTGAAGAAAAACAAGTCCTTGTAGATGTGGGATATAAAGTGGAAGGGATCGTACCCATTAGTGAATTATCCAGTCTGCACGTAGAAAAAGCTTCCGATGTCGTACACGAAGGAGACGAATTAACTCTGCAGGTTAAGAAAGTAGAAGATGATGAAATCGTACTATCGAAACGAGCAGTAGACGCAGACCAAGCGTGGCAGGATCTTGAAGCTAAGTTTGATAGCGCGGAAATTTTCGAGGCAGAGGTAAAAGACGTCGTTAAAGGTGGACTAGTCGTTGATATTGGTCTCCGTGGCTTCATCCCTGCTTCCTTAGTAGAAACGTATTACGTAGAAGATTTTGAAGATTATAAAGGAAGAAGTCTCAGCTTGAAAGTCGTTGAACTTGACCGTGAACAAAACCGAGTGATCCTTTCACACCGGGCTGTTGTGGAAGCGGAAGAGTCCACTCAGAAACAAGAAGTGCTCCAGTCCCTTGAGGAAGGACAAGTTATCGAGGGCACGGTTCAAAGATTGACTGATTTTGGTGCTTTTGTGAATTTAGGAGGTATTGATGGTCTTGTCCATATCTCACAACTTTCTCACGAACACGTAGAGAAATCTTCTGATGTCGTAGAGGAAGGACAAACTGTTAATGTGAAAGTTCTTTCAGTCGACCGCGATAATGAAAGAATTTCACTATCTCTTAAAGCAACACAGCCTGGTCCTTGGCAGGATATTGCTAATCGTGTCAATCAAGGTGAGGTTCTTGAAGGCACAGTGAGAAGGCTTGTAAGTTTTGGTGCTTTTGTTGAGGTGTTTCCAGGGGTAGAAGGACTTGTTCATATTTCTCAGATTTCTAATCGTCACATTGGCACACCAGGCGAGGTCCTTGAAGAAGGACAAACGGTCAGCGTGAAGGTTCTGGATGTCGATGAAGAAGCAAAACGTCTTTCATTAAGCATGAAGGAGCTTGAACGTGACCAAAGTCGTGAAGAGATGAAGCAGTATCAAAAAGAAGAGGATAGTTCTGGTTTTTCTCTTAGCGATATGATTGGGGATCAACTAGATAAATACAAAAAATAGGATGTTGGCAGAGTTTGGCTCATCATCCCAATTTGGAGCGAATGAAGGGAGCTTTTGAATTAAGTTCCCTTCTTTATGTTGATAAGCTTATGACAAAGGTGTCATAAGCTTTTTTATATTAAGTTTAAGCTCTTCTTCAAACAGCCATAATAGAAGCTGAGGAGGAGAGGCGACAATGGCAGTCACCTACTATTGGTATGCATGGGTTATGATGATTCTCGTGTGCTTTTTTATAGAAAAAAGTGTGTATAAAAGAGATATCTTCATTGTGTACATTATTTTTCAAATGGTTATTTTCTCTTATTTAATAAACAGACATGATTTATTTACCTACATAGTACTAGGTTTATTCTCCATGTTTGGGCTGTATTTTTGGTTAGAGCAGAAGCGATTTTGGTTTCATGTCTTACCATTTGCTTTTAGTTTATTAAGTGCTGGAGTACAGTTGTTTCTGATTGTAAATCCTGTGTGGTCTGTATTTCCAGCTATTGAGTGGGCGATCGTTGGCATCATTTTCATTGTGCAGAAAATGGGACTTTCATTCTTTAGTCAAATCGGTCTATGGATTTTAGTTAACACCCTGGGTACAGTGTGGTCTACGGTAGCACTTACGTATTACCAAACATCAGAATATATGAGTCTTGTTGAAATGAACATTTGGATAAGTAAAGGAATCATTCTACTGTTTCTCTTTCAAGGAATTTATCGTGTCAATCGATCCTTGCTAAAAATGAAACGGCAGCAACGCAACAAACGAGGTGTCTACGCATGATCGTATCTGTAAGAAGGCGATTGTATAATCAAAAAGAATTTGCTACTATAGTAAAGTTAGGTGATTTCTGCTGTTCTTATGGATTGAAGCTCAGTGCTCTCCATTAAAGAACAGTATTTTTTTGTAATGAATAAATGATCGTATACTAAAATGAGAATAAAAGAAAGGATGACCTTTTCATGAGAAAATCAGTCATCGCAATTGTCGGACGACCTAATGTAGGAAAGTCAACCATATTTAATCGGTTAGTAGGGGATAGAATCTCGATTGTTGAGGACACTCCTGGCGTAACGCGCGATCGCATCTATGCAGAAGCTGAATGGCTTACAACCCGCTTTAATGTGGTTGATACAGGGGGCATTGAGCTGGGGGATGAACCTCTGCTAGTACAAATGCGCGCCCAAGCTCAAGTAGCGATTGATGAAGCAGATGTCATTATTTTTATGGTTAATGGCCGTGACGGGATTACAGGGGCAGATGAAGAAGTGGCTAAACTTTTATTTAAATCGAATAAACCAGTTGTGCTTGCGGTGAATAAGGTTGACAACCCTGAAATGAGGGAAAATATTTATGAATTCTATTCGTTAGGATTTGGTGAACCTTACCCGATTTCGGGTACACATGGCTTAGGGCTTGGTGATTTATTAGATGCTGCCGTTAACCATTTTCCTGAACTAGTCCAGGAAGAGGAAGATGATGAGACGATTCGCTTTAGTTTGATCGGGCGCCCTAATGTAGGTAAATCCTCCCTTGTTAATGCCCTGTTAGGTCAAGAACGAGTCATTGTTAGTGAAATTGCTGGAACGACTCGTGATGCCACTGACACGCCTTTTACAAAGGATGATCAGGACTTTGTTATTATTGATACGGCAGGAATGCGTAAACGCGGGAAAGTTTATGAGTCTACGGAGAAATACAGCATTATGCGAGCGTTAAAAGCGATTGAGAGATCTGATGTCGTACTATCGCTTATTGATGCGGATGCAGGTATTCAGGAGCAGGATAAGAAAATCGCTGGATACGCTCATGAGGCGGGCAAGGCGGTTGTTGTTGTTGTGAATAAATGGGACACCGTTGAAACGGATGAGAAAACGATGAAAGATTTTGAAGATGATATTCGTTCAAATTTCCGTTTTCTAGATTATGCTCCCATTGTTTTCTTGTCGGCTAAGACTAAGAAGCGGACACACACGTTGCTCCCTAAAGTACTTGAAGCAAGTGAGAACCATGCCAAACGAGTCCAATCAAGTATTTTAAATGAAGTCATTATGGATGCACTAGCTATGAATCCGACTCCTTCAATCAAAGGGCAAAAGCTTAAAATATTCTACGCTACCCAAGTGGCTGTTAAACCGCCTAGTTTTGTTGTATTTGTTAATGAACCAGAATTAATGCATTTCACTTATGAACGTTTTTTAGAAAATCGTATTCGTGAAGCGTTCGGCTTTGAAGGAACTCCTATTAAGATCTTTGCTAGGAAAAGAAGTTAATTCGAGAGGAGAGTTAATCATGCAGAAAGTTGCTGTGTTAGGAGCAGGCAGCTGGGGAACAGCGCTTGCTATTGTCTTAGGAGATAATGGTCACAATGTTCACTTGTGGACACACCGTGCCTCTCATGCAGAAGAAATAAACCGCACACACAAAAACGAAAAATATTTAAAGGATATTCTGATTCCAAATAATGTAACTGCACATTCTGAATTATCGACGGTAGTGGCGAATACAGAACACATTATTCTTGTTGTGCCAACGAAAGCGATTCGTGAAGTGTGTCAAGAGCTTATACCTCATTTGCAGCACAAGGTAACAATTACCCATGCTTCAAAAGGGATTGAGCCTGAGACGTATAAGCGTGTATCTGAAATCATCACAGAGGAAATACCAGAAAAACTATATACAGATATTGTTGTTCTGTCCGGGCCAAGCCATGCAGAAGAAGTTAGTCTGAAACACCCGACAACAGTTACCGTATCAGCTAAGGACTTGAGTGTTGCTTCCACTGTACAAGATTTATTTATCAATGAACAGTTTAGAGTTTACACCTCACCAGATCTAGTAGGTGTGGAGCTTGGTGGGGCGTTAAAAAACATTATCGCTCTCGGTGCAGGGATTTCTGATGGGTTAGGATTTGGTGATAACGCAAAGGCTGCGCTCATCACCAGAGGACTTGCAGAAATCGCAAGGCTTGGAACATCGATGGGCGCGAACCCATTGACATTCTCAGGGCTTACGGGGATTGGTGATTTGATCGTAACATGTACGAGCTCTCACAGCCGAAACTGGCGTGCTGGGCATAAACTTGGACAAGGTGCCAAATTAGATGAGGTCCTTGAGGATATGGGGATGGTTGTGGAAGGTGTACGAACAGCAAAAGCAGCCTACCAGCTTTCAAAGACACAGGAAGTGGATATGCCAATTACGGCTGGCATTTATCAAATCCTATTTGAAGAAGCTAATCCAAGAGATGTTGTAACACAGCTGATGACAAGGATCCGTCGTCACGAAATGGAAGACTTAACGAACATTTTAGATGATCAAATGAATAACTAACACATCACCGACCTCGTGCATATACTACCAAGAAACAATTGCACGAGGAGGTCAATACAATGAGCGGTTTTCAGAAGAATATTTTTGATCATCTACAAAAGAATGCGAACATCAATCCAAATGATGTTTATAAAGTGGCTGATTCCGTACAACATGCTGATTTTACAGATGAAAAAACAGTTCGGCAATTAGTCAAGCAGTTAGCATCGATTGCAGGCAAACCTGTATCGAAGCAAAAAGAAGATAAAATCGTAGAGGCAATTGTTAAGCAAAACATGCCTCTTGATATGAATACGCTAGGTAAATTTTTAAAAGGATAGCAATATGTAGGCGCTTTTAGGAGGCGGTCCCTTGCTAAGACGCATACAATAACCCGTAGTATTTATTATGTAAGAGCTGAAAGGGAATTATTTAGTCAACCGGAGCTTAATAAGCTCCGGATTTTTTATCTCCCGCTAGTTGGACAACCTGTGATATAATACGACCGAGTGCTAACGTGTTTAGGAGGAAGAATCATGTCTTTATCTATGTTAAAGATGTACATATCTTTTGCAGGCATCCTTTCGCTATTTGTTGCAATAGGATTAATTTACTTAAGTAGATATAAATTGAAAGGATTATTTTCTATTGTAGTAGGTGTTTTCGCTTATTTATTTATGATATTTGGCGGTATTGTGATTATGTACATTGTATTTAGCGGTCCGACGTCCTAACAGGTGGAAGGGGAAAAACAACATGAAGTTTCTAAAGCTGCTTACCTTGCCTTTTGTCGCTCTGGTGTTAACAGGCTGTTTATACCCAGAAGCGCAGTTAGAAAAGAATAAAATGCCAAACCAGGCTCAATTAGACGCCATACAAAAGGCTGTTGATCAATATAATAAGCAGGAATCAGGATTATTACCTATAAAAACCAAAGGTCAAGATACACCTATTTTTTTAAAGTATCCGATTGATTTCAGTAAACTTAAGCAAAGGGGGCTTATTGGTGAGCCGCCAGGGACATCGTTTATAAATGGAGGCCATTACGAATATACAATTATAACACCTGAAGATAACCCTACAGTGAAGCTGGTTGACTTACGTACAACAGAGGCACTTCGCTCTTTGCAGCTTAAGGTAGAATTTTATCAACAGGAAAATAAATACCCACCTTTTCATGAAAAAGTTGCCAAAGGGGTCTACAGTATTGACTATGAAGCTGTTGGCTTAGAAGAGGCCCCAACGGTAGACAGCCCCTACTCTCAACAGATGCTGCCCATCTATATTAATGAGCAAGGGAAGTTGCTGATTGATTACAGAAAAGATTTATATGAATATATACGTACAAAAGAACATAATTATCAAACAGGGGATGACATTCGTTATTTACTAACAGACTATACGCCATTTTCTCCGGCTTATTCTGTACCCTATACAATAATGGATGGTGAGCCTATCTTTATGTCTGAGCTTCCTTCTTAACCAAAAAGACCACTGCTAAGATTAGTAGTGGTCTTTTGGTTTCATCACCGGATTGTTTTTTCTAATAAATAAATATAACTTCTAATTATCTGGCATAATCCACTAGGAACCAGTCATAGAATGAGAGTGTCCAGGCTTGTATGATGGTGAAATTTTATCTGGGAGGGATCCTTTGGAGAAAGTAGATATCTTTAGCGATATTTCCAAACGGACGAATGGAGATATTTATTTAGGGGTAGTGGGCGCAGTACGGACAGGAAAATCGACGTTTATTAAGAAATTCATGGAACTTGTCGTCATCCCGAATATGAAGGAGGAGTCGGAAAGAGAGCGTGCTCTTGACGAACTGCCACAGAGTGCGGCAGGGAAAACGATTATGACTACAGAGCCAAAATTTGTACCCAATCAAGCAGCCAGTATAAGTATTGACGAGCATTTAGACATTCGAGTAAGAATGGTAGACTGTGTTGGTTATGCTGTTGATGGGGCAGTTGGGTATGAGGATGAGCATGGCCCGAGAATGGTTCATACACCATGGTATGAAGAGGCGATTCCTTTTCATGAAGCCGCAGAGATCGGTACACATAAAGTTATTCAGGAACATTCAACGATCGGAGTTGTTGTGACAACAGATGGTACGATCGGCGAAATCGCCCGTGAAGATTACGTCGCATCTGAAGAAAAAATCGTCAGTGAACTTCGAGAAGTTGGAAAACCATTTATCATGGTCGTAAACTCAGCACAACCGCACAATGAAAACACGGAGAGGCTCAGACAAGAACTTGCTGAGAAATATGACATTCCTGTTCTCGCTTTATCTGTAGAAAGTATGCGCGAACAGGATGTGCAAAACGTGCTGCGTGAGGCATTGTTCGAGTTCCCAGTATTAGAAGTCAATGTTAATCTTCCTAGCTGGGTAATGGTTCTTGACTCTAGACACTGGCTGCGTAATAATTTGCAAAACGCAATTGAAGAAACGGTGCAGGACATTAAACGATTGCGGGATGTAGATGAAGTGATTGGAAATTTTGATCAATATGAACATATTACCGGGGCACACATTTCAGGGATGGATCTTGGTGAAGGGGTCGCCGAGATTGATCTGCAAGCGCCAGAATATCTATATGACCACGTGTTAAAGGAAATTGTGGGTGAAGAAATTAGAGGAAAAGATCATCTCCTTGAAATCATGCAAGACTTTTCCCATGCAAAAAGGGAGTATGATCAAGTCGCTGATGCCCTGCAAATGGTAAAACAAACCGGTTATGGCATTGCGGCCCCTACTTTAGAGGACATGCAACTTGATGAGCCAGAAATCATTAGACAAGGCTCAAGGTTTGGTGTGAGACTGAGAGCAGTAGCTCCATCGATTCATATGGTGAAAGTCGATGTTCAATCAGAGTTTTCCCCAATTATTGGGACAGAGAAGCAAAGTGAAGAGCTTGTACGCTATTTAATGCAGGATTTTGAAGAGGATCCACTTTCCATTTGGAATTCAGATATCTTTGGAAGATCGTTAAGCTCAATTGTGAGAGAAGGCATTCAAGCTAAACTATCTCTAATGCCAGAGAATGCTAGGTATAAATTAAAAGATACGCTGGAGAGAATCATCAATGAAGGCTCTGGCGGAATGATTGCAATTATCTTATAACGGCTCCTAACAGGGCCGTTTTAATTTTTTTGCTAAAAAAATATCTAGTATGATGTATTTATGACGAAAAACTTTTATAAATAGAGGATAAACTAAGTATAAACCTTCTAAAACCTTGATATAATAGGGGTTAGAAGGTTTTTGTTGTTACGAGGGGTTTATTGAAAATGTCTATAAAATCTTGGTAAAGAATTAGGAAAATCGCTTCGCTAAGCGATTTATCGACGATTCTCTATTGAATTATACGGCAAACTCGTTTATTATAAGGCTTGTCATCAAATGATGACTGTTAAATAAGCATTTTGAGTGAAAGTAGTTTCACTTGAAAGAGACCAACCTTCTTGGGAGGAGGTGAATGTCATGAACAAAACTGATCTAATTAATGCTGTATCAGAAAAAGCAGAGCTTTCTAAAAAAGATGCAACTCAGGCAGTTGACTCTGTATTCGAATCTATCATGGGATCACTACAAGATGGTGAGAAAGTACAGCTTATCGGATTCGGTAACTTCGAAGTACGTGAACGTGCGGCACGTAAAGGCCGTAACCCACAGACTGGTGAGGAGATCGAAATCTCTGCAAGTAAAGTTCCAGCTTTCAAACCAGGTAAAGCCCTAAAAGATGCTGTTAAATAAATAGCTACATAGGGCCAAAAAGGGGGTGCTAATTTTAGCACCCTTTTTTAATAGCAAAAAGCTTCTAATTTTGACATAATACGAGTAGTAAGAGATAGTGAGACTAGAAAGGGGAGAGACTGATGGCAGTATCCGAAAATGACTTTTTTGTAATTAAAGCACAAGAAGACGGTGTGAACGTGATAGGTTTGACTAGAGGTACAGACACGCGTTTTCACCATTCTGAAAAGCTCGATCGTGGAGAAGTGATGATTGCCCAGTTCACTGAGCATACATCTGCAGTTAAAGTTCGTGGTAAAGCTGTCATTCAAACACGTCACGGAGAAATGACGACAGAAGCAGAGTAATTTGCTCTGCTCCCGACTTTATAATACATAAAAAAGGCTTCGATCATCGATATATGCTATAATGAATGTGACTTTAATCGTGTTTATGAAAGGGACTAGGTGATAAAAGGTGAACACATCAGAAATGAATATAGAACAACTCAAACAGAAGATAGCCTCCCATGTTCGCCACCCTTTTTTGGCGAAGTTCATTCCAGAGCCAATCATTGATGAAGACAAGCTTGTTATCTTGTCTTCAATAATGGATCACACCACACTATCTCCTGTTAAAAGAGAGCAGTATGTGATTACAACGATGCTCGTTCAAATAGCCCTTGATACTCACGATCTGGTCACGTTGACTGATGAAGACGATGAGAAGGAAACCATTCGCACTCGGCAACTTACTGTGCTCGCCGGAGACTATTACAGTGGTCTGTATTATTATTTACTTTCAAAGCTCGACGATATTCCTATGATACGGACTCTTGCCGGAGCGATTAAGGAAATAAACGAATTGAAAATGGAACTATATTACAAAGATGTGGATTCCTTTCAAGAATTTTTAATTTCGCTCAAAAAAATTGAGTCATTGCTCATTCAACGTGTAGCTACTTACGTTCAGAAGACGACGATCAATGATATGGCTGGAGAATGGCTGCTGGCGAAAAGACTTATTGATGAAAAAACAAGTTATCAAGAAGGTAAATCTTCCCCTGTTATTGATCTTCTGGTGAGACAACCGGGATCGCTTGAAACTAGTACCCAGGTCATGTTGAGCTTAGAGCAAATGTTGCAAAAACATATTACCCGTTTAGAGGCTACTGTTTCTCAGTTGCCAATTCATTTCAAATGGCTGAAGTCTTATATCCATACAGCTATCCATGACAAGTTTTATGAGAAACCTATCGTAGAGGAAGGATAAACGATGCAGCAACAATCGAAAGAGGAACGTGTCCATCACGTGTTTGAGAATATATATAACCGTTATGACCGGATGAATTCTATTATTTCATTTCAACAGCATAGGTTATGGCGGAAAGATGTTATGAAGCGTATGAACGTTTCAAAAGGTGATCACACTCTCGATGTGTGCTGCGGCACGGGAGATTGGACAATGGCTTTGGCAGAGGAAGTCGGGCCTACTGGTAAGGCAGTCGGGCTGGATTTTAGTGACAATATGCTTTCAGTCGGAATAAAAAAGAAAATAGCTGCACGTAAAACGCAAGTGGAATTTGAGCATGGGAATGCAATGGAACTTCCATTTGAAGATAATCAGTTCGATTATGTAACGATTGGGTTTGGTTTAAGAAATGTTCCGGATTACCTACAAGTACTTAAAGAAATGCAGCGGGTAGTTAAGCCGGGAGGGAAAGTTGTTTGTTTAGAAACTTCTCAGCCTACAAACCCAATCTTTAAGCGCCTTTACTATTTTTATTTTAGAAACATTATGCCGTTGTTTGGAAAACTGTTTGCTAAAAGTTATCAAGAGTATAGCTGGCTTCATGAATCGGCAAAGGATTTCCCGGGTAAAAATGAATTAGCAGCGATGTTTTATCGAGCAGGATTAAAAAATGTTGAAGTGAAACCCTACACTGGTGGCGTGGCAGCCATGCATATCGGGAGGAAGCAATTGTAATGACCGGGGATGATGATTAATGAAATTAGCGATGATTTATTCATTTTTAAAGCAGGATCTAGCTAAAATTGAAGATGCAGTAAACGAAACGATTCAGTCAGGAAACCCTGTTCTTCGTGAAGCCTCAGGGCAACTACTGCATGCGGGCGGAAAACGGATCCGTCCAGTTTTTGTTTTGCTTGCAGGGAAATTTGGCGACTACAACCTAGAGCGGATGAAAGCTGTCGCTGTGTCTCTTGAACTAATACATACAGCTTCACTCGTTCATGATGATGTGATTGACGAAGCTGAACTCCGAAGAGGCCAACCTACGATTAAATCAAAATGGGACAACCGAATTGCGATGTACACAGGCGATTACATTTTTGCCCGTTCATTAGAAAATTTATCAACACTTGATAATCCAAGAGCACATCAAATTTTGGCGAGGACTATGGTCGAACTCTGTTTAGGCGAAATTGATCAAATACAAGATAAATATACTGTGGAGCAGAACTTCAGGAACTACTTGCGTCGAATCAAAAGAAAGACGGCTATTCTTATTGCTGCAAGCTGCCGCTTAGGCGCCATTGCTGCAAACGCTCCTAAAGAAAAAGAGCTTGCTTTATATCGCTATGGCTACTACGTAGGGATGTCCTATCAAATCATCGATGACGTATTAGATTTTACAGCATCTGAGAAAGATCTAGGCAAACCAGCAGGAAGTGATTTGCTTCAAGGGAACATTACTTTACCTGTTCTGTTTTCTATGGAGGATAAAGAATTCAAACAACAACTGAAAGACATATTTAAGGGTGAGAAGGAGCTTACATCTGCTGACATTGCTCCATTGCTCGAAAAGATCCAATCCAATGGTTCGATTGAACGCTCTCTAGAGGTGAGTGACCAATATTTAAGCAAAGCCTACCAATCATTAAATGAGCTGCCTAATTTACGAGCAAAGCAAACACTCAAAGGGATTGCTAAATATATTGGAAAAAGAAGAGCGTAAGAGTTTGCCACAATCCGTATTCTTTGGTAGAATCTTTAATGGCACTTGTTAAAAGCGCTTTCAGACTATACATAAAGCTTGAGGTGAGTATTCATGGAAAAGACATTTTTAATGGTTAAACCTGATGGTGTACAAAGAAATCTGATTGGAGATATTACTTCGAGGTTCGAAAAGAAAGGCTACAAACTGGTTGGTGCAAAATTGATGACGATTAAACAAGCGCTTGCTGAAGAACATTACGGAGAGCATAGTGATAAGCCTTTCTTCGGAGAGCTTGTAGGATTCATTACTTCTGGACCTGTATTTGCAATGGTATGGGAAGGGGAAAATGTCATTGCTACAGCACGTCAAATGATGGGAGCTACGAACCCTAAAGATGCTACAACGGGTACAATTCGTGGGGATTACGGTGTCACAGTTGGCAAAAATGTTATTCACGGATCAGACTCTAGTGAAAGCGCTGAACGTGAAATCAATCTATTTTTTGATGAATCGGAGCTAATTCCATATCAAAAAGATAACCTGACATGGGTCTATTAAATAAACGTAACAACCGCCTTTTTATGGAAGGCGGTTTTTTTATTGTCTATAAATATTTACACATCAAGCTCCTTGGAGTAGTCTTAAAAGATAATGGGACGTTAGGAGCATTATTATGAGCCATGATTATGACGAGTTTGTCACAAAAATTAAACAGAAATCTGGCATCGATTTATATCTTTATAAAGAAGCGCAAATGAAGCGTAGATTGACAACCTTACGTGATCGAAGGGGATTTGGTAATTTCCGTGACTATTACCAATCATTACATGGCAATGGAGAATTATTTAATGAACTGCTAGATAGGATGACAATCAACGTATCTGAATTTTATCGTAACCGACAAAGATGGGATGTGCTTGAAAAGAAAGTTCTTCCCCACTTATTGAAGGAAAACAGGAAAATTAAAGTATGGAGTGCAGCTTGTTCAACAGGAGAAGAACCCTACACGTTAGCAATCATTCTTAGTCAATATATCCCACTCGAAAAAATTAAAGTGATTGCAACAGATATCGATGAAAAAGCAATACAACGGGCAGAGCTTGGAGTCTATCCTGAGCGTTCATTAAGAGAAATGCCTAATGAAGTGAAGAAACAGTATTTTACACAGCAAAAGAATTTGTATAAAATAAACAACAATATAAAACAATGTGTCATATTTAAAAAGCAGAATTTACTAGCTGACCGCTATGAAAGCTATTGTGATTTAATCGTATGCAGAAATGTGCTTATCTACTTTACAGAAGAGGCCAAATCAAGAATCTATACCAAATTTAGTGAAGCATTAAACAAAGGTGGAATCTTTTTTGTAGGAAGTACGGAACAAATTTTCACACCCAACCAGTACAGTTTCCGTTCATTTGATACATTTTTTTATAAAAAAGAGTGAGAATCATTACTTGAGAGAACACGAGGCTTCCAAATGCTAGTGATATAAACGCAAATTTATTGATTTTTTAAAACTTTGCAACGTTAAAGCACACAAATATCGATGTGTATGATATAGTAATATTTAAAATTTACTACAGGGGGTCGTCATCTATGCGTTATTTAACAGCTGGAGAATCACATGGGAAGCAATTGACAACAATTATCGAAGGGGTACCATCACATCTTCCTATTGTTGCAGATCAAATTAATGAATCATTGATTCGTCGACAAGGAGGACATGGACGTGGCCGGAGAATGCAAATTGAAAAAGATTTAGTAGAGATCACGAGCGGTGTCCGACACGGGTACACACTTGGCTCACCAATCTCGCTAGTTGTACATAATGATGACTTTAAGCACTGGCGCAATATAATGGGGGATGAGCCACTCGCTGACGATGCTGAGGTGAGAAGGACAATTTCGAGGCCAAGACCTGGTCACGCAGATTTAAATGGTGGTTTGAAATATGGTCACAGGGATATGCGAAATGTGTTAGAACGTTCGTCAGCCCGTGAAACGGCAGCTAGAGTAGGGGCAGGTGCTGTTGCGAAAATTTTGCTGCGTGAACTTGGAATAGAAGTAGCTGGCTATGTTCGTGAGATCGCTGGCATTGTCAGTGATGTTGATGAAAGTCTATCGCTCAAAGAACGTGCAGCTATATCAGAAGCATCTCCAGTCCGTACGTTTGATGAAAAAGCAGCCAATAAAATGATGGAAGCGATTGACCAAGCTAAAAAAGAAGGAGATTCGATTGGTGGGGTTGCAGAAGTATATGTTGAAGGGATGCCGCCGGGATTAGGATCCTATGTCCAGTATGATCGTAAATTAGATGGGAGAATTGCTGGAAGTGTGATGAGTATCAATGCTTTTAAGGGGGTAGAGTTCGGTATTGGCTTCGAAGCGGCTAGAAAGAATGGCAGTGAAGTCCATGATGAAATTTTATGGAGTGAGGAACGTGGCTATTACCGTGGCACAAACCGCCTAGGAGGTTTTGAAGGTGGAATGACGACAGGGATGCCTATTATTGTAAAAGGTGTCATGAAGCCGATCCCTACGTTATATAAACCTTTGCAAAGTGTTGATATCGAAACAAAAGAACCTTTCCAAGCGAGTATAGAACGTTCTGACTCTTGTGCGGTCCCGGCAGCTTCTGTTGTTATGGAACACATCGTTGCATTTGAGCTTGCTAAAGCAATTACGGAAGAATTTCCTTCTGACTATTTTCCGCGTCTTAAGCGTGCAGTAGATGATTATCGCAAGGAGGTTCGCAGCTTCTAAATGACTACATTAACGATTCGATCGTCCTCAAATGACTATCAGGTTAATATAGGGGCTGGATTACGGCATCAACTATCTGATTTATTAAAAAATAACTATTCCAAAGTGTTGGTTATTACAGATTCTAGTGTCGCTCCGTTATATTTGAAAGATGTTGTTGCTGCTTTTGGAAGTGATACAGTGGTTTCTTCGGAGATTGTTCCAGCAGGGGAACAATCGAAAAGTGTCATCTGCTACAGTGGATTACTCGATCGCTGTCTGGAAGATCAACTTGATCGCAGTTCACTGATCATAGCTCTTGGCGGAGGGGTCATCGGTGATTTAGCAGGATTCGTGGCTGCCACCTATCTAAGAGGAATCGACTTTTTGCAAATGCCAACAACGATCTTAGCCCATGACAGCAGTGTAGGTGGCAAAGTAGCAATAAATCATGACAAAGGGAAGAATTTGATCGGAAGTTTTTATAGTCCCGTACAAGTCATCTACGATACAGAAACAATCACTACCTTATCAATACAGGAAGTCAGATCCGGGTATGGCGAGGTTGTTAAGCATGCATTACTAAGTGATTCAAAATGGTTTCAACACTTAATGGATACCTCTCTTGAATCGATAGAAGAGGATGATTTAATTGATCACCTCACATCAGGTATTCGTGTAAAAGCTCAAATTGTCGAATCCGACGAACGAGAGACAGGTGTGCGTAAGCATTTAAATTTGGGCCATACTTTAGCCCACGCCCTTGAGGCGGAATTTGGTTATGGCGAGGTAACACATGGAGAGGCGGTGGCCATCGGAATGTTATTTGCAATGAAGATAAGTCAGGTAAAATTAGCTGCCAAATTACCATACTCCCAATATCAGAAATGGCTTGACGACAACAATTATCCACTACACTTGCTTGCCCGTATTGATGTAGAAGCCACCTTAAAAAGAATGAAATTGGATAAAAAGACGCTTGAAAATTCAATCCACTACGTCTTATTAAATGAAGTAGGATCACCAACTGTCATCAAACTGACTGATCAAGAATTAATCCAGTCACTTAATGATTTTGTTCAAAAAGAAGGGGGACGTATCGTTGATCAGAGGAGTTAGGGGAGCTACAACCGTAGATAAAAATGATGGGGAAGCGATTATTGAAAAAGCGCATGAGTTAATGCTGGCTGTTATAAAGCAAAATGATATAAAGGCGGAAAATGTGACGTCTGTTTTTTTTACTGTCACAGCTGATTTAGATGGAGCATTCCCAGCAAAATCGTTACGAAAGCTTGAAGGTTGGACACATGTACCAGTAATGTGTATGCAGGAAATCCCTGTTCCTAATAGTTTAGCCCGCTGTATTCGTGTGATGGTGACAGTTGAAACCTCTCGAGTACAAGAGCAAATTCAACATGTTTATCATTACAATGCCAAACAGTTGAGACCAGATTTAAGAAGCTAAGGAGGAGTGTTTTTTATGAAGTCAAAAGAAATTCTAAAACAAATGACCCCATATAAACCGGGCAAACAAATTGAAGAAGTCAAGCGTGAGCATAATCTTGACCGGATCGTTAAGCTAGCTTCCAATGAAAATCCTTTTGGCTTTTCCTCAGAAGTAAAGAAGCAGCTACCGGATTTAATTACCCAGCTTGAGAAATATCCTGACGGGTATGCAGCGACATTACGCAAAAAGATGGCCGGCTTTTTAAATGTGGATGAGGAACAACTCATTTTTGGTAATGGCTCTGACGAGATCGTACAAGTCATCTGTCGTACCTTCTTAGAGCCTGGAGCGAATACGGTTATGGCCGCACCTACTTTCCCTCAGTATCGGCACAACGCGTTAATTGAAGGGGCTGAAGTGAGAGAGGTTCCATTGAACAATGGCCATCATGATCTTGACGAAATGCTTCAGCAGGTGGATGCACATACGCGCGTTCTTTGGCTATGTACACCGAATAACCCTACAGGCGCACATATTAATGACAACGTTCTTAGTGAATTTATGAAAAATTGCCCATCTCATGTGTTGGTTGTTATTGATGAAGCGTACTATGAATACATGAAAACGGAAGATTACTTTGATTCCATCGCAGCTTTACAGAACTATGAGAATTTAATCGTGCTCCGCACATTTTCAAAAGCATATGGCTTAGCAGGTCTTAGAATTGGTTATGGTGTTGCAGCAAAACCTTTAATTCACATACTTGAACCATCAAGAGAACCCTTTAACACTTCGACGATTGCACAAGCGGCAGCGATCATCGCCCTCGATGATCAGTCGTTTATAGAAGAAACAACAACCGAAAACGCCAAAAACAAACAATCGCTTATGTCATTCTTAGATGAAAACCAGATTAGTTACTACGAATCAGAAGCCAACTTTGTTCTTATTCATTTACCTATTAGTGGCGATGAGATGTTTGAACACTTGTTAAGTAAAGGATTTATTGTTCGTGCTGGGGAAGCACTTGGTATTCCTCAGTCCATCAGGCTGACAATTGGTGATAAAGAGGATATGGCGATTGTTCAACAGGAAATACAACAAAAGCTTGCAGGCATTCTTAAATGAGCCAAACGATATTTTTTGTCGGGTTGGGGTTAATTGGCGGATCACTGGCAATGAATGTAGCCAAACAAAAAAATGTAAAGATCACCGGGATGGACCCTGATCCCCAAACACTTGCCATCGCCAAGAAACAAGGTGTCATTCATGAGCAGGTGGAAGAGTTCTCAAAGGGTGTTGAAGAAGCTGACGTGTTAGTTCTCGCTACGCCGATATCAACAACGATCGAGTATGTAAAACAGCTGAATGATTTAAGACTAGATAAACCTTTACTCGTCACAGATGTGTCCTCTGTTAAGAGTCAAGTTTTGCAGGCTGCCCAGGAGCTTACAAATCCATTGGTTTCATTCGTAGGCGGCCATCCCATGGCGGGCTCCCATAAACAAGGATATACTGCTGCAAAGCCGCATTTATTCGAAAATGCAATTTTTGTGTTAACGCCGGCTAAGGGGGCGAATTCCGCCGATGCTTCCGTTCTTCAAGAGCTTTTCTCAAAAACAGGAGCCAGATTCTTAACGCTCTCGACAAAAGAGCATGATGAAATGACGGCAGTGATTTCCCACTTCCCACACCTGATCGCGTCATCACTCGTCCATCAGGCTAAAAAATGGCAGAAAACTCATCCGACGCTTGAGCACTTGGCTGCGGGAGGATTTCGAGATATTACTAGAATTTCTTCAAGCAACCCAAAACTATGGCAGGATATCTTTTTTCAAAACAAAAAGCTGTTAATTCATATGCTTGAGGATTGGATCGAAGAAATGAAACATATGAAGCGGTTGCTTGAAAATGGTGAAGCTCAGTCCACCTATCAGTATTTAGTTGAAGCAAAAAATTATCGTGATGGCTTACCTATTCGTGAAAAGGGGGCTATTCCTGCCTTTTACGATGTCTATGTAGATATTCATGACCAACCAGGCGCGATTCATAAGGTTATTAAATTACTAGCTGAAAAAGAGATTAGTATCAAAAATATTCGTATACTTGAAATAAGAGAGGGAATAACAGGTGTGCTTAGAATTAGTTTTCAGACGGGGAAGGAACAACAAGCCAGCTATCAATCACTGCTTAATAAAGGATATGAAGTGATGATTCAGGATTAAGGAGGCCGCTGTATGACGACAATTGAATTACAACCAGCTACCAAGGGTTTACATGGCGCATTGCAAGTACCAGGCGATAAATCTATCTCACACCGTGCTGTTATTTTTTCATCGTTGGCAGAAGGAACATCATATGTGTATAACTTCCTAACTGGAGAAGACTGTCTACGCACTGTAGAGGCTTTTAGAAAACTAGGAGTCCGAATTGATCAAGAGGCGGATAAGTTAACGATCTATGGGCGGGGAATTAAACATTTAACAGAACCCGCAGCACCTATATATTTTGGTAATTCAGGAACTACTGCTCGTTTAATGAGTGGTGTATTAGCGGGTTTACCACTGTTCACTGTTGCTTATGGGGATGAGTCGTTAGCTAAACGTCCAATGGACCGCGTCGTTGTTCCTCTTGAGAAGATGGGCGCACATATATACGGCCGAACGGAAGCCACACAGTTGCCGCTCGCCTTTAAAGGTAGGAAGTTATCAGGTGTAACAATAGAAATGAATGTGAAGAGCGCTCAAGTTAAGTCGGCTTTATTGCTAGCTGGGATGCTGGCAGAAGGGGAAACAAAGGTTTATGAAAGAGGAATCACTCGAAATCATACAGAAATGCTTATGCCACAGTACGGAATTACAATAAACAAAAATGAAAATGTGATCACTGTTCCTGGTAATCAGCAGCCGATGGCCTCAGATTTACATATACCTGGCGACATATCTTCAGCAGCTTTCTTTTTCGTTGCTGGATTACTAACCCAAGATAGTGAGTTGACCATAAAGAACGTAGGTTTAAATCCCACAAGAGATGGAATTATTACTACCTTACAAAGGATGGGGGCCAACCTTGCCATTTCCAACCAAACTTATGTCGGTCATGAACCTGTCGGTGACGTTACAGTAAAATCAGGCCCACTGGAAGCGCTGACAGTTGAAGGCGATATCATTGCTAACTTAATCGATGAAATTCCTATTCTAGCATTAGCAGCGACACAAGCAGAAGGGACAACGGTCATTAAAGATGCTAAGGAACTACGTGTGAAAGAGACAGATCGAATTGCGGCCGTTGCCCAAAATTTAATAGCACTGGGAGCTAACATTGAATCGACGGATGATGGTTTAATCATTCACGGGCCTACACCTTTAACAGGGGCAGTCGTTCATTCTTACGGTGATCATCGTATTGGAATGATGAATGCAATCGCATCACTAATAACAGATTCTAACGTGACTATTGAAGATAAGGATTGTATTAATATCTCTTATCCCAACTTTTTTGAACATTTATCTCGTATTATGAAATAATTTTCATAGAACAGTGATTGCTCTCATACGATATAAAAAGCCTTTTTGGAGGTTATCGTATGGGAGCTTATTGGTTTAATGTTCATACTCTCAAGGGCAATCAAGCCCTTACTCGGCAAATTTCTGTTTATCAGCAACGCTTCTCGAAACGAACATTATGGATCAACGATTTTAAGCAAATGGATGTCACAGGCTTCATTGCAACCCCAGGACATGTTATGCTTGACTTAGACAAGCCGTTAAGCCGCTCGCCTTCACCCATCCTAGACTGTCAACAGTATATTCAAAAGGGATGTACCCTTCTCCTTATTCAATTTCCCATTAAAACAAGTTTTCATTTTAAATCGATGTACCAACAATTTATAGAACAGTTCAGGTATCTGCCCATTGATTATATGATTGTTCCTACCATTTCACCTCTAGCAATAACACAAGAGATGGTTCGCTATTTTTCCCGCCAATCTTGCCCATTTATTCTCATTGATGTAGAGGATGAGCAGGGATTAGATGAGCCAGCATGGGATTGGGTCGTACAAGCCCAAGCTCTTAAAAGAATCCCGCTTGCACTTCTTGTCAGAAATCGCAGAATTAGAAAGATGATTCACGATAAGTTATGGGTAAAAATAAGTGATCGGTATGGTATCATAAGGTTAACAGACCCTCTTACAGAAGCCCCATTATCAAGATCGAATTTAAAGGATAGTGGAATCTTCCCGTATAAAGGTGGATTTATGAATCGCAGCTTTGCGGATTATAACCTTTACTACGACGAAGAAGGCTTGATGGTTGATGATCACGCTGAATTCAGATATCATGATGCTGTTCCGAATATCACAGTTATGCGTGGCAGAGTCGTACAAGTAGACCAGAAAATACAAGATCTTGAACCGGGGATCCACTATAAAGGTTCAATTTATCAACATTTTGTATAAATGCTAGAGAGGGAGTCGTTATGGAAGAGATTCACAAAGCTATTCATCAAATGGAAGCCAAGAAGCCGGAAGAAGCATTGAATACACTACAATCCTATTTACCAGAAGCTGATGAAGAAGAACGCTTCACCATTGCCGAGCTCTATATTCAATGGGGGATGCTTGGAGAAGCGAAATCAATCTTACAGGAACTGATGCAGCGATACCCCAAAGAACAAGAACTTAAAGTAATGATGGCTGAAATTCATATTGATTTAGAAGAAGACGATGAAGCTATTGAGATTCTCAATCAATTTGGTCCAGAAGATGAGGACTATTTGCAATCTCTTATCCAGCTAGCCGACCTCTATCAATCACAAGGGCTGTTTGAAGTAGCTGAACAGAAACTGCTCACGGCTAAACAAGTAGAACCAAACGAAGCGGTCATTGATTTTGCGTTAGGTGAACTCTCTTTTTCAAATGGGGAATATAACAAGAGTATCCCTTTCTATGAAAATGCAATGCATCATCAGCCAGTAATTGGTGATATTGAGGTAGCCGCCAGATTGGCTGAAGCCTATGCAGCAACAGGTGAATTTGAGCAATCCCTTGATTACTTCCAAAAGGTAGAAGAAGATAATCCAGATGTGATGTTCCGTTATGGATTTGTTGCATTCCAAGCTCTAAGAAATGATATTGCGATTAATATATGGGAGCGTCTGATTGAAGAAGATCCTTACTTTCAATCTGTCTATCCTTTATTAGCACAAGCTTATGATGCAGAAGGAATGGCGAAAGAAGCACTTGAAATGGTCAATAAAGGACTGGCGAAGGATGAGTTCAACAAAGAACTGTATCACTTGGCGGGAACACTGTATCACAAAACGGGGGAAAAAGAGGAAGGCTATCGACTAATGAGAGAGGCAGTAGCTTTAGATCCAGGTTATAAAGAAGCTGTACTTTTCTTAATTGAAAATTATAAAAGTGATAAGGATTATGATGCGATCATAGACTTAATTAATCAATTAATAACCCTTGGTGAAGAAGATCCTTATTACCTGTTTGAATTGGCCAAAGCTTATGAGGAAGTCGAGGATTATAAGCAAGCATACATTCATTATGAGAATGCTTATCCTTCTCTTAAAGAAGACGATGTATTTCTTAAGGCATATGGATATTTCTTAGTAGAAGAAGGAAAAATGAATGAAGGACGTAAAGTGTTAGAAGAATATTTAGCCGTCGATCCTACTGATACTGAAATAGAAGACTTTGTCAGCCGATTGAAAGAAGAATAATGTGATCAATTAGCGCAGGAGGGGCGCCGATGCAAACACCTATTTCCGTCAATGAAAAAAAGGACTTTGTTCGCTGGTTTTTAAACCATTACCAATTGAAAAAAAGAGAAAGTGTATGGATTCTTAACTACCTAATTAATCACGAATCACTGCTTTCCGACGTCCATTTTGTTCAAGAGGTTAAACTGTGTCCGAGGGGAATGGAGATTAGTGCCCAGGGGGTGCAAGACCCACCTTTTCGCTTTTATAAAGGTCAGGTGATGACAAATGATGCAGAGAAGTCATTTCATGACCTTAGAATGAATCAAGATGAGCCTGTTTATATACAAATGAACTTCGAAGACGCACATAAAAGTTCAATGTATGCCCTCGTGTTAGAAGATAATCCTTATTTACCTAAAGATTATTATGTAAACGATCGTGATAAAGTTGAAGCGGATGAATTGCTAACTTCCAGCATTCTAACTTTTAGAAAGAAAGAACTTGAAAAGCAAATCGATCTCGCACTGATCAACGGGGATCAATCAGAATTCATTACCTTGAGTAACGAATTGATCAAAGTAAAGAAACAAATTCAAAAGAAAAGCTAAGGGGAAGAATTTCCCCTTAGCTTTTCTTTTTTACACTTTTTTTAGTAAAATAGGGACAAGTAAGAAAGGATAGTGATATAACGTGCAATGGACAAAGCAGGATACAAAGCAATATCTCCCGGAAAAAGAGTATGTGGATACAGTCTTGATACCGATCATTTCTTTTGATCCAGCATCGGATAACAGAATGACGAAAGAAGCATTCCAAAGGGAACTCAATCAGATTTTTACAAATTTAATTGAAAAAGAATACAAAGGCCGTATGTTCTTAGCCCCTGAATATTATTACTTAACAAACTATCATGAAAGTGAAATCTCCCGAATGAACCAATGGGTGGAACATTTTCAACAACAGCCTTTTGAACATGTTTTTTTATTTACCTTTGATGCAAAATGGAAGAAGTATGAATCGGATTTAAATGGGCATTTACTATGGATACCGGGTATAGCTGATGGTGACTTACAATCTACCGAAACGAAGTCCTTTGTGAAAGAGCAAGTGAAACAAGTCAATGAATTAATTCAAGCGTATTGGTAACTAGTAAAAGTTGAGATAACACTAGAGATTTTATTGACCCCGCTTTAAGATTACGCTATCATAGTAATGTCCTAGTAAACTGTATGTAAACGATCCATGTCGCATGGATTACAGCATAGAGGGGGGAAAAGAATGAGCGATAAACAACGAGTATCCCGTCGTCAATTTTTAAACTACACACTGACTGGTGTAGGTGGCTTTATGGCTGCTGGAATGCTTGCGCCAATGGTTCGTTTTGCCATTGATCCTGTATTAACACCGTCAGCTGCCGGTGAATTCCATTCCGTGGCATCAGTTGAAGAAATTACAAATGAACCACAGCGTATTGAATGGCAAGTTGAACAAGTGGATGCATGGTATGAATCCAAAGTACAAAAAACTGCATGGGTGTACAGAAGTGAAAATGACGAGATTGTAGCACTCTCACCAATCTGTACACACTTAGGATGTACAGTAGCATGGGCTTCCAATGAAGAGTTCCCGAATCAATTCTATTGCCCATGTCACGGCGGTCGGTACACAAAAGATGGTGTCAATGTTCCGGGAACACCACCTACAGCACCGCTACCGGTGTATAAGACCAAAGTAGAAGAAAACATGCTTTATCTCGGAGAAACTCAATCAAGATAGGGGGCGTAATTCATGCTACAAAAGATTTATGACTGGGTCGATGAGCGTGTAGACGTCACTCCGCTTTGGCGCGATATCGCCGACCACGAAGTTCCTGAGCATGTCAACCCAGCCCATCATTTTTCAGCATTTGTTTATTGTTTTGGCGGTTTGACATTCTTTATCACGGTTATTCAAATTTTGTCGGGTATGTTTTTAACGATGTATTATGTGCCTGATATCGAAAATGCCTGGAAGTCCGTTTATTATTTACAAAAAGAAGTAGCTTACGGACAAATCGTACGCGGAATGCACCACTGGGGTGCAAGCCTTGTTATTGTAATGTTATTTCTACATACATTACGGGTATTCTTCCAGGGAGCTTATAAGAAGCCCCGTGAACTTAACTGGATTGTTGGTGTGCTATTATTCTTTGTTATGCTTGGACTAGGGTTTACTGGCTACTTGCTTCCATGGGATAACAAAGCTTATTTTGCAACACAGGTAGGTCTAGAAATTGCCGCAGCTACACCGTTTATCGGAGATCAAATTAGAACATTACTTGCGGGAGATCCATCCATTGTAGGTGCACAAACGTTAACACGTTTCTTTGCCATTCACGTGTTTTTCCTGCCTGCAGCACTATTTGGATTAATGGCTGTTCACTTTGTTTTAATCCGTAAACAAGGTATTTCCGGTCCACTATAAAATGTAAGTGACATAAAGGAGGGAACGCTGTGCATAGGGGAAAAGGGATGAAGTTCGTCGGAGATTCACGTATTCCTGCTGAACAAAAAGCCAATTTACCAAAAGATTACTCAGAATACCCTGGACGTACGGAAGCGTTTTGGCCTAACTTTCTTCTTAAAGAATGGCTGGTTGGAGCAGTTTTCTTAATTGGATTTCTAATTTTGACTGCGGCTCATCCGTCACCGCTTGAGCAACAAGCAGATCCAACCAACGCTGGTTACATTCCGTTGCCTGACTGGTATTTCTTATTTTTATATGAATTCTTAAAGTATCAATACGCAGGCGGAGAATTTATTGTCGTCGGTGCGATTATTATACCTACACTCGCTTTTGGTGCACTTCTGTTAGCACCATTTCTTGATCGCGGGCCAGGAAGACGTCCATCGAAGCGTCCAATTGCCGTTAGTCTCATGATGCTTGGTTTCATTGCTACGTTCTGGTTAACCTATGAGGCTGTTGAACATGCCGACTACGCTTCACGTTCAGAAAAATATGCGGTGAACGTGGAAGCGGTTGAAGCAGAAGTAGATACAGAAGCTCCGGGATACGCTATATATGAACAAAACTGTATGAGCTGTCATGGAGATCAGCTACAAGGACAGGGCAACTATCCATCATTACTTGATACGCCTATGTCAGTTGAACAAATAAAAGATATAGCTCAAAATGGTATTGGAGAAATGCCTGCTGGAGTTTTTAAAGGAACGGATGAGGAACTTCAGCAATTAGCTGAATTCATTAAAGCTCAAGGTACCGGCGGAGAAGGTTCAGGTGGAGAAGCTTCTGGGTCTGGTGAATAGTAAAATAATGAAGGTAAAGTGAACCGTGCTCATACGAAAGAGCGCGGTTCATTTATTATAGGAGTGCGTAGATACATGAGAGCGATGATTTCATACATATTAACGAATCGAATTTTTCTTGTATTATTATTCCTTGTTAACTTGTTTGGTACAATATATGGATATATTTGGTACGAAAATCAATTAGCTGTCACTGAACCGATCTTTCTTATCTTTGTTCCAGATAGTCCGACGGCAAGTTTGTTTTTCACCATATTTTTGGGCTTTTTCCTATTAAATAAAAAAGTGCCCTATATCGAAGCGCTAGCTGTCATTACCTTATTGAAATATGGTGTGTGGGCTGTTGTGATGAATGGGCTTACCTTCTTAGAATATGGAGCGCTTCCATGGACAAGTTATATGCTCATCATTTCCCACGGCGCTATGGCTATCCAAGGGATACTTTACAGCCCGTATTATAGAATTCGTATGCGTCATATTGTTGTGGCTGCGATTTGGACGCTTCATAACGATGTAATTGACTATGTGTTTGGGCAAATGCCAGTTTATCCAGCAATAATGGAACATCTCAATGCGGTTGGTTATTTTACATTTTGGTTAAGTATTTTCTCCATAGCTGTTTGTTACGCTCTTACTCAGACAAATCGACGGATCAAATCGGTCTAAATATTGAATCTCTCTCATATACATTTAGTAAGATAGAATTTGAGGGGGACGAGTGTGATGGGACGGGCTATTCTCATATGTTTCGTTGTCAGTTTGAGCCTGTGGATTCCAAACAATGGTCATCATAAGTATATTCATGCTGAGCACAATACATGGAGTTCATTCACTGAACAATACCGTCACTTATATCATGACGAAAAATATGAGTTGGCGAATAGGATGTTGAATAATCGACAAAAGGAAATGGAACAATATATTAGTACTTTATCTAACCAACACCAGGAGATGTTTAATAAACTTATCGATCCGATCATAAGCGTTCAGTCACAGGAACAGAAGGTGGAAGTAGAGAAGTTTTTATCCTTTATAAATGCTATGGGTAGTGACCACCCTCAGAAATATGCTCGTCAAGAACTTCAGACCTTACGTAATCAAATAAATCAAATAGATCAAATAGATCAAGACAGAGCGTCCTTTGTTAATAATTGGAAGGCTTTGCTTCCTACTTTGCAGTTATATTTTGATCAAAAAGAATTATCAGTCGTTACTCAATCTGTGGCTGTATTTGGAAACAGCGAAATGTTAGCTACACAACAGGATGTAGTTAGACGACTGGACAAGCTGCTTGAAGATGAAACACCCGTAATAAACTATGATGCGTTCATTTGGACTGCAGTGATTATAGGGTGTACTATACTTATTACACTCATTTACGTGGGTGCAAGAAAATATGTAGCAGAGAAAAAAGAAAAGAAAACGCACGACAAGCTTAATAGTTGATTTTTTAATGAATTTTGACTAAAATTGGTCTTATAATACAGTACACATCTAAGATGGAGGAGCGAAACATGATCAGTTTTTTACTATATTTTGCGATATTATTAATCGTTCCAATTTGGGCTTCATCACGTGTTAAAAAGACATATAAGAAATATTCAAAGGTACCGACATCTTCATCAATGACTGGTGCAGAAGTTGCTCGTAAAATCCTTGATGATAATGGATTGTTCAATGTTCGTATTGAAGAAGTAAGAGGAATGTTATCCGATCACTATGATCCGCGTTCTAAGGTGATCCGACTCTCGTCAGACAATTATCACGGTCGCTCTATGGCCTCATCTGCCGTTTCCGCCCATGAGGTGGGCCATGCGATTCAGGATGCAGAGGAATATGCGTTTCTTAAATTCCGCAGTGCATTAGTACCTGTTGCAAGCTTTGGATCAAACATCTCTATCTTCTTAATTATTGGTGGATTCCTACTTGGCTTCACAGGTTTAGCGTTAGCTGGAATAATTTTCTTCGCTGCAGCTGTGTTGTTCCAGTTCATCACTTTGCCGGTGGAATTCGATGCTTCGAATAGGGCGATGGGACAGCTAGTATCTACTGGAACCATAAGAAATGATGAGGAACGCAAAACGAAAAAGGTTCTTAATGCAGCCGCTATGACCTATGTAGCAGGTGCTCTTGTTGCCCTGGCTGAATTACTAAGATTTGTGTTTATGTTTGTGGGAATGAATCAAGAGTAATTTGAAATATACAAAACAATAAAACCCCCATTGTTCTTAACCATAGAACAATGGGGGTTTTTGCGTGAAGGTCTATTAGTTCGCCACATTTCTCCTAGTCTTGTAATGGATTTTTGTTCTCGTCTAATGTGAATCCTTCGCCTAATACATCATGAACGTGACTCACAGCAACGAAGGCGTGTGGATCAATTTTGTTAATAATTGTTTTAAGCCGAACGATTTCATTTTTCCCGATTACACAGTAAAGAATATCCCTTTTTGAGCCGGTAAATGAACCTTTTCCCTCTAGTACCGTGACTCCTCGATCCATTTCCTGATTGATTACTATAGAAATTTGATCACTGTGTTCAGAGATGATCGTTGCCCCCCTTGCAGCATAAGCACCCTCTTGAATAAAATCAATCACTTTGGCTCCGATGAACACTGCGACCAAGGTGTACATCCCTTTTATAGGATTTAAATAAGTAACAATTGATGTAAAAATAACGATGGCATCAAATAAAAACATAGCCCGGCCCATACTCCAGCCCAAATATTTATGGATAAGTCTTGCGATGATGTCAACTCCGCCTGTTGTCCCTCCATATCTAAAGATAATCCCTAAGCCCACTCCGGCGAATACACCAGCAAATAAAGAAGCTAACGTTAAGTCTGAGGCAAGGTCAATCTCAATAAGAAATAGTTGTGATAAATAAATGAATACAGACACAGCGACAATCCCTATTAAAGAATAGAAAAAAGTATTGCGTCCAAGTATTCTCCATCCGATAATAAGAACAGGGATGTTAAGTATAATATTCATTAATGATGGATCCCAATTAAATAAATAGAGAAACAGTAGGGTGATCCCTGTAAATCCACCTTCTCCTAATTCATTTTGAATGTTAAAGTGGACAAGCCCAAATGAAAAGATGGCTGCGCCTACTAATATGAACAAAATATTTTTTACCTTTAAACCGAAAAAATTCATATGCCAACCCCCAAATTAAGTTACACACGAATTACATTATAAAGAAATGATTTCCATGCTACAATGGGTTGAAGCTTAATAATTTGTCAAATGCCGCCCTTTTGGCTACCATTTAGTAAGGAAGGTTGGAACATGTAAAGGAGCGTTTTGCTATGACTTATACGACAGAAGACATTCAAAAGCGTGTGGATAATTACATATCACAATTTAAAGAAGGTTATTTTTCTCCACTTGCTTTGCAAGCTCGATTAACAGAGGAAGTCGGAGAGATGGCTAGGGAAATTAATCATCAATATGGTGAGAAGAAAAAGAAGTCTTCAGAGCAGGAGAAGGCTTTAGAAGAAGAACTTGGTGATGTAATATTCGTGCTTACCTGTTTTGCTAATTCTTTAGATATGGATTTATCTAAAGCATTTGAAAGGTCTATGAGTAAAATCGAAACACGTGATAAAGACCGTTGGACACGTAAAGAAGGAGCGACACACAACTATGAATCAAATTAAAATGATCGTTGCTGGACCAAGGGGAAAAATGGGACAGGAAGCCCTTAGGATGATTGAAAAGGAAGATAATTTTAAGCTTGTTGGCTGCATTGACCGGAAATATGATGGTAGCAAGGTTAAAGATGTTGCAGGATTGCCTGCGTTAGATGCTGTGATCTATACAGATGCGGAGCAATGTCTTAGTGAGATAGATGCTGATGTACTTGTTGATTTAACGACCCCTGAATTTGGCTATAAACATACGAAGCTTGCACTTGAAAATGGTGTGCGCCCCGTTGTTGGAACGACAGGTTTTACTGAAGAACAAATGGAGGAACTGACAAATCTTTCTGAAACGAAAAAACTAGGGACTGTCATTGCACCAAACTTTGCAGTAGGTGCTGTCTTAATGATGCAATTTTCTAAATGGGCTGCCAAGCATTTTCAAGATGTAGAAATTATTGAGAAGCATCATGATCAAAAGCTTGATGCTCCTTCAGGTACCGCTGTTAAAACAGCTGAATTAATAAAAGAGGAACGTGAATCGCACCATCAGGGCCACACAGATGAAAAGGAAACATTAGAAGGAGCAAGAGGTGCGGACGTTGATGGAATGAAAATTCATAGTGTCAGACTCCCGGGTCTTGTTGCCCACCAGGAAGTAATATTCGGCGGCCTTGGTCAAACGCTGACAATCAAACATGATTCCCATCATCGTGAATCATTTATGTCTGGCGTAAAACTTGCTGCTACAGAAGTTATGAAGATAGATGTGCTAGTCTATGGGCTTGAACATTTGCTCGACTAATAAGTAGGAGGGGACACCGAATGAATATTGCTTTAATTGCACATGATGAGAAGAAACAAGAGATCATCCATTTTGCCATGGCGTATAAACATATCTTAAAAAAACACCAATTATTTGCTACAGGAACAACCGGGAAAAAGATTTCTGAAGCCTCTGGTTTAGACGTTTTTAGGTTTCAGTCTGGTCCTGTTGGCGGTGATCAGCAAATTGGTGCAAAAATTGCCCAGAATGAAATGGACATGGTCATTTTCTTTCGCGACCCCTTAACGGCTCAACCCCATGAGCCGGATGTAAGTGCGTTGCTCCGTATTTGTGATGTACATCGAATTCCGCTGGCTACAAATTTAGCTAGTGCAGAGATATTTATTCGTGGTTTAGAAAGAGGAGATTTCGAATGGCGTGAGATTATCAAGGAAAAGTTAGCAAAGAAAGATTAGGTGTAATGATATGTCGAAAATTGGAATTACATGTTATCCCACAGTGGGAGGATCAGGTGTTATAGCGACAGAACTCGGAAAAATCTTAGCTGAAAAGGGACATGAAATCCACTTTATTACATCACAAGTCCCTTTTCGATTAAATCGCATTTATCCAAATATTTATTATCATGAAGTAGAAGTAAGTAATTATCCGGTATTTCAACACCCTCCTTATGATCTAGCTCTTGCCAATAAAATGGCTGAGGTAATTAATAGGGAGGAGCTCGACATCCTGCACGTCCATTATGCTATGCCTCATGCTGTCTTAGCGATATTAGCAAAGCAAATGTCTGAACGGAATGTGAAAATTGTCACTACACTTCATGGAACAGATATAACCGTGCTTGCCATAGACTCAAGCTTAAAACAAATGATTAAATTTGGCATCGAAAAATCAGATCGGGTTACAGCTGTTTCCCATAGTTTAGTGAAGCAAACACAAAAAATGTTGGATACACAAAAGGACATGGACGTCATTTACAATTTTGTTGATGAACGGGAGTATTTTCATAGGCCCAATAACGAGTTGAAAGGCCAGTACAATATCCGGGATAGTGAAAAAGTATTGATTCATATTTCGAATTTTAGACAAGTGAAGCGGGTTCCGGATGTCATTCATGCTTTTGCAAATATTCATCGTAGTGTACCTTCCAAACTACTCCTGGTTGGTGACGGACCTGAATATTCGGCTTGTTATCAACTTGTAGAAGATTTAGGGATTGGTGATCACGTCCGTTTTCTTGGAAAGCAAGAAAATGTCAGCGAGCTGCTCTCCATTTCTGACTTGAAACTTTTGCTATCTGAAAAGGAAAGCTTTGGACTCGTGTTACTTGAAGCAATGGCGTGCGGTGTCCCATGTATTGGCACCAATATTGGCGGGATACCAGAAGTCATTGACCATGGTGAAACAGGATTTATTACAGAACTTGGCAACATAGAACAAGTGGTTTATTTCGCAAAACAGCTGTTGACAGATTCCATAATGCACGAAAGTTTTTCCGAACGAGCACAACATTTTGTAAATCAAAAATTTTCTTCTTCTGAGATCGTTAAACAATATGAGGAACTTTATAGTCAGGTGTTAGATGATGAATAAACATAAACCGTCTCTTCATTCTGCCTTCAATCTCTTATCATGTCTTGAAGAAGCTGGTTATGAATCTCACATTGTAGGTGGTGCTGTACGAGATATTGTTTTAGGCCGTCCAATGGGAGACATAGACATTGCCACTTCAGCAACTCCTCAACAGGTAATGAGCGTTTTTAGCCACGTCATTCCTATTGGCATAGACCATGGTACTGTAATGGTCCGTTATCAATCTCATTCCTTTGAGGTGACCACTTATAGGACTGAGGAAGGTTATACCGATTTTCGACACCCCGATGAGGTGGCATTTGTTAACTCTATACGAAAAGACCTATCGAGACGGGACTTTACGATTAATGCGATGGCTATGAATCAGAATGGCGATGTTATCGATCCTTTCCATGGAAAAAAGGATCTTTCCAAACGGGTTATTCGGGCAGTAGGTGATGCCCATACACGCTTCAATGAGGACCCATTGCGAATGATGCGTGCGATACGATTTGCCAGTCAGCTTCAATTTGAGGTTACGGAAGAAGTGAAACAAGCCATCTATAATCAAGCAAGTTTGCTTAACCATATTGCTGTTGAACGCATTGCCGTTGAATTTGAAAAGTTAGTCGCAGGGAAAGGTTATCAAAACGGAATACATCTCTGTGATACATTAGGTGTATTTTCGTACCTCCCGATTTTTTCTGCGCATAGATCCTTACAGGTAGCCGTACCTAGACAAAAATTATTTGGGTTTGCCCAATTAATAACTTATTATCGCGAGCAAACTCCCACCATCAGTCTACAAAAATGGGTGAAAGACTGGAAGCTATCAAATCGAGTGAAAAGAGAAGCACTCTCTCTTCATTCTGCACTTACAGAATACAAACAGCATGATGAAATGACTTTATGGCTTGCTTATCAGCTGCCAGAGCATCTTGCTGCCTCTTTCATACAAGTCTTAAAAGCGTTAGGGTACCCTGTTAAAAAGGAAGCGTTTACTGAAGTATCAACTCTCTTACCTATACATTCAATTGATGAGCTAGCTTTTCAGGCGAGAGACTTGATTAAAGCTTTCCCCAATTTAGAAAAGGGTTCTTGGATTAGTTCAGGGATAGAAAGTATTGAATACGCAGTCGTAACCAAACAATTAAATAACAAATATGAACATATAAAGGAGTGGGTCGATCAATGGAATCCACCCGCAAGCAATTAATTGAACTGCTAGATAGTCAACAAGGATATATTTCTGGGCAAGATTTATCTAAACGTCTCAATATTTCAAGAACTGCTGTGTGGAAACATATGAAGGAACTTGAAAAAGATGGATATGAGATTGAAGCTGTTCAACGAAAAGGGTACAGAATTGTTTCTTCACCAAATAAAGTGAGTGAAAACACACTGCAATGGGGATTGAATACTGATTGGCTAGGGCACAATCTTCAGCACTTTAAGGAAGTAACATCTACACAGGAAGTGGTTCATCAGCTGGCTAAACAAGGTAAGCCTCATGGTACGGTTGTAATTGCTGACAAGCAGGTACAAGGGAAAGGCCGGATGTCTCGAAACTGGGATTCTCCTAAAGGGAAAGGGATTTGGATGAGTATCTTATTACGCCCTGAACTACTGCCTTATCAAGCCCCACAACTTACTTTGCTGGCGGCTACTGTTTTAGCAGAAGTCATTGCTGAACAATCATCGATTATGCCACAGATTAAGTGGCCAAATGATTTATTGATAAACCACAAGAAGGTGTCGGGGATTCTAACTGAAATGCAGGCCGAACAAGATCAAATTCAATATGTTGTTCTTGGTATAGGGATTAATGTGAATCAAACCGAATCAGACATTCCAGAAGAGTTGCAGCATAAAGCTTCTTCCCTTCAGGTTGAGTCACAACAACATTGGTCAATTCAAGATACCATACAGCGGATACTGCAACAATTTGAGCGTACATATGACCAATTTATGACTGACGGCTTTAAAGCTGTAAAGTTAAAGTGGGAACAATTCGGCTATAGAATTGGCGAGGAAGTAACGATTTCTACAATGAAAAAGTCGTGGCAGGCAAGGTTAGTGGGCATTGAGCCAGATGGCGCCCTTTTAGCCCGTGATGAAAAGGGAAAAGAAGAAAAGTTGTATTCAGCTGAAATCCATTGGGGAGAGGATGGTTATCATGCTAAACAAAAATAGTATGATCAAGATGAAGCAAACGAATGATAAAATGACGATGATCACAGCGTATGATTACCCATCATCTAAATTGGCTGAACAAGCAGAAACAGATATGATTTTAGTAGGGGACAGCCTGGGTATGGTTGTGTTGGGGTATGATTCAACAATTCCTGTAACGTTACACGATATGATGCATCATGCCAAGGCAGTTAGAAGGGGCGCAGAAAATACGTTTGTAGTGGTTGATATGCCGTTCATGTCTTATCATATCTCTTTAGAAGACACTCTGAAAAATGCCACAAAGCTGTTTCAGGAAACGAAGGCACAAGCACTGAAGCTTGAAGGAGCTGGAGGAGTGCTTGAAGCCATTCGGCGTTTAACAGAAGGGGGGATCCCTGTAGTCGGCCATTTAGGGTTAACCCCTCAATCAGTCCATGTACTAGGGGGCTATAAAGTCCAAGGCAAAGACAAGAAGGCTGCTAAAAAATTGTTAGATGAAGCAAAAGAAGTAGAGGAAGCTGGTGCAATGGCATTAGTTTTAGAGTGTGTCCCAAGGCAGCTGGCTAAATTGATTTCAGAACAGCTCACTATTCCTACGATCGGGATCGGAGCGGGTGCCGACTGCGATGGTCAGGTTCTCGTTTATCATGATCTCTTAAAATATGGAGTTGAACGCTTGCCAAAGTTTGTTAAACCATATCTAAATAGCAGCGAACAAATGGCAGGAGCAGTTCGTCAATACGTAGCAGAAGTAAAGGATGGGGTGTTTCCAGAAGAACAGCACACATTCACAATGGATCCGGAGTTGCTTCCAAAAGAATAAGGAGATTGTTATGGAAATCATCACTAGCATAAAACAATTGCAGCATAAATCAATAAGCTGGATTCGGCAGGGGAAAAGTATTGGTTTTGTACCTACCATGGGATACTTACATGAAGGGCATGAAGCCCTTATGAAAAAGGCCCGTCAAGAAAACGATATCGTTATTTTAAGTATTTTTGTGAATCCGTTGCAATTTGGTGAAAATGAAGATCTGGACTCTTACCCTCGTGATGAAGAACATGATCGAAAAGTAGCGGAGGAAAATGAAGTGGATGTCATTTTCTTTCCTTCCGTGGATTCGATGTATCCAAAACGTCTTTCTTTAGAATTATCTGTTGTTAGAAGAGCTGACGTGTTGTGCGGGAAGAGCCGGCCGGGCCACTTTGATGGAGTCGTAACCGTTCTTGCGAAATTATTCAATATTATCCATCCAACGAGAGTTTACTTCGGTATGAAAGATGCCCAGCAAATTGCTGTGGTAGATGCTTTAATAGAGGATTTTAATTACCCTATTGATCTGGTTGCGGTACCTACAGTACGTGAGGAGGACGGATTAGCAAAAAGCAGTCGAAACGTGAACCTATTTGATCAGGAGCGAGTTGGAGCTCCTTCTATTCATCAGGCATTGCAATATGGCAGGCAGCTTGTAGAAAATGGTGAGAAGAGCAAAAGTGAATTGATCAAAAAAGTTCGACAGTTTCTTGAAAATAAATCTCATGGTAATATAGATTATATCGAATTATTAGCTTATCCTAAACTAGAATTAATTGAGTTCATAGATCAACAAGTTATTCTTGCTGTAGCGGTGTATTATCAAAAAGCGAGATTAATTGATAATGTTGTTTTTAATGAAAAAGGGGATAAGACGTTAGGGTAAGGAACAAGGAGGGCACATCATGTTTCGTACAATGATGAAGGCAAAAATCCATCGCGTACGGGTTACAGAAGCCAATTTGAATTACGTGGGCAGTATCACGATTGATCAAAACTTATTGGACAGTGTTGGGATCCTGCCACACGAGAAAGTTCAAATCGTTAATAACAATAACGGCGCACGATTAGAGACATATGTGATTGCTGGGGAAAGAGGAAGCGGTGTTATTTGCTTAAATGGAGCTGCAGCCAGACTAGTCCAGCCAGATGATATCGTCATTATCGTTTCTTATGCCATGCTGAGCGAGGAAGAATTAGCCGATTTCAAACCTAAAATTGCGATTATGGGTGAAAGAAACAAGGTGGTCGAAATCTTAGAGGAGGAGCCGCCATTAACTGCTCTTCCCCTTTAATGTGGAAACAAGAGTTAAACTATGGAAAGGATCTTGGCCACGTATAATAGGACAGGATCCTTACTTTTATGGCCACACTGGAGGGATTTCATGTCGACCTTTGCTATAGTAGATTTAGAAACAACAGGTAACTCATCATCAAAACAGGACCGTATTCTTGAAATTGGTATTGTGATTATCAAGCAAGGCCAAGTGATTGAGGAGTTTTCAAGCCTTGTTTATCCAGAACGAGAAATTCCTCCGTTCATTACCGCTTTGACTGGGATACAAGAAGAGGATATTATTCATGCCCCGCTATTTTCAGAAATAGCCGAGGACGTGTACCAATTAGTAGAGGATTGTTATATAGTCGCACATAATATCGAATTCGATCTCGGTTTTCTTAATGAAGAATTTATTCGGTGCGGCTACGAAGCTCTGCATAACCCTATCATTGATACAGTGGAGCTTGCCCGAATTTTTCTGCCTGGTTCACCAAGCTTTAAATTAGGACAGTTGGCTGATCATTTAAACATTGGACACGCCCATCCGCACAGGGCTCTTTCCGATGCTCAAGTGACTGCAGATTTATTAACCTTACTGTTAGAAGAGATACATACATTACCTGAACGTACCTTAACACACATCCTAAAAATTGTGGGTAAACTTAAAAGTGATGTAAGACCTTTTATTGAAACTGCCGTTGAAAAGGCACGGTATAACCAATCAAGTCATGACCAATATGAGGTTCATTATGGATTACCGATAAAGAAGCAGCCAGAGGAACTTTATGAAACGAAAGATGTTGAGCTGCCGTTTAATCAATGGATAATGGAAGCATATGAAGGTAAAGAAAGCTTAAAAAAGATAGTGGATCATTATGAGGAAAGATCAGGACAGAGACAAATGTCAGAGGCTGTGTATCAATCCTTAGACGAGGGAAGACATGCCTTACTTGAAGCTGGCGCAGGCACGGGAAAGTCACTAGCCTACTTACTTTCTACTTTATATTATTCGGTCACACATAATGAAAGACTGGTTATTGCAACGCATACAACCGCATTGCAAAATCAGTTGTTAGAAGAGGAAATCCCCAGAATGGAAGAGTTGTTTGGCCGCCCCATAAAAGTAGCTTTGTATAAGGGGAAGAGGCATTATATCAGTCTCCTTCATTTTAGTTATGAGTTGGACAGATCGTATTATGATAATTATGATATCGTTTTAACCAAGGCAATGATTTTAGTTTGGCTGACAAAAACAAGTACAGGCGACATTGATGAAATTCAACTGCCATCAAGCGGACAGCAGTTTTGGCATAAAATTTCCGCCGAACAATCAGGTGGGGCGATGTCATTTAATAACAAACATGCCTCCTATTTTCAATGGGCTGAAGAAAGGGCTGAGCGTGCAGATCTTCTTATTACGAATCATTCGCTTCTATGTTTAGATTTGATTAGTAATGAGCAGCGTCTCCCTGCCTATGATAGGGTGCTTATAGATGAAGCTCATCATTTAGAAGCCATAGCCAGCCGCTACTTTGGTATTCGTTTGAATTATAAAGAATTACAGCGGCAATTAACCCAATTCAATGATCTGTTTCACCCTGCTGTGTTCAAACAGATCGATGCCGATGTGAAAAAACAAATTCAGCAGGGAAGCCGCAAGGTCGAACAAGCTAAAGAGGAACTTAATCAATTGTCCAGATACTTATTTCAGAAGGTTAAGGCGACTCGCAAAAGATCTCAATCAAGAAGCGATATTGGACGAGCGCAATATTTATTGAAAGAAACAGACAGTGTGTTCGCTAATACCAGTGATGAAATGACACAAAGATTTTTATCTAATATTCAGGCTGTTAAAAGGGAAGCAATAGCGCTAATGGAGCTTATTGGACCGCTATTATCCATTGAGCAAAATGGGGATGTCCGGGTACTATACTCAAGACTAGAAACCAATGCAAGCGTCTGTGAGACAATTATCGACCAACTCGTCCATTATTTTGTTCTGGATGATAATGTTGTGAAGTGGATTGAAATTGATGTAGATGGTGCCTCCAATTCAGTTTATTTATATAGTGAGCCTTTAAATGTAGCTGGCCTTCTGCAGGAAAGGTTATTTCTGACGAAGAAAAGTGTTGTATTGACGAGTGCGACACTTACTACAAATGGCTCTTTTGACTATATGAAGCGTCTAATAGGTGTAGCCAAATGGAAGGATCTTTATGAACTGTCCATTCCATCCCCTTATGATTATAAGCAGCGGGTCAGGCTGATGGTTCCAAATGATTTTCCCAATATCAAAGAGGATCCTGAGGAGTTTATTTATTCGATTAGTGAAGCGATTTACTCGATTGCTCATGCCACTAAAGGTCGAATGCTCGTTTTGTTTACCTCATATGATATGCTTAGAAAAACGTATTATTTGCTGAAGGATGTCATTAATCCTGAGGAATTCATGGTTTTTGCGCAAGGGATCTCAACCGGAAGCAGGGATCGTCTGAGGAAGAATTTCCAAACTTTTGATCAATCTATTTTGCTAGGAACAAGTTCTTTCTGGGAAGGAGTAGATATTCCTGGAGATGATCTTTCATGCCTTGTAATTGTTCGCCTTCCTTTCCAACCACCAGATCAACCTTTACAGGTCATGCGAGATTACAGACTTAAACAACAAGGCCAAAGCCCATTTATGAACCACTCGCTTCCTCAGGCTATTATTCGTTTTAAACAAGGATTCGGACGTTTGATTCGGTCTACGACTGACCGGGGTGTGGTGTTTGTTTGTGACCACCGTCTAATAGAAGCGAAGTATGGAAGGCACTTTCTCGCATCTATTCCAGATGTACCGCTTATGTATAAATCAACTTCAACACTTGTACAAGAGATGGAAAAATGGTTGTAAAAGTCTTTGAATTGTATCTAATTAAGTTCATAACCTGTTATACTATTTTACGTATAAACCGATGAAGAAGGAATAAGACGGATGGGGGACAGAAATAATGGAAAATAAGGTAGAAACAATGTCAACCGTACGGATTCAAAAATCAAATGATCTTTATAAGGTTGTTGACACACTTAATCGTACGTTGAAGGATCAAAATTTAATGTTTGGACTTGCTTTAGATGAAGATGATAATGAAACAGCAGTCTTCACGATTTACCGTACCTAGCTGGCTGCGGTGGGTTCTCCTCATCATCGGAATTGTAATTATTATTTCAGGAAGCACCCTGACCTGGATGTATGTGCAAATAGAGGATAAACAGACAGAGGGATTTACAACTGCCAAAAATTTGGCGGTTTCAGAAACGAAAATGACAAAGGTAACAGATGTTTTAAGCTACAATGGTGAAAATCCCATTCATATTGTTCGCGGTCAAAATGCTAATGATGAAGAATTAGTTACCTTTTTAAATCTTGGGAAGAAAGAAGTGCTGACGACGATCAAAGCTAGTTCAATGATTCCTACAGGCGATTTAAAGGCGGGGCTGCAAGCTGACTGTTCAGCCTGTTCATTTATTGATGTACAGCTTGCGTATGAAGAAAATAGTCCAGCATGGGAACTTACCTATATAGATGAAAATCAACGATATGTATTAGAATATGTAAGAGTTACAAATGGCGATCCTATTCAAAGGTTTGCCTTTCGTCAACCATAATCTTAAGTGAAGGATGAGTGAAATGGAATTAGCTAAACGAGTACAAACACTTACACCGTCATCAACATTAGCAATTACGGCTAAAGCTAAAGCTTTAAAAGCAGAAGGGCACGATGTCATCGGTCTTGGAGCTGGTGAGCCTGATTTTAACACACCTTCGTATATTATAGAGGCGGCTATGAAGGCCATGCAGGAAGGACATACGAAATATACACCTTCCGGAGGCATCCCTGATTTAAAAGATGCGATTCTGTCAAAAATGAATAGAGATCAAAATTTGACCTATTTACCTAGCGAGGTTATTGTTACGACTGGGGCAAAGCATGCTTTATTTACGTTATTTCAAGTTTTACTAAACAAAGGGGATGAAGTCATCGTTCCGGCCCCTTATTGGGTCAGTTACCCTGAGCAAATTAAATTGGCTGAAGGTACTCCTGTTATAGTTAAAGCAAAAGAAGAACACCAATTTAAAATGACACCCGAGCAACTCGAGGAGACAATAACAGAGAAGACAAAGGCTGTTATCATAAACTCACCAAGTAATCCTACAGGGATGATGTATTCTGAAGATGAGCTTCGCGCAATTGGTGAAGTTTGCTTAAAGCATGACATTCTTATCGTCTCAGATGAGATATATGAAAAACTGATTTATTCCAATGACCAGCATGTGTCAATGGCTCAGCTGTCTGACGAACTTTATAAACAAACCATCATTATCAATGGTGTTTCTAAGTCCCATTCTATGACAGGCTGGAGAATTGGCTATGCTCTAGGCCGTACAGAGATCATCCAAGCGATGACAAATATGGCTTCACATTCTACATCAAACCCGACTTCAGTAGCTCAATATGCCGCGTTAGCCGCTTATAAGGGGTCAGATGAGGAGATAAATGAAATGCGTAAAGCATTCCACAAAAGGTTAGATGCTCTACATAGCTGGCTGCTTGCGATCCCTGGCGTATCGTGTGAGAAGCCAATGGGGGCTTTTTACCTTTTTCCTAATGTGATTCGTACGGCGAATAGTTGTGGCTTTAAAACAGTAGATGAGTGGGTAACTGCACTCTTAGAAGAAGAGAAGGTTGCTCTCGTGCCGGGGTCTGGTTTTGGTTCACCTGATAATGTAAGACTTTCTTATGCAACATCCATTGAGCAATTAGAAGAAGCGGCGAAGCGTATTCAACGTTTTGTAGATAAACACCAATCATAAAGTGAAGCATGGAGGTAGACTCATGAAAACAACAATTGCAGAAGTTTCAAAGTATGTAGGAGAAGAAGTTACCATCGGTGTATGGTTGCAAAATAAGCGATCAAGCGGAAAAATAGCTTTTCTCCAGCTTCGTGACGGAACAGGATTTATGCAAGGGATCGTTGTGAAGGCGGATATTGGCGAAGATAAGTTTCAACAGGCAAAAGCACTGACGCAGGAAACATCCCTTTACGTTTCAGGTGTGGTTGTGGAAGACACACGCTCTTCCTTCGGGTACGAGCTGCAAGTGAACAACTTCGAAATTATTCACGAAGCTGTTGATTATCCGATAACACCGAAAGAACACGGAACAGAGTTCTTGATGGATCATCGTCATCTCTGGCTGCGTTCTAAAAAGCAGCATGCAGTTATGAAAATTAGAAATGAAATTATTCGAGCTACGTATGAATTTTTTAATACTAATGGATACACGAAAATTGATTCGCCAATCTTAACAGGATCTTCAGCAGAAGGTACAACCGAATTATTCCATACAAAATATTTTGATGAAGAAGCCTACTTATCCCAGAGTGGACAGCTTTACTTAGAAGCGGCAGCAATGGCTTTTGGTAAAGTATTCAGTTTCGGGCCTACTTTCCGTGCTGAAAAGTCAAAAACCCGTCGTCATCTCATTGAATTCTGGATGATTGAACCTGAAATGGCCTTTATGGATCATAACGACAGCCTTGAAGTTCAAGAGCAGTATGTCACACATGTTGTTGAAGCCGTGCTTCAAAATTGTACACTTGAGCTTGAAGCTCTTGGTCGTGATAAAGCTGTTCTTGAAAAGATAAAAGCCCCTTTCCCGAGAATCAGCTATGATGAGGCGATTGATTTATTGAAGGAAAAAGGTTTTGATGACATTGAGTGGGGAGAAGATTTCGGTGCGCCACATGAAACTGCGATTGCTGAAAGCTACGATAAACCAGTATTCATTGTAAACTATCCTGCTGAAATTAAAGCTTTTTACATGAAGCCGGACCCAGAACGACCTGAAGTGGTTTTATGTGCAGATTTAATCGCCCCAGAAGGCTATGGTGAGATTATTGGCGGTTCACAGCGGATTGACGACCTTGAACTGATGCAAAAACGTTATAAAGAACATGATCTTACAGGGGATGCCTACCAGTGGTACTTGCAGCTTCGTGAATATGGAAGTGTCCCGCATTCAGGTTTCGGTTTAGGACTTGAACGCACAGTAGCCTGGATTTCCGGCGTCGAACACGTTCGTGAAACGATTCCATTTCCACGTTTATTGAATCGTTTATATCCTTAATATATAGGTAATCACACCGATAGAAGAACGCTTATACTATCGGTGTTTTTTCCTTTTTAATCATCATAGATTGAGGTGGACATCTTGTCGAAGTATCAAAGCTTTCAGGAGATCATGAATCATCAACTAATGATCCCAAAGCAACTATTAACAGAATATCGCCGATTAGGATTGGATGAGAAGGAACTCGCTGTACTGCTACAGATTCACCGTTTTTATTTAGATGGGAATCCTTTTCCCACACCAGAAGAACTGGCCGGCTATCTTTCCTTCTCAAGCCAGGACTGTTCAAAAGTCTTGAGAAGTCTTATTCAAAAACAGCTGATAACCATTGAACAGAAGCATAGTGAACAACTAGTTAGAAATGAATCATATTCTCTCGAACCGCTTTGGGAGAAATTATTTGCCCAACACAAGCACTCGTACACTACTGAAGAGGAGCAAGCAGGGAGTTTGTTTTCTTTATTCGAGCAGGAGTTTGGCCGGCCGCTATCCCCATTTGAGATCGAGAATATCAATATATGGCTAGATCAGGAGGAGCAGGAACCTTCCCTTATAAAAGCTGCATTAAGGGAAGCAGTGTTAATGGGTAAGCTCAACTTTAAATATATCGACCGTATTTTACGTGAGTGGAAAAGAAAAGGTATCCAAACAGTGGATCAAGCCCGGCAGCATGGCAAGCAATTTAGACAAGGGCAGGCCAAAAATTCTTCCTCTCAAGCAAAACCAAAACGTGATGTCTCGCTGTATTATAACTGGTTAGAAGAGGACTCATAGGAGAAACGTTATTATGCTAAATAAAAAACAAATCAGAGAATGTTTAGACGTATTTGAGGATATGTTTCCTGATGCAGAATGTGAGCTCACTCATAAGAATCCATTTGAACTTCTAGTTGCGGTTGTCCTATCGGCACAAGCTACTGATGCATTAGTAAATAAAGTGACCCCTCAATTATTTAAAAAATATAAGAGCCCGGAAGATTATCTTGCTGTGCCGCTTGAGGAACTACAACATGATATTAAATCGATTGGGTTATATAGAAACAAAGCAAAAAACATCCAAAAGCTCTCCCATACGTTAATTGATAAATTTAATGGGAAAGTTCCTTCAACGAAGCAAGAGCTTGAAAGCTTAGCGGGAGTTGGAAGGAAAACGGCGAATGTCGTGGCCTCCGTGGCCTTTGACGAGCCAGCAATCGCCGTAGACACTCATGTTGAGCGTGTCTCTAAACGATTAGCTATATGTCGCTATAAAGACTCCGTGCTTGAAGTTGAAAAAACGCTGATGCGTCAACTCCCTAAAGAAGAATGGAGTGATACACATCATCGTATGATTTTTTTTGGACGTTATCACTGTAAAGCACAGCGTCCGAACTGCGAGGAATGTCAATTGCTTCATTTGTGCAGAGAAGGGCAGAAGCGGATGAGAAAAAAAGAGAGAAAATAAACCAGATGTTTATCTTCTAATAAATAAAGCACACTGTCCTAGACAGTGTGCTTTATTGTGGGGTTTAGGCTGCATTTTCCTGTGGTTGATCTGGCTGTTCATTCTCAGGATTAGGTGGCTCGGCACCATCAGAGCCGCCTCCGTCACCAGAGCCACTTCCGTCACCAGAGCCACTTCCGTCACCAGAGCTGCCTCCGTCACCAGAGCTGCCTCCGTCACCAGAGCTGCCTCCGTCACCAGAGCTGCCTCCGTCACCAGAGCCGCCTCCGTCACCAGAGCCGCTTCCGTCACCAGAGCCACCTCCGTCGCCAGAGCCACCTCCACCTTCTGAAGGCGGGGTAGCACCGTCCCCGTTGTTACTACCTGCTCCGCCGTCACCATTTTCACCGGCACCATCACCGGCTCCTCCTTCAGTGTTGTCGGAGCCTTCATTTCCATTATTCCCATTATTGTTTTCATCCTGGTTCCCGTTGTTGCTATTTTCATTATTTTGCTCATCTTCAGGGTTGTTTTCTTGAGGGTTCTCCTCATCAGGATTTTCCTCGGATTCTTCTGCTGGCACTTCTACACTGGCAGATGAAGAATCACTATCCTCTGCATCCTCATTATCACTTACCGCTGTTACTGTAAATTCGTAGGATGATCCTGGCTGAGCATTAGTAATTTCAACGGTTGTATCTTTCGTTCTTGTAAGCTGCCTTGCTTCACCGCCATCAATAGCGACGGTCACCTCATAGGAAACACCTTCTGGTTCGTCATATCCCCATTCAAGATTAATGGCTTGCGCCTCTTGATCGTAGGAAGCTGATAGATCTTGAACTGGATCTAGCTTCTGGAATACTTGAGACACTTGGGATGGTGTATTATCTACATGGAACAATTCAGTTACGATTCGGCTTTCCGGTGTATATGGACTCGGTAATTTAGCTGGGCGTGATCCTTTTTCGACCTCTACCTGTTCCACAGAGCCGGGTTTTTGAAAGTCGCTTGTTTCTTTGCCTTCTGATACATGGCCCATGATTGACTTAAACAACTGTTTAGGAATATCTTGTGCTGATTCTGATAAACCTTGGTTCCCTTTGGAATACCCAGTCCATATTGATATGGAGTAGTTTGTTGTGTATCCGCTAAACCAAGAATCGGGTACAATATCAGTCCCATCTGCTTCACGGTTTGTAGTACCTGTCTTACCGGCTTCTGGAAGACCAGGAATATTTGCTGATGTACCCGTACCTTCAGACATGACAGTCTGCAGCATCGACGTAATCATATAAGCCGTATAACTGTTCATGGCTGATTTAGGTTCTGGCTTCATGTCAATGGTTCCTTCCCCAGGAACTTCAACTTTTCGAACAGTGTACGGTTCATTATAGACTCCTTCATTACCAAACGCTGCGTAAGCACCGCTTAGCTGGAGAGGATTGACAAGTGCATTACCGCCACCAATGGCATCACTTAAATACATCTGGTCATTTTTAAAATCAATACCCAAGCCTGTTGCAAACTCCTGGGCCTTTTCAATCCCTGTATCATTCAACGTTTTAACAGCAGGAATATTTAAGGATCGGCTTAATGCATAACGCGTGCTCACCCAGCCACGAAATCTGTCATCAAAGTTGTTTGGCGAATATCCGTCTATGTCGATTGGTTCGTCATTAATTTGATGATAGGTGGACATTTTATTGTATTGAATAGCTGGACCATAAGCTGTGATCGGTTTTAGAGTTGAACCTGGCTGCCTTTGGGTATCGGTAGCATAGTTATAATTGCCTTCTTTATAATTCCGTCCGCCTCCGATAGCTCGAATGGCCCCTGTTTGGGTCTCAGTGACGGCAACACCTGATTGAAGTTGCTCATCTGGCCAAGCAATCGGGCTGTCTTCACTAAGCATTTGCTCGACATATTGTTGTGCTTTAGGGTCAAGAGTCGTGTAGATTTTTAAACCGTCCTTATAAATATCGGCTCCGTCCATTTTAGCTTCTACTTCTTCACGAACGTGGTCGACAAAAGCTTTATAGGGAGAGTCTTTCTCTTTTTGTTCTGCAAGTAAATCTTCAACATTCGTATCTCTAGCTTCCTCAGCCTCTTCTTTAGTGATCTTGCCATGCTGTACCATTAAGCTGAGGACGACATTCATCCGCTGCTGGGCAAGCTCCGGATTCTCATGGGGATTGTAACCGGACGGACGCTGCGGCAAGCCTGCTAGCATGGCTGCTTCTGGAAGTGTGAGTTCACTTAATTCGTTTTTGCCAAAATAGGTTTGAGCAGCTTCTGCAACTCCATATGCTCCTTCACCATAATAAATTTTATTCAAATACATTTCTAAGATTTTTTCCTTGGAATATTCTTGATCTAATTTAATAGCTAAATACTGTTCTTGAACTTTTCGCTTTAATGTCTTATCACTGGATAAAAAGGATCGTTTAACAACTTGTTGGGTAATGGTACTTGCTCCTTCGGCACCAAAACCTTGTTTGATATTAGCAAGAACTGCTGCACCAATTCGTCTAAAATCAATTCCAATATGCTCAAAAAAACGAACATCTTCAGTAGCTAATACCGCATCAATAAGTACGGGAGGGAGGTCATTATAACTAATCTTCGTCCGTCTTTGTTCACCGGCTAAATCTGTTATGAAATCGCCGTTTTGATCATAAAGCTTTGATGATACAGGATCAGATAATTGCGCTTCATTTAAGTCTGGGGCGGTCACAATATAGTAAGTAAATAAACCACCGACTGCGATCATAAGGACGATACCAATGGTTAAAAGAATCATGACGATTCGTTTGAAAGTTGGTTTTCGCTTTCCTTTTTTACCTGATTTCATTTGTTTACGTCTAGCTGTTCTTGATTGGCTTTCGTTGGCCATGTTGCTCTTCCTCCATTTCAAAAATAGAGCTTATCTAAAGCAGTTGCATAATCAATTCTTGCTTGATAATGAAAGGGAAGTAGTTCAGCTTCAGCTTTCATATAGTCATAAGGAATAGATTTGCGCCCGCCTTTAAATTGATCGTTCCAAAACAAAAAAAGTTTGGATGCAGGTAGTAGATATACTTCATCAAAAACGGCAAATTTGACAATAATAAAACATATCCCACCATGTTGTTGACAAGCATACATATGATCAATTTGGTGCTGATGGATGTTACTGAGAGGGAAGGAAGTTTTATTTTTGGTTTCCTTCGCTTCAAAATCAATGTAACGCCCTCGATAAACTCCATTAAAATCTGTCGTAGAAGCTTGTTTAAAATAAGCTTCTTTTATTACTGCAGCACTTCTTTTTGGATAGTCCACATTTACAATTTGGACAGGTGTTGGCTTCTTATGAACAATGGCAATGTTGGCATTTCGATAATAGTCATTGGATAATTCAATATCTTCTTCTAATGTCATTCCTCTATTACTAAAGGTTGTTTCTGCCTTATTTTGGCTTCTTAACTTCTGGGTACCGTTTTTCCTCCCATTGGGGTAATTCACAATACTTCCCTCCCTAATGCCATGAGGGTATCATACCAAAAAAAGACCACCAAGTGTAACAGAAATTCATCTAACCATTCCATATACTATTAAACGTTTAGCGAGGTGATAAAGTTTCACTTAATTATACGTTTTCCCGCAAATAACAACAAATAATCCGAAATTCTTACACGCCTGTTCCTGCACCAAATATAAATTCGAAAGGGAGAAGAGTTTTATGGGGAGGAGGAAGGATACATTCTATGAATGTATCCTTCCTATGTTTATTCAAGTGGAGGGACGATCTTCACCTGATAATTTTGGATTATCAGTTTTAGCGGGTGTAGGCTTTTTCTCTTTTGGTTTCTTTTTCTTTGGCATGGGGTAGCTCCCCCTTTCTTCATTGTCGAATGGATCACATAAGATAGGTTGTTTTGTAGCATTACTTCTAGTCTTGTCATGTATGAAGGACTTATGCAAAGGAAGAAGAAATGTAAACGTAGCAGATCAAGATGAGGAGGAACTAATTATGCATAAACAGCAACCAGCAGTTTCAATGGCTATGTATGAAGAGCAGCTGCAACTTTTAAAGGAAAAATTTACATTGATGGAAAAACGAATTTCACTTAAGGCTGATGAGGTCGTTTTTACAATGTCTGTTTCTCACCGTAAGGAAATTGATCAATTAAAAGATGAAGTGATTCTTTTGCGCGAACAGCTTAAGAAAGTGAATAAGGAACAACAAGAAATATATGTGAAGAAGTATGCAGGTGCAGCTAGACGTAGGTCTGTAGGTTAAGGTTTTGCTTCTAATGGCATCAGAATGGTATGGTTTTAAAAAAAGGTGTGTTGAATAGAAGATGGCACTTAGGCAGACGACATTGAAAATAAAACAAATGATTGATGATCTCCATGAACAGTTTCTTACCATGGAAGGCCCTGTAAATAAAAAAGATTTTGATTTTTTTTATAAAGTAAAGGAAGAAACAAGTCCTATGTTCAACCTGAATTATCAATGGTTAGAGGAAGCCGAAGAGTTTGTTAAGAATCGGGGCGTATCTGTGCATCCTAACCAAGTTAAATCAACTCATGAAAATATGGAGATGCTAATTTTGCACAGTTACTATATAGATGTAGAGAAGAAACGTTTTAAAGAACTGCACCAATCTTCTCATTACGTACTTGATATGATCTTAAATGACTTGAACAATGATGTATAAAACACCTCACTTTTTTTCCTTTGTACTTCATTGGAGGTACATCTCCTGGATGAAATCGCTTTACAAAAAGGATGCTTTCTTTTATAATAACCTTCCCAATATGAGGGAGGGAAGCCGAGTGGATAAAGGAAATTTAATTCAAGAAGCTAAAACAATTAGAGAACGAGCCTATGTACCCTATTCCAAATTTAAAGTAGGGGCGGCCTTATTAACGAACGATGGAACATTGTACACGGGATGCAATATTGAGAACGCAGCTTATCCTGTAACCTGTTGTGCGGAGCGTGTGGCGATTTTTAAAGCTATTACTGATGGTCATTATGAATTTAAAGAAATGGCTGTTGTTGCTGATACAGATCGACCTGTCCCCCCATGTGGTTCCTGCCGCCAGGTTATGAGTGAATTTTTCGCTCCGGACCTACTCGTGCATACAACTAATCTTCATGGGGTAACGAAGACGTTAACGACAGCTGAGCTGTTACCCTTCTCCTTTTCCTCAAATGATTTACCTGAAGAAACAAAGTAAAAAGTTGACGACAATCTCCTATCAAGAAAAGACTGTCTTAGGCAGTCTTTTTTTGATGGGAAATAATCAATATTGGGGTTCGCCTAGTACAATCTTTGTATTTGTGACATAGGCTGATAAGGAAAAGAAAAAGAGGGAGTGAGTTATAATGTACGATCAGCGTCATTGTCCACCGATGAGACATCGTCCGATCGTTTACCCTGTTCAACATTGCGTTCAGGATAATTATTTTGTTGAAAATATGGATCATATACACCCATCACATTTAACTATTCAAAACCATCATTTGCTAAATAACTATCACTATTTCCCACACACAGTTTCTTATACAAATGATTATAATGTTGAAAACCATTATATGCCGCAAGGAGTTGAACCTCAAGGGTACAATTGGATGGATCAACAAATGAATCAAATGCCTATGGAAATGCCTCAGGGGCAAATGAATCAAATGCAGCAATTCCCGATGCCATTTAATTGGCAAGATGAATAAATAAACAGCCACTAACCATTTAGTGGCTGTTCTTGTCGAGATAGGAAGGGTGTAATGTGTGGTCAAATATCATACAATGTAGAGGGGAGTGATGACATGAAAACAATTGTCGTAACGGGATATAAACCTATGGAGATGGGAATATTTAAGCATGATGATCCTAAAGTAGAATTTGTTAAAAAAACGATAAGAAAACGATTGGTCTCTCTCATTGAAGAAGGGCTTGAATGGATTATAATTTCTGGGCAGATGGGTGTTGAACTTTGGACAGCAGAAGTGGTATTAGATCTTAAGAATGACTATCCGATCCAGCTTGGTGTCATTCCTCCCTTTCAAAATCAGCAGACGAAGTGGCCAGATCAGCTTAAGCTTGTATATGAAGAAATAACTGAGTTTGCTGACTTCTATAAACCCATCTATGACAAAGAATATGAAGGCCCCTACCAATTTCGAGCAAAGGATCAATTTCTTATCGAACATTCGGATGGCTGTCTGTTGCTATTTGATGAAGATACTCCGGGAACTCCACAATATTTTTTAAAGCTTGTTAAAACCTTTCAGGAGCATCACACTTATGATATTTTATACATAACACCTAGTGATTTGGATGAAACCGTTGAAGAAATTCGAATGTCGCACCACGATTTTTGGGAAGAATAATCGGTTTATGGGGAACAGATTAAATTGACAATTAAGCCAGCTTTTGAAAAAATATAACTAATGTGCTGAACAGAGGTGAGAGTAATGAGCGAAGAGAAATTTCATTTAGATGGTAAGACAATTTTAGAAAAAGATTTTAAAACGTCCATGAGAGGGTATAATCAAGAAGAAGTGGACGAGTTCTTGGATTTAGTCATCCAGGATTATGAAGCGTTTAATAAAGAGATCGAAAGACTGGGACATGAAAATGATCGTTTAAGAAAAACTCCTTCCCGGGAAGCAGCTCCTGTCCAGCGGTCCAGGCAAACTCAGACGAACAATCATAATCATCAGGTGAATTACGATATTTTAAAAAGAGTTTCTAATTTAGAAAAAGCTGTATTTGGTAAAAAATATGCAGAAGAGTAAATGTTCCTGTATTTACCTGATGACATAACACGTTCTTTTTGCTATGATAATGGAACGTGACTATTAAGCGAGTTACGCTAAAATGAAACATTTGAATACTCGGGTAATCGCTGTATTGCATCTGTGATACAGAGGAAAGTCCATGCTCGCACAAGCTGAGATGCTTGTAGTGTTCGTGCCTGACGAAACCATAAGTCAGGGTAACTTTTTAAGTTAACGGCAGGGAAGATACCTACGTCCCTTAGTGGGATAGGGTATTGCTACCTTGAAAGTGCCACAGTGACGGAGCCAGAATAGAAATATTCTGGGTGGAACGAGGTAAACCCCGCGAGCGAGCAACCCAAATTAAGGTAGGGGCATTTTTTGAAGGGAATTCAACCTGATAAGAGGTCGCGTTATGCGGCAGATAGATGGTTACCACCGGAGTACGAGGTTGACCGCCGTTTGCAGTACAATGGAACAGAACATGGCTTACAGAGTATTCAAAGGTCATTGATTCAACAAGTTATAACACCCTTCTACTTAAGCCTGATCGCTTTGATGGAAGGGTGTTTTATTTTTATCGGTAATAGGAGGGTCATCATGCCACAAAATGTAACCTTGATTGCTACAGCTGCTATGGGATTAGAATCGATTGTTGCAAGGGAAGTCCGTGGACTAGGCTATGAAGATGTACAAGTTGAAAACGGAAGAGTCGTATTTACAGCTCCAGTGTCAGCCATTGCTCGCACTAACTTATGGCTGCGGACTGCTGATCGAGTGAAATTACTAGTCGGTAAGTTTAAAGCCTATAGCTTTGATGAACTATTTGAAAAAACAAAAGCATTGCCGTGGGAGACGTTTATCACTGAAGAAGGTGAGTTTCCTGTCACAGGAAAATCAGTAAAATCGAAGCTCTATAGTGTGCCTGATTGTCAATCCATCGTGAAGAAGGCGATTGTAGAACGACTGAAACAAAAATATGGAGTGGCGTCTATTTTGAAAGAAAGCGGTGATGATTTTTATCGAGTCGAAGTCGCTATACATAAAGATGAGGCATTGCTCACACTCGATACTTCAGGGAGCGGTTTGCACAAAAGAGGCTATCGCGTGGGACAAGGGGAGGCCCCATTAAAAGAAACCCTTGCTGCAGCCCTTATTCAAATTACCAATTGGCACCCAGATCAGCCGTTTGTTGATCCATTTTGCGGTTCAGGTACAATTGCCATTGAAGCAGCCTTGATAGGACAAAATATCGCTCCGGGTTTCAACCGTGAATTTGCTTCAGAAAATTGGGGTTTTATAGAGCAAAATCACTGGGACCAAGCTTTCGAAGAGGCTGAAGATTTTGCCAAGTATGATCAACCTTTAACGATTACGGGGTCTGACATCAGCCATGACATGATCAAAATTGCTGAAAACAATGCCATTGAAGCAGGGCTAGGTGATCTCGTTCAGTGGAAACAGATGCAAGTGAAGGATTTTCGTCCAAGGCAGGAGAATGGCTATCTCGTGTCAAATCCTCCTTATGGAGAGCGAATGGGGGAGCGTCCAGAAGTAGAGGAGATGTATCGTGACTTAGGTGTTATTATGAGGGATTATCCATCGTGGAGTACGTATATATTAACCTCTCATGAAAAATTTGAATCGCTTTATGGGGAAAAAGCTACCAAAAAACGGAAGCTCTTCAATGGTTTCATTAAAACGGATTACTACCAGTATTTTGGAAAACACGTAAAATAGGGGGATGCGAATTTGAGCCAATCAACTGAGCAGAAGTTTATGAATTTATTAAAGGAGCAATCATCATACGAGGAAGCAATCGGCCTAATGGCATGGGACATGAGAACAAAGGCGCCAAAAAAAGCAGTCGAAACAAGATCTGAAGTGCTAGGGGTGCTTTCGCAGAAAGTACATGAAATTCAGACGTCTGATGAAATGAAAACCTGTTTAGACGACCTTGAAGGGAAGGCAACAAACAGAATTGTCCAAAAAGCTGTTGAGGAAGCGAAAGAAACATACGAGCGAACAGCTAAAATTCCAACTTCTGAGTACAAAGCTTATGTAACTCTGCAATCGAAGGCGGAATCGATGTGGGCGGAGGCAAAGGAAAACAATGATTTTAAGAGTTTCCAACCTTACTTAGAAGAGCTGGTTGCTTATAATCGCAGCTTCGCAGAATACTGGGGTTATGACAAACATAAATATGATGCCCTGCTTCATAATTACGAACCAGGTGTTACAGTTGAGGTACTCGAACAAGTGTTTCCAAAAGTCCGTAAATCACTAACGGAACTGTTAGAGCAAATTAAACAGGCACCCGTGCAACCTGATCCCTCTTTGTTAGAAGGGCACTTCCCTAAGGGTATGCAAGAAGGATTCAGCTATGAAATTTTACATCGAATGGGCTACGATTTCAATGCGGGACGGTTGGACGAAACGGTTCATCCTTTTGCTATCGGTTTAAACCAAAACGATGTACGCGTAACAACGAAATATGATGAAAAGGATTTTCGTACAGCTGTTTTTGGGACGATTCATGAAGGTGGTCATGCTCTTTATGAACAGAATATTGATCCCAAACTAGCTTTTACGCCTCTAGCTACAGGCACGTCAATGGGGATTCATGAATCGCAATCATTATTCTGGGAGAATTTTGTTTCCAGAAGCAGACCTTTTTGGGAAAACCATTATGAGCTGTTTCAAAACCACGCGCCTGAACGGTTTGAAGCTCTAGCTCTCGACGATTTTTATAAAGCTGTTAATGAAGTGAAACCATCGATGATCCGTATTGAAGCGGATGAGCTAACGTATTGTCTTCATATTATGGTTCGTTATGAGCTTGAAAAAGCTTTAATTGGCGGAGAAATAGAAGTGAAGGATTTACCAAAGCTATGGAATGAGAAAATGGAGGACTATCTTGGTGTAACACCGGCGAACGATGCTGAGGGAGTTCTTCAGGATATTCACTGGTCCGGCGGTGACTTTGGTTACTTTCCATCTTACGCATTAGGATATATGTATGCAGCACAATTCCAGTATACTATGAAGCAAGAACTCGATTTTAATGAAGTGATTCAAAAAGGAAATTTTAAGCAAATACAGGGTTGGCTTACGGAACACATTCATCAGTTTGGCAAGATGAAAAAGCCGCTTGAAATTCTGAACGATGTTACAGGGGAAGGGTTGAATCCTGATTACCTAGTAACCTATTTAACAAATAAATATAAAGGTATTTACAAGTTTTAGGTCCCTGACACACCGCTATTTTATTGCTTTAAAAAAACCCAGCTGGTTAAATAGCTGGGCTTTCATTCATTAAGAGAATTCTTTCATTAGGTCTGTTGTAAGAAGACCCGCGTCTTCATAAACAGTGTCCATTATTGACTGGAACTCTTTAAACTTTTCATTAGCAGTTGAAAAATCGGCATTTTCGAGGTCGGCTTCAAGTGCTTTTCCTACTTCTTTATAGTATGATTGCAGAGATGGCAATGCTTCCTCATACTTTGTTGTAATTTCTTCAGGAAGGTCCGCCTTTATTTCATAGTTTGTAGCTTGTTCAGATGCTTTTTTCGCTGCAGTTTTAGCCTCTTCACCGGCAGTTTTAATCGCTTCCATATCTGGCTCTTCTTCACCTACAGCCGTTTGGTACGCAGCGATTTTAGAGTGATTGGGTCTGAACGTATTTGCCATGTTCATTTGTGCGTTAAGTATTTCTTTTTTTACTGCTTTCTCATCAGAGCCTTTTTCCTGGCTGCTCTTCTCTTCCCCGTTTGCTTTGCTTTCCCCTTCAGTTGATGAGCTTCCACAACCAGCTAGTGCAAGAACCGTAGTTAAACCGATTGCTAGTAACCATTTTTTCATCTTACATCCCCCTTTTGTAAAACTTTACAAAATCTAGTGTAATGGGAACGGTTGCAAATGTAAAGATTTTGGAGAAATGTTACAATATAATGAAAATTCAGTCTTAGGAGGTTGCTATGTATTTACCTAATTTCAGATTAGATAATCAATTAGCCGTAGTCACAGGAGCAACGAAAGGGATAGGGAGGGCTATTGCGTTATCTTATGCTCAATCAGGAGCAGACGTCGTCCTCATTGCAAGGAATAAGAAAGATCTAGAAAGGACAAAAACCGAAATTGAGTCTTACGGTCAGCGTGCTTGGTATGTACAAGCTGACGTAAAGGAATATCACTTAATCACAGAGCAGGTGGACAAGCTGCGTGCCGGACGACCTATTGATATTTGGGTAAACAATGCAGGGATGAATATCCGCAGTCTGGCGGAAAATGTAACAGAAGAAGAATGGGAGACAATCGTTTCAACCAATATGAAGAGCGCCTTTTTCCTAGCTCAATATGCTGCTAAAACAATGAAGCAAGTAAAAAGGGGGAAAATTATCAATATCTCTTCTGTAGGTGGTCATACCGCATTACGAACCGGAGTAGTTTATGCGATGACAAAAAGTTCTCTCATTCAAATGACAAAAAATCTGGCATTGGAGTGGGGGCCTTATCAAATTAATGTGAATGGCATTGGACCCTGGTATTTTGAAACGGCGTTAACAGAACAGTTGTTAAAAGATGAAGACTATGTAGCAGATATTTTAAATCGCACACCATTGAATCGGATAGGAAAACTCAAAGAAATTACTGGAGCAGCGGTGTTCTTAGCCTCAGATGCAGGTAACTACATGACGGGTCAAACCTTATTTGTAGATGGAGGAATGACCATTTACGGATTTTAAAAGTAAGAGGTTATCATAGTCTATTATAATTACAAATTGTTATGGGCATCCTATTATAAAAAGAGGTGGGACTATGTCTTACATATTATCTACGAGTACTCAAACAGCCGAAAATTGTTATACTCAGACAGAAATTCAAAATTTGGTCGATAAAGTATTTCCTTTAAAAGCACATGAGAAAAAGAGACTTATGCCAATTTTTGAGCATGCTAACATTAAAGAACGGCAATTTTCCAGCTGTCTTTCCTGGTATGAGCAAACACACTCACTAAAGGAACGTAATGATTTATATCAAACGTCCGCTGTCGATTACTGTGAGCAGGCGATAGGGAAGTGTTTAGGTAATTCCGCATTTCTCTCAAATTCTATACCGGCTCAATCCATCGATCACATAATCTTTATTTCTTCCACAGGAATTGCAACTCCTACACTTGATACTTATCTTATCGATAAATTGGGTTGTAAAGATACGGTCAAACGGACGCCTATCTTCGGGCTCGGTTGTGCAGGAGGAACCAGTGGGATAGCTAAGGCACACGAATATCTTAAAGGTGCACCTGAAAGTAATGTTCTTATTGTATGTGTGGAGCTATGCAGCTTAACGTTTCAACTGGATGACTCGAGCGTCAGCAATTTTGTTGGGACGGCATTATTTGGTGATGGGGCCTCCGCTGTCTTGATGGCAGGCGAAACATCTTCTTTATTAAAGCATCGAACTTCTGCCGTCCCTAAAGTAGAACATATAAGTACAAAGACAAAGCCGCATAGTCAATCGGTGATGGGGTGGAGAGTCGTTGATACAGGATTTGAAGTAGTATTTAATAAGAGCATCCCCAATTTAGTGCGCCGTTTCTGGAGTAGTCATATACAAGATTTTCTGTCGTCAAATGGCTGGACCGTTGAAGAGCTGCCATTTCTTGTTGCCCATCCAGGAGGTAAAAAAGTACTTGAGGCCTATGAAGAAGTGTTAAATGTACCTGAATCAGCTTTAACTTTCTCAAGGAATATTCTTAGGGATCACGGTAACATGTCATCACCGACGGTTCATTTTGTACTTGATCAAGCAATGAGGAGTAAACCTAAGCGGAAAACTCGATCCATTATGGCTTCTTTAGGTCCGGGGTTTACTTCAGAGCTTGTCAGTTTGGAGTGGTCCTAATATGCTTGGTTTGTTATTTAGTCTGATCGTTATGCAAAGATTAGCTGAATTAATCTTAGCTCGTTCTAATAAAAAGTGGATGCTTGCGAACGGTGGGGTAGAATATGAAACGGGTCACTATCCTTTATTTATTGTTCTGCACACGTTGTTCTTTTTAGCAATCATCTATGAGTGGCAAGTGTCAACTATTCATATTGAATGGATTTTTCCGGTTGCGCTAATTCTCTTTCTTTGCCTGCAAGTTATCAGAGTGTGGTGCATTGTAAGTTTGGGAAGGCGTTGGAATACTCGTATTATTGTCATTCCAAATGATACACTCGTTTCTAAAGGACCATATAAGTATGTGAAACACCCAAACTATCTCACAGTCCTGCTTGAGTTATTCATCATCCCCCTTATGTTTCATGCTTATATCACAGCTATAATCTTTCCCTTACTCCATCTCCTCGTTCTGGCTGTTAGAATACCTGCTGAAGAGCGAGCGCTTCACGGAAGTTCTGAAAATTACAGCTGACCTATTGATTCCTTGTTAACTCTTTGCTATACTCTAATTATTAATGAAAATCATTATCAATTAGGAGACGATCATATGATGATTTTGTTCATTCTGCTTGTAGTCGCTATCTATACAGGTTTGATGGTATGGATATTAGCTAAACTTGGGTTAACACCAGCGAAATCGGTACTAGATGTGCTTAAGCTCCGGACAAAGAAAAACGTGCTTCAAAACCAAACATCATATAAACAATCCATTTCGGTCAGGTGACATGAACCTGGCTTTTTTTGTTATACTAATGATAATCAAAATTTGTCGATAGATGTCGTTGAATGTGGCAGGGGAGTAATATAGTGACAAGGAGCGAATCATGAAGCAAAATGAGTCATTAGCTTATTATTTAGAAGATTTATGGTCAAAAGGCTTCAAGCTTTCTGATGAGGATGTACACTTCATTTATGTTGGAAGGAATTCAACAAATGTTGACGAATAGAAGGTGATGCTTGCCTTAAAAGAGACACTGAAGTTTCAGCAGACTTTCGATCCTAGCTTTTACATCAGTGTGCTTGAGCATTTATCATCTCCTACCATTACAACAAAGAAATCAGCTTATCGAGCTTTAGAGAAACGCGGTTTGGATTCTTCCATTAAAAAAACTAATCCAGCTGGGAATCTGGATTAGTTATCTTTTGAGTGCAGAGCGCGCTAAGCGGTCTGCATTTTTATTTGCCTTATCTGGAATCCATTTATAGAAAACGAACGAAAAGGAATCATGAAGGGTAAGAATTTGATTAAGAAGTGGCACAAAGACAGGATTGTTTGTGTAACTCTTATCAACAGTCGTTACGACGACCTGTGAATCAGACCGTATCGATAGAATTTCACCAGGGAATGTTTGTTTACATATTTCCAGCGCTCGGATCACAGCTAAGAATTCGGCCTCATGATTGCTATGTTCCCCAAGAAAGTAACTATATTCGTACTGTTGGTTTTTTTGTTTAATATAAATGCCGGCAGCGCTTGGCCCTGGGTTCCCTATAGTAGATGCATCCGTATATACTTCGATCAACTCTCTGACCTCCTAAACAGATTCATTACCTTCAATTTTTTTAGCCGCATACAAAAACGGGGTATCAAGCACGGCTACAATAAATTTAATAAGGTACGTCGTTAAAAATATTTCAAACCAAACGTCTAGAGGATACAATCCATAAAAAGCGATTCCGCAAAAAATAGCACTGTCTAACAATTGACTTATCATCGTACTTCCGTTATTTCTGACCCAGAGTGATCGGTCACTTGGAAAGATTCGTTTTATTTTGGAGTAAAGCCAGACATCAACATATTGACTGCAAATAAAAGCGGTTAAACTTCCTAATGCGATTTGAGGAGCGATCCCGAACAACGTTTCTAACGCAGGCTGGGCGATGTCACTCTGTCCAGGTGTAAAGTGAATCGCTGCTTGCATCATAATTGTCATGATAATTAACGTAGAAAATCCCATCCATACAGCTTTTTTAGCCACATGTTTCCCGTATTTTTCATTGAGAATATCTGTAGCGAGAAAAACGGTACCATAGATAATGTTACCGAGTGTGGCAGTCAGCCCAAACAACTCTATTGTTTTAACAACTTGTATGTTAGCGATGACAGTGGACATCCCAATCCAAACAAATAAACCAGGCTTCCCAAATAACCTGTAGATTCCTAATAATAAACTAAAATTAACAAGGGCAAATAGGATCCATAAAGATTCATTACTCACCTTATTTCCTCCAATACATCTACATAAATATAATTGCAGGTACAATGCAACAGCCATAAATTATACGACGAGTCTGCATCAAATTCAAGAACTAAAGTGCAAGTCTCCAATAACCACATTCAGCTTTTTATATAGTACGCTGGACAATAAAAAAGCACCAACCTTCTTAAGATTGGCACTTTGTGTATGTTTATTCCTTTACAACATTTGCAGCTTGAGGTCCACGATCGCCTTCGACAATTTCAAAAGTGACGGTTTGGCCTTCCTCAAGAGATTTAAAGCCTTCTTCTTGAATCGCAGAGAAGTGAACGAATACATCGTCTCCACCCTCAACTTGAATAAAGCCGTAACCTTTTTCTGCATTAAACCATTTTACTGTACCCTTTTCCATAGATCATATCCTCCTAAAATCTTGCACGTAAAACGTGGGAATTACAAATAAGATAGACAAAAAAACCACAGACCAGATGGAATAATAAAATCCAATGTAGGTCTATGGGAGTGTCATGTTCTTTATCATTCCGTTTATCTTATTTGCTTATAAAGTAATATATCGTATCTATTTTTTATAGTCAATATAAAACAAGATAATTGAAAGAAAATTAAAACTTTTGCTATTTTTGAATGATTCGATCAGTATTCCCAGCTTTAAGTTATACTATAATTAGTTAAGAAATGGGAAGGGGAATTGAATATGAAGACCGACATTGAAATTGCTTTAGAAGCTGACATGCAACCTATTGGTGACATTGCAGCACAACTATCGTTAACAGCCGAAGATTTTGAACCGTATGGCCATTATAAAGCGAAACTCTCGGACAATTTACTTGATAAACTCTCATCAAGGCCTGAGGGAAAGGTAATTTTAACGACTTCTATCAATCCAACACCAGCCGGCGAAGGGAAATCAACCGTCACTGTTGGCTTAGGTCAAGCTTTGAATCGCTTGAATAAACATGCCATTATCGCTCTAAGAGAACCTTCTCTTGGTCCTACAATGGGGATAAAGGGTGGCGCAGCAGGTGGAGGTTATTCACAAGTTGTTCCTATGCAGGAAATCAACCTTCATTTCACTGGCGATATCCATGCGATCACAACGGCTAACAACGCCTTATCAGCGTTTATTGATAACCACATCCATCATGGAAATGAACTCCAGATCGATCCGAGAAGAGTGGAATGGAAGCGGGTGCTAGATATTAATGATAGAGCACTCAGGCAAGTGAATGTTGGCCTTGGAGGACCTGCAAAAGGGGTTCCGCGTGAAGATGGGTTTACTATTACAGTGGCATCCGAAATCATGGCAGTTCTTTGTTTGGCGAATGAAATTCAGGACTTAAAAGCGAGACTAGCACGGATTGTCATCGGTTATACATATGATAAGAAGCCTGTTACGGTACATCAACTCGGGTTCGAAGGTGCGCTAACCCTCCTATTAAAAGATGCGTTTAAGCCAAATCTCGTACAGACATTGGAAAATACACCTGCCATTATCCATGGTGGTCCGTTTGCTAATATCGCCCATGGGTGTAATAGTGTTATGGCCACAAAGATCGCTGCCAAACTAGGTGATTATGTAGTTACTGAAGCAGGATTTGGAGCGGATCTTGGCGCTGAAAAGTTTTTGGACATCAAGACAAGGGCCGGACATTTCGAGCCGGATACAGTTGTCATCGTTGCTACGATCAGAGCCTTAAAGATGCATGGGGGAGTTAATAAGAATCAGCTCACGACAGAAGACCTTGAAGCATTAAAACAAGGAATGACTAATTTAAAAAAGCATATCGAAACAATTGAGCAGTTTAACTTACCTTACGTTGTTGCGATTAACAAGTTTCCGACCGATACAGAGCAGGAAATTAATTCTCTTACGGAATGGTGTAAACAAAAGAGAGTAGAAGTGGCTTTGGTTGATGTTTTCTCACAAGGTGGTGAAGGCGGAATAGAGCTAGCCCAGAAAGTGATCGAGAGTTCTGAGAGGAAAACAGGTGCGGTATCTTACACCTATGATCTTGATGATTCGATTGAGGAGAAAATCTATAAAATTGTGACAAAGGTATATGGCGGGGATCGTGTGGAATTCTCATCTACAGCTAAGAAACAGTTACAACAGTTAGAAAGAGAGGGCCATGATAAACTGCCCATTTGTATGGCTAAAACACAATATTCGTTATCTGATGACCCTATGTTAATAGGGCGTCCTGAAGGATTTACGATTACTGTTCGGGAATTACGTGCTTCTGTTGGTGCTGGTTTTATTGTGGCTTTGACAGGCGATGTCATGACAATGCCCGGGCTGCCCAAAAAGCCGGCTGCCTTAAATATGGATGTAACGGAAGATGGAATAATCACCGGATTATTTTAACCATCTTAAACCCATACCCCCTCGGACACATTTTATCGTCAGAGGGGCTATTTTTTGATACAATTTGTATAGAAAAGCGAAATGGTGTGAAGTCTGCCTTTTGCAGCTAGACAACAGAAAAGAGAAAGGAGGAAAACAATTGGGCATTCAAATCGGTTTGACAGGTTGGGGAGACCACCCTTCCCTGTACTCAGATCAAACAAAACCAGAGGATAAGCTGGCAAGCTATGCTTCACATTTCCCGGTCGTTGAAGTCGATACAGCTTTTTACGCGATTCAACCGATAAAACATTATCAGAAATGGTTGAGCCAGACACCTGACCGTTTCTCTTTTGTTATTAAAGCATTTCAGCAGTTGACGGGTCATGATCGTGAAACAAGAACAGTTCAAGAGGCTAAGGACCTTGTCAAGCGGTACGAAGAATCTATTCAGCCTGTGGTTGAAGCCGGTCAAGTGAATGCCTTACTCTTTCAATTTCCTCCCTGGTTTGATGTTCGTAAAGAGCACATTAAAAAATTACGATTGCTTAAAGAGTGGCTCGAACCTTATCCCGTTGCACTGGAGTTTAGAAATCGGACGTGGTTTGATCCGCCATACAAAGAGCAGACCTTAACTTTTATGCGTGATCACCAGTGGATCCATACGATCTGTGATGAACCACAGGCTGGAGAGGGCTCGGTTCCTTTAATAGCTGAACCAACCCACCCATCTAAAACACTAATACGTTTCCACGGCAGGAATCTACATGGTTGGAATAAAAATGGCCGGAAAGACTGGAGAAAGGTACGTTTTCTTTATCGTTATAACGAGCAGGAATTATCTGAATGGAAAGATAGAATCCTTGTTCTTGAAAAGAAAACACCTCAAATAACGGCTTTATTTAATAACAATTCTGGAGGAGATGCCGCCGAAAACGCCAAGCAGTTTCAAGAGTTGTTAAATATAAACTATACTGATTTAAACCCCAGACAAATGGATTTATTCCAGTTTTAGAGGTGTTTTATAAAAATGGATAGGTTACTAGCCGCCATACAAGGTTACGTTCGCGAGTATTTTGACAATGATTCAACAGGACATGATTATTACCATATGAAAAGGGTAGCATCCTGGGCGCGGTTTATTGCTGAACAGGAAGGGGCTGACCCGTTTATATGTGAAGTGTCCGGATGGCTGCACGATATGGGGGATGCCAAGCTATTTGCTAATCCAGAGGAAGCTAAGAAAAACGTCATGTGTTTTCTTAGTGAGCAAGGAATAGATGAAGCGTCCAGCAATGAAATTAAAATGGCGATGGAGGATGTCTCCTTTTCTAAAGGCGCCGTACCTAAGACGTTGGAGGGGAAGATTGTACAAGATGCTGACAGACTTGATGCCATTGGAGCCATTGGTATTGCTAGAACATTTGCTTACGGGGGAGCTCATGGCCAGCTCATTCATAGTGAACAATCAGAATCAGCCACATCTATTCAACATTTTCACGATAAGCTTTTAAAAATATCTGCCTTGATACATACGTCTAGTGCCAGAAAAGAAGCTGAAAAACGCCATCAATTTATCGTTGATTATTTGAAACGTTTTTCAAATGAGTGGAGCTTATAGAACAAGATTTACCATTACAGGGGGAACGAAAATGAGTCAGAGCGAAACAAGTTATTTGAATTTATGTAGATATGTCTTACGTAATGGCACGAAGAAAGAAGATCGGACAGGAACGGGGACGTATTCCACCTTCGGCTATCAAATGAGATTTAATTTACAGGAGGGATTTCCTTTACTAACAACAAAAAAAATTCCCTTTCGTCTAATAGTCAGTGAGTTACTTTGGTTTATTAACGGGGATACAAACATTCGCTATTTATTGCAGCATAATAATAATATTTGGAATGAATGGGCTTTTGAATCTTATGTAACAAGTGAAGAATATCAAGGGCCAGATATGACGGATTTCGGAAGACGCAGTCAAGTTGATCCTGAGTTTAAATCATTGTATGACAAAGAGATGAATGGTTTTAAACAACGCATTCTAGAAGATGATGATTTCAGTGAACGCTTCGGAAACCTAGGAGCTGTATATGGTAAGCAATGGCGTGATTGGCAAACTTCGAGAGGAGATACGATTGATCAGTTGGCTTATGTCATTGAAAGTATTAAGAAAAATCCCGATTCGAGGCGGCATATGGTAACAGCATGGAATCCTGAAGATGTTCCCTCAAATATGGCGCTGCCTCCATGTCATACGATGTTCCAATTTTACGTAGCCGAGGGTCGTTTGTCTTGCCAGCTTTATCAAAGAAGTGCGGATATCTTCCTAGGTGTACCTTTTAATATTGCAAGCTATGCATTGCTGACTCACTTAATTGCTCATGAATGCGATCTTGAGGTTGGGGAATTCATTCATACCTTGGGGGACGCTCATATTTATAGCAATCATATCGAACAAATTAATAAGCAGCTCACGCGTGAGCTGCTGCCACTACCAAACGTTCGCCTTACTAATGAAAAGAACAGTGTTTTTGACTTTGATATGGAGGATATTCAACTTCAAGGATATGATCCCCACCCAGGTATAAAAGCCCCTGTAGCTGTGTAATTTTAAAGGATAGGATTCTATCCTATAATTTGAGGAGTGGATATATGATTTCCTTTGTATTTGCAATGGATAAAAATCAATTAATTGGTAAAAATAACGACTTACCCTGGCATATCCCAAATGATTTTAAATTTTTCAAAGAAACGACATGGGAACATACGATCATTATGGGGAGAAAGACATTTGAATCTTTTGGGAAGCCTCTTCCTGAGAGAAAACATATTATATTGACGTCGGATGAGGAGTATGAAGTAGAGGGCTGTGAGATTATTCACTCTGTTGATGAGATTATTAAGCTGAACCAAACATACCCCGAAAAGGAATGGTTTGTGATTGGCGGGGGTGTTTTGTTTGAATCTATGCTCCCCTATGCAGATCGGATGTATATGACGTATATTGATCATGCTTTTGAAGGGGATGCGTATTTCCCTGTTTTTGAGGAAGCGGATTGGCGTCTGGTTGAGGAAACAAAGGGGATTAAAAATAAAAAAAACCCTTACGATTATTATTTTAGAATTTATGATCGCGTAAGAGCATAATGCATCCTGACGAACCAATTTGTGGTGCGATTCTTGCAGGCGGCGGTTCAACAAGAATGGGGACAGATAAAGCTGTTCTTCCTCTAGGCGAGCAGACTGTCCTGGAGTGTATTATAAATGTAATGGAGCAAGTATGTGGTCATGTTGTCGTCAATCGAAATAAACCGCTCACCTCCATCACATCAAAAATCGAATATATTCATGATGAATATTCAGATGCAGGGCCACTTGCTGGGTTGCACGCTGTTTTGAAAAATACGAAAGAACCTGCTGTCTTGCTGTCAGCTTGTGATACTCCTTTTATTCAAGAGGATGTTCTACGCTATCTCCTGGAGCAACGATCAAACCAGACAACAGCTATTGTTCCGGTGCATGAAGGGAGAATTCAGCCACTGTCAGCAATCTACCAGGGAGATCTTCTTCCTATTATCGAGCAGCTGCTAAGTGATGGGAAACGAAGTATGCGTTGTTTGTTGGATCAAATCGACGTCCAATATGTATCAATTTTTCCTTCTATACCGATGGATCGATTAAATGATCACTTTTTTAATATGAATACACAGGGTGAGTATGAGCAGGCCAACACTCTTTTTAGAAAATATCAGTAACTGGAGACATTTCGCATAGATCATGATATGATAGGTGCAAGTTCGCTAGTTTATAATGACCATAGCAGTGCTATCCAAACTGTTGATTTGATAGCATCATGCCATAGAAAAGTTTTACTTATTAAAGAAGGACGGTGAAGCTCATGCTTTCAAGTATAGGGATTCCTGGGTTAATACTTATATTACTCGTTGCTCTTGTCGTCTTTGGTCCGAAGAAACTTCCTGAGATTGGTAAAGCAACAGGACAAACATTAAAAGAATTTAAAAATTCAGCCCGTGATTTAACTGGAGATGCGAAAGAGGAATTTTCTGAAGCTAAAAATATGATCAGTGATAAGGATTCTAAGAAAAATGATTAATTGTTATACTGGGAGTGATATCCATGCTATCTAACATTGGTGTTCCAGGCCTTATTTTGATTTTGATTATTGCTTTAGTTATTTTTGGACCATCAAAACTTCCTGAAATCGGGAAGGCTTTTGGCAGCTCACTTAAAGAGTTTAAGAAAGCAACCGGGGACATGATGAATGACGACCAAGAGTCAAAAAAAGATAATAAAAAGTAAGTGTTCAAAAAGTAAATAAAACAGCAAGATGTAAGGGAGTAACACCCTTACATCTTATTTGTGTCAGGCAATAGACAGCCTGGAGGTGAAGAGATGTCCGAAGAATTTAATAGTAAAGACATAGAGATGAATGTCACCGACCATTTAAGTGAATTGAGAAAGCGAATTATATGGACATTGGCGACGTTTATCCTCTTCTTTATTTTAGGGTTTATTTATGTTAGAGAAATTTATAGCTTTTTTGAAAAAGATATTCCATTTGAACTTAATATGACAAGTCCTGGCGAAATTATTTGGATTTTTTTTACGATGGCCAGCCTAGTTGCACTTGTAGCCACACTGCCTATGTTAAGTCTTCAGCTCTGGTTATTTGTAAAGCCTGCCCTTACTCCTAAGGAGCGAAAAGTTTCTTTAGCTTACATACCTGCTGTTTTTTTACTTTTCGTAGCCGGATTAAGCTTTGGCTATACAGTATTTGTACAGCTTATCCTGCCGTTTCTGTTATCGTTAAATGATGGGATGTTTAATGAGCTATTTACAGTCGAACGCTATTTTAAATTCGTTTTTCGTGTAACCATTCCATTTGCCCTTCTTTTTGAAATTCCTATTATTGTAATGTTTCTTACAAGCTTAGGGATAGTCAATCCGGAATGGCTCGTTAAAGTTAGAAAGTATGCTTATTTTGTTCTGATTATTATTGGAACGATGATTTCTCCGCCTGACTTTGTATTGCAACTTGTCGTTGCTATTCCGCTAATTATTTTGTATGAAGTGAGTATAATTTTATCTAGAGTTGTTTACCGTAGAAAGCTTAAGGCTCACCAGGAGTTTATGGATGAATAATACAAAGATGGGAACTCTCTGTTATAGAGAGTTCTTTTTTAACAGAGAGTGTTCAGTCACCAAATGATAAACAGCGAATTTCTTCGTTGCTCGGTTTTTCCGGTCCTCAAAACTTTCGCGCCTCGAACTTCTTTCGACGCACAAGGAACGTGCTCATGTCGACTTGTCACAGGATGTGACGATCTTTGTCGACGTTCTCATTCTTCAACTTTTTGAACACACACTAACAGGTAATGTTTTGCTTAAATAGGACGAACGTGATAAAACATAATCAAAGGAATAATTAAAGAGGAGAGAGGGATATGAGATCATTTTATCATTATATGATGCGTTATCGGGGTAATAAACAGGCTGATGATGAAAAACAGCTGGCCGACTGGATGTTTGAGGATCACAGCTTTCCTAAGCAAGCTACCGCTTATCATGAATTAAGCAGCTATCTGGAATGGAATATCCCCTTTACAAATGCGTTAGCGGTATTTGACCGCTTATATGATGCTTATCAGATAGAAGAAGGCGATTAATTTTCTAAAAGATATCTCACTCATGGGGTATCTTTTATTTTTTCAAGCTTTTCATCATCTAGTATAATAATAGTATATAATCTATCAACCTATTTTAGAAAGTAGGGGTTTCCCGTGAAAATCTTACATACAGCAGATTGGCATTTAGGTAAAATCGTCAATAATGTATATATGACTGAAGATCAGGAGTATATTCTTGAACAATTCCTAACTATCGTTGAACAACAACAGCCGGATGTCATCATTATTGCGGGCGATTTATATGATCGTGCTATTCCTCCTAAGCAGGCTGTCGAATTGTTGAATGATACGTTCACTACACTTATTAATGATTTTAATATTCCGGTGCTGGCCATTTCAGGTAATCATGATAGTCCAGATAGACTGGAATTTGGATCGCAGTTATTTAGAAAGCAAGAGCTTTATCTTGATACAAAACTCTCGAAAGATTATCAAGCTGTGACCATCCATGATTACTACGGACCGATTCATTTTCACTTGATCCCGTATGTTGAACCGGCAGAAGTTGCCTATATGTTTGATGATCATGAGGTACGTTCCCACCAACAGGCAGCAGCAAAGCTTATTGCTCACATTAAAGAAAAATATAATATGAAGGAGCGTCATGTTTGGATTGGCCATGCCTTTTTAGCAGGGGGGATGGAATCTGAATCTGAAGAGCGATTGTCGATGATTGGAGGCAGCCCCTATATAGATGCGAATCTTTTTGAAGCGTTCACGTATGTTGCCTTAGGCCACTTGCATCAGTCCCAAAAAGTAGGTAAAGAAAACATTCGTTATAGTGGGTCTATTCTGAAATACTCTTTTTCAGAAGTGAATCATAACAAATCTGTCACCATTGTTGATGTCGATGAAAAAGGGGATACGGAAATAGATAAAGTCCCTTTACACCCTACGCGTGATTTCGAGCGAATCGAAGGCTATTTTGATGAATTATTACAGGGAAAGGCAGCAGACAATCACGAAAGCTATCTCCATGTTCGTTTACTAGATGATGGGCAGCTGATAGACCCGATGGGAAAACTAAGAAAGGTGTACCCTAATATATTACATCTTGAACGTGTGACTTCAGCTAACCCATCGAAACTTGAAGATGTTAGTAAAATGAAAGAACGTCAGCAGTTATCCCCTGACACTCTATTTGCATCTTTTTATCAAGATATTAAGGATAACTCTATGTCTGAGCATCGGACAAAACTAGTCAGAGAAGCAATTGAAACGTTGAAACAGAAAGAAAGGGGACAGTAACGATGAAAGCATTAACGCTTACAATGAACGCGTTTGGTCCCTATAAGAAAAAACAAGTCATCGATTTCACCGAGCTTGGGGAAGAATCTATTTTTTTGATTACGGGACCTACTGGGGCAGGGAAGACGACGATCTTTGATGCCATCTGTTTTGCTCTCTATGGCAGGGCTAGTGGAACAGATCGGGATCAGGATACATTGCGGAGTCACTTTTCCGAACCAAATGAAACAACTTATGTTCATTTCCATTTTCGTCTGCGTGGAAAAGAATACAGGGTTGTTCGGATGCCGAAACAAGTAAGGAAAAAAGAGCGAGGGGAAGGCTTTAAAGATGAACCAACCAGAGCTGAACTCTTTATGGAGCTTCCTGATGGTAACGAACAATTGCTTGCTTCGAAAGTTAAAGAGGTCAATGACAACATAGAGCAGCTGCTCAGTTTAGATTATGAGCAATTTCGCAAGATGATCATGATTCCTCAAGGAGAATTTAGAAAGTTGATCTCTGAAAATAGTAAGGAACGGGAAGAGATCTTACAACGTATCTTCAGGACTCACTTTTTTGCTCAGTTAACCGATTATTTCAAGGATTCGTCAAAGTCGCTAGAAAAAGAAATTGAACAGTTTCAATGGGAAATTGATCAGGTTGTAAACCGTATCGATTGGGGAGAAGAAGACGCGGTTGACTCGAAAAGTGAAGATCCGGATTATATCCTTGAGCGTTTACACACCCGACTGACCACACAGCAACAGGAAAAGGAAGAGCAGTCAGTACAAGTACAGGCCTTAGTGAAGCAAACTGATCAAGTCCAGGAACAGTACCATGAGGCGAAAGCCATGGAGGAATTATTTAAAGAACAAGAAATATTACAAAAAGAGAACAGCGAGCTGATCAGCCAAAAACAGTCTTTCCAAGCTTTGGCGCAAAAAGTGACAGCTGCTAAACAAGCACTTCAAGTTCTCCCTTATGAACGACAGCTCAAGGATCGTCAATCTGAATTAAAAAAACTTAGCGAAGATCAGCAGGAAAAAGAGAAAATAAAGGTTCAAATACAACAAAGTTTTAAAGAAACCGCTGCCAGTTACCAACAGGAGGCGGAGAACGAATCATACCGAGAACAGTTGAAGGAACAATGGAAACGGAAACAAGAGATGAGGGAAAAACTAGATGAACTTATCTGTTTAGAAGATGAAGTGGATAAATACGATAAACGGGTGGCTCAAGAGAAAAACAAACTTGATGAAATCAAAGGCCAGAAGGAAAAATTAGCAACACAAAAGCAGGAGCTGACAAAGAAGTCTGCTAGTGAAAGAGAAGTGACAGCTGACAAATACTTTCATAAAGAGAAAGTGGATGATCTTAAACGCCAGAAGAAGGATATAGTCACTCTAAAAAATGAATGGATTAAGCTGCACAACTTGCGGTCTCGTTACGCGACACTAGCCAGCTCCTTTAACGAAACAAAAGAAGAGCGAAGGCTTGCAAAAGACAATTACGATACAGCAGTTGATGAATTAAAGCAACACCATGCTTACCATTTAGCCGTTGGATTACATGAGGAAGAGGCCTGTCCTGTATGTGGGGCTCATAAGCATCCATCCTTAGCGACGAAGCCACCAGGTGTACAAAGTGCTGAAGCTATCGATCAACTTAAAAAGGCCTACGAATCAGCAGATCAGACCTTTCAAGAAAAACAAGAACAGCTATTGACCATAAAGGCAGAGGGAGAATCACAAAAGCAACTGGTTGAGACCCTTTTCAAACCTTTTGAGCAACAAATGGAAGCGCAGTCGAACCAAGCAATCGACAAAGTGTATGCTCATATAACTGAACAGCTGCAGAACCATGAACAAAAATTAACTGAGCTTGATCAGCGACTTGTATCTATACAAGAGGCTGCAAAACAGCTTGCTTCCCTTGAGGAACAAGTCAACCATGTGATGAAAGAAGAAGAGGAACACAATAAACAGTACAATACCTTACTGCAGGAGCGAGTTGGCTGCTCATCACAACGGGACCAAATGAAGCAGACCTATACGTTTGATACGGTGGATCGAAACGAAATGGATCTGCTTGTTACGAAAAGCGAAAAGCAATACAAGGAAGCTTTGGAAGAATGGGAAGCGATTCATAGGAATTACCAAAAAATTGAACAAATGCTGCAAGAATCAGTTACTGAAGAAAAACAGGTCGAACAATTTGTGCAAAAAGCGCAAAACTTACTAACCGACAAACAACAACAATTTAATCAAACGCTCGACCAATTTCATTTTCAATCCGTTGACGACTATAAAAACGCACTACTGCCTAAGGAAGAAGTCGATTCTCTCGATCAGAAACTCAATCACTATCATCAACGAGTAGCCATTGTTGAGCAGAGAATGAAGGAAGTGGCCAGCCGTCTTTCCGACCAGGAAAGGCCAAAGCTTGATGAGCTTTACCAAACATGGCAGTATAAAAAACAACACGTGCAAACAAGTCAACAAACCTTGAATGAAATGGAAATCAGCTACAAACAAAATAAGAATCTGCACGAGAATATGCAAGGGTTGCTTGAGGGTCAACGTGATAAAGCAAAACAATATTATGATCTAGCTGAACTTGCGAATCTTGCTAAAGGGAATAACCACCTAAGGCTTTCCTTGGAGCGTTATGTACTTGCATCGTATTTAGACGAAATTCTAATACAGGCGAATGTACGTTTAGATCAAATGAGTGACCATCGTTATCAGTTGATAAGGAGTGATGCAGTCGCTAAAAAAGGGGCCCAAAGCGGGTTAGATTTAGAAGTGATCGACCATCATACAGGCCAGCAGCGATCTGTCAAAACGTTATCAGGTGGGGAAGGGTTTAAGGCCAGTTTAAGTTTGGCATTAGGGATGGCCGATGTTGTCCAATCGCATGCCGGCGGGGTCCAGCTCGATACACTGTTTATTGATGAAGGTTTCGGCACGCTAGATGAACTGTCCCTTGAACAAGCCATCAACTGCCTAAGAGGATTACAAGATGGAAACCGGATACTCGGCATTATTTCCCATGTATCGCAATTGAAAGAAGAAATTCCTGCTAAGCTTCATATTCACACAGGTGTAGAAGGTTCAACGGTGCAGTTCAATTTTCAATAAAAAAGTTCTCAAGTTACGTGACAGGTCTGCTGCTTCAAGCTAGACTATGAATAAATGAAGAATAGGGGAGGGTACATTTTTATGTCTACACCTTTATCAATGGAATGGTCGTTAATTACAGAAGGACATGAGGAAAGGGTTCATTCAAATGATAATTTATTCCAAATTGTTTTTGATGGATATAAGTTATTTCCAATGAACGAAAAGGTTGACGTACGGAGAACTAGAAAATCTGATCAAATCGGAACAGGAATGATTGAGGAAATTGTGTTAAAAGACAATACAACCATTTGCAAATATCGATTAATTTCACTTTATTCTGTCAACTAGAATCCCTTGTAATACGCACTTTTGTCACTTCCTGCGCTTGCCCGGGAAATAATAGGGGAACTACAGTGGAAATAATGTAGGATGTTCAAAAAGTCATCAAATGATCAACGGCGAATGTCTTCGTTTTTGAACACACACTAGAAAGGAGATGGGGATGAGAATTTTTCAAAATGACTGGGAAGCAATCCTTGGTGATGAGTTAAATAAACCTTATTACTTACAATTAAGGGAAAGGTTAAAACAAGAATATCAATCGAATAGGGTGTTTCCTCACATGAATGATATTTATGCAGCCTTTCATGAAACTCCTTACCAAGATACAAAGGTTGTAATTATCGGCCAGGATCCCTACCATGGTGAAAATCAGGCTCATGGGTTTAGTTTCTCTGTGAAACAAGGTGTAGCCGTTCCGCCATCCCTGCGTAATATTTATAAAGAGTTAGAGAATGACTTAGCTATATCACCACCCAATCACGGAAATTTATTATCTTGGGCTCGGCAAGGAGTCTTGCTTCTGAATAATGTCTTAACAGTCAGAGCACATCAGGCTCATTCTCATAAAGGAATGGGGTGGGAGACGTTTACTGATCGTGTGATTGAAGCACTAAATGAACGAGAAAAGCCGGTCGTTTTTATTTTATGGGGCAATCAAGCCAAACAGAAGGCGGCATCTGTCGACCGAGACAAGCACGAGGTGATCCAATCGGTGCACCCTAGTCCTTTATCTGCCCACCGTGGCTTTTTTGGAAGCCGTCCGTTTTCTAAAGCGAACTCCTTTCTTGAATCAATCGGCGAAACACCTATTGATTGGGCTCTTCCGGACTCAACACGTCAATTATAATAGCCCACTCAGTATCATATCCCCCGCATAGGCTATGTTAAAACAAGTGACGGAGGAGTCCAGTATGTTTTATAGAAATCAACCACCATATGGTCCGATGGGAATGGGAAGAGGAATGTATCCAGGATATCAACAGCCGCAAGGAATGAGGAAGTTCTTAGCCCCTTTCTTAAACCGTGGCGGTGGTGCAGGTGCAAGATCCTTTGGTGGTCCATCATCATTTGGTGCTAGTCCTTTTACTAGCGCGTTTCCTCCCACTTCTGCAGCACAGACGGCTGCTAGCGGTGGAGCAAATTGGTTAGGGAACCTTCAAGGGGCTTTGAAGGCAGTGCAATCTGCTGCTCCAATGGTTCAACAATACGGGCCAATGGTCAAAAATATTCCGGCGATGATCAATATGATGAAGTTAATGAACGAATCAGATGAAGAAACGGAAGAAGAAAATGATAACGATGACCAATCATCCGAGAGTGTAAGTGAAGCTGTAAGTTCAAACCATGAACCTGAAGTTCAAAAAAAACAGCAAGGAACTTCCCAGCCTAAGTTATATATTTAGGCCGGGCAGGTTTCTTGATTTTTTTTATAAAATTAGAAAGAATAAAAGAGAACCAATGTTTTTCTATCGAGGAGGTTTATGATGAATCAACAATTACAAAAAGCGACCTTTGCTGGCGGATGCTTCTGGTGCATGGTTGAACCATTTGAGGAAAGACCAGGCATTGAATCTGTCACTTCAGGCTATACAGGCGGGCATACTGAAAATCCAACGTATATGAGTGTGATCACTGAATCTACCGGTCACCGCGAGGCAGTGCAAATCTTGTATAACCCCGAGATTTTTCCTTACGAAAGGCTAGTTGAAATCTTTTGGCAGCAAATAGACCCAACGGATGATCGTGGTCAGTTTGCCGATCGCGGCCACTCTTATACAACAGCCATTTATTACCATACAGACGAACAAAAACAGATTGCCGAGGCAAGCAAGGAGAAATTGCAAGCATCAGGCAAATTTAAGAGTTCAATTGTAACTGAGATTTTACCAGCAGATACCTTCTACCAGGCAGAGGACAAGCATCAAGAATATCATAAGAAGAATGCTTACCATTATAAGCGCTATAAAAAAGGTTCGGGTCGTGCCGATTTTATTAAAGATCATTGGAATTACAAAAAAGATCAACATGAACTAAAGTCACGGCTGACAGATATTCAGTATAAGGTCACACAGGAAAATGAAACCGAACGTCCTTTTCAGAATGAATACAACGATCACGAGGGTGAAGGGATCTATGTTGATATTGTATCTGGAGAACCTTTATTTAGTTCAAAGGATAAGTATGATGCCGGTTGTGGATGGCCAAGCTTTACGAAACCGATTGAGAAACAACAAGTGAACGAACATGTGGACCAGACCCACGGCATGATCCGGACAGAGGTTCGTAGCGATCGGGCTGATTCCCATTTGGGACATGTGTTTGAGGATGGTCCAACTGCAAAGGGCGGTTTACGCTATTGCATCAATTCCGCTGCCATGAAGTTTATTCCAGTAGAGGATATGAATCAGGAAGGCTATGGGTATTTGACTCACTTATTTAAATGATGAAACTCAGATAAAGTTGTTCGATAGATAACCGTCTCCAGAGGGTAGAAGGCGGTTGTCTATATTAAATTTACATATTTCTTATTGTCTAGTGTGTGTTCAGTTTTGAGAACCACAGCGTATGCCTTTCCCTACGTGAGGACCGAAGAAACTCGCCGTGGATCATTTGATGACTTTTTGAACATCCTCTTATAGACGATTCCTCTATCCTCAATAACCAATATGGGTCGCCAGGGCTAGTGTCTGTCCATAGAAAAGGGTGAAATTTGTTTTGCATAAAGATTACGTCATAACCTACTTCGCTGCTTTTGCCGGAGGGATGGCTTTTAATTATTTTTCCTTGCCGCTCCCATGGATATTAGGACCTGTGACCGCACTTATTCTGTACAAAATGAGTGGAGAACAAAAGACCAATTCAAGTTCACGTCTGCGAGATCTTGGTTTCTGGTTATTAGGTGTCCAAATCGGGCTAACCTTTCAAGCCGATACATGGACAACTGTTGGGCCATACTTGCTCCCATACAGTCTTTTTTCATTCACCATTATTGCGATCAGCTTATTGTTTGCTTGTATTTTATCGAAACAAGTTGATATCGATCCGACGACAACAATGATTGGAAGTGTCCCAGGCGGTTTATCTGCTATGATCGCTGTAAGTGAATCTTTGCAAGGTAATACGGTATTAGTGACCATTTTTCACACGATTCGTTTATTATCTGTATTATTTATTATTCCTTTTGCAGCAACGCATTGGTTAAACACTAGTGAAGCAAATCAATCAATCCCATCTGCCTCTGATGCAACCTCGGGCGATTACTGGACTATTTTCATTTATTTATTAAGTTTGGCGGCAGGCTATTTTCTTCGGCAGAAAATCCCTGCGTCGCTTATTATTCTGCCCATGTTGATCATTGGTGTGTGTCAAACTGCCGGTCTGTCACTCTACTCCTTACCTACAGTCTTTTTTATAGGGGCCCAGCTTACGATAGGGGTACATTTAGGAAATAAAATTGTGCTAAAAGATGTGATACGTGCCGGACGTTACTGCGGATTATTCTTTAGTCTCGCCTTGTTACTCATCACCTTTTCGTTCCTATTTGGCCTTTTTTTATCGAAGTGGACAGGTATGGAACTGATAACAGCTATTTTGAGTTTAGCGCCAGGTGGATTAGTAGAGATGGCACTTACTGCCCAGGATGCAGGGGCGAACCCCGCGATTGTAAGTTCGCTGCAAACGATAAGGCTGCTGACGATCGTCTTGTTTATGCCGCTGCTATTAAAATGGCTGCTTCAAAGACAGTCTAAACGTCCGCTTGTATGACAATAGGATTGATTTTTTCGGGACGGAGCCTTCATATGGAGAAGAATCGATTGAGCCGATAGACTAATCGTTGTATACTAAACACAAATAAAGGAGGCTAAGTATGATCCATAAAAATTGGGAAAACAATGAAACAATCAAGCAAATTGAATGTGTGCACAATGATGCTAAAAAATTTGTCGTCAATAATATGCTGACACCTGGTAAAACATATGATGTGAAAAACGAAAGTGAAGAATTTTATTTTATTATTGATAATTCGGGGCGAGTAGGCGGTTTTTATAAAGAATATTTTTAAGAATTAGTAAACAGCTGAGTTGGTTATACTCAGCTGTTTTTACAATATGGTGTAGAGGCTACTTCATGTAATATAATTTGAATTCTTAATATGCAAGTGCACGGGGAGCACATGAATAAATTAATATGAACATTGTCATGATTTCATATAAAAAAGAACAAATGGTCTACCTTTCCTTGTCAATATCTTTTACATCAGCGATAATGGGGGTAAGATAAGCAATAAGGGGGATGGTCCATCCATGGACAAACTTATTTTAGTGCGGCACAGTGAAACAGAAGGCCAGCATGAAGACTCACCTTTAACAAAGTTAGGAGTACGTCAAGCCCAAGTATTATCTACATTTCTGCAGCATTCAGGTTATAAAATTGATCGGATCATTTCGAGCCCGTTTTTGCGTGCGATCGAGACGATTAAACCGTTTGCTGAAAATAATGGCGTGACGATCGAAAGAGACGAGCGTTTAGAAGAACGCATCTTGAGTCACGATCCTCTTGATGACTGGGAAGAAGTGCTTCATGATACCTTCAGAGACCCTGAACTTAAAATGTCCGGCGGTGAATCCTCCACTGAAGCAAGAGAACGTGTACTATCGCTTATCGATGAACTTGAAAACGAGGAAGGCAATGTTCTGCTAGTGACCCATGGCAATTTGTTAGCGTTACTTCTACAAAAATATAACCGGGAAATTGGCTTTGCAGATTGGAAGCGACTCTCAAGGCCAGATATCTTTTTAATACAAAAACAGGGCGGAGAATATACTGTGGAGCGAATTTGGGAAGACTAGTCGTGAATGTAGATTTAAGGAATCCCTTGTCGGACAATTGCACTTTTTATCTATAACCGTTATCATAATATGTGGTGTTTATCATTTCCTTAGATTATGTCATAAAAATATAAGCACTCGTTTATTTATAAAAGAAGGAGGAGATACCCTTGGCATTTGTTATTACTTCACCTTGTAAAGATGAAAAAGCAGGGGAATGTGTAGACGTGTGTCCAGTCGATTGTATCGAAGAAGGAAAAGATATGTTCTATATCGATCCAGCCATTTGCATTGACTGTGGGGCATGTGAGGCGGTCTGCCCTGTTGAGGCCATTTACATTGAAGATGAGATTCCAGAAGAGGAAAATAAATACATCGAATTAAACCGCAAGTTTTTTGAAGAACAGTAAGGCACATACGGGAAGTCATCTCTGTAAAGGAGATGGCTTCTTTTTCATATCGATTCCTATATCCTACATTCTAGTTGGATCGGGTAAATAAGGGATGTAGTCATAAAGGAGGTTTAGAATGGGAAAATTAACGAACAAATCAGCTATTATCACCGGTGCAAGTAGCGGGATCGGTAAATCTATCGCTAACCATCTGGCGAAAGAAGGGCCAATGTAGTCTTAGCCGCCCGAAGGTCTGAACGTTTGCAGCAACTAGCAGACGACGTGGAAAAAGAATACAACGTTACAGCAAAAGTTATCGAAACAGATGTGACAAAGCGGGCAGATGTCGAAAACTTGGTCAAAGAAACGAAAGCTCATTTTGGCAGTATTGATATATATATAAATAACGCCGGCGTCATGCTTCTATCGTTCTTGAAAAATGACCACATTGACGAATGGGAGCAAATGGTCGATGTCAATATTAAGGGAGTTCTTTACGGTGTTCATGCCTCCCTACCCGAAATGATCGCGCAAGAAGAGGGACATGTTGTAAACGTGTCTTCCGTTGCCGGACATGAGGTCTTCCCATCCAGTACCGTGTATAGTGCAACGAAGTATGCTGTACGCGCCTTATCTATGGGAATGGAAAAAGAACTATCACGATCTGGTGTACGCGTAACCAACATATCGCCTGGTGCTGTCGATACAGAGTTAACCGAGCACATTACTGACGGAGACGTCCTGGATATGTTTAAACAACAAGAAATGACCCCACTTAACTCTGAAGATATCGCAAAAGCAGTCGCCTATTCCGTCACCCAGCCTTCCTACGTCAACGTAAATGAAGTCATCGTAAGACCCATGCACAAATAAGAAAAGCGGAAGCACCCTGGTAGACACGACTAGCATAAGCTGAGTTGATTTGTGAGAGAACGCAGGAAGGTGTTGAAGTAACATCGCCTAACAAGAAGACCGCAGAAATCAGCTTCTGCGGTCCATCTTAATGGATGATTTTAAAGTTACTGTAGCTGTTTTCATTTTCCAAATCTTTGATATCAAGTGCCTGAACCTTGGCAAAATTATTTGGTCCTGCTCTTACCACTTCTATAAAAGAAGAGAGTTCATTCTCGTATCCTTCCGCTTCGATTTCAACGGTTCCATCAGGTTTGTTTTTCACCCACCCTGTAAGACCATACTGCTTTGCTAACTGTTCAATAGTCGCACGGAAACCGACTCCTTGCACCCTGCCATGGACGATCATTTGTTTTCGTGGCATTTCAACACCTCCATAGATTAAGATTACCTTTTTTACTAAAATAAAAACATAAGCGTGTGTGTTCAAAATCGCCGTTTTTCATTTGGTGATTTTTAGAACACCCTCTAAGAGAAAGGATGAAGACTGTGAAAGAACTTCCTATCACATCGATCGCTGGGTTTGCTTTTGGCCATGCAGACGACGCAGAAGCAGGGACAGGCTGTACTATTGTCCTATGCGAACAAGGGGCACGGGCGGGTGTATCTGTACGGGGAGGGTCACCTGGAACCCGGGAAACGGATGCATTACAATCAGAAAATTTGATCGACCAAGTACATGGGGTGTTTTTATCAGGGGGGAGTGCATTCGGATTAGATGCAGGCTCAGGGGTGATGGATGAGCTTGAAAAGAGGGGGGTTGGCTTTGATGTAGAGGTTACTAAAGTGCCGATTGTTCCTGGTGCTATTTTATTTGACTTGATGGTTGGCGATGGTAAAGTTCGTCCTGATCAGCAAATGGGGAGAGACGCTACACAGAATGCTCTGCAAGGACTGCCTTTTCTACAAGGGAACGTGGGCGCCGGAACGGGGGCATCTGTCGGTAAACTACTTGGTCCCTCTTTTGTCATGAAAGGTGGGATAGGGCATTATGCGGTTGAAGTCGGTGAATTGAAAATGGGGGCAGTGATTGCAGTGAACAGTTTTGGAGATATTGTCGATCCCCTAACTGGTGAACGAATAGCGGGGGCTTATGATAGAGAAAAACAATGCTTCGTAGACAGTGAGCGTGCTCTCGTTGAACACATGAACAAGACTGAAACCAATCGATTTAGCGGAAATACTACCATTGGTATCATTACATGCAATGCAATGCTGTCGAAACCGCAAGCAAATAAACTAGCTTCCATTGCTCATGATGGTTTTGCACGAACGATAAAACCCTCTCATACGTTTGTAGATGGTGATACATTATTTGCAATGACTACAAATGAAGTAAGGGTAGACTTAAATGCTTTAAGCTCCCTGGCATGTTATGTAGTTGAACGAGCGGTTGTACAGGCCGTAAAATCTGCTGTTAGCGCTTATAACCTGTTATCCTATTTTGATATAAAAAGGGGGAGATAAGCGTGCGTGTTTTTGTTTATGGATCCCTATGTATGGGGGAAAGGAATCATGAGATGTTAGTTGACTCAATCTTGCTCTCAGAACAGGCCTGGGTTAACGGTACGTTGTTACAGAGCGACTCCTACTATCCTTATCTGAGGCCTTCGGAAACGGACATTACATATGGTGAAATCTACGATGTATCGGATGAGGTGCTTATACAGCTGGACACATTAGAGGGGTATAATGGTAATAAAGCCACATCACTATTTGATCGGCAAATGGTAAGCGTACATACAGATCAAGGGACTCTACGTGTTTTTGTGTATGTCGGTACAGAGAAAGTGAAGGGTGAGAAAATCGTGCCCCATGGAAACTGGAAGGTGTCACAATATCTAAAGCGAGCAGAGACTTACTATTTTGCCTATGGATCGTGCATGGATAATAGACGCTTTAAACGTGCTCATGTAGATACTCTTTTCCAGGAGGTATTAGGCGGTGCCGCCCTAGAAAAGTATCGCTTGCGATTTTCCTATCATGTCCCTGATGGGGGGAGGGCTGATATTGAAGAAGAACCGAATGCTTGTGTAGAAGGTCTTCTGTATAAGGTAAAACCACCGGCAATTGATTATTTGTATGAAAGAGAGGGAGTGTACGCTGGTGCTTATAGACCTGTGATTATCAACGTTTCCTGCCAGGGAATAGACTATAGAGCATTATCGTTTACTGTTACTGCTAAACAAGCAGATAAAATTCCCCCACTTCACTATGCTAAGGAAATTTACCTAGGTGCCGCACCTTATGTTTCAGAAGGTTATAGAATGCAGCTTACTGAAATGTTTACGACAAAACTGCCAGTGAAAGGAATTGACCTGTATTTACAGTCGAACGGGGAGAAATCCTATCATAATAGATAAATGACTTGAGACTTGCTATCAATGTTGAGTAAACTAGAACTAACTGACAAGTAAAAAGGAGACTTAATGATGTCTGTACCCACCGTAGAAGCGCATACGCAGACGCTCACTCGCCTTGAAAAGCTTTATAGTGAGCTTGCTAAGGATAATCAGTTACAAGCTAAAAAAATATTAGAACTTATTGAGAAGGTGAATAAGCAGGAAGTTATGCTTGGCTTTGCCGGCCATTTCTCAGCAGGAAAGTCGACGATGATTAACCATATCGTTGGTCAGCCCATCCTTCCTTCCAGTCCGATTCCAACGAGTGCAAACATAGTCAAATTATCAAATGGTTCTCCGGCAACAATAGCTGATTTTAGTGAAGATATTCCGGTTAAGTACGAAGGAGCGGTGGATATAGACACCATTCAAGCGATGTGTCGGGAAGGCGAGAAAATTACTGGGTTGGAAATCCATAGGCCCTTAGATGATCTCCCAGCACACGTAAAGATCTTAGATACACCAGGTGTGGATTCCACGAGAGATGCTGATCGTTTAATTACTGAATCTTCCTTGCATGTAATGGATTACATGTATTATGTAATGGATTACAATCACGTACAATCTGAAGTAAATTTGGGGTTTCTTCTTGAAATGCAACAACGTAAGATCCCTTTTTCAATTATTATTAACCAAGTCGATAAACATAATGAAGAAGAGTTAACTTTTGGACAGTTTAAGAGCAGTGTTATTTCTTCTTTAGGCGTGTGGGGGATTGAGCCTGAGAACATTTATTACACCTCGTTGAGGGATTTGACTCATCCAGCCAATCAAATAGAGGAAGTGGAGGCTAGTTTCCGCAAACAATTTGATACGACACCGATTGATCAAATGGCCTTGAACCATGCACAGGAGATTATAAAGGAAAGCATAAGGGATTATATCTCCAATTTTGAGGAACAAATTGATCTCCTAAACAATCAAATTGAGCAGGGAGAACGGACGATTGCTGAACAGGAATTCGAGGATTCACAGTCACTAATCGAAATCCAAAAGCAGAGAATCCCTAAGGCAAAGAGCCAATTTGATGAGCGGGTCTTAAAGTTTATATCAAATGCCTATTTAATGCCAAGTGAACTGCGCGAACAAGCGCGTTTGTATTTAGAAGCAATGCAGCCATCATTTAAAGTCGGAATGATTATGGCTAAGAAAAGAACAGAAGAAGAAAGAAACATTCGATTGGAAAGTTTCTATAGCAAGCTTAAGGAAACCATAGAAAAGAACGTTACGTGGCCTCTACGTGAACGGATGCTTCGATTAATGGAAGAGTTTGAAATAACAAATAGTTCCCTTATTCATGATGCGCAGTCTTTTGAAGTAACATACACATCTTCACGTTTGCACGAATTAATTGAATCAGGTGCCTCTGTGACAGGAGAGTATGTGCTTCGTTATACGGACCAACTGTCTAAAGATATTCAGCGGCAGATTAGAGGGCAATTATACGATTGGTGGGAAGAGGTTGAAGTCGTTTTACAAAACAGGAATGAGCAAGAATTGCATGCACATGAACAACTATTTGCCGCTTACCATAATAAGGCTGATGCGGAGGAAGAACTCAATAAGCTTAATATAAAGATACAACAGGTAAAGCGAAATCTTGAGGACACTTTTTCTAATGATGAGCTGCTTTCTGATGAAGTACATCAGCAGGTTACTCAAGCTTTGCAAAAACGCAGCTCGCAAATAAAGATTCAGTCCAGTCAGCGGCTGTCCTTTGTCGAGGAGCGACCGGGCGGATATGAAGAAAAACAGGATGAAGGGCAGTCGCTTACAGGGGAAAGCAGGACTAAAAGCGAACTGATCCAAAGAAAAGCTGCTGAAGCCCGGGACATCTTAAAGAATATAGACGGGTTTGAAAATCTCATTTCACAACTTCATAACAAACAGCTGAGACTTGATCAGCGACGGTATACGATAGCTTTGTTTGGAGCCTTCAGTGCTGGGAAATCTTCATTTGCCAATGCCTTATTAGGAGACCGAGTACTCCCTGTCTCTCCTAATCCAACGACAGCAACGATTAATAAAATTACAGCCCCTACAGAGCAGCACCCTCACCAAACGGTGACTGTTAAAGTAAAAGCTGAGCAGCAATTGTTAGAAGATATTGCGTTGGTTGGAAAAAAAGTGTTTGAGCGATATGATAGTTTGGCTTCAGCCTATCAAGGTATTGTTTCTTTACCGGAAGAACAACTACAAAAGCTTGATCACAAGAAGCGTTCTTTCCTGGACGCTTTTGTAGACGGATATGAAGAGATGAAACAACATGTTAACAAGGAAATAACGATCACCCTCGACGGTTTTGCTTCTTATGTATCTGAAGAGAGAAAATCGTGTTTCATTGAGTGGATGGAACTTTACTATGATTGTGAATGGACCCGTGCAGGCATTACGCTAGTCGATACACCTGGTGCAGACTCTGTCAACGCCAGACATACAAATGTGTCCTTCAATTATATAAAAGATGCAGATGCCATTTTATTTGTCACTTATTATAACCACCCTTTTTCAAAAGCAGATCAATCATTTTTAACCCAGTTGGGACGTGTAAAAGACGCATTTTCGATGGATAAAATGTTTTTTATTATCAATGCTGCGGATTTAGCTGAAAATGATGAAGAGAAGCATCAAGTGGAGAACTATTTGAGGAACCAGCTTTCTCAATTTCACATTCGTTATCCGCGCATTTTTTCATTGTCCAGCTTGCAAGGATTAAAAGAAAAACAAACAATGAAGTCAAATGACAGTGGATTACCATTATTTGAAGATCGTTTTGAGCAGTTTCTACAGGAAGAACTGACAGAAGTGCTTCATCATTCAATTGAACATGACCTTTCTGAAGCGGCCACTTCTTTAGAATCTGTGATCGAAAACGCTACGTTAAATGAGCGGGAAAGAGAAGAGAAGCTGAAGTCTGTTATTGGTGAGCAAGACCAGGCGAGGCAAATTCTAAAGACAAGATTTGAAACGCGCGGAGAAAAAGCGATTGCCCAGAAAGTGGAGAAACAGCTTCACTTTGTTCATCAACGAATGATGTTGAACTTTAACGACTATTTTAAAAATCATTTCAATCCTGCGTCGATCCATGGAGATAGGGCTGAAGCTAGGGAACAGTTACGGGAAGCTGCCGAGGAGTTGCTTCAAGAGGTAGAATTCGAAATGAACCAGGAGTTAAAAGCCGTTACCCTTAGAATTGAAACCTTCATTAAGGAATTGGTGCAGCAGTATAAAAAGGACTATGAAGCAGAGCTCAAGCGAGTCAAACATACACTTGCGCTTAGTGATTACGAGTGGACTAGTGTAGCACCGCCTATGATTGAGCAGCCCTTGCCTTTGTCTGAAGCTGATATTTCTGATGTTTTACGGTTATTTAAGGGAACGAAATCGTTTTTTGAACAAAATGCGAAACAACAAATGAAAGATCAGTTGAGTGAAAGAGTGGATGTTCCTCTCTATGAGCAGATTAATCAAGTAAAAGATGAGATAGCAGAGCACTACACAGATAAGTGGAGCCATGCTTTACATCAGGCTGTTGATGGGTGGATAGAGGAACTGGACTATAGCTTCAACAGGTTGAGATACAGCCTTGAACATCCAGTTGACGTTTCGCACTTACAAGAACAATATAACCATTTAAAGAGTATTCTTTAAAATCATAAAAAAGATCCTGGAAAACTTGTCCAGGATCTTTTTATTCTCTACTTACAATATGACTTTCACTTCTGCACCTTTACGAAGTTTTTCAATAAGCTGTGTCACTTGTTGATATTGCTTTTGTTTCAATAATCGCAGTGATCCATGTGTTCTTCATAAGAACTCTCCTTTTACTTGTTGAGACATTAAAAGGAATTTAGCACATCAAATAATTGCTGTGAATTATAATGGACATGTTTCAAGAGTCAGCAGCATATATTGGTATAAAAGGAGGAGAAGCCATGTATATGAACCAACCTTATCCATCCACAAGACCTACCCATCAGCCTGAACAGGCAAGAGTAAATTTCAAGGGGAGCCCGCTAGCTCCTGATCTTAGAGGGATCACACAATTTTATCAACGTCCATACGGGGTAGAAGTATTTGTCCAAGTGGAAGGATTACCCGACTTTCAAGTAAAAGACGGGGTTCAAATTGGTCCGCATGGATTTCATATTCATGAAGCGGGTGTATGTGAGATTGGAGATGGAAAGGATCCGTTTCAATCAGCTGGAGGGCATTGGAATCCTGATGATCAGCCCCATGGTAATCATGCAGGTGACTTCCCTGTTTTGTTTTCCAACCAAGGACGTGCACGCATGATCTTTTTTACAGATCGCTTTCAAGTAGAAGATATCATTGGAAAATCCGTCATCATTCACCAAGGGCCAGATGATTACCAGTCACAGCCTAGCGGTGATGCAGGAAAAAGGATTGCGTGCGGGGTTATAGAAAAAGTTTAAAATCTCAGCATAAAAATCTGATTGGATGTATAGAATGTAAAGAGCAGGTGTTTACACCCTTTGCTTGACTTCACCGGTGAATTATTGTATTCTAATATTTGTATATTAATTCGTGCCAAACAGATAATGAATCACCTATTATAAAGAGTGATCAATGGTTATTGGTACTTTTTATAATATGTGATTTTTTTCATTATTCATGGAACGCATATTAATTTTAAGGAACATTGGAGGACCCATTTTTATGAAAACTGGTACAGTAAAATGGTTTAACGCTGAAAAAGGTTTTGGATTTATCGAAGTAGAAGGCGAAGACGATGTATTTGTACATTTCAGCGCCATTCAAGAAGAAGGATTCAAATCCCTTGAAGAAGGTCAAACTGTAGAATTTGAGATTACTGAAGGCAACCGCGGACCACAGGCTGCTAATGTAACTAAATTATAAGGTGGAAAGAGACTGACTCAGATGCTAGTCAGTCTCTTTTACATAATTCTCATGTCCAGAGGAGGTTTCGAAATGGCATTCGGTAAAAAGAACCAGGCTGAAATAGTTGAAGAAGAAACAAAAATTTGGGTATGTAAATCTGAGGATTGCAGTTGCTGGATGAGAGATAATTTTAGAACGAATGAGGAAGCGATTTGTCCCATCTGCAAAAATGAGATGGAAGCAAGCACCAAAGTACTTCAAGTCGTTGAAAATAATAGCTTATATTATAAGTCATAAGGAAGAGAGGCTCTCATCATGAGAGTCTTTTTTGTTTCTATAAAATCGCGTTTTTTTTATTGTACATTGTTTCTTGCTAATTCAACTGGGGAATGCTACGTATAGTTTGATAAAGAAGGACGGGAATAACGATGAAAAAGAATATTAGGAATGACATTATAGAAACGAAGAAATATTTGAGAAAGCAGGTACTCGATACAATTCTTAATCAATTTGATGGCAAGCTGATGGGTTTATCAAAGGAACATAGGAAACAAAAGTATAATAAGATGAGAGAGAACCCGTACAGCTTTTTTAGGGGGAGTGCTTATTTATTTTATTATGATGTAACAGATCTTCCATTTACTTTTCATACACCTGAAGATCGTCCTACATGGCTGCTAGGGGATCTGCATTTTGATAATATCAGTGCTTTCCAAAATGAACATCAGGAAATCGTGTTTGATGTCGATGATTTTGATGAGGGTTACTTTGGTTCCTATTTGTATGATGTGATGCGTATGGTCGTAAGTATTCGTTTAATGAGCAGCCAACATGGCTATAATGAAGAGGATGCTGATACGTTTGTTGAAAGTTTTTTAACTCATTATATTAAGCAGCTTGAAGACTTTCAATCAGGAGCCAATGATCCTGTTCAACTTCAGTTTACCAAGGTAAACACGAAGGCATCAATTAAGAGGGTTCTTGATAATCTTGAACAACGTCAGACGGCACATAAGCTTGATGAATCCGTTAACAAGTATGATTCGATTCAATGGCTTATGGGGGACGATCACCTCCTATCCCTTTCAACTTCAGAAAGAAAGGAATTCACTAGTATTTGGGAGGATTACATCGATTCCATTCCAGCTTCTGTAAAGAAACGTAGAAATTACTATTCGGTTAAGGATGTCATGAAAAAAGAAGGAGCGGGGATTGGGTCAACAGGGTTAGAAAGATACTATATCTTAATTGAAGGGGAACATGGGCAAAACATCATTTTAGAAGCTAAAGAGGCAAGAGCGCCGATACCGGCCTACTTCTTTCCCTACGATGAAAAATTCTGGTATGACCATAAGCATCAAGGGCGACGGGTTGTCCATACTCAGCAATCGATGCATCACCTGGCGGACCCTTATTTGGGTTACTTTACATTACAGGGACATGACTTTTACGTAAGAGAGCGGTCCCCCTTAACCGGCGAACTGGAAGCTCAGGATTTACAAGATCCAAAGTCTATGTTGGAAACGATCAAAACGATGGCTAGAATTACTGCTAAAATCCACGCTCGTGCAGATGCCGATATCGAGAACGGTTTGATGGATTATCATAGTGAAGAAGCTATTCTAGATGCGATTCAGCGAAATCAGAAAGAATTCATTCAGCAAATAAATGTATGGTCGAAGCATTATCAGCAAGTGGTGGAAGAGGATTTTCTTCTGTTTAATGAATGGTTAGACGAAAATGCTGATTTTTCCGGTCAAAAATAAGGGAATACCTATTCGATTCCTATAATGAATGATATAATTTGAATGTTATAGACTCAAATACTGGAGGATTCGTAATGCTAAATGTAACTAATGTTAGTCTTCGTTTCGGGGATCAGAAGTTATTCGAGGACGTCAATATAAAATTCACCCCCGGTAATTGCTACGGTTTAATCGGTGCAAACGGGGCAGGAAAATCAACATTTTTAAAGATATTAAGCGGGGAATTAGAACCACAGACAGGTGACGTTTCCCTAAAGAATGACCAGCGTCTGGCTGTACTTAAACAGAACCACTTCGAGTATGATGAATACAAAGTGCTTGAGACTGTTATTATGGGTCATACAAGACTTTATGAAGTCATGCAGGAAAAGGACGCCATCTATATGAAGGGCGATTTTACAGAAGAGGACGGGATGAGAGCAGCTGAACTCGAAGGTGAATTTGCTGAGATGAACGGCTGGGAAGCTGATTCTGAAGCGGCGCGCCTACTAACGGGGCTCGGAATTAAAGAGAATTTGCACGACAAGCAAATGACAGAGTTAACTGGTTCTGAAAAGGTTAAAGTCTTGCTAGCTCAAGCACTTTTTGGCAATCCAGATGTTCTTCTTCTTGATGAGCCGACAAACCATTTGGATATAAAAGCTATTCAGTGGCTTGAAGATTTCTTAATTGATTTTGAAAATACCGTGATCGTTGTTTCCCACGACCGTCACTTCTTAAATAACGTCTGTACCCACATCGCTGACTTAGACTTTGGCAAAATTCAAATCTACGTAGGAAACTATGACTTCTGGTATGAATCCAGTCAGCTTGCTCAAAAAATGGCCGAAGAACAGAATAAGAAAAAAGAAGAAAAAATTAAGGATTTAAAAGAATTCGTTGCGCGCTTTAGTGCGAATGCTTCAAAGTCGAAACAAGCGACCTCGAGAAAGAAACTGCTTGAAAAGATTACTTTAGATGACATTCAACCTTCTTCAAGAAAATATCCTTACATTGCCTTTAAAGCAGATCGGGAAATTGGAAATGATTTACTGACTGTTGAGAACCTGTCAAAAACAGTTGATGGAATCAAAGTAATTAATAATGTAAGTTTTACAATGAATAAAGATGATAAAATTGCTTTTGTAGGAAGTAATGAAGTGGCAAAAACAACTCTCTTTCAAATTCTAATGGGTGAAGTCGAACCAGACGAAGGAACATTTAAATGGGGAGTAACGACATCACAGAGTTACTTTCCAAAAGATAACTCTGAATTCTTTGATCGTGCTGACTTGAACCTAGTAGAGTGGTTGCGCCAATACTCACCTGAAGATCAAACGGAAACATTCCTTAGAAGTTTCTTAGGACGGATGTTATTTTCAGGGGAAGAAGCATTGAAACAATCGAACGTACTTTCAGGAGGAGAGAAGGTGCGTTGCATGCTCTCTAAAATGATGTTGTCCGGGTCCAATGTTCTTTTGCTTGATGAACCAACGAACCACTTGGATCTTGAATCGATTACATCATTAAACAAAGGACTGATTAACTTTAAGGGATCAATCTTATTTGCCTCCCACGACCATGAATTCATCCAAACAATTGCTAACCGTATTATTGAGCTTACACCTCAGGGGATTGTTGACAAAGAGATGAGCTATGATGAATATCTACAAGACCCATCTGTTCAAAAGCAAGTTGCCGCTTTGTCAGAATAACAAGAATCAAGATTAATTAATAAAAACCTGTCCAATTAGGGCAGGTTTTTATTAATCATGAGACTCTTGATTTCTATATAATATTTAATTTTTCCTATTGAAAAAAGAAAAATAATACGCGTTATTCGACTTTTTAAGACTATTATATAAAAAATAATGTCGTTTATAGACCTTTATACCCACTTTGTAACTTGAGTGAAAAGTAAGTGTCATAGTTGCAAAGAAACTGTTAGCTTTTTGTTCTTAAAAAAATCTATATATCTGTTAGTATCTTAATTGTGGTTAAAACAACTCATCAATTAAGAGGAGGACACAAAACATATGAAAAAAACAGTTTTTTCTCTAGCTGCTACCGCTGCATTAACAGGAGCATTCGCAACATCTGTTAGTGCTGAAGAATATACAGTCAATAAAGGTGATACTCTTTGGGGTATTTCAAACAATAATAATGTAACAGTGGATCAGCTAAAAGCATGGAACAATCTAAATTCAAATTTAATTTATCCTAAACAAAAACTTACTGTAACAGGTGAAACTTCAACTGAAACGAGCACGACATACACAGTGAAATCTGGTGACACCCTATCTGGTATTTCTAAACAACATAACATATCAGTTGATCAGTTGATGGCATGGAACAACCTTTCTTCTACAGTGATTCACCCTGGAGATGAATTTGCATTGAAAGCTGGAGCAGCTTCTGCACCAGTTCCAGAGAAAGCAGAAAAAGAAGAGGCACCAGCACCAGCGCCTGAACCTAAAAAAGAAGAGGCACCTGAACCTGAGCCTAAAAAAGAAGAAGCACCAGCTCCAGAGCCAGTAAGTGCTGAGCAGGATCAATCTAGTGAACAGTCAACTAGTAATGATGTTGCAAAAGAGATCACTGCAGAAGCAACAGCTTATACTGCTAACTGCACAGGATGCAGTGGTGTAACAGCAACAGGTATTGATTTAAATGCAAACCCTAACCAAAAAGTTATTGCTGTAGATCCAGATGTTATCCCATTAGGATCTAAAGTATATGTTGAAGGTTATGGCGTAGCAATTGCTGGTGATACTGGCGGAGCTATTGACGGAAATCGTGTAGATCTATATATGCCAAACCGTCAAGATGCTTTAGACTTTGGTAGACAAAGTGTTACTGTACAAGTGTTAAGTGAATAGTAGACAAGTAGAACAAAAATAATAGTTTAACAGGAAAAGCGCACTATTGCCCCCACAATGGTGTGCTTTTTTTCTGGACAAAACACTTTTTTCATTATTATAGACGAACAAATTATGTTATAAGTTTCAAAAAAAGCGACATTTATTTAGTTATGAACAGGATATTGATAAACTATGAAAGATAGCATGTTTCTGTGCATGATAAAGGCAAACAATTTGAAATTTGAGATATCATTGTAAAGAAGTCAGGTAGTTACACCTGGCTTTTAAATATTGGAGGAAAACAGTATGAAAAGGGTTGTGGTCATTGGTTCAGCTGGTTCGGGAAAGTCGACTTTAGCCAAACAAATAGGACAAGTCTATCAATACGATGTTATACATATGGATCGATTATTCTGGAAACCTGGCTGGAAGGAATCCACTCAAGAAGAGTTAAGAGAGAAACAGGCTGCTTATTTACAAAAAAATAAATGGGTTATTGAGGGCAACTACAGTGGGGTCTGGAAAGAAAGGTTAGAAATGGCGGATACCATTATTTTTATCGATGTAAATCGATATGTTTGTCTGTACAGTGCCCTTAAAAGATGGGTGCAAAATATCGGTAAAACAAGGGAAGATATCGGTCCAGGGTGTCCGGAACGGATGGAACTCGCTTTTCTTAAATACATATGGGATTATCCTAAAACAAAAAGAAACAAAGCAATGACAGCCATTGAGCAGCATTGCCAACACGCACAAATATTTATTTTTCCTCATAGAAAAGCGGTAAACTTATTTATTAAAAAGATAAAGACTCTCTCTTAAAACTTAGTAGCAACTCCGAAAAGAATCCAAAAAATTATTTAAAAACTGAACGAATGTTCGTATAAGTAGACAACGCCACACCCTTTTAATGTAGAATAAACTTATAACAGGTAAGGGGTGAGGTTGCTTTGTCTCATAAAAATAATCCGAAAAAATTCGCTTTGAACATGAGTGCAGCACAATTCACTAAATTTTATATTATGCATCTATTACAAGTTCGTCAACCAATGATAAGTGAGCATTTCAAAGAAGAATTCCATAAGTTGACAAACAATTGGATTCCTGCGCCATCTACATTACTAGATACATTACATGACATGACAGAAGAGGGATTACTTAACCGGAAAGATGGCTATAAATCATATGAAAAGAAACGACAAAAAGTCTTCTGGTATTCTTTAACCGACCAGGGCAAGGAAGAATTTGATGTGCTCAAAAAGAAGTACAAAATTTTGTTTGAAGAGCAGTTAAACATATTAAATCAAATTATGAAAGATGTGTATCGTTAACGTCTAAATACGAGAATAATAAATGATACTTATGAGGTTTAGAAAGGAAAGTCAATATGAAACTAGGCGTGTTGGATCAAAGCCCTATATCCAAAGGACAATCAGCAGAACAAGCATTAAAGCAAACGATCGAATTGGCTCAATGGACAGAATCATTGGGCTTTAAACGATATTGGGTAGCTGAGCATCACAACACGAATGGCTTGGCTGGCAGTTCACCAGAGGTCTTAATATCACATGTCGCCTCACAAACTTCGAGAATACGCGTTGGTTCTGGCGGTGTGCTTTTACCTCAATATAGTCCGCTTAAGGTGGCGGAGTCGTTTAAAATTCTACAAGCTCTTTTTCCCGGTCGTATTGATTTAGGGTTAGGCCGATCGCCTGGAGGAGGTAAAAAAACGAGGGCTGCCTTAACAGATGGATTCGATAAACCATTAAGTTCTTTTTCAAGACAGGTAAAGGAATTACAGGATTTCTTATATGGAACTATTCCAAAGGAGCATGCCTACTATGGAGTGTCCGCCAAGCCACATACTTCCGACAACCCCGATATTTGGGTTTTAGGTCTTTCAGAGCGCGGAGCTAGACATGCCGCTATCAATGGTACAGGCTTCACCTTTGGTTATTTCATTAATCCCGAACATGCTACTGAAACATTGTATGCGTATAGAGAAAAGTTTAAGCCATCGGTAGGTTTGCAGGAGCCCAAAGTAAATGTATGTGTATTTGTTGTTTGTGCTGAGACTACTGAGAAAGCAGAAGAACTTGCCTTAAGCCAGGATATGTGGCTCCTGCAAGTGGAGAAGGGGTTAGAAACGAGAGTTCCCTCCATCAGTGAAGTGAAAGGACATACATTTACAGTAAAAGAGCTTGATAAAATTAAACGTAATCGCAAAAGGGCGATCATTGGTACCCCTGAAACGGTCTATAGAAAACTAAAGCAGTTAAGTGAAGCTTATCAAACAGATGAGTTCCTTCTCATTACTAACATTTTTGATTTTGAAGCAAAAAAACATTCCTATAAGTTGCTAGCCGATTATATTGCAAATAATTCAAATTAGTACAAAGCTTTTTCTTTGTCTAATGATTAGCTATAATAGAAGGCATTATGAGTGAAAGAGAGTAGGGATTTCATGGACCAAACTAAAATAAGTACGATTCAATCAATGGAGGTAATAAAAAGAACAGCAGAAGGGTTTCAACTATCAGATGGAGAAGATGAAATTCTTCTTCCCCATGACCAAGTTAATGGTGAAATCGAAGAGATTGGTGAACATGTCACCGTTTTTCTTTATAATGATCGCAAGAAAAATCCAGTAGCAACTATGTTGCTGCCAGAGGTTCGTTTAGACACTTATGGCTGGGCGGAAGTTGAGGAAGTCGTGAAGAATTTAGGTGTGTTTGTGAATATTGGTATTGACAAAGCATTCCTTGTGTCAAAGGATCATCTTCCAATCCTTAAAGAAGTCTGGCCTAAAGAAGGAGACTGGCTATTTGTCAGTTTAGAAAAAGATAAAAAAGGGAGGGTGTTTGCAGAGCCGATTTCAGAGGGGGAAGTTTTGGAGGATCTTGAAAAGGCTCCAGAAAACCTGCTAAATGAGACCATTGTCGGGCGAGTTTACAGGTCTACAAAAGCAGGATCATTTGTCTTAACCGAAGAAGGCTACCGAGGCTTTATTCATCCTTATGAACGGAAAACTGAACCAAGATTAGGTGAAACAATAGAAGGTCGTATTATCGATGTGAAAGAGGATGGCACACTAAACATCTCACTGCGCCCCTTAAAGCAGCATAGCATGGACCCAGATGCTGACCAAATTTACAATTATTTAGTTGACCATGATGGGGTTATGCCGTTAACAGACAAAAGTGATCCAGATGAAATTAGGGATATATTTAAAATTAGTAAATCCGCATTTAAGCGAGCTATAGGAAAGCTTATGAAAGAAGATAAAGTTATACAAAAACAGAATCAGACAGTAATGAAGCACAATGACTAAATAAGGGGGCATTTAGTGAATAAGCTTTATCCATTTATTGTAGTTGAAAACTGTAATGAAGCCGTGGAATATTACCACGATATTTTTGGTGGCGAAATAAAAGTGTTAAACAAGCAGGAAGGCAAACTTCTGCATGCTGAATTACATGTTAATGGAAGTACTCTCCATTTTTCTGACTCCTATGGAATACCTGTAACAAATGGGGAAAATGTAAAAGTAATGATGCAATTCGATAGTGAAGAAGAAATCACAAAAGTATTCAATTCCTTAAAAAAGGATGGAAAAGTGGCAGTTGATCTAGAAGACACTTTTTTTGGAGCACTTCATGGACAAATTATTGACCGAAATCAGGTTAACTGGGTTTTAAATTTTTTTAGAAAAAATGAAAAATTAAGAGGATAATTGTAGGGTAAAGAGGCTTAGTTGATTTTCAGCTAGCTTCTTTTTATTTTATCTGATCTACCTACAGTAAGATGTCAAAAATCTTTGGTTATGGAATCCGAATCTTGACAATCTGTAAGTACACATGATATATTTATCTCGAATTAAAGACAAATGAATTAAGGATATGATATTAATGGAACATCATAATCACATTGATCATGATTCATCATTAAAATCGTTTATCGTATTATCCCGTGCATATAGGTCCGTTGAAGAAAAGATTAGAGAAGACATTCGAACATATGGATTGAACCCGACTGAATTTGCGGTATTAGAGTTGCTCTACCATAAAGGTGAGCAGCCCATTCAACAAATTGGCAAGAAAATCTTGCTTGCTAGTGGCAGCATTACGTATGTTGTTGATAAATTAGAAGGAAAGAAACTGTTGCAACGGGTGAGATGTCCTAAAGACCGGCGGGTGATCTATGCTGATATCACAAATGGAGGAAAGAAATTAATGGATGAGATCTTCCCAAAACACCAGGCAGCCATCAAAGGTATTTTCGGAGAATTGAGTGAAAATGAACAAAAAACATTGATTATCTTGCTAAAAAGATTGGGCCTCTCATTAAAGGATTAGTAAATTTTTTACGCAAATATCCTGAATTAAAGATAATTGAGCTTAGAGTGTCTTGTCATGAGAGATTAATTATTTGGTTAACCTAACCATTAAGGAGAATAATGATGGAAAAAGCAACTGCAGGTATCCACCATATTACTGCTATCGTAGGCAATCCGCAGGAAAACGTGGATTTTTATAGTGGTGTGCTTGGTTTAAGACTAGTTAAGAAAACAGTAAATTTTGATGATCCGGGCACTTACCATTTGTATTTTGGTAACGAAGGAGAGCAGCCGGGAACGATTATCACCTTCTTTCCCTGGGACGACGCCCAAAAAGGACGGATTGGATCTGGTCAAGTTGATACTACTACATTCGTTGTCCCAGAAGAATCCCTTAATTTCTGGGAAAAACGACTAGCAAACTTTAATGTAAAGGTTAACAAAGAAACCCGTTTTAATGAAGAGTTTATTCAATTTAAAGATCCCCATGGTCTACACCTAGAAATTGTCGCTCGCAGGGAAGGGCAAAACAGTAAGTGGGGAGAAAGCAGCCTATCCTCAGACAAAGCCATTAAAGGATTTGGAGGGACCGTATTAAATACGGCTAAACCATATGAGACAGCAAATTTGCTTGAACATGTCATAGGGATGGAAAATATTGGTCAAGAAGGCGGCTATCTTCGGTTTCAATCCTATGGAAATTAAGGGAATATCGTGGACATAAAGTTAGCAGCTAGTCCGCGGGGAATAGTGGGGGTTGGCACCGTTCATCACATCGCCTTTCGTGCCAAAAACTTTGAGGATCATAAGGAATGGCAAACCTACCTCGGTGAAAATGGTTATCACCCTACAGGCGTAAAAGACCGTGATTACTTTGAAGCCATCTATTTCCGTGAACAGGGCGGATTATTGTTTGAAATTGCAACAGATCCTCCTGGCTTTACTCGCGATGAGTCCTTTGAGGAGTTAGGTGGAGAATTAAAGTTGCCAAAGTGGCTGGAATTCAAGCGTTCACAAATTGAAGACCTTCTTACCCCAATTACAGTTCGAAAAATAAGGGAGGACCAATAATGAAACACATTTTTCATAATGGTACAGACGAAAGTAAACCAACATTGCTTCTTTTACATGGAACTGGAGGGACGGAAACGGATTTATTACCTGTCGCAGGGATGATTGATGAGTCTGCGGATATTCTAGGAGTACGTGGTAATATAAGCGAAAATGGCATGCCGCGTTTTTTTAAACGTTTGGCTGAAGGAGTGTTTGATGAAGAAGATCTTATCACCCAAACCAAAAATCTAGAAGAATTTCTAGAGACTGCAGCAAACGATTATGGGTTTGACCGTAGTAATATGGTCGCGATTGGGTATTCTAATGGTGCGAATATTGCCGGAAGTCTTTTGTTCCATTTTGCAAATACATTAAAAGGTGCTGTTTTACTTCATCCAATGGTTCCAAGAAGAGGTATTGAACTGCCTGATTTGTCTGGCATCCCCGTTTTTATTGGGGCAGGTACTAATGACCCAATCTGTAAGCCGGAGGAGACAACAGAATTAGCTGAGATGCTTCAAAATGCTGGAGCAAGTGTAGAACTCCATTGGGAGAATAATGGTCATCAATTGACCCGTAATGAAATTGAAAAAGCTGCCCAATGGTATGCACACACGGTCAAATAAAAATGTCGTTCACATCAGATTTCATTAAGCTTGGATTGGTGGTGCACTAGATGGGGATATTAGATTTGTTTAAAAAAGATACCAAAAGGAGTGATTTATCAATGGAAAATGTAAAATTAGCAGTGATTTATTACAGTTCAACAGGTACCAATTATAAAATGGCAAAATGGGCAGAGGATGGAGCGAAACAAGCAGGTGCTGAAGTGAAATTAGTTAAGGTTCCTGAACTTGCCCCACAAGCAGCAATTGAACAAAACCCTGCTTGGAAAGCTCATATTGATGCAACAAAAGATGTACCTGAAGTCGCTTTAGAAGACCTTGAATGGGCAGATGCTTATATTTTCAGCATGCCAACTCGTTTTGGTAACTTACCGGCACAAATGAAGCAATTCCTTGATACGACCGGAGGACTTTGGTTTAATGGGAAACTGATTAACAAAGTAGTAAGTGGAATGTCTTCAGCGAATAACCCACACGGCGGCCAGGAAGCAACTATCCAAAATCTTTATACAACGATGATGCACTGGGGTGCGATCATCGCCGCTCCAGGTTATTCAGATCCTGTAACGTTCGCTGCAGGCGGTAACCCTTATGGAACGAGTGTCACCGTCGACCAGGAAGGAAACATGCAAGAAGATATTCAGGAAGCTGTTAAACATCAAGCCAAACGTACTGTGACCGTTGCTTCATGGGTGAAACAGGGGCAACAATAATAAATTGAAGAATTAACATCCAGCTTCTAACTATAGAGGCTGGATGTTTTGTTACACATATACGACATCACCTATTTACGTGTACACGTTCTAGATTATCAACTAACCTTTTTACAAATATCCCAATTAGCATATATCCAGAAAAAGAGTGCCAGAATTCCCACCAACTTAGGAGAATGACGCGTTGGGTGGCTCGGTTGAGGAGCAAATAGCAGGATTACTTCACGATGTATCACACACAGCGTTTTCTCATGTGATCGATTTTGCCCTGGGAAACGAGAAAGAGGATTATCATGAAAAAATTTATCAGAAAGTGGTTATGGGGTCAGAGATTCCAGGCATTTTAGAGAAATACGGCTATCATTATAAAGATATTCTTATAGATGACCCCAAGTGGACTTTGCTTGAGCAGCCAGCACCTCTGCTGTGTGCCGATAGAGTTGATTACACATTACGTGATATGTACAGGTATGATCAAATATCTTTAGAAGAAGCACGTGAATTCCTAAACGATCTCATCGTACACAATGGTAGAATGCATCTTGATAAGATTGTGGCTGCCGAGTGGTTTGTGGAAACCTACTACAAAGAAGTGATTGGTTTCTTTATGGATCCTTTAAATATTTATGGAAATCATGTGCTATCGAAAACATTAAAGCTAGCTATGGATAAACAAATACTTACTCTGGATGACTTTTTAAAAACGGATCAAGAGGTGATCTCTATTATAAAATCTTCAAAGGATCCTCGTCTTGAGAACTTGCTTAGTCAAATCCATGATCATGTTGGGGCGAAAGAAGATCAGACCAACTACGATATACACATTAAAAATAAAGTTAGACTTATTGATCCACCTATCTTACTTGGCGAAGGGACAGTAATGGCCTCCGAAGTATCACGAAAGGTAAAGGTTATGGGGGAAAATGCGCTTAAAAAATCCGTCAAAGGTATCTACGTAAAGGTTGTTTCTAATTAAATTTTGCAGAGAAAAAAGCTGTCACTAGGGATCAAGGATCATAATAATTCTGTATAGCTAGTTGAAAGAGCTCGTATATAGTAAGCTATAGATAGACCCTTATCAAATACAACAACATATGAACCATAAGGGATGAGGACCAAAAGAATTAGGGAGGCCGTTCAATGGATGTTTTAGAAGCGATTAAAACGAGAAGAAGTGTGGGACTTGTATCAGAGAAACCCGTTCCACAAGATTTATTAGAGCAAATATTAGAAGCTGGCACATGGGCCCCTTGTCATCACAGAACAGAGCCTTGGCGCTATTTTGTCTTGACTGGAGAGGGAAGAAAACCGCTCGGGGAAGCCCTTGCTAAGATTGCGGAAAGAGACATGGAGGATCCTTCAACCGAATCTAATCAGAAGAAACTTGCGAAGAGATTAAAAAAACCTTTTCGTGCTCCCACCGTGATTGTTGTAGCAGCAGAACCAACCGATGATCCAAAAGTTTTGGCTAAAGAAGAGTATGGGGCCGTGTATTCATCGATTCAAAATATGCTTTTAGCAGCACATGCATTAGGTTTAGGTGGATTTTGGAGAACTGGTAAACCAACCTATGATCCCTTAATGCAAGATTTGTTTGGATTATCTAAAGATGGTGAAGTATTAGGTTTTCTTTATATTGGTTTCCCCGAAAAAGATTTACCTGCCGGGGATAGAAAGCATATTAATGATGTAACAAAATGGATTTCAACTGCTGATGGATTAAAGAGCAATTAGGATGATACCTAAACATCGAAAGAGGCTATTCCTAAGTGAATAGCCTCTTTATACTAGTTTTACCTTCCCCTTCGTGACCAGTGCATTTCTCCAACTTCTGTTTCTGCAAGCTCAAAAGTAGTCCGATATGGTTTGAAATCTATATGTTTATTAACTGCGTAAATTTTTTGCGGAACACACAGAAATAAAGAGAGTGCTTTTCCAAATACATATCGGTCCACTTCTTTTGCTGCCGCGAGTAATTCTTCCCGATGAACTTGATTTGCCATCTTCTTGTACACCTGATCGAATCCGGGAAGCTCTGGCCCTGTCCGAAGGGCCCCATCAGAACCAAACATTTCTCGATGGAAAAATGCAAATGAATGATGTCATAATTTTTCTCATTCATAATTTGTTCATATCCATGTTCATATCCATATGAATGGTTTTCTTTTAGCAGACCTAAGATTAAGGGTGGAATCGATTAATCTCTTCTCGTAAAATTATGCTAATTTTGCTAACCGAAAGTAAAGGTATCTTGTGATTAAGCATTAAAGAAGAAATGTTAAACAATCGGGCGCGATTCATTAATAATGGATCGCGCTGATATCGCATGTAAGGGCCATTTAACGGAATAAAAAAGCGCCCCTCCTGGACAAAATCATCTCAAAATTTATTTCGAGGTAATAACCTCTCTGGCTAATTTTAAAAACGCCTTGATTGCAGGTGAAAGCCACTTGTCTTTATGCCACACCATTTGGGTAACAACCCGGAGATTGGGTATTTCCCAAGGAAGGGAAATCAGTTCTCCACGTTCCAGCTCAGCCTTAACGGCTATCGCAGGTAAAAATGCAATACCAATGCCGGCCATTGCGCACTGTTTGATTGTCTCGGCGCTACTAAATTCTAAATTCGTCATACTTTCGTGAATTCCTTGTTGCTTTATGGTTCGATCAAAAAGTGTACGATAGGGACATCCTTTTTCCGTAAGTAAAAACGGTTCTCCTTGGAAATCTTCTGTACGAAGGGATGCCCGTTGTACTAGTGGATGGTTTGGCGCAACGAGAAATAGAAAAGGTTCCTCAATTAAAGGTTCAATCATAAGGTTGTTTGAACCAACAGATTCATCCAACATAAAAACAATGTCCGTTTTTCCATCGTAAAGACTTTGTTTAAGTTGTTCATTAGTAAAAGGATGAAAGATTAGCCGAATGCTAGGGTAACGAGCGCGAAAAGACTGTAAAACGGTAGGTAAACGATAGGAGCTGGGTATTTCATTGGCACTGATGGAAAGGGTACCCGTTAACTCTTCATTTTCTCTCATAGCCAAACGTGCTTCATCCACACTGTTTAAAATTTTTTCTGCATGTAATAAGAATCTTTTCCCAGCGTCAGTAAGGGTAATTTGTTTTCCTAATCTGTCAATGAGTTGTGTACCAAGTTCTTTTTCCAAGGATTGTATTTGCATTGTAACATTTGATGGAACATAGTTGAGTGCTTCAGCAGCCCGGGTGAAATTTAACGTGAAAGCGACTGTTCTGAAGGTCATAAGTTGACGTATTTCCATATGATTTCATCCCCTATTCATTTTTTTTGAATGTCAAATTCAAAAATGTTTACTTTTATTGATTATACCATTCCTTTATACTGAAGACGCAGAAATGAATCAATGAAAGGGGTCAGTTATGATGGATTATGAAATCTTTGAACTTGGAAGTGTTACATTTCAATCGGGGGAGACGTTGCCTGACGCATTTCTCGCATTTAAGACTTACGGTACATTAAACCAAGACAAAAGCAATGTGGTTGTTTATCCTACAGCATTTGGAGACACACATAAAAACAACGAGTGGTTAATTGGCAAAGGGATGGTTCTGGATCCTGAAAAATACTTTATCATTGTTCCAAATCTGTTGGGTAACGGATTATCTTCGTCTCCCAGTAACACACCTTCCCCATTTGACAGGACAAATTTTCCGAAGGTAACAATTTATGATAACGTTAAATTACAACATAGGTTGGTAACTGAAAAATTCGGTATTCAAAAGATTGCTCTCGTAGTTGGGTGGTCAATGGGGGGCATTCAATCATTCCAATGGGGCGCCAGTTATCCAGATATGGTGGAACGAATTGCACCTTTCAATGGGGCAGCAAAGACTTGGCCACATACGTATGTAGTTCTTGACGGAATGAAAGCAGCACTCATGGCTGCAGTTAACTTTGATTCAAGCAAACTAAATCATTTGACTTCTGAAAATATGCGGGCTGTTGGACGTGTCTATGCGGGATGGGGCTTGTCTCAGGCGTTTTACAGAGAAGGACTTTATCGTGAGTTGAGATATGACTCATTGGAAGATTTTGTGGTTGGCATCTGGGAAAACAGCTTTATGAAGATGGATCCTCACAATGTCCTTGCCATGTTATGGACCGGACAGTTCGCTGATATTAGTGCAAATCCCGTCTATAACGGAGATTTTGATGAAGCACTCAAAAACATTAAAGCACTTGCCTGTATCATGCCGGGAAGTACGGATCTTTTTTGCACAGCGGACGATAACGAATACGAGGCCAACCTTATGTCTAATGCTGTTTTTAAACCAATAGAATCGATCTGGGGACATTTTGCTGGTCGAGGGATCAACAACGCCGATAATAAATTTATTGATGACAACCTAAAGCGCTTGTTGGCGAGTGATACAAACGGATAGATTAGGGGGCCCTTCAGGAATATCAAGAAAATTCAATGTCGTGATGTGAAAATACTGCCAGAGTCAGATTCTAACCAAAAAATCAATCCGCAAGAGGCTAGAAAAACGATGGATGAACCGGTATTACCGTTGGAAGAGCGTGTACAAGTCCATGCGGAAAATCTTCCGTCAGCACTCGTGATTACAGCAGAACATGATTCGATGCGGGATGAAGGAGAGTTATTTGCCAAAAATTGAAAAAAGTCGGTGTGAATGTGGAATTAAAGCAATATGAAGGAGCTGTTCACGAGTTCTTAGCGACGTGGACTCATCTGGATGAATAAAAAGATGTTTATCAGCATACGGCTAAATTTTTAAATGAAGAAATATAGTGATATTTTGGAAATAAAATAAGTGACTGAATAAAATGTCAATCACTTATTTTTAAAAATTACTCTTTTGAATGAATTCAGAGGGGGACAAGACATTCCCTGTGTGAATTTCTTTTTGTTAGTTTACATAATATATATTATAGGAAGTCATCGAGACAGGATTAAATTCCGTCTCACTAACCAAGTAAACTTATGATAGTGAGACGGAATAGGAATTTTCTATTCGCTTTTCTTATATTTAGCTGCCGGTCTAAAAATTGTATTGTTTCTAGACTGCTCCATAATGTGTGCTGACCATCCGACAATTCGACTGGAACAAAAAATTGGTGTAAATAAATCTGCAGGTATTTCAATTGCTTTCATCAATGCGGCTGCGTAGAACTCAACATTCGCATAAAGTTTACGACCAGGCTTTAATTCATCAAGCCAGTTAACTGTTTCACTTTCGACTTTTAATGTGAAATCGACCCAATTTGGCTTAGGTTCAATTTTCATTAGTTGTGCTTTTAACGCTTCAGCTCTAGGATCTTTAGCTTTATAAACACGATGTCCGAACCCCATCACTTTTTCATGATTAGTCAGCTTTTTTCTAATTACTTCTTCAACTGGTTGGTGTTTTACATCTTCTATATAATCCAATACTCCAGTCGGCGCGCCTCCATGTAACGGTCCTTTTAATGCCCCAATAGCCGCAATTACAGCCGAATATAAATCACTTCCAGTAGATATTACGACCCTGCTTGCAAACGTGGATGCATTCATTCCATGCTCAGCAGTAAGCACCATATATGCTTCAAGAGCCCGAACCTCCTCCCTCGTCTTTCTTGTTCCAAATAACATATAAAGGAAATTTTCAACGTGGTCCAACTCGTTAAGCGGTTCCACTGGCTTAAGATTCATTTTGCTGCGATAACTATATGCAACAACCGTTGGAAGTTTTGCTATCAGACGAATGGCTTCACTAGTTTGAATGGGCCACTGATCCTTAGATCTGTCTAAACAAGATATTGCTGAACGTATCGTTGCTACAATTGATTGTTTATTTGTTAATTGTTCAATCCATGCCTTCAATTCGTTATCAATTGAACGTTCCTTTACTAGCAACTCCTTCATCCATTGTAGTTCTCTTGAATCTGGGAACTCTCCTTCTAATAAAAAATAACATACTTCTTCGAAACCACGAGCACCCACTATCTCTTCTACAGACTGATGACGGTAATACAGCCTCCCCGTCTTCCCATCAATATCACTCAATTCTGTTTCAACAGCTGTAACTCCTTTTAGCCCCGGGTATAACATGCTTTCGCCTCCTTCCCTTTTATTGTAAGGTAGAAGAGTAATAATAAAAATTAAGTAATAATGATTAAATCAATAATAATTAATGATTGGTGGGCTATTGATGGAGATGAAGTGGCTTAGAACCTTTGTGTTGGCTGCTAGTGAATTAAATTATCGCAAGACAGCGGAACAATTATATATTACTCAGCCTGCTGTAAGTCTACATATTAAGCAGCTTGAAGAGGAATTACAGGAATCGTTGTTTATAAAAAAAGGTAGACACATCCAACTTACCGAATTTGGCAGAATGTTTCGTGGTGAGGCAATGGAGCTGCTGCAACATTATGATTCGGCTATTCAAAGAGTGTATAGTCTTAAACAAGGCTATCGAAAAACATTAACTATTGGAATAACTCCACTTCTGGTAGATAGTATTTTTCCCAGTGTTGTGCGAAGGTTTCAGGAGAAATACCAGGATATAGAATTGGCCATTCAGGTAGCTGAGTCGTCCCAATTACAAAATCTCGTCGAAAGTGATCGGATAGACATCGCTTTCTCGTGTTTACCTAGTTTTAATGGCAACCTATTTTGTGAAAAGCTGTTTGAAGATAGGATAAACCTAGTTACAGTCCATGATGGCTACGATTTTGAGTCAGCGCCAGCTTTTGATTCTCATGAGTTGCTTAATCAATCTATCATTTTCACTGACCACCATCCAAGTTATTGGGATCGATTAAAAAGGGAAATCCAGCGCCATGTCGCATCTCCAAACTTCTTGAAGGTGACACAATCCTATGCAACCAAAAGATTCATTTTAGAAGGGATGGGGATCTCCTTCCTCCCTGCCTTTGCTGTAAGTCGAGAAATAAAAGAAGGACGAATGCTTATGGTTGATACGCCCTTCTTCAATTTACCGCATTGTAGCATTCACACTTTATATAAATATGACCATTTTTATGAGGAGGAGTTTTTAAACTTTGTGAACCAATTTTTGTTTACAAACACGATTTAAACATCTTTTTTTCTATTAAGCACCAATGTCTAATGTAAATAACTGGTTACATAATCAAAGTTAAACATAATAAGAAGTAAAATACTAAAAGTAATAATTAAGCAGCCTATGACAATTCGCTTACCGTATTTATTCCTGTAAAATAAATGTACAAACGTAAAATACATAATTGTCGTGATACAAATGCAAACCACACCTTTTATATCTTATCGAAGGGGTAGCTGTTAAAATACATGATGAAGTAGATGAGCCATGAGCCTAAGGATATATATCCAACTAAGGAGAGAAACTTTTTTTCTTCCATCGAAAACCTCCACCTAATTATACCTAAATAATGTACGGTTAAAAATAGGAAAAGTTTCAGTATGCAGGTAGAAAAAGATTGGTTAGTTATCCAATTCGATAAAAGTCCTTTCCTCGATTTTAAACAATTTATCCAGGTAAAACATACTATAAATAGCTGTCTGTTAAGTTTAAGTGTGTCGATAGACTTGAAACTCTAGGCCATAAAAAATTTGAGGTCTTCTTGCTCTTATACCAAATGCTTAATAAATAGCACTCTATGCTGACCAGGCCCATCATAATGTGAATGAATTTGTACTCCACTTTCTACTTTATCACCTGTTAAAATTAAAAAGAACACTCCTCATTTTTACATGAAGAGCGTTAAAGACTGTAATATTTAAGATTGCACCTCTAGTATATCTTTAATCGTTACTAAGATCCCTTTGACCTCTGCATCTCTGCCGGATTGAATCAAATTAAACCACGAAATACCTGGTATAAATAAAACGAAACAAATGAAAATCATAGAGATTGTCCATTCAGGGAAAGCTGCAGGATCTTTAATTATAACCCCAAGAACTAATGAAATAACTGCAGTAAAAACACCTATAATAAATGGAGAAGGAAAGTGAATCTTGTTTACATCGTCGAGATAGGTTATCAGAGAATTGATTTTAATTTTTAATAGTCTCTTCTCTTCAGAGGTTAGTTTACTTAATTTCTTATCCAAATATTGTATATCTTTGAAGAGAGGCAAATTTACTTTGGCATTCTGTGTCATCGCAAGGTAATTTTGAAGTTTGAGAAGGAACTTTTCTGTGTCCAATTCTTTTAGAATACTGCCCCATTTCTCACTGGTAACACCTTTGCTTACTTCCACATTTACCAACTCCAACATTGTTATTGTTCATTTAACTAGTACTACGTCAGCAAGTCATTATCTTCTAGTCTCTATTTACCTGACTCTAGTACATAGATATGAGAGCATTATTTTTTCTAATCGTAAAATAACTAAATAACTTCAAAAGTCCTAATTATCGGGCAAGCTAATTAGCCCCAGACAAAGATGCCTGGGGCTAATGGATTTAATTTTATCAAAGATCAATGTCCTCTACATATCGGTTTCTCTATTATACCTTCATGAATCCTTTAAGTTACTTCAAAAGTGTAAGAAAACCCCTGTAATCACAAGACCATTTCTATTATTTTCTTACACCACTCTTCTCTTTGTTCCAAACCTGTTTCCTTACAAAGTTTCTTGTTCAGTCGCATAAACTCCGGTACCATGCTAGCCATCGTTTTCATAATATCATGAGAACTGCGACTACATTCCCAACTTTCTAATAAGGATAATTGCCATTTATTCAAACGACTTCTTTTCCCTTCTAGTTTTGACCAAACTCCATATGGACTGTCTACACGTATTCCCATTTCCATATACCAACCAGCAACTATCAACCAACGAAATCTGTCTAAATTAGATAACGCATAAAAGCTCTCATTTCTCATTACAGCCCGATACGTCTCATGCATGAAAGCAAACACCTTTCCACGCCATACTTCAAGTTCGTACGTGGTGGGGTGATATTCTAATTTGGAAGACTGGTCTAGTACTTTTTCAACTAAACCACAGGGATCATAGAGAGCTCTAAGTCTCTGTAACCACAGTGACGGTTGAAGCTCACTAGGTTCCTTATAAAAAATATCAACTTTCACAAAACAATCGAAATGTGTTACTACAATAGGTGAATCATCTGTACCTTCATAAAATAAAACGCTGCCCCATTTTTTTGGACGTTTACGCTTGTCGCGGATATAATTAGCTTTTTTCTCGGGAGTTACGATAATGTGTAAATCAATATCTGAGTAATGATCGTAATTTCCTTTTGCCAAGGACCCGCCCTGATAAATAGCTAAAACGTTGGGGTCTTTGATTAAATCATTTAGTGCATTGTGAAGTAATTCATCACGGTGTTTTGCTAATTTAAAATCCCTTTCTTCATGCCTGCTTACAAATCCCACACATCCCCAACCACTCCCTTCAAATAAAATTCAGACTATTTTAATAGTTATTCGTTATATACAACAAAAATCCTTCCAAAGGGAAACTGTCTAAATAGCTTATATCAATCGAATGTTAGCTTATGATTACACAAATCCCCAAAACAATAAATATAAACCCTAAAACTTGGAATAATAAAAAAAGCTAGTAAACATGACAGAATGAAAAACGTTTAAAATGAGGGGAATATTTTTGCAAAATTATGAGAATACAAATCGGGCCCGAAGATATAGAGCCTATGTTAGTCCTTTGGGCACCACTCAGATCCATTTAAGAAATCCTTATATAATTGCTTGGTGGTCGGCTGCTTTTCCGGGGTTTGGGCACCTTCTTCTATCTAAATATCTTAGAGGATTTCTCCTGTTTATATGGGAAATTGTTATTAACGTCAACTCAAAGTTAAATGTATCCATGGTTTATACTTTTGGGGGACAATTTGATATGGCAAAAGAGGTCCTTGAACCAAGATGGTTGCTGCTTTATATTCCTGTTTACATTTATGGGATATGGGACAGCTATCGTACCTCGGTTGACCTCAATAAAGTTTTTATACTGAGTGAGCGAGAAAATTCGGATTTTATAAATTTTCAAATTACATCATTAGAAATCAATTATTTAGACAAAAGAAAACCTTGGGTGGCAGCTATGTGGTCTTTTTTCATGCCTGGAACAGGGCAGCTTTACATCCATAGAATAGTGGTCGCCGCTTTCATTGTTACCTGGGCTGTGGTTATCGTTTACTACTCTCATTTTCTTCAAGCAGTCCATTATCTTGTTTTAGGAGATATCGGTTATGCGAATGACATAGTAAATAAGGAATGGCTAATGTTTTTACCTTCCGTTTATTTTTTCTCGATGTATGATGCCTACGTGAATACCGTAGAAAATAATAAACTTTTTGATAATGAACAAAGCAACTTTTTGAAAAAGAAATATCAAGATAGAAACTTTCGTTTACCCTTAAATCCTGAGAAAAGAGACAGGTGATCACATGTATGTAATGGCTACCTTCGAACATTCAATCTTTTTGGAATTAGGAATCTCAGCTCTGGAACAATTAAAAGTTCCTAAAGAAAATATTCTGGCTGTTCCCCTCAATAAAAGAACGGAGAAAAGCAAACTCTTTGATACGATTCATCAATCAGACGGGATTAGCTTATTTGACCTAGCAGCTGCTCTAGCGACAGCTTTCTCAGTTATTGGCGGAAGTGTAGGCTTTCATTTAGAATGGGGGCCGATTATATGGGGGATTATTGGCGCCATTGGTGGTTCTGTTTTAGGATTTCTAATCGATATATTAACGACTAAAGTAAAGCATGATCGTCAAAGGAAAGTGAAAGAGAAAACGTCGGAACTGATCCTTATCGTCCACTGTGATAGCGATCAAGTTGAAAAGATTGAAAAGATTCTCTGGGACAATCTTGCCTTTGGTGTAGCCGTTCTAGATAACGAAAATCAAAGCGTCTAAACTGAATTTTTTAATTATGACCTACATTTTATTTCATAAGTGACATGAGTTTTGGACTAATATCTAATGTTCCCTGTCTCAGCTAATTGTTATAATCCTTCAAACATATAATAAAAGCCCTGTTCCGTCTGGCTGTTATATTCAGCAAGAGCCTTTTCAATGTCTTCAGTTGTCCAATTCTCTTCCATGGGGAACCACAATGATTTGCGTAAAGGTCATCTCACAGCAACTTTTTCAAGCTGTTTGATTTTTACCGTAATCTTTTCCTACCTATGAGCGAAGATTTCTCATCTACCACCAACTTGTGGCTCGTTATTATTTGCAACTTTATTTGTTGACTCCATCGTGAACAACCATTTTTTCATCATTTTTGAGTTAATCCAAGCGTCAAACACTCTTTCTACAGTTGTTATTAAAAACGACGTGTCATCGTTGATTTAGTATCCGTTTTTATCATCCTTTATAAAAGCTCTTTAATACCAAGTTTAACAGACAAATCCACTTGTTCTTTAAATATGCCTGAATTATTTATAGCAAGCAGGCTACTTCTTAAGTCATGTTCAAACGCCTCTACTTTATTTCCGAGAAAACGCTTTGAACCGTATGATGTCGAGTAAAGATTTCCTAGTATTGTTTCAATTGTCCAAGTTATTTCATAAGGAGGCAACTCATGGATTTCCACATGAAAGGACGAATTTGATAGGATATCTTCATGGCTCTCATTAGGATGGTCATATATAGTGTTGCCAGCTTTTCTCTCACTTCCATACCAATGTTTAACCACTTCATTGAGCGTTATTTGCCAAGTGGTCAACTTTGAGGCAGGGTTATAGTTATCAATAATTGATACTCCACCGTCGACTGTAACCATATCGTATAAGTGCTCAAGAACTTTAGCGCGATCCATCCAATGAAAAGCTTTTGCTATTGTTACGAGTTTAAATTTCTCATCGTTGTTCTTTCTATAATACTCAAGACTACCGCTAAACCACTCAATGTTACCGAATCTTAATTCATTATGAATTCGGCTAGCTTCTTTGATCATTTCGGGTTCTGTATCAATACCTACAATCTTGTGACACCAATCTGAGAACCTGATTGTTAATTGCCCAGTCCCGCAACCTAAGTCGAGAAGCTGCTCCCCACCACTTAGTGCACATCTATCTACTAAAAATCGTACGAGTGAAGCTGGATACATGGGTCTATATTTCGAGTAATACTGAGCTGCTCCCTTAAATAAATCGCTGCCATATTTATTCAATCAAATTCCCTCCCCGTAAAAAGGCGATACGATATACTTGCATTAATTACCTTTACCCTTGTATAGCTTTTCTAGGCTCGCTTCTTTACTAACAGCCTCTATGGAAATACTAGTATATAACCTATTCTCTTTAAATATATTCACCTCCCATTTTCCTATTTTCGAAAATGATAACACCGTTTTAGCAAATGCTATTGGCTCTTCCGATACAAACCTTACTTTCTCCTTAGTATTCAACGGAATTAGTCCAGCTTGCTCGGGTATTGGTGTTTTAATGTTTCCGCCCTGCTCTTTTATGTCTATGTCATGATTGGTAAGCTTTTCTTTTGTTTCTTTATGGGTTGCAATAATATTCATGTCGTCCTTGATAAAATTTTTTGCTTCTCCCCAAAAATAGATGTAAAAGTTAGTTGGTTCTTTAGTTGTAATAGGAACATTTAAGATTCCGTACTTGTTTGGGACACCAATCAACTCGTACCCATGCAAGATGCCACCTCTTCGTTCTGTAATTGTAAACTCTGAAGGAATATCACCCACCATAGCCTCATGATCGTTGCTTTGAGCGGTTATCTCACCTATGGAAGAATAATCATTTAAGGCAGAGCATCCATTCAAAAGTGCTACAATAACAATGATATATAATTTCTTCATTTTAACCTCCAGTAGTTCTATTCCGTCTCCTTTACCATCTTCTACTTCTTTCTAATCCCTTCTGTTATTAGCATAATGTTCTGAACGGAGCATGAGTGCTAAAAATAGCATTTATAGTTGAACTTGCTCAGTTGTTTCATCATTTGCCGAAAAAATATGGCCGTCTATTTACCTAGTTAATTTCTATAAGGAGAAAGGTGACGGGGAAAGCGAGTCGTTCCCCTGACATCTGTCTCTGTGTCCTAACCTTTATTCCAGATAACGGCTTTTTACTTCAATTACCACATCCCCATTTTTGCTGCAATTGCCGTATCTCTTCTTTATGCGTAACTCTTTCTTTTGGTGTTTCTAGGACAAACGGAATATCCTTTAATTGTGAGGTTTTAATTAATTCATCAAACTGGGCTTCTTTTATGTATCCGTCATCGAAAATATTAGCATGGCGATCTTTCCCAGACTCGGTGGCATACTTTGAGTTGTTAAAATGGATGACATGTAAATGTTCAAAGTATCCAAGTTTAGATCCATTTCCCAATACTCCCCTCCAGTTTTCACCATTCCACAGTCCACTCGAAAAGGCGTGGCATGTATCGAGGCAGAACCCTATTTTTTCAGGTTGTTCACATAAATTACGGACCTGAACAAGCTCTTCTAATGTAGTTCCAATGGATCCAGGCTTGCCTGCATTGTTTTCAAGAAGGAGTTTACCTTTTCCTTCCCACTTACCAAGGATCTCGTTGAGTATTTCAATCATTAAGTGATAGCTCGCAAGTGGATCCTCGTTGCTGATCTGTTTTCCAAAGTGTACGACAACCCCAATCGAACCGCACGCCTCGGTAATCTCTAAATCATTTAACAAGGATTGTATAACCTGGTTTCTTTTGTGGTTATCCGTAACTGTCAATTTTGTCGGATAAGGGGTGTGACTTACAGATTCGAGACGATTTTCTTCACAAAATTCCTTACACAGCATGGTATCTTCTTTATTGAAATCCTTAACTGATAAACTTCTAGGGTTTTTAGGGAAATATTGAAAGGCAGAAGCGTTCATTGATGCTGCTTGTTTCGCAGCGCCTAAGTAGCCTTCTCTTATTGAAACGTGACTACCGAACTTCATAAAGATCCCCTTTCTATTGGGAATTGAGGGTAGAGTATAAAAACTAGGTTTGACATTCTTTACAATAAAACGTTTTTCGAGACGAGAGTTCTTCCTTGATAATCGCTGCCCCACAACGCTGGCATCCTTCGCCTTCACGATCATATACATACATCTTATTGTTATAGTTGCCTGTTTTGTTATCTTCTTTAAATAAAGCCATATCCATATAGCCACCATATTGGGTCGCTTGATGAAGGACAAAGCGGATAGATTGATACAATTGGACCTTCTGATTGTCGTTAAGTTCGTTCATCTTTCGTTCCGGTAACAGGTGTGAATGCCAGGCAATTTCATCGGAATAACAGTTCCCAATTCCTGATAAGAATTCCTGATTTACAAGGGTTGTTTTTATCCTGCCTCTTCTATCTTCAATAAGGTTTAAAAAAGTGTCGAGCGAAAAATTTACATCGAGCGGCTCTGGACCTAAATCTGTTAATTCTTGTTCTACTTCTTTCTGTGACAAAATGTGGAGATAGCCTAGTCTTAGGCCAATAAAATAGAGGTGTTGATCGCCAAAAGACAACTGTATTTGAACGGTACGATCTGGCTTTTCCTCCTCTTTCCCATAGAACATTAAGCCGCCAAGCATGAGGTGTAATAGTAAAACGTAGCCATTTTCAAGATGAAAAAGTAAATGCTTAGCTCTTCTCTCGATAGCTTTGATTTCCTGATTTTGTACCCTATTTATAAATTCATCTGGCCTAATATTGATCGATTTTTCCCGGTTAATTAGTACATCTGTGATTGTGCGTCCACCTATTTTTTGATGAAGTAAGGTCTTATAAGTTTCCATTTCTGGTAGTTCTGGCATCCTCGGTCCTCCATAGAAAAGCTGTTACCCTAATTATCCCCCAATTAGCATAAATCATTAGGACGTTAGTTAATCAGAAAATAAAAGATCCATATGGAATAAGTGGTTTATGCATGAATATCAAATATATTGCATCCCTATGATTATTTCACTTCCTCTAAACGACGTGATATGGGTAACTTGTGCATACCAATGAAGAAGCTAATAGCAGCCGCGCCACTACTGATATAAGGGAGCAACGAATATCCCCAATTTGCCACCACATAACTTCCAATGACTGAGCCGAGTGTGATCCCGATGTAAAGTGCTGTATTATTCCATGCTAGGGCAGTTCCCCGATGTTCTGAAAAATCGGCAGCTAATCGTGCCTGATAGGATGTAAACCCTGCATATCCAACCAGCGCCCAAACAAACAATATTAAATAGATCCATCCACCTGATGAAAAAAAGCCACCTAAAACAATTAGAACGATTGAAAGCAAGGCGAGCGTGACTTTGGATATAATACCCTCTCCGAAACGGCCAGTTATTTGCCCACTTGTAAGACTACCTATAACAGCTCCAATTCCATAAATTGTGACAGCTAACGAGACTTCAGAAGATGTAAATTTGTTTAGGGAGTAAAGGGCTGCTCCTAGATAAACATAAAGGGTGTACATGGAAATGGCCCAGATCGCCGTTACACTGACCGAACCCAATATTCTAACCATGTTCCCTTTTATAACTTTTCTTCCTGAAGCGACTCTTGGAATTGATTCCCATGCTTTAAAATTGATAACCGCCAAAATTGCTCCCATCAAGGCCATTGCTAGAAATACAAATCGCCAGCCAAGGAAATGCTCCAATAACGCCCCTACAGGAGCACCTGCCCACAAAGCCATTAAATGCCCGGATACTACAATGGACAGCCAAGCTCCTCGTCGATCCGAAGGGGCAACATCTCCGATAATAGCGTAAATCAAAGGTGTGATGGAGGCCACCGCCAAGCCAGCTAGGATTCGACTGCTGATTAACCATGCAAACGAAGGAGCGAGACCTGTCAAAATATTGGCAAGCACGAATAGTGACAAGCCTAATGTTATAAAATATCTTCGCCCCTTTTTATCAGAGATCCAACCGAAAAAAGGAGCTGAGGCAGCATAGGTAACTGCAAAGGTGGTTACCATCCAACCTGTGATTGCAGAGGAAATATGATATTCCTGAGAAATAAAGGGTAACAATGGGGAGACTACAAACAAATCTGTTCCCATTAAAAACAAGGTAATCCATCCAACTGTCAAACGTATTCTGCTTGAATTTTGCATCACCTATCCCCCAAAGAAAACGTTTTTATATGTTATTCGTTTGGGGATGGAAATGGTTTTATTATTTGAAAACGAATGTCTGTTGTGCAGCTAATTTAATTCGGTTGTTTAGTACAAATGAATGTTAGTGAAAATAGAGTATATCTTTTTAAGGCTCTTATGCTCATATTTGACTTATTTCTTAGTTTAATGAATGAAAAGGAAATGCACTTTCTAGAGTTTAGATCTATTGTTTTTATTTAATGAAAATGAGCGCAGATCGTATTCTTACGATAGCGCTCACTCATCGAATCAATTATTTCGTTTTTCGAAAAGACTTCCCTTGTTAAACCATCATCGATTCTCCATCAGTTTGTCGATGATTCCGTATTCTTCTGCCTCTGTTGCAGAAAGAAAATAATCACGATCCGTATCCTTCTCTACCTTTTCAAGTGGTTGCCCTGTACGTTCTGAAATAATATTATTCATTTTTTTTCTAGTTTTAATGATATGGTCGGCATGAATTTTAATATCTGTTGCCTGTCCCTGGGCGCCGCCTAATGGCTGGTGCAAAAGCATTTCGGCATTTGGGAGAGCGTATCGTTTCCCTTTTTCTCCTGCTAGAAGTAAAAATGCTCCCATTGAGGCAGCCAATCCTGTGCAGATCGTCGATACATCCGGCTTAATGAATTGCATTGTGTCAAAAATCGCCATGCCGGCAGAAATGGATCCTCCTGGTGAGTTAATGTACAAGTGAATGTCCTTATCCGGGTCTTCTGCTGTTAAAAATAAAAGCTGGGCAACGACCGAATTAGCAACTGAGTCATCAATTTGTGTACCTAAAAGGATAATTCTATCTTTTAACAAACGGGAATAAATATCGTATGAACGTTCCCCTAGGTTCGTTTGCTCTACGACATACGGTATGACATTAGACATGTTGATACTCCTTTCTACATGGCAAGTGGTAATTCTTTTCTAAGACCTTCTACCTGTGACAATATGGTCAATAACTCTAGTTGATAAAACGGGATAAACAGGGTATCCCCGTTTATTGTTATGATGGAAACTAACACATAGGAAGAGCCTGTTCCTGAAATTGTTTGTAATAACGACTGGGGATGAAGCTCTGTTCGATAGCTTTTAGCCGACATTAGAGGCTGTTGTATTTCTCTTTGATAAAGCTGAACGAAAGTTAAAGGGTCACCGTTACGAAGTCCCATTACATAGGGCAAGGTCTCATCTTCTTCAAGACTTGAAATCCAACTATCCTGTTTTATCTGCTTTACTTTATTTCGAGCACGGTGAAGGGAGGCTTTTACAGAACCTTCCGTTTCACTGATCATCTTTGCTGTTTCTCTTGTTGTTAACCCAAGTCCTTCCACAAGTAACATGGACAACCGTTGTTTAGGTGAAAGTTCACCGATAAGCACTTCAATAGCTCGGTAAACCATATCAGATGGTGAATCATCCTTCTGTTTAAATTCAGTCAAGTCCTTGTTCATATCCTCACTAGGTTTGCGTTTACGATATCCGTCAATCCGTGTGTTTGAAGCAATCCGAAACAAATAAGCTTTAGTAATAGGTTTTGGCCTGTTAAGCCAACCGATATAGGCTTTCGATAACGTATCCTGCATTAAGTCTTCTCCATCCCACTTTGACTTTGTAAGGGATAGACAGTACTTTCGTAATTCTTGAATATGAGCATTTATAGCTTCTTCAAACTCTTGTTCCAATTCCTCTGGAGTTTTTTTAACAAGCGGCCGCATGTCTTTTTTCCTCCTCTATAATGTCTTTCATAGTTATAAACGAAAAAGAAACGCTAAAAGATACGGTTAATTGAAGAAAATGATTAATTTTATTCTGAAACAGTCAAGGCGTGATCAAATATGTTCGATTATCCCTCAGTTCTAAGGTAGGATTCCTCAATCGTCAACTTTTTGAACACATACTTCTATAGAGATTTATTTCAGGAAGAATTTTTTCCATAAAATACGAGAGGGATGATTTCTTTATGGTAAGAGGGTTGAATTTGGTCATTCTTTTTATCAAATTGCTGATTAGGACAAACGAGACAAGGAAAGTTTCCCTGTCTCGTTTACTGAGCAATATCTCTTTAGCTTACATTGGATTATAGCATCTAGAGGCACACCTAATGCCTCGTATCGTTCCAATTAATGTCTAGAGGATTCTCTTGTCACATCAAAATACAGATGAAAATGATTGCTGCACTTTTCGTTAAAAAGACTGTTACATTGAGGGCAATTGGATGTAGACATATATTCATTGATCGTTAGTTCGTGTTGACAATTACCGCAAAGAATGGCTTGTTCATTCCATTGATCCTGGGGCCATTTAGTAGCAGAGTGACTGGCTGTTTCTTGGTGGCAGGCGTAGCAAGCGTAATATTCATTGCAACAATGGAACTTAATGGCAATGATGTCTACATCGGTATGGTAATGGCTACACCTAGTATGGGGATCTACGTCTATTCCTTTAACTTTCATGAGAATCACTCCTTTTTTCGTTAAGAATTCGGATGAATGGCTATATCCTATTTCAATTTTAACGCTATGTACACTTGATTGTCACCTACAACCCTTTTACATACCTTTGTTTAAAAAGTGGCATACTAATCTTCTAATGTAAAGGAGGTATGAAGTATGGCAAAACCAGACGATCGTTCCAACAATAAGGAAAGAATCGAAAATAACATTGGCCACACGTTGCAAAACATGGATGAAGCCAAAGATTATGCAAAAGCACACTCAGAAGAATTAAGTAAAGAAGAAATGAGCCAGATTAAAGAAAAGAACCAGCGTCGTGAAGAAAGCATTGAGGGGTTGCGCGAAGAAGCCAAAGATGAAGCGCATAATCAAAAAGACGTGTAATTTGGTAAGTAGACAGGCATGGATAACCGTCCATTTGACGGCGAAATGCCTGTCTTTTCACTTTACATGCCGTTCATAGCGTAAGGGTGACTCTTATTCATCAATGAACGTGCTATTGTATCCTTAAGAAGTTATGGATTCCCCGCCGTTAACATGAAGCGTTTGTCCAGTTACATAACGTGAATCGTCGGAGGCAAGGTAGACAAATGTGGGCGCAAGCTCAAATGGCTGTCCTTGGCGTTCCATGGGATTAGGTGCCTGCGTGACTTGGTCTGCGGAGAAGCTTGCCGGAATAAGGGGTGTCCATACCCGTCCGGGAGCAACGGCATTAACCCGAATCCCCTGGTCTATGATATTATTCGCTAAGGCCCGCGTGAAACCGATAATAGCGCCTTTCGTTGCAGTGTAATCAATCAATTGTTTATTCCCTGCATATGTCACAACTGAAGAGGTATTAATAATGGAACTGCCTGCTTTTAAGTATGGAAGAGCTGCCCGTGTTGTGTAGAAATGAGAGTAGATATTTACTTTAAAGGTGTCATCGAATTGCTCGTCGGTAATATCAAGCAAGCTTAATTGCTGAAATTGAATACCGACATGGTTACAAAGAACATCAAGCTGCCCAAAAGTGTCGACTGTTTCTTCTACAATATCGATACACTGCTGCTTTTTTCTTACATCACCTGGCAGTAAGATGCAACGTTTGCCGAGCTCTTCAATTCTTGCTTTTGTTCGGTTCGCGTCTTCATGTTCATCTAAATACGAAATGGCCACATTTGCTCCCTCTTTAGCAAAAGCGATGGCAGCCGCAGCGCCAATGCCACTGTCTCCACCCGAAATCAGGGCTACTTTTCCTACTAGTTTTTCACTTCCTGTATAATTAGGATTTTCAATAATCGGACGTGGAACCATCCATTTTTCCACACCAGGTTGGCGAAGCTGACGTTGTTCTGGAACAGTAACTGGAACGTCTTGATAACGCGTTATTTTACCATAATTAGGATACATTGGATAACCTTTAGCGCCAGGTTTCTTTTTATTATGTTGATCAGACATAGGCAAACCTCCTTAAAGAACCTGTTTCAGGATAATCTATGTTAAAGGAGCGATCATAATGCTTTTCATTTATAAAGCTGGTAATTGAATGACTTAAGATTTCTGGTACACGCTCATCATTAGAGAAAGTTGAATAAGGTAATAGAAATGCTCAAGGAGGTTAATGTCTTGCAATACTATCAATACAACCCGGAAGTGAAATTATTATTGGTCAATCATTCAAATGAAAAAGTACGGGTGTTATATAACGCCAACCCTTCCACTTGGCAAATGCCTAAAATCGGCCCTAGACCTCCCTATTATTGTAATCCGCGATATGAACCATATTATCCTAAAATCTAGCCCATCAGTTTAATAAATTGTTTTTACACAGATATAATGATCTCAGCGTAAGGTATAACGTCGTATAAAAAAAAAACGGGGCATGAGTGAAAACTTTACTCATGCCCCGTTAGAATCTAAGGGTATGGCCAAACCCCATCATAATTAAACTTCCTTTATATCAAACGAAATAACTCGATCAGTAGTTGGATTATAGACAACGTTACCTTGGACCTTAATTCTTTCCTGTGGTGATTGTAAAATATATTGATACGTTTCTTTCGTTTGCGTAGGTGATACTTGTGTTTTCCCTATAGTATTATATTCGGTGACGTTATAACCAGGATAGGCCGTCTGGGTAAGTTCTAATAAATATTTCCCCCATTTTTCTTGTTCCAATTCTGGAGAAGGAGTGATTTCAACATTTATAACGCCCAGATCTAGATTTGCTCCTAGTGTTTCAAAGGCTTTTCTGTGCAAATTGACTTTATTCGGTGGGTATCCTGGGACTTTGTCAACTATGGTCACTAAAACTTCCCTTTGGTTCGATAAATTCGTTATCTTGAGTGTTTGACCACACTGGTAAGGAGTATTTTCCCCGATTGCTACTGTCATATATCGATTTTCGGACCACGGGATACCGCACTGTGTAACCTGTCCTCCCTCTGTCCAGGTTGCTTGACCTCTAACGGGTTGTTGGCGGTCATAATAATAAGGATATGGTATATAACTTCTACTGTAGTTATAGTAAGGATGCTGAAGATACGGACTATTTACTTGCTGATTTACATGTGGGATATATGAGTAATTAGAATACATACTTTTCCTCCTGTCTTTACATAAACCTCATTGATAACATATGTTTTCGAAAGGTTGACCTGTGACAGGAATCCATTAATTTAGCAAAAGTTCGTAGCCTTTTAAGTCTGGAAAAGCCCAATTACTTCTTTCTTCATCTTGAGGATCTATCTTGAAACCTTGATTGCTCTTGTTGCGATAAACGTTTTTATATAGTTGTCCAGCAATCTGCTCCCCCCAAAGTCATCCTCATACAACCCTGCAATTAAAAAACCAGCATCAACTTGGCCTTGAATCTGGTCCTCTAAAGTATGGCCGAACTCGAGAGTCTGGTTGTTCTCTATATGTTGTTGAAGTTCTTCTTCATTTATATTAGATACCGATGAAAAAGGAATAGAGTGTTTAACTTCCAGAAATCCCTTTTTCTCTTGTTCATCATCGAAAATATATAGAAGCGGGTTAGTGAAGCCGGATATAAGGACACCGTTTTCTTTTAAAACCCTTGACGCTTCCATCCAAACGGGTAAGATATTTTCAACAAACACATTGGAAACAGGGTGGACGATCAGATCAAAAGATTCATCGTTAAAAAAGTGAAGATCAGACATACTTCCTTGTATTGTGTTAAGGTGTAAGCCATCTCGTTCTGCTACAAACTGATCTTGCTCCAGCTGCTTTTCAGAAATGTCTACAACTGTCACCTCTGCCCCTGCGGCAGCTAACATTGGGCCTTGTTGTCCACCTCCAGATGCTAAACAAAGAATGCTTAAGCCTTTTAAGGATGAGGGAAACCACTCTTTCGGCACAGCTCTTCCAGTTGTCACTGTTATTTCCCAATCACCGGTTTTTGCCTTTTCGATACGATCCTCATTTACTGGCTTCGTGTAGACTACTCCATCTTCAACTTTCTTATTCCATGCTTTACTGTTATGTTCAACTGTATTCATTATAAATATCTCCCTCGAAGTATACTTGTGTCGTATAGATAACATATACCTTCAATCGCTATCCCTCAACTAATCGTCGTAAAGTGAGAACTTCGGTTATAGATTCGTTATGTTCTGATTCATTTTGTCAGGAAAATCAATGAACGGATTACGATTTCCTTGTATATTATAGATCGCTAGATTGCGATGCTTTTCGTAAAGTACAGGGGGAATTTCTGATGCCAATCTAGTAACAGTGCCGTGTCGATCTCTCCCTTATATTGCTGTTCGATTTTGTTAGGATACCTCATTAAAAAATATAGCATCGCTCTAGCAACCGTGCCCTTTGCACGTTCTGGCTCAAATAAATTCTCGTTCGCTTTCCCGCAGGACTCTTCTATTCGGTTAGTCTTGATTCTTTCCGGCTTATAATCGGTAAAGTCATGGTATGGATAGTTGCTTCTTATTGAGTTACAAACGGGTTCACAAGTGAATAAGTGATGAAGATCACCGCGCATCGGCTCTTGTTCATTGAACCAAGATTGTGGTACAGAATGTTCGCAGTTGTATTTGAGGTCCTTTGCAATCTCGGTCAGCTTATTTTCCGTCTGTTTTGGATCGGAAGCCCTTGACTTTTCCATTTTTTCTTTCCGCCTTACAGAGGTTGCATGATCTTCTTTAATAACTTCTTCTGCTTCCCTTTGTTGCCCTGAGTAAATACTTTTGAGATTCCCCTCCGGCCGCAAGTCAACCCAAGGATAAACATACTCGCTCGGGTCGTAACGAACCTCATTTGTATGAGTCTTTTGGATTAGTTGTTGTAATGATTGAATGATTTCTTTATGATTGGAATTTTTGAAATCAATGTTGCTATAGTATTGCTCGATCACTCGCTTATCTTTTTCCTCATCATAATACACTTTGGGGTCTTTCTGAATTTTTTCCTTCGTTTCGGTAAGATTAGAGAGAATAGTGCTGAGACGTTGACGGTCGGTTTTCACAGGGAGAAGTCTTTCTTCTTGTTGGGAAGTTAACCTCATTTTCAAACCTCCTAAGAAATTAAATTTCAGATCATTGATAAAAATTTTCATGCATTTTGGTACACCAATATCCAACCTCTCTTTTTCCAATTCCATACCCGGATAATGCCATAGTAAACCTGTTACTTTTCACTCCTAATATTTTAATAAAAAAGTGACGAGTAAAAACTAATGAAAGGTGTAGTAATCTAAAGTTAAAACCTTTATGAAAAAGGGATGATGATCCTAATTAGAGGAGACGAATTTCTATCTTTTTAGGATCATTTTTTAGAAAGATTCATTCTCGTAATATCCGGGTTTGATTGTCTGAACGGTGTTTTCTCTACTCTACGAAAAGGCAATACTACGTTTACCGTGGACAATGGTACTTCTACCTTATCTCAGAACAACAAGATTTTTTTCGGCATCCACATCACCCCATACGATGTTTCCATTTTATAATTCCTTGTTAGGCTATGTTTAGGGCGTGATGGTCATTCCCTACAATTAATATGAAAAGGTTCACCAAGTTTATGTTGTGTATTCCAATTAAAGATAATAAAAAAACCCGCTTTTACCTACTTAGGAAAAAACGGGAAGGTTAATCAAAACAGATAACTAGTTATTAAATACAGTGTCAGTTTCGATCAAAATGACACCGGAAGTTCTTTTAACCCGCGCATAAGTATGCCAGGGCGCCATTCCAATGCTGCTGAAACAGTATTTAATTGAATCTCAGGCATACGGAATAGTAAAGTTGTGACAGCAACTTCTGCTTCCAATCTGGCAAGTGGTGCACCAAGGCAAAAGTGGATGCCTTTTCCAAAAGCGAGGTGTTTGCTTTTACCACGTGTGATATCAAATAGATCTGGATCCTCAAATTGTTCTGGATCACGATTTGCTGAATCCAGGGCAACGATCACATGATCTCCTTTGGCAATGGTTTTTCCTCTTAATTCCACCATTTCAGAAGCCCATCGGTCCGTGCTGAATTCAACTGGCCCGTTATAACGAAGGAATTCCTCAAGGGCGGAATCAATTAAGTCTGGATCGTTTTTTAATTGTTCCTTTTGTTCAGGATTTTCGAGTAATGCAAATACTCCATTCGTGATTAAATTAACTGTTGTTTCATGACCAGCGATGATCAAGAGGGAGATCACGCCGTATAGTTCTTGCTCAGAAAGGCTGTCCCCTTCTTCCTCAGACTGGATTAGCTTACTGATCATATCATCTTTAGGATTCTGGCGACGTTCAGCGCATAACTGCTTAAGATACATCACAAATTCTGTCATATGTGTTTCGACTTGTTCTGCTTTTTCTGGATTATTTGAGGCTTCTACAAGTGTATTCGACCAGGTTCGAAACTTGTCACGATCTTGGCTAGGAACACCCAACATTTCACATATGACAATAATCGGTAAAGGAAAGGCAAAGTCGTCAATCAAATTCATTTGACCCTTTTCTTGTACGTTATCAAGCAATTCGTTAGTAATTTCCTCAATTCTTCCTCGCAAACCTTCAATCATTTTTGGTGTGAAAGCTTTCTGAACCAGGCCTCTCAATCGTTTATGATCTGGTGGGTCGGAAAAAAGCATATTTCTGACAAAAATACTTGAGTTTGCTTGTGCTTCCTCCCGTTCTTCTTGCCCAAGCAGGTGAGTATAATCCTTGATAAAGCGAGGATCCTTTAAGACAGCGACAGCATCCTCATAACGCGTTACAATCCAGGAGTAGTGGCCACTGGGCATAAGTGTTTGATGGATGGGGTCCTCCTGTCTCAGTTTACTGAAGGTCGGATAAGGATTCTGATTGAACTCTGATGTAAATAACTCAATGTTCGTTGCATGTGTTCGATTTTTATATGACATTAACTATTCCCCTCTCTATTTTCAATAGCGTCACTTGCGTTATAACGGTTAAGAACCAATTAATGACTGACCGGTCATTTAATATTTAAGATAACGTATCAATCCGTTTAATACAAACCATAGAGTAGTTATTCACAAAGGTTTCATTTATTATCTACTCGATCTAAATAGGCCGATCATATCGTATCCCCCTTTGTGATCTATCTTCCAATCATTTAAATACATGACATTGACTTCTCTCGTGCTTACATATCATCCTACCTCCACTAGCTGTATGTACTTTTTTAGCTTCAATGGCAATAAAGTATCCTCCTCAGCCCTTCTCTGATGTGTCCTACTCAATCCTTGGTTTATTGTAAAACTCTGCAACTATTCGCTCTATGTAATCTTTGAAATGTGAATGGTCCAATATCCGTCTGTACAACCTTTGTTATTCCTATCATATGTTTTCTGTTTGCTTTAACAATTGAAATTATTTCTTTACTTTGGGCACTTATATTTATTGTCTGTTTTTATTTTTTATTTCGGAGTTGCTACTAAGTTTTAAGAGAGAGTCGTAAATAAGTGAACCAGAAAAAAGTCACAGAGGATTTACTCTGTGACTTTAACCTTTGATTTTTTAGCTGCTTTTGTCAGGTTCTGTTGATAAACCTCTAATGTTTGATGATAATAATCAAGAATTTGCTTAGCTGGTTTTTGCCAACTGTGTTTTTCTGCTTCTTTTCTAGCATTCTTACTCAATTGATGGTACAACTGCTCATTTTCCAGTTGATCGACCGCCTCAATCATGCTATCCGTATTTTCATTTTCGAATAATAGACCGGTGCGCCCATCTTCTACCTGCTCCATTGTCGGCCCACTCTTCGCTGCAATCACAGGTAGTCCTGAAGCCATCGATTCCAGAATCACAAGGCCCAGCGTTTCTGTTACAGATGGGAATATTAATGCATCAGAAGACGCGAAAGCTTGAGCTAATTCATCGCCATGGAGTAACCCGGTAAATACCGTCTTCGTACCTGCAAATGTTTTCTCAAGTGCTTCTTTATCTGGTCCATCTCCTACAATAGCTAAGGACAGGTCATCGCGTTTTTCAAGAAGAGGTCTGATCTTCTCAATTTCTTTTTCCGGTGCCAATCTTCCAACAAAAACGAGAAGTTTATTGTTGGGTTCCCCACCTGAAAGCCGCTCCCGCATTGCTTTATTTTTATGATCAGGATGGTAATGATCAACGGCGACTCCTCGATCCCAAACATGAACATTATGGAAGTTTTTAGCGAGCAATTCTCCTTGAATCGCTTTCGAAGTACATAAATTCACATCAGCGTAATTATGCAATTTTCTAAAATACCACCATACAGCTGGCACAAAAGGATACAAACGATAATAATTTAAATACTTTGGCACGTGCGTATGATAGGAAGCTAGTAAAGGATAACTCAGCTTGTTGGCATAGTACACACCTGCCGCTCCTACAAACGCAGGATTAACGACGTGAACTAGATCCGGATCATGCTTTTGAAGCAACTTTTTCACCTTTCTCTGCGGCATAGAAAACTTCTTAGAGCGGTAAAAAGGCAGTGTCGTTGTCTTCACACCTTCGACAATCGCACCCTCATATTCTGTTACACCGAGGTCTGGAGCGATAACAATGACTTCATGATCTTGCTTGCGCAAATATTTGATTGCTTCCTTCAGTCTTGTTACGACCCCATCCGTTGATGGCAAAAAAGTCTCTGTTATGATGGCGATTTTCAAAGCAGTTAACCCCTTACTTCCAAGTTATAGATGGTAATACATTATCTTCAATAATACGCTCTTTATTTTCGATAGCTACTCGTAGAATATCACGAATAACTTCATCCGTAAGCAAGTGCGGTTCAAGACCAAGGTCGCGAAGTTTCGTGTTTATTGCATTATAATAATGATCTTCAGCTTCGATACGAGGGTTTTCAATCTTCTTCACTCTTGTATCGAGACCTTCTTCTTTAGCGATTTTCTGCACCCGCTCAGCTAATTCGTTCACAGAGAACCATTCCGTAAATTGGTTGAATACACGGAATTCGCCTTGATCTGCTGGGTTCTCTGCAGCAATTTCTACACAACGGACTGTATCTTCAATATTTAGAAAAGCACGTGTTTGCCCGCCACTTCCGTAAACAGTAATATCATGACCGATGGCTGCTTGGTTGATGAAACGGTTCAAAGCTGTACCATAAACCCCATCGTAATCTACCCGGTTAGCTAATACTGGATCCATCTTCGTTTCTTCTGTATGTAATCCATACACAACACCCTGATTTAAGTCTGTCGCACGGATACCCCAGATTTTACAAGCAAACATAATATTATGGCTGTCATGTACTTTTGACAAATGATAGAAGGAACCAGGCTGCTTCGGATATGGAAGTAGATCTTTCCGTCCTTTATGTTCAATTTCAATGTAACCTTCTTCAATATCTATGTTAGGCGTACCATACTCTCCCATTGTTCCCAATTTAATAAGATGGCATTCAGGAGCGAATTCTTTAATTGCGTAAAGAACGTTTAAGTTTCCGATCACATTGTTTGATTGCGTGTAAACCGCATGTTCGCGATCAATCATGGAATAGGGAGCTGAACGTTGCTCGGCAAAATGAACGAAAGCATCCGGATTTATTTGACGGAACACTTCGCGAAGGAAATCATAGTGATTCAAATCACCGATAAATGTACGAATCGTATTTCCGCTTAACTCTTTCCACTTTGCTACTCGCTCCTCTAACGCTGCTATAGGTGTGACCGAGTTAGAGTTTAATTCATTATCAATTTTTCTACGGACTAAATTATCTACAATCGTCACTTCATGTCCTTGCTTTGATAGGTATAAGGCGGTCGGCCAACCGCAAAAACCGTCTCCCCCTGCTACAATAATTTTCATAATCTACCTCCTAGTTCCATATCTGCTAGTATCAAATTTCTTTTTAGGATAACATCCTTATATAGGATAACATTCTTTTAAAAGCGATGGTAATAAAAAATGTTCACAGAGCTTCCTTGGTATATTCGTTATTAATCCTTCACCCTTTTCGATTTGACTTTATCACTAAATGGAGGTCAAGACAATAAATTATATCTTTCCAAGAGACAACACTACTCAACATACCCGTAATGATTAAATATTTTGCAAAAATACTGAACTATCATTCATTTATATGATGTTTTTCGTTATACTATAATTAGAATATTTCTGATACTTGTTACCTTTAGGAGGATGATTATGTCAACATATGAAGCTGCATGGTTCCCTAGTGATAAACAAAAAGAAAATACTCGTCTATATAAATGGATGAAGAAACACGGATATGAAAATTATGATAGTTTCCAAAAAAAATCCACAGAAGATATTGCGTGGTTCTGGGATGAAGCCGTTGCTGAATTAGGCGTTGAATGGGAACAGCCTTATACACAAACACTCGATCTATCTTCAGGTATCAAATATCCTGAATGGTTTGTGAATGGAAGAATGAATGTTGCGCATAATGCCCTCGATAAATGGTCTCACATGGAGGATAAAAAGGATGACGTCGCCCTTTATTGGGAAGGTGACGATGGCATGAAACGTACGTTTACTTATATTGAGCTTTACGAAGAAGTGAATGCGTTTGCAAATGGACTTGAAAAGCTCGGCCTTGGAAAAGGCGATGTCATCACAATCTATCTGCCTATGCTTCCTGAAACGCTGATTTCAATGCTCGCAGTCTCAAAAATCGGCGCGATCTTCTGCCCCACTTTTTCAGGCTACAAAGCAGAAGCCATTGCGACGAGAATACAAGCGGCTCAATCAAAGGTGCTCATCACGGCCGATGGATTTTACCGAAGAGGAAAATCCATCAATATGAAGGATGAGGCTGATTTGGCTGCGGATCAATGTAACACACTTGAGCATGTTATCGTTGTCGAGCGTTCACAACAGGAGACCGCCTGGAATGAGAAACGAGACCTTACATTTGAGCAGGTCAAAGATCATAATCAAACTTATAAGACGAAACCGACAAACGCAAACGACCCCTATATGCTTATTTATACATCTGGTACAACTGGCAAGCCTAAAGGAGTCCTCCATACGCATGCTGGCTTCCCAATCAAATCTGCCTTTGATGCCGGTCTCTGCATGGACGTTACCTCTGACGATACGATCTTTTGGTTCACTGATATGGGCTGGATGATGGGGCCATTCCTCGTTTATGGAGGGCTGATGAACGGGGCTTCGATCGTTATGTTCGAAGGCACGCCAGACTACCCGCAGCCTGATCGATTATGGGAACTGGTTGATCGTTATCAAGTCACTCACCTGGGGATCTCCCCTACTTTGATTCGTTCGATGATCAAGCACGGGATAGATTGGATTGAAAAACACGACTTATCTTCATTAAAATTGATCGGATCAACAGGTGAACCGTGGAATCCTGAACCATGGCATTGGTTATTTAGAAATGTTGGCAACTCTACGATCCCGATATTTAATTACTCTGGTGGAACAGAAGTTTCCGGCGGTATTTTCGGAAATGTTCTCGTTAAGCCAATTCAACCGGTTACCTTTAACGCAGCTTTGCCCGGCATGGATGTAGATGTGTATGATGACGAAGGGAATTCGCTTACAAATAAAGTCGGCGAACTCGTCCTTAAACAGCCATGGGTCGGGATGACAAAGGGTTTTTATCAAGACAACAAACGCTATGAACAAACCTATTGGAGCAAGTTTGAGGATACGTGGGTTCATGGAGACTGGGTAACCGTTGATGAGGATGGCTATTATACGATTACCGGTCGATCTGATGATGTATTAAATGTTGCAGGAAAACGGCTCGGACCAGCTGAGGTCGAATCTGTTCTTGTATCACATGATGCTGTCATTGAAGCAGGCGTCATCGGAGTGCCCCATGATGTTAAGGGAGAAGAAGCAGTTGCTTTTGCTGTGTTAAAATCTGACCAAACAGACTCTTTAATGGGGGAGCTTAAGGAATATTTGGCGAATAAATTAGGGAAAGCTCTTGCTCCAAAGAAGGTTTTTGCTGTAAGTGACTTACCAAAAACGAGAAACGCCAAGGTGATGCGCCGCGCCATTAAGTCAGCCTATTTAAATGAACCAACAGGCGATTTGAGTGCCCTTGAAAATCCGCAGGCTGTTGACGAAATCCGCTCCATTGGGCTAGATCAACCGTTAAATAAATAACCAAAAAATCCACTGCCATTTCAACGGCAGTGGATTTTTTATTCGATCGATTCGGCCCATCTGAAACATTTTTATACAGGATAAACCCCATGTTTACGCTCTGTGAAGCTTATGTTTTTACTTTCGTAAGCTTCAAAACGTAAGGATAATTCATCTCTTAATCGGTCTGGCTGCACAATATCGTCGACAACCAATTCTGAAGCTAATCGATAGATATCGATATTTTCTTTATACTCCTCATGCTTCTCTTTTATAAAGGCCGGTCTATCCGCTTCATCAAGCTGAGCGATCTTATTAGCATAAACCGCATTAACAGCTGCTTCTGGCCCCATGACAGCGATTTGAGCTGAAGGAAGTGCTAAACAGGCATCTGGTTCAAATGCTGGCCCAGCCATCGCATATAGTCCCGCGCCATACGCCTTCCTTACAATCACAGAAATCTTAGGAACGGTCGCTTCACTCATAGCAGACAGCATCTTCGCTCCGTGGCGAATAATCCCCGCCCGTTCGACTTTCGTACCAATCATAAAACCCGGAATATCCACAAGGAACAGTAACGGGATATTAAAAGCGTCACATAGCTGCATAAATTTAGCTGATTTATCAGCAGAATCTGGGAACAAAACGCCCCCTTTAGCACGTGGTTGATTGGCAATAATGCCAATGGTACGTCCGTCAATCCGGGAGAGGCCTGTGATGATTTCCGGAGCAAATTTCTTTTTAATCTCACAAAAAGATCCTTCGTCGATCAAGCGCTCAATCAGATCGTACATATCAAAAGGCGCATTTTGATTTTCAGGGATGATCTCTGAAATCGTTTTTTCCACTGAAGCAGGCTTCAGTGGCTCTTTCCGTTTCGAAGCCTTTCGGAAGTTTGCAGGGAAATAAGACAAATAGTTTCGAGCATAAGCAATCGCTTCTGGTTCATCCTTAGCAAGCACATCCCCGCATCCGGAAACAGAACAATGCATATTCGCTCCGCCCATTTCTTCAAGACTCACTTTCTCACCGATTACTTTTTCAGCCATACGAGGGGACCCTAAATACATCGAAGCATTTCCATCAACCATGACTACAATGTCACAAAATGCCGGTATGTAGGCTCCTCCTGCTGCTGAAGGACCAAATAACAGACAGACTTGCGGGACGCGGCCCGACAATTTAATTTGGTTATGGAAAATTCGTCCCGCACCTCTACGGTTAGGGAACATGTCAACCTGATCTGTGATCCTCGCCCCAGCTGAATCAACGAGGTACAGCATCGGCAGTTCAAGCTTCATCGCTGTTTCCTGGATACGAATGATTTTCTCGACCGTTCGCGCTCCCCAGGAACCAGCTTTGACAGTCGAGTCGTTTGCCATTACACAAACTTGTTCTCCATTAACTTTTCCAATACCTGTGACAACGCCATCCGCAGGCAGGGAACCATCCATACAGTTTGCAAAAAATGCATCCTCAATATTTAAATCATCGTCAAATAGTTGCTCCAGACGCTCACGGACAAACATTTTTCCTTTTTCACTGTTCTTTTCATGATATTTTGCCGAACCACCTGATGCTACTTTATCTTTGATACCTTCTAAGGTTTCATTCATTGTCGTTCCTCGCCTCCTTTTTATTTTCCTGTATAACTAGGTTTGCGTTTTTCTTTAAAGGCCTGTAATCCCTCGATTCGATCTTTTGTCGGAATTGTTTGTTGATAACACATCCGTTCGATTTCAAGTCCTGTTGTGATATCTGTTTGAATACCATATTGAATCGCTTTTTTAGCTTGTTTTAAGGCTAGCGGGCCGTTTTTCGCAATCTGGGCAGCAAGAGCCTGTGTTTGTTCCATTAATTCTTCGTTTGCATAAGCCCCTTCGACTAAGCCAACCGCCAACGCCTTGGCAGCATCGATGGGCTTGGCAGTAAAAATCATTTCCTTCGCTCTGCCTAATCCAATCAACCGTGTTAACCGCTGCGTGCCGCCAGCGCCTGGAATAATAGCTAGTGATGTCTCAGTTAATCCAACCTTTGCGTCTGATTTCATCACCCTTAGGTCGCAGGCAAGAGCAAGCTCAAGACCTCCGCCGTACGCCGCACCATTGATCATAGCGATCGTCGGGATTTCAATTTGTTCCAGCATCCGGATCGTGTCACCAATTTTCTCAACCGTACCAACGACCTCCTCCTCAGACATCCCGGCCCTTTCCTTTAAATCAGCCCCGGCACAGAACGCTTTCTCACCGCTTCCGCTTACAATTAATACATTGGCATTTGATTGTTTTACTTCTTCAAGCGTATTGGCAAGTTCATCTAATAAAGCAGTCGATAGACTATTTGCCGCTTCTGGTCGATTTAACGTAAGATATCCGATTTGTTCCTCGGTGACTTCAAGATTGACTAATGAACTCAAAAAAACGCCCTCCTTAACTAAGTTCGATGATTCACTTGCATGTGATGGCTTGGCAAATTTTTACCAAGTTTCGCTTGAATGTAGCCTGCTGCCTCTAGTAGTTTTTCTTGATGAATCCCTGTCTGAATCCCCATGGAATCAAGCATATGAACTAGATCATCTGTAGCTAAATTCCCTGATGCACCTTTGGCATATGGACAGCCGCCAAGCCCCCCTAATGAACCATCAAACAACGAAATATCGTGTTGCAATGAAACGAGCACGTTTGCCAATGCCATCCCTTTTGTATTATGAAAATGCATCGCCACTTTTGAAAAATCAAGCTTATCTTTTAAGTAATGAAGCGTATCGTCCACTTGTTTCGGATCAGCAACGCCTATCGTATCTCCCAGGGATAGCTCATCAATTCCCATGTCAAACAAGCGGTTAGATACTTCCAATACTTGACTTGGCGGAATGGCTCCTTCATACGGACAGCCGAACACTGTTGATACATAGCCACGGACGGGTTTATTGTTCGCTTTCGCCTCTTTAACCACTTCTTCAAGCACAGGATATGTTTCTTCAATGGTCTTATTGATATTATTTTTATTATGAGACTCACTTGCAGACATGAAGACAGATACTTCATCAACATTTGTTTCAAGTGCCACCTCAAGGCCTTTCATATTGGGCACGAGGGCCGCATAGGTAATCCCTTCTTTACGAGTGATCCCTTCTGCTACCTCTCTTGCATCTTTAAGCTGTGGGATCCATTTCGGATGAACAAACGAACTGATTTCAATATAGTCATAGCCTGCCTCAGACAATTGATTAATCCATTCAATCTTATCCTCGGTAGCGATGCTCACTTTTTCGTTTTGCAGGCCATCACGTGGTCCCACTTCTTTAACTGTGACTTTGTCCGGCCACTTCAACATTCTATCCGCTCCTATTTATTCAATAATCGCAATAACGTCGCCCTCATTCACAAAATCGCCTTCAGCTACCTTCAGCTCTTTAACAGTGCCATCTGTCTCAGAAGGGATCGGGATCTCCATTTTCATCGATTCTAAAATAGCGACATCTTCACCGCTTTTTACTTGCTCGCCTTCCTTCAAAACAATCTTCCATACGCTTCCTGCCATAGATGCTTTTACTTCGTTCATTGTTTCATCCTCCTTAGTGGTTCGTCAGTGTTGGTAAGTAGTAGTTTTCAACAAATGACGTTTTCGTTTCGCCCTGCTTGAACTTTTCATGTGTAATGATGCGTTTTAACATTGTGACATTACTCTTTATTCCTTGAACTTCATATTGATGAAGCGCTGCTGTCAACCGTTCAATCGCTTCTTCTCTTGATGTTCCTTTAACGATAAGCTTTGCTATCATAGGATCATAGAAAGGGGTCACCTGCGATTGGCCATGAACAGCCAACTCATGGCGTATTCCCTCTCCTTGCGGCAGTACTAAATTTGATAACTGGCCAGGAGATGGAAAGAAGGTATTCGAGTCTTCGGCATAGATGCGAACCTCAATCGCGTGACCATGGATAGATAGGTCTTCTTGTCTAATAGCTAGTTTCTCTCCAGCGGCCACACGCAGCTGTTGTTCAACAAGATCGAGCCCAGTAATTTCTTCCGTAACGGGATGCTCCACTTGCAAACGTGTGTTCATTTCAAGAAAGTAATAATTCTCTTGGTCATCAACTAAAAACTCAATGGTACCGGCATTCGCATACCCAAGTGTCTGCACAGCTTTCAGGGCACTGTCCCCCATGCTCTGTCTTGTTTGATCTGAAAGAAATGGGGAAGGGGCCTCCTCAACCACTTTCTGATGCCTACGTTGAATCGAACATTCCCGCTCAAATAAATGGACGGCATTTCCGAACTCGTCGGCTAACACTTGGATTTCGATGTGGCGCGGATCGACGATTTGTTTTTCCATGAACATTTTTCCATCCCCGAAAAAGGTCTCGGCTCGTTTTTGGTTGCCTTCAAAGGCTTTCTCAAGCTCCTCGTCATTTTTTACGGCTTGCATGCCAATTCCACCACCGCCTGCTGCGGCTTTAAGCATAAGTGGATACCCCATCTGCTTGGCGATTTCTTTAGCTTCCTCTGTATCAGCAACGGCTGCCTCTGTACCAGGAACAATCGGAACACCTGCTTTTTGCATTTCACTTCGGGCTGCGATCTTATCGCCCATTTTAGCAATGACTTCTGAAGATGGACCAATAAAGACAAGCCCAGCCTCCCGTACTCTTTTTGCAAAACCAGCATGTTCACTTAACAGGCCATAACCAGGGTGAATTGCTTCCGCACCTGATTTTTGGGCCACTTGCAAAATCTTATCGACATTTAAATACGATTCGTTTACACGCGGCTTCCCGATTAAATAACTCTCATCCGCTTCCTCCACATAGGGAGCTTGTTGGTCAGCCTCAGAATAAACGGCCACTGTTTTAATATTTAATCTTGCACATGTACGGATAATTCGTGAGGCAATTTCGCCACGATTAGCAATTAATACTTTTGAAAACAAAGCCATCCCTCCTATTTATGAATGAGCATTAATAAAATCAACAGCATCTTCTCTCAGCTTGAATTTTTGAATTTTACCGCTTGCGGTCATCGGATATTCATCTGTAAACCGAATGTATCTAGGAATCTTATGCTTCGAAATTTGCCGCTCACAAAAGGCACGGACGTCTTCTTCGCTACCTTCGACTCCTTCTTTTGTAATGATAAAGGCCATGATTTCTTCCCCATACTTCTTATCAGGCACCCCGATGACTTGAACATCCAACACATCAGGATGTTGGTATAAAAACTCCTCGATTTCACGTGGATAGACATTTTCACCGCCGCGGATGATCATATCTTTCATTCTGCCAGTTATTTCTAAATATCCTTCCTTATCCATCACGGCAATATCACCCGTGTGCAGCCATCTGTCTTGATCAATAGCCGTCTCCGTAGCCTCTTCATTCTTGTAATAGCCTTTCATCACTAAGTAGCCGCGCGTGCACAACTCCCCTGGGATACCAGGTTCGAGTTCCTCTCCTGTAGCGGGATCCACTATTTTCACTTCCACATTTGGATGGACACGGCCGACCGTTCCAACCTTTCGTTCAATTGGATCATCTGTTCTCGTTTGAGTAATAACAGGGGACGATTCAGTTTGACCATAAGCAATAGTAATTTCACTTGCCCCCATTTTATTAATTACATCTTTCATTACTTCCATCGGACAAGTGGATCCGGCCATGATCCCCGTTCTCAACGTTGTCGGCTTATATTTTTCAAAACTAGGATCATTTAACTCGGCAATAAACATCGTTGGCACGCCATGCAGCCCTGTACACGATTCTTCACTTACCGCTTTTAACACTTTTTCTGGATTAAATTGTTCTAAAACAACCATGGTTGACGCCTTCGACACGGCGGCCATTGTCCCTAACACACAGCCGAAACAGTGGAAGAATGGGACAGGAATACAAAGACGATCCTCTGATGTTAGTTTCATAGAATCAGCCACTTGGTTCCCGTTATTAACAATATTGTTATGACTGAGCATCACCCCTTTAGGAAAACCTGTTGTTCCAGAGGTATATTGCATATTGATCACGTCTTGATAGGATAACGAGCGTTTTCTCACTTCGAGTTCTTCTGTTGACGTTGAGCGCCCCATATCAACGAGATCCTGCCATGAAAAGCAGCCTGGATACTCTTTATCACTCAATACGATGATATTCTTCAATTGCGGCAAGCGGTCACTTTGTAAATCACCCTTAACAGAGGAATCCAGCTCCGGGCAAATTTCTTTTAAAATATCAATATAGGAAGTACCCTTAAACTCTTCAGCTAGGACAAGTGTAGTCGCATCTGATTGTTTAAGTAGATATTCAAGTTCTTGGGCACGGTAATTTGTATTGACTGTTACCAGGACCGCGCCCATTTTTCCTGTGGCAAATTGCGATACTAACCATTCAGGCTTGTTATCTGACCAGATAGCCAGATGTTCCCCCTTCTCGACTCCTAAAGCCATCATTCCTTTAGCGGCTTGATCTGCCATTTCATTAAATTCTTGGTAGGTTTTTCTTATCTTTAACTCTGGGTAAACCATCGCTTCGTTGTCTGGGTATGTTTCAGCCTGTTTCTCTAATAATTCACCTACTGTCATTTGTAAAAGGGACATGTATGAACCTCCTTAAATGTATTAACAGCCTAACTGACGAGCAATAACCAATCGTTGAATTTCCGATGTACCCTCACCAATCTCCAGTAACTTCGCATCTCTTAAATACCTTTCCACTTCATACTCACGCATGTAACCATAGCCGCCATGAATTTGAATCGCCTGATTGGCGGAGCGGAAGGCTGTTTCCGAGGCAAATAATTTGGCATAGGCCGATTCCTTTGTAAACGGTTTCTTTTGATCTTTCAGCCAAGCAGCCTTTAACACCATGTTGCGGGCAAGCTCTACTTCCATTGCCATATCAGAGAGCTTAAATTGAATCGCCTGGAAATCCGAGATTGGTTTTCCAAACTGTTTTCTCTCTTTTGCATAGGCAAGCGCTTTGTCTAACGATGCCTGTGCAATACCCACCGCAAGAGCAGCAATCGAAATTCTTCCCCCATCAAGAGTATGCAAGAACTGTTTGAAGCCGCCTTTTTCATCACCGAGGATATTTTCTTTAGGAACTTTTACATCTTCTAAAATAATTTCACACGTATTGGAGCCACGGACACCCATTTTTTCATATGGACTGCTAATCTTCATGCCAGGGGTGTCTTTAGGGATAATAAAAGCAGAGATAATGTTTTTACCATCTTCTCTTTGGCCTGAAACAGCCGTTACAGTAATCGTTTCGGCATACTCAGCATTTGTGATCCAGCATTTTTCTCCATTGATGACATAATGATCCCCTTCTAAAACAGCGCGTGTTTGCGTTCCACCAGCATCAGATCCAGCATTAGGCTCTGTTAAACCAAAAGAACCAAGTGTTTCCCCCTTTGCTAACGGAGTTAAATACTTTTGCTTTTGTTCTTCGGTTCCGAAATAGTAAAGGGGACTAGCACCAAGAGAAACAGCAGCTGCATAACTCAATCCCGTTGAGCCGCAGACCTTAGCGATTTCCTCCGCAGCTAACGCATACGTAACCGTATCTCCACCCGATCCTCCATACTCTTCAGGAAAGGGAATTCCAAGCAAACCAAGTTTCCCCATTTCATCAAAAATATCTTTTGGAAACTCTGCATTTACATCAATATCAACCGCGCGCGGACGAATAACACCATCCGCAAAATCTCTCACCATTTTTCTTGTCATTTCCTGTTCTTTCGTTAATTCAAAATTCATGAAGCTCCTCCTTCAATAAAAAGACCGACTGGTTGGTCTGTATTTAGCCAAAAAAATAATCGTGTAAGCGTTTACTATTAACTGTAAAAAAAAGGAACTTTCAGCATCGTCTGTTGGTACTCTTCTTCCTTTTCCGAGGGGAGTAAAGAATGAAGAATTAAATCAACATACACATCGGCAATTTCATCAATCGTGTACTGTCCATTATCCTTGTACCATTTGTAAATCCAATTCACCATTCCTAAGATCGCCATACTTGTAATAATGGCAGGCAATTCTTTTCTAAAATTCCCTAATTGCTGACCTTCTTCAATCACACGTAAAACCATCTGTTTAAATTGATCACGCTTGTATTTAATCTGTTCTTCGTATTCCGGCTTCAAGTACAGGTTCTCTTGATAAAAGACGGAGATATGAGGTTTATACAAATCAAACACCTTTACGAAAGCACGAATGATCGATTGTATTTTATCAACAGGAGAAGTATGAGTGTGATTGGCCACTTTTGCTTCTTTAAGAACGTATGTAATAAAGGTATCGTGGATGACAAAAAGAAGCTCATCTTTAGAAGTGAAATGGTGATAAAATCCTCCCTTTGATGTATTCGAAGATTTTACAATTTGATTGACGGTTACACCATGGAAGCCATGTTGTTCAAATAACATGAGAGACGTTTGAATGATCGTTTCTCTTAAATTAGCCATACACCTACCCCTCATTTATGAATATACATTCAGTTTATCACATTTTTCAGAAAAAACAATAGAAAAGCAGAGGCGTCTTGTTCATGTATGAAAGGATGTTCCAACACCGCCGAATGGGCCTTGCCTTCTGGGAAAACTAAACAAGCCGGTGTAGATTCAAAAGATGACATTCTAACAATATATGCACGATATAGAGCCATATATGCGTATTTTGAGCCATGTAAATTAAAAAGAATAATGATGCTCGTGGGTCATTAATACCCTGAAGCAACTTAAAAAGGCTTCCGATCTTGGGATATTGTCCAAAATCAGGAGCCTTTTCATTATCTCATGAGACGAAATATAGAAATGTGCTTCATTTTTTAACGGCTGGAGAAGGGTCAGCCTACTATTCGCTGTTTTCCTCCGCAAAAGGAATCTCATACTCAGGCTGTACCCAAGCTTCAATTACTTCCCCGCTTTGTTCTATATCTATAACATATGATCCGTTACTGTACCGATCATTTGCTTTGAAGTCCATTGGGTTTACGGTTGCTAATTCCTCTTTTACTGTTTTTAACACAAGTTGATCCTGAGCTGAAACCATATGCAAATCAATAAGTCTATGAGGGTTACTTTTCAACTCTCTTAGCATGACGACACCACGTTTCGCTCTTGAAGTCTGTTCAAACTCCTTTAATCGCATTCGTTTTACTGCTGCACGATGGGTCGTGATCAAAATCGAGGGGTCTTTTGATGCATCAAACGTTTGACCGGAAACCACATGTTCTCCGTCTTTAAGCTGGATGGCTTTCACTCCAGCTGCTCGTTGGCCTACGGCGTTTACCTCTTCCTCATGATACCAGAGACCATAGGCTTTATTTGATGCAATGAATAAGTGTGAATCGCCTGAAGTCACATGGACATCAACAACCTCATCCTCACCTTTTAGGTTTACCGCTACTAATGGCTTAGAATGGCGCTGTGCATGATAAAGCGGTAAATCACTCTTTTTAACCATCCCGTTTTTCGTAAAGAAGATTAAGTAGTTTCCATCTTTAAATTCACGAACCGGAATCGCTTCGACAATAAACTCTTCTTTTTCAATCGAAACGAGGTTAGCGATGTGCTGCCCGAGGTCTTTCCAGCGGATATCTGGCAGCTTGTGCACGGGAATGAACAAGTATTTTCCGAGGTTCGTGAACAGAAGCAAGTTATCAGTCGTATTGATTTCAAACAGCCTGAGGATATGGTCTCCATCCTTCATAGCAAAATCCTTGCCGTTTGAAGCGGCATAGGAACGCAAGCTCGTTCGCTTAATGTAGCCATCCTTCGTAACAGTAACGAGAATATCTTCACTCGCAACGGTTACTTCCAAATCGACCTTCAACTCTTGCACTTTTTCTTCGATTTGAGTTATACGATCATCGTTGTACTGCTTCTTCATCGCTCGCAGATCTGCTTTAATGACTTTAAATAATTCATGCTCACTGGCAAGAAGTTTTTCTAAATAGCTAATCTTTTCTTTTAGCTCGTCCGCTTCCTTTTGCAGTTCGGTAATATCGGTATTTGTTAACCTGTAAAGCTGCAAAGTCACAATCGCTTCAGACTGCTCTTCTGTAAAGTCGTATGCTGCAATCAACTGCTGTTTGGCATCCTGCTTATCATTTGAACTCCGAATTGTAGCAATCACTTCATCGAGTATGGAAATCGCTTTAATGAGCCCTTCAACAATATGTGCACGGCGGTTCGCTTTATTTAAATCGTAAAGGGATTGGCGTGTTACTACTTCCCGCTGGTGTTTAATATAAGCATCTAACATCATCGGCAAGCTTAGTAACTTAGGTGTACGATCATGGATCGCAACCATGTTAAAGTTATAAGCAATTTGGAGATCAGTATGTTTGTAAAGGTAATTGAGAACTCCTTCACTGTTGGCATCCTTTTTTAGTTCAACAACAATTCTCATCCCTGTACGATCTGTTTCATCCCGTACCTCCGATATTCCTTCCACCTTACGATCAATCCGAAGCTCATCCATTCGTTTTACTAATGTAGCTTTATTCACATCATATGGAATCTCATCAATCACAATCTGTTCACGTCCGCCACGTACAGACTGGACAGCTGCTCGGCCGCGCAGGACAATTTTACCTTTACCAGTCTCGTAGGCTTTCCTTAGACCTTCAATCCCTTGAATCGTTCCACCCGTTGGAAAATCAGGACCTTTTAGCTTCGTCATTAACTCTTCGACTGAAGAACTTGGCTTATCAATTTTCATAATAACAGCGTCAATGACTTCCCCGAGGTTGTGTGGAGGGATTTCAGTTGCATATCCTGCTGAAATTCCTGTCGATCCATTTGCAAGTAAATTCGGAAACTTCGCTGGCAATACGGTTGGTTCCTCAATGGTATCGTCAAAGTTCGGAATATGTTCAACCGTTTCCTTCTCAATATCTCTTAGTAATTCTGAAGAAATACTGGATAATCTCGCCTCCGTATAACGCATGGCAGCGGGTGGATCTCCATCCACACTCCCGTTGTTCCCGTGCATTTCAATCAGCGATTTACGAACTTTCCAATCTTGACTTAGGCGTACCATCGCTTCATACACAGATGAATCGCCGTGTGGGTGATAATTACCGATCACCGTACCAACGGTTTTAGCTGATTTCCGGTACGCTTTGTCATGTGTATTTCTCTCCTGGTGCATCGCGTATAAAATCCGGCGTTGAACAGGCTTCAAGCCATCTCTGGCATCAGGAAGTGCCCGTTCCTGAATAATATATTTACTATAACGGCCAAATCGGTCGCCCAGTACTTCCTCTAATGGTAAATCTAAAAACTTTTCTGCCTCAGCCAACAGAAAATCCCCCTTTATGTCTGAATTTTATCGTTTTCTAAAATGTTTGCTTCGTCTTCAAGACCAAAAGCAACGTGGGATTCAATCCATTTACGGCGAGGTTCCACTTTATCCCCCATCAGTGTTGTCACCCGACGTTCCACCCGAGCAAGATCATCAATCGTTACACGAATGAGTGTTCTCGTTTCCGGGTTCATTGTCGTTTCCCATAGCTGATCGGCATTCATCTCACCTAGACCTTTATATCTTTGAATCGTATAACCATTTTTAAACTCTTTCAGAAGCTTTTGCATGCCACTTTCATCCCAGGCATATTCCGTTCTCTCTTTCTTTCCCTTCCCTTTTGATACTTTAAAAAGGGGTGGAAGAGCAATGAATATTTTGCCTGCGTCCACTAGTGGACGCATGTACCGATAAAAGAACGTCAGCAAGAGCACTTGAATATGTGCTCCATCTGTATCGGCATCAGTCATGATGACAATCTTATCATAATTGCAGTCTTCTAACGTAAAATCTCCACCGACACCTGCGCCAATGGTGTTAATAATCGTTGATATCTCTTCGTTTTTGAAGATATCAGCAATCTTTGCTTTTTCGGTATTAATAACCTTACCACGTAAAGGGAGCACGGCCTGAAACTTACGATCACGGCCTTGCTTAGCCGAACCGCCAGCCGAATCCCCCTCAACAAGGTACAATTCATTCTTCTCGGCATTTTTAGATTGTGCTGGCGTCAGCTTTCCGCTTAACAAGGCATCCTTACGTTTCTTTTTCTTCCCGGACCTGGCATCTTCCCGTGCTTTTCTAGCCGCTTCTCGTGCTTCCTTTGCCCGAATCGCTTTTTTAATCAGCATGGAAGCGATGTCTGGATTTTCCTCAAGGAAGTAGGAAAGTTGTTCTGCAACGACAGCGTCGACGGCCGAGCGAGCTTCCGACGTACCAAGTTTACTTTTTGTTTGTCCTTCAAACTGAAGAAGCCCTTCAGGAATTCGTAAGGAAATGATCGCAGTGAATCCTTCCCGAATATCGTTTCCTTCCAAATTTTTATCTTTTTCTTTTAACAGTTGTGCTCTTCTTGCATAGTCATTAAACACCCGAGTGATAGCTGATTTAGATCCTGACTCATGTGTGCCGCCATCTTTTGTGCGTACATTGTTAACAAAAGAAAGAATGCTTTCTGCAAATCCATCATTGAACTGAAAAGCAAAGTCTACTTCGATAGTTGCATGTTGACCCTCAAACGAGACAATCGGATGAAGCGTATCCTTCTCCTCATTCAAGTAGGCTACGAAAGATTCAATCCCGTCATTATATTGATAAGATTCTTTTATGTCCTCACGTTCATCTACTAAATTTATTCGAAATCCTTTTAATAAAAAAGCGGCTTCCCGTAGTCGTTCGGATAATGTTTCAAAGTTGAATTTTTTCACTGAAAAAATCGTTTCATCGGGCTTAAATCGGATCGTAGTCCCGGTTTTTCGTGTGGCACCCTTATTTTCCAGGGAAGTCACAGGAATTCCACCACGCTCAAATCGTTGATAAAACTTCTCCCCATCCCGGCAAATATGCACTTCTAACCACTCGGAAAGTGCGTTGACAACTGATGCACCAACACCATGTAATCCCCCGCTAGACTTATATCCACCCTGACCGAACTTCCCGCCTGCATGAAGTACGGTAAGAATAACTTCAGGTGTAGGCTTCCCTGTCTTGTGCATTCCTGTAGGCATTCCACGGGCTTCATCCTTCACAGATACACTTCCATCTTTATGAAGAGTGACCGTCATTTGCTCTCCGAAACCAGCCAATGCCTCATCAACAGCATTGTCTACAATTTCAAAAACTAAATGATGCAAACCTCGCTGATCAGTGGACCCGATATACATCCCTGGCCGCTTCCGTACGGCCTCCAGCCCCTCTAATACTTGTATGGAATCATCTGAGTACGTTTGATTTTGTTTTGACAATTTTCCATCGGCTCCTTTCTAAAAACGACACCATCTACATCTATAATAGAACAAACGTTCGTTTGTGTAAACGTTCATATAGATACATCACTTGTTATATTGTAGCGGTTTTATTTAAATCCGCAAATACAATGATCAATGATCACGAGAAAAAATCCCTGCCACAGCAGGGATTTTACCTAAAATATTTCATTTTCCAACCAAAATCGAGTGGGCCACTTTGATACACGTATCCATAATGACGAGGCCGTCATGACTTTTTAATGCTGCGTAGGCTTCTTCATGAAAGACTCCTTGCTGCCCCCAGAATGCCTTAAAGTCGATACTAGCTGCCTCTTGGGCTATCTTAGGCAAGTACTCAGATCTCCTGAACACATTAACAATATCGATCGGCTGATCCACATCACTCAATTGTTGATAAGATTTTTCTCCGAGAGACTCTGTAATCGTTGGATTCACCGGGATTATTTTATAACCGGCACGCTGCATTGCTTCACTTACTTGATAGGATGTTCGATGTGGTTTATCGGACAGCCCGACAACAGCAATCGTCTTTGATTCACTCAACAGTTTCTTAATTTGCTCCTGGTCTGGATTAGTAAACATCGGTGGGTCCTCCTTATTCCTCAAGTAATCCTTCACTTATAAGGTATTCACGTGCTACTTTCGCTGGATCGCGATCCTCAAAACTTACTTCATAGTTCATTTGACGCATTTGATCTCCGGTTATTTTACCACCTAATTGATTGAGCACATCCGCAAGTTGTGGATATTTATTAAGCGTTTCCTGTCTCATCAAAGGCGCACCCTGATATGGCGGGAATAAATTCTTAGGATCTTCTAATACTTTTAGATTTAGGTCAACCATATACCCGGCCGTCGCATAAGCGTCAATGACTTCTACTTCACCGCTTGAGATCGCCCCTTGTCTTAAGCCGGGATCCATCGTAATGACTTCACTTATATTAAGATTATACACTTCTTTCATTCCCTGGTAACCATCTTGCCTATCCTTGAATTCGAGTGTGAAACCAGCAGCAATCTGCCCTTCTATAGGTTTTAAGTCGCCGATGGTCTCTAAATCATATTGCTCAGCTAACTCTTGAGTCGTAGCCACAGCATACGTATTATTAAATTGCATTGGCTGAAGGAAAGCTAAGTTATATTCTTCAGCCATGCCCTGCTTCGCTTGCTGATAAACTTCCTGCGAGTCATTGCTCTGAGTTTGCTGATCTAACAAGGAGACAAGAGCTGTCCCTGTAAATTCAGGATAAATGTCAATACTCCCTTCTTGAAGGGCACTGAACACAAGATCGGTCTTACCTAAGTTAGGTTGTAATCCTACATTTAAATCTGTTTCTTCCTCAATTAGCATTTTATACATATTAATTAATATGGCTGGTTCTGAACCGATTTTTCCACCTATAACGAGATCATTTTTCGCTTTTCCCCAAAGGCAAGTGGGCCGACCGCAACAAGCGCTGCAATTACGAGTAAACTGACAAGGGATCGGAATCCCGATTTAGCGGAGGTTCGTTCAAATAGACGAAGAATAAAATCTAGGATAATAGCTAATAGAGCTGCTGGTATAGCACCTAAAAGGATTAAGTTTATATCGCCTCCACGATCAAGTCCGAGCAAGATTAAATCACCTAATCCTCCCGCACCGATCAATGCTGCAATTGTTGTTGTTCCAACGATTAACACCATTGACGTACGAATACCAGCCATAATAACTGGCATAGCTAACGGAAGTTCAACCTTTGATAATCGTTTAAATGAACTCATGCCCATCCCTGTCGCCGCTTCCTTTAAAGCAGGACTGACTTCTTTAATACCTGTGTACGTATTTCTAATGATAGGCAAAAGCCCATAAGCCGTTAATGCAATGATAGCTGGGGTTCTGCCAATGCCAAAGAACGGAATAAGGAAAGCTAACACGGCTAGGCTTGGGATGGTTTGCATAACAGCCGTCGCCCCGATAATCGGCTCAGCTACCCGTTTATTTCTCGTCAATAAAAGGCCCAGTGGAACAGAAATTAACGTGGCAACGACTAATGCAATAATCGAAATTTGCAAGTGTTCCCATATTTTTTCATAAAAAACATCTTGTCTTTGTTGATATACTTCTATAAATGTATTCATGTTTGCACCACCCCATTAGTCACCTTTGTTTGTTTCTTGAGGTGAAGCACCATGTCCTTATACGATAACGTTCCAATCAATTCCCCGTTATTTACTACAGGAAGCACTTCATAATCTATATTTTCAAAAACTTGCATTGTCTCCCTTAAAGTCATCCCATGCTCGAGGGGCGGTAGATCTGCTTTATCTCCATTGTGGACACCATAGACTAACTGACCTTCCTTGCCCTTAATTGCATATGTTCCCTTGTTCGGAACGATTCCTGCCTCATAATCTTCCTCAGGATAGACTTGAGATTTGGTTTGACTCATAATGACATCGATAGCTGTTTGCCAGGGAGACTTTCTTTCGCCGATAAAATCCTCAACAAAGGAATTTGCGGGGTGTAAAATTAAGTTCTGTGGTTTATCAAGCTGAACAATTTCTCCTTCTTTCATTAAGCAGACGCGATCACCGATGGCCATCGCCTCATCAATGTCGTGTGTGACAAAGACAATCGTTTTCTTTATTTCCTGCTGCAACTTGCGAATATCTTTTTGCAGGTGTTCTCTGCTAATCGGATCAAGTGCACTAAAAGGCTCATCCATTAAAATAATGTCCGGGTCAGCTGCAAGGGCACGAAGGACGCCAATTCTTTGCTGCTCCCCTCCAGATAGTTCGCTTGGCTGTCGCTTTCTGTAAGTGTCAGGCGCAAGCCCCACCATATTCATCAATTCGTCAATTCGATTTGTGAGCTTTTGTTTTTTCCACTTTTTCATTTCCGGTACAATAGAAATGTTTTCTTCTATCGTCATATGCGGAAAGAGTGCAATTTCTTGTAACACATAACCAATATTCCAACGGAGTTCATGAATGTTATACTCCCTAATATCTTGATTATGTATCATAACCGCTCCTTCCGTAGGTTCTATTAGGCGATTAATCATCTTCATCGTTGTGGTTTTTCCACACCCACTGGGGCCAATTAAAACGAGTAATTCACCTTCTTGAACCTCCAGTTGAATGGACTTGATGGCGGTGGTTCCATCAGGATATGTTTTTGTCACATCCTTAAACGTAATCATGACCTTCCCCCTTACCTAATAAATAAATATCAAATATATGTTCCCACATTTTCAGAATTCGAAACATTTTGTGCAGCTTCGACAAAAGGCCTCATTCCTAAAAAGCTTCTGATTCATTCACTTAATTTTAATTGTTCATCTATAAAGTTCCATGTGTCTTCATTAGCAAAATATACACTCCAAGTAGCAATACCTGCCAGGTCGTACTTCCTTATTAATTTGATGCGTTTTTTCAATGACGTTTCATTCTCTAGCCACATTTTGTAGGTCGTTCCGTCTTTGGTTGTCCGAATAAAATGTTGGCCGGACGACTCATCAAGCTCAGGTGTTAAGCCATTGTCCTTTACCCACTGTTCAGCTTCGTCCATAGTCATTGAAGTGGAACTAACTTTACCATTCTTCTCTTCCCATAACCGCGTATATAAAGGAATGCCGAGAAGCAGCTGCTCACTTGGAACTTCCTTAAGTAAGGCTTGCAAGTTGCTTTCAACCCAGGGGAGACTAGCAACACTGCCTGCTTGCGAAGACGTTGCCCAATGCTCGTCATAAGCCATCACAGCAATAAAATCGGCTGCTTCAGAAAGTTCCGCTCGCTCGTAAAACCCCGACCATTGACCGCTGCTTGAGATAAAGGTTATATCAACAGATACGACTAGTCCCTGCTTATGAGCAAGAGGAGCCAGTTCTCTTACGAATTGAGTAAACCATTTTCCGTCTTCTTCATATACATTTTCAAAGTCTAAATTGATCCCATCAAGCTTATATTGCTTTGCATACTGCAGCAGCTGCTGGATCATGTGTGACCTCTTTTTGTATGAAGGTAGAACCTTCGAAGTAAGCTCAGGATCAAAATCATTAGAGAAAAGCGCCCAAACCTTGTCGCCATTTGCATGGGCAGATTGAACATAGGAATCGGCAGCTAAACTATGTATGTCTCCATTTTGGTTCGAAAGGGTAAACCATGTGGGCGACAGCACATCTACACCGGAGTATTTTTTTACCTCTTCCGGATTTGCATCTGCAGTATAGATACCATCCCATGCTAGGTGAATCGGGCGCGTGAGCTCTGTTACTTTCACCGTTTCCTCAGGTGGGATACGTGTCTCCACAGTTACTTCCCCTCTTATTGTTAGAGCGTCTTGAGGAATGTAGCCTGTGTACCCCTTACTCATGACAATAAGATAAAAGCCACTGTCTTCTTGCAAAACTTGCACCTTGTCTAATGCTTGAAGACTGGTATAATAGGATGACGTTACGGTAGGCTGGCTTCTTAGATCGTACATATATTCTTTTAAATCGGTTTTAACAGCCGCAGTTTTCTTTTCAAATCCATGCGGTAAAATATGAACGGCCCCGTTTGGGTACGTCTTAACTGAGAGTGCATAGATATCTTGCAAAAAATCAGCAGCCAGCCATTGCTGCCCCTCCTCTTTAATCAATGGGGGAAAGGGAGAGTATCTTTTTCTATCGTTTTTTCGATAAAAAGCTTCCGATTGTGGGATTTGATAGACATTTTGTGCCCTTGTTATAATTAAAGACTGGCTTTGCTCATCGTATACGATGTGTGGGTCAACCACATGTTGAATGTAATCAACCGGCACATATAAACGATCCTTTTTTGTCATTCCATTGAACTGTTCGGAACGATCTCCTTCATAAAAAAGTGGATTGGCTGAAGGAGAAAAATCAACCTTTTTTGAGGAAGGAAAAGGGTATAGCCATAAAAAAAGACCGACTATGAGCAAGCCTAGTGTGACCACCCAAACCCATGTTTTCTTTCGTGATGATTTCATTTTATTCAACTATCCTTTCTCGCCTTATCATAAAGGAAATTGTCGAACAATAAAATCAAAACATGCGTGAGGCTTGGTTATTTTGTTGTTCTTTATTGTCAGATATAATGATAAACTTATTATAAGAACCACTTCGATAAGAAGGACTTAAGGAGTTGTACACTATGGATTACGCCATTTACATCCTCATTGCTTACTTACTTGGAGCAATTCCCTCAGGTCTAATTGTTGGTAAAGTAGGCTATGGTATTGATATTCGTGAACATGGAAGCGGAAATCTTGGAGGAACAAACACCTTTCGTGTATTAGGGGTTAAAGCAGGATTGCTTGTTACCAGCGCTGATATATTAAAAGGAACGATTGCAACGGCTCTCCCCTTCTTTATGGGAGCAGACGTCATCACTCTTGTAGTTGGAATATTTGCTGTTTTGGGGCACATGTATCCGGTGTTTGCCGGATTCAAAGGTGGAAAAGCTGTAGCAACGTCTGGCGGGTCGTTCTAGGAATCAACCCTATTATTTTTGTCATTATTCTCGCTACCTTCTTCCTGGTTCTTTATATCAGCAAATATGTATCGTTATCTTCTATGGTCACGGGGATTGTCGCTGTAGTTGTTTCCATTCTATTTCAAGACTATGGCCTGTCTATTCTCATCATGCTTTTAACTATGTTTGTAATCTACCGTCACCTAGCAAATATTAAACGAATCATCAACAAAACAGAACCTAGAATTACATGGATGTAGGCACAGTCTATGACATGATACATGTTGTAGGCTTTTCTTTTTTGGATAAAAGAGACACGCAAAGCATTAAATTGTATAATTAATGTCACATATTGTATACTTTGTCGTATAAAGAAGGATAAAAAGGAGTCATAGCTATGAACAAAACCGAATTAAACAAAAACAAACAACTCCCTTCTAAGAAGGAACGACATAAACTATTCGGATCAGTAGACCCAGGTCCTCGTACGAAACCAGAAGAAAAAGATAAAATGGCCGACTTACAAAATTTCAGAGAAGATTTCTTATTCAATATCGATATGGTTGGGATCTCAAATGTAAAACACCCGATTCAAATCCCCAGCCAGCTCGCCCCACAAATTCAAACGACGATCGGAACGTTCTCTTTTGGATCGTCAATTGCTCAAGGAAGTAAAGGAACAAACATGAGCCGATTTACTGAACAGCTCGATAAATACCACAATGAAGGCTTTGCGATTGATATAGAAACTCTGAAGAAGTTTACAAAAGAACTTGCAGGTCGATTAAAACAGGGAGATTCTGAAGTTGAAGTATCTTTCCCCTGGTTCTTTGAAAGAAAAGGCCCTTTTTCTGATCTAACCGGCATGAACCATGCGGATGCTACGATTAAAGTGCTTTATGATCAAGCAACAGGTTATGATATTACCGTTGAACTGACGGGCAAAATTACGACACTGTGCCCTTGCTCTAAGGAAATCAGCGAATACAGTGCTCATAATCAACGAGGAAATGTTACGATGAGCGTGAAATTAACAGAAGACTTTGATGAACAGCAAGTTGACTGGAAAGCCGTATTGCTTGATGCTGCTGAAAGTAATGCAAGTGCCCGGATTCACCCTGTATTAAAACGTCCAGATGAGAAAATGGTAACAGAACAAGCTTATGAAAACCCCCGCTTCGTCGAGGACATCGTACGCTTAGTTGCTGCTGATTTATACGAATATGATTTTGTTGAAGCATTTGAAGTAAGCTGTCGTAATGAGGAGTCCATTCATTTACATGATGCGGTGGCAACCTTAAGTTATGATAAAAAGCGGGAAGATTCTGCTGAATAAGGTGGTTTTATGAAGCAACTCCTGATTGGTCTGATTACGTTTTATCGTAAGTTCATAAGCCCTATGACCCCGCCGAGCTGCCGCTTCCAGCCGACTTGTTCCGAATATGGGATCGAATCATTAAGGCGATTTGGCTTTTTAAAAGGAACCTATTTAACAATAATACGTGTGTGTAAGTGTCATCCTTTTCATAAGGGTGGTTTTGATCCCGTTCCCTTAAAGAACGATCACCATAAAGATGTTCCAGACCGCTAAAGGACGGGATATTTTCTTTCATTGATGTTTAAGATGATTTGGTTAGGGATAGACAACAATTACACGATGTATATTTAGGAGATGAGTCCATGAATTTACATGTAACAGAAGAAGCAGCTAAGTGGTATGAGAATGAACTAGATATAGAGGGAGAGACATCCATCCGCTTTTATGTACGCTATGGAGGAGTTGGGGGATTGCAACCAGGGTTCTCTCTGGCTATTCGCGAAGACGTAAAACAAGAACCTATCGCCTCGACGAAAGTCAATCAAGTCGAATATTTCGTTGAAGAAACCGATGAATGGTACTTTGATAACCATTCATTAAAAGTACTGCTCAGTGAAAAATGGGATGAACCGGAATTTGAATATGAATGAAAATAAGACACCATCATAAGAGGGTGTCTTATTTTGCTAAGGAAAATCGCTTAATTTGTTCCCATTGTTCTTCTTTTTGTAAAATATCATATTGCCTCTCACCAAAAAGATCAAAATGCGGAAAGTTAGGATCGTTGTGAATCCACGCTTTCTGTAGATTGTATCGTTCCCCCCAGGCAGCCAGCTTATCTAGATTCGTACATCCTACCTTGGTTACTGTATCACAGCCGGGAAATCTATCGTCAAGCCAATAATGTGTCAGAAAAGCAATTTCCCCGTTTAGAACTTGGCTCTTCCACTTTTGCAGCTCCTGTCTTTTCACACCAAAAGCCATTTATTTTGAAGACTCCATTGCCTGCACATAGGCTTCATGCCAGTCAGGGAAACTTCTGCGAATGGATACCGGCCGAAAGCTGTCCTGTTTAACGATGACATGCTTCGTCGTACCTTTAACAGCTACTTCCCCCTCCTCATACCTTACTTCATAGCCGTACGTAATTCTCAGACCATCATAATCGTCGATCCATGTAACGACATGGACATCATCCCCGTAGCGAACAGGGTTTTTATAGTTGATCGTTACATCTACGACTGGAGAATAAACTCCTTGCTGCTCAATTTCGTGATATTTATAACCCAGATCCTCAATAAAGGCTGTCCGACCGATTTCAAACCAAACTAAATAATTGGCGTGGTAGACTACCCCCATCATGTCTGTTTCCTGGTAGCGAACGTTAATTGGGGTTTCGTTTATTTTCATTCTTAAGCCTCCCTCCGAACAATGTGCCAAGCATTTGTAATGTCATTATGCGTGATGGTATGCCAGTCATCTTCTTCCTTATCTATTAGACGAATCGCTTGATATTGGATTGCTTCATTAACTAAATTATTGATGAACCTCCCATTTCCCTCTATTTCATGCGATTGAAATAAATCTAATAGAAGCTGTTCAACATTGTCTCCAAGTTGATAGCCATATTGGCCTGTTTGGTAAACAAGCATGTCCAAGAGCTCGTGTTCATCATAGTCAGGAAAAGTTAAATACTTTTTAAATCGAGAAGATAATCCAGGGTTGCTGGCGATCAATTGTCTGATTTCCTGCTTATACCCAGCCAAGATGACGACCAAGTTTTCATTATGACGTGTCATCTCATCAACGAGGGTTTCGATCGCTTCTTTCCCAAAGTCATCACGTCCACCATTATATAAAGCATAGGCTTCATCGATAAACAATACACCGCCGAGAGCTTCACGTACTTTACGTTTCGTTTTCATTGCTGTTTGGCCAACGTATCCCGCAACGAGATCACTTCTTGAGGCTACCACCATATGTCCACGTTTCAAAAGACCACATTTCTTTAGAATCTGTGCATAAATGTCGGCCACAGTGGTCTTACCCGTACCAGGGTTCCCGGAGAATACCGAATGAAGCTGAATCGGTACGACTGGATACCCTAGCTTTTTCCTCTTCTGTTGGGCCTGAACAAAGGAAGAGAGTTTCTCAACTTCTTCTTTCACACTGTTCAATCCAATAAGGGAATGAAGTCGATCTATAGGTGAAACGGAGTCGTGATCATTTGTTTCTTCAAAGTTTAAATCCTGCTCATTTATTCTCATGTGATCTAACCAATGTTGCTTATCTTCGAGCTGTTCGGAAGCCCCCTTTTGAAAGATCGTTTTCAATACGAGGTTGCGAACAGTTCGTGCATTTCCAAATGAATCATCCACGCGTTCTTTCTCAATAAGGGATTCAAACAATCTTAGCGCCTGTTCAGTAAAGAAAAAGTCATTCTCAAGCGCCGCATCCTCAGCGATTTGCAGAAGCTCATTAAGCTGATAATCTGGCAGTTCAATGTGATTTTGTTCTGGAAATCTGCTGCGAAGACCTGGGTTTGACCAAAGAAACTGCCGCATTTCTTCAGGATAACCAGCTAAAATAACGGCGAATTTACCGCCATATTCCTTACCGGTCATGGCAGATACGAGAGTATCGATAACAGCTTGTCCATAATCATTTCCTGTCTGGCCTTCTCGCTTCAAACTATAGGCTTCGTCAATAAAAAGAACACCACCGACAGCTTGCTGAACATAATTCATTGTATTTTCTTCACTTTGCCCTACATATGAACCAACAAGATGGGAACGATTGACTTCAACCACCTCTTTTGTATCCAGGATCCCGAGTTCATAATAAATGTTCGCCAGGAATCTAGCGATCGTTGTTTTCCCTGTACCAGGGTTTCCAGTAATAATCATGTGAAGGCCAGGGTCATCCACCATAGAGAACCCGATATGACGCCGATGTTGTTGATATTTTAAAAACTGATAATAATGCTTAATATACTTCTTCACATCGGATAAGCCCACCATCTGGTCAAAGGACTCAAGTGGATTCTCATTTACTGATATTGTTAAAAAATGTGGAAGACGTTTATACAATTCATCTTGGTATTCAGTGAGTTTTCTTGTTTTCTCATTTACTTGTTTAACCGGGATATGAATACGCCGATGTTCAATTGAATCGAGTGCTTCTGCTAATATTTCTTTTAAAGATGATAAGTGCTCATAGACTTCTTGATACAATTTGAGACGGCGGCTTGTCGCATCAACCATATTTTTAGTTGCAAGCTCTTCATTCCATTGCTGTTGTACAACCTCCACTTCATCATACATGACCTGCGCTTTTTTCCCTTTTGCGGAATCATGATCGGTTTCATGAAGGATCCATTGTTCATATGGTGTTTCCTTTAACAATGTATAAGCTTTAAGGAGCTGGATCGACTCATATAAGTCACGAACTAAAGAATTGTCAGGATCGATCACCCGTGCTTCATCAATAAATTGATCGGCAAGTGGATCCTTGTTTTTATGTCGCTTCATCCGATGATAGGCGAGGACAATATAAAGGAGTGCTTTTATTTCTCCATCCATAATTTCCTCATTATTCATCAAACGCAATGCTTCAATTTCTGTAATCTGTGGTTCTTGATCAAGGCTGCTCCACGTTTTAATTGATTTATCCACGGCTTCACTTCCTTCCATCATCACTTTTCAATTTTATCATAGTCTATTTCTTATGTAGATTAACATGCCCATTACAAAAGCAAAAAAGCAGATCCCCTGTTTTATGAAGGGATCTGCTTTATACGGTTGTGATGACGTTGTTCAATCCGTTCATCAATTTGGTCAAGCAGCTTTTGGTCAGCTTTAATTAACCGGATATTCTCCTGAACGCGCTCACTATAAGTTATCTTTTGTTTTCTTCTCATAAGAATCGCTCCTTTTGTTATGAAAGGATTCCCATGTTCAAAACAAAATATTCCTAATTTAACGCATTCTTCATTTCCAGCATAAAATCATAACTCATCGGTCCAACCTTGCGTGGCTGTTGAATGACACCATCAGTCCCGATGAAGTATGTAGTCGGAAGGGCAATCGCCTGATAATCGTTGTTTACATTAAGCTCTTTGTCTAATACGACTGGAAAAGTATATCCACCATCTTCTATATAGTTTCTCACTTTTTTTATACCGCTTTCAGAACCTGTTGCATTCACAGCCACAATTTGAACTTCGTCACCGTATTCTTGCTGAAACTTTTCCATTCTAGGCATTTCTTCACGACATGGGGGCACCATGTTGCCCAAAAGTTTAACATCACCTTCTGTCCACGTAAATCGGATAAACGTAAAGTCTCTCCTTCAAGGGTCTTTAAAGTGAAATCAGGAGCTTTATCACCTACTTTAAGGCCATCCGGAGCGTTGGGCGGTGTGATGCTTGTCCCTTCCTGTGAAGCATCGCCTGTAACGTTATATTCGACCACCTCACCCTCTGAAGACCCTTCCCTATCCTCATTAAAAACATTAAACACAACAATACCTATTAACACCATTAAAAAAAGTCCTGCTCCGATTTGTTTAATCATTCTCAACCACCCTTTTTAGAAGTCCAAAAAAGCAATAAAAGGATCCCCTTTTTATACATATCAATCTAAGAGAGCAGACATGCCTTTACTAGCTATAAAATTTAACTTTATAAGGCGTACAAACTATAAACCACTTTACCTTTATACATAACAATATAGATGTTTACAATGTCTTGTAAAGCAGTCAGACCCATTGTTTGAAAAAATGTCATATGGAAAGGATTGTACACATATTAAAAGGCCGCTCATGAAGAGCGGCCTGAAGATAATAATTTAGTTTAATTTGTTACGTAGCACCATTTGAAGAATTCCACCATGGCGATAGTAATCCACCTCTACCTCACTATCGAAACGAGCAACAACATCGAATTCCTTCTTATTGCCCTCTTCGTCTGTTGCAGTTACTTTTACAAGATCATGAGGCTTAACAGATTCATCCACTTGAACATCAATCGTTTCACGCCCTGTTAATCCTAGAGATTCAATCGTATCTCCTTCTTTGAACTGCAATGGAAGAACACCCATCATCACAAGGTTTGAACGGTGAATACGCTCAAAGCTTTGAGCAATAACCGTTTTAATTCCTAGAAGGTCTGTTCCTTTAGCTGCCCAGTCACGAGAGCTTCCCATGCCGTAATCATTACCAGCAATAACAACTAGAGGCGTTTGGTCCTCTTTGTATTTCATAGCTGCTGTGTAAATAGGCATCACTTCCTCGGTAGGCCAGTACGTTGTGAAGCCACCTTCTGTCTCTGGAGCTAATCCGTTGCGGATACGGATGTTACCAAACGTACCACGCATCATTACTTCATGATTCCCTCGGCGTGAGCCGTAAGAGTTGAAGTTACGAGGTGACACGTTATTCTCCTGAAGGTATTCCCCTGCCGGCATATCTTTAGGAATTGCACCTGCTGGAGAAATGTGGTCAGTTGTTACGGAATCACCAAACTTACCAACAACGCGCATGCCATTTAGAGGTTTAACAGTTTCTGGATCACGAGATAATTCTTCAAAGAACGGCGGGTTCTGGATATACGTAGAATTGTCGTTCCAATCATATAAAGGCTCATCTGTCGTGTCGATCTCATTCCATTTTTCGTTCGAATTGAAGACATTCTCATACTCTTTACGGAAAATTTCAGGCGTAACCGCGCGAGAGATCTCAGCTTTGATTTCCTCTTGTGTTGGCCAAATATCGTCGAAGTATACTGGCTTACCATCTTTATCAGTACCAAGCGCTTCCTTCTTGAGATCGATATCAACCGTTCCAGCTAGTGCATAAGCAACAACTAGTGGCGGAGAAGCTAAATAGTTTGCTTTGACAAGCGGGTGAATACGACCTTCAAAGTTACGGTTACCAGAGAGAACAGAAGATGCTGTTAAATCATTATCAGCAATCGCCTTTTCAATCTCAGGAAGCAATGGACCGGAGTTCCCGATACAAGTTGTACAGCCGTATCCTACTAAGTTAAAGCCTAATTGATTCAAGTACGTCATTAATCCCGCATCTTCAAGGTAACGTGTAACAACTTTGGAACCTGGGGCCAGTGATGTCTTCACATATTCAGGCACATCAAGGCCTTTTTCAATTGCCTTTTTAGCAACTAATCCTGCACCTAGCATCACGTGCGGGTTAGAAGTGTTGGTACAAGAAGTGATGGCGGCAATGGCTAAAGCACCTGTTTTCATAACTGCTTTCTTGCCATTTGCAAATTCAACTTCTGCTTCTTTGTCAAACTCTGACTTGTCTAAGCCAAACCCGTGGTTTCCAGCTGGTCCAGTAATTGCTTTAGTAAAGGACTCTTTCATTTGAGAAAGCGGAATTAAGTCTTGTGGACGCTTAGGACCAGATAAGTTTGGCTCAAGGTCACTTAATTCAATTTCAACCAATGATGTGAATTCAGGATCTTCTAGAGATGGGTCATACCAAAGATTGTTTTCTTTACAATATTTTTCAACAAGGTCAATTTGCTCTTCACTGCGTCCTGTTAAACGCATGTATTCTAGAGATTCGCCGTCAACCGGGAAGAAACCGCACGTAGCGCCATACTCTGGTGCCATGTTTGAGATCGTCGCACGATCAGCAAGCGGCATTTCCTGCAAACCAGGTCCGAAGAATTCAACAAATTTACCAACAACGTTTTGTTCTCTTAGCTTTTGTGTAACTTTTAACGCTAAGTCAGTAGCTGTTGTTCCTTGCGGGAAACTTCCGTTAAGTTTCACGCCAATAACCTCAGGTGCAGGAAAGTAGGAAGGTTGCCCCAACATGCCAGCTTCCGCTTCGATGCCGCCAACGCCCCATCCAAGCACGCCAAGACCATTAATCATTGTCGTATGGGAGTCTGTCCCAACTAATGTATCAGGGTAAGTATCAACAGTACCTTCATCGTTCTCTTTCGCATGAACGACATTTGCAATGTATTCTAAGTTTACCTGGTGAACGATACCCGTTGCTGGTGGAACAGCACGATAGTTATTAAACGCTTTTTGAGCCCAGTGTAGAAATTCATAGCGTTCTTGATTTCGTTCGAATTCAAGCTCCATATTTGTATTCAACGAGTCAGCTGTACCATATTTATCAACCTGTACAGAATGGTCAATAACTAGATCTACGGGTACTTCTGGGTTGATTTCATCAGGGCTTCCTCCCATATCAACCATTGCTTTACGAAGTGAAGCAAGATCGACAACTGCCGGAACACCAGTGAAGTCTTGTAAAATTACACGGGAAGGTTTAAATGGAACATCTTCCCCTTTTGATTTACTAGTTCCCCAGTTTGCTAGACTCTCTACGTGACCATCATGAATCACACGTCCATCATGCTGACGAAGCAGAGATTCAAGCAGAATACGAATGGAGAAAGGCAGACGGGAAATCTTGCCATGTCCCGCATCTTCTAAGGCTTTTAGATCGTAATAGTTGTACGTTTTGCCATTTAAGTCAAATTGTTTGCGAGCATTAAATGCATTGCTAGCCATATTCCTTTACCTCCTCATCAAAATTAAACGGCGAGGCTGTGTATCAGCTTCCCCATTCCCCAAAAAAATGTTCATTTGCACCCTTTTTTATAAAAGTTCACAAATATGCACCCTTTATTTTAAATGAAAACGATTCATATGTAAAATATTTAGACATGCTTTTGATGACTTCGACAATTCTCCTCTCATGGCGCCACATAAAAGCTCACACTTCTTCTTGTCTTTCCTTACCGAAGCTTTTATAATTATAAATGTAAGCAATGTTAAACTATTTAAATGATGAAACAGGTGATAATATGTCAGGTGGCTTTGCCCTATTTATTGTCGGGTGGATTGTCATCATGGTCACGCTTATGGGAATTGGCGGGTTTTTCATGTTTCGCAAGTTCCTTAAGCGAATGCCAAAAGAAGATGGAAAATCAACAATTGATTGGGAAGAATATTATATAGAGCGGACAATCCATATGTGGAAACCAGAACAAAAAGCATTGCTTGAAGAACTTGTTTCCCCTGTTCCCGAGTTATTCCGAGACATTGCTAAACAGAAAATTGCCGGAAGAATTGGACAAGTGGCCATAGAAAAGAAATGCTCCAAGATCACACAAGACGTCATCATAGAAGGTTATATTCTTGCTACACCTAAACGTGATCATAAATTTTTAATCAAAAAGCTTAACGAAAAAGAAATTGACATTACACCATACCAGCCTTTATTTGATCGCTAAAAAGATCGTGCCATTTCGGGGGCACGATCTTTTTAAAATTGAACGAGTTCAAAAGCCTCCTGACATAGTCAAGAGGCTAAATAAGTAGTTATAATGTTCTTTCCAATTGTAGGTATTGTCTGAGCATGGCTAAACGCCATGTTATGATCATACCAAGGGCCAGCAGAAAGAACATCCCGCTCATTTGTCCGAACGCTATCGTCTGCCCTATGATGAGCTTAAGTACAATACGCAAGATAAGTAGTCCAAATAAAATAAAGACGAACGCTTTTGACGGCTTTAAATAAATCTTGTCCTCCCGCACTTCAAATTTTGATGTACGGATGAGAAAAAAGGAAAAAAGAATACCTACACAAACTGCCTCAGCAACCTGGCTCCATTGCACGCGAAATACCGGAAACAAAAACATGAATGCCCCCGTACTCATGAAAAGCGGGGGTAATATAATTTTCTTTACACTCGCAGGCTTTTTAGCTGCCCGAAGCCGGACAAATATCATTCCCGTAGCCATACACGTAGCTACCACTGTGCTTGCAATAATCCAAAACATAAAGATTTCACTCTTTCTTACGATCCCATAATAAGTTTAATTCAACACTAACTCCATCGCATCTAACACAGGCGGTTCATCGTATAGCTTCACAACCAGTAGAAGGAGAGCATCGAGACCGCTCATCTCAGTCTGCCCCTCCTTACCGAACACTTACTCGGTATCGTTTGCGACCGTTAAGATAATCGTCATGGAGATGCCGATTACCGTCAAGTATACTCCTAAATCAAATAATAGAGCTGTAGCTAGTTCTGTTCTCCCTAAGATAGGTAGCTGGAAATAAGCAAAAGTTTGACTTAAGAATGGTTCCCCAAACGCAAACGAGCCTATACCTGTAGCAACAGCAATAAGTAGTCCGGTAAAAGTCATGTAGCGAAAGTTAACGCGAATCACTTTTTCCATAGCATTTAGGCCATAAGCCATATACATCAGAACAAGGGCTGCAACAGCCATCAAACCACCAACAAAACCTCCACCAGGAGCGTTATGCCCGGCAAAAAATAAATAGAGTGAGAACCCAAGAAGGATAAAAGCAATAATCGAAGTCGTCGTTCGTAATATTAAGTCGTTTGTCCTAGTCATGATCAAGCTCCTTCAAAAAGTTTCAATATGTTCATCATAATACAAAGTTCATTGGATTGCCATCTAAGTGAGCCTCTCCATCTAAACCCAAGATTTTGATGGAGCTACCTGTAAAAGCGAATTTCCTCATTCAACGACCGTTACTTTGTTCTTGACGACCCCAGGCTTACACAGTCTCCAGAGGCGTTGTTTATACTGTTCGGGCGAGACCTCGACCTACAGTTTCCACGTGATTATTAGGCAGTTGGAGTCAGACCTAGCTGGTTTCGTCCAGCTTTTTCTATGTTGATGGCGGCATTGTGGTCACGATCTAATACCGTTCCACAATGTTTACAAACATGCCTACGAACGGATAATGATTTTTTCACTCTGTGATCGCAATGGGAGCACTCTTGACTGGTAAAGTGCGCCTTTACTTTGACCAGTTCTCCCCCGTTGTGATGACACTTGTATATGAGCATCCTACGAAAAGTTCCCCAACCAGCATCATGAATGGATTTTGATTAAAAACCTTGGAAGCCAAATAACCCTGCAAGATAGGAAGTTAATTTCGTCATCCAATCAAAGTACAAAGCAACCCCCATGAAAATCATAATATATCCACCGATTTTCATAATTTTACCGCTATGTCGTTTGATCCAGTCCAATTTCCCGATAAAAAAGGAGAGGACTAGGAATGGAATAGAAAAACCTAGAGAGTAGGATATCATCATTACGAGGAATAGCTCCGAGTTATCAGCAGCAAGCGCCAATACGGAAGCCAGGATCGGTCCCATACAAGGTGTCCAGCCTAGTGAAAATGTCAGCCCTATAATAAATGAACCTAGATATCCGGTAGGACGATTTTTAAAAGTGACTTTGCGATCCTTCATTAGAAATCGGAAGTTGAACACACCAATGATCACAAATCCGAAGAAGATGATCAGAATGGCTCCAACCCGACGGATAATCTCCTCATTTTGAATGAAAAATTGGGAGAATAAAGACCCTGAAAAACCTAAAATTATAAAAATAGTCGTAAAACCAAGCAAGAATAATACGGTATGAGTGAGGCTCTTCTTCTTAAGCATTCCATTATCTTCTTTTAATTCATTTATGCTCATCCCTGTTATGTAAGATAGGAAAACGGGATACAAAGGAAGAACACATGGTGATATAAAGGAAAGAAAGCCAGCACCAAACGCTAAAAATATATTTATATCTGACATAATAACGCCCCCACCTTTAGACTCGAATCCTATTGTATCAGACCAAATTCAAAAAAACGATGATTCAGTTGTGAACATCTGTTGACGTTTGTTGAGAAAACAGAATAATCCTTGAAGGAGACTGTCTATTCTATTACAAGGACTTCGGCTTTCCACCTGATAATTCCAGGGGATTTAGGGTCCATAGCTAGATACTATATTGCAATCAAAAGCCCTTTCTTCCATATGTATGGCAGAAAGGGCTAGCAATTATCATTTATTCTGTTGATTATTCATCGAACGCATCATTTGGTTAATTTTCTTCTGTGATGGCTTTTGCCCCATTTGCATCATCATTGTGCGAAGCATTTGCTCATTAATTGGTGGGTTCTTCTTTAAATAGTTCATCATATATCTTCTCGCTATGAAAAAGCCCAAGGCTACTCCGCCAATGAGAGCCAAAACGGCAATGATGATGACCCATACTATGCCCAAAGTCATTTAAACGTCTTCCTCCTTCGTATTGTCTCCCATAACAGTATAGTAAAATGCTCATAGGAATACAATAGGGCATTTTACGATAACAGACGCTGACTTGAAAGAGGGGAAACCCATCCGTAATGCTCGCCGTTTTCCTCTACAATAAAAAACGTTTGATCACACATTCTTAGTGGTTGAAATAGAACCCTTTCTGCTTGCCAGAGGCTGTCACACTGTAGTAGACAACAGCTTTTCTCAGTTAAGATTATATCATAATTTTGTTCATAATTGAATAAATGCCCATTCTTATGTTGAGAGAATGGGGTTACCCAGGCCCCCTTGCAGAGATCCCCTAGCCATTCCTTAAAAGAGAAATCTTCGGTTATATAATCCAGTTGTTTTTGATGTAATTTTGACTGAGGGAGACGAATGCACTCCTCGAAAAATCGTTTTAACAATTCTACTTTATAATAATAGTGTTCACACACTTCTTGTTTAATTGCATAGATCACAAATTGCATAGCTCCATCACTCCTTGTCCCTGATTATACAGAGCTGCAAGCGAACAATTTGTCACAATATGGCTTATGAGTCCAACGATTTTTGTCAAAACGGAAAAAACTTAAAAGCGGACTACTGTACATTAATATACAGTAGTCCCATTCTATTTATTTATTCATCAAGCTTTCCGCGTGTTTAACTACATTTTCTGCGGTAAAACCGTAATTTTTAATAACAGTCTCTCCTGGTGCGGATGCGCCGAATGTATCGATTCCGATGATAGAGCCATCAAGGCCGACATAACGCTCCCAGCCAAAAGATGCTCCCATCTCAATCGCAAGACGGTTTCTCACTGCATTCGGTAATACTTTTTCTTGATATTCCCTTGTTTGATTATTAAAACGGTCAAATGACGGAATACTTACCACCCGAACATCATAACCTTTGGTCTTCAGATCAGATTGTGCTTGTACAGCTAGCTGCACTTCAGAACCAGAGGCCATCAGGATCCCGTCAGGTGTTTGTTTATCGGAATCACTTAGAATGTATGCCCCGTGTTTCACTCCCTCGTAAGCTTTTTCGTCTGTACCCTCGAGTGTCGGCAAGCCTTGACGAGTTAGGACAAGTGCTGTTGGAGTCGTATTTGACTCAAGAGCAACTCTCCATGCTGCAGTTGTCTCGTTTCCGTCGGCGGGACGAATTAAGGAAAGGTTTGGCACGGCTCTAAGGGAAGCCAGTTGCTCAACAGGCTCATGGGTAGGGCCATCCTCTCCAACAGCTACAGAGTCATGCGTAAACACATAGTTTACAGGCAGATTCATAATAGCAGATAAACGCAAGGCTGGACGGAGATAGTCACTAAAAACAAAGAACGTACCAGCATAAACTTTCAACCCACCATGAAGGGCCATGCCGTTTAACGCACAGGCCATTGCAAATTCACGAACACCAAACCAAACATTACGACCTGCATAATTTTCACGTGAGAAGTCTTCTTCTCCCTCTACAGTCGTTTTGTTAGAGCCTGCAAGATCGGCACTTCCACCAAAGAAATAAGGCACAACTTCAGATAATGAATTAATGACCTTACCTGAAGCCGCACGAGTTGCTGGACTGTCTTCTCCTGCAGTGAAGGTTGGCAGGCTGCCTTGCCATCCTTCAGGAAGTTCGCCATTAATGGCTTGTTCTAACTCCTTACCAAGTTCAGGATATGCCTCTTTGTACTGTTTCATTAGATCATTCCACTGTGCTTCTTGCTCTTCGCCAGTCACTTGTACTTTCTTTTTGAAATCTTCATATACTTCTTCAGGGACGTGGAACGGTTCATGCTCCCAGCTATAATGTTCTTTTGCTGCTGTAACCTCTTCCTCTCCGAGGGGTGCCCCGTGGGAAGCAGATTTACCGGATTTATTAGGTGAGCCATAACCGATCACTGTTTTGACTTCAATCATTGTCGGTTGTTCAGTATTTTGTTTTGCTTGTTCAATGGCTTTAGTAATGTCTTCTGTATTCGTCCCGTCCTCTACACGAATGACTTGCCAGCCATAAGCTTCATAACGTTTCTCAACACTTTCACTAAAGGAACGATCAAGGTCCCCATCCAATGAAATATCATTAGAATCATACAGTACAACGAGTTTCCCTAAGCCTAAGTGACCTGCTAAGGAAGCTGATTCTTGAGAAACACCTTCCATTAAATCACCGTCGCCGCAAATCGCAAAAGTGTAGTGATCAACGACATTGTATTGCTCGCGATTATACTTTGCAGCTAGATGCGCTTCAGCCATAGCCATTCCCGTTGCCATTGAAATCCCCTGGCCTAATGGTCCAGTGGTAGCTTCCACACCATCTGTATGATGAACCTCTGGATGACCGGGCGTTTTTGAATCCCACTGACGGAACGATTTTATATCGTCTATCGTCACGTTATATCCTGAAAGGTGCAGGAGACTATATAACAGCATAGATCCATGGCCCGCTGATAATACAAATCGATCACGGTTAAACCAGTGTGAATTTCTTGGATTGTGGTTCATAAATTTCGTCCAAAGGGTATAAGCCATTGGAGCTGCCCCCATCGGCATTCCAGGATGACCAGATTGAGCTTTTTCAACTGCATCAATAGTTAGTGTTCGGATAGTATTAATAGATGTTTGTTCAAGGCTTGAAGCCATGTCAACATTCTCCTTTCGTCTTCCCTTATATGTATCATGTATTATCCTATAATGAAAATGGGCAAGTGACAAGCCTTGTTGCTGTTTTTTCAACAATCTTCTCTACTATCAGCTATTTTTCCCTAGATTCACAAAGCTAAACAAAAAAACCGCACCCATCATGAGTGCGGGTTAATATTTAGTGTTTTTTCTCATTTTCCTGCATTTCTTTCAGTTTTTTAGGTGTAACGTCATTCCCATTTGGGTCTACAACAGTCATACCTTTCAACTGATTTTTAAAGGATTTACGAACATTCTTTAAATATTCTTGACGAAGTTCTTGCTGCTCCGTTTTTTCAGCTTTATTTAAACCTTCAGCTTTAGCTTTATTAGCTAATTCATTAATCCGTTTTAGTTTTTCATCTGCTAACATTTGCACATACCTCCTTACCTGGTATTGGCCATGAAAAACACAAGCGTCATTTGACCCTTGTATATAGCAATATTACCTATTTTTCTGTTGTTTTTCAAGTGTAACGAACTCTTGATACCGACGATGGACCGTAGCTTTAGAAACATCGTAACCTAGTCCCCTTAGAGTCGCTGCGATTTCGTTAAAGGTTAGTTTATTATTTCTTAAACGGACGACTTCTTCAACTGGAAAATCAACCCGTTCTCTGCCAGGGGCAAGATGTTGATTCGATAAGTTCTTAGATGGATCATATCCCTTCTCAACAGCCTTCTTCATTCCTCGCCTAATCTTCATATTATGTATTTTGCGCTGGTACTCTTCCACAATCCCTACAATCTGTAACACCATCGAATCAGATTCGGAAAGTTGCAGTTCGCCTTCGTGTGACAACGAATAAATGCGAACACCCAGCTTTTGAAGTTGATGGAAAAGTGCAATCTTGGTGTTTCCACGGCCTAACCTCGTCTCATCTTGAATAATAAGCACATCTGCTTTTCCACTTGAAAAATGGTTCAGCAAGCGGAAGATCCCTTCACGTTCAATATCATATCCGCTCGCTTGTTCTTCAATACAGTCTGCCACTTCAAAAGATTGATGTTCGGCCATCATCATTAATTCGCTCCGCTGTCTTTTTAATGATGAAACTTGTGCTTCTTTCGCCGTGCTTACACGGCAATATAAAACCGCCTTCATGCTGGATCACCTCTTGTCTTGTCAACCCAAGGATAACTGATTTATATACTTGTGACCATA